>NZ_JALJRY010000018.1:0-109856 GCF_024519455.1 Streptomyces sp. STR69 | reverse complement strand
GGGGTGGTGGAGGGACGGTACTGGATTTGGAATCGGTACCGGCCCTCCGGACGACTGCCCGGCTGTCGTCCACGACGACTGCGGGGACCCCGGCCCGCCCGTTGGGAAGAGACGTGGAGACCCACGTCCACGACAAGGGGTGGATGATCTACGAGCTGCGGAAGGCCGGCCGCATCGCTCCCAAGGGGACCGAGGACATCACCGGAGACACATGGGGGCGACCGCCTCTCGCTGCGGAAGGCTGCACATGAAGTACGTCACGGCCGTCTGGGACGACGGAGGGTTCTTCGTGGATGCCGGGGCCTATCTCGCCGAACTGCCGCGTCTGCGCGCCGACCTGCCCCCAGGCGCCCGGTCCTTCGCCACCGACCCCGGCCACTACGACATCGCGGGCGCGACCCGCTGCGTCAAGGACCTGGAACTGGCCGGGGTCCACCTCGCCACCGACAAGCGCGGCGGCCTGGTCCTGGACTTCGCGCCCAACAAGTTCAAGCACGACTCCGGCCTGCGCATCAGCTACTCGGGCGTGACGCACTTCTCCGTCGACTACGAACACTCCATCGACTGGATGCTGGTCGACGCCGTCCTCCTCGACGAGATCCTTCCGGACGAGGAGGGCGGCTGCACGCACGAGATCACGCTGACCGACGCGAGCATCCTGGTCCGCTGCCGGGACCTGGAAGCGGTGTGGGGCGGCGCCGGCTGACGGAGACGGCTTCGGTGGTCCTACGCCACCCGGACCGACTTTCCCAGCACTCAGGCTTCGACGAGTGGACCGCGTTCGCACGGGCCTCAAGGCACCGGACCGTCTGTGGTCTCCCAGGGACAAGCCCACCACTCGCTGGAGCCGCTGCACACTGAAGCGGCGTGCTGATGGTCTGGAGCTACGCGGCGTTCTCTTCCTGCACCACGTCAGCGATCTGCTGCGCGATCTCCTCGATGGAGTAGTCGCTGGTGCTCATCGCCACCTTGTCTGCGAGGGAGGGGGCTGTGGCGCCGGACGTCTTCTGCAGTCGGGTTGTGCCGGGATCAAGGCCCTGGCCACGTGCGCCGAGGCTCGGTAGTTGTCACGGACGGCACCGCATAGGCTGCACAGAAACCGGGTCGAAGCAGCCGAGCTGTCACCAGAGGGGCGCTGGAGTTGTCACACATAGCCGATCACTGGTCTTCCCGTCTCCGGGGCGCAGTGTGACTCGCGACGACCTCATCGCCATGCTCCGCGAACAGACTCCGGCATGCGGGCCTGCACGTAACGCCTTGATCGCCGGGGCCGACTTCGTCGTCTGGGACGGCCTGGTCCCGGCCAACCGGCACGCGGGCGTCTTCCGGGGGCGAATGCACCACTCCTTGAAGCGGGGCCACACGATCGATGGCCTGGCCGACAGCGTCGACATCCTTCTGCGAGCCGGGGAAGAGCCGCTTCGTACCGGATCCATCGACGCGGTGGACACGTCATCCTGGTTCACGATCTTCCTGAACTCCACGGCGACAGCAGTGGTGGCCTGCTGCGGCGGACGCCGACCCACCCCCAAGGAGTCGGCGGACACCCCCGAGTCCGGCGCCCAACCTCGCAGGTGACAACAAGCCTGCCCAGGTGACACCTATCGCGCTCCGGCTCACCAAGACCGCCCCTTGATCACGACCCAATACTCGTCCTAGTGGGGGCCGTCCAGGAGCTGCTCGCCGAGGCCAACTCCCAAATGGCTCCCAAAACAACCCCGCAAAACAAACCAGACCCGGCGCTGATCCCTCAGCACCGGGCCTGACCTGGCGTTACAACTGTCGGGGTGGCGGGATTTGAACCCACGACCTCTTCGTCCCGAACGAAGCGCGCTGCCAAGCTGCGCTACACCCCGATGTCGCCGCTCATCTTGCCGGTGTTGCTGCTCATCGCGGCGACATCGTTTACTTTAGCCCACCGGTGGCTGGAGACGAAATCCGGTTTTGGCGCGGTGGCGGATCGGGTTGGGGCGGGCGTGGTCGAGGGCCACGAGGAGGACGGAGAGGGCGTAGAAGGCGAGGCCGAGGAGGAGGGCGTTGCCGAGGACGCTCTTGTAGCCGTGATGCTCGACGTCCAGGAACGTGTAGAGGTAGCGGCCCGGTGTGCCGGGGAGGATCAGTTCGCCGCGGGCCAGATACACCGCCAGGTACGTCAGCGGATACAGCAGCCACGTCGCCGCCATCCGCAGGTGCAGTCGGCCGGGTGCGGTCAGCAGCAGCCAGTCGAGTACCGCCGCGATCGGTGTCACCGTGTGCAGGATCTGGTTCGTGATCGCCTGCCAGCCTGTGAGAGTGCCGCCCGTCATCGCGAACGGGCTCGACGCGTGCGCCAGGATCAGGTGGTACACCAGGCCGGTGATCGTGATGTAGAGGAGTGCCGCGCCCGTCACCAGGGGGGAGAGGGGGCGGCGGGCCGTCCATGCCCGGCGGGCGGTGGCGATCATCACCAGGGCCAGCAGGATGTTGCTCTGGATCGTGAAGTAGGTCAGGACCCTGATCGGGCTGCCGAGGAACAGGTCGGCGGTCACCGCCGCTGCCGCCGCCAGCGCGACCAGTAGTCGGTACACGGCCGCCGCGGGGCGGCGGTACGGAGCCACCACCGCGGTGGCGGGAACGGGTGAGGCGAGCAGCGCGGGCATGCCGGGTACCGCGGGGAGGTCCGGGATGTCCCTGGGTATCGGAGCGGTCATGCCCTCACGCTAGGCAGAGGGGACGAACCGGGCGATACGGGTGGGCCGCACGAGCTACGCAGGCCGCGCGAGCCACCCGGCCCCCGAGACCTGCACGGAGACCTGCGCCGCGCGCGAGACCTGCACGGAGCCCCGCACCCAGGGACCTACGCCTCCCGGCGAGACCTGCCACAGCCCCGCCCACCCAGGGACCTACGCCCCCCGCGAGCCCCCACACGCATCGCCTGCCTACTCCCGCCCCACCAACGTCATCAACGTAGCCTCCGGCGGACAGGCGAACCGTACCGGCGTGTACCGGCTCGTCCCGCAGCCCGCCGACACGTGCAGGTACGACGTCCGGCCCTCTGCCGTATGCGTGGAGAGGCCCTTCACGCGGTCCGTGTCGAGGTCGCAGTTGGTCACCAGGGCGCCGTAGAACGGGATGCAGAGCTGGCCGCCGTGTGTGTGGCCGCCGAGGATCAGGGGGTAGCCGTCGGCGGCGAACGCGTCCAGTGCCCGGAGGTACGGCGCGTGCACCACGGCCATCGAGAAGTCGGCGTCGTCCGACGGGCCGCCCGCCACGCGCGCGTACCGGTCGCGCTTGATGTGCGGGTCGTCGAGGCCGGTGAGTTCCACCGACGCGCCCTCGATCTTCAGCGTGCCGCGCGTGTTGGTGAGGTTGAGCCAGCCCCCCGCGTCGAAGCCGTCCCGCAGGTCCTCCCACGGGTTGTGGACGGCTCCCACGATGGGCGGGTTGCCGTTCAGACCGTGGCGGCCCGCGGTTTTTTCGAACAGGTACCGGGCGGGGTTGCGGAGTGTGGGGCCGTAGTAGTCGTTCGAGCCGAAGACGTACGCGCCCGGGAACTCCATCAGCGGGCCGAGCGAGTCCAGGACCTCGGGGACGGCCTCGGGGTCGGAGAGGTTGTCGCCGGTGTTGATCACGAAGTCGGGGCGCAGGCCCGCGAGCGAGCGCAGCCAGCGCTGCTTCTTGCGCTGGCCGCCGACCATGTGGATGTCGGAGACCTGGAGGACTCTGAGCGGGCGCATGCCGGAGGGCAGGACCGGGACCGTCACCCGGCGCAGTCTGAAGGAGCGGACCTCGAAGCCCGCCGCGTAGACCAGACCGGCGGCGCCGGCCGCCGCAATTCCCAGGGGTACTCCGTATCGCGCGCGCATGCCTCCATCGTGTCAGACCGCACTGACACCCCTGACACCCCGTCGGCGAGGGCCCGGTAAATCGGCGGGCGGAGCCGGTCGCGCACCTGCGAGAATCAAACCCATGACCACCACGCTCAAGGCGAAGCTGCAGGAAGACCTCAACACCGCGATCAAGGCGCAGGACAAGCTGCGTTCCTCCACGCTCCGGCTGACGCTCACCGCGATCACCAAGGAGGAGGTCGCGGGTACGGAGAAGCGCGAACTCTCCGACGACGAGATCCTCAAGGTGATCGCCAAGGAGGCGAAGAAGCGCCGCGAGGCCGCGGACGCCTTCGCGCAGGGTGGCCGTCCTGAGCAGGCCGCGCAGGAGAAGGCGGAGGGCGAGGTCCTCGCCGAGTACCTGCCCAAGCAGCTCGGTGACGAGGAGTTGACCGCGATCGTCTCCCAGGCCGTCGAGGAGGCGAAGGCGGCGGGTGCCGAGGGCCCGCGCGCCATGGGTGCCGTCATGAAGATCGTGAACCCGAAGGTGGCCGGACTGGCCGAGGGTGGTCGCGTCGCCGCCGTGGTGAAGAAGCTGCTCGCCGGCTGACCCACCTGCGGACAGAAGTGCGTCTACGACGACGGGGGCGCCCCTTGTGAAAAGGGGCGCCCCCGTCGTCGTAGACGAAAAGCCCGAAAGGCGAGGCGAAGGCGAGGTGAACGGTGGTTCGCCGGGCCGGAGTTACCCCCGGTTGCCGCCGTTGCCGTTGCCGTTGTTGCCGCCGTTCGTCGTGCCCTGGATGAAGCCGTCCGGGAAGGAGAACGTCGGGGTGGGGGTGGTGGTGCCGCCGTTGTCGTTGCCCCCGTTGTCGGTCCCGGTGGTGTCGCCGTTCTTGCCGCCGTCGTTGTTGCCCTTGTCCTTGACGGGGTCCGGGATGTTGACGAGCTGGAAGTTCTCGACCTGCTTGCCCTCCAGGGCGCCGGTCATGGCGTCCTTCCAGATCGGGCCGGGGGTGTCGGCGCCGTAGACCTCGGCGTGGTAGACGCCGCCGATGCGGATGTTGGTCATCTCGACGTTCTGCTTGGCGCTGCCGACCCAGACCGCGCCGGCCAGGTTCGGGGTGTAGCCGACGAACCAGGCGTTCTTGCGGGAGTCCGTCGTACCCGTCTTACCGGCGCTCTGGCGGTCGGTGAGGCCGGCCTCCTGGCCGGTGCCCGAGTCGACCACGCCGCGCAGCACGGTGTTGACGGTGTCGGCGGTCTTCTTGCTCATCGCCCGCGAGCAGGTGGACTTGGGGACGGCGAGCGACTTCTGCTCGTTGCCCACCTTCCGGGTGATGGACTCGATGGCGATGGGCGTGCAGTACGTGCCCTCGTTGGCGAAGGCCGCGTAGGCGCTGGCCATCGTCAGCGGCGAGAGGCCCTTGGAGCCGAGCGCGATGGCCGGGACCTCGGGGATCTTGTCGCCGTTGCCCTGCACGACGCCGAGTTTGCTGGTCATGCTCACCACGGGGCACAGACCGATGTCGGAGATCATCTGCACGAAGTAGGTGTTGACCGACTTGGCCATCGCCTCCTTCAGCGCGTACGGACCCTTCTCCGACTCGCTCTCGTTCTCCACCGTCGCGCCGTCCGTGTTGACCCAGTTCTTGCCGCTGCAGGTCGAGACGGGGCTCGGGTAGTCCATCGAGTACGGCGCCGGGTACTGCTGCGTGGCCGGCAGGCCCTGCTCCAGTGCCGCCGCCGCGACGAACGGCTTGAACGTCGAACCGGTCGGGAAGCCGAAGTTCGAGCCGCCCATGTCGGCGTTGACCGAGTAGTTGTACTCCGTCTCGTTCTTGCCGTAGCCGTACGGCTTCGACTGGCCCATCCCGAGGATCTTGCCGGTGCCGGGCTCGACCAGGGTGGCCGCCGCGGCGACCGAGTCCGACTTGTAGATGTGGTCCTTGAGCGAGGACTGCACCGAGGCCTGTGCCTGCGGATCCAGCGTCGTACGGATCGTCAGGCCGCCCTGGTTCCAGATCTCCGCGCGGGCCTCCTTGGTCTTGCCGAAGACCGGGTCGCTCAGGAAGACCTTCTCGACGTACTTGCAGAAGAAGCTGGCGCCCTTGACCGCGGTGATGCAGCCGTTCTTCGGCTGGCTCACCTTCAGCCCGAGGTCGGTCTTCTCGGCCGCCAGGGCCTCCGCCTTGGAGATGTCGCCGACCTCGGCCATGCGGGCCAGCACGGTGTTGCGGCGCTTCTTGGCCTCGGCCTCGTCGTTGATCGGGTCGTAGCGCGTGGGCGACTGGACGATGCCCGCGAGCAGCGCCGACTGCTGGAGGTTCAGGTCCTTGGCGTGCTTGGAGAAGTAGCGCTCGGACGCGGCCTCGACGCCGTAGGCCTGCTCTCCGAAGAACGTGATGTTCAGGTAGTTCTCAAGGATCTTCTTCTTGCCGAGTTTTTCCTCGATCTGGATCGCGTACTTCAGCTCGCGGACCTTGCGGCCCAGCGTCTGCTGAGTGGCCTCGGCGACCTTCGTCGGGTCGTCACCGGCCTCCTCGACGAAGTAGTTCTTCACCAGCTGCTGCGTGAGCGTGGAGGCACCCTGGGAGACGCCGCCGCTCTGCGCGTTCTTGTTCAGGGCGCGCAGGACGCCCTTGAGGTCGATCGCGCCGTGCTGGTAGAAGCGCGAGTCCTCGATCGCGACGATCGCCTTCTGCATGTACGGCGAGATGTCCTTGAGCTCCACCACCGTGCGGTCACGGGAGTAGACCGAGGCGAGCTGGTTGCCCTTGCTGTCCAGGATCGTGGTGCGCTGGCTCAGCTGAGGGCTCTTCAGGTTGTCCGGGATGTCGTCGAACCCCTGGACCGAGCCCTTGGCCGCGAGCCCCAGCGCTCCGGCCGCGGGCAACGCGATTCCGGCCATGACGGCACCGGCGAGCACACTGACACCGAGGAACTTGGTGGCCTGCTGCAGAGGGGACAGACCACCACCCGAGCGCTTTTTTGGCATGGGGGCAGCCTAATCCCTCACCTGGGGCGCCCCGAGGGAGCGGGTGAGTCTCGGGATGTTCGGGTGCGGGATCGTGACATCCATGGGCGGGCGCCTTGTCGTGGGCAATGGCATCGACGGCTCTACGACCGCGCCGAAAACGCAGGGCTCGTCCCGGGAACATGACGGCACGACGACAGGAGCCGTCTACGTTCTCATTCGCCGGACAGGTGTATAGGCCTTGGCCTAAGCTGCTCTCAACTGTCACAGCAGAGCGGTCTCGTATCAATACGTCCGGCGACCCCGAATCGTTCCGGTCGTTCCCTGTTTTTTTGTGGGAGGCGTGTCCGAATCCGCCTCCTGTGTCACCTGGCGTCCGTTGTGACGCAAGGCAACTGTCCCGGTCTGCCAGGAAAGTCACGTATGTCGCGGGCTCACTCCCCCGGGTGATCTGCCGCTTACGCATAGTCCGTTCGGGCCATTCAAGATTGGGCCCGAAGGGGGTGTTGCGCTGTGCCCACCTTCCGTAACGTCCTCAACTGGCGGCGGTGAATATGCCGCTGCCGCCGTGGGGGAGCCTCGATTCGGGAGAGGACGGCGCCGGTATGGGCTGGGTTACCGACTGGAGTGCGCAGGCGGCCTGCCGCACTACCGATCCGGATGAACTGTTCGTTCAAGGAGCAGCGCAGAACAGGGCGAAGGCAGTGTGCACCGGATGTCCGGTACGCACGGAGTGCCTCGCCGATGCGCTCGACAACCGCGTCGAATTCGGCGTGTGGGGAGGCATGACGGAGCGGGAGCGCCGCGCACTGCTGCGCAGGCGGCCCACTGTCACTTCATGGCGCCGGCTACTGGAGACCGCGCGCATCGAGTACGAGCGAGGGGTCGGCATCATCCCCCTCGACGACGACGAGATCTACGAGAACTACGCGGCGGTGGGCTGACGCCGGTCCCCCCTTGGGGGCCGATTCGACCCCGGGCGATCCCCGGGGCCGCGCGTCAGACCTTCGTCCCGGGCGTCAGACCGTCGTCTCGGGCAGCTCCGGCCGACCGGCCGCGAGCCGGTTCCCGATGTCCCGCAGCCCCGCGAGGTCGTGCACATCGCCGGGCAGCGCGGCCACTTCGGCGACGGCCACCTCGGGGTGGCGCGCGGTGAAGCGGTCACGTGTGCGCTGCTCGCGGGAGAGCAGCCGCATCCGGTCGGCATGCAGTCTGAGCAGGCCTGCGGTGAGTCGGTCGACGGATGGCTCGTCGTCGGGTCGCTTGTCGGCGGGGAGCTCGTCGTCCGTGGTGGCGGGGGAGCCTTCGTCACGAGCCGCTGCCCGGGAACCGGGAGATCTGGGACCGGAAGATTCTGAACTGCCGTACGTGTCGGGAGAGTTACGAAGTCCAGCTTTCCCGCCCACCTGATCGACAATGCGGGACTCCTCAAGATTTTCCGCGGCGGCGAGTGCCCGCTCGGCCGACAACCGGGCGGCTCCGCTGCCGTGCACCCGGTTGAGCACCAGACCGGCCAACGGCATGTCCTCGGCCGCCAGCCGCTCCACGAAGTACGCGGCCTCGCGCAGCGCGTCCCGCTCCGGGGCCGCGACCACCAGGAATGCCGTCCCGGGTGCCTGCAGCAGCTTGTACGTCGCGTCCGCGCGGGTGCGGAACCCGCCGAAGGTGGTGTCCATGGCGGAGATGAACGTCTGGATGTCCTTGAGCAGTTGACCCCCGAGCAGCTTGCCGAGGGTGCCGGTCATCATCGACATGCCGACATTGAGGAACTTCATGCCGGCCCGGCCGCCCAGCTTCGCCGGCGCGGTCAGCAACCGGATCAGCTTGCCGTCCAGGAACGAGCCGAGACGTTTCGGCGCGTCCAGGAAGTCCAGGGCCGAGCGGGACGGCGGGGTGTCCACCACGATCAGGTCCCAGTCGTGCTGGGCGCGCAACTGGCCCAGCTTCTCCATCGCCATGTACTCCTGCGTGCCCGCGAAGCCCGCCGAGAGCGACTGGTAGAAGGGGTTGTTCAGGATCGCGGCGGCCCGCTCGCGGTCCGCGTGCGCCTCGACGATCTCGTCGAAGGTGCGCTTCATGTCGAGCATCATGGCGTGCAGTTCGCCGTCCCCGTCGACGTCCTTCACCCGCCTCGGGGTGTTGTCCAGTGAGTCGATGCCCATGGACTGGGCGAGTCGCCGGGCCGGGTCGATGGTCAGGACGACGACCCGGCGGCCCCGCTCGGCGGCCCGCAGTCCGAGCGCCGCCGCGGTGGTCGTCTTGCCGACCCCGCCCGAGCCGCAGCACACCACGATGCGGGTCTCCGGGTCGTCGAGCAGCGGGTCGACGTCGAGCACGCGCGCGGAGGACAGCCGACGGGCGCCGTCGCGCCCCTGCTCCTGGTCCGGGCTCATGACATCCCCTGCTTCCGCAGCTCGGTGGCGAGTTCGTACAGGCCCGCCAGATCCATGCCCTCGGCGAGCAACGGCAGTTCGTGCAGCGGCAGGTCCAGCGCGCCGAGCACGGCCCGCTGGTCGTGCTCCAGGGCGTACCGCGCGGCGTACTCCTCCGCCTGCGCGAGCAGCGGGTCCACCAGCTTCTCGGCATTGCCGCCGCGCCGCGCCCCGCCGAGCCCGGCGGCCGACAGCGACTGCGCGACGGCGGTGCGCGGCACGGCCCGTACGAGATCCAGCTCGGCCGCGTCCAGTACCTCGGGCCGCACCATGTTCACGATGACCCGGCCCACCGGCAGCCGCGCCGCCCGGAGTTCGGCGATGCCGTCGGCGGTCTCCTGGACGGGCATCTCCTCCAGGAGCGTCACCAGGTGGACCTCCGTCTCCGGGGACTTCAGGACCCGCATCACGGCCTGCGCCTGATTGTGTATCGGGCCGATCTTGGCGAGCCCGGCCACCTCGTCGTTGACGTTCAGGAAGCGGGTGATGCGGCCGGTCGGCGGGGCGTCCATCACGACGTAGTCGTAGGCGAACCGCCCGCTCTTGTCCTTGCGCCGTACGGCCTCGCACGCCTTGCCGGTCAGGAGTACGTCCCGGAGGCCGGGCGCGACCGTGGTGGCGAAGTCGATCGCGCCGAGTTTCTTCAGGGCGCGGCCCGCGCCGCCGAGTTTGTAGAACATCTGGAGGTAGTCCAGAAGGGCCAGTTCGGGGTCGATGGCCAGCGCGTACACCTCCCCGCCCCCGGGAGCGACGGCGATCTTCCGCTCCTCATAGGGCAGCGTCTCCGTCTCGAAGAGCTGCGCGATGCCCTGGCGACCCTCGACCTCGACGAGAAGCGTCCGCTTCCCCTCGGTGGCCAGGGCCAGCGCGAGGGCCGCGGCCACCGTGGTCTTGCCGGTACCGCCCTTGCCACTGACGACCTGGAGCCTGCTCACGTCTTCGAGCCTAACCAGTCCGCGCCCGAACCAAGCGGGAGGCTGTGGATAACGCGACCACGGGCGACCGGTTCGCAGCCGCTAAAGTCGGCCGCATGACCAAGTGGGAATACTCGACTGTGCCGCTGCTCGTCCACGCCACGAAGCAGATTCTGGACACCTGGGGCGAGGACGGCTGGGAGCTCGTCCAGGTCGTGCCCGGGCCGAACAACCCCGAGCAGCTGGTGGCCTACCTCAAGCGGGAGAAGGCATGAGTGCCGTCGAGGCCCGGCTGGCCGAACTCGGCCTGACCCTGCCGGCGGTCGTCCCGCCGCTCGCCGCGTACCAGCCCGCCGTGCAAAGCGGTGTCTACGTGTACACCTCCGGCCAGCTGCCCATGGTGGACGGCAAGTTGCCGGTCACCGGCAAGGTGGGCGCCGAGGTCACCGCGGAGGAGGCCAAGGAACTGGCCCGCACCTGCGCGCTGAACGCCCTCGCCGCCGTCAAGTCCGTCGCCGGTGACCTGGATCGCGTCGCGCGCGTGGTGAAGGTCGTCGGCTTCGTCGCCTCGGCCCCCGACTTCACCGGCCAGCCCGGCGTGATCAACGGCGCCAGCGAGCTCCTCGGCGAGGTCCTCGGCGACAAGGGCGTGCACGCGCGTAGCGCGGTCGGCGTGGCGGTGCTGCCGCTGGACTCGCCGGTCGAGGTCGAGATCCAGGTGGAGCTGACGCAGGCGTAGTCGCCGTCCCGGAGTGCGTGACCGCGCGTGATCGGTGTCCTGGAGTGCGCGTTGTTGCCTCTCGAACATCCGCGCGCTACGGGATAGCCTCCGCCCATGGCGAACGGTCAGTGGTACCCGGCGGAGTGGCCCGAGCGCATCCGAGCGCTCGCGGAGGGCGCGCTCACGCCGGTCGTGCCCAGGCGGGCGGCCACGGTGATGCTCCTGAAGGACACGGACACCGGCCCAGCCGTCCACATGCTGCGCAGACGCGCCTCCATGGCCTTCGCCGGGGGCGCGTACGCGTACCCGGGCGGCGGTGTCGACCCGCGCGACGACGACCGTCACGTCCGCTGGGCGGGCCCCACGCGCGCGTGGTGGGCCGGCCGGCTGGGCGTCGACGAGACGGCCGCCCAGGCGATCGTGTGCGCTGCCGTACGGGAGACCTACGAGGAGGCGGGCGTCCTGCTCGCCGGCCAGACCCCCGACACCGTGGTCGGCGACACCACGGGCGCCGACTGGGAGACGGACCGGGCCGCCCTGGTCGCCCGTGACCTGTCCTTCGCGGAGTTCCTCGACCGCCGCGGCCTGGTCCTGCGCTCCGACCTGCTGGGCGCGTGGGCCCGCTGGATCACCCCGGAGTTCGAAACCCGCCGCTACGACACCTGGTTCTTCGTCGCCGTCCTCCCGGAGGGGCAGCGCACCCGCAACGCCTCCACGGAGGCCGACCACACGGTGTGGATCGCCCCCGGCGAGGCGGCGGCCGGGTACGACAAGGGCGACCTGACGATGATGCCGCCGACCATCGCGACCCTGCGCGGGCTGATCCCGTACGGCAGCGCGGCCGAGGCCCTGTCGTCGGCCCCGGAGCGCGATCTGACGCCCGTCCTCGCTCAGGCCCGCCTGGAGGACGGCGAGATCGTCCTGTCCTGGCCGGGCCACGAGGAGTTCACCAAGCACATCCCGACCGACCTGCCGACCGGTGGAGCCCCCGCATGACCGACGCAGCCGCGCTTCCCGGCCGGCCACGAGGCGGGGTCTTCACCGGCCCAGCCACCGCGCGTGCCGTGAACGTCCTCGCGCCCAACGCGTCCGCGATGACCCTGGACGGGACCAACACCTGGATCGTCGCGGAGCCCGACTCCGAGCTGGCCGTGGTGATCGACCCGGGGCCCCTGGACGAGGGACATCTGCGCAACGTCGTCGACACCGCCGAGAAGGCGGGCAAGCGGATCGCCCTGACCCTGCTCACGCACGGACACCCCGACCACGCCGAAGGCGCCGGCCGGTTCGCCGAGCTGACGGACACGAAGGTCCGCGCGCTGGACCCGGCGCTGCGCCTCGGGGACGAGGGCCTCGCCGCCGGGAACGTCGTCCGGGTCGGCGGCCTGGAACTCGTCGTCGTGTCGACGCCCGGGCACACCGGGGACTCCCTGTGCTTCCATCTCCCGGCCGATCAGGCCGTCCTGACGGGAGACACCGTCCTGGGGCGCGGTACGACCGTGGTGGCGCATCCTGACGGCCGCCTGGGCGACTATCTGGACTCGCTGCGGCGGCTGCGCTCCCTCACGGTCGACGACGGCGTCCACACGGTACTGCCGGGCCACGGACCGGTCCTGGAGGACGCCCAGGGCGCCGTCGAGTTCTATCTCGCCCACCGCGCCCACCGGCTCGCCCAGATCGAGACGGCCGTGGAGAACGGCCACCGGAGCCCGGCCGAGGTCGTCGCCCACGTGTACGCGGACGTCGACCGCTCACTGTGGCCGGCGGCGGAACTGTCCGTACTGGCCCAGCTGGACTACCTGAAGGAACACGGCCTGATCTGACGGCCTGACCTAGGCGATGCCGTCCGGGCGCGGTGCCTTCACGCCGTGCACGCGCGCGTACTCGTCGGCCAGCCACGGTCCGAGATCGTCGACGTACGACCGCAGCACGCGCGCGTCGCCGCTCGGTTCGCAACCCGACGCCGCCGCCTCGCGCAGCTCCTCCGCCCGCCCGGGGTAGTACGCGCCGAACACCTCGGCCATCTCCCGGAGGTCGCTGGTCCAGCCGTTCCAGCGGGGCATCACCAGGGTGAAGCCGGTGCGGACCAGGTGCCGGGACATGAAGCGGACGAGGGGCCTGCGGGCCTCGTCGGTGTCCTCGGAGGCGGCGATCCGCTCACGCCAGCGGGGGAGCAGCAGCGCCAGGTCGCCGTTGGTCTCCCGGGCGAGCAGCGAGTGGGGGCGGTAGCGGGGCAGATACTCGGCGAGGTCCTCCCCGAGCAGCGGTGTGCACAGGCACGCGACGAACCACCCCAGGTCGTACGTCTCCGGCTCGCTCAGCAGCCGCATGCGGCCGTACAGCAGGATGCTGACCCCGTCGATCTCCGGGAACTCCTTGTCGAGCGCCTCGCCCAGGCTCCGGGCCGCATCCCTGTCTTCCTCGGTCGGCTCCCGCCGGGTCGCCACGAGCAGGTCCAGATCGCTGCGCCCCACGCGCGCGGTGCCGCGCGGGATCGACCCGTAGAGGTACGCGCTGTCTAGGCGTCCCCCGTAGACGTCGAGCAGCCGGTCCCGCGCCGCGGCGACGACCGGCCGGAAGACGTGCGGGACGCGCCCCAAGGAGCCCTCGCGCTCGATGTATCCCTGGGCGTCCAGCCCCTTGTTCCGCATGGCACCACTGTGCAGCCGATCGAGGTCGGGGACACGTCATTTCCAGCGGAACACGCGTACGCGCGTGGTGGTGCGCGGCGCCGTGCAGACCACGGCGAGGCAGTCCCCGGCGGCGACGAGGCGTGCCTGGTAGCTGTAGCCGGGCAGGGAGCGCTCGGCCACGACCCGGCCATCGGCGGGATCGAGCACGGTCGCCCGGTCGCCATAGCCGTTCAGGACCAGGAGAGCGCCCCGGTGTGCCAGCGGGAAGATCGTGCGCCCGTAGGTGCTGGACCACGACCAGCGGAACTCGCCCGTGGCGGTGGAGACCGCGCGCAGTGTGCTTCCCATGTGCTCCGTGTCGTAGGGCTGGGGCGGGACGAGTTCGACGGCGAGCGTGTCGCCGACGATCACCGGGTGAGCGCCGAACGCCTCGTACAACGGCGGCAGGTCGATCGCTTGTTGGGCGTCCTCGCCCACTATGTGGAGCCGGAGCCGACTGTGCGGGGAAGCGGGATCCTCGGGTCCGGCGGTGGACACGACGACTGGCCCGGCCGTCAGGACGAAGGCGTCACGTCGGCCTTCGGGGACTGGTCGCTCCCACTGGAGGGCGCCGGTGCGCGCGTCGAGCACGCGGACCGTGGTCTCCGTGCCCCCGTCGCGGATCCGGGCGGTCACGGCCGCGATACGGCCGCCGCCGAGCGCCACCTCGGGCGCGTCCGCGCCGACGGACCCCAACTCGTCGGCGCGCTGGTCACGCGTCCAGACCGCGGTACCCGTGCGGAGGTCCAGCCCGGTGAGACTGACGTGCCACACGCGCGCGTGCCCGTCGTCCGTACGCCGGTCGTCCCCGTGGCCGGCGTCGTGGTGCAGTACGACGATCACGCCGTCCGCCGTGTCCTGCGAGACGTGGGCGATCACCTGGGCGCCGTCGCCGGGCGGCTGCCAGCTCCACAGGGGCTCACCGGTCGTCAGCCCGTAGGCCCGCACCCCGTCGACGCGGGCCAGGGCGAGCGTCCCGTCCAGCGCCCAGGTGCCCAGCGGTGCCCCCTGGCTCCCGTTCTCCCGCTCGGTCCGCCACAGAAGCCGCGCCGACGCCGGTCTCCGCCCCCACCGGCGTCGCGTCGACCGCCCAGCCCAGACGGCATCCGGCGCCTTGTCCTCGTACATTCCCGCCCCCTGTTTCTAGGTCCCCGCCCGGCGATGCGAGAAGGGCCCTGCCGTCGGCAGGGCCCTTCAGTAAGAAGACGTGCGTTTCAGCGCGAGCGCTTCGCCAGCCGCTCGACGTCCAGCAGGATCACCGCGCGGGCCTCCAGGCGCAGCCAGCCGCGGCCCGCGAAGTCGGCGAGGGCCTTGTTGACCGTCTCGCGGGACGCGCCGACCAGCTGGGCCAGCTCCTCCTGCGTGAGGTCGTGCACCACGTGGATGCCTTCCTCGGACTGCACGCCGAAGCGGCGGGAGAGGTCCAGCAGGGCGCGGGCCACGCGGCCGGGGACGTCCGAGAAGACGAGGTCGGACATCGCGTCGTTGGTCTTGCGCAGCCGGCGGGCGACCGCGCGCAGCAGCGCGGAGGCCACCTCGGGGCGGGCGCTCAGCCAGGGCTGGAGGTCGCCGTGGCCCAGGCCGAGCAGCTTGACCTCGGTCAGCGCGCTGGCGGTCGCCGTACGCGGGCCCGGGTCGAACAGCGACAACTCGCCGATCAGCTCGCCGGGGCCGAGGACGGCCAGCATGTTCTCGCGGCCGTCGGGGGAGGTGCGGTGGAGCTTCACCTTGCCCTCGGTGACCACGTAGAGCCGGTCGCCCGGGTCGCCCTCGTGAAAGAGCGAGTCCCCGCGCGCGAGGGTCACCTCACTCATGGAGGCGCGCAGCTCCGCGGCCTGATCGTCATCGAGCGCCGCGAAGAGCGGGGCGCGCCGCAGAACGTCGTCCACGAGTTCTCTCCTTGTCGACCTGCTCAGGGGATGGTGCTCCCCCTTGGTACCAGGGGACCGTGCTCCCCATTTTGCCGGACCGTCCAAACAGTGTGATCTGTCACAAGGATGCCGTACAGGTGTCCCGAGGTAAGCGGCAGGGGTCCAATTGGGGGCTGATCTTCGGGGTCCGGGGCGGATGTCAGTGGCGGGCTCTAGGCTGGCCGGGTGTCCAAATCGCCGGTGAGAGCACAGGCCAAGGGGGCTGGGCGGATGGTTGTACCTCGTGATTCCGCCGTGGGCGAACAGAGCCCTGACGGCGGCAGGAAAGCGGCAAAGGGGGCAAAGCAGGTGGCTGCTGTGAAGGGTGCTGCGAAGAGCGAGTCGCACACCGCCCTCGTCCGCCGTGCCCGCCGTATCAACCGCGAGCTGGCCGAGATCTATCCGTACGCCCACCCGGAGCTCGACTTCGAGAACCCCTTCCAGCTCGTGGTCGCCACGGTCCTGTCCGCCCAGACGACCGACCTCCGGGTCAACCAGACGACCCCGGCACTGTTCGCGAAGTACCCGACCCCCGAGGACCTGGCCACCGCCGACCCGGAGCAGGTCGAGGAGATCCTCCGCCCGACCGGGTTCTTCCGGGCCAAGACCAAGTCGGTGATAGGCCTCTCCAAGGCCTTGGTCGAGGACTTCGGGGGTGAGGTCCCGGGTCGGCTCGAAGACCTCGTCAAGCTGCCCGGCGTCGGCCGCAAGACCGCCTTCGTGGTGCTCGGCAACGCCTTCGGGCGCCCCGGCATCACCGTGGACACGCACTTCCAGCGGCTCGTACGGCGCTGGAAGTGGACCGAGGCGACCGAGCCCGACAAGATCGAGGCCGCCGTGGGAGCGCTCTTCCCGAAGAGCGACTGGACGATGCTCTCGCACCACGTGATCTTCCACGGCCGCCGGATCTGCCACGCCCGCAAGCCCGCCTGCGGCGCCTGCCCCATCGCCCCGCTCTGCCCGGCGTACGGCGAGGGCGAGACCGACCCGGAGAAGGCGAAGAAGCTGCTCAAGTACGAGAAGGGCGGCTATCCGGGCCAGCGCCTCAACCCTCCGCAGGCCTATCTGGACGCGGGCGGCAAACCGGCGCCGCCGCTGGGATCGGCGTGACGACGGCAGCGGGGGCCGGATGACGGAACGATCTCGGAGGTACCGGGCGTTGATCAGTGTGAACGGGGGTGGGGGATGACGCGCGCGAGCAATGCCCAGGGCGTGGGGCTCAGCAAGGAGGGCCTGCCGGGCTGGCTGGACCCGGTGGTGCACGCGGTGGAGACGGTCGAGCCGCTCCAGCTGAGCCGGTTCCTGCCGCCGGAGGACGGCGCGGGCCGGCAGTCCGCGGTACTGATCCTCTTCGGGGAGGGCGATCAGGGGCCCGAGCTGCTGCTCATGGAGCGGTCGAGTTCGCTGCGCTCCCACGCGGGGCAGCCGTCCTTCCCGGGTGGAGCCCTCGACCCCGAGGACGGCGACCCGACGGGCGACGGCCCGCTGCGGGCCGCTCTCCGCGAGGCCGAGGAGGAGACCGGGCTCGACCCCGCCGGAGTGCAGCTCTTCGGGGTGCTGCCCAAGCTCTACATCCCGGTGAGCGGCTTCGTGGTGACCCCGGTGCTGGGCTGGTGGCGGGAGCCGACACCGGTCGGGGTGGTCGATCCGAACGAGACGGCCCGGGTGTTCACGGTCCCCGTGGCGGATCTCACGGATCCGGCCAACAGGGTGACGGTGTCGCACCCCAGCGGCTTCCTGGGTCCGGCATTTCTGGTCGAATCAGCCCTCGTCTGGGGCTTCACGGCCGGCGTCATCGACCGTCTGCTGCACTACTCCGGCTGGGAGCGCCCCTGGGACCGCGAGAAGCAGGTCCCCCTCGACTGGCGGTCATGACAAGGTGTCCGTCGTGAATGTGCTGGACATCCTGTTGCTGGTCGCCGCCGTGTGGTTCGCGATCGTGGGCTATCGCCAGGGGTTCGTCGTCGGCATCCTGTCGGTGATCGGCTTCCTCGGCGGTGGTCTCGTCGCCGTCTACACGCTGCCCGTCATCTGGGACGCGCTGACCGACAACTCGGAGGTCAGCACCACCGCGGCCGTCGTCGCGGTCGTCGTCGTCATCGTCTGCGCCTCCGTCGGCCAGGCCCTTACCACCCACCTCGGCAACAAGCTGCGCCGGTACATCACCTGGTCCCCGGCCCGCGCCCTGGACGCGACCGGCGGCGCCCTGGTCAACGTTCTCGCGATGCTCCTGGTGGCCTGGCTGATCGGCTCGGCGCTGGCCGGCACCACTCTGCCGACGCTCGGCAAGGAGGTCCGCAGCTCCAAGGTGCTGCTGGGGGTGTCCCGGGCGCTGCCCGCGCAGGCCGACACCTGGTTCGCGGACTTCTCCTCGGTCCTCGCGCAGAACGGCTTCCCGCAGGTCTTCAGCCCGTTCGCGAACGAGCCGATCAACGACGTCCAGCCGCCCGACCCGGCCCTCGCCTCCAGCGCGGTCGCCACCCGTGCCCAGCAGTCCATCGTCAAGGTCATGGGCACCGCCCAGAGCTGCGGCAAGGTCCTGGAGGGCAGCGGCTTCGTCTTCGGCGACCGCCGCGTCATGACCAACGCGCACGTCGTCGGCGGCGTGGACGAACCCACCGTCCAGATAGGCGGCGTGGGCCGCAAGTACGACGCCAAGGTCGTCCTCTACGACTGGCACCGCGACATCGCCGTACTCGACGTACCGGACCTGAAGGCGCGCTCCCTGCAGTTCGCGACCAAGGACGCGGACAGCGGCAACAGCGCGATCGTCGCCGGCTTCCCGGAGAACGGGTCGTACGACGTCCGAGCCGCACGCGTGCGTGGCCGCATCACCGCCAACGGCCCGGACATCTACCACCGCGGCACGGTCCGCCGCGATGTGTACTCGCTCTACGCGACCGTCCGCCAGGGCAACTCCGGCGGCCCGCTGCTCACCCCCGAGGGCAAGGTGTACGGCGTGGTCTTCGCGAAGTCCCTGGACGACCCCAACACCGGGTACGCGCTCACCGCCGACGAGATCCAGGAGGACATCGTCAAGGGGCGCAGTGCCAACGAGCAGGTGGACAGCGACAGTTGCGCGCTGTGAGCCCGGCTTTGTAAGAGGTGGGTGCGTCAGCCTCGAGGATGACGCAGCCGTACCGAGACCCAGCGGGCCCGGCGGCGCAGAATGCGCGGGATCCCCACCCTGAGGTCTGTGCCCTGGAGTTGCGGGGCGCCTCGCTGGTGGGAGCTCAGACCATGGTCCGAGCGGCGATTGCGTGCTGCGTCACTGTAGTCGTGCGTCCAGCCCATACCCCGACCTCTGCCCCTGCCCCAAGGTCGATAACCGCCCCTTGGGGCTCCAATTGGCCTATGCGCGGGGCAAGTAGCCGTTCGTAGTACAGGTGTTCATATCCGGATACCGGGCGCAGTGGGACGGTCACTGATCGGTCACCGATCGGGTTCGGGATCCTTGAGCCAGTTGACCAGTTCGGTCGAGAAGACCACCGGGTCCTCCTCGTGCGGGAAGTGCCCGAGACCGTCGAACAGCCGCCAGCGGTACGGCGCTTCGACGTACTCCCCGGATCCCGCCGCGCTGCGGGTGCGCAGCACCGGGTCCAGCGAGCCGTGCAGATGCAGCGTCGGCACCCGCACCGGCCGCTTCATGCGCCGGTTGAACTGGATGCCGTCCGGGCGAGCCATCGACCGCACCATCCAGCGGTACGGCTCGATCGAGCAGTGCGCGGTCGACGGGATCAGCATCGCCCGCCGGTACGCCTCGATCGCGTCGTCGTCCTGCAGTTGCGGGCCGGACCAGTCCCGGATCAGCTTGCCCACCAACTCGGCGTCCTCGGCGAGGAGTTGCCGCTCGGGGAGCCAGGGCCGCTGGAACCCCCAGATGTAGGAACTCGCCGCGGACTGTCTGACGTCGGAGAGCATCGCGTTGCGCCAGCGCCGGGGGTGCGGCATCGAGGAGACCGCGAGTCGGCGCACCAGCTTGGGGCGCATCGCGGCGGCCGTCCACGCCAGATAGCCGCCGAGGTCGTGGCCGACCAGTGCGGCGTCGGGCTCGCCGAGGGAGCGGATCACGCCGGTGATGTCGAGGGCGAGGTTGGCGGGGTCGTAGCCGCGGGGGGTGCGGTCGCTGCCGCCGACGCCCCGCAGGTCCATCGCGACGGCCCGGAACCCGGCGTCTGCCAGCGCGCCCAGCTGGTGCCGCCAGGTCCACCAGAACTGGGGGAAGCCGTGCAGCAGGAGCACCAGCGGCCCGTCGCCCACCTCCGCGATGTGGAAGCGCGCGCCGTTGGCCGCGACATCCCGGTGGGTCACCTCGCGCCCGCCGGGAATGTCGAGCCGTACGACCGAAGCAGGTTGTGCCCAGGGATGGGCGGGGTCCGTCATGAGGACGAGCGTGCCACAGCCTCGATGGCTTCGGGGACACGGTCCTCGATCGCCGGGCGCGGATGCGGCTTGGCGTTGCCCAGGACTCCGGCCGTCTCCTTGACCGAAGCGGCCACCTTCTGCGGGCCCTTGCTCTTGGCGGCCTTCTTCGCGAAGAGCACGCCGACCAGGCCGAGGACGACCGCGACGAGCACGTTCGCCGCGAAGGAGAGCAGGAAGCAGAGCGCCATGTTCCAGCCGCTCCAGGTGCGGATGCCGTACGCCAGCGCGAAGTTGAGCATCGGCAGGGAGAACAGCAGTACGACCGCGGCGACCGTGAACGCGCCGCCGCTCACCACCCCGCGCTTGACGTCCTGCTTGAGCTGCGCCTTGGCCAGCGCGATCTCGTCGTGCACCAGCGCGGACATCTCGGTCGTCGCCGAGGCGAACAGCTGGCCGATGCTGCGTTCGGCGCCGACCGGGCTGCCGTCGGGTGCGCTCATCGCGTACTCCCTCTTCCGCATGTGTGTGTACCGGCATGTGTTTGTACCGTCTCGTCAGATCATGCCGGACCGTCCTTGTCCTCGCCCGCCCCGCCCGCCACTTCGGCGGGCCCGCGCCGCTGTTCGGCGGCCTTCTCCGCGGCGATCCTGCGGTGCTCGGCGGCCTTGCGGTCGTGGAGTGCGGCCATGCGCAGGTGGTACGCCGGGTCGTCCTGCTCGTAGATGTCGGGGATGCCGTCGAGATCCTCGTCGCGCTCCTCGTCCTCGTACATCCTGCGGTACCGGGCGTTGCGCAGCTTGAGCAACACGGTCGCGCACAGGGCCGCGATCAGTGAGCCCACGAGGACGGCCGCCTTGACCTCGTCGGTGAGCACCTGGTCGCCGGCGAACGCGAGTTCCCCGATGAGCAGCGACACGGTGAAGCCGATGCCGGCCAGCGAGGCGACCGCGAACACGTCCGCCCAGGCGAGGTCGTCGCTGAGCGAGGCCCGGGTGAAACGGGCCGTCAGCCAGGTCCCGCCGAAGATCCCGACCGCCTTGCCGACGACCAGCCCGAGGACCACACCGAGGGTCTCGGGCTTCGTGAACACGTCACCCAGCGCGCCGCCCGAGATGGCGACCCCGGCGCTGAACAGCGCGAACAGCGGCACCGCGAGGCCCGCCGACAGGGGCCGTACGAGATGTTCGACGTGCTCGCCGGGGGAGTGGTCCTCGTCCTCGCGCGTGGTGCAGCGCAGCATCAGGCCCATCGCCACGCCCGCGATCGTGGCGTGGACGCCGCTGTTGTACATCAGCACCCAGATGACGAGTGCGAGCGGGACGTAGACGTACCACCCGCGCACGCCCCGGCGCAGCAGCAGCCAGAAGACGGCGAGGCCCACGGCCGCGCCGGTGAGCGCGGCGAAGTCGATGCGGTCGGTGAAGAAGATCGCGATGATCAGGATCGCGAACAGGTCGTCGACCACGGCCAGGGTGAGCAGGAAGGCGCGCAGGGCGCTCGGTAGGGAGGTGCCGATCACCGCGAGGACGGCGAGCGCGAAGGCGATGTCGGTGGCGGTCGGCACCGCCCAGCCCTGGAGAGAGCCCCCGCCGGTGAGACTGGTGAGGGTGTAGACGAGTGCCGGTACAGCCATCCCGCACAGGGCCGCTACGACGGGCAGGGCGGCGGCTTTGGGGTCGCGCAGGTCACCGGCGACGAGTTCGCGCTTCAGCTCGATGCCGGCGACGAAGAAGAAGACGGCGAGGAGGCCGTCGGCGGCCCAGTGGGCGACGGAGAGGTGCAGGCCGAGGGCGGCGGGGCCGAGGTGGAAGTGGCTGACGCTCTCGTAACTGTCGTGCAGGGCGGGGACGTTCGCCCAGATCAGCGCGGTGACCGCGGCGATCAGGAGCAGGACACCGCCGACGGTCTCGGTGCGCAGCGCCTCCGCGACGAAGTTCCGCTCGGGCAGGGACAGCCGTCCGAGTACCTTGCGGGCGGGGGTGGGGCGGGGCGCGGCCATCGGGGGAACCTCCGGTCGGTGGGCAGGACGGAACGACTCGCCGACCAGACTTCCCGGCACACCATGAGGGTCACTTTTTGCTTAGTTTACCTAAAAGGGGTGCCCGGCGCGCGCTGCGCCGGGCACCCCTCACGGACGTACCGCTGAGTGACGTACTGCTCAGTCCTCGCTGGGCGCCGCCGGGAGCTTCTCCTGAATAAGGGACATAACCGTCGAATCGGTCAGTGTCGTGACGTCTCCGAGCTCGCGGTTCTCCGCCACGTCCCGCAGCAGTCGGCGCATGATCTTGCCGGAGCGGGTCTTCGGCAGCTCTGCCACCGGGAGGACCCGCTTGGGCTTGGCGATCGGGCCGAGGACGGTGCCGACGTGGTTGCGCAGGTCGTTGACCAGGTTCTCGTCCTCCGCGTTCGCCGTGCCGCGCAGGATGACGAACGCGACGATCGCCTGACCGGTCGTCTCGTCGGCCGCGCCGACCACGGCCGCCTCGGCCACGGACGGGTGGGAGACGAGCGCCGACTCGACCTCGGTGGTGGAGATGTTGTGCCCGGACACGAGCATCACGTCGTCCACCCGGCCGAGCAGCCAGATGTCGCCGTCGTCGTCCTTCTTGGCGCCGTCGCCGGCGAAGTACTTGCCCTCGAAGCGCGACCAGTACGTGTCGAGGAACCGCTGGTCGTCGCCCCAGATCGTGCGCAGCATCGAGGGCCACGGCTCAGTGAGGACCAGGTAACCGCCGCCGCCGTTCGGGACCTCGTTCGCCTCGTCGTCGACGACCGTCGCGGAGATGCCGGGCAGCGGGGTCTGCGCGGAACCGGGCTTGGTCGCGGTCACGCCCGGCAGCGGCGAGATCATCATCGCGCCGGTCTCGGTCTGCCACCAGGTGTCCACGATCGGCGTCTTGTCGGCGCCGATGTGCTTGCGGTACCAGATCCACGCCTCGGGGTTGATCGGCTCGCCGACCGAGCCCAGGATGCGCAGGGAGGACAGGTCGAACTTCGCGGGGATGTCGTCGCCCCACTTCATGAACGTACGGATCGCCGTCGGCGCCGTGTACAGGATCGTCACCCCGTACTTCTGGATGATCTCCCAGAAGCGGCCCTGGTGCGGGGTGTCCGGGGTGCCCTCGTACATGACCTGCGTCGCGCCGTTGGCGAGCGGGCCGTAGACGATGTACGAGTGCCCGGTGACCCAGCCGACGTCCGCCGTGCACCAGTAGACGTCGGTCTCCGGCTTGAGGTCGAAGACCGCGTGGTGGGTGTACGCGGCCTGGGTGAGATAGCCGCCGGAGGTGTGCAGGATCCCCTTGGGCTTACCCGTAGTACCGGAGGTGTAGAGGATGAACAGCGGCTGCTCGGCCTCGAACGCCTCCGGCGTGTGCTCCGTCGACTGCCGGTCGACGATCTCGTGCCACCACACGTCCCGCTCGTCGCTCCACGAGACGTCCTGGCCCGTACGGCGGACCACGAGCACGTGCTCGACGCCGCTGTCCGGGCGGTCGACCGCGTCGTCCACGGCCGGCTTGAGCGCGGACGGCTTGCCGCGCCGCCAGCCGCCGTCCGTGGTGATGACGACCTTGGCGTCCGCGTCCTGGATACGGGTCGCGAGCGCGTCCGCCGAGAAACCGCCGAACACCACCGAGTGCGCGGCGCCGATGCGCGCGCAGGCCAGCATCGCGACCGCCGTCTCCGGGATCATCGGCATGTAGACGGCGACCCGGTCGCCCTTCTGAACTCCCAGCTCCAGCAGGGCGTTCGCGGCCTTGGAGACCTCGTCCTTCAGCTCGGCGTAGGTGATCGCGCGGCTGTCGCCGGGCTCGCCCTCGAAGTGGATGGCGACCCGGTCGCCGTTGCCCGCCTCGACATGCCGGTCCACGCAGTTGTACGCGACGTTGAGCGAGCCGTCCTTGAACCACTTGGCGAACGGCGGGTTCGACCAGTCCAGCGTCTCGCTCGGCTCCTTCGCCCAGCTCAGGCGTCGGGCCTGCGCGGCCCAGAAGCCGAGCCGGTCAGCCTTGGCCTGCTCATACGCCTCCGCCGTGACATTGGCGTGCGCCGCCAGGTCCGCGGGGGGTGCGAACCTGCGCTCTTCCTTGAGCAGGTTGGCCAGGCTTTCGTTGCTCACGGCATCTGCCTTTCCCAGGGTGTCCGTTGTGTCCCGGGCCAGCTCATCAGACCCGGGGGTCCGATGACAAGGGTCGTCGAAATATTGGTTTAGACCTGTCATCGGACCTGCGGGCGGATCTGCGTGGCGAGGGTCTTCCGTACCCACGGACGCCGGGTGAACGAGGTTCAGGCCGACACGTCCACCACCCCCACCCGATCGAACAACTCGTCCTCCTCGCTCAGCAGATACGCCTGCGCCTCACCCACGTGGAAGTACATCCCGTGCAACTCCAACGCCCCCTCCCGCAGGGCCCGCGCCACCGACTCGTGCCCCCGCAGATGCTCCAACTGCTGCACCACATTGGTCAGACACAGCTGCTCCACGGCGTCGGCGGGCGCCCTTGTGGCCAACCGCGCCCAGGGCCGGTTGTCGTCGGCCATCCGCTCCAGGCTCGGCCGCCCGTGCCGCAGCCACCGCCTGAGCGGCGAACGGGCCTCTCCGGGCCGGGAGTTGAGCAGCGCCTGCATGGCCCCGCACCCGGAGTGCCCGCACACCGTGATCGATCTCACGCGCAGCACGTCCACCGCGTACTCGATCGCCGCCGCCACCGAGTCGTCCCCGCTCTCCTCGCCGGGCTGCGGCACGAGGTTGCCCACGTTCCGTACGACGAACAGGTCGCCCGGACCACTGGAGGTGATCATCGACGTGACCAGCCGCGAGTCGGCGCAGGTGAGGAAGAGCTGCGAAGGCTGCTGCCCCTCCCTGGCCAGCCGGGCCAGCTCACCCCGCACGAGGGGTGCGGTGTTGCGCTGGAACGCGCTGATGCCACGGGCGAGTTGATGACCGGAGGTGGGATCGCCGCTGCGGGGCGTGGACCGCGGACGCTCGCACCGGTGCTCGCGCCACGGCGTCCAGGGGTGACAGCGGCAGGCTTCCGGACTCGTCGCGCCGGCACTGACTCCCGTACGGCGGCCCGTCAGTTCGGCGGAGCCTCCCCGCGCGGTGTGCGCGTTCTGCCAGTCCTGCAGTGACTCGTACGCCGCGTGGTCCATGAACGAACCGTCCAACTCCACGACGACGTGGGCGCCCTGGGGTACGAGATGCAGGGTGCGACTGAGCCGCGGCACCGCGAGGAACGTCAACTGCCCTCGGACGTGTACGTGATGGACTCCTTCCTTCTCGTCGTGCGTGATGCGGGTGTGGGCAAGGCGGTTGAGGGCGACGGCGACGGCCACGGTGACCCCGAGGAGCACGCCCTCCAGGACACCGAGGAAGACCACGCCGAGGGTGGTGACGGCGTAGACCAGCACTTCCCGGTGGCGGGTCACCGTGCGGATGTGGTGCAGGGACACCATCTGGATACCGACGGCCATCACGAGTGCGGCGAGCGAAGCGAGGGGAATCAGCTCCAGCGCCGGGACCATCAGCAGCGCGGCGATCACTACGAGAACGCCGTGCAGCATCGTGGAGTTCCGGCTCACGGCACCTGCTTGCACATTCGCCGAGCTCCGTACGGCCACCCCCGCGACCGGCAGTCCGCCGAGCGCGCCGGAGACGATGTTGGCGGCGCCCTGGCCCAGCAGTTCGCGGTTGAGGTCGGAGCGGCCGACGCGGGCGGAGAGCCCGGGCCGACCGGCGACCAGCTTGTCCACGGCGACCGCGCCGAGCAGCGACTGCACGCTGCACACCAGCGTGGTGGTGAGGACGGCGGCGGCGATGCCGAGCACCGGGCCGTCGGGCAGCCCGGCCAGCGCGTGGCTGCTCCAGGACGGCAGGTCGACCTTGGCCAGGCTCAGCCCGGCGAGGGAGGCGGTGAGCGTGGCCCCGGCGACGGCGACGAGCGCGGCCGGGATCTTCCGCATCAGACGGCCGAGCCGGCCGGGGACGCGCGGCCACAGCAGCAGAAGGGCCAGTGTCAGCGCGCTCATCGCCACGTCGGCGGGGTGCAGGTCCGCCAACTGGGCAGGCAGGGCACGGAGGTTGGCGAGGACCGAACTCTGCGGGGTGCCGCCGAGGACGATGTGCAGCTGGGCGACGGCGATGGTGACACCGATGCCGGCGAGCATGCCGTGCACGATCGCGGGGCTGACGGCGAGCGCGGTGCGGGCCACGCGCACGCAGCCCAGGGCGAGTTGGGCCAGGCCCGCGAGGACGGTGACCGCGCAGGTCGTGCGCCATCCGTAACGGTGGATCAGGTCGGCGGTGACCACGGTGAGTCCGGCGGCCGGGCCGCTGACCTGGAGGGGGCAGCCGCCGAGCAGTCCGGCGACGAGTCCGCCCGCGGCGGCGGCGACCAGGCCGGCCTGGAGGGGCGCGCCAGTGGCGAGGGCGATGCCGAGGGACAGGGGCAGGGCGATCAGGAAGACCGCGATGGAGGCCGACACATCGGCGCCCGCGATCCGGAAGCGTCGGTGCGGGGGCGGCGGCGGGCTGTGGGGCGGGTGGACGCGCTTCGTCCGATTCGCGTTCGAGTCGGTGGCGCGGGTGGGTACGCAGGCTGACATGTCTTCCCGTCTCCTCCGGGGCAGCGCGGTCGCGGAACTGGTGGTCCCCGTCGATGGCGGGGGTCGGTCGCGGCCGTGGGTCACGGCGTGCAGCGGCGGGATATCTCAACGCTCGGTAAATGGATCGTAATGCAGAGTAAAGGTCAAGCATAGACTTTGCAGGCAAATGGGTTAATAAGTCACCTCACAGAGTGAAGTGAGAATTTCATCGGCTTGTCGTACTAATCCCACCTTCGGCCCCGTGCGACCTTGGCGGCGCTGCCGGGAATCCCGGCACATCGCCAGAAAACGCCCTGATCGGCGTCGGTCCGAACGAAGGAAGAAGGTGGGCGGACATGGCCGCCACCCAGAGGATCACCGCGGGCGCCGTGATCGCCGCGGCCTGTGCCGCGTCGCTCGCCGGTTGCGCGATCGGTGACAACGGTTCCCCGCACGGAGCGCACGGTCCGCACAAGGCGGCGCCCGCCCCGGCACCCAAGAGCGGAGTCCGCCTGATCGGGGACGGCTCCACGTCGTACACCGGGGCGCAGCCGCATCTGCCCAGACCCGAGCGGCTCAAGCCCGGTCAGAAGCCCCCGCAGTTCGTGGTGTTCTCCTTCGACGGCGCCGGCGAGGACAGCCAGAAGCTGTTCTCCCACTTCCGCAAGGTCTCCAAGGCCAACCACGCGAACATGACGTACTTCCTCAGCGGCGTGTACATGCTGCCGGAGGACAAGCGCGACCTCTACAAGCCCCCGGAGCACTCGCCGGGCAGCTCGGACATCGGCTTCAACGACGAGCAGGGCATCTCCGACACCGTGAAGCAGCTGCGCCTGGCGTGGCTGGAGGGCAACGAGATCGGCACCCACTTCAACGGTCACTTCTGCGGCACGAACGGCGGGGTCGGCGAGTGGTCGGTCGCCGAGTGGAAGAGCGAGATCGCCCAGGCGAAGCAGTTCGTGAAGAGCTGGAAGACCAACTCCGGGATGAAGAAGGCGTCTCCACTGCCCTTCGACTACGACAAGGAGCTCGTCGGCGCCCGCACGCCCTGCCTGGAGGGCCAGGCCAACTTCATGAAGGCGGCGAGCCAGTTGGGTTTCCGCTACGACACCAGCGGGGTCAACGACCAGATCTGGCCCAAGAAGAAGGAGGGGCTGTGGGACCTGTCCATGCAGCTCGTCCCCTTCCCCGGCCACTCCTACGAGCAACTGACCATGGACTACAACTTCATGGTCAACCAGTCCGGCACCCGGACCCAGGGCGACCCCGACAAGTACGAGCAGTGGGGCGACGAGATGCGTGACGGCCTGCTCAAGGGCTTCGACCGGGCCTACGACGGCAACCGTGCGCCCCTGGTCATCGGCAACCACTTCGAGTCCTGGAACGGCGGCACCTACATGCGTGCCCTCGACGAGGTCATCGAGAAGGTCTGCAACAAGCCCGAGACGCGCTGTGTCTCCTTCCGGCAGCTGGCCGACTGGCTGGACGCCCAGGACCCGGGGACCCTGGCGAAGCTGCGCACCCTGAACGTCGGCGAGGCACCGAAGCCGGGCTGGGCGTCCTTCCTGACCGGCCGCCCCGCCCCGGCCCCGAAGGGGGTGCCTGGGGCGCCGGCGGTCAAGCAGTAGAGGGTCGGAAGAGGGCGCGCCTCACACCGGGGCGGTGATGCTCTCGTCGAGCACGAACCCGGGGTCGACCTGCGCCGCCAGGTCGGCTCCGGTGCGCTCGTTGCCCCAACTCCGGGCGTTCTTCAGGTGGAAGTGCACCATCTGCTGCGTGTATCGCTCCCAGTCGCGCAGTTCGTACGTCGCGTCGGCGGCGATCTCCAGCATGCGCAGGGCGCGGCGGTTGACGTCCTCCAGGAGCTCGAACCGGGGCGGACGGCCCTTCTCCATGGCGCGCACCCAGTCCGAGTGCCCCACCGTCACCAGCAGGTCGTCCCCGACCTCGGCGCGGAGGAAGTCGAGATCGTCCTGGCCCTGCACCTTGTTGCCGACGACCTTCAGGACGACTCCGAAGTCGCGGGCGTACTCCTTGTACTGGCGATAGACGGAGACCCCCTTCCGGGTCGGCTCGGCCACCAGGAACGTGATGTCGAAGCGGGTGAACATGCCGGAGGCGAAGGAGTCCGAGCCCGCCGTCATGTCCACCACGACGAACTCGTCCCGCCCGTCCACCAGGTGGTTCAGGCACAGCTCCACCGCTCCCGTCTTGGAGTGGTAGCAGGAGACCCCCAGGTCGGCGTCCGTGAAAGGTCCCGTGACCATCAAACGGGCGGCGCCGCCGTCGAGTTCCACCGAGCGCGCGCAGGCGTCGTAGACCGGATTGTTCTCACGCACCCGCAGCAGCCGGGAGCCGGTGCCGGGCGGGGTGGTTTTGATCATCGTGTCGGCGGAGGTGATGCGCGGGTTGCCGCCGCGCAGGTAGTCCTTGATCAGGGGGAGGTGTTCGCCCAGTGCGGGCAGTGCGGCGGCCTCCGCCTCGTCCAAGCCCAGCGCGGGGCCCAGATGCTGGTTGATGTCCGCGTCGACGGCGACGACGGGTTGGGCGGTGGCCGCGAGGTGGCGGACGAACAGGGAGGACAGGGTGGTCTTTCCGCTGCCGCCCTTCCCGACGAAAGCAATTTTCATGTTCACGAAGAGTAGTCGGGTTGTAGCTGTATGTGTCAGGTGTGCGTGAAGAAGACCACTCCATCGTGGGGTGCGCCGCCGGGATGGCTACTGTCGTACTCATGAGTACGACAGGTGCGACCGCCGATCCGCTCGCGGCCCTGGGCACGCTGCCCGGAGTGGCCGAGTCCGTCGAGTCCATGCGCAAGGCCGTGGACCGGGTCTACGGGCACCGGGTCATGCGGCGCCGCAGCAATGAGATCACCGCCGAGGCGGCACTGCGCGGAGCGCGTGGCTCCGCCGCGCTGTCCGGTGCCGACTGGGCACTCGAAGAGGTGCGTCGGCGCACCGACTTCAGCGGCGACCCGGAGGCCCGCACGATGGGTGCGGCCCTTCGGTTGTCCGCCGAGGCGGGCCAACTGCTGTCCATCTGGCGGCAGTCGCCCCTCCGGGTGCTCGCCCGACTGCATCTGGTGGCCGCCGCGAGCAAGGAGGGCGAGGTCGGACGGCCGCGGCAGCAGGGAGAGCCGGTCGACGAGCCGCTCGTCGAACTGCCGTTGCCCGGTGCGGCCGAGGTCTCGGGGCGTCTGGAAGGGCTCTCCGAGCTGATCATCGCGGGCGGTTCCGCGCCGGCGCTGGTGACGGCCGCCGTCGTACACGGCGAACTGCTCGCGCTGCGCCCCTTCACCTCCCGCAACGGGCTCGTCGCGCGCACGGCCGAGCGGATCGTCCTCATCGGCAGCGGTCTCGACCCGAAGTCCGTGTGTCCGGCGGAGGTCGGCCACGCCGAACTCGGGCGCGCGGCCTATCTGGCGGCGCTGGACGGCTATGTCTCCGGCACCCCGGAGGGCATGGCCGCGTGGATCACCCACTGCGGGCGCGCCGTAGAGCTGGGCGCCCGCGAGTCGACGGCGGTGTGCGAGGCGCTGCAGCGTGGGGCCGCCTGACGCAGGGAAACGGCCCCCTACGTAGGGGGCCGTTACGGGTTGCGGCGGTACGAGGATTCGTACCGCCGCTGGCATGTTCCACCGGGTTACCAAGCGTCCTCGAAATATTGCCCATCAGGTCGGGAACATTGCCCGTCGCCTGGTGCGGCTGGCCCGTAATCGACGGGTCGACGTCGCGTGGGTGCTCGGTGTTCATGCGCGGTCCGTGGGCCAAATGCGTTATTAAGGTGATCCTTTCGGATGTCCTTGGTCTCGCGGGCCGTTGAATCCTTTCTACTCCCGCACCGGAGGAAGCGGAACCCCTTACCGCGCTTCTTTACTTTTGCGCTCAAAGGGTCACTAACCGGCGTAAACGGTCGCCGCCTTGCGTCGGCTCGCGTACCAGACGAGCCCCGCCGTGGCCGCCGCGGCACCCACGGCCGCCGCCACCACGAGCGCCGGGCGGGGCGGCACGGAGAGCGTGGGCAGCCGCTGCTTGAGCCGGACCGGGCGGTTGAAGTCCAGAATCGGCCACCCGCGCGCGATGGCCTCGCGGCGCAGCGCGCGGTCCGGGTTCACGGCGTAGGGGCGGCCCACGGACTGGAGCATCGGCACATCGGTCATGGAGTCGCTGTAGGCGTAGCAGCGGTCGAGGTCGTAACCCTCGGACCGGGCCAGCTCCTTGATGGCCTCGGCCTTCGTCGGGCCGTACGCGTAGTACTCCACCTCGCCCGTGAAGCAGCCGTCGTCGCCCACCACCATGCGGGTCGCCACCACCCGGTCCGCGCCCAGGAGTTCGCCGATCGGCTCGACGACCTCGGCGCCCGACGTGGACACGATCACGACATCGCGGCCGGCGCGGTGGTGCTCCTCGATGAGGGAGGCGGCCTCGTCGTAGATGATCGGGTCGATCAGGTCGTGCAGGGTCTCGGCGACGATCTCCTTGACCTGCTGGACGTTCCAGCCGCGGCAGAGCGAGGACAGGTACTTGCGCATCCGCTCCATCTGGTCGTGGTCGGCGCCGCCGGCGAGGAAGACGAACTGCGCATAGGCGGTCCGCAGCGCGGCCCTGCGGTTGATCAGTCCGCCTTGGTAGAAGGACTTGCCGAAGGTGAGCGTGCTGGACTTCGCAATGACCGTCTTGTCCAGGTCAAAGAAGGCTGCTGTGCGGGGCAAGGAGTGGTTTTCCACAACCCAGAGCATAGGCGCAGCCCATTCGGCGTAAGGTGTGGCGCGTGGGTTTGCCTGAGAGGGCTCTCGGGTACACCATGGAAGTCACGGATCGTTCGCGACCGTGCTAACGCGGCCCGGCTCCTCCCCCCCCGAGTCGGCCGTGAAGGCGACCCCCACTCTCCCCCCCGGTGGGGGTCGTCGCATGTCCGGACCCATTTTCCCTTCCCGCGCGTAGTCGTGAGGCCATCCCGAGGCGGCTGAGGCCGCCTTTTTTCATGCCCGGAGCCCGTCACTGCGCGTAGTCGCTGGGCTGCGCTGCGGAACTCGCACAGAGGCCAGTACGGGGGTCACCGGTATGGGTGACGGCGATATTCACAGGCCCTGGCTTGTCCACAGTTTTCGACCAAGATCCACACGATTTCCGTGATGCCCGCACCGTGATTCCAACGCGTCCTCGCTCGCGGCGACTTCATGGCCGGTTCCGTTTGTCGGACGCGTTCGGCCGGTTTCTGTCGGCCGTGCATATGGAGGCCGATCGCCGGTTCTTCACACGTTTGGGAATCGCGTGACCGCAGGGGCCACGCGAGAGACACACCGATGGGGGATGGAAAGAATGGCCGGAACTGTCACATACGATCCGCCACCCGCCGCCGGCGGGCGACAGGGCGGACCACTGATCGTCACCGAGGACGCCGAACTCCTCGACGACCTGCTGCGTTTGTGCGCGGCGGCCGGCGCGACACCCGAGGTCCATCCCGGGTTCCCGGAGCGTCGGGGCGGCTGGGAGACGGCGCCGCTCGTCCTGGTCGGCGACGACGCGGCACGACGGGTGCGCGGGGCCGCCCGCCGGCACGGGGTGGTGCTGGTCGGCCGGGACCAGGACGACTCCGGGGTCTGGCGGCGGGCCGTCGAGATCGGCGCCGACCACGTCCTGATGCTCCCCGACGGCGAACAGTGGCTCGTCGACCGCATCGCCGACGTGGCCGAGGGCGTCGGCCGTCCCGCGCTCACCGTCGGTGTCATCGGGGGCCGCGGCGGGGCCGGAGCGTCCACGCTCGCGTGCGCCCTCGCCGTCACCTCCGCGCGGGAGGGACTGCGCACCCTCCTGGTGGACGCGGATCCACTCGGCGGCGGACTCGACGTACTCCTCGGCGGAGAGAGCGCGGAAGGCCTGCGCTGGCCCGCGTTCGCCGCCTCGCGCGGCCGGGTCGGCGGCGGCGCCCTGGAGGAGTCCCTCCCCGAACTCCACTCGCTCCGGGTGCTCAGCTGGGACCGCGGCGACTGCGTCGCCATCCCGCCGCAGGCCGTCCGCGCGGTGCTCGCCGCGGCCAGAAGGCGCGGCGGCACGGTCGTCGTCGACCTGCCCCGCCGCATCGACGACGGCGTCGCCGAGACCCTCGCCCAACTCGACGTGGGCCTCCTGGTGGTCCCCGCCGAACTGCGCGCCGTCGCAGCGGCCGGCCGGGTGGCGTCCGCCGTCGGCATGGTCCTGCGCGATCTGCGCGTGGCTGTACGGGGGCCGTACGCCCCCGGCCTCGACGACCGGGAGGTGGCCCGTCTGCTCGGACTGCCGCTGGCGGGCGAAGTGCCGGTCGAATCGGGGCTGTTGCGGCCACACGAGGGCAAGGCGCCGCCGGGGGCGGCCGGGCGGGGGCCGCTGGCGCGGTTCTGCCGGGAGTTCTGGGAGCGGGCGCTGGTCGAGGCGGGTGGCGTATGAGCGAGCTGATGGGGAAGTCGGGGAGGGGCGGTGCGCCCTTGGCTCCGGGCATGCCCGCCGGGATGCTCGACGGTGTGCGGCGGTGGCTGGCCGAGAGCGGGGGTGAGCCGACGCCCGCGCGGGTGGCGCAGGCGTTGCGGGAGCAGGGGCGGGTGCTGGGGGACGCCGAAGTGCTGGGCGCGGCCGAGCAGTTGCGGTCCGAACTGGTGGGCAGCGGTCCACTGGAGTCCCTGCTCGCCGACCCCTCGGTCACCGACGTGCTCGTGTCCGCCCCGGACCGGGTGTGGGTCGACCGGGGCGGCGGCCTGGAACTGACCGCCGTCACCTTCCCGGACGCGGCGGCCGTACGACGCCTCGCGCAGCGCCTGGCCGCGGTGGCCGGACGCAGGCTGGACGACGCACGGCCCTGGGCCGACGCCCGGCTGCCCGACGGAACACGCCTGCACGCCGTACTGCCCCCGGTCGCCGTCGGCTGCACCTGCCTCTCGCTCCGCGTCGTACGACCACGCGCGTTCACGCTCGACGAACTGGTCGCGGCGGGCACGGTCCCGCCGGGCGGCGACCGGATCCTGCGGGCCGTGATCGAGGCACGGCTGTCGTTCCTGACCAGCGGTGGCACCGGCAGCGGCAAGACGACACTCCTGAGCGCGTTGTTGGGGCTGGTCGGGCCGGGCGAGCGGATCGTGCTCGCCGAGGACTCGGCGGAGCTCAAGCCGGACCATCCGCACGTCGTACGGCTGGAGAGCAGACCCGCCAACCAGGAGGGCGCCGGCCTCGTCACCCTCCAGGACCTGGTCCGCCAGGCCCTCCGGATGCGGCCGGACCGGCTCGTCGTGGGCGAGGTGCGCGGGCCCGAGGTGGTCCATTTGCTCGCCGCGCTCAACACGGGCCACGAGGGCGGCTGCGGAACCGTGCACGCGAACGCCGCGGCCGATGTCCCGGCCCGCCTGGAGGCCCTGGGTACGGCCGCGGGCCTCGACCGGGCCGCGCTGCACAGCCAGTTGGCGGCGGCGCTGTCGGTGGTCCTGCACCTCGTACGGGACCGGGCCGGGCGCCGCCGGATCGCCGAGGTCCATGTCCTGGAACGCGACCCGTCGGGGCTGGTGCGGACGGTACCGGCGCTGCGCTGGGGCGCGGAGGCGTTCGCGTACGAGCGGGGGTGGGAGCGGCTGCGGGAGTTGATTCGGGGTGGGGGCGAAGGGGGTTAGGGGCGTGCGGGGCCGACTACGGCGAGCGGGAGTGGTGATGGACGTGGGAACGGGTGAGGTGTCGGTCGGGGTGGCCGCGGTGTGTGTCGGGGCCCTGGTCTGGCTGATGGGCGGGCGGCAGTCCGGGGCGCGGCGCGCGCAGTTGCTGTTCGCGGGCGGCGCGGCGGTGGGCGTCGGACCGCCCTCGTGGGAGCGGGCCGCCGATGAACTGCGCCGGATCCGGGGCCGGTTGCGGGCCGAGTGGTGGTCACTGGGCGTCGGACTGGTGGTGGCGGCACTGGGGGCTTCGGTGGTTCCGGTCGTCGCGGGGGCGATCGGAGTGCCGTTGCTACGGCGGGTGCGGTTGGCCGGGGAGGCCCGGCGGGCGCGGGAGTCGCGCGGGGACGCGGTGATCGCGCTGTGCTCGGCGCTGTCCGGGGAGGTGCGCGCGGGACGGCAGCCGGGCGAGGCGTTGCTGCGGGCCGCGCTCGACTCCGAGGGGCTCGGGGAGGCGCAGGCCGCGGTGCTGGCGGCGGCGCGGTTCGGCGGGGACGTACCGGGTGCGCTCACCTCGGCGGCCCGGCAGCCGGGCGCCGACGGCCTGTTGGGGCTGGCCGCGTGCTGGCGGGTGGCCGTGGACCAGGGAGCCGGGCTCGCCGCGGGACTCGACCGGCTCGAAGGGGCGTTGCGCGCGGACCGGGACCAACGGGCCGACCTTCGCGCCCAGTTGGCCGGGGCGAGGGCCACCGCCGTGATGCTCGCCGGCCTGCCGGTGCTCGGGCTGCTGCTCGGCGCGGCGATGGGCGCCGATCCGCTGCGGGTGCTGCTGCACAGCGGGGCGGGGCTGGGGTGCCTGGTGGTCGGGGGGTTGCTGGAGGGCCTGGGGATGTGGTGGGCACTGCGGATCGTGGGCGGGGTGGAGGCGGCGTGAGCGAGGTCGCCGGGTGTCGGAGTTGGAGAAGGGAGACCACGTGAGTGCGGAAGTTGTCCACAGGCTGGGGGTGGGTCTGGGGGCGGTGCTGGTCGTGGGGTGGTTGGTGCGGTGGCTGGACGCGCTGCGGCGGGAGCGGAGGGCTCGGCGACGGCTGGCCGGGTTGCTGCCTCGGGAAGTTCGGGAGGGTCGGGAGGTTCGTGAAGTGCCGCTCACCGGGCGGAGGTTCGAGGTTCGGGACGCCGCGCGGCGGTGGTTGCCCGTGGTGGGCGTCGTGGGTGCCGGGTGGGTGTTGGTCGGTGGGGTCGTCGGAGTCGTGGTGGGCGGGGCTGTCGCACTCGCGTTGTGGTGGTGGCGCCGTAGGCAGGTGGTCGACGACACCGGCGCCGAGCGCGACGCGGCCTCCGCCGCTCGCCAACTCCCGCTCGCCGCCGATCTGCTGGCCGCCTGTATCGCCGCCGGGGCCTCCCCGGTGATCGCCGCCCAGGCCGTGGGAGAGGCGCTGGCGGGACCTGTGGGGGAACGGCTGGCGCGCGCGGCGGCGGAGGTACGGCTCGGCGGCGAACCGGCCGACGCCTGGCGGAGGCTGGCCGCGCTCCCGGGCGCCGGCCCGTTGGCCAGGCTGCTCGAACGGGCCGACGAGTCGGGCCTCCCCGCCGCCGGACCGGTCGCACGGCTCGCGGCGGAGGCCCGCGCCGACTGGACCCGCACCGCGACGGCACAGGCCCGGCGGGCGGCCGTCCTGATCACCGCACCGGTGGGGCTGTGCTTCCTGCCCGCGTTCATCGCGGTCGGCGTACTGCCCGTGGTGATCGGGCTCGCGGGCGGGGCGACGGGAGGGGGCGGCTGATCCAAGAACCAAGCAACCAAGCAACCGAGCAACCGAGCAACCGAGCAACCGAGCAACCGAGCAATCGAGCAATTGAACCGACAGAAACCTCACGGGGGTTGAGATGTACAAGGCAGTGCAGGGAGTGCGGGCGGCGGCGGTACGGGTGGTCCGAGCAGTACGGGTACGGGCCCAGTTCGGCGCCGCGCGCCGGGACGCCGGTATGGCAACGGCTGAATACGCGATGGGGCTGGTCGCAGCGGTGGCGTTCGCCGTGGTGCTCTACAAGGTGGTGACCAGCGGAGCGGTCAGCACGGAGCTCCAGGACATCGTGAAGCGGGCCCTCGATGCGAAGGTGTGAACGCCGGGGCGGCGACGGGGGGTTCGTGACGGCCGAGGCGGCCGTGGTCCTGCCCGTGCTGGTGATGTTCGCGATGGCGCTGGTGTGGGGGCTGCTGGTGGTGGCCGCCCAGATCCAGTGCGTGGACGCGGCACGCTCGGGCGCCCGGGCGGCGGCTCGGCAGGATCCCGCCGACGCGGTCGTCCGGGTGGCCCGGGACACGGCACCGCGCGACGCGAGGATCACGGTCTCCCGGGAGGGCGACCAGGTCCATGTGGTCGTGGTCGCGAAGCCACCGATGCTGAGCGGGCTGCCCTTCGAGGTGCGGGAGGAGGCCGTGGCGGTGGCGGAGGAGACGGTGGGAGAGGGGAGGGCGGGGCCGTGAGGTGTCGTATGCCCGCTCCGGGGTGCATGAGACTCCGTCACTCGGGCCGGGACTCGGACCGTGGGTCCGCCACCGTGTGGAGCCTCGGTGCGATGGCCGTGATGTGTGTCGTGTTCGGCATCGTGCTCGCCCTGGGGCAGGCCGTCGTGGCCCGGCATCGCGCGGCCGGCGGCGCGGATCTCGCGGCCCTCGCGGCGGCCGACCACTGGGCGGAGGGCGGCACGGGGGCCTGCGCCCGGGCGGAGCGGGTGGCGCGGGCCCAGGGGACGCGGTTGGTGCGGTGCGCGGTCGTGGGGGAGACGTCGGACGTGACGGCGGCGGCGGGCCGGGGACCGTTCGCGGCGGAGGTCAGGGCACGGGCGGGACCTGCGGGACCGGTTCTGCCTCCGGAACCCGCACCGCTCCCTCCGGCACCGGTGCCTCCCGCAACAGCTCCGTGAGCAACCGCACCGCCCCCCGTTTGTGCAACGGCTCATTGCCGTTGCCGCACTTGGGGGACTGGATGCAGGACGGGCAGCCGGCCTCGCACTCGCAGGAGGCGATGGCCTGGCGGGTGGCGGTGAGCCAGGCGCGGGCGGTGTGAAAGGCGCGCTCGGCGAAGCCCGCGCCGCCGGGATGGCCGTCGTAGACGAAGACCGTGGGCAGCAACGTGTCCGGATGCAGCGGTACCGACACTCCGCCGATGTCCCAGCGGTCGCAGGTGGCGAAGAGGGGGAGCATGCCGATCGAGGCGTGTTCGGCGGCGTGCAGGGCGCCGCCGAGGATCTCGGGGTTGATGCGGGCGGCGTCGAGCTGGTCCTCGGTGACCGTCCACCACACGGCGCGGGTGCGGAGCGTACGAGGAGGGAGGTCGAGTTTCGACTCGCCGAGTACTTCACCGGTGATGACACGTCTGCGGAGGAAGGAGACGACCTGGTTGGTGACTTCGACCGAGCCGTAGCACAACCTGCCCTGGCCCCAGGGGAGTTCGATGTCCGTCTCCAGGACGGAGATCGCCGTGGTGTCGCGGGCGACCGTCGAGTAGGGAGGGTTGGCCTCTTCGACCAGGGCCACCGAGTCCTCCAGGTCCAGGGAGCGCACCAGGTAGGTGCTGCCCTGGTGGAGGTGGACCGCGCCCTCGTGGACGGTCGCATGGGAGGCGGCCTCGTCGACCGTGCCCAGCAGGCGGCCCGTGCCGTTCTCGACGATCTGGACCGGCCTGCCGCCCCCGCCGCGGATGTCGGCGAGGTCGGCGGCCCGTTCCCGGCGCGTCCAGTGCCAGGCCTTCGCCCGGCGGCGGAGCAGTTTCGCGGCCTCCAGCTGCGGCAGCAGGTCCGCCGTGGCCGGGCCGAACAGTTCCAAGTCCTCGTCGGTCAGCGGTAGTTCTGCCGCCGCCGCGCACAGGTGCGGGGCCAGGACGTACGGGTTGTCCGGGTCCAGGACCGTGGATTCCACCGGCTGGTCGAACAGGGCCTCCGGGTGGTGGACGAGGAAGGTGTCCAGGGGGTCGTCGCGGGCCACCAGGACGGCCAGGGCGCCCTGGCCGGAGCGTCCGGCGCGGCCCGCCTGCTGCCACAGGGAGGCGCGGGTGCCGGGGTAGCCGGCGATCAGGACGGCATCCAACCCCGAGACGTCGATGCCGAGTTCGAGGGCGGTGGTGGCGGCGAGGCCGAGCAACTCGCCGGAGTGGAGGGCGCGTTCGAGGGCGCGGCGCTCCTCGGGGAGGTAGCCGCCGCGGTAGGCGGCGACCCGTCGGGCCAGTGAGCGGTCGACCTCGGCGAGGCGTTCCTGGGCGATCAGCGCGATCAACTCGGCGCCGCGCCGGGACCGTACGAAGGCCACCGAGCGGACGCCCTGGACGGTGAGGTCGGTCAGCAGGTCGGCGGTCTCGGCGGTGGCCGTGCGGCGGACCGGGGCGCCCTTCTCGCCGTGCAGTTCGGTGAGCGGGGGCTCCCAGAGGGCGAACACCAACTCGCCGCGCGGTGAGGCGTCGTCGGCGACCTCGACCACAGGGAGGCCGGTGAGGCGGCGGGCGGCGACCGAGGGCTCGGCGGCGGTCGCGGAGGCGAGGAGGAAGACGGGGGAGGAGCCGTAGCGGGCGCAGAGGCGGCGCAGGCGGCGCAGTACCTGGGCGACGTGGGAGCCGAAGACGCCCCGGTAGGTGTGGCACTCGTCGATGACCACGTACTTCAGGGACTTCAGGAAGGAGGACCAGCGCGGGTGCGAGGGCAATATGCCCCGGTGGAGCATGTCGGGGTTGGTCAGGACGTAGTTGGCGTACTGACGAACCCACTCGCGCTCTTCGAACGGAGTGTCGCCGTCGTACACGGCCGGGCGAACGGCATTGCCCAGAGGTTGTGAAAGTTCCTTCACAGAGCGGAGCTGGTCGGCTGCCAGGGCTTTTGTGGGGGCCAGGTAGAGGGCGGTGGTGCCGCGGCCGTTCGGTGCCTCGGAGCCGTCGAGGAGCGTCGAGAGGACCGGTACCAGATAAGCCAGCGACTTGCCCGAGGCGGTGCCTGTGGCAACGATCACTGACTCGCCGTCGAGGGCGTGCTCGGCGGCCTGTGCCTGGTGGGCCCAGGGGTGTTCGATACCGGCTTCCTGGACGGTGGCGATCACCTCCGCACGAATCCGGTCAGGCCAGACGGCATGGCGGCCCGCACGTGGGGGCAAGTGCTCCGTATGAGTGATGCGCGAAGCCCGGCTCGGTCCGGACGCGAGCCGGTCCAGAACCGTGCTCGGCGAGAGCCCGGACACGGGGTTCGCCGAGGGTCGATCGGATCGCTGATTCTTGGCCATCGGCACCGAGTGTGTCACTGGCGTGACGGACAATGGAGCCAAGGCGTCGTGCACGCCCTGCGGTAAGTGATTGAATGCCATCGCGGCTGGCGAACCGTCCTGGGGGCTCTGCCGAGGTGTCCCATGGGATGACCGCTCGATAGCAAGGTGCTGGAGGATCCGTGGACCTGTCCCTGTCGACCCGTACCGTCGGCGATCGTACGGTCGTCGAGGTCGGTGGAGAAATCGACGTATATACCGCGCCCAAGTTGAGCGAACAGCTGGTCGAGCTGGTGAACGACGGGAGTTTCCACCTCGTCGTCGACATGGAGGGCGTCGACTTTCTCGACTCCACCGGGCTCGGTGTGCTGGTCGGCGGCCTGAAGCGGGTGCGTGCCCACGAGGGCTCGCTGCGCCTGGTCTGCAACCAGGAGCGCATTCTGAAGATCTTCCGTATCACCGGCCTCACCAAGGTGTTCCCGATTCACACCTCGGTCGAGGAAGCGGTGGCGGCCACCGACTGACCGACCGTTCAGGGAGCGGTGAACGACCGCTCCCCGATCGGCCGTATAGACGACCGGTGGACCGGGCTTTCGGCAGCCCGGCCCTCCGACAGCACGCCCGTAGTCCCGAGGGGGATGCATGGCCACCGTTGAACTCCGCTTCAGCGCGCTGCCCGAGCACGTCAGGACCGCCCGACTGGTGGCGGCAGCGGTGGCGCGCAGGGCCGGAGTGGACGAGGCCGTACTCGACGAGGTGAGACTCGCCGTCGGCGAGGCTTGCACCCGCGCCGTCGGGCTGCACCAGAGCAGTGGGATCACCGCCCCGGTGAAGGTGCTGCTGATCGAGGAGGAGAAGCAGTTCTCCATCGAGGTCGGCGACGAGGCACCACGCTCGGCTCCCGGCGACAAGGCGCCCGGGGCGCTGGGCGAGGATCCGGACGCGGAGACCGAGGAGGACGAGATGGGTCTCGCTGTCATCAGCGGGCTCGTTGACGACGTCGAGGTCACCGCGGGGGAGCACGGCGGATCGATCCGTATGACCTGGCCGACCACGCCGCCGGCCACGACGCTCTCCTGAGTTCTGAGCCGTTCCGCCCCAATATCATTACCCCGAAGGGCCCTACTGAGTAGGGCCCTTCGGCATGTCCGGCCCCGGGTGACAGCCGTACAGTGATCGCGTACAGCGTTTTCGTGAATTCATTCACGATCAATCCGCCGACAATTTGATCAAGCGCCAATGCTTTTAAGGCATTACTATGCGAAGGCCAATTCCGTTTGCCGCGCACTGTTTTGATCAGGTTCCGGTACCTACAATCCGTCCACATCTTGAGCTCAGCACAGGCGTCAAGGAGGACGAATGGCGGGGCTTTCTACCCCTCAGCAGTTTGACCACCCCACAACCATCGCAGCCGCAGTCCTGACCCACGACAACCGCATCCTCGTGATGGTGATCGGCGGCGTGGCGTTGGCGGCGCTCGTGGTCGCGGGCATCCTGGTCCGCCAGGTGCTCGCGGCCGGCGAGGGCACGGACAGCATGAAGAAGATCGCGACGGCGATCCAGGAAGGCGCGAACGCCTATCTGGGACGGCAGTTGCGCACGGTCGGCGTATTCGCCGTGATCGTTTTCTTCCTGCTTCTGCTGCTGCCCGCGGACGACTGGAATCAGCGCGCCGGACGATCGATCTTCTTCCTGATCGGCGCGGTGTTCTCGGCGACCACCGGCTATATCGGCATGTGGCTCGCCGTACGCAGTAATGTCCGTGTCGCCGCGGCGGCCCGGGAAGCGACTCCGGCGGAGGGTGAGCCCGAAAAGGATCTCACCGCCGTCTCGCACAAAGCCATGAAGATCGCTTTCCGCACGGGCGGCGTCGTCGGCATGTTCACGGTGGGGCTCGGTCTGCTCGGCGCCTCCTGCGTGGTGCTGGTGTACGCGGCCGACGCGCCGAAGGTGCTGGAGGGATTCGGCCTCGGTGCCGCCCTCATCGCCATGTTCATGAGGGTCGGCGGCGGCATCTTCACCAAGGCCGCAGACGTCGGCGCCGACCTGGTCGGCAAGGTCGAGAAGGGCATCCCGGAGGACGACCCGCGCAACGCCGCGACCATCGCCGACAACGTGGGCGACAACGTCGGCGACTGCGCGGGCATGGCGGCCGACCTCTTCGAGTCGTACGCCGTGACGCTGGTCGCCGCGCTGATCCTCGGCAAGGCGGCCTTCGGCGACTCCGGGCTCGCCTTCCCGCTGCTCGTGCCGGCGATCGGTGTGATCACCGCCATGATCGGCATCTTCGCGGTGGCGCCACGCCGGTCCGACCGCAGCGGCATGTCCGCGATCAACCGGGGTTTCTTCATCTCCGCGGTGATCTCGCTCGTGCTGGTGGCGGTTGCGGTCTTCGTCTACCTGCCGTCGTCGTACGCCGACCTCGACGGCGTCACCGACGCGGCGATCAAGGTCAAGGACGGCGATCCGCGGATCCTCGCGCTCGTCGCCGTGGCCATCGGCATCGTGCTCGCCGCGCTGATCCAGCAGCTGACCGGCTACTTCACGGAGACGAACCGCCGTCCCGTGATGGACATCGGCAAGACCTCGCTCACCGGTCCGGCCACCGTCATCCTCGCGGGCATCTCCCTCGGCCTCGAATCGGCCGTCTACACCGCCCTGTTGATCGGTCTCGCCGTCTACGGGGCGTTCCTGCTCGGCGGCGCCTCGATCATGCTGGCGCTGTTCGCGGTGGCGCTGGCCGGCACCGGACTGCTCACCACGGTCGGCGTGATCGTGGCCATGGACACCTTCGGGCCGGTCTCCGACAACGCGCAGGGCATCGCCGAGATGTCCGGCGACGTCGAGGGCGCGGGCGCGCAGGTGCTCACCAACCTGGACGCGGTGGGCAACACCACCAAGGCCATCACGAAGGGCATCGCCATCGCCACCGCCGTCCTGGCGGCGTCGGCGCTCTTCGGGTCGTACCGGGACGCGATCACGACCGGCGCACAGGACGTCGGCGAGAAACTGTCCGGGCCGGGCGCGCCGCTCAACCTGATGATGGACATCTCCCAGCCCAACAACCTGGTGGGCCTCATCGTGGGCGCCGCGGTCGTCTTCCTCTTCTCGGGGCTGGCGATCAACGCGGTCTCGCGGTCCGCGGGGGCCGTGGTCTACGAGGTGCGGCGGCAGTTCCGCGAGCACCCCGGGATCATGGACTACACCGAGACACCGGAGTACGGCCGCGTCGTCGACATCTGCACCAAGGACGCGCTGCGCGAACTGGCCACGCCGGGCCTGCTCGCCGTGCTCACGCCGATCGCCGTCGGGTTCACGCTCGGGGTCGGCGCGCTCGGCTCGTTCCTCGCGGGCGCGATCGGCACCGGCACGCTGATGGCGGTCTTCCTCGCGAACTCGGGCGGCGCCTGGGACAACGCGAAGAAACTCGTCGAGGACGGCAACCACGGCGGCAAGGGCAGCGAGGCCCACGCCGCCACGGTGATCGGTGACACGGTCGGCGACCCGTTCAAGGACACCGCAGGACCGGCCATCAACCCGCTGCTGAAGGTGATGAACCTCGTCGCGCTGCTCATCGCGCCCGCGGTCATCAAGTTCAGCTACGGCGACGACAAGAACACCGGGGTGCGCATCGCGATCGCGGTGCTCGCGTTCCTGGTGATCGTCGTCGCGGTGTACATCTCCAAGCGGCGCGGAATCGCCGTGGGGGACGAGGACGACGCCGAGCGGGTGACCAAGAAGGCGGATCCCGCGGTGGTTTCGTAGGCGGTCCTACGGGGCCCGGTTCGGGGGGTCTTACGAGGCCCTGCTCAACCGGCGGGCGGGCGGCGCGAGTTGTGGGCGCCGCCCGCCCGTTCTGTATGTGTTCAGGCCCTCGCCGTGAGCCTTCTCTCGCTTGGTGCAAATGGTCCCAAAAGCTCTCCTATCGGTCCACGGGCTCAGAGGCACGGCCTGTGCGCCGTGTATGTTCCGGGGCCGAGAGCCATGGAAGGGACCAATCCGGTGAACAAGAAGCTCGCGGCCGCACTGTCCGGCGGTGCGGTACTGGTACTGGCGCTGTCGGGATGCGGCGGCAGCGGCGACGACAGCGACGCCAAGCTGGACGCCTGGGCCAAGCAGGTCTGCGTCGCGGTGCAGCCGCAGGCGAAGAAGATCGAGGCCGCCAACACGGCGATCCAGAAGGAGACCTCGGACAACAGCACCCCGGCGCAGGTCCGGCAGACCGACTCGCAGGCCTTCCAGGACATGTCCGACGCCTACAAGGCGATCGGGGCCGCCGTGAACTCCGCCGGGGCGCCGGACGTCGACAACGGCGCGACGAAGCAGCAGAACGCCGTCAAGGAGCTCAACGACATCTCCGCGTCGTACGCCGCCCTGAAGAAGCAGGTCGACGGGCTCGACGTCAAGGACCAGGCGAAGTTCGCGGACGGTCTCAAGGGCATCGCGACCTCGCTGGACAAGCTCAGCACGAGCGGGAACGACGCCCTGAAGACCCTCGAAGAGGGCGATGTCGGCAAGGCGATGACGAAGCAGGAAGCCTGCAAGTCGGCGTCCGCGTCGGCCTCGACCGGGACCACCTGACCCCGCCCGGTGAACGGCGCCTCCTGTAGGCAGCGATCTTTCAGTGACTGAAAGATGCCCCGGTACGCGTGCGTGCCGGGGCCTTCGCACGCACGGGCACGTTGTCGGCCGGAGCCGCCACAATGGGGGCGTGAGTAACTCCACCCTGCCCACCCTGCCCGCATCCGACCGCCCGGAGGTCGCCGCCAGGCTCCGGGACGCCCTGCTCGGCGCCTCCTTCACCGCCGACGGACTGCTCGATCTGCTCGGCGCCCCCGCCTACGCGGCGCTGGCCCGCAGCGAGACCGTGCCGGCCCTCCGGGCCACCCGGGACGACACCCCGCTGGAGACCCTGGTCCGCCTGTTCCTGCTCCAGCAGCCCGTCCCGCACGCAAGCGTGCGGGACGTCCTTCCCGTCGCCGCGTGCGTGGAGAGCGGCTGGCTGACGTCCGTGGGCGGCGACGAGGTCGCCGCGACCGTCGACGTACGGCCCTACGGCGGGCCCGGCGGCGAGGACTGGTTCATCGTGTCCGACCTGGGATGCGCGGTCGGCGGGGCGGGCGGCATCGGCAGCCGGGACGAAGGCGTCGTCCTCGGGGTGGGCGGCGCGTCCACGACCCTCGCGGGCATCACCGTACGGACGCCGGTGGCCACCGCACTCGACCTCGGCACCGGTTCCGGCATCCAGGCGCTGCACGCGGCACAGCACGCCACGCGCGTGACGGCCACCGACGTCAACCCGCGCGCCCTGCACATCACCGCGCTCACCCTGGCGCTCTCCGGCGCACCGGCGGCCGACCTCCGCGAGGGCTCCCTCTTCGACCCGGTCCGCGACGACGAGACGTACGACCTGATCGTCTCGAACCCGCCCTTCGTGATCTCGCCGGGCGCCCGACTGACCTACCGCGACGGCGGGATGGGCGGGGACGATCTGTGCCGGTCGCTCGTTCAGCAGGCGGGGGATCGACTGCGCGAGGGCGGATTCGCGCAGTTCCTCGCCAACTGGCAGCACGTGGAGGGGGAGGACTGGCAGGACAGGCTCAGGTCATGGGTGCCGCGCGGATGCGACGCGTGGATCGTTCAGCGCGAGGTCCAGGACGTCACGCAGTACGCCGAGTTGTGGCTCAGGGACGCCGGCGACCACCGGGGCGACCCGGCCGCGTACGAGGCGCTCTACGACGCGTGGCTCGACGAGTTCGAGGCGCGCAAGGTCAAGGCCGTCGGCTTCGGCTGGATCACGCTGCGCAGGACGGATTCTGACGCCCCCTCGATCACCGTCGAGGAGTGGCCGCACCCGGTCGAGCAGCCGCTCGGCGACACCGTGCGCGCGCACTTCGACCGCGTCGACCATCTGCGCGCCCACGACGACGCGGCCCTGCTCGCCGCCCACTTCAGGCTCGCCGCCGAGGTCATCCAGGAACAGGTCGGTCTGCCCGGCGCCGAGGACCCCGAGCACGTCGTGCTGCGCCAGCACCGCGGGATGCGCCGGGCGACCAAGGTCGACACGGTCGGCGCGGGCTTCGCCGGCGTCTGCGACGGCAGCCTGAGCGCGGGCCGCATCCTCGACGCGATCGCCCAACTCGTGGGCGAGGACCCGGTGCTGCTCCGGGACCGGACGCCCGCGCAGATCCGGCTGTTGGTGGAGCAGGGGTTCCTGGAGCCCGTCGACTGACCGCCCCCGGCGGCCGGTTCGCCGCTCGTCCCGCCTCGCGCCGCGCCCGCGTCCGTCACGCCTGAGGCCTGTCCGCACCACTGAGCCGCCTGTGTCCCCGCCCGGCGGGATCGGTGGGATTGGTACGGAAAGGCCCTCTTGTCAGTGGCGGGTGCGAGGCTACCTTCGGAGACAGGTTCCACGCGTCCTCGGGGGAGGCGCGCCGTCTCGGGGGAGGCGTGATGGCCGGGGATACGCCGGAGCAGGGTGAAGGCAGGATCGTCAACGGACGCTACCGACTGCTGCGCACGCTCGGTGCGGGCGGCATGGGCCGCGTATGGCTCGCGTACGACGAGGAGTTGGCCTGCGAGGTCGCGATCAAGGAGATCTCGCTGCCGGACGTCCCGAGGGACGCGAGCGAGCCCGCGCACCGCATCGCGCGGGCCCGCAGCGAGGCCCGGCACGCCGCCCGGCTGCGCGGCCACCCGCATGTGGCGACCGTGCACGACGTGGTGATCCACGAGGGCCTGCCCTGGATCGTCATGGAGTACGTCCCCGACGGCGTCGACCTCCAGGCGGTCGTCCGGCGCTCCGGGCCACTGCCGCCCGCACAGGTCGCCCGTATCGGCCTCGCCGTCCTCGACGCGCTCACCGCCGGACACCGCATCGGCATCCTGCACCGGGATGTGAAACCGGCCAACATCCTTCTGGCACCGAACGCTTCGGGCGATCCGTACGCGCGCGTGCTGCTCACCGACTACGGCATCGCGCTCCAGCCCGAGTCCCGCGAACCCCGGCTCACCGCCACCGCCGGCATCCTCGGCACGCCCGGCTACCTCGCCCCGGAGCGGGCCCGCGGCGAGCCGCCCACCCCGGCCGCCGACCTGTTCTCCCTGGGTGCCACGCTGTACGCCGCCGTCGAGGGCCGCGGCCCCTTCGACCGCCACGGCGACTACGCGACCCTCACGGCCCTGCTCGGCGAGGAGCCCACGCCCGCCGTCCGCGCGGGCGAACTGGCGCCCGTGCTCCAGGGGTTGCTGGTCAAGGACCCGGTACTGAGGTCGACACCCGAGACGGCGGCACACGGCCTGGAGCGGGTCGCGCTGTCGGCCGGTCCGGTACCGGGGCACACACCGATGCCGGAGGGTTTCGGCCCGGCACCGGGCGGCTGGTCCACCCCCGAACGCCCGCCGGGCAACGCCGACTTCGGACCTGCGGGCAACTCCGACTTCGGGCCGCCGGGTCACGTCCCTGGCGGACCCCAGGGCCGGATCCAGGGCGGACATCCGGGGCAGCTCCAGGGCGGGCCGCCCGGATACGCCGTGGGCGGTGGTCCCTACGGCCCCCCGACACCGGGAGGCGGTGGTCCCGGGGCCACCCACCAGAGCCCCGCGCCGTACGGTGACCGGCCCGCAGCCGCTCTCGGGGGCTTCACGCCCGCGGGACGGCCCACTCCGGGCACCCCGAACACCCCGGGCGTCCCCCAGACCCCGGGCGCACCGCCCACCCCCAACACCCCCAACACGCCGAACACCCCGGGCGGCGCCGCGTCGCCGTACGCCCCGCAGGGGCAGGCCGGTTCGGGAGGGTCGTACGGCCAGTGGAATCCGTACGCGAACAGCCCCACGATGTCCTACCAGGGGGCCTATCCCGGTGCCCGGCAGGAGCCCTACCAGGGCGGCGCGGTCCCGCCGCCGTACGCGGGCGGTCAGGGGCCGACGTATCCGGGCGGCCCGGGGCACGCGGCGGGTCCGCCGGGCGGTGGACCGCGACGGCGGAAGCCGGTCGCGGCGGTCGTCGCCCTCGTGGTGGCCGTCGCGCTGGTGATCGCCGGCGGGGTGTGGGCGGTGACCACGCTGACCGGCGGCAAGGACACGGCGGCGACGAAGAAGGCGTCCCCGTCCGCGTCGTCCTCCGTGTCGTCGCCGACGGGCTCCGAGTATCCGTACGGCCAGGAGGTCGGGCTCAAGAAGGCGCTGCAGACCGGCGATTGCGTGCACGTGGTGTGGACCGGGACGGCGTTCCGGTCGCGGCCCAACCTCGGGGTGGTGAGCTGCGCGCACGACGTGCCGGACGGCCAGGTGATGGCGGTCGACACGGCGAGCGACTTCGCCGACGCCCGCGACCACGGGGCCGAGCGGTGCGCGGGCAAGGCGAAGGCGGCGGCCGACTCCCTGGCCGACGCGGACGTCTACGCCCTCACGCCGACACAGGCGGGCTTCGGGGCGGCCGGGGGCGGTACGGCGTGTCTCGTACTCGGCCGTCATGTGCCGATAGGCGGCGAGATAGGGCGCTTCCGGGACACCGGGGCGAACGTGTGGACCACCGAGATGAGCGTCGGCGACTGCTGGCTGTACGTCGACCACAAGACCTACTTCACCGCGACCCTGACCGACTGCGCCGACGAGCACACCGACCAGGTGATCGGTTTCGTGACGGCTCCGAAGACGATGGCGTTCGAGGAGGCGCTGCAGCAGGGGAACAAGCTGTGCGGCAACAAGTTCGAGTCGACTTGGGCGCCCGGAACGGACCGCTCCGTCTACGGATATCTGTCCGACGAGAACAACTGGAAGGCCGGATTCAACTCGGTCGTGTGCACGGTGGGCCAGGCGGACCACTCCAGGACGACCGGGGCGATATCGTCCTCGGGCACGGCCGCCTGAGGGCTGTGCGCCGGGAATTCACCGGGGGTTGGTCTGTCCGTCGCCCACGGCTGCCAGCCTCCCGGACCGGGGTATCCGGGTCGGGAGGGGACACGCATGGAGAGCGGGCCGGCGATCTTCGCGGGGTTGGTGTTCGCCCTGTTCGGAGGCGCGCTGCTGCTGTGGACCGTGGTGAGGGTGCGGCACCGCGAACCCGTCGCCCAGGGTGTGAACCCGGTCGCATCGGCGACCCTCGCGAGCGTCGTCTCACTCGCCGCGCTCCTCCTCGGAACCTGGTGCTTCCTGCACGTCTGAGCACCGCGGCCGAGTCGGCGCGCGGGTAACCGGGGGATCACCCTCCGGATCGCCCCGAAAAGGCCGGTGGGGACTCCGGGCGGCAGGAATGGCGGTAGTCGGGTTACCGTTCGAGTGGCCGTTGCGGGCTTTTCCCGTTTGACACGGGGGCGGGATGTACCGTCACACTCCGCAGCGTCACCATGACCCGACCCCGGGGCGAGCGGCTTCGGGGGAGGCCCCAGCGTCGACCGGAGAGAAGAGCGAAGTTGTCCCCGACCAGCGAGACCGCACACGGCGGCCGCCGACTCGTCATCGTCGAGTCCCCTGCCAAGGCGAAGACGATCAAGGGCTACCTCGGCCCCGGATATGTCGTCGAGGCGAGCGTCGGGCACATCCGTGACCTTCCCAACGGCGCCGCCGAGGTGCCTGAGAAGTACACCGGTGAGGTGCGCCGCCTCGGTGTGGACGTCGACCACGACTTCGCGCCGATCTATGTGGTCAACGCCGACAAGCGGGCCCAGGTCAAGAAGCTCAAGGACCTCCTCAAGGACTCCGACGAACTCTTCCTCGCCACCGATGAGGACCGCGAGGGCGAGGCCATCGCGTGGCACCTCCTCGAAGTCCTGAAGCCCAAGGTCCCGGTCAAGCGCATGGTGTTCCACGAGATCACCAAGGACGCGATCCGCGCCGCCGTCGCCAACCCGCGCGACCTCAACCAGCCCCTGGTCGACGCCCAGGAGACCCGCCGTATCCTCGACCGCCTCTACGGCTACGAGGTCTCGCCGGTCCTGTGGAAGAAGGTCATGCCGCGCCTGTCGGCCGGCCGTGTCCAGTCCGTCGCCACCCGGCTCGTGGTCGAGCGGGAGCGCGAGCGCATCGCGTTCCGTTCCGCCGAGTACTGGGACCTGACCGGCACCTTCGGGACCGGCCGGGCAGGTGACGCGAGCGACCCGTCGTCCCTCGTCGCCCGCCTCCAGGCCGTCGACGGCAAGCGGGTCGCCCAGGGCCGCGACTTCGACTCCCTGGGGCAGATCAAGAGCGCGAACACCCTCCACCTGGACGAGGACAACGCCCGCGCGCTGGCCGCCGCCCTGGAGAACACCGACTTCGCCGTCCGGTCCGTCGAGTCGAAGCCGTATCGACGCTCGCCGTACGCCCCGTTCCGTACGACGACCCTCCAGCAGGAGGCCAGCCGCAAGCTCGGCTTCGGCGCGAAGGCCACCATGCAGGTCGCGCAGAAGCTGTACGAGAACGGCTACATCACCTACATGCGTACGGACTCCACGACCCTGAGCGAGACGGCCGTCACCGCCGCCCGCGCCCAGGTGACGCAGCTGTACGGCGCCGACTACCTGCCGGCCCAGCCGCGCGTGTACGCCGGGAAGGTCAAGAACGCCCAGGAGGCGCACGAGGCGATCCGCCCCTCGGGTGATCGTTTCCGCACCCCGGCCGAAACCGGCCTGACCGGCGACCAGTTCAGGCTCTACGAGCTCATCTGGAAGCGGACCGTCGCCTCCCAGATGAAGGACGCGGTCGGCAACTCCGTCACCGTGAAGATCGCGGGCACCTCCTCCGACGGCCGGGACGCCGAGTTCAGCGCCTCCGGCAAGACGATCACCTTCCACGGCTTTTTGAAGGCCTACGTAGAGGGCGCCGACGACCCGAACGCCGAGCTGGACGACCGCGAACGCCGGCTGCCCCAGGTCGCCGAGGGTGACGCGCTCAGCGCCGAGGAGATCACGGTCGACGGGCACGCCACCAAGCCCCCGGCCCGCTACACCGAGGCCAGCCTCGTCAAGGAGCTCGAAGAGCGCGAGATCGGCCGCCCGTCGACGTACGCGTCGATCATCGGCACCATCCTCGACCGCGGCTATGTCTTCAAGAAGGGCACGGCCCTGGTGCCGTCCTTCCTGTCCTTCGCCGTGGTCAACCTCCTGGAGAAGCACTTCGGGCGGCTCGTCGACTACAGCTTCACCGCCAAGATGGAGGACGACCTCGACCGCATCGCCAGCGGCGAGGCGCAGGCCGTGCCGTGGCTGCGCCGCTTCTACTTCGGCGAGGGCGAGGCGACGGGCGCCGCCGAGGCAGGCAACGGCGACGGCGACCACCTGGGCGGACTCAAGGAACTCGTCACCGACCTGGGCGCGATCGACGCCCGCGAGGTGTCGTCCTTCCCGGTCGGCAACGACATCATGCTGCGCGTCGGCCGCTACGGCCCCTACGTGGAGCGCGGCGAGAAGGACTCCGAGAACCACCAGCGCGCCGATGTACAGGAGGACCTGGCCCCCGACGAGCTGACGGTCGACCTCGCGGAGGAGCTGCTCGCCAAGCCGAGCGGCGACTTCGAGCTGGGCGCCGACCCCGAGTCGGGCCACCAGATCATCGCCCGCGACGGACGCTACGGCCCCTACGTCACCGAGGTGCTCCCCGAGGGCACACCGAAGACCGGCAAGAACGCCGTCAAGCCGCGTACGGCCTCGCTGTTCAAGTCGATGACCCCCGACACGGTGACGCTCGCCGAGGCCCTCAAGCTGATGTCGCTGCCGCGCGTCGTCGGCAAGGACGCCGAGGGCGTGGAGATCACCGCGCAGAACGGGCGCTACGGGCCGTACCTGAAGAAGGGCACGGACTCCCGCTCGCTGCAGACCGAGGACCAGCTCTTCACGATCACCCTCGAAGAGGCGCTGGAGATCTACTCCCAGCCCAAGCAGCGCGGCCGGGCCGCCGCCAAGCCGCCGCTGAAGGAACTGGGCGTGGACCCGGTCAGCGAGAAGCCCGTCGTCGTCAAGGACGGCCGCTTCGGGCCGTACGTCACCGACGGCGAGACCAACGCGACCCTCCGGTCCGGCGACAGCGTCGAGGAGATCACCCCGGAGCGCGGCTACGAGCTGCTCGCCGAGAAGCGGGCCAAGTCGCCCGCCAAGAAGACGGCGAAGAAGGCCCCGGCGAAGAAGACCGCGGCCAAGAAGGCACCCGCCAAGAAGACGACGACGGCCAAGAAGACCGTCGCCAAGAAGACGACCACGGCCGCGAAGAAGACCACCACGGCCGCCAAGACGGCGACGGCCAAGAAGACGGCCACCTCCAAGGTGACGTCCGAGGACTGACGCGCTGTTGCCGAGCCTTGAGGCGCGCACGCTTCCTGCACCGCAAGGTCTCGAAACGAACGCCCCGGCATCACTTTGGTGTCGGGGTGTGCGCAGGTCCGGGCGGGCGCGGCTCGATGTCGGTGGCTGCCGATAGGCTGAAAGCATGACGCCAGCCGAGCAGCCAACGGCCCACCAGCCGGCCCCCGACGACGCCCTTGTCGCGGACTCCCGCGAGCGTGCCGTCCGCGCCCTGCTGCGCCAGCCGCAGCTCAAGCGGTTGTGGAGCGCCCAGTTCGTGACGGGTGTCGGTGACACCCTCGCTCTGCTGGTCCTGGTCGTGCTCGCCCTCCAATCGGCGATCGCCCAGGGCTCGTTCGGCGGTGGCTATCGGGGTGTGGCGTTCGCGGTGGCGGCCGTCTTCGGGGCGCGCATCCTGGCGACGCTGCTCTTCGGGGCGGTGCTGCTCGGCCCGCTCAGCTCGCTCACCGCGCAGGACGGCCCCCTCGACCGGCGCTGGACCATGGTCGGCGCGGACGGTCTGCGGGCCGCGCTGCTGATCGTCGCCCCCCTGTGGATCGACTGGACTCCGGACAACGCACTGGCGCTGCTCCTGGTGACCGCCTTCGTCACCGGAGTCGCCGAGCGCTTCTGGACGGTGTGCCGCGAGAGCGCGGCCCCCGCCCTGCTGCCGGCCCCGCCGCTGGAGGGCGCCACGGTCCGGCCCCTGCCCGACCACATGGACGCCCTACGACGGCTGTCGCTGCGCACGAGCTTCGTGGCGATCCCCCTCGCCGCCGCCGCCCTCGTCGTGGCCGCGCTGCTCAACAACCTGCTGGGCACGGGCGTCGCCTGGTTCGCCCAGCACCAGGCCGCCCTCGGTTCGTACGTCGCCGCCGGACTGTTCGCCGCGTCCCTCTCCGTGCTGACGGCCCTGGAACTGCCCGGAATCCGCACCCCGCGCGCGCGGTCGCCGCTCGAAGGACTGCGCCGCCCCAGGACGGGCACCGGCGTCGACAAGGGCCGTACAGGCGCGATCGCGCTGCTCGTGGTCGCCTGCGCGGCCGTTGCCGGGGCGATCTCCGCCGCCGTCGCCGTGTCCGTGCTCCAGGCCAAGGACCTCCACGGCGGTCCGGTGACCTTCGGGCTGCTGGTGCTCGGACTGACCGGCGGGGTCGTGGTCGGCATCCGTACGGCGCCCGCCCTGCTGCCCACGCTGTCCCGGCGCCGACTGCTGACGCTCGCGATCGCCTTCACCGGCATCGCACTGCTCGCCGCAGGCCTGGTCCCGGACGTCACCACCGTGCTGCTGATCGTCGCGCTGGCCGGCATCGGCGCGGGCGTGGCCGCCAACACCGGGCACACCCTCCTCGACCAGGAGGCCGAGGACTACCGCAGGGCCCGTACGACCGAGCACCTGCACGCGGTCGTACGGGTCTCCGTGGCGCTCGGCGCGCTGATCGCCCCCCTGGTGGCCGCGCTGATCGGCCCGCACCGCCTGGAGAACGGCAAGTTCGTGTTCGCGCACGGCGGTGCCGCGTTCACACTGATGCTGGTCGGCGCACTGCTGCTGCCGGTCGCCGCCTTGGTGCTGGCCAAGGTCGACGACCGCTCCGGAGTACCGCTGCGGCACGACCTGCGGGACGCGCTGCTCGGCGGCGACGACCCGGACACCGTGCCCGCGACCACCGGCTTCTTCATCGCCCTGGAGGGCGGCGACGGTGCCGGGAAGTCCACCCAGGCCGAAGCCCTCGCCGAGTGGATAAGGGGCAAGGGACACGAGGTCGTACTGACCCGCGAGCCCGGGGCGACCCCGGTCGGCAAGCGGCTGCGGTCGATCCTGCTCGACGTGTCGTCGGCGGGACTGTCCCACCGCGCGGAAGCCCTGCTCTACGCGGCCGACCGCGCGGAGCACGTCGACACCGTCGTGCGGCCCGCGCTGGAGCGCGGCGCGGTTGTCATCTCCGACCGGTACATCGACTCGTCCGTCGCCTACCAGGGCGCCGGCCGGGACCTCTCCCCGACCGAGATCGCCCGCATCAACCGGTGGGCGACCGACGGACTCGTCCCGCACATGACCGTCCTGCTGGACGTCGACCCGGAGACCGCCCGCGAGCGGTTCACGGAGGCGCCGGACCGACTGGAGTCGGAGCCCGCCGAGTTCCACGCGCGTGTGCGGTCCGGTTTCCTCACGCTGGCCGCCGCCGACCCCGGGCGCTACCTGGTGGTCGACGCCGGCCAGGAGCCCGAGTCCGTCACCACCGTGATCAGGCACCGCCTCGACACGGTCCTGCCGCTCTCCGAGGCCGAGATCAAGGCCCAGGAGGAGGCGCGCAAGGCCGCCGAGGAGGAGGCCCGCCGCAAGGCCGAGGAAGAGGCCGCCCGCAAGGCCGAGGAGGAGCGCCTGGAGCGCGAGCGCCAGGAGCGGCTCGCCCAGCTGCGCGCCGAGGAGGAGGAGCGCAAGCGGCGCGAGCTGGAGGAGGCCCAGCGCCGAGAGGCCGAACGGCAGGCAGAAGAGGCCCGCCAGCGCGCCGAGGACGCACGCAGGCGTGCCGAGGAGGAGAAGGCCCGCCTCCTCGCCGAGGAGGAGGCCCGCGCCGCCGAGGAGACCCGCCGCAGGGCCGAGGCCGACCGGCTGCGCAAGCAGGCCGAGGAGGAGGCCCGGCTGCGCGCCGAGGCCGAGGAGCGGCGCCGCGAGAAGCAGCGCAAGGCCGAGGCGGCACTGCTCGCGGCCGAGGAGGCACGCCGCTTGGCGGCCGAGGCGGCGGCTGCCGCCGAGGTGGCCGTACGGCAGCCGACGGCTCCGGCGGTTCCCGCCGCTCCGGAGGTCAGGTCCGAGGCGTCGACCGTGCAGACGCCGTTCGTGAAGGCGCCGGGTGCGAGCGCGGGTACCGGTGGGCGGTCGGCGGACGACACGGCCGTGCTGCGGCCGGTGGCTTCCGGTTCCGACTCCCGGGACGAGACGGCCGTACTGCGGTCGGTGTCCGGTGACTCCGAGGCGCGCGACTCCGAGACGACGGCGGAGCTGCCGCAGCCGCCCGCTCCCGCGGGTGCCGGGGACGAGACGGCGGTTCTGCCGCCGGTGTCCGCCGCCGAGGAGACGGCCGTACTGCCGCCCGTTCCGTCCGGTGCGGCCGACGAGACAGCCGTGCTGCCGCCGGTCGGTGCCGCGGACGAGACCGCGGTGCTGCCGCCGGTGCGCGGGGAGAACGCGTCGGACCGGGTACCCGAAGGTTTCTTCCGCGACGAGCGTCCGACCGGCCGGGCCGACCGGACCGAGGACCGCACCCGCGAACTGCCCCAGGTCGACGAGCAGGGCACACCCCGACGCCGGCCGCGCTCCGACTGGGCCGAGGAGACTCCGCTGGACGACCTGCCCTCACTGGCCGACGAACTGCTCGGCCCGCACGAGGCCGGCGACTTCGACCCGGACGACGACACGGGTCGCGGGCGGGGCCGTGGCCGGGGGCGCAGAGGCTGACGGCGGCGGGCGGGGGCGGCTCCGTACTCCCCCTGGCAGCTCTCGTTGACTGCCCTCGGTCCTCGTTGTCAGTGGTGGCCCGCACAATGGATCGCGTAACCCGAAGCGTGACGAAAGGGCCGGTGACCCATGACCGTGTGGGATGACCTGGTGGGTCAGGAGAAGGTGAGCGAGCAACTCGACGCCGCCGCTCGGGACGCCGACGCCTTCGTCACCGCGGCGACCACCGGCACGCCCCCGCCGGAGGCGTCGAAGATGACGCACGCCTGGCTGTTCACGGGCCCGCCCGGCGCGGGACGCAACCAGGCGGCGCGGGCCTTCGCCGCCGCGCTGCAGTGCGTGAGCCCCGACCGCGCGCTCGGCGGCAGCCCCGGCTGCGGCTTCTGCGACGGCTGCCATACGGCGCTGATCGGCACCCACGCCGACGTCACCACGGTCGCCGCCGTGGGCACCCAGATCCTCGCCGACGACATGCGGGACACGGTCCGCAAGTCGTTCACCTCGCCGGCGACCGGCCGCTGGCAGATCATCCTCGTCGAGGACGCCGAGCGGCTGAACGAGAAGTCGGCCAACGCCGTCCTCAAAGCTGTGGAGGAACCCGCCCCCCGCACGGTCTGGCTTCTCTGCGCCCCCTCGATCGAGGACATCCTCCCCACGATCCGCTCCCGCTGCCGCCACCTGAACCTGACGACGCCCTCCGTGGACGCCGTGGCCGACATGCTCGTACGCCGGGAAGGCATCGAACCGGCCGTGGCCGCGGCTGCCGCGCGCGCCACCCAGGGCCATGTCGACCGGGCCCGCCGCCTCGCCACGGACCCGGCCGCGCGCGAGCGCCGGGCCACCGTGCTGAAGCTGCCGCTGCGCGTCGACGACGTAGGGGGCTGTCTCAAGGCCGCCCAGGAGCTGGTCGACGCCGCCGCGGAGGACGCCAAGCAGCTGGCCGAGGAGGTGGACGGCAAGGAGACCGAGGAGATGAAGGCGGCGATGGGCGGCGGCCAGGGCAGCCGGATGCCCCGGGGCACGGCGGGCGTGATGAAGGACCTGGAGGACAAGCAGAAGCGCCGGAGAACGCGTACGCAGCGCGACAGCCTCGATCTCGCGCTGACCGACCTCACCGCGTTCTACCGTGACGTCCTCGCCCTCCAGCTCGGCTCGCGGGTGGCGATCGCCAACATGGACGCCGAAGACGCCCTGGAGCGGCTGGCCCGCGCCGGTTCCCCGGAGTCCACGCTGCGCCGTATCGACGCGATCGGCGCGTGCAGAGTGGCGCTCGACCGGAATGTGGCGCCGCTGCTCGCGGTGGAGGCGATGACCTTGGCACTCAGAGCGGGCTGATCCTTCGGGTGTGAGGTTGACGACGTAACTCGTCCGAGGTGGATTATGCACACAGGGCGTTCAATTGGTTGCGCAACGTTACGATCGCCTGATGCACATCAGGCGCTCCCTCCGCCAACCCAGTCGGCCCGGTCGGGCCCGCCGAAGCCGTCGGACCGGCGGCACGCTCCTCGCCGTAGCCGCGCTCCTCGTGTCCGCGTGTTCCGCGTGCTCCTCGGGGAGTTCGACGACAGCGGCGAGTCCGGCCGCGGCCGTGGTGCTGGCCGCGCTGCCGCAGTCGACGCCGTCCACGCTCACGCGGTACTACGGGCAGAAGCTCAGCTGGCGCACCTGCGGTGTCCCCGGCTTCGAGTGCGCCACGATGAAGGCGCCGCTGGACTACGCCAAGCCCACCGCCGGGGACATCCGGCTCGCGGTCGCCCGCAAGAAGGCCACGGGCAAGGGCAAGCCGCTCGGTTCGCTGATGGTGAACCCGGGTGGGCCGGGCGGTTCGGCGGTCGGCTATCTGCAGCAGTACGCCGGGATCGGCTATCCGGCAACGGTCCGCGCCCGCTACGACATGGTCGCGATGGACCCCCGGGGCGTAGCCCGCAGCGAGCCCGTCGAGTGCCTCGGCGGGCGGGCCATGGACACGTTCACGCAGACCGACACCACCCCCGACGACAAGCGGGAGACCACCCGACTCGTCGACGAGTACAAGAAGTTCGCGGAGGGCTGCGGCGCCCACTCGCCCGACGTGCTGCGCCATGTCTCCACGGTCGAGGCGGCCCGGGACATGGACATCCTGCGGGCGGTACTGGGGGACAGGAAACTGACGTATGTCGGGGCGTCGTACGGCACGTTCCTCGGGGCGACGTACGCGGGACTGTTCCCCGACCGGGTCGGCCGTGTCGTCCTGGACGGCGCGATGGACCCCTCCCTCCCCGCGCGCCGGATGAACCTCGACCAGACGGCGGGCTTCGAGACGGCGTTCCAGTCCTTCGCGAAGGACTGCGTACGGCAGACCGACTGTCCGCTCGGCGCCAAGGGCACGACACCCGCCAAGGTCGGCACGAACCTGAAGGCCTTCTTCCGCAAACTCGACGCGCACCCGATCCCCACCGGCGACGCGGACGGCCGCAAGCTCGGCGAGGCGCTCGCCACCACCGGCGTGATCGCGGCGATGTACGACGAGGCGGCCTGGCCGCAGCTGCGCGAGGCGCTGACGTCGGCGATGAAGGAGAACGACGGCGCGGGTCTGCTGGTCCTCTCCGACAGCTACTACGAGCGGGACGCCGACGGCCGCTACTCGAACCTGATGTTCGCCAACGCCGCCGTGAACTGCCTCGACCTCCCGGCCGCGTTCTCGACCACCGGTCAGGTCGAGCAGGCGCTCCCCGCCTTCGAGAAGGCGTCCCCTGTCTTCGGCGACGGCCTCGCCTGGGCGTCCCTGAACTGCGCGTACTGGCCGGTCAGGGCGACGGGCGAACCCCACCGCATCGAGGCGAAGGGCGCCGCCCCGATCGTGGTCGTCGGCACGACCCGCGACCCGGCGACCCCGTACCGCTGGGCCCAGTCCCTGGCCCGCCAGCTCTCCTCGGCCCGCCTCCTGACCTACGTCGGCGACGGCCACACCGCGTACGGCCGCGGCAGCACGTGCATCGACTCCACGATCGACACGTATCTGCTCCGCGGGACCCCGCCGACGGAGGGAAAGCGCTGCTCGTAGCGTCGGCGCGGCTGCGGTCGGGGGTGCTGCCGGGGGGTGTACGGAGCACCCCCAGAAACTGTGTAGACTTTCCGACGTTGCTGATCGCACCATGGTGTGGACAGCGCGCCGCCTTAGCTCAGATGGCCAGAGCAACGCACTCGTAATGCGTAGGTCTCGGGTTCGAATCCCGAAGGCGGCTCCATGGTGAACCCCAGGTCAGGCCTCTGACCTGGGGTTTTGTGTTTCGGATGACCTTGGAATCTGGGCCAATCGGGCATGCGTGGTCTACACATCGTAATGCGTAGGTCAGGGGTGTGGTTTCTGTGCTGGCGTAGGCGATCTTAAGTCTCTGACCTGGCCTTTTGCTTGTTCGGGAGAAATGGAGTGGGCCCGTGCGAAGGGTCCCGGTGGACAGCCGGTGGACAGGCGTGCTTGACACTCCATCAGGGGTCTGTCGCTGCCCGTGGGACGACGGATGAAATGGACCGGTCTCGGACGCGGCAATTGACGTCTTCGGGACTGTCCGGTCCTGACAGGTCTCACTTCCCCGTCTTGGATCCTTGTCGCCCCGGCGCGGATGCCAGCTGCGGCTCGGACATGGCACCCGGTCTCTCACCACGCCAGTCACCTGTGCTGGGAGACACGCCAGCGGCTGGCGGCCTGGCGGGAACAGCAATAGTCGGCCAGGCAGGGCTGAAGAACGGCAGGTGGGTGGCCAGCGCTCGCTCATGGTTGGCCCTCGGGTTCACCGGTCGGTGGTCAGCGGGGGCGCAAGGGGCGATGAAGTCTGGAGGTCGTCTACAGATTTCTGGCTATGCGTTGTCAGCCGGATGATTGTCGAGGATGCTCCGTGCCTGGCGTTCGACCAGCACGGGGACGAACTCGCGTACAGGCCTGTCGACGAACGAGGCGTGAGCTTTGGCTACGGCTGCTTCGACCTCGGCCGGGCTGTGGGTCGCACTGAAGGCGTTTTTCAGGCGCTCCACGATTCCGCGAATGGCGTCTTCTTCGCGTGCCTGGTCCGCCACGTTGTCACCTGTCTGGAAGGGCGCCACTCAGCTTCCGCTGAGATTCTCACGCGGAAGTGTCCCGCTGTGTTGATCATTGCACCGTGCGCGTGGGCCGTCGCCTGGAACCGGCCATGCCTGGTGAGCTTGCAAGGCGAGACTGACCAGGGTCATGAGCAGGTCGATGTCTGCGGAGACGTCCAGGCGCAGCGTCACCCAATGTGAGCCAGGCACGAGCCGGACGGCGGAGGCGCCCGTGAGGTGCTCTTCGAACCGCCGGATGGCCCTGGCCGTGAGGTACAGGTCAACGTCCGTGTCGGAATGGAAGTGCGCGATCTCGCCGTGGGCCGAGGCGAGTGCACGGCCGATGCCGCAGCTCGGTTTCACCTCGGCGAGATCGGGCCAAGTCGCCAGCTGTGTGAACGCACGCGCGGCCAACGTCATGCGCCCATCATGACCAGCTCACCGCACAGCTACCAGAACGCGGGGAATCCGTAACCAAGTCGCAGCGTCCGAATGTCCGAATGACGTACGGGTGGCCAACCCGTGCAGCTCTGGAAGTTCCCCGACTCGAAGGACCTCGGTTGGTCCGGCGCGGGTCGTCGAACACCACGCTCCTGGGTTCCTGCTGGAGGCGGGCCTTGAGCAGGACTTCGGCGGCTGCGTGGAGGTGGGGCACCGCGTACTTCGGTTCGTGTGGCCCGCCGGGGCGGCGGTGAGGAGATCTACGGCGCCGGCGAGGTGGTCGACACCGTGGAAGACCGGCAGGAAGTCCAGTTCCGCCTCCTGGCGTGCTCCTCCTCGGCGAGGACCATGCGCACCGGCGGTGTCGGTGGCGTGCATGGGGAGGTCACTGAGGCGGCCGGTTCTGGTTCTACCTTCGGCACGGTTCATCATCGCGACGACCCGGCGGTCTGCGGATGCAGAGCACGGCAGCGCCCTGGGGTGTCAGGGGCGCTGCGGTGGAGCGGGGCGGGTCAGGCCGGTGGCCGGCTTCCAGCCGTTGATGTAGGCGGTGAGGTTCTTGTCGAGGTCGTCCCAGCCCGGCTCGAAGACCTCCACGCCGTCCGTCACCTTGGTGAGGGCGATGGCGTTGGCATCGGTGGCCTTGACGTCCCGACGGGCTGTGAAGCCGCCGCCGATCTCGGCGAACTCTCATCGAAGCGTCCAGATCTGGTTGTCCCTCCCGTTGCACTCCCAGAGGACCGCCCCCGTTCCAGTCGCTCCCCCGAAGATGTCGACGCACTTCTGGGACGCGGCGGCCAGCAGCTTCGTACCGTCGAGGCCGAACCGCTGGGCGGCGATGCCCGCACAGCCGGACAGTTGGATCTCGGTGCGGTCGTCGGTCGCGCCCCCGGCCACGGTCATGCACTTCCCGGACGAGCGGATCGTCCCGTCCGATCGGATCTGCCATTGCTGGTCCGCGGAACCGTCGCACGTGGCCTGGAACAACTGTGTGCCCTCGGTCCCGTCACCGCGGCTCAGGCACTTCCCCGAGGCCTGGACCACCAGGGCGTGGGAAACCGGAGCCGGTGCGGCCGACGAGCCGGATCCGTGTGATGTCGTGGTCGAGGCCTTTGCTGCGGTGGTGGCTTTCGCCGTGGTGGCGGCCTTGCCATGGTGCGACGAGGTGGGCGTGGAAGCCGCTGCCCCGTGCGCCGCGGGCTTCTTCGAAGGGCCACTCTTCTTGGGGGACGGCGAGGCCGTGGGCGACTCGGAGGTACCGCCGGCCGGCAGGCCGCTGGGCTCGCCGGTCAGGACCGTGCCGCCGCCCGTGGCGTCCGTACGGACGACGTGCTGCGGTTTGTCGTCGTGTCCGAACAGCAGAAGCGGGACCGCGATCAGTATCGCTCCGACGATCGCCGCGGCGGCCAGGAGCGGCTTCCTCGGACCGCCCGAAGGCGGCCGTATGCGCTCGCTCTCGGCCGTGTGATCGCCCGACGATGGCAGCACTGCCTCGGCCTCGGCGCTGCCGGCGCCCGACGGCATCCCCCCGGCTTCATCGTCGGCATCGGCGGTGTCCTCGCGAACGGAGGAGGCCGCGGCGGGCGGCTCCTCCTGGGTCGTCGAAGGGGCCTGCTCCGGTGTCACCGGCGAGGGCGCGGAGGCCGGGGCTGCCACAGCTGAGGCTGTGGCCTCCTCGACGGCGGCCGTGGCGGTGTCCCGGCTCTGTGTCCTGCCCTGCTCCGGGCCACGCGGCGCCAGGGCGGCACCCGGCTCCGCCGCCGCGGCGGTCATGCTCACGGCCCGGCGAATGACCACCGGGGACGCGTTCGCGGGCGGTGCCGAGCCGGCGTGCGGCGCGCCGTCTCCTGCCTCGCTACTGGAAGTGTCGTGCTGACGGGGCATCTGACGTGGTCTCCCTCAATGTCTATCGGGCGCGATGTCACGATCCGGCCCGCTGTCGGTCCCGGCGCGATGTCACGGTCCGCCGCCGATCGGCCCTGCGCAGCGTTCCGGCCACTGGCCTGTCCCCGTCGGGAACGAGTGGCCGTCCAACGCCTCGTCCAGCCGGGCGAGCACGGCACGGTCCGCGTCGTCGAGACCTGTGGACAGCGCATCGGCAGTAGGCAGTTCGCGCAGGAGAACCAAGGGCGTGGCACCGGGGCGCACGTCCAGTACCCGGAAGGCCGTCCCCGGGGCGAAGACCACCTCGTCCGGCGCACCCGCGTCGAGGAGATGCCGCACGCGCCGGCCGGTGACCGACCAGACGGCGTAGCCCGCGCCCGGTGTCACGGGCGTTGCCGCTCGGGCACGGTCGAACGGCGTGGCGCTCACCGGGGCGGCATCGCGCAACGGCGTCCCCGGCGGAGGCCCGACGGAGCCGGGTGCCGGCGGGCCGGAGCCGCGCAGGGCCACCCCCCGGTACGACGGCAGCCTGTTCAACCCCGAGGCCAGGCACGCCGCGTAGGGCAGCAGCCGGTCCTCGCCGGCGCGCAGGGCCCGGGTCAGTTCGCCGTGGCTCAACGGCCCCTCCGGCGTCAGCAGATACAGCCGCAGCGCGATCAGGTCGGCCCGCGCGGCCTCCTGTTCCTGGCCGCGCAGCGCGGGCATACGGGCCAGGGCCCTGGCGACGGCCGCGCTGTGCCGTTCCCACACGGTGTCGGCGAGCGCTCTGAAGGCAGCGCGTTCGGTATCGGTACTGCGGTGGCCCGGCGTGATCGGAACAGGGGACAGCAGATGTGTGGCGGGCAGAGGGCGGCTGGTCGAGGGTGGCGTTCCGGCCGGTGTTCGCCGCGAGTGCGGCGCGGATGACAGCTCGTGGGTGCCACCGCTCCCGGGGTCGGCGAGCCTTCCGTTCTCCGGCCCCGGGGCCGGAACACCACCAGACGTTGGGGCAATGCCGGGGGCCGAGCCGGACGCGGTGACCGACACGGGCGGCGGTCCTGATGCTGTGACGGTCGCCGGACCCGGCACCGGCGTGGACCCGGCACCGTGCGTCTGAGCGGGTTCCGCCCCGGCAGCAGGCGCCTGGCTTCCCGCCGCGGAGCCCGGCGCCGTGGTCGGGGAGCCGGGGCTGCGCGTCGAGCCCGGAGCCACGTCGTGCCCGCCTGGTCGGGAGCCGTTGGCGGCACCGACCGTCGGGACATCGGACGCCGGGACTGTCGTCGGCTCGGCATCGTCCGATACGGCGGGCGGCGCGGGGGCGGTGCCCTCCGAACCGGCGAGCACGGTCTCCGTGTCCGGTCGAGGTCCTGGTACCGGGCCGCGTCCGGACACGGAGATCGTGGACACGACTGCCGGACGCGCCCCGAGGCCAGGGCCAGGACCGGGACCGCTTTCGTCCCACGCATGGGACTCATCGTCCGTACCTGTTGCGCCGACCGGATCAGAGGCGGAGCCCGCGGCAGAGCCGGCATCCGGACCGGGGCGGGTTCCGGAACCCTCGGGCGGGGTGGCCGACCGGGGCGGAACGCCTGGGATCGGTTCGGAGCCCGTGTCCGTATCCAGACCCGCCGCAATCGCGAGAGCCTCGCGAGCCCGGCCGATCGAACCTCCTCCGGACCCGAGACCGAACCCGGAGGAACCCGAACCCCTCGCAGAACCGGAGCCGACCGGAGTCCTGACGGCCGGACGGCGCCCGGAACCGGAACCGGAGCCCGAGTCCGAACCGGAAACCGGAGTACTCGACCCTGGCCTCGGGTCAGGAGCCGACCCTGGCCCCGGACCATGAGCCGCCGTCGGTGGGGCAGCCGTACGCGTCGCGCGGACCGGGGCAGGGGCGGGAGTTGGCGTCACCGCAGGTGTGGGAGCCGGCCCGGTGGCCTTGGGTGTGCCGGCAGAGGGGCCCTGGGCGGACGCTGTATCCGGGCCGGCATCCGGACGGGGACCAGCGGCGTTTTCGGCGCGGCGTCCGGCGCCCCGTCCCGGTATGGCGGGCGATGGGCCGTAGCGGATGACGCGGAGTCCGTGGTGGGCGGCCAGGCGGCGAAGTTCCTGACCGCCGTCCAAGGCGGTGCCGTGGACGTGGAGAGTGGCACGGCCACGCAGGTCGGCCGAGAGCCCGCCCAGGAGGCGGGAGAGAACCGGCCAGAGGGAGCGGTCGAGCCGCTCGCCGGGTACGCCCAGCTCGATGACGGGACCCTCGGTGGTGACCGTGCGCGCGGGCGGCGGCGGGCCTGCGGCGCGCGGACCCACCCACAGGCCCGCCCGGGTCACCGTGACCTGCCACTGGTCGGAGAGGTGCACGACACCGGCCTCGGGGCGGCCTGGGCCCGGCAGCGGAGAGGACCAGCGCAGCAACCGGGGTGCCGGGGTGTTCTCGGGGTCCTGGGACGGCAGGCACACGACGGCGTCCACGAACGGCAGCCACCTCGGCGTACCGTCGGGCCCGACCAGGACGGACCGTGCTGCGTACGTGTCCAGCGGGCCGTCGGCGGCGAACAGCGGCAGCCCGGTCGTGACCTCCACCTCGGAGCCCAGCATCCAGGCGACCGACTGGCCCAGCGGCAGCAGGTCGCGCAGCCCGCCGGGCACGAGGCGTACGCCGGACGCGGCCGACTCCGGCAGGGCGGCGAGCAGTTCGGCGACCTCCGCCGCGGAGACGTCCTCGCCGTAGGGCACCCCCACCACCACGGCCGGGCGCCGGGGGTCGACCGGTATCGCGTGGTACAGATCGCCCGGCTGGGGCGTGGCGGCCTCGGCGGGCCGTATCAGCAGGCCTGCCGGGATCTGTTCGACCACACAGCCGCTGTCGGTGCCCGACGGCACCCGGCCCAGCGCGGCCTGCCATGACGGCGTGGGGCTGCGCGGCCCCAGGGGCACCGGCTTCTCCCCCGGCGAGAACCGCCACCAGCCGCCGCCCCGCGGACCCACGGGAACGTACAGGGAACCGCCCGGCACGACCAGTGCGGACCCGTCCGGGGCCTCCACCTCCAGGCCCCAGTCGTCGGCGATCCGGCGCGCCACGGCGGGACGGTCGGGGCGGTCGGTCCCGGCCTCCGCCAGCACCAGCCGGAGGGATCCGGTGCCGGCGTCGCGGAAGGAGTCGAGCAACTCGCTCAGCCGCGGCCAGAAGCCGGTGGCTGCCGCGCCCCGCGCACCGGCGATCAGCGTCACGGTGCCCTCGTCCGGGCGTAACGCGCGGGAGAGCTCGGCCACTTCGGCCGGGCCCAGCGTGTCGTCCAAGGGCGAACGGAGCAGCAACAGGCCGTCGTGGTCCTCGACGAGTACGAATCCCTCGGCCGCGCCGGCCTCCGGCGGTGGTACGGCCTCGGCCCGGACCCCGCCGCGCCGCCGGGACCTGCCGCTGGTCCAGCGCGTCACCTGTGGCTCCACTGCTGCGCCCGGCGGGTGCCGTCGGCCGGGGCCGTACGTTGCTCGGCCCCTCGGCGGCCGTCTGGTTGCTGACGGAACATCGGCTGCTTTCCTGTTGCTAAGCCCGGGCGGCGCGGGCCGTGACAGCCTCGGCCAGGGCCTCGGTCTCCACGATCAGGGCAACCGGCGCCGAGGGGTTGAGGTAGATGTGGTGCCCGTCCGGGATCCGGTCGACGAGTTCGGTGCCGGGAAGCACTTCGAAGGCGAGGTTCCCGGCCAGGTGGAGGTAGCGCGCCGCGGTGAACACAGGGACGACGGCGGTGCCGTCCGGCGCGCGGGCGCACAGTGCCGTGCCGGAGGGGGCCAGGAACACGGCCAGTTCGACGGAGTCGGCCAGCGCGCGCGGCACGTCCCGCGTCGGGCCGTAGCCGGTGGCGGCGAGCTGGACGGCGGCGTCGACGTCGTCGGCGGGCTCGGGCCAGCCCAGGCTCTCCGGGGAGGGCCGGTACGCCGCGTTGTCCTCCCACTCCTCGATCTCACCCGTCGGGCCGGAACGCCACCGGCCGATCACCGCCCAGTCCGGCGGCGGGCCGTCACCCGGCCACGCGGGATCGATCATGCTGAGCCAGTGGTCGGGCGCGAGCCGTGCGGCCTCGATGATGTCGTCCGGCGGCACGGGAATGGAGGGGGTGAGCTCCTCGCTCCGCTCGCCCACCGGTGACGCACTCTCCAGAAACACGCGAACCCCATCCGGCCCCTACGGGCTCAAGAGCATTAATTCACAGATTCATTGACCTGATGATCCGCTCAGGCCTACATCAGGTTTCGGGAAGGCGACCAGTCGGCCAACGTCAAGGGTGACGACGGTTTCCCCAGCCCGGCCGAACTCGATCCGCCGCCCGGCCGCGTCCAACAGCGCGAGCCTGACGCCCAGTTCACTCGCCACCGTGGCGGCGAGGGCCTCGACGAAGGCGGCACCACCGAATCCGGGTCGCGCGAGCAGCAGCCGGAACCGCTGCAGACGCGTCAGGGCAATGGTCTCGGCCCCGATCCGGCCCCCGAGGACCAACTCCACCTGCTGACCGGCAGTCAACTGAGCCCCGATCCGCCTCAGTTCGCTTCTTGTGACCAACTCGTCCGGAACGGAAAGGAGTTGAGTCCCACCGACGCGTTCGGTGTCCGGGGAGCCGTCCGTCGCCAGCCGCGCGTCCAGCCAGTCGAGAAGGGACCCGGGACTCGCGGCGAGCCCGGGCTGCCGCCGCAGCAGGTCCGGGACACTCTGGTCCAGCGCCGCCACCAGCGCCCCGGCGAAGCGGTCGCCCCCGACCTCCAGTGCCTGCCGGTCGAACCCGGCGTCGTCCCCGACTCCGAGCCCCCCGGAGCGCTGCCCCAGCCGCCTCACTGCCTCCGCCGACAGCCCGTCCGTCAGCCGCCGCGCATACTCCTCGCTCGCCCCGTGCCGACGCACCAGCTCGTCCAGCCGGTCGCGCGCCGCCTGGTCGGGCACGGGCACACCGCTCTCCGGGCTCTTCGTGCGCGACGGCGCCCGCCGGCCGGTGGAGACGGTGCCCGGCGTGGTGCCCGATGAGGTGGACGGCGCGGGCGGGGCGGTCGGACGGAGCGCCTCGTAGTGACTGTGTCCGTTGTAGAGGACATGGACCGTACGGCCCGCCGCCTCGGGATCGAACCGGTACGTCGCGAAGGTGCCGTCACCGGCCGGCTGGACGAGCACGAGGTCCAGCCCCAGCGAGCGGGCGAACACCATCGGCACCTCGTCGTAGAACGGTGTCTGCCACGTCGAGGCGCTGCGCAGGTCCTGGCCGGCCAGGCCGGCGAGGTACGGCCGTCGGCGCAGCGAGTCGCCGCCGAGCGCTGTGCCGACGTCGAGCGACAGGGCGACCAGGTCGCTGAGGCGCGCCCGGGTGAAGACACCCCGGTCGCGGACGAAGCCGTGCGCGCGGACGTCCGGCGGCAGCGCCGCGAGCACCCGCCGCCAGAGCGCCTCCGCGTCCCTGTCCCCGTCGGGGGCGTGCAGCCGGTCGACGACTTCTCTCCTGAGGGTCTCCGTCCGGGCCCGCTCGGCGAGCCGCGTCTCCTCGCCCCGGTCCACCCCGCCCGTGACCGGGCGGAGGTCCGGCAACAGTTCCTCGGCGGCGGCCACCGGGAAGTCCGCGAGCAGACGGCGATCGTCCTCGCCGGCGGCGGACTTCATCAGCTCGGCCCGGTACGGCGGCCGGGTCAGTCGGTCCTCGATCCGGCTTCGCTGCTCTGCGGTGAGGTCCGGCCCACGGGTGCGGCCGAGCAGCGTCAGGAGGCTCTTGACGTCCGGGAACAGGTCGTCGACGAGCATGTCCACGGGATCCAGCGTGTCGTGCTGGGCCCGGACCGCCGCGCCGTCGTCCGAGTTCAGGTACCAGTTCGCCGCGTGGACACGCACCTGCTCGACGCTCGTGTGCGGCCCCGGCGCGTCGGGGTGCTGGCCGGCCAGACTGTCCAGGACGGCCTGGGGAAGGCAGTTGCCGTCGCCGCGCACGCTTCCCACCGTGAACGACAGGCCGTTGACGCGGACTTCCCTCCCCGGACGGGTGGGTGCCGGGGCCTGCGGCGCTTCGTCGGCGGGAGCGGGCGACTTGGACAGGGGCACCTGGTAGTAGGCGTCGTCGTGGACGAGGGACAGAGTCGGATCGGCGGCCCGGCCGTACCCGCGCACCGTCATCGGCGGCGAGGACAGCGGCGGGGGCGGGGGCGGGTCGGCAGGAGCGTCGCCCGCGGCAGCGGGGGGCTCTGGAGGGAGTACCTGGTGATGACCGTCCTCCGGGTCGGGCTCCGTGAGCGGGGCGTCGGCGCCGGACACCGCCCGCAGCCGTGCCAGGGTCCCCGCCGAGAGTCCGGCCGTCAGCCGCCGTACGTCGGCGCCGCTCGCCCCGTGCCGTCCGGCGAGGTCCGCGAACCAGTCCCGGGTCTCCTGGTCCGGCGCGGGAACGCCGCCTTCGCCGTCCGCCGCCGTCTCCGGTTCCGCCGACCCGCGGTGCGGCCTCCGGTCGGTGTCGCCGGCGGGGGCCGGACCTGCCGGGACCAGCGTTTCGTAGCGGCCGTGGCCGTCGTGGTGGACGTAGACGGCGGGGCCGGTGGCATCGGGGGCGAGGTGCCGGGTGGTGAAGCCGCCGGTCCCGTCCGGTTCGACGAGTACGAGGAGGACGCCCAGCGAACCGGCCACCAGTGGGGGCACCTCGTCGTGGAACGACATGTGCTCCGTCGGGACCGAGCGGATCGCGTGGTCGACCAGGCCTCCGTGGCCCGTCGTGAAGAGCGCGGCGCGGTCCCGGGGGACACCGTCACGGACACCGGAGGGCAGGGTCGCACGGATCCGCTGCCACAACTCGTCCGCCTTCGTGTCGCCCCGAGGCGCGCTCAGCGCGGCCACCACTTCGGCCCGCAGGGTCTCGGCCTGTGCTTCCTCGGCCAGCCGCTGCCTCCGGTGCCGGACCGTCGGATCCGGGCCGGGCCGGTACCGGACGCCGGGCAGCAGGGCCCGTACGACTCCTGTCGGGAGGCCGGCGAGCAGGCCCCGGTCCTCGTCCTCGGTGGACAGGGCGAGGAGTTCGGTGCGGCGCCTGGCATCCGACAGTTCCTCGTTGATCCGGCCGCTCTGTACGGCGGTGAGCTTCGGGGGTGTGTCGGTGCGGTCCAGCAGGTCCAGCAGGGTGCTCAGATCCGGGAACAGGTCCTGGACGAGCGGCTCCAGATGGTCCCGGTCGGCGTGCCGGGCGCGGGAGGTGGCCGCCGCGTCGGAGCGCCCGTACCAGGCCGCCGTGTGCTCGCGCAGCCGTCGGACGTCCATGGACGCCGCGGGCGAGCCGGGCCGCTGGGCCGCGACACTGCCCAGCACCGCGTTGAACAGGCGGTTCCCGTCGTCCGCCACCGGGCTCACGGTGAACGACCGGTTGCCGGCGTCGACGCGCCGCCCGGCCGGCGCGGCATCGGAACCCGGCGTGGGCAGCGGGGTTACCGGGCGCGGGCGGGCCGCCAGGTAGGTGTCCCCGCGCCGGTAGACGATCACCTGGTCCAGCGGACCGGTGGTGTCGGGGCCGACGCCGGAGAAGTGCCGGTAGGAGCCGTCCTCGTCCACGACGGTCAGGTCCACGCCGAGTGTCCGCGCGGTGAGGGAGGCGGCCAGCTCCGCCGTCGTGTCGTCCCAGCGACGGGCCCGCTGGACGTGCAGTCTGACCAGGCTCGCGCGCTGGTGCGGGGTGAGCCGGGCCAGTGCGGAGTCGGGCAGTCGGCCGCCGCTCGCCACGATGTTGTCGTGCAGTCGTGCGTCGGACCGGAAACCCGGGCCCAGGCGGAAGTCCAACTCCCTTGTGTGGAACACCGCTTGGGGGTCGAGCGGCGCGTCGGCGGGCATCAGCGAGCTCCTGGCGACCAGACCGGCCAGGGCCGCCGGGTCACGGGTTCCGCCCCCGGCCGCCAGGACGGCTGCGTAGAAGCCGTTGCCGTCTCCGCTCGGCTGACGCAGGTCGTAGACCCGGCTCCGGCCGTCCGGGTCCGTGGCGGTCAGGGTGCGGTGGTCCGTGGCCGCGTCGAAGCGGCGTTCGCCTGGTCCCGGGCCGGCGCCCGGCGGCGACTGCCAGGGCGGCCGGGCGTACGCGGGCCGTTCGTCGGCACTCGCCGTGAGCTCACCGCCCGATGTTCCGGAGCCGGCGTTCTTCTGTTCCGCGGGCTTCTGCTCCTCGCCCTTTTGCTCCGCGGGCTTCTGAGACGTGGCCGTCTTCTGGATGGCCGGCTTGCCGCCGTCCGTCTTCGGCGGGGTGAAGGTCACCTCGTCCGGTTCCGGGGTGTCGCCGAGTTGCCGGCGCCCCTTCTCGGTGGCGGCGAGCTGGTGCCAGCGGGTGAGCCGGTCGGTGGCCTCGCGGACCCGGGCGTACTCCTCGGCCAGGTCCTCCGCCGTCTTCCGCAGGGCCGCCAGCTCGCCGCCGAGCCCGTTCAGCCGGGTCTGCGCGGTGTCCATCGAGGCCTGCGCCGCGGGCAGTGCGGACAGCGCGGCGGATCGTCGGCTCACCACGGTCAGCCGGCCGGCCGCTGCCTGCCGCTGCCGGCGGGCCAGTTCCGCCCAGCCGTCGTGGGCGGGTTCGGCGTCGGCCCCGGCTTCCCGGTCCAGGTCCGCCAAAGCGGCCTGAGCGGCTGTCAGTTCGGTCGGCAGGGCGTCCAGGTCGGCGGCTGTCAGTCCGGCGAGCGTCTGCCGGATTTCGCGCAAGGTCCCTTCCGCCGCGGCCAGTTCGGCCTGCCGCTCGGTCTCGCCGCCACGGCGCAGGTCCCAGTACTTCTTGTCGGCGGCGGTCCACCCCTTGTCCGCCGCGGTGACCGCGTCCCACGCCTTGGCCACCTTCGGCGGGAACCCGGTTGCGTCGATCAGCCCCAGCCGAAGGGCCACGTCCTCGCGGACCCAGGCCAGGACGGTGGTCTCGGTCTCCAGCGCCTGCGGCCCCCGGCCGGGGTTACCGAACACGGTGCGGGCCGCCCTGCCCGGCAGGCTGTCCTTCACGTGGTGGTGCACGGCGGCGACACTCAGCCAGGTGGTGGGGATCGCGAACAGGAACGACCGGGTCGGGTTCGGCTTGACGTTGACCGAGGCGAGCCGGTCGCCGGAGACCGCCAGCGCGTCGGACTCGACGGAGTAGTCGCCGGGGCCGGTCGCCCCCATCTGGCTCGCGCCGGTGTCCTGCGAGGAGGTGACCGGGCCGCCGCCCAGTGCCGACTCCGTCGCCCCGACCCGGGCGACCGACATACCGCCGCCCTGCACGTCCCGCTTCGGGGCCTCGTGCTTCACCCCGTCGGCGACGGTGAGTAGTTGGGCACGGCCGAAGTCGGGCTTGGAGTACATCCTCAGGTCGGCGTCCGAGCCGCCGTAGAAGCCACGGTCGGTCAGGCCGGGCACCTCGTAACCGCCGGCGGCGAGCGTCCGGTCGTAGAAAGCGGTGAGAGCGCCGTTGCTGGAACTGTCCTCCAGGTTCTGGGCGGGCCCGGTGCCCGGGCGGGTCAGGGAGGTGTCTTTGGCCCAGGCGAGCAGGTCGCCGTCCAGGCCGCCGGTCCGCGGGAACGAGGTGTCGTAGGCGGCGGCCACGGCGAGGTTGTTGGCGGCCTGGAGGTTGCCGAGACCGACGACCCGGCGGACCTTGAAGCCGTCCTCGGGCAGCTGGAACGGCTTCGTGGTGCCGTCGCCGGGGTGCGGTACGTCGTGCCAGCCGCCGGCGCCCATGGAGCGCGGCACCGGGACCGTACGGGGCTCGCCGGGCGCGTCCAGCTCCGGTGGGGCCAACGGGTCAGGGCCGGTGGCGGTGCCGATCGGGTCCGGGCGCATGAGGCTCAGCGGGTAGTGCTCGATCAGCTCGCCGGCCTCGCCCTCGGAGGTGATCATCCGCTTCTTCCGCCCGGTCCACTGCTGCCACCACCGCCCCAGGCGACCGCCGCGCGGCGCCGGCCTGGCGGCGGCCTCGTCCGGGTCGGGGCCGTCCGTGATCTCCAGGGTGAGGCGGAGGCGGTACCGGGTGGTGTACTCGCCGTGTGCCTGCGTGGTCGTGGCGGTGCCGATCCTGACGCTGCCCTCCGACCGGTTCTGCGCGGCGACCTGCTGGGTGGAGCCCACCTCCGCATAGGTGGGACCGGCGGCCCGGACGGTGTCGTTGGAGGTGTGCACGCCCTCGCTGACGACGGTTCCCACGCTGGCGCCGGACCTGCGGCTGTGGCCCTCCTGGACCGTCTCCGCGGCCTGCCGGTGCTCCTCCAGCTCCACGCTGTGGCCGAGGCCCCCGAAACCGGTACCGGCGCCGGCGTCCGTCCCGCGCGGTACGCGCTCCGGGATCAGCTCGGCCCGCGCGCGGACCCGCCGCCTGCCGACCCACAGGTTCACGCTCTCCGAACCCCAACGGCCGATGCGCGCGGGCACCGAGGAGCCCGCCCCCACCATCTCCTTCCCGATGGCCCGCACCACCCGCTCCGACACCAGGCGGTTGATGGTGTCCTGGTCGCGCTTGGAGAGCCCGAGCGAGTGCACCTTCCGGTCGAAGTCGGCGAGGACGGCGGAGGTGTTGAGCGAGTTGACCGGCCAGCTGCCGAAGGGATTGTCGAGCAGCCAGGGCTGCGGTGACCACGACCGGGCGGTGTAGAGGGGCACGTCGCCCCACCGGTCGGTCAGCAGCCCCAGCCGGTAGGCGCTCTTCTCCGGGACGTGTCCCACCCAGCCGTCGCCCACCAGGACCCGCCGTCCCGCCACTCCGGCCAGCCGGCGCGGGATGCGCCGCCAGCCGGTCGCCCGCTCGCCGATCACGCTGCTGGCCACCGCGATCTCGTGGTCCACGTCGCCGTTCACCAGGACCTGGCGGCCCATGTCCTTGCGGTTGATCTCCGCGACGGCGGACCGGGAGACGAGGGCCACCCGCGATCGGTCCAGCCGGTACGGGCTGGCGACCAGGCCGTAGTTGCCGGTGACACCCGGTCCCGCCGCATGAGAGTGCAGGTACACCAGCTGGCCGCCGAAGAACAGCGAACTGGTCCTGGTGTCACGGCCGGCCGCCTGGGTGACGCCGCCGATCGTGGTCTCGGTCTCCACCGGCACCGCACCGGTGAGGGCAGTCAGGGTCCCGGGGCGTAGCCGGGTGCGGTGGGCGAGGACCGACGACCTGTCCAGGTACGGCGCCTTGGCCCACAGCCCGGACGCCCGCCACCCGGTCGGCGTGGAACTCTGGTCGAAGTTGGCGGTCAGATAGGGGCTCTGGAAGAGCCGCAGCGCCGAATCGTGCGCCGGGGCGCCCTCCTGCGACATCATCCACGAGCCCAGCGACGACTCCTCCAGCACCTCCTCCGCAGCGCGCGCGAGGGAGGGATCTGCGACCACGGTGAGCGTGAGGTGAGGGTGCTTCTGGTAGTCCGCCGGGCCGCGCCGCCGGGCCCGGTGAAGCAGGTCGTCGGTGGCCAGCGCCAGGTCGCTGGCGACCCTGCGGGTGGTCGCCAGCGGAACCCCGTGCAGCGGGTTCCGGGCCTTGGCAGGGGTGCGGGTGGGGGTGTGCTCGACAGGGATGCTGAGCAGCACCCGGCCCGCCGGCATGGACTGCCCCGCGGTGCGCGGACCGGATCCCGGACCGGTCTCCGGGCCGATCAGCTGGGTCTCCGTCTCGTCGAAGACGAACGGCTGCGTGCCCAGCAGGTTCAGGAAGAGGACCCCGCGCAGCAGACTGCGGAACCGCCAGAAGCCGCCGCGCTTCGCCGTCAGGTCGATCCGGTAGCTGTAGAGGTGCGACCCCTTGGCGCCGATCGACATGGCTTCGTGCGTGGCGCTCGGGCCGTATCCGCTCTCGCTCTCCCGCCGCCGTCCCCACCGGCCGCCCAGCGACGCCGAGCCCGCGTGCATCGGCACGCCGGCGTTGTCGCCGACGCTGTCGCGCACCGCCACCAGCGCCTCGACACCGCCGTGCAGACCGCGGGTCCCGCTGTAGGTGCCGCTCAGGTTCTCGCTGCCCGGGGCGCTGAACCGCAGCCGCTCGTCCTTCTCCGTGGTCTCGTACCGCCGGCCGGTCAGGTCCGCGTCCAGCCACACGTACCGATGGGCCCGGGTGGCGCGGCGGGAGTCGACCAGGCCGATCCGCAGGCCCGTGGTCAGCATCGTCTCCAGGTTCCCCGCCATGCTGTGGTGGGCGAGCGTGCTCAGCACCTCCAGGGTGTTGTTCTGCACCATCTGGAAGTGGTCGGCGCCGCGCCAGCGCGGGTTGTCCGGATTGAGCTCGGCGAGCGGCGCGACCAGGTCCGGATAGACCTCGGCGACGGCCTCCAGCATCCGGTCCCCGAAGTGCTCCAGGAAGGTGCGCTCCTGACCGTCGATGGTCCGGGTGACGGAGCCGTCCGCGAAGGTGAACTCCTCGACGTGGCTCATGCCGAGGGTCGGCGGACGGTCCTCGGTCAGGTAGGGCGGGGGTGTCGGCTCCGGGCCCCGGGGTGCGTCCGTGTCGAGCCCGGCCAGCCGGCGCGCCTCGGCGCGGGTCAGCCGTTCCACGGCCCATGTCTGGAACGTCTCGGTGCGCGGCGGCGCGCTCCATTTGCGCGGCGGGTTCTTGCGGATCAGCCGCGGCCCCTGTCCGTCGCCCGCCGGGTCGGGCAGCGGGGCCTTCGTGTCGGGCGGTGCGGTGACGGTCACCGTCTTCTGCACCAGGTAGAGGCCGGTGGAGGAACCCTTGGCCTGGGAGGCGGACTTGATGGCGCCGGTGCCGCCGGTCGTGGACGTACGGGCGCGCGAGGAGCCGTAGCGGACGTTGAGTCCGGCCAGTATCCGCAGGTCGAACGCGCCCTTGTCCAGGCCGAGCAGGTGGAAGGCGGGTCCGGCCGAGCCACCGATGTCGATGCCCGCGCCCTTGCCCGTGATCCGCTCGTTGCGGACCGTGGACTGCATGATGTCCCGCAGTTCCGCCGCCGTCGTCCCGTCGATCAGCACGGCCTGACCGGACTCCACCCGCACCGAGAAGACACCCAACGGTGTCTTGGCCTTGTCGCGCAGGAGCGGCGGGGTGGTGACCTGGCCGGCGTTCAGCACGCGGCCCATGCGGTGGAAGGAGTCGGTGGAGAAGAAGTCGCCCAGCTGGGAACCGGCCACGCTGTCCTGCCCGACGCCCGCCTGTCTGATCACCCAGTCACGGATGTGCGCGACCGGGCCGTACGCCTCCGTGTTCACCGACCGGTAGTTCGATCTGCGACTGAGCCGCATCTCCGCCGGCAGCCCGTCCCGGTTCTTGGCGGGCTGTTCCGTGGTGACGCTGTCGGGCAGCCGTACGACCAGACCGTCGCGGATCGCGAAGCCGAAGCCGACCGGCTGCCGCCAGGTCTCTCCCTCGGGAATGGCGCGGCCGGACGCGTCGACGGGGCGGCCGGCCCGGTCTGCGAACGTGAACTCGTACCAGACGTCGTCCAGATGGGCGTGCGAGCCGTCCGTGGAACGGGTCTCGGTCTGGCTCATCGTCTGGTTCTGCATCCCGTACTGGACCCGCTTGTTCCAGAAGCCCCGCGCGAAGACCCGTCCCCATCCGTTGAAGGCCACCTTGACCGGGCCCAGCGGCACTGTCGGGGCCAGCGCGGTGGCGGTGGTGTTCACGGCGGTGCGGCCGGTGAGCACGTTGGTCCGCTGCATGCTGTCGGCCTTCACCGGGTTGGCGTAGCCGAAGGCGAACCGTTCCCACTGCGCGTACGGTCGCGCGGTAGCCCTCAGCACCCGGGTTCTGCCGTTCGCGGTGGTGTAGACGAACTCCTGCCCGTCGCCGAAGAAACCCTGCGGGGACTGCACGAGCCTGCGCCGTACGTCGGCCAGCAGGGCGGACTCCCGCGACGTGCCGCCCTTCGCGGCGGCCGGCCGGACCCCGGCCAGCCCGTCGAGCCGGCTGCCCAGCTCGTCCACCACCAGGTCGGTCCCGCGCAGCGCGCGGTCGCTGTGCCCGAAGGCGAAGGAGCGCCCCAGCACCTGCGCGGACAGGCCCTTCAGCACCGAGCCCACCCGGCCCATGTAGACCGGCAGCCGCGTCCTGTCGCTGAACCGCACCTCGCCGCCGAGGACCCGCGCGGGCGGCAGGTCCCGGTCCAGTCGGGGCGGCCGGCGGTCGCCGAGGTCCTCGCCGATCCAGGCGGGGCGCGGGGTGGGGGAGCCGACGGGATCCGGGGTGACCGGGGCGACGGGGGTCGGGGCGTCCTCGGGGACGGGGGTCAGGGGGGTGCCGCCACGGCGGTGCGGGGGCACGGGCAGGACGGCTCGGCGGGCACGGACGGTGGGCGTGGGCGGGTTCGTGTCGCCTCGGCGGGCGGCGTCCGTCGGCGCGGGCGGGGCGGACGTAGGTGCCGACGAGACGCCGGGCGACGAGGTGGCGACGGGAGTGACGGGAGCGGGGCCCGGCTGCGGGGACGGGGTGCGGCTGGACGGGGTGGCTTGCGGGGACACCCCGGCTGGGCTGACCGAGTCCCAGTCGTCTGCCCTGCCGCTGCCCGGCGGCACGGTCATGACCAGCTCCGCGTGGCTCGCCGACGGGTAGTCGTCGATCTTGAACGAATGCTGGGCCACCGGCACGGTCCTGCCCGTGGCCCTCCGGTCGGCGATGGCCGCGGCCAGCCGGTCGGCCCCGCGGTCGATCCCCACCGGAACGATATGCATCTCGCGGGTCTGGGAGTACTGCAACTCGGTGTCGTGGCTCAGCAGTTCGGCGATCTCTTCGTGGGGCACCGGGCGGGTGCCGCCGTCCTGCCAGGGCATGTCGATGCCCGAGGAGCCCGAGTCCGGGTCCATGGCCAGGAAGTACCCCTCGGCCCGCTCGGCGCCGGCCCTGAGACTGCGCCAGGGCAGCCGGTGCAATGTCCTGCGGCTGCCCGCGGATTCGACGGCGTAGGTCTCCGTACCGAGCCGGCCCTGGACGGGCTGCCTCCGCCAGTTGCGTCCGGCCGGCCTGCCGTTGGTCGTCAGGATCTTCGAGTCGGAGCCCAGTGCTCCATGGGGTCCCATGGCGTGGAGTTCGACGTCGTACGCGGCGAGGGCGGTCGGGTTGTAGGTGTCGCGGCCCACCCCTGCCGCCGCGACCGTCGTCCAGAACAGTTCGGCCCGCCGGACGTCCTCCGTCGGATCGTCGCCGTCGCGCAGGTGGAGGACCTTCGTCGTGAGGGCGTCGGCGTCGGGATGGTTGTCCACGCTTTCGACGGCTTTGACGGTGGCCCACAGCAGCGACTGGGGATCGAGATCGGTGGCCCGCGCCGCCTCTCTGCGGGCCGGTAGTTTCGGGTCGCTCCGCGCGATCAGCTCCCGGGCGCGGTCCACCGACGGCAGGGCGACGAAGGCCGGCAGCGCAGACCGGGGCTCGGCGGCCAGCTTCGCCGCCGCGGCCTCCAGCGTCGCCCGTACGTCGGCCTCGGCCAACGGCGCGGCCCGGGTGCCGGCGACGTGCTGCTGCTTGAGGTGCGCACGGGTGACCCGGTCGAGCAGGTCGAGGGTGAACTCCCCGTGGTGCCGAAGGTTTCCGTCCTTGCGGCGCATCGCCTCCAACGCGCCGATCCCGCCCAGCAGTTGCTGGTACTCGCCCGCCGGGTCGTCCTTGTCGTCCTCGACGGACACCCCGAAGGTCTGCCGGAGGGCGCGGACCAGCCGCAGAGTGGTGGCGCGGGCCTCTTCCGGGCTGAAGTCCGACGCGATCCAGCCCAGACCGGCCTGCTCCGCCAGCGCGTCGAGCTCGGCGCTGGTCGGTTCGGGCCGCACCTCGTCCCAGATGGTCGGTGCACCCGAGGGAGAACTCACGATGCCGTGCAGGCCCCCCACCAGGTAGTGGATGTGCACCCGGTTGGGGGCGAAGACGGTACGCCGGGTCTCGTTGGCGATGTCCTGGGCACCGGAGGGGTTCGACAGGGGGTCGGCGACGAACGGGGAGTCGGCGCTCGGGCCCAGCCAGGCGTTGCCGAAGTCGCCGATGGCGGTGTTCGCCCAGCACGAGAGAAGTACGATCACCGTGTCCTTGGGGAGCCGCCGCAGGCTCCGCCGCCGGGCAAGGTAGCCGCCGGTCGCACGGCTGTGGACGTGTACGGGGTTCGGGCGGTTCAGCCGGGGCATGGCGTTCCGCCGCGGAAGTCCGTGCGCCTGGAAGAAGTAGGCCTTCCGGCCCTTCCACGGCACCGGCCTCCTGGGACCGGACGGCTCTCCCGTGACCGGATCGCCGCTGGTCCACTCCGTGAACGTGCCCAACGTCTCGAAGGTGTGCTTGCGGTGCAGCTGGTCGACGTCGTCCATGGCGGAGCGGCCGACGGGCCGCGAGTCGATGGTCAACGTGACGCTCTTGACCTGGTCGTCGCGAAGGCCCGAGCCGTCCAGCGCCTCGATCATGCCGGGGCCTTCGAACCCGTCGTCGGTGGGGCCGAGATCCTCCGGTTCGGTGCGGATCCACTGGCCCAGCGGCAGATTTACGGCCCGCCGGTCGATCACCACGACGCTGTGCAGGCCGGTGCCCTGCTCCAGGCCCAGCGTGACCGAGCCGGTGTGCGCCCACAGTGTCCGGCCGACCCGCGCCGACACCCTGCGGGGCAGCTCCAGCTCCATGTCACCGGCCTTCGGGGACACGAGCAGTACGTGGGTGTCCCGGCCCCGGGACGCCAAGTCCCGGTCCATGTCCATCAGTTCAGCGATTATGTCCGCCGACAGGTTCCAGTGCCTGCCGTCCGGCAGGGCGGCCCCGAGCCACAGGTGGCCGCCCTCCGCGGTCGCGTAGGTGTACGGGGCGGGGGCACCCGGGGTCTTGGCCCATGGCCCGGGAAGCGGTGCCGGTTGCGTGGTGGGGGCGTTCGGAGCGGGACGCGGCACCTCGGCGTACGAGGAGGTGTCGAGGGACGACACCGGCTGGCCCGTCCAATTGCGGCCCGCCGGCGTGCCGTCCGGGGCGGTGATCCGCGTGGCGTCGGACAGCAGTTCCTTGCTCAGGTGGAACGCGGCCAGTGCCGCCGTACTCGTCGCCCGCCCCGCCGCCATCGCCTCGGCTACCAGTTCGTACAACGCGCGCTGATCGGCCGACATGTCCTCGACGTCGAAGGAGACGGGTACGGGTACGGATCCGTCGGACGCGTCGCTCGCGTCACTGCCGGCGATCGACGGTGCGCGGCTCCCGGGGTCGACGGGCGAGGACGCGCCGCTCACGGCCCCGCTGGAGACACGGCTCACGGCCCCGGACGACGGGGCGGGACTCGAGGAGCGGCTGTCCGGGCCGCCCTGGTAGGGCCTGCGCAGGACGGTCAGGATCATCGCGTCCGGATCGAATCCCGTTCCCGGACCGAAGTCGCCCGGGCTCAGTTGCTCCAGCCGGGCGACGGCCGCCGACAGCGGGGACTGGTCGACCCCGATCACAGCCAGCCGCCGGTCCGCCCGCCGGGTCGCACCCTCGGCCTCCCGGCCACCGCTCACCACCGTGAGCGGGAAGTCCTCGACCGTGGCCTCCCTGCCCCGCAGAGCATGGACGAGGTTCACCATGTTGTCCTTGTTCAGCAGCTGCCCCCGGATCTCCTCACGGAGCAGGTCGGCCACGGCCTCCGCCCGCAGTTGTCCGGTCGCCCGCGCCGACCGGCGGCCCGTACGTCCGCGGATCGAGAAGCGTGTGCCGTTGCCGTACCCGGTGACCGTGACACGGGGGGCCCGCAGTCCTGCCTTCAGGTCCCGCAGGCCCGCCACCACGATCTGCTCGGCCAGGTCGGCGATCTCCTGCCGTTCCCGCGGACCGATCTCCTTGTGGCGTTTCCCGAACGGGACCCGCGACCGGGGCGACGGCGGCTGGACCGCCGGCGAGCGGTGTGGGCCGGGGTCGTCCGGCCCCAGGGACACGATGCTGCCCACATCGTCGTCGGATGCCGTGCTCAGCGCCGGCATGGCGGCGCCTGGCGCGGAGTCCATGGGGTCCGGCGCGGTCGTCGACGCGGTCGGCACCGCCTCGGTGTCACCGGGGGAAGCGTCGGCCGCCCGGGCGATGTCGAAACGCAACTGGTAATTGCCGTTGGCGTCCCGGAACAAGGATCCCCCGGTAATGACCTGGACGTCGTCGCCCGCATACCCCTTGAGATCATTGAACGTCTTGACGATATTGTTGTTCGCCTTGCCGTTGACCGTCCCGAGGATCTTCCGGTAGGTCTCGTCGCCCTCGGTGAACTGCCTCGTACTCGTGTTATCGCCGAGAATCTCGCCCAGCGCCTTCTTCGCCTCCGATCCGGAAATGTTCTGCTGGTAGATCCGGTCCGGCAGCCGATCCGGCACATCAGCTACGGAAAGCTGCTGGTCCAGACTCCGGGCCATCGCCTTGGACAGTGCTTTCGCCGACAGTTTCTCCCCGCTGAGCAGGCCATGGGCGGTTGCCCACTGGTGGATGAACGCGTCGGCGGCCGTGAACTCCTCGCCGGGCGCACGGTAGATCTCCGCCATCACCGCGAGAGTGCTGCCGTCGTCACCGAGGCCGAACACATCAATGAACTTGCCGCCCGCGACAGGTGCGTTGGCCTCGGGGTTCTCCTCGGCCGGCGTGTAGCCGACCGTGACGTCCTCGATCTCCACGAACCGAGACGGAACATCACTGCCCTCCGCGGCAAGCACCGGAGACCGCTTCGCCCACATCGCCTCGCGGCTGCCCGGCGTCTCCTCGTCCTCGGCCGTGAGCGCACCCGCGTACGCGGCCAGCCGCTCCGGCGCGGGCGCCAGCACACGACGCGGGCCGGGTACAGCGGCGGTGGACGGCACGGGCAACTGGTCGGTCGTGGCGGGGAGTTCGGGGGTGTGCTCGGGCACCGTTTCGGCGTCAGCTACATCCGTTGCATCCGGAGACCGATCCGTTTCCGGCTCGGGGACGGGGGTCTCGGCAGGCGGCTGCTCGAAAAGGGCAGTCTCCGGGTTCGGCTGCTGATGGTCGGAGAGTTCCGGAACCGGCTCCTCAAGAACAAAGGGCTCCGGAACCGGGGCCTCAACCGGAGCCTGCGGCGCGGGGACTTCCTGCTCAGGCGCCTCCTGAACCGGGCTGTCAGGCAGTCGTACAAGCAGTCCGTCGCGTACGCCGAAGCCGAAGGCGACCGGCAGTCGCGAGGTGTCACCCTCGGGAAGCACGTTGCCGGTTCCGTCGACAGGGCGGCCGGTCGGGTCGGTGACCGTGAACTCGTACCAGACGTGGTCCGGACGCGGGCGCGCACCGCTGGCGGTGTTCAGGATCCCGGAGAAGCGCGCGCGGAGCCGCTTCCAGGTGCGGGCGGGCTGCTTGACGGGGCCGGGCGGAATCGCCGGGGCCACGGTCTGGGCGGTGGAGTTGACGGCGGTTCCACCGTGGGAACGCCCATCCCGCGCCAGGCCGTCCGTCTTCGTGAAGTTGGCGTGGCCGACGACGGTGAACGTGTCGGGCCGGGCGGTGACCGTGAGCGTCAGGGGCGTGCCGTCGGCCGTGGTGTAGGCGAACGTCTGGCCGCCGTCGCCGAGGACACCGGACGGCTGCTGCCCGAGCCGCCGCTGTACGTCGTTCAGCAACTCGGGGGTGGCGGGCCGTACGCCGGCCTGCTGCTGGAGCCTGCTGTCGAGTTCCCGGACGACCTGGTCGACACCGCGCAGGACGCGGTCACCGGGGCGTCGCAGGACTTTCCGGGGGAGATTCCTTAGCAGCGAGCCGAGGCCGCTCACCGGAGCGGGCCGCGGGTCGGGGTCGATCCGGGGCGGACGCCGCTCGTCGAGGCCCTGACCGACGGTGGTCGACGGGGCGGGCGGGCCGGGGTCCGTCGGCGGGGAGACGTCGGCGGACGACGTGACGACCACCGGAGCGGGAGTGGTGGACATGGGGGTGGGCAGCGCGGGGTCGCTCGCCGTTGTCGTCACGGGGACAACCGGGGTGACCGGCGTGACCGGGTTGACCGGAGCGACCGGAGCGACGGGGGCTGTCGGGGGCACCTGGGCCACCGGGGTCGGCAGCTTCCGGGGTTCGGTGCGCAGCCAGTCCTTCGTGAGGCTCGAATTTGCCGGGTCGCCGGTCAGGACGAATACGTTCTGCTTCTTCCCCGCGTCGTAGACCAGGTTGAGGGGACCTGGTGTGCGCAGCACGTTCCTGGCGGTCGCCGACCGGTCCGCGAGCGCCTTGGCCAGCCCGTCGGCGGAGGCCGACGGGCTGGTCGGACCACCGCTTCCGACCAGGACGACGGGCCACGTCGCCTCGTGGCGCGCCAGAGACCGGTCGTGCACGAGCAGTTCGGCGATCTCGTCGGGGGGCACCGGCCGGTCGGGGCCGGTCGGCCACGGCATCATGATGTCGCCGCCCGCGAGCGGGTCCTCCTTGGTCACCAGGAAGTACGCGTCCTCACTGGTGGCGGTCGTGCGCCACGGGACGGCAAAGAACGTGCCCTTCGCGACGGTGCCGTCCTCCGAGACGAAGTACTTGTTCGTGAGCAACGGGTCCGTGATCGGCTTGCCGGTCCAGTTACGGCCCGTCACCGTTTTTCCGGCCCCGCCGAGTTCGGTGGCCCGGTCCAGTGCCCCGTGACGTTCGAGGTGATATGCGGCGAGCGCGGTCCGGTGGTGAGTGTCGCGGCCGACCGCCGCCGCGGCAGCCGCCGTCCAGAGCAGTTCGGTCTGCCGGGCGGCTTCCTTCGGATCCTCACCGTCGCGCAGGTGGAGGACCTTCGTCGTGAGGGCATCCGCGTCGGGATGGTTCTCCACGCCCTCGACGGCCTTGACGGTGGCCCACAGCAGACGTTGGCGGTGGACCGGGGTGACCGGGTCGGTCCTGCCCAGGCCCAGCACCTCGCGGGCCCGCTGGTCCGGATCGCCCTGCGCGAGCAGGTCCCGGGCCCGGTCCACCGAAGGCAGGGCGACGAAGGCCGGCAGCGCGGCCCCGGGCTCGGCGGCCAGCTTCGCGCTCGCCGCCTCCAACGTCGCCTTTACGTCGGCCTCGGCGGGCGGCGCGGGCCGGGTGCCGACGACCTGCTGCTGCTTGAGGTGCGCACGGGTGGCCCGGTCGAGCAGGTCGAGGGTGAACTCCCCGGTGCCCCGCAGGTTTTGGTCCCCGAGGCGCATGCTTTCCAGTGCGCCGATACCGCCCAACAGCCGCTGATAGCCGCCCGCCGGGTCATCCTTGTCGTCCTCGACGGAGGCGCCGAAGGTCGTACGCAGGGCCCGGACCAGCCGTAGGGTCGTGCGCCTGTTCCCGTCCGATGCCGGGCCCGTGCCCGTGTGCAGGCCCGCCGTACGCGCCAGGTCGTCGAGCGCGGTCCCGGCCGGCTCGGGTCGCAGTTCCCGCCACCGGCTCGGCCGCCCGTCGGCGGTGGAGTCGACGCCCTGACGCCGCAGCGTGCCCGTCCTCAGCGTGTAGTGGGTCCGGTCGACCGCGAACACCGTGCGGCCGACCTGGTTGGACACACGCTGGGCCTCGGAAACGGTCTCCAGCGGATCGGAGACGAAAGGTGCGGGGCCGGCCGCGTTGACGGCGGGCAACCCCTCCGCGGGCGCGTCGGCCCAGCACGACATGAGCACCACGACGCCGTCGGGAGCGAGCTGCCGCATGCTCGGGCGCCGTCGCAGATACCCGCCGACCTGGTCGCCTAGAGCCTTTTCCCGGATCTCACGGACGACCTGGCCGCCGCCCGCCGGTTTCTGGGTCCCGCCCTCTCTCACCACCTCGAACCGGCCCGGCAGCCCGTGCAGATAGAAGTAGTACGCCTTCCGGCCGATCCAGGGCACCTCCTCCGGGACACCGTGCGGATCCTGGGTGACGGGGTCCATGGGCACGTTCCACGTCATCTTCGGGAGAGCGCCGAACCACTTCTCCCGCGTGAGCAGGTCGCCCTTGGTGAACACGGCGCGGCCGTGCGGGAGTCCGTCGGCGGCCAGGGTGTGGCTCATGATCTGGCTGTCCGGGATCCGGTCACCGGAGATCGTGCGAATTTCCGGAGCTGCGGGATCCGGGTCGACGGGACCCAGGTCGCCCGGCCCGCTGGCGATCCAGCTCCCGGTCAGCTCCCCCGGGAGACCGAGCGTCGAAATCCGGTGACTGAGCATCGGGCCGTTGAAACGCAGCTTCGCGGCGCCGGCGTGTGACCAGACGGTCCGGCCGGTCCGGGCGGCGACGGTCCGCGGCAGGACGAGTTCCCTGGCACCAGCGCCCGGTATCACGAGGACGACGGGCACGTCGGCGCCGAGCCCCGCCAGGTCCGGGTCCACGGCCAGCAACTCCGCGAAGGTGTCCACCGGCACACGGCGGACGGCACCGTTGGGCCCGAAGACTTCGACGCTTTCGTGGTCGCCCTGGGCGACCACGAAGTAGGGACGGGGATCGCCCGCGTTCTTCTGCCACAGGGCCTGACCGCTTCCGTCCCACGCAGTGTCCAGGTTCACCACCGGGGTGCGCGTGAGGCTACGGCCCAGGGCCCTGCCGTCCCGAGCGGTGATCCGGGTCGCGTCGGACAGCACCCCCTGCTGCTTGAGACGGTGGGCTTCCAGCGCCGCCAGGCTCGTCGCCCGGCCGGCCGCGACGGCCTCGTCCACCAGCGCGTACAGCTCGCGGCGGTGGGCATCCGTCACCTGCTGCGCCGCGTCCAGGCCCAGGATCCGGCGGGCGAGCGGGGCGGGGGCGAAGAGGCCCGCGCGCACACCGGGGTCGGGGTCGGCCAGCCGTAGGGCGTTCAGCCGTTCGACGGCCGACGAGCGGAGGCTCAGGTCGATCTCGATCGTCGCCCGCCGACGCAGGACCCGCGCGTCCGTGCCGCCGGACAGGTCGTTCGCGTCGAGTGCGCGTCCCCGGCTGCGCACCACGATCGAGAAATGGTGGGAGTCGACACGCGGGGTGCCGTACGGCTCGTTGCGCTGGAGCTCGTCCAGGGCGATCCACAGCTCGTCCCGGAATACCGTGGCGACGGTGTCCGCGCGCCGCCGTCCCCTCCTTTCCGCGGTCCAGTCGCCGGTCCCCAGCTTGAGCCACGAGCCGTTGCCGTACCCGGTGATGGTGATCCGAGGAGTGTGCGGGAGTCCTGCCCGTTGGTCGCGTACCCCCACTTCCGCCACCTGTCGAGCCAGCGCCTTGATGTCGCGGAGCTGATGCGGATCGATGTCCAGTGAGCCGTCCGTGAAGCTGACCCGCGACAGGGGCGGCGGCAACGAAGCGGCGACGGGGCGGGGTTCGGGAGTGGCGTCGGCCCCGGAAACGGACGCCGGCCCACCTGTCACCCCGGCCTGCGGTGTCGAGGCGGAGGTGGTGACCACACTGTGGACCGCCGGATCGGGGGCGGCGGCGATGTCGTCGGGGGCGGCGTCCGGCCGTGAATCCCGGGGCCCGCTCGTGCCGGACGGGGAATCGTGTGATGCGTCGGCCGCGGCCCGGCTGGACGTGGCCACGGCCGACGGCGGCGCCACAACGTCGGGACGGCCCGGGCCGTACGGCTGATCGGGTGCGCTCTCGCTGGCGGAACGCGGCCTCGACGCGGGCACCGCCACCGCCGGTACGGAGGACGAGGTCACCGACGGCACGGGGCTGCCGGGCCGGTTCACCGACTGTGCCGCCGGGGTGATCGGTGGCGTCCCACCGGCCAGGACGGCTGCGACGGCATCGGCCTGCGTGCTCGGCCGGACGTCCGTGTGCGGGCGGCTCGGCTCCTTCTCCGTGTCCTGGACCGGGCGTTCGGTGGTCGGCGGCTGCTGTCGCACGTGCGCCGCTCGCGGATCGGCGCCGGGGCTCGGGGGGGAACTCGGGTAGGGGGTTGTCGTCGTGGTGTCCGGAACCGGGAAGTCGTAGGACTCGGACGACGTCACCGGGGTGATGGGCGAAACGGGCAGGTCCTCGGAACCGTAGGTGGTGTCCGAATTGACGGAGGCGGCATCGGAATCGGTGCCGCTGTAGGACGCCGTGTCGTCATCGCCGCTGTCCGAGCCGTAGGCGTCGCGTGAGGCGGTGACAGGGGTCGACGGCCTGGCGGGGGCACTGCCCGTGCCGGGAGCAGGGGTCGCCGGGTTGCCGGGGGCCGGGGCGGGTGTCCTCCCCTCCGCCGAGGCCGGGGGCGGCGCCACGGCCGAGGTCCGGACCGGCCCCGGCGTCACCGTTGTCCCCGGTACCGGGGACACGGTCGGCGTGGGCTTGGGCGTGGGCGTCACCTCGGGTGTCCGGTCGTCCTGCACCGGCACCGAACGAGGCGGCGCGGCACTCGACGTCACGACCGGTGTCGGTTCCGGCGTCACCTCGGTCACCGGACTCGGCGTGGGCGTCACGTTGGACATCCGGCTCGGCGTCGGCGTCACCGCAGGGCCCGACCCCGGGCTCAGAACCGGCGGCGGAACCGGAGCCTCACCCTCGGCCGGCCCCGAACTCGATGTCGGGTTCGAGGTCCGGCTCGGCGACGGTGTCGGCATCACAGTCGACCCCGGAGCCTGGCCCGGAGTCAGGACCGGCTCCGGCGTCGGTGTCACATCCGATGTCCGGCTCGGCGTCGGGGCCGAAACCCGGGTCGTGTCCGGCCCTACGACCGGTGTCGGGTCCGGTGTCACCTCGGGTGTGCGGTTGTCCTGTACGGGTGTCGAACGCGGTGGCGCAGTGCCCGATGCCACGATCGGTGTCGGATCGGGTGTCACCTCGGGCGTGCGGTTGTCCTGTACGGGTGCTGAACGCGGTGGCGCGGTACTCGATGTCACGATCGGTGTCGGTTCCGGCGTCACCTCGGTCACCGGACTCGGCGTCGGCGTGGACGTGGGCGTCACGTTCGACGTTCGACTCGGCATCGGGACCGGGGTCACGACCGTGGGCACGGTCGGGGTCGGTGGCGGGGTGAGGGACGGTTCGGTGAAGTCCGGTGTCGAATAGTCCGGCGTCGTGAACTCGTTCGTGGCCGTGGGGATGTGCGGCACGCCGGGTTCGTATTCGGGGGGCGGTGTCCGGTAGCCGGCGGTCAGCGGATCGCCGGCGCTGAACGTGCTCTCCACCGGGGTGATCGGTACGGGCGGCGTGTAGGGCGGCGGTACGACGGGGGTGGGAGTGGGGGTGAACTTGGCGGAGCCGGGGCCCCCGGGCTGGTTGAAGGTGTTGGTGTTCTGCAGGTCGAGCCTGAGGTTGGCGTTCTTGAAGTAGTTGCTGCCCAGCCAGCTGCCGGCGCCCTCGAACACGTGGTGGCCGGCGAGTTCGCTGATGCCGCTCAGGCCCGCGCCGACGAAGGTGTTCCAGCTCCACGACCACTTGCCGTCGAGGACACCGTTGACCAGGGTCTCGCCGGCCCCCTCCGCCACTGCCTCGGTCGTGAAGTCCCCCGTGACGTGGAACAGGTTCTTGTTGAACTTGTTGTCGTCGAAGTTCTTGAACAGGTTCTTGAAGTTGTGGAAGACCTTGTCCAGCCCCTGGGCCAGACCGCCCACGACAAGGCCGAAGAGCGCCGACTTGCCGATGTCGGTCCAGTTGAACCCGTCCGGTCGGTGGTCGCCCTTGTTGATCGTGAGCATGGCCAGCCGGACGGCGAAGGTCTCGAACGCCTCCTGGATCGCCTCCGAGATGCTCGGCATCAGGTGCGTACGCTGCAGCAGCCGGTCCAGGGCGAGCAGGATCGCCAGTCGGCTCCGCGCCCTGGCCAGCGCCGCCTCACCGGCGGACGCGCCCCCGGTGAAGAAGGACAGGGCGGCGATGAGCGCCAACTCCAGCATCAGGTGGATCAGTTCGGCGATGATGCTCCACTTGGACTCCATGATGTCCCGGGAGTTCTTGACCTGACCCTGCCCGATCTTCTCCAGCCCGTCGGCGAACTCGTTCAGGTAGTCCCTGCCGCCGGCGCCGGTCAGCGTGGACATGGCCCGCACATAGCTGTCCCCGACGCCCGGCGGCAGCGCCGCGCCGGCCTCGTCGATCGACTTGACGATCAGCGCCCGCAGGTTCCGGACCCGCCGCGCGTGGTCGGACCACGCGGTCGTGCTGTCGTAGGCCATGTCCTCGTTGGCCTGCAAGGGCCATTCGCCGATCAGGACGAAGATCAGCTTCCTGGCCCACTCCGGGAAGTCGAGCACCTCAGTGCTTTCCGCCGCCGGTCGACTCGTCCGAGGTCTGTGCCGCGACCTGCGCGATGCTGTCCAGCGCGTAGCCCTGGGTACCGGTGATCTGCGCGGTGCTGTCGAGCGTTCCCTTGGCGATCCCCGCGATCGCTCCGAAGATCGCGGTGCCGATGTCGAGGACGTCGTTGACGTTCTGCCGGTACGTCTGGCCTGCCTGCAGGGCGTACTCGTCGTTGATCCCCGGCCACTGGTCGGTCGGCCTGCGCTGGGAGTTGAAGGTCTCGTTGAGGCTGCCGGCGAAGTCGCCTATGTACTTGATGTTCTCCGAAGCCGCCCGCAACCGGGACGTGTCCGCCGTGTACTTGTCACCTGCCACGTTCCGCCTCCGCGTCCTCGTCGATCTCGTCGCGCAGCCGGTCGCCGCGCGAGCGGTACGGTCCGGGGTCCGCCGCTCCGCCGGAGAACAGGGACCCGAAGATTCGCTCCCAGTCGGCGGAGGAGCCGTCGGCACCCGGCACCGGGGGGATGGACCGGGCCAGCGGCTCGAACGCCTCCACCACCTGCTGGGCCATCTGGGCGCGGCCCCGGTCGGCCGCTTCCAGGATCGCGGCGGCCAGTTGCTTGGCCTCCTGATTCCCGTACCTGCCGTCCAGGAACTCCAGACCGGTTAGCTCGCCCTGGGGGCCCACCGTGACCTTCACCGAGCGGTCCCGGGCCACCACCGTCACCGAGGCGTGCCGCAGCTCCGCCTCGGTCCGGGCGACCGCCGCCTCGGTCGCCCGCAACTCCGCGGTCGCCTTGGCGATCCGCTCCTCCATGGATTCCCTCATCGACCGATCACCGCCGGTGCGCCTCCTTCGTCCGTACCCCAGACGTCGTCGTCCTCCTCGGCCCACGAGCCGCGCTCACGGTCGCTGCTCTGGGTCTGGGTCTGTCCGGGCCCGCCGCCGGCGCCGGGCAGGTACGGCATGCCCCCGCTCGTCGTGGCCGTGCCCCTGCCGAAGCCGGGCACCAGGGCCTCCTCTTCGTCCTCGACCCGCTGCGCGGCGCGGGTGGCGGCCCGCCCACGGCGGTTGCCGGCGCCCCGGGTGGTGACCCCGGTCTCGTCCATCACGTTGCGCACCCGCTCGCCGGACCCCGACCCGGACCCGGAGCCCGCACCGCCCGTGCCCCCGGACATGGGAGGGAAGCCACCGGAGTTCAGCGGCGTGCCGCTGCTCGCCGCGGCGGCGGTCGCCGTGGCGGGGGGGGTGAGGGTGGCCGGGGAGTAGGGCGACTGGTACTCGTAGTCGTCGTAGCCGGGATCGCTGGACGTCGATACGCCACCGTTCAGCGTGGTCGAGGAACCGATGCCGCCGCCGACACCGGTGCCGGACGACAACGAGGGTGTCGTCAGCGTCGGTACGGACGTGGTGGCGACCGGGTTGAGCGAATGGACGGTGGCCGGCGGGATGGTCACCGTGGGGGTCGTCACCGTGGGACTGGGAATCGTCACCGTCGGGTTGGCAGTCGGGTCGTTGACCGGGGTCGTCACCGTGGTGTCCGGCAGCGTCGGGGTCGTCAGCGTCGGTTCGGTGAGCGTGGGGCTCGTCTGCGCCGGGTTGAGCGGGCTGGTGACGGACGTGCCGTCGGGCTGGGTGATGGTCGACGTACCGGCGTTCGGGTCGATGGTCATCGAGCTGCCGTCGGGGTACGTGGTCGTCACGGTGCCGCCCGGGTTGAGCGTCGTCGTGCTGCCGTCGGGGCTCACCACCGAACCGCCCGGGTTCAGCGGAGTGGTCACCGAGGTGCCGTCCGGCAGGGTCAGCGTGGAGGTGCCGGCGGTCGGGTCGACCGTCCTGACACTGCCGTCCGGATACGTCGTGGTCACCGAACCGTCGCTGTTCACCACGGAGGTGCTGCCGTCCGGGCCGACGACGGTACCGCCGCCGTTCAGCGGGGAGGTGACCGAGGTGCCGTTCGGCAACGTCACCGTGGACGTACCGGCGTTCGGGTCGACGGTGGTGGTACTGCCGTCCGGGAACTTCGTCGTGACCGAGCCGTCCGGGTTGAGCGTGGACGTGGAACCGTTCGGGTTCGTCACCGAGGAGGTGCCGGTGTCACCGGGGTTCAGCGGCGCGGTGATGGTCGAACCGTCCGGCAGGGTCACCGTCGAGATGCCCGCGTTCGGGTCGACGGTCGTGGTACTGCCGTCCGGGAAGGTCGTGGTGACCGAGCCGTCGGGGTTGAGCAGGGAGGTGCTGCCGTCCGGGTTCGTCACCGAGGAGCTGCTGGAGTCATTGGAGTTCAGCGGCATGGTGGATCTGTAGCCCACCTGCTCCGGGGTCGGCGTGCCGGTGTCCGTGTTGAGACCCGACGACAGGTTCAGCGCTTCCTTCTTGTCCTTGTCGTACTGCGCCTGCGCGGCGGCTTCCTTGGCGTCCGCGTCGGCCTTGTCCTTGGCGGCCTGGGCCTCCGCGTCCTGCTTGTCCTTGTCGTACTTCGCCTCGGCGGCGGCTTCCTTCGCGTCCGCGTCGGCCTTGTCCTTCGCCGCTTTGGCGTCGGCGTCGGCCTTGTCCTTGTCGTACTTGGCGGTGGCAGCCGCCTCCTTCGCGTCCGCGTCGGCTTTGTCCTTGGCCGCCTTCGCGTCGGCGTCCTGCTTGTCCTTGTCGTACTTCGCCTCGGCGGCGGCCTCCTTGGCGTCCGCGTCGGCTTTGTCCTTGGCGGCCTTGGCGTCGGCGTCGGCCTTGTCCTTGTCGTACTTGTCCTGCGCGGCCTTGGCGTCGGCCGCGGCCTTGGCCGCCGCCGCGTCGGCCTTCTCCTGCGCGAGGTCCGACTGCTCCTGCGCGTAGAAGTCCTTCAGGGTCTCGTCGCCCGTCGACTTCACCTCAGGGAACTTGAAGCTTCCCCAACTGTTGTAGATCACCGTCATTGCATGCGAGGCGGGCGTTTCGAGGTTGTCCCGGATCGACTGCTGCCACTGTCCTACGGCGTGTTCGCCGACCTTCTTCCAGGTGCCGATGTCGTCCAGCCGCCCGAGCGGACCGGTACGCGGGGCGTTGAGGTCCTGCAGGAACCCGGCGTCGGTGGAGTACGAGTCCGAATAGCTTTCGGCCGTGTAGTTGAACTCATGGTTGATGTGGGTGATGTTGTTGTCCCACACCCAGTTGGCGATGTCCGCAAGGTCGTCGTACAGCCACCGCAGTGGATTGCCCATCTGCAACTGCCAGGAGTTCCAGGCGTTGTAGAGGTCGCCCGCCGCGTTCATGAAGTCCTGCCGCGCCTGCCGCAGGGCGTCCCCGTGCGCGGACGTCGCGCCGCCGCCGGGGCGCAGCTTCTTGTCGTAGGCCTCGTACTTCTTGCGGAGGATGTGGACGAGGTCCCAGAACAGACCCGCCGCGTTTCCGCGCCACGAGGAGTCCTCCTTGCCCAGCGCGTTCTCCCAGGTCTGGAGCTGGTCGAGCTGGTTCTTGAAGAACAGCGCGGAGCGGTCGAAGGCGTCGGCGGCGCTGGTGAAGGAACCGAGGTCGACGGCGTCCTTCTGATCGACCAGCAGGTTGTTCCAGCTGAAGTCCTTGGTGGTGTTCGGCGTGTCCATCAGCCGCATCAGGGCGAGGCCGCCGCCGTAGGCGTACTGGGTCCAGGGTGCGGAGTCCCAACTGGTCGGTGAGTCACCGAGTTTGTAGCTGCTGGCGAACTTTCCGCCCATGTCGATGCCGCCGGCCGGGACGTCGTGACCGTTGGTGCCGAGCAGGGTGATGCGGGCCTTGTGCATCGACACGTCGTCCTGAGCGCCGTTTCCCCCCGCGATGTAGAAGGGGATGACGAAGTCGGTGTTCTCGATGCGCCAGCCGGCGTTCTCGACGATCCAGTGGAGGTCGTGCGGATCCACCGCCTCCATGTTCTTCTTGGAGATCTCCACCTTCATGAGAGGGATTTCATTGTTCCCTTTCAAGGTGTCGAACACGGTGCTCCGCTTGGGCAGCGGATAACCGGTGAACAACTGGACGGCGGTGTACCAGTTGTCGTTGGTGTCGTCGAGTGGTGACACCGGCATGGGGGGATCTCCGTCCGATGGATGCGATGGCCGAGTACGAGCGGACGGACCTCAGGAGCCGGAACCGGAGCCGCTGGTCCCGCTTGATCCGCTGAGGTCACCGTCGACGTTGGAGAACACGTCCAGGAAGTCCTTCCCCTCGATCTGGGTCAGGTTGGTGTTCTGTGTCGTGAGGAGGGTGTCGATGGTGGTCTTGATGTCGTCGTGGATGTTGGAGAAGAGGTCCGCCTGGTCCTCGTAGATGGTGATGATCGACTGCGCCGCGGACGCCACCGCCTTGTTCAGGCTGAGGCCCTGCACGGAGTCGTCCACGGCCATCTTTCCGATGGCGAGCGGCTTGTTCTGCGGGCGGGAGGTGTCGGTGACCTTCCCGCCGATGACGGTCCCCAGGCTCGGCGACGGGTCGTCGACGTTCTCGATGGTGTCGATCGCCTTGCTGAACGGCTCGATGTTGTTGGTGAGGAAGTTCTGTAGCCACGCACTGTCCATCCGGGTCACGTCTGCCACGGTGGTCCCCTCCCGAGAGGCGCGTTGTCGCCGTCAGTTCGCTGTGCCGTTCCGGCGTGCCGGGCCGGGCGGGCGAAGGCGCCGCGCCCGACCGGTCACCGGTTCACCTGCCGATGGGGATGTCCGACCACATCTGGGCGAGGGACTGCTCGCTGTAGCGGTAGTTGCCGGAGACGTCGTTGAGCAGCGTGGCGTGCGTGCTGAGCAACTGCTCCATGGCCTTGACAGCGTTGTCCCAGGCCTGCTGCTTCTGCCGGTACATGTCGGCGTCCGAGCCGTACCACGTCTTGGAGAGTTCGTTGAGCTCCAACTCCAGGGAGGACAGCGTGTTGGCGATCGCCTTGGTCTGGCTGACCAGGTCATCGGCCGCGTTGTCCATGTGGGAGTAGTCGACGTAGATGAAACCGTCGGTCAGGTTGTCGGCCATTCGAGTCCTCTTCTCACAACGGTCATCAGGGGTGCGGAAATGTCCTGGGTCACCCGGGGTGCCCAGGCGGAGCCGGGTGAAGCGTCAGCCGCTGAGCGTGTCGAACACCGACTGGGCCTGGTTGTACGCCTGGTCGATGGAGTCGTTCGACGAGCCCTGCTGCTTGCCGTGCTGCACGAGGCTCTGGTTCAGCCCCTCGATGACGTCCTTGAGGTTCTTCAGCACGATGTCGCACTGGTCCTCCCACTGGCTGATCAGGCCGCCGTACTTGCCGCCGTCGCTGCCCTGGTATCCCGAGGCGAGGTTGAACCTCGTGTTCTCGACGTCCTGCTTCGAGTTCTGGATGCCGCTGAACGCCGTCTCCAGAGCCTGGACCCCATTGCGGGTCGAGCTCTCTGATGACTGCTGGCCGTTCGATACGCCGTCGGGCATAGGGTTCGCCTTCCCTCTGATGATCCGTCACTGCTTCCCGCCACGGTTGCGGAAACTTGATCGCAGGGTGGGGCCGGAGTGACGGGCGATGACTTCTGAGGCTTCTCCTGAGCTTCAGTCGACGATCCGTCAAATTCCTTTGCCCCAGGTTAATTTGACATGACATCAGACCCTGCTTCCGATGTACTTCGACGAGAGTCCGGCCTCCCGCAGCCGGCGGGTGCCAGGGCGGCGTCGCCGGCCGAGGAGGCCGCGGCGCCGGTCAGTTCGGGTCCGGTCGGGAGCATCGACAGCAGCATGAACGGCAGCCCCACGACCTCGTTGTCCGCATAACCGAGGGCCTTCTGGTCGGTTTCCGTGCCGAGTTGGTACTTCACCCCGGTGTCGGTCACCAGATACGTGGTGTCCCCGACCTCGTCGCCGTGTTCGCCCAGCGCCCTGACCAGCGCGCCGCCTCCGGCGCGCACGGTGACGGAGTTCACCGGCAGACATGCGGCGGACGCTTCGCCGGGCGCGAGGGCCTGCGTGGCCCGCCCGCCGGAGTCCGCCGGCACGAGGTCGACACTCACCCGGGTGCCGGAACCGCTCGGCTGGACGCGGGCGCAGGCCGTCCAGCCGTCCGCCACCCGCTGGGCGGACGGCGGCGACTCCGGCAGGCCCGGGGTGGCGACGCTTCCGGTGGTGGGTGCCAGGTGGCCCTTGAGGGCGTCGGCGCCCAGGGACACCATGGCGGCGGACCCGCCGGCGTAGGCCTTGGCGCCCGTCTGCGGATCGCCCAGGACCAGGGCGGCGCCGGTGGCGGTGAGCGGCGTCAGCCCCGCCTTGAGCAGGAGGTAGTACTGCGGGCCGCCTCCGGGCACGGACACCTGGAACACCTGCCCGACGCGAGTGGCGAGACCGCCCAGCGCCGGACCCGTGTCGCCCCGGCCGGGGACGTCCGGCGGAGTGAGGTCGGGACCGGACGGCAGCGCGTCGAGGAAGGCGGCCGAGACGGGGCGCGGGGTCGTGGACCCGTAGCCGAGGGCGTCGATCGCGCCGGCGGCGCGGTCGAGCCGCAGCCGGCTGCCCTGCCAGAGGAGATAGTCCGTGCCGTCGGGGCCGACGACCGGCAGGCCCTGCCCGGAGGCGAGCGGGGTGCCGGTGCCGGTCGAGGCGCCCACCGCCAGGGTCGTGACGGCGGCACCGGCCGACGATCCGGAGCCGGTCCCGCCGCCGGTGTCCGGCCCCGAACAGACCTGCCAGGGACCGCTGTTGAGCCCCGCGCCGGTGGGAAGCGCGTCAGGCGCGCCGTCGATGCCGACCGGCGAGCCGTGCTGGGTGCCGCTGAGCGCGGCGGTGTGCACCTTGGTGACGGCCAGATCCGCGCCGAGGAGCAGCCGTGCCGAGGCGTAGTTCCGCACCGGCCGCAGCCGCCCGTCCAGGTACAGATAGCGGGAGCCGGTGTCCGTGTCGACGATCAGGTTCCCCGAGGTCCGCCAGGTGTCCGTGCCTCCGGGTTTGATGATGCCGAAGACGAACGCCCCCGCCGAGACGAGGACCGCGACGAGCAGGCCGATCACGACACCCCGGTTGGTCCGGCCCTGCGGACTCTCCGGGGCGTCCGGGTCGGCTCGTAGCATGCCCGAGGTCAGCCGGCCCATGACGAACATGTGGGCCTGCACCTGGTCGCGCCTGGACTGCATCGCGGTCGTTTCCTCCGGGTCAGCTGTTCATCGCGCGCAGGGCGCCGTACACACCGAGCACCCACAGGGCCAGCGGCAGCAGGGCGATGGCGGTCGTGGTGTGCAGTACTTCCGCCGCGCGCCCCCAGTACGGCACGAGCCGCCGCCCCGGTACCGTCCAGGAGGCGATGGCGAGGGTCGCGGTGACCGCGAGCAGCCCGGCGACCACCAGCATCCGGTCGTCGGGGCCGGCCGAGCGGGCGACGCCGTAGACCAGCAGGACCGCGCCCAGGGCGCCGGGCAGGAGCAGCGAGAGCCGCTGCCAGACGTTGCCGAGGCCGCGCCCGTGCAGCAGCAGGAGCAGCGAGAGCACAGCCGCGGTGACGGCCTCGGGCAGCCCGGGGTCGTGGGTGAACGCGGCGAGGCTGGCCGCGCAGATCGCCCCGGTCGCCGCGTACAGCGAGGTCATCCAGCCGTCCGCGATCACGGCCCGGGCCGCCACGGCGGCGGTGGGATGCGGCTCGATGCCCTCCTGCAGCTGCTCGGCGTTGGTCGGCAGCGGTGGCGTACGCAGTCCGGACAGCCGGAAGGACAGTGCCGGGACGAACGCGCCGAGGACCACCGCGGACACCGCGAGGACGCCGGCGGCGTGCCCGAGGGGCAGGTCGCCGACGAGGATGAGGACGGCGCCGAAGGCGCCGAACACCGCGACCACGAACAGCGCGAGGAACACCGCGGCGAACGAGGCCACGGCGGCCAGCGCCAGCACCGCGCCACCCGCTCCGGCCGCGCAGGCCGCGAGCAGGCGCGAGCCGAGCCCCTCGTTGCCATTCGGCCCCGTTATCGCGCCGCCGGGCAGCAGCCAGCCGGCCAGTGCCAGGTACGGGGCGACCATGAACCCCAGCGCCACGCCCGCGCCGGCGTCGCCGACCGCCCGGCCGGCGGAGGCGGCGCCCGCGAGCAGCAGCAGCCCGGTCGCGCCGGCCGCCAGGCCGCGCTGCCAGCCGGGGGCTCCGGGCAGCGCCAGCACCAGGATGCCGAGGGTGAGCGCGGTCACCGCGAACCCCCGCAGCAGCCGCCTGCTGGCGTCCGGTCCCCAGCCGTAGGGGCGTTGCCGCATGGTGGTGGAGACACCGAACACCAGGTCGTCCAGGTGTACTTCGGGCAGTGCCTCGACTCGGGGGCGGAGGTGGAGCGTCTCGCCGTCACGCAGGTCGAGGGCGTCCAGCGTGCTCTCCTCGTCCAGCGGCGGCCCACCGAGGCGCTGGAGTACCCAGCCGCCGTGCTCGATGCCGGTCTCCGCAAGCCCGTCGCCGCCGTAGCCGACGACGGTGGGCAGGAGGTCGGCGACGGGCACATCGGAGGGGACCGCCAGGTCGATGGTCCTGGCGGGGGCATGCACGGTCAGACGGCACAGGGCCGCCGCTGAGCCGACGGGCCTGTCGGTCATCAGGGGCCGCACCCTTCTCCGGAGGTCCGGGGCTGGGGGAACAGGGCGGGGTAGGGGGGACGCGCCGGACGTGTGACCTGAACGCCGGGGTCACCACTCGCACACGTCAGAGCCGAACGTACGGGCCACCACTCCTTTTTGACGGATCTTCAGAGAAACTTCCCAACGAACCTTTGTAGACCGCGAGTTGAACTCCCGGTCGGGCGATCGGAGGCAGGTTCCGGGCCGGGTACCGTGACCGGACTCGGGGCCCTGTCCCGAAAGCCCCACAGTGGCGCGAGCGCCGACCATGGCGAGGAGACACCGCAGTGAGTGTGGTTCTGTTCCGCAGGCCTGCCCGCCGGCGAGGCCCGGACATGCCCGAAGGAGAGCTCAGCCTCCAGGAGCCGCCCACCCTCCCCGAGGTGGTGCCGGACAGCTCCGCCGTGTGGACGTATCTGCCCATGGGGATGATGTCGGTCTCCATGATGATGATGTTCATGAGGCCCGGCTCCAACGGCCAGCTCGGCAGCTTCATGTACATAGCCATGGGGCTGATGGTGCTCTCCTCGGCCGCCATGATGGTCGGCCAGGTCGTCCGCAAGAACGGCGAGCGCAAGCAACGGCTCAAGGGCGAACGTCGCGACTACCTGCGCTATCTCACCCAGACCCGGCGCAAGGTCCGCGGCGCCGTCGTCGAGCAGCAGCGGGCGCTGGCCTGGCGGCACCCGGAACCGGCCGCGCTGCCGTCACTGGTGGGCACCTCGCGGCTGTGGGAACGCCGTCCGACGGACGAGGACTTCGCCGAGGTCCGGGTGGCCGTCGGTGACCAGCGGCTGGGACTGCGGCTGACCCCGCAGTCCACGAAACCCGTCGAGGACCTGGAACCACTGACCGCGCACGCCCTGCGGAGCTTCATCCGCGCCTACGCCACCGTCCCCGACCAGCCCATCGCGATCTATCTGCGTCCCTGGTCCCGGGTCCTGTTCCGGGGCGACCAGGAGCGGATACGCGCCCTGGTCCGTTCCATAGTCGCCCAACTGGCCACCTTCCAGGCGCCCGAGGACCTGTGGATCGCGCTGTGCGTGGACGACGACCGGCGTGCACAGTGGGAGTGGACCAAGTGGCTGCCGCACAGCCTGCGCGACCAGGAACACGACGGCGCGGGCCCCGCCCGCATGATCGTCTCGGCGTTCAACGAACTGGAGGACCTGCTCGGCGCGGAGTTCGTCGAGCGGCCACCGTTCGACCCGGAGGCGCCGACCGGACGCGAGGAGCCGTTCACCGTCATCGTCCTGGACGGCGGCCGGGTCCCGGCCGGGCACCGCATCGACGGGTCCGGCTTCCGCAACGCCGTCGTCCTGGACCTCACCGGTGAACTCGGCTGGCGGCCCGGCCGCACCACCCTGCGCCTGGACCTCACCGGGGACGAACTCAGCCTGGTGCGCACCGACCGCGACCGCAAGGAACAGACCACCCGGCTCGGCCGCGCCGACACCCTGGGGCCGGTCACCGCCACCGCGCTGGCCAAGCTCATCGCCCCGTACCGGATGGGCTTCGGCACCGAGGCCGCCGAACCGCTGTCCACCAACGTCGAGTTGACGACCCTGCTGGGCATACCCGACCTGCACCGGCACGACCCGGCCGCCCTGTGGCGGCGGCGCACCGGAGCCGACCGGCTGCGCGTGCCGATCGCGGTCGGCGCGGACGGCGCTCCGGTACAGCTGGACATCAAGGAGTCCGCGCAGGGCGGTACCGGCCCGCACGGCATGCTCATCGGCGCGACCGGCTCCGGCAAGAGCGAACTGCTGCGCACCCTGGTGCTCGCGATGGCGCTCACCAACTCCTCCGAGACCCTGAACTTCGTCCTGGTCGACTTCAAGGGCGGCGCCACCTTCCTCGGCCTCGACGAACTGCCGCACACCTCCGCCGTGATCACCAACCTCGCCGACGAGGTCGCCCTCGTCTCCCGCATGCAGGACGCGCTGCACGGTGAGTTGATGCGCCGTCAGGAACTGCTCCGCAGCGCCGGGAACTACACCTCCGCGCTGGACTACGAGAAGGCACGCGTGTCGGGCATCCCGCTGGCGCCGCTGCCCAGCCTCTTCGTCATCGTCGACGAGTTCAGCGAACTCCTCGCCGCGCACCGGGAGTTCATGGACCTGTTCGTGATGATCGGACGGCTCGGCAGGTCGCTGGGCGTCCATCTGCTGCTGGCCTCGCAGCGGCTCGACGAGGGCCGCATGCACAGCCTGGAGAGCCATCTGTCGTACCGGATCGGCCTGCGCACCTTCTCCGCCATGGAGAGCCGCGGTGTGCTCGGTGTGCCGGACGCCTACGAGCTCCCACCGCAGCCCGGCGGCGGCTTCCTGGCCAGCGGCGGCGAGGCACTGACCCGGTTCCGCGCCGCCTACGTGTCGGGACCGTACGCCCGACGGCACAGCGCCGTCGTCCAGGCCCGGGTGGCCAGCCAGGTCGTACCGTGGACCGCCGACTGGGTGGTGCCACGCCGGATGCCCGACGAATCCGTCGCCACCGGACCCGACACGGCGGAGGACGAGGAGGCCGAGAGCCTGCTGTCGGTCGCCGTGGACCGGCTGATCGGCGCCGGACCGCCCGCCCACCAGGTGTGGCTGCCTCCGCTCGGCCTGCCCGCCACCCTGGACCAGGTCCTGCCGCCGCTCGCGCCCGACCCGGTACGCGGTCTCACCACCACCGACCCGGACGGCCGCGGTCGGCTCACCGTGCCCGTCGGCATCGTCGACCGGCCCTTCGACCAGATGCGCGACCTGCTCACCGTGGACCTGTCCGGCGCGGGCGGGCATGTCGCCATCGCGGGCGGCCCGCAGAGCGGCAAGTCGACCCTCATACGTACGCTGATCACCGCCCTCGCCCTCACCCACACCCCGCGCGAAGTGCAGTTCTACTGCCTGGACTTCGGCGGCGGCACGCTGGCGAGCCTCGCCGAACTCCCCCACGTGAGCGGTGTCGCGGCCCGACTGGACACCGAACGCGTCGGCAGGACCATCGCCGAGGTGACCTCGCTGCTGGCCGTGCGGGAGCGCTTCTTCCTCGACCAGGGCATCGACAACATGATCACCTACCGGCGGCGCCGCGCCGCCGGGGAGTTCCCCGACGAACCGCACGGCGACGTCTTCCTCGTCATCGACGGCTGGCAGACGGTGCGCCAGGACTTCGACCGGCACATCCAGACCTTCAGCGCGCTCGCCGGGCGCGGCCTCAGCTACGGCATCCACCTCGTCACCACCACCGCCCGCTGGGTCGAACTCCCCGCGGCGGTCCGGGACCAGGCGGGCACCCGGCTGGAACTGCGCATGGGCGATCCCATGGACTCCCACATCGACATCCGCCGCGCCGCCACCGTCCCCCGTGTCCCCGGCCGGGGCATGACCGCCGAGGGCAAGCTGCACTTCCTCACCGCCCTGCCCCGCATCGACGGCACCGAGGACGCCCAGGACCTCGCCGACGGCGTCGCCGGCCTGGTCTCCGCCGTGAAGGAGAGCTGGCCGGGGCCGGCCGCCCCGTCGGTGCGCATGCTGCCGACGCTCCTGCCGGCCTCCGCGCTGCCCCCGGCGCAGGACGGTCTGCGCGTGCCGATCGGCGTGGACGAGGACGAACTCGCCACCGTCTGGCACGACTTCAGCGAATCCCCGCACATGATCGTGGTCGGTGACACCGAGAGCGGCAAGACCAACCTGCTGCGGCTGATCGCCAAGGCCATCACGGAGCGCTACACCCCCGCCGAGGCCCGCATCATGATCGTCGACTACCGCCGCGACCTCGTCGAAGCCGTACCCGACGCCTACCGCCTCGGCCACGCCGTCTCCGTCGACGTCCTCAAGGACCTCGTCAACGGCGCCGCCCGCGCCGTCCGCGACCGCGTCCCCGGCCCCGACATCAGCCCCGCCCGCATGAGGCTCTGCGACTGGTGGACCGGCCCCCGGCTCTTCATCCTCGTCGACGACTACGACATGGTCGGCACCGGTCCGATGAACGCCCCCTTCGACCCGCTCCTGAACCACCTCGCCCTAGGCCACGAGGTCGGCCTCCACCTGGTCGTCGCCCGGGCAGCGGCCAGTGCCGGACGCGGCCTCAACGAGTCCTTGCTACGGCGCCTCCAGGAGGTCAACACCCCTGCCCTGCTGATGTCCTGCCCGCCCGCCGAGGGGTACGTCTTCGGCAACGTCAAGGGCCGCATCCTCCCTCCGGGCCGGGCGCTACGGATCGCCCGCCGCAAGACGGTCGAAATACAGACGGCCCTCCTGGACCCCAGCCGGCTGTGACGAGCAGGCCGGCCCGACCGGCCGTCGTCGTACCAGAACCGGACCTGCTCCGGCTTCCCGGCTTCGGGCCGACGGGGCGAGCAGGACGCCCGGCCCACTCTGTGATGTCGTCGGTGAATCCACGGGGGGCAGGGTGCTAGTTCCGCGAATGTGACACTCGTCGGGTGAAGTGTCGCGTTCGCGGACGACAGCCCCCCCTGCTCCCGGCACTGCCTCGCCACGGCCCGGATCACCCAGCCGGTTTTCGCCAACAGCATCGCCCCGTCGGCCGGGCCTTACAGACCCGCCAGACACCCGCGAACGGGACGCACCCGGACTCCCGGTCGGCTAAACAGACCCGGCGCCTTGCGTGAGTGACCCCGGGCACGATCGTCGCGCGCCCGCAGAATGCGCCAAGGGCCCCGCGGAACGAGCGGCCGGTGGTTTTGACCCGCGCCGTGGTCCGCCGGGAGGCGTCGACCGGCAGGCCGTGTCGGCCGGCCGGTCAGGGGATCGGCGGGGCCGGGGAGGAGTCCGCCGGGCGCCATCTCCGCGCGCGTCCCCGGGGAATGACAAGGAGGGCGGCGGCCGTGAGAAGGACCAGGCCACCGGAGACCCCGGCGACGAGCACCGCCACGGCGCGCGGGGTGCCGGAGGCCGGGGGTGCGATGCGGACCCGATCGGGCAGGGCCCCGGGGGCCCGGGCCACCGTGGACCGGACGGCGGTGACAGCGGCGTACGGGTCGAGGCGGGGCGGGACCGCCGGGTAGGCGAAGTCGGTGAGCCGGGCGGCGGTCTGCGCGGCACTCAGCGCGGGGTAGCGGGAGCGCACCAGCGCGGCGGCGCCCGCGACGAAGGCGGACGCGAGAGAGGACCCGGAGGCGATGTAGGAGCCGGAGCCGCGTGGGCCGACGCCGACGATGCCGTCGGCGGGCGCGGCCAGGTCGGGCGCGGCGGCGGCCGGGAGCACCAGACCGGTGCCGCCGACCGAGAGGGCACCGGGGGCGGAGGCGGGCCAGTAGACGCCGGCGGCTCCGTCCTTGTCGTTCTCGGTGTCCGGCACCGCCGGGGCGACGACCAGGGCGTCGTGGGCCGTCGCGTACGCAACCACGGAGGTCAGCTGTTCGCGGCCGTCGGCCAGCGCCGCCGAGACCGCGATCACCTCGGCGCCGCCATTCACCGCCGCGCGGATGCCGTCCGCCACCAGGGCCACCGAGGGCACCCCCCGGTCGTCCGTGCCACGCACCGCGAGAATCCGGGCCAGCGGGGCCACCCCCGCGAAGGCGCCGGCGTCGGTACTGCGGGCCGCGATGAGACCGGCCACGAAGGAGCCGTGCCCCACGCAGTCCTCCCCGGCTCCGGCCGGCGCCGAGACCCGCCCGGCGAGAGCGGAAACGCCCTCGGCGACACCGGTGTCCACCACCGCCACGGTCACCCCGGAGCCCTGGGTCAACTGCCAGGTACGGTTCAGACCCAGAGCGGCCCGGGTCGACGACCGCGCCTCGGCGGACTGCTTGGACGCCGGCGTACAGGGGGCGTCGGAGGTCAGCTCCGACGGGATGACGGGCAGGCTCACCGAGGTCGGGCGGGGTGTCGGACTCGCGGCCACCAGGGTCGCGGACACAGCGAGCACCACGGGCAGGAGGAACAGTCTGCGGGCCACCGGACATCGCATGTTCGCATGATAGTTCGTCACCGGTGGTGCGCCGGGATAGCGTTGCGAACACAGGGGCGGGGGAGGGAAGTTGGCCCTTCACCCCAGGCCGGATCTCGCGGCCGGACCCAGAGGCCAGACTCCGAGACCCAGGAGGACCCAGCGTGTCGCGGCAGTGGCTCACGGTCGACCCGGAAGCACCGGACGGTTTCCGGACGATCGGCGACGCACTCGCCACGGCCCGCTCAGGGGCCGTGATCAGTGTCCGACCGGGCCGCTACCCCGAGAGACTCACCGTCAGGACCAGGGTCACCATCGTCGCCGACGGCGAGTCCGGGAGCGTGGAACTGTGTCCACGCGACGGCAGCGCGATCACCCTGGTCGCCGATGCTGTCATGCTCACCGACCTCCTCCTGCGCGGAGGCGGCGACGGCCTCCCCGTCGTCGACGTACCGCGCGGCCAGGTCGCCATGGGCGGCTGCACCGTCATCGGCTCGGGCTGGACCGCGATCCTCACCCGGGAGGCCGGTTCGGTCGCCATGCGCGACTGCCGGGTCACCAATCCCGAGGGAGCCGGAATCGTCGACACCTCCCCCACCGGCAGCGTCATCGAGGACTGCCTGATCGAGAACCTCGGCACCACCGGCTTGGTCCTCACCGAGCGCGCCCGCACCACCGTGCGCGACTGCCGGATCCGTGACGCCCGTGCCAACGGCCTGCTCGCCAACAAGGAGGCCCGGGGCAGCATCGAGGACTGCGAGATATCCGGTACCGAGAAACCGGCCATCGCGCTTGAGGGCAACAGCACCACCACCGTGCTGCGCACGACCGTGGAGCACGCTCCTGTCGGCCTCCAGGTGACCAGCGCCTCGCGCCCGGAACTCGCCGACATCCGCGTCACCGACACCACGGGACCCGCCATCGCGCTCTCCGCCGGGGCCTCGCCCGTGCTGCGCCGCTGCCACACCTCACGGACCAAGGGCAGCGGTCTGCTGGTCACCGACCGCGCCCGGGGTACCTTCGAGGACTGCGAGTTCAACTCCTCTGCCGGGCCGGGCATCCACGTCAGCGGCTCGGGCTCGGCGCCCACGCTGGTCCGCGTGACCGTACGGGACTGCGCCGACCGAACCGACGCCGCCGTCCTGCTCGACGACGAATGCGCCGCCGAATTCGACCACTTGGAGATCCTGCGCGCCGCGGGCACCGCGATCGCCATCCGGGGCGGCGCCAAGCCACTGATACGCCGGGCCCGTGTGGAGGCCCCCGGCGGGTACGGCGTCGAGGTCACCGCCGGTGGCCGTGGACGGATCGAGAACAGCGAGATCACCGCCGCGGCGGGCGCCGCGGCCGTCCGCTGTGCCGACGACGGCAACCCCTACGTCCGCGACAGCGTCCTGCGCGCCGCGGCCCGGACCGGGGTGTCCGTCGGCCCCGGCGGGCTCGGCACCGTACGCGACTGCGAGATCGACACCAGCGGCGCCACCGGAATGCTCGTCGAGGACGGCGGCGAACTCAACGCCACCCGCGTCCGGGTCACCGCCTCTGGTGCGCACGGCGTGCTGATCGCGAGCGGTGCGCGGGCCGTGCTCAACGGCTGTGAGATCAGCGGCAACACGGGCGACGGGATCCGGGTGGACAGCACCGAGGCGGTCACGGTTGACGGCTGCGTCGTACGCGACAACCGGGGCTCCGGGCTGCGCCAGACCCGCGCCGGGGAACGACTCGACGTGGGCGACCTGACCAGTGCCTCCAACGCCGTCGCCGATGCCTGGGGCACCAGCGCCGGAAGCGTGGCCGAGGGCGGTGGCGACAACGCTGGTGCCCCGCCCGCCGAACCCGAGGGCCCCGTCGAGGAGTTGGAGGCGCTGATCGGCCTGCAGGCCGTCAAGCACCAGGTCCGCACCCTGATCAACCTCACCCAACTGACCCAGCGCCGCGCCCGGCTCGGCCTGCCCGCCCCGCCGATGAGCCGCCACCTGGTCTTTTCCGGCCCGCCCGGCACCGGCAAGACCACCGTCGCCCGCCTCTACGGCAGCATCCTCGCCTCACTCGGCGTGCTGCGCTCCGGGCACCTCGTGGAGGTCTCCCGCTCCGACCTCGTGGCCCAGGTCATCGGCGGCACCGCGATCAAGACCACCGACGCGTTCACCACCGCCCTGGGCGGGGTGCTGTTCATCGACGAGGCGTACACCCTGCTCTCCGACAGCAAGGGCTCCGGCGCCGACTTCGGCCGGGAGGCCATCGACACCCTGGTGAAGCTGATGGAGGACCACCGCGAGGACGTCGTGGTCGTCGCCGCGGGGTACACCGACGACATGAACGCGTTCCTGTCGGCCAACCCGGGCCTGGCGTCCCGCTTCACCCGCACCGTGGAGTTCGCCAACTACTCCGTGGCGGAGCTGGTGACCATCACCGAGAGCATGTGCCGGGCTCACCGTTACGACTTCGGTCCCGGTACCGCCGAGGCGCTGGCCGCCCACTTCGAACGCATGCCGCGCGACGCGACCTTCGGCAACGGCCGTGCCGCACGCGGGGTGTTCGAGGAGATGGTGGACCGCCAGGCGTTCCGGCTGGCCTCCGTGCCCGAGGCGAGCGAGAGTGATCTGTCCCTGCTGTTCCCCGAGGACGTCAGTGACGCGGCAGCCCGCGCCGGCACGGACGCCGACCAGGAGGCGGACCCGCGCGCGGAGTTGGAGGCCATGGTCGGCCTGGGGGCCGTCAAGCGTGAGGTTGCCGACCTCGTTAACCTCCTCGCCACCACCCGGCAGCGCCGGGCCGCCGGACTGCCCGTGCCGAAGATCAGCCACCACCTGGTCTTCTCCGGCCCGCCCGGCACCGGCAAGACCACCGTCGCCCGGCTCTACGCGGAACTGCTGAGCTCCCTGGGTGTGCTGCCCCGGGGGCACCTCGTGGAGGTGGCCCGCGCCGACCTGGTCGGGCGCTACGTCGGCCACACAGCCCAGCTCACCCGCGAGGTGTTCGAACGCGCCCTGGGCGGCGTGCTGTTCATCGACGAGGCGTACACCCTCACTCCCGAGGGCGCCATCTCCGACTTCGGCCGCGAGGCCGTCGACACCCTGCTGAAGCTCATGGAGGACCACCGCGACGAGATCGTCGTCATCGCCGCCGGCTACACCGAGGAGATGCAGCGCTTCCTGGCCTCCAACCCCGGACTGGCCTCGCGCTTCTCCCGTTTCGTGGAATTCGAGAACTACACCACCGACGAACTGATCGACATCATCCGCGGGCATGCCGCCACGTCCGGCTACGAGTGCGCGCCCGCCACTGTCGAGGTGCTGCGCGGCCATGTGGACGGCCTGCCGCGCGACCGCTCCTTCGGCAACGCGCGTACCGCCCGCCAGTTGCTGGAGTCGATGATGACCCGGCAGGCCCGGCGGCTCAGCTCGCTGGCCGCACCGGGCCTGGACGACCTGCGGCTGCTGCTGCCGGAAGACGTCCAGGTCGCCGGCGCGTCGGTTTGACCGCCACCCAGGGGTTTCCGCCGCAGCTCCCAACTACCCAGTCCAGCAATGGTTTCTGAAGCTTCGTCAAACAGCTGGCGAAGACCGAGGTCTTCTGGGGTCCCCGCCGATACCGTGCCCGTATCCCCTGCCCCACGCGTCACACGACACAGCGGGCTCGGCAGGTGCCCGCCGGTCCTGAGGCGCCACCCTTGAAGTCACCAGAGAGGACCCGAGGATGTCCCGGCAGCACGAAACATCCGGCGGCACGCCACCGGGGAGTGAGGACACGGCGCCGGTGGCCGTTCGGCGGGCCGTCCAGGTGTCCGCGGTGGCCGGAGATCCCGGCGCCGCCCTGACCCCGAGCGGCCGGGCGGCCACTGTGCCCGTCCGCCCCGAGGCCACGCCGGAGCAGCAGCGTCCCCAGGCCCCGGAGCGCTCGGCATGGCAGCCCGGGCCGGAGGCTCAGGCTGCAGCTCCGGAGTTGGCCGCCGCCCCGGCCGGTTCGACGGCCAGGGAGGAACCCGCCGCACCCGAAGCACGCGCCGGAGCCGACGTCCTGGCCGAGCACGAGGCCGACGAGGCGCCCGCGGGGACGAGCGGCGCCGACACCGAGGGCGTACGGATGCCCTCGGCCGGGCCGAAGAAACCGGTGCTGGCCGCGGCGGCGATCATCGGGGCGTTACTCATCGGGGTTCCGTTCCTGGTCCTGGGACACGGCGACAGCAAGCCGTCCCACCCGGCGGGCGCGGCAGCCACGAGCGACACCGTTCTGAACGGCCGGCCCGACGGCGCGGCCGGCGGCTACGTGTCCGGTTCTCCCTCGGCGACACCGTCGTCCAAGCAGGACGACGACACGAAGACCAAGAAGAAGACCACGAAATCGCCGCCCACGCCCGCCGCGAAGCAGCAGACGACGGCCGCCAAGGCCAAGAGCGCCGAAACCGGCGGACACGTGGCCTCGACTGGATCCGGGACTACGAAGACACAGTCGTCGAAGACGACGAAGACGACCATCACGGCACCGGCCGGCACCGCGGCTTACGCCGTGCAGAAGCTGGCCGCCGCCAGCCCGGGCCGCCACATCTGCTACCGGGCCTATGTGAGCGACGTCGGCTGGCAGGCCCCGGTGTGCGACGGCGCCCAGGCCGGCACCGTCGGACAGGCCCGCGCCATCGAAGCCCTCAACATCGCTGTGTCCGGCGTCAGCGGTACAGGCTCCAACGGGTACATCGAGAACTCCGGCTGGGAGCCCAACTGGAAGTTCGCGGACAACGGCGCCAACCTCACCATCGGAACCACCGGACAGCTGCTGCGCATGGAGGCGTTCACGCTGAATGTCGGCTCCGGCACCGTCTGCGCCAACGCCCATGTGGAGAACATCGGTTGGCAGGGCCGGAAGTGCGACACGCCAGGCGACTTCCTGACCGCCGGGACCACAGGCCTGGCGCTCCGCCTCGAAGCCGTCGAACTGACGGTGTGAGGGAGGACAGGTCATGCCGTTGCTGAGGGCCGTGGACAACGACGACTACTGGCCGGAGTACGGGACGTTCGTCATCCGGGACGTTCCCTGGCTCAACCGGTCCGGGCCCCAAGTCGGTGAGCTGCTCGCGGAGTTCGCGGTGGAAACCCAGCCCAGTGGGTCGTTCGCGCGGGCCGGTGACGGCTGGGTGGAAGGCGTCGCGGCCGACAGCCAGCACACCGTGCGGATCGAGGTGTACGACGCCCCGCCGGATGACGACGACCTCTCCGAGTGGGACGACGTCATGGAAACGCCCTTCGTCAGCTCGGGTCTGGTCAGCCTGGCCCTCGTCGTCGCCGGCCCCGTCGGCGAACCGATCCGGCTCGGACCGCCGAGCGCGTACCGGATCCTGTTCGCCCGCCGCCCTCTGACGGCGGGCGACGACCCCAGGGGATGGCCTTGCGAGTACCGGCTGCGGTTCTGGCCGGTGGACGCGCCCGGGGAGCCGCCCCGATGGCTGCGCCGCAGCGCCCCGCTGGTCGACGCCCGGCCCGCCGACCAGCGGGGCGTCTTCGACGGCAGCTACCGCAGCGTCGTCACCGACGTCGCGATGCTGGCGTTGTGGGCCGCGGAGAGCGCGACCCCGGTCACGCTGAGGTGGCTGGCAGACCGGCTGGCGACCACGACCGCGACGGTCCGCGGCGTCATGGAGCACCCGAGAGCAGGCCTCGTGCTGACCGTCGACGGCGACCTCGATGACGTCGACGCCCCGCTGACCGTGACGGTCCTCTCCCGGACGCCCTTCGCGATACGAGCCCGCCAGACCGTGGCGGTCCCGCCGCCGACCGTGCCGGGCACACGTCACGCGCCGACCGCCCGGCGGTCGACACCCGGCGCACCCGGTGCACGAGCCGTGCGGCCGACGCCGGCGCGCCCCATGGTCAAGCTTCAGGAAGCGACGGGCATGGAGGAGGAGCAGCCACGGCCCGACGACCACCGTGGCGGAGGCACGGATCCGGATCCGACGGGCTGAGAACCACACCCGCTCGATGCGCGGCCGTTCGTCCTACGAGTTCCGGCTTGTGCTGGAGCGTTCGGCATACGACGGCCACGTTTCATCGCCGAAGCCGAGCCGCCCCGTCTGGAAGCCTGATATGGATCGAGCCAAGGCGGAGGCACGACACCAGGCCGAGCAGAACGGGGTGGACGTGGCTGCTACGAAGCCGATGGTGGCTTTGATCATGGCGGGCGCGGACGGTGGCCGGCTGATGGTCGAGGTCTCGGCGGGGGAGTAACGGTCAGGACTCCGGCAACTCGGGTGGTCCGGCGTGATGACCAAGCGATATGGCCCCGCCAGGTGGGCTGTCAGTTGTCGACAAGCGCCTCTGCGCTGAATTACGGTGCGGGTCGGTAGCCCCTCGATGGTCGGCTGCCCCGCCCTTGCGACGTGGGTGCGACCCCGCCCGGTGGACAGCCGGTGGACAGACGCCTTTGGACGGTGCATCACGGGGTGGCACGGTTCAACCTGCTGCACATGCTCTGATCAGTAAAAACGTCACCACGCAGCACGGCGAGACACCAGGCAACACGAACGCTCGTGGTCTCGTAATGCGTAGGTCTCGGGTTCGAATCCCGAAGGCGGCTCTGAGGGACCCCAGGACTCACTCGCCGTGACCTGGGGTTTCTTGTTTTGGTTGACCTTGGAATCCGGGCCAACCGGGCACCTGTGACCTGCGCATCGCAATGCGTAGGTCTGAGGTCGACCGCCAGTGGGCGTTTCGGCTCGTAGGGCTGTGGCCTGGCTTCCCGATCTGCCGCGCGGTCACATGAGGGCTTGGGCCGCAGGATTGTGCCATCCAAACAATTCCACGATCGGTGCGCTCCATCTTGGGCGCGATCGATAAACCGCTCATAGAGCAGTTCCTGCGCTTTCGACTGTTTGCGCTCAACAGCCTCAATACGGGGCTCGATGGTGGCGTTGGAGGCATCGGTGCAGCGTGGAATCGACGCTGGGACGGACACGGCGGTCCACCCGCGCAACGCGCAGACCACTGCCCCACCGTGGTCGGCAGGTGTTCACCGAAACGACATAAGAGTCCAAGATCCAGGAGAAACGTCACCAGCGGCTCTCACCGTCTCGGCGCACCCCACCATCTGCCGTGGTGGTGATGAACACGGTTCCAGGCTTCGTCAGAGGCATCGTCAGGCACTGCTACGAGCATCGACTCCGCTTCGTCGCGGACGAGTCCGACCTGGGCTGTGGTCAGCCGTCGGCAGTTCCACAGCAGCCCTGCCATTTCGGCCGCCAGTGGATCGTCGGGCCGCGATGGCTCGCGGAGTTCGACGCCGGTGATGGCGGCGAGGTCGCCGGCCGGGATGCCGAGAGCGGTTGCGAAGGCTTCCACCTGGTCCGAGGTCAGAGGTACACGGCCCCTTCCGATGCCGCTGATCGTCGAGGCGGCCAGGTACACGCGCCCTTCGGTCAGGATGGCCAAGATCTTGGCCGCAGCGGTCAGGGAGCGCAGGTTCCGGTTGCCGCACAACAGGTTGGCGAGCATCGCACCAGAACCGGCCTTGTGCTGGTCATAGGTGAACGGCGAAGCGGATGGACGTCCTTTGAGTTCCAGCGGCAGCTGATCGACAAGCTGGTGGACATTGGCTCTCTGGTCCGACGGCAGTGCCATCGTGATCCGGACAAGGTCCGCAACTACGGATCCTGCGGCCGGGTCCTGGGGGGTGAGGGATTCCGGCGCCGATACGTCGGCGATCGCATAGAGGTCGACGGCGTGGAAACCAAGCGCGGGGGCGAGGTTGTCGAGCTGCGAAGCCAGCGGCGGCGTGCCCGATACCACCGAGCGGAGTTCGGTCTCCGGGATGCCGGACGCCGAGGACAGCCACGCGACATCCGTCCGACGGTGCTTCAAAAGTCGAGCCAGAAGAACGCCGAAGCCTGGATGACTCGCCACGGTGTCACCTTACGTCTTGCGTCGAAAGGGGTCGATCGACGGAGGGGGCCGAGGCTCCTTGGAAATGAGGACCGGACATCCCTACTCCCAGGAGTCGCGCTTTCAGAGCAAACCGCCGTAATGCTGATTTCGCACGGGCCAGGGTTTCCATACGGTGCCTTCGTTGACTGTGAGCCCGAAGCCCTGGCCCTGCAGCGCTCGTGCAGCCACGTCCCGCAGCCGCATGTAATCCACCTCGTTGTACGCGGGGGCACAACTGCCGGGCAGATAGTGGCCTGAGCCGTTCGTC
>NZ_JALJRY010000017.1:78004-230064 GCF_024519455.1 Streptomyces sp. STR69 | reverse complement strand
ACTAATAGGCCGAGGGCTTGTCCTCAGTTGCTCGCGTCCACTGTGTTGGTTCTGAAACCACGAACAACCCCATTGCCATGGTCACGGTAGTGGTGCGGTTGATGTGTTTCATAGTGTTTCGGTGGTCATAGCGTGAGGGAAACGCCCGGTTACATTCCGAACCCGGAAGCTAAGCCTTACAGCGCCGATGGTACTGCAGGGGGGACCCTGTGGGAGAGTAGGACGCCGCCGAACAAATATTGCGAAAACCCCTGTACCGTTTATTCGGTACAGGGGTTTTCTGCGTTTAAGGGGCTCTGAAAAGGGGCCTGCATTTTTAAGCAGACCCCCGTATTACAAACGTCCCGCAGCCTTGAGAGCCAGATACGCGTCCGCCAGTGCCGGTGCGAGGTCGTCCGGTGTTGCGTCGACGATGGTGACGCCATGCCGGCGGAGTTTTTCTGCGGTGCGGTCGCGTTCGGTCTGGGCACGTGCCGCGGCTGCCGCCTCGTACACCGCCTCCGTGTTTCCACGAGCCGTGGCCATGCGCGCGATGTGGGGATCTGCCACGGATGCCACCAGAACCGTATGGCGCTGGGTGAGTTGGGAGAGGACGGGGAGCAGGCCCTCTTCGACCGGGGCCGCGTCGAGGCTTGTGAGCAGGACGATCAGGGAGCGGCGCGGTGCGGTGCGGATTGCCGTGGCGGCGAGGGCACGGGCGTCTGTTTCGACGAGCTCAGGTTCGAGCGTCGCCATCGCGTTGACCAGTGAGGGGAGTACGTCGCGTGCGGTGCGGCCCTGGACGAGGGCGCGGACCCGGCGGTCGTAGGCGAGGAGGTCCACGCGGTCGCCGGCGCGGGATGCCAGGGCTGCCAGGAGCAGGGCGGCGTCCATGGAGGCGTCGAGTCGCGGGGCGTCGCCGACGCGGCCGGCCGAGGTGCGGCCGGTGTCGAGGACCAGGAGGATGTGGCGGTCGCGTTCCGGGCGCCAGGTGCGTACCGCGACTGTCGTTTGGCGGGCGGTGGCGCGCCAGTCGATGGAGCGGGTGTCGTCGCCGGGGACGTATTCGCGCAGGCTGTCGAACTCTGTTCCTTCGCCGCGGGTCAGCACGCTGGTGCGGCCGTCGAGTTCGCGGAGACGGGCGAGTTTCGACGGGAGGTGCTTGCGGCTGGTGAACGGGGGCAGGACGCGTACGGCCCAGGGGACGGCGTGGGTGCCCTGGCGGGTGAGGAGGCCGAGGGGGCCGTAGGAACGGATGGTCACTCGGTCTGCTTGGCGGTCGCCTCGGCGGGTGGGGCGTAGACGGGTGGTGAGGCGGCGGCGTTCGCCGGGCGGGACCGTCAGGCGGTGGCGGGACGCGGCGAATTCCGTGCCGGGGAGCCAGCTGCTGGGGGGCCAGGCGTCGCGGATGCGGGCTCGGAGCAGGCGGCGGGACGGGTTGGTGACGGTCAGGGTGACGTCGGCGGATTCGCCCAGGCGTACGGAAGTGTCGCCCGAGCGGGTAAGGCTCAGGCGGCGTACGGGGGCGGCCAGGGCGAAGTCGCAGGCGCAGGCCACCGCCAGGGGGGCGTTGACGGCCAGGAGGCCTGTCCAGCTGGGTTCCCAGATGCCTACGGGGAGGGAGCCCAGGGCTGCGAGGAGGGCGGCGCGGCCGGTGAGAGCCATCAGCGGGGGACCGGGACGTGGGCGAGGATCGCGTTGATGACGGAGTCGGCCGTCACGCCCTCCATCTCGGCCTCGGGGCGCAGCTGTACGCGGTGGCGGAGGGTGGGGAGCGCCAGGGCCTTCACGTCGTCGGGGATGACGTAGTCGCGGCCCGTGAGCCAGGCCCACGCGCGCGAGGTGGCGAGGAGGGCGGTGGCCCCGCGCGGGGACACGCCGAGAGTGAGGGACGGCGATTCGCGGGTGGCGCGGCAGATGTCGACTACGTAGGCGGTGATTTCGGGGGAGATCGTTGTCTTGGCGACCGCCGCGCGGGCTGCTTCGAGGTCGGCCGCGCTTGCTACGGGGCGCAGGCCGGCGGCGTGCAGGTCGCGCGGGTTGAAGCCTTCGGCGTGGCGGGTGAGGACGTCGATCTCGTCCTGGCGGGAGGGGAGCGGGATCGTCAGTTTGAGGAGGAAGCGGTCGAGTTGGGCCTCGGGGAGGGGGTACGTGCCCTCGTACTCGACGGGGTTCTGCGTCGCGGCGACCAGGAAGGGGTCGGGGAGGGGGCGCGGGGTGCCGTCGACCGTGACCTGGCGTTCCTCCATCGCTTCGAGGAGGGACGACTGGGTCTTCGGCGGGGTGCGGTTGATCTCGTCCGCGAGGAGGAGGTTGGTGAAGACCGGGCCGGGCTGGAAGCGGAACTCGGCGGAGCGGGTGTCGTAGACCAGGGAGCCGGTGACGTCGCTGGGCATCAGGTCCGGGGTGAACTGGATGCGCTTGGTGTCGAGTTCGAGTGCGGATGCGAGGGCTCGGACGAGCAACGTTTTGGCGACTCCGGGGACTCCTTCTAGTAGAACGTGTCCGCGGCAGAGGAGGGCGACGACGAGGCCGGTCACGGCGGGGTCCTGGCCGACCACGGCTTTGGCGATCTCGGCGCGCAGGGATTCGAGGGAGGCTCGGGCGGCGCCCGGATTCCCCGCAGGCCCGGCGTTGTCAGTGGTCGGGTCCATCATGGACGGCGTACCTCTCTTTCGAGGGCGTCGAGTTGGTCGGCGAGTGCGATGAGGGCCGTGTCGTCGCTGGGCGGCGGGCCGAAGAGGAGGGAGTGCAGGGTCTGTCCGTCGCCATGGAGGTGGGCGGAGAGCGCGGGGAGCAGGGCTTCGGGCGCGTGCGCCTGGGAGACGGGGACGCCTACGAGGGGGGCGAGGCGATTGCGGGTGGCGGAGCGCAGGGCGGTGGCCGCGCGGTCGCGGGCGTTGGCTTTGCGGTAGAGGCGGGCGCGGCCTTCGACGGTTTCGGAGGCCCGGATCGCCACGGGGAGTCTTTCGGGTACCAGAGGGCCGAGTCGGCGTGCCCGCCACAGGGCGGCCAGGGCTGCGGCGATGAACAGCTGCAGCGTGCCCCAGAGCCAGCCCGAGGGGAGCAGGTCGAACAGGCTCTGGCTGCCGGAGGCGGTGGCCGAGCTGTCGGACAGCGAGGGGAGGTACCAGACCAGATGGGGCCGCGAGCCGAGGAGTTGGAGGGCGAGCGAGGCGTTGCCCTGCTTGTCGAGACGTTTGTTGAAGAAGATGTCGGGCGCGCCGATGACCACGGTGTCGCCGCCCGCGGACGCGTCCGGGAGCCGGAGCAGGGTCGGTCGGCCGTTGCTGGGGTAGCACTCGTCGGCGTCGGTGGCCGTGGTCGTGTACCGGTAGTCACCGGTTTCCGCGTCGCCCGCGCGCCGGGCGGCGGGCATCGAGCAGTCGGGGGAGAGCGGCGAGTCGAAGCTGGGCCCGGAGTCCACGGTGACCTTGGGGGCGAGCCGGCTCAGGGATGGCGTGCTGGGCGCGACGAGGACCGTACGGCCGCCGGAGTTCGCGAACGCCGCGTGCAGGACGGCCTGTTGACGCTTGGTCAGCAGGTCCGGGACGGCGACCAGGAGGGTGGTGTCCGGGCCGGCCGTGGCGCGGGCCTGGGCCAGGGTCGAGACCACGCGCGTGGACACGCCCCGGTCGCTGAGGAGTTCGGCGACGGCGCGGCTGCCGTAGGGGTCGGCGGAGCGCGGATCGAGGTCGCCGTGCCGGGCGTCGGAGCGGATCGCGGCGATCGCCACGGCGGCTGCCAGGAGGACCACGAGTGCGAGGACGATGCCACGCGCGCGGGTCCACACCTGGCGGGCGGTGGGCGAGGCCGAGGTGGCGGGAAGCGTCGCCTCCGTGGTCATTCGGCGGCCCCCTGGCTGGTGTGGTGGGCCGTGCTGTGGGCGCTGTTCGTGAGGACGGGCCTGGTCCGCTCCAGGCCGCGGTCGAGTTCGGCGATGTGGCGGTACGACTGCTCGCTCGCGGCTCGTCCGCCGTACGTCACGTCGTCGAAGTGTCCGGCGGCGGCGCGCAGTTCGTCCGTGTGCGACGGGAGTGCGCGGCCGGCTTCCGCCACCGCCTCGTCGGCGGTGCGGCCGGGGCGGACATCGAGCAGGGCGCGTTCCTCCAGGGAGCGGACGATGGCACGCATGCGTTCCTGCACGGCGGGGTTCCAGTGTCCCTGGGCGGCGTGTGCCTCGGCGGCCGAGCGGTGTTCGGCGGCGCTTCGGGGCCGGTCGTCGAACAGGGCGGCGGTGGAGGCGGGTTCGTGGCGGGGGGTGCCGAGGCGCCACCAGAGGGCGGCCACCACCGCGAGGACGACCAGGATGACGACGATCAGGCCGAGCGTTCCGCCGGGTGTCGCCTCCGATGCCCTGCTGAACAGTTTGTCGACCCAGCGGGAGATGGCGTCCAGGGCTCGTTGCACCAGGCTGGGGTCGTTCTCGTGGTACCTCTGCTTGGACAGTTCACGCCGGGCCGCCTCCCGCGCGGGGTCGCGCGGGATCGTCACCGGCGGCTCGTCTCCCGAGAGGGCCGACGACTGTACGACGATGCCGTGGGCGCGCAGCAGTGCCCTTGTGGCCGATTCGACGGTGTGCGGCAGCGCCGCGGGCACCGCCGTGAGAACTCCCCCCGCCAGGCTCACCGCATCAGCTCCCCGGGGTGGGGCCGGGGGCGGCGGTGCCGTAGTCCTGGACGCCGGCGGCACGGGCCAGGTCGAGGTCGAGGGCCTCGCGGCGGATGCGCTGGTCGATGTACAGGAGCACGGTGACGCCCGCGGTGATCGGGAACGAGATCATGCGGCCGATCACCGCGCCGAGGCCGCTGATGATGAGGAACGTCCAGCCGACGTCGCCGGTGCCGTTGACGAGGCCGCCGAGGCCGTCGCCGCTCAGCAGTCCGGCGATGAAGGCGAACGGGATCACGAGGATGGACGACAGGATGCTCGCGATGATCTGGGCAAGCAGCTGGATGCCGAAGATCCGCCACCAGGAGCCGCGCACCAGCTTCGCGGAGCGGCTCATCGACTTCACGATGCCCTGCTTCTCCAGCATCAGTGCGGGCGAGGCCAGGGAGAAGCGGATCGCCAGCCAGAGGGTGACGACGCAGCCGGCGAGGCCACCGATGACGGCGAGCGCGATGCCCCCGTCCTGGGATCCCGTGACGGCCACGATGATGCCGGGCACGGTGGGGACGCCGATCAGGGCGATGGCCATGAGGATCAGCAGGCAGATCAGGCCGAACAGCTTGAGCACCTGGGGGCGGGCGTCACGCCAGGCCTCTGTGGCGGTGACCGGCTTGCCGAGCACCGCGCGGCTGGTGACGGTCGTCAGCAGGGCGGTGGCGATCACCGTGCCGATGAGGGCGACCAGGTAGACGACGCCGGTGCTGAGGAAGGCCTCGCTCATGCCGCGGGTCACTTCGGAGGCGCTGGCGTTCGGGTCATCGAGGGCGTTGGTGCTGGTGAGGTCGCTGAAGGCGAAGCCCTGGACGAGGACGACGATGGTCTGCATGACGACCGCGACGCTGAGCGAGATGCCGAGGACCGTGCGCCAGTAGGTGCGCATGGTGGAGACGGCGCCGTCGAGGATCTCGCCGACGCCGAGCGGGCGGAGCGGGATCACACCGGGCTTGGCCGCGGGCGGGGGACCGCCCCAGCCGGCTCCCCAGCCGGGAGCGCCGTAACCGCCGGGCCCGCCGTATCCCCCGGGGCCTCCGGGGCCTCCGGGGCCTGCCGGGCCGCCGGGGTGGCCTCCGCCCCAGCCGGGGCCGGGCGGTGGGGGCGGTGCCTGGCCCCGGCCCGGGGCGTCGGTGGGCGCGGACCACTGGGTGGGTGGCGGCTGCTCCTTGGACCACTGCGGGCCGGTGCCCGACGGGTCCGTGCCGGGCTGGTCCGCGGGCTGTGCGGGGCCGGAGCCGTCCCCGGGCTCGGCCGGGCCGGACCCGCCGGGCTCGGGCCCGTCGGGCTGCGCGGATCCGGGCGAGGCCCAGCCCGGAGTGTCGTTCATCGTCGCTCCTTCACGGTGCCCGTCCGCGGGCGCGGCGGCAGGTTGGCAGCCATCGTGCCATGGGGTGGTCGACCGGTGACCGGCCGCGGTATGGGCTGCACACCTTCAATTGTCCGCCGGATACGGGGCAGACTGACCGCATGGCTGATCAGTACGCGCAATCCGGCGAGAACGGCCGGTCGACCGAGATACCCGCGATCCGCTGGGACGAGCCCCCCGAGGGGCCTGTACTGGTCCTGCTCGACCAGACGAGGCTGCCGGCCGAGGAGGTCGAGCTGGTGTGCACGGATGCCTCCGCGCTGGTGGACGCGATCCGCTCGCTGGCGGTGCGCGGGGCGCCGCTGCTCGGCATCGCGGGGGCATACGGTGTCGCGCTCGCCGCCGCGCGGGGCTTCGACGTCGACGAGGCCGCGCTGGCGCTGGCGGGCGCCAGGCCGACCGCGGTGAACCTCTCCGTGGGCGTGCGCAGGGCCCAGGCCGCGCACCATGACGCGGTGGCCAAGGGAGGCGATCCCGATCAGGCGGCCGGGGCCGCGCTGGCGGCGGCGCGGCGGTTGCACCGGGAGGATGCCGAGGCCAGCGCACGGATGGCCGCGCACGGGCTGGCCCTGCTGGACGAGCTGCTGCCCGGCGGCGGGCACCGGATTCTGACGCACTGCAACACCGGAGCACTGGTGTCGGGCGGCGAGGGCACGGCCTTCGCGGTGGCGCTCGCGGCGCACCGGGACGGGCGGCTGCGGCGGCTGTGGGTGGACGAAACGCGTCCATTGCTGCAAGGTGCTCGCCTGACGGCTTATGAGGCGGCGCGCAACGGTATGGCGTACACCTTGCTCACGGACAACGCGGCGGGCTCCTTGTTCGCGGCCGGGGAGGTGGATGCGGTGCTGATCGGGGCGGACCGGATCGCCGCCGACGGTTCGGTGGCGAACAAGGTGGGGAGCTATCCGCTCGCCGTGCTCGCCCGGTACCACCATGTGCCGTTCATCGTGGTGGCACCGGTGACGACGGTGGATCCGGGCACGCCGGACGGGGCGTCCATCGAGGTGGAGCAGCGCCCCGGATTCGAAGTGACGGAGATCACGTCACCGCAAGTGACGGTGTCGGGAGCGGGAGGTGGGATTCCGGTGGCACCCCTGGGGACCCAGGCCTACAACCCGGCGTTCGACGTGACGCCTCCCGAGCTGGTGACGGCGATCGTCACCGAAGAAGGCGCTGTTTCGCCTGTGACGGCGGAGGCGCTGGCAGAGCTGTGTGACAGGTCACGACAGGTAACGATTTAGTTAATGGGATGATGTCGTTTATGAAGGGACGAGTCCTTGTCGTCGATGACGACACCGCACTGGCCGAGATGCTCGGCATTGTGTTGCGTGGTGAAGGTTTTGAGCCGTCTTTCGTAGCCGACGGCGACAAGGCGCTGGCCGCTTTCCGTGAGAGCAAGCCCGACCTGGTGCTCCTGGACCTGATGCTGCCCGGGCGGGACGGTATCGAGGTGTGCCGCCTGATCAGGGCGGAGTCCGGGGTACCGATCGTGATGCTCACGGCGAAGAGCGACACCGTCGATGTCGTGGTGGGCCTGGAGTCCGGCGCCGACGACTACATCGTGAAGCCGTTCAAGCCGAAGGAGCTGGTCGCCCGGATCCGGGCGCGGCTGCGGAGGTCGGAGGAGCCGGCGCCCGAGCAGCTCGCCATAGGCGATCTGGTCATCGATGTGGCCGGTCACTCCGTGAAGCGGGACGGGCAGTCGATCGCGCTGACCCCGCTGGAGTTCGACCTGCTGGTCGCGCTGGCCCGTAAACCGTGGCAGGTGTTCACGCGTGAGGTGCTCCTGGAGCAGGTCTGGGGCTACCGGCACGCGGCGGACACCCGTCTGGTCAACGTGCATGTCCAGCGGCTGCGTTCCAAGGTCGAGAAGGACCCGGAGCGGCCGGAGATCGTGGTGACCGTCCGCGGCGTCGGTTACAAGGCGGGACCGAGCTGACATGTCCAGGGACAGTGCCGCTTCGGCACCCGGGGGGACCGGGGCCCGCGCGGGGCGGCCTGTCGGCCGGAAGGCGGCGGGCTCCCGCTGGGCACGCCTGTTGGAGGGCGGGCTGTTGCAGGGCGGAGTCCAGGGCAGCCCGGTCCTCCGCCTGTTCATGCGCTGGGTGCGTCGGCCGTTGCTGCCGGTCATGCGGCTGTGGCGGCGCAACATCCAGCTCAAGGTCGTCGTCACCACCCTGCTGATGTCGCTGGGCGTCGTCCTGCTGCTGGGCTTCGTCGTCATCGGCCAGGTGCGCAACGGCCTGCTGGACGCCAAGGTGAAGGCCTCGCAGAGCCAGGCCACGGGTGGGTTCGCCGTGGCCAAGCAGAGGGCCGACGAGGCGGCCAGCGGGACCGCGGACGACGGCTCCGCGACCGACGGCAACTCCTCGCAGAACGTCATCTCATGGATGAGCGACCTGGTGTCGTCGCTGTCCAGCGGCGGTCAGGGGGCCTTCGACGTGGTGACGCTGCCGGCGGGTGCCGACAGTGGCGGCGGACGCAGTCCGCGCGGTTCCGGGTACGTCGATCCGTCCGCGAGCGTGCCCGAGGACCTGCGCGCGCGGGTCAACGGCAGTACGGCAGCGGCCCAGAGCTACACCCGGATCATCTACAGCAACGGCAAGGAGTCCCAGCCCGCGCTCGTCGTCGGCAAGCAGGTCAACGACCCGAACAACAACCCGTACCAGCTGTACTACCTCTTCCCGCTCACCCAGGAGGAGAAGTCGCTCAGCCTGGTCAAGGGGACGCTGGCGACGGCCGGGCTCTTCGTCGTCGTACTCCTCGGGGCCATCGCCTGGCTCGTGGTGCGGCAGGTCGTCACGCCGGTGCGGATGGCCGCCGGGATCGCCGAGCGGCTGTCCGCCGGGCGACTCCAGGAGCGGATGAAGGTCACGGGTGAGGACGACATCGCGCGGCTCGGCGAGGCCTTCAACAAGATGGCGCAGAACCTCCAGCTGAAGATCCAGCAGTTGGAGGACCTGTCGCGGATGCAGCGCCGGTTCGTGTCCGACGTGTCGCACGAGCTGCGGACGCCGCTGACGACCGTACGCATGGCGGCCGATGTCATCCACGACGCGCGCGTGGACTTCGATCCGATGACCGCGCGGTCGGCCGAACTCCTGGCCGACCAGCTGGACCGCTTCGAGACGTTGCTCGCCGACCTGCTGGAGATCAGCCGCTTCGACGCGGGAGCGGCGGCCCTGGAGGCCGAGCCGATAGACCTCAGAGAGGTTGTACGGCGGGTCATCAGCGGGGCCGAGCCGCTCGCCGAGCGCAAGGGCACGCAGATACGCGTCGTCGGCGACCAGCAGCCCGTGGTCGCCGAGGCCGATGCCCGGCGGGTGGAGCGGGTGCTGCGCAATCTCGTCGTCAACGCCGTGGAGCACGGCGACGGCAAGGACGTCATAGTCAAGCTCGCCACCGCGGGCGGGGCGGTCGCCATCGCGGTGCGCGACTACGGGGTGGGGCTCAAGCCCGGCGAAGCGACCCGGGTGTTCAGCCGCTTCTGGCGGGCGGACCCGGCACGCGCGCGTACCACCGGTGGTACGGGTCTGGGGCTGTCCATCGCCCTGGAGGACGCGCGGCTGCACGGCGGCTGGCTGCAGGCGTGGGGTGAGCCGGGCGGCGGTTCGCAGTTCCGGCTGACACTGCCGAGGACCGCGGACGAACCGCTGCGGGGTTCGCCGATACCTCTGGAGCCCAAGGACTCACGCCGTAATCGTGGACTCAATGACGCCGGTCTGCCGAGCGGCGGCGGGGACAAGCGCGCGACGGTCCCGGTGCAGCCGATGGGTGACCAGGGGGCGCCGATACCCGCGCGGACCCCGATCGCCCCGAGGCTGACTGCCACGACCGCGACAGCGGACCCGACGGCGCTGCCCGGCAACGGAGCACGCGTGGTGCCCCGGCCGACCGGCGGCACACGGCGGCAGGAGGACGGGGCGACCGCGGACGCGCCTCGCAGTGACACCGCGCGCGGTGTCGAACCGGCCGCCGTGCCGGAGGAATCGAACAAGCAGGGGGAGGCATCTCATGGGCGCTGACCGCGAGGGGGGCGCCCGGCGAAAGCCGGCACGCGCGGCGGCGTACGTCGCGTGTGGCGTCGTAGTGCTGGCGGGATGTGCCTCGATGCCGGACAGCGGGGACCTTCGGGGTGTCGAGTCGACGCCGCGACAGGACACCCAGGTGCGGGTTTTCGCGATGCCTCCCCGGGAGGACGCGACGCAGGGGGAGATCGTCCAGGGCTTCCTGGAAGCGCTGACCAGCGACGATCCGAACTACAAGACGGCACGTCTGTACCTGACCGCCAAGGCGGCGCGGGGCTGGCAGCCGGAGGCGTCCACCACCGTGCTCGCCGACGGGCCGAGCACGGAGGCCGTCCGTCCCCCCGGCGACCGGGAGGACAACGACGCTTTCGTGTACACACTGACCGGTGACCGGGTCGCCACGGTGGACTCGCAGCAGGTGTACTCGCCCGCGGACGGCCGGTACAGCCAGCGGGTGCACCTGGCGAAGGACGCGAAGAGCGGACAGTGGCGCATCGACGGGCTGCCACAGGGCGTCGTCATGGGCAGCTCGGATTTCCAGCGCAACTACATGTCGGTCAACAAGTACTACTTCGCGTCGAACACGACGGCCGGGGCGACCCCGCAGCCGATCGCCGTGGCGGACCCCGTGTTCGTACGGCGGCGGGTGGACCCCATGACGCAGATGGTGCGTTCGCTCCTCAGCGGGCCCACCAGCTGGCTCGGGCCCGTGGTCAGGTCGAGCTTCCCCACGGGGACGGCGCTGCGCAAGGGAGTCACCTCGCTGACCCCCGACGACCAGAACAAGCTGACTGTCCCGTTGAACCAGAAGGCCTCACGGGTGGGACTGGCCCGGTGCAACGAGATGGCGACCCAGATCCTCTACACACTTCACACCATGACGCCCACGGTGGACGAGGTCGAGCTGCAGGCCGCCAACGGCGCACAGCTGTGCGTGTACTCCGAGAACAACGCGGAGTCCCTCGTGACACGCGGCCCCGTGAGCCACCCCGTGTACCTGTACTTCCTCGACGACAAGCACCGGGTGGTGCGGATACCCGGCGGCAGCAGGGGCACGCACACCGAGGCGGTGCCGGGTGCGCTGGGCGAGGGCACCAAGCAGCTGGGGTCGGTCGCGGTGTCGCGCGACGAGGAGAGCGGGGCCGGGGTCAGTCTCGACGGGAAGTCGCTCTACGTCGGGTCGATGGTGTCGGGCGCGTCGCTCGGGGACCCCGTGCTGACCAGCCAGGGCAAGACGGCGGCCGACCGGCTGACGGCTCCCAGCTGGGATGTGCAGGGCGACCTCTGGGTGGCCGACCGGGACCCGAAGAACCCCCGGCTGCTCGTGCTGCAGAAGGGCGCCGGCCAGCCGATCGCGGTGGACACCCTGGGGCTGGACGGCCGGATCGAGTCGGTTCGGGTGGCGGCCGACGGGGTGCGGATCGCGCTCGTCGTGGAGAAGGACGGCAAGCGGTCCCTGATGATCGGCCGGATCCAGCGGAGCGGGGCGACCGGGGAGCAGCCGGTGATCTCGGTCCTCGAACTGCGTTCCGCGACCCCGGACCTGGAGGAGATCACGGCCATGTCGTGGGCCGGGGACAGCCGGCTCGTGGTGGTGGGGCGCGCGAAGGGCGGCGTGCAGCAGATGCGGTACGTCCAGGTCGACGGCTCCACACCGGAGGGCCCGGCCCCCACGGCCCTGACCGGCGTGAAGGAGATCGCCGCGTCCGAGGACGACAAGCTCCCGCTGGTGGCCTACTCGGAGGACGGGATCGTACGGCTGCCCACCGGGGCGCAGTGGCAGAAGGTGGTCAAGACGGGGTCGGCGCCGGTTTACCCGGGGTGAGGGCGATCACCGGCCCAACCGGGTTGAGGCGCTTGCCCGTTGACCTGGGGTGAGGCAGTGCGAAGCGGCTGTCTTCGGTCGGGCTGAGGCTCGGCAGGAGGCGGCCGTTCGCGTGTTCCGGGGCGGAGCCGCACTCGTGTGGGGGGACGGCTGCCCGCGGTTGCGCGGAGTTGTCCACAGGCAGGCGCCCGCCGGTTGTCCACAGGGGTGGCCGGTCGGCGAGGGCGTTGGCACAGTGGTGGGCATGCGGGGCTGGTGGCGGGACCTCACGGATCTGGTGCTGCCGGCCGAGTGCGGAGGCTGCGGGATGCCTCGCACGGTGCTCTGTCCGGAGTGCCGTGCCGCCCTGAACGGGGCCGTACCGAGCCGGGTGCGACCGGTGCCCGAGCCGTCCGGGCTGCCGGCGACGTATGCGGCGGCTCCTTACGCGGACGAGGTGCGCGCGATGCTCCTCGCCCACAAGGAACGAGGCTCACTGGCCCTGGCGGGGCCCCTGGGCGCGGCTCTCGCGGGCGCTGTGCGGGCGGGGCTCCGGGAGTGCCGGTCGCGGGGCCAAGGGGCTGTGACGGGGCAGGACGGGAGGTTGGCGGGGCAGTGCGGGAGTTCGGCGGGGTGGGGTGGAGGTTCGGCGGGGTCGGGCGGGGACCGGGTGCCGGGACTCGGTGAGCTGAGGGAGGAGGGGAATGAGGGCGGCGAGGGCGAGTGGGACGACTGGGCTGAGGGGGCGGCGGACGCGCGGCAGGCATCCGTGGGAGCACGGCGGACACCCGCCGGGAGATGCGGGCCGGTCGTAGGCGGCGCGCCGCTCCGGAGAGCTGTCGAGGCGCCGGTGTTGCTGGTTCCCGTGCCCTCCGCGCGTGGGGTGGTGCGGGCTCGTGGGCATGATCCGGCGCGGCGGATCGCCCTCGCGGCGGCGGGGGAGTTGCGGCGGAGCGGGACGCCCGCCCGGGTGGTGGCCGTACTGCGGCAGCGGCGGTGGGTGGCCGACCAGTCGGGGCTCAACTCCCGCCAGCGGCTGGACAATCTGGCCGGTGCCCTGGAGGTGGTCGCGGGTGGTGCCCGGTTGCTGGTCGGTGGTTCAGTCGTGCTCGTCGACGACCTGATGACGACGGGGGCCTCGTTGCGGGAGGCGGCGCGCGCCGTGCGTGAGGCGATCACCTGCGATGGACCAGGAGGAGCAGTTGGAGCAACCGCGGCTGTGTACGCGGGTGTGTCCCGGGAAGGCAGAGGGGAACAGATGCAGGCATCAAAGGAGAAGGGGAGTCACATGGCACTCAGTGCACCGGGAATCGTGGGTGTGAACGGCGCCGGTGACCTGATCTGCGCGGCCGTGATCGCGGCATCGCCAGATTCCTTCGAAATAAACCGGAACTGACTGCAAACTTGCGTCGTTGCAGGTAATGACAGGGCCTATTCACCTGAACGGAGGTACGCCGCAGTAGAGGGTGACGACATCCGTCCGGGCGAGATATGTTCGGTTGTGAGAGAAAGGCGCAGGCCGCACCTCTCCTATCCGAATGCCGTGCTGCGGGTTTTCTGCAATCACCCGCGGCCATGGGGTGGAGATCTTGCCCATGGGGGAGGAGGAGGTGGAAGTCACCGAGTCCGAGGTTCCGGGGTGACCGGAGCCTGGTGCAAAAGGGAGACGCTCCGCAGCGAAGCGGAGTGATCCGGGAACGGAGTTCTGCGTGGACATCGTCGTCAAGGGCCGCAAGACCGAGGTGCCCGAGCGGTTCCGCAAGCACGTGGCCGAGAAGCTGAAGCTGGAGAAGATCCAGAAGCTCGACGGCAAGGTGATCAGCCTCGACGTCGAGGTGTCCAAGGAGCCCAACCCCCGACAGGCCGACCGTTGCGACCGAGTGGAGATCACGCTCCGCTCCCGCGGTCCGGTGATCCGGGCGGAGGCATCGGCCAACGATCCGTACGCGGCGCTCGACCTCGCGGCGGAGAAGCTGGATGCCCGGCTGCGCAAGCAGCACGACAAGCGTCACACGCGCCGCGGTGCCCGTCGGCTCACGGCCGCTGAGGTCCCCGACCACGTCCCGGGCGCGGCGACGCTCAACGGCAACGGCCACGCCGTCCCGGACGAGCAGTCGGACGGCGTGCCCACCAAGAAGATCGGCTCGCTGGAAGTGAAGGGCGAAGGTCCCCTCATCGTCCGCGAGAAGACCCACGTCGCCTCTCCGATGTCCCTCGACCAGGCCCTCTACGAGATGGAACTGGTCGGACACGACTTCTACCTGTTCGTCGACTCCGAGACCAAGGAACCGAGTGTCGTCTACCGGCGGCACGCCTACGACTACGGCGTCATCCACCTCAGCACGGACCCGATGGTCACCCAGGCGCAACCGCCCGCGGCGGGCGGCACGCTGGGCGGCTGACCCACCCGGCGACAGTTGAGCCGGTGCCCCTGGAGCGCGTGTGCGCCCCCAGGGGCACCGGTGTGCGACCACTTCGCGCCCCGCTCCGTGACCGCACTGTCGTCTGGGCATGGAATCATGGCCGCACAGGGCCCAACCGGTGGGCCGCTGCCTTGGGTTGGCGATGGCGCAGGACCACAGGCCACAGCCTTCAGGGGGAGGAACGATGGCGGACAGCTTCGGACCGATGCATGTCGAGGATGCCGATGGCGTCGTCGCCGTGGGCCCGGAAGCGGGCTCGACACGCAAGGAGCCGATCAGAGTCCTTGTCGTGGACGACCACGCCCTCTTCCGTCGAGGCCTGGAGATCGTGCTGGCGGCCGAGGAGGACATCCAGGTCGTCGGCGAGGCGGGCGACGGCGCCGAGGCCGTGGACAAGGCCGCCGACCTGCTGCCGGACATCGTGCTGATGGACGTACGGATGCCGAAGCGGGGCGGGATCGAGGCGTGCACCTCCATCAAGGAGGTGGCACCCAGCGCGAAGATCATCATGCTGACGATCAGCGATGAAGAGGCCGATCTCTACGACGCGATCAAGGCGGGCGCGACGGGATATCTCCTCAAGGAGATCTCGACCGACGAGGTGGCCACCGCCATTCGCGCCGTGGCCGACGGACAGTCGCAGATCAGCCCCTCCATGGCGTCGAAACTGCTCACCGAGTTCAAGTCGATGATCCAGCGCACCGACGAGCGCCGGTTGGTACCCGCGCCCCGGCTCACCGACCGTGAGCTGGAGGTTCTCAAACTCGTCGCGACCGGTATGAACAACCGCGATATCGCCAAGCAGTTGTTCATCTCCGAGAACACCGTGAAGAACCATGTGCGCAACATCCTGGAGAAGCTGCAGTTGCACTCCAGGATGGAGGCCGTCGTCTACGCGATGCGGGAGAAGATCCTCGAAATCCGGTGACCCTCACGCCAGCAGGCGGAGGAGCTCTCCGGCGAGGGGCGCGCGCAGTTCGGGGGCGTCGACCCGCTCCACGCGTACGTCCGTGCAGTCCACCCAGCTCGCGGCCTCGACGAGAGCCTGCGCCACGGACGGGACGGCCTTCGCGCTGTCCAGGGTGACCTGCTTGGCGACCAGGGTGCGGCCCTCCCGCGCCGGGTCGACGCGGCCGACCAACTGGCCGCCGGCGAGGACCGGCATCGCGAAGTAGCCGTGGATCCGCTTCGGTTTGGGGACGTAGGCCTCCAGGCGATGGGTGAAGCCGAAGATCCGCTCCGTGCGGGCCCGCTCCCAGATCAGGGAGTCGAACGGGGACAGGAGCGTGGTGCGATGCCGACCGCGCGGAGAGGTCTCCAGGGCCGCCGGGTCGGCCCAGGCCGGCTTGCCCCAGCCCTCCACCGTGACCGGGACCAGGCCCGAGTCGGCGATCACCGCGTCGACCTGCTCGCCCTTGAGGCGGTGGTAGTCGGCGATGTCCGCGCGTGTGCCGACGCCAAGTGACTGTCCCGCCAGCCGGACCAGACGGCGGAGGCACTCCGTGTCATCCAGCTCGTCGTGCAGCAGCTGATCCGGGATCGCGCGCTCGGCGAGGTCGTACACCCGCTTCCAGCCGCGGCGCTCCACGCACACCACCTCGCCGTACATGAGTGCGCGCTCCACGGCGACCTTGGCGCCGGACCAGTCCCACCACTCGCTGGTGCGCTTCGCGCCGCCCAACTCGGTGGAGGTGAGGGGGCCTTCGGCCCGGAGCTGCTTGATGACCTGGTCGTAAGTGCCGTCCGGGAGGTCGTGGTTCCAGTGCGGCCGGCCGCGGTAGGCGCGGCGGCGGAAGGCGAAGTGGGGCCACTCCTCGACGGGGAGGATGCAGGCCGCGTGGGACCAGTACTCGAAGGCGTGCGTCTGGGTCCAGTACGAGTCCTCGACCGTCTTGCGGGGGACGGCGCCGAGGCGGGCGTACGGGATGAGTTCGTGGGAGCGGGCGAGGACCGAGATGGTGTCGAGCTGGACCGCGCCGAGATGGCGGAGCACACCGCGCACGCCCGCGCGGCGGTCGGGGGCGCCGAGGAAACCCTGTGCGCGCAGGGCGATGCGGCGGGCGTCGGCTGCCGACAGGTCGGTCGTGGGGCGCGGGGCACTCGTCATGTCTCCGCACGATAGAGGGTGCCACTGACAGTCAGAGCTGACCTGCGGATTTCCCGCTCTACGGCTGAGCGGGCAGGTACGGCGCGGTCGACGGCAGGCCCAGGTCCGAGGGGAGCAGGGACGCGACCCAGCAGTCCCGTCGTACGCCCTTGTTGTTGATCGCGGAGCGGAGCGTGCCCTCGATGGTGAAACCGGCGTGCTCGGCGACCGCGCGGGAGCCCTTGTTGCCGACCTCCGCGCGCCATTCCACGCGGTCGATCGACAGCCGGGTGAAGGCCCAGCGGGAGACGGCGACGGTGGCCTCGGTGATGTAGCCGTTGCCCCGGTACTGCTTCGTGGCCCAGAAGCCGACCTCGCCGACGCCCAGGGAACGCATCGTGATGGCGAGCATGCCCACCAACTCCCCTTCGGGGAGAAAGACACCGAATGTGAACATCGAACAGTTCGCCCAGCCCTCGGGGACCAACTGCTCGGTGAAACTCCGCGCGTGCTCCGCGAGGTAGGGCGAGGGGATCGTCGTCCAGCGCTGGATCTCGGGGTCCTGGGCCGCGGAATACACGACATCGGTGTCCTGCGGGCCGACGCTGCGCAGGAGGAGACGGTCGGTCGTGAGCGTGACGGGTTCCATCGGCCGATTCTGCTCGGGGGCGCACAAGGACGCCATGCTTTTGCGCTGTGTGAGCGGGTGATCACATTTCGCGCAATTCCTCGGAACGACGCGGCACCATCGGCGACTCCCGGCCGTTGTCCCCTTTGAAGCGTTTTTGAAGTAGTGGACGGTCGGCGTCCCCGGCAGGCTCCCGGCGTGGCGGGGTCCTCGCATACGATGGCCGTTGCTCAGCCATGTCATTGGAAACCGACCGTCCCAGGCCCGACCGGCAAGGAGACCAACCCCCGTGTCCGTCCTCTCGAAGATCATGCGTGCAGGCGAAGGCAAGATCCTGCGCAAACTGCACCGCATCGCGGACCAGGTCAACTCCATCGAAGAGGACTTTGTCGACCTCTCCGACGCCGAGCTGAAGGCCCTCACCGAGGAGTACAAGCAGCGCTACATCGATGGTGAGACCCTGGACGACCTGTTGCCCGAGGCGTTCGCCACCGTACGCGAGGCCGCCAAGCGCGTCCTCGGCCAGCGTCACTACGACGTGCAGATGATGGGCGGCGCCGCCCTGCATCTCGGCTACGTCGCCGAGATGAAGACCGGCGAGGGCAAGACCCTGGTCGGCACCCTGCCCGCGTATCTGAACGCCCTCTCCGGAGACGGCGTCCACATCATCACGGTCAACGACTACCTGGCCGAGCGCGACTCCGAGATGATGGGCCGCATCCACAAGTTCCTGGGCCTTGAGGTCGGCTGCATCCTCGCCAACATGACGCCGACCCAGCGTCGCGAGCAGTACGCGTGCGACATCACCTACGGCACGAACAACGAGTTCGGCTTCGACTACCTGCGCGACAACATGGCGTGGTCGCAGGACGAACTGGTGCAGCGCGGCCACAACTTCGCGATCGTCGACGAGGTCGACTCCATCCTCATCGACGAGGCCCGTACGCCGCTGATCATCTCCGGCCCGGCCGACCAGGCCACCAAGTGGTACGGCGACTTCGCCAAGCTGGTCACCCGTCTGAAGAAGGGCGAGGCGGGCAACTCGCTCAAGGGCCTGGAGGAGACGGGTGACTACGACGTCGACGAGAAGAAGCGCACGGTAGCCATCCACGAGGGCGGTGTCAGCAAGGTCGAGGACTGGCTGGGCATCGACAACCTCTACGAGTCGGTGAACACCCCGCTCGTGGGCTACCTGAACAACGCCATCAAGGCCAAGGAGCTCTTCAAGAAGGACAAGGACTACGTCGTCATCGACGGCGAGGTCATGATCGTCGACGAGCACACCGGCCGTATCCTCGCCGGCCGCCGCTACAACGAGGGCATGCACCAGGCGATCGAGGCGAAGGAAGGGGTGGACATCAAGGACGAGAACCAGACGCTCGCCACGATCACCCTGCAGAACTTCTTCCGCCTCTACAGCAACCTCTCGGGCATGACCGGTACGGCGATGACCGAGGCCGCCGAGTTCCACCAGATCTACAAGCTCGGCGTCGTCCCGATCCCGACCAACCGGCCCATGGTCCGCAAGGACCAGTCGGACCTGATCTACCGCACCGAGGTCGCGAAGTTCGAGGCGGTCGTCGACGACATCGCCGAGAAGCACGAGAAGGGCCAGCCGATCCTCGTCGGTACGACGTCGGTCGAGAAGTCCGAGTACCTCTCGCAGCAGCTCGCCAAGCGCGGCATCCAGCACGAGGTGCTGAACGCGAAGCAGCACGACCGTGAGGCGCCGATCATCGCCCAGGCCGGCCGCAAGGGTGCCGTGACGGTCGCCACCAACATGGCCGGCCGCGGTACGGACATCAAGCTCGGCGGCAACCCCGACGACCTCGCCGAGGCCGAACTGCGCCAGCAGGGCCTCGACCCCGAGGAGCACATCGAGGAGTGGGCCCAGGCCCTGCCCGCCGCCCTGGAGCGGGCCGAGCAGGCGGTCAAGGACGAGTTCGAAGAGGTCAAGGACCTCGGCGGCCTCTACGTCCTCGGCACCGAGCGGCACGAGTCGCGTCGTATCGACAACCAGCTGCGCGGTCGCTCCGGCCGTCAGGGCGACCCGGGCGAGTCCCGCTTCTACCTCTCCCTCGGCGACGACCTGATGCGGCTGTTCAAGGCCCAGATGGTCGAGCGCGTGATGTCCATGGCGAACGTCCCGGACGACGTGCCGATCGAGAACAAGATGGTCACGCGCGCGATCGCGTCCGCTCAGTCGCAGGTCGAGCAGCAGAACTTCGAGACCCGCAAGAACGTCCTCAAGTACGACGAGGTCCTCAACCGGCAGCGCGAGGTCATCTACGGCGAGCGGCGCCGCGTCCTGGAGGGCGAGGACCTGCAGGAGCAGGTCGTGCACTTCATGGACGACACGATCGACGCGTACATCACCGCGGAGACCGCCGAGGGCTTCCCGGAGGACTGGGACCTCGACCGGCTGTGGGGCGCGTTCAAGCAGCTCTACCCGGTGAAGGTCACCGTGGAGGAGCTGGAGGAGGCGGCCGGGGACCGGGCCGGTCTGACCGCCGAGTTCATCTCCGAGTCCATCAAGGACGACATCCACGAGCAGTACGAGGGGCGCGAGGAGCAGCTCGGCTCCGAGATCATGCGCGAGCTGGAGCGCCGGGTCGTGCTGTCGGTGCTGGACCGCAAGTGGCGCGAGCACCTCTACGAGATGGACTACCTCCAGGAGGGCATCGGCCTGCGCGCGATGGCCCAGAAGGACCCGCTGGTCGAGTACCAGCGCGAGGGCTTCGACATGTTCACCGCCATGATGGACGGCATCAAGGAGGAGTCCGCCGGCTATCTGTTCAACCTGGAGGTCCAGGTCGAGCAGCAGGTCGAGGAGGTCCCCGTGGAGGACGACAAGCCGTCGCTCGACAAGGAGGACACGGTGCCCGCGCAGGCGGGTGCCCGTCCCGAGATCCGCGCCAAGGGGCTCGACGCACCCCAGCGGCCGGACCGGCTGCACTTCTCCGCGCCCAGCGTGGACGGCGAGGGCGGCGTCGTCGAGGGCGACTTCACCAGTGACGACGAGCCGGTGCGCTCCGAGGCGGACGGCCTCACGCGCGCGGAGCGCCGCAAGCAGGGGCGCCGGAGCAGCCGTCGCAAGAAGTGACGGTCGCTCCGCGAGCTCGGTGACGAGCGTCTCCGGGTGAGGGGCCGAGCTGTCGGGACCGCTCCCTGGTGAATGACCGCGGAGGCCTCGAAGGACCTTGAAGGGCCGGGCATCGTGAAGGTGCCCGGCCCTTCGGCGTGCGCGCGGGCTGCGGCGACCGTGCCCCGCCCGTCAACTGCCGTCGGCCGCGCGAGCCCCCGTCAGTCGTCGTCCGGGGTGTGCGGGGCGCGCGGACCGCCCAGTTCCACCGCCGTGCAGCGCCAGCGGAGGTCGGCGCCGCGCTCCAGCCGGAAGGCCATGGCCCGCAGTTGGTCGCCCGCGCCGATGCGGGCGAAGGCCTCTACGGCGCCCGGGCGGGCGACGTAGTAGCCGATGTCGCGGACCACCGGGCGGGTGCCCCGGGTGGCGCGCAGGGGGCCGTGTTCGGCGAGCCGGACCAGTTCGTCGTAGGCGCGGCCCGCGGTGTGGCGGAGCATCCAGTGGACGGGCCGCTGGCCGCTCAGTACGGCGAGGAGGCGGTCGGCGAAGAGGTCGGTGGGGCGGGGCTGCGGAACGTGGGTACGGGCGGCCTGGGCGGGCACCGTGTGGGGTTCGGTGCGGTCCGCCGCTCGGCCTGCCACGGGAGTCGACGGCACAGGGGCGAGAGCCGCTGACGTCGCGCCCCGGCCCGCTGCGGCCGCGGGTGTCGTACGGGGCGCAGCCCGGCCCGTCGTGGCCGCGGCCGGCGTACGAGCGCCCCGGCCCGGGGCGGCAGGTGGGCGGCTGTCCACCGGGGCCGTGCGGGCCGCGCCCCGGCCCGCGGTGGTGGAGCGGGCCGTGGTCTCGGCCGACTCGGCTCCTGGCGCCGTGAGAAGCGCGCCCCCGACGCCCTCCGACGTGCCCTGCAGGGCCTCGCCGGTCGTCGTACGGGACCCGCCCCCGGCCTGTCCGCGCGGCGCTGCCGTACCCGGGCGGCGTGGGTCGCGGCGGGTCGGGGGGCGGGTCGGGGTGTGCTGGGCGGTCCTGGTCATGACCTTGTGCATGGGGGTCCCCGTGTGGTCGGCCCGGAATGTACCGGGAAGTAACTTGCTGGTTGGGGATCTTGTACGGGGCCGTGGACCGGAGTGGCAAGGAGGGAGAGGCGCGGGTCGAAGGGGCCGGATTGTTCACTTATCCGAGTGATTGGCGGGCCTCTGGGCCCATCAGCGCAGGGGTGCCCCGGGTGAATTTCCGGCGTGGGGTGGACGCCTCCAGTGGTGCGGGTGGGGACTCGATGGGGGACGCGCGCACGTATCCTGGAGGCACTCCCGGAGGCATGGCACCGTCCTCCGCGAGGCACTCTCCGACTACGAAAGCGGCCAGCCATGCGCGTCTACGTCCCCCTGACCCTCCCCGGTCTCGCCGAGGCGTACAAGACGGGTGAGCTGGGGACGGGACCCTTCGTCGCGTACGCCGTCACACCCGCGCTGCGCGAGTGGTATCTCTCCGACGACATCGAGGAGTTGGAGTACGCGGCGCTGAACCGGGCCGCGCTGGCCTCGCTGCGGCTGCTGGCGGCCGACGCCGACGCACCGCGACGGCGGGTCGTGGTCGCCGTCGACGTGCCCGACGGCGCGGCGCACGCCGACCCCGACCGCGGACTCGAACCGGCGGCGCTCGGCGAGGTGCGGGTCACCGGAACCGTGGCGCTGGCCAGGGCGGCGGCCGTGCACGTGGATCTGGGTGACGCGGAGAACGACGTGAGTGCCGCCGCCGACGCCCTCCCGGCGGCGGATCGCGGGGACGACGACGCACAGTTCGTCGTGGACGGGGCCGAGGACCACGAGCTGCTCTGGTACGCGACGCAGGAGATCCCGAACCTCGTCGGGCTGGCCGACTGAGCCCGTTCGCCAGCGGTCGGCCGACCGGATATGGCCGTTGACCTGCGATTATCTTGATTGTCAGTGGTGGCGGGTACTTTTTTGACATGGGGATGCAAGGAAGCGCGCACATCGTCTGGGACTGGAACGGCACGCTGTTCCACGACAATGACGCGATCATCGGGGCGACGAACGCGGCGTTCGCCGAGCTGGGGCTGACGCCGATCACGATGGAGGAGTACCGGGCGCTGTACTGCGTGCCGGTGCCGAAGTTCTACGAGCGGCTGCTGGGGCGGCTGCCCACCGACGCCGAGTGGGAGGTCATGGACGACACCTTCCACCGGTACTACGCCGAGCACCGGGTCGTCTGCGGGCTGACCGAGGGCGCGGCGGACCTGCTCGCGGGGTGGCGGACGGCGGGGCGCAGCCAGTCGATCCTCAGCATGTACGTCCATGACGAACTCGTCCCGCTGGTGCGGGAGTTCGGGATAGAGCCGCACTTCGTACGGGTCGACGGGCGCACCGGGCCCTCCGGCGGCAGCAAGGCCGAGCACATGGTGCGGCACCTCGGGGCGCTGGCCGACGTGGACCCCGCGCGCACCGTGGTGATAGGCGACGCGGCCGACGACGCCGTGGCCGCTCTGCACGTGGGCGCGCGGGCCGTGCTGTACACCGGCGGTTCGCACAGCCGGGCCAGTCTCGAAGTGGTCGGCGTGCCCGTGGTGGACTCGCTGGCCGAGGCCGTCGCGGAGGCGGAGCGGCTGGCGGCGTAGGGGGCCTCCCGGCCGGTGTGGCGGGGCGCGATGCCTCACGGGAAGTCACACCTCAAGGCACCCGGTGCCTCAAGAGCCACCCCGCCCGTAGGTCACGTCACCGGCGCCTTCGCGCGCAGCACCGTCAGGAACTCCCGCATCCAGCTGGAGTGATCCGGCCACGCGCGGGCGGAGACGAGCGTGCCGTCGACGACCGTCTCGGCGTCCTGGAAGGTCGCGCCGGCGGACTGCATGTCGAGTTCGAGGGCGGGGTAGGCCGTGACGCGCCGGCCGCGCAGGCCGTCGATCGCGGCGGTGAGCAGGGGGCCGTGGCAGATCTGGGCCACGGGCTTGTCCGTGTCGAAGAAGGACTTGAGGATCTTGCGGAGTTCGGGATCGTTGCGGAGGTACTCGGGGGCCCGGCCGCCGGGGATGACGAGGGCCGCGTACTGGCCGGGATCGACCTCGGAGAAGGCGAGATCGGCGGGCCAGGTGTAACCGGGCTTCTCGGTATAGGTGTCGAAGCCGGGTTCGAAGTCATGGACGACGAACTGCAGCTTCTTGCGCTCGGGGGCCGCGATATGGACGTCGTAGCCCTCCTCGCGCAGGCGCTGGTAGGGGTAGAGGACCTCCAGGGACTCCGCTGCGTCGCCGGTGACGATGAGGATCTTCGCTGTCATGTCGGTGCGCTCCTCCGTGGCCGTGGCGGGTGTTTTCGCCGGGCGGCATGGACCCGCCGGTTCAGGGGCTCAAGGGCCTGAGGGCTCAGGGGTCCAAGGGCTCATGAGCAACGTGCCGCGCGCCGGAGTGCTTGCCAAGGGCCCTCGCAGCGCGGACCTCAGGCACCGTCCCGACTGCCCGTGAATACGACGATTTCACTCTCTACGCCCCTGTGCATAACGTCAAAGTTCCACCCTCTGATTTGTACACATCCGGCTCGTGACGAGCCCCCGGTGAGGAGCGATAGCCTTGTGGCGTGATCAGCGCGATATTTCGCGGGGGCATCGTCGCCCCTGCTCCGCGCCCGGCGACCACGGACGACATCCGTGACCGGGCGGCGGTCGCTGGTCCCAGGGTCTGTTCGACAGGCCTCAGCGGGCGGGACGGAGTTCCCAGGGCTCCCAGGACGCCGTGCACACCCCGGGTACCGGCGCTACAGAGATCAGCGTCACACCCTTCGGGCGTGCCGAAAATGGCTGATAACCCACCGCTCATCTCACCTTGCGGCATAGCGTCGGAGCAGACCGGACACCCCGGGCCGTGGCGTCGAGCCGCAGGGGAAGACACCGAACTTCCTTCTACGTCACGCAACGGCGCGCGACAGGAGCCAGAGGACAATGCAGACCAAGCTGGACGAAGCCAAGGCCGAGCTGCTCGAACGGGCTGCCCGGGTAGCTGAGAACAGCCCGGTCGGGGGGCACCTACCGACCGGGAAGACGGACGAGAGCACCCCGGACCGGGACACCGTGCTCGCGTTCCTCCAGCGCTACTACCTGCACACCGCCCCGGAGGACCTCGCCGACCGCGACCCGGTCGACGTCTTCGGCGCCGCCTACTCCCACTACCGGCTGGCCGAGACCCGACCCCAGGGCACGGCCAACGTGCGGGTGCACACCCCGACGGTCGAGGAGAACGGCTGGACGTGCAGCCACACCGTCGTCGAGGTCGTCACCGACGACATGCCCTTCCTCGTCGACTCCGTGACCAACGAACTGACCCGCCAGGGCCGCGGCATCCACGTCGTGATCCACCCGCAGGTCGTCGTCCGCCGCGACCTCACCGGCAAGCTCATCGAGGTGCTCACCACCCCGCCCACCGGCGAGCTGCCGCACGACGCGCACACCGAGTCCTGGATCCACGTCCAGATCGACCGCGAGACCGACCGCGCCGACCTGAAGCAGATCACCGCCGACCTGCTGCGTGTCCTGTCCGACGTCCGTGAGGCCGTCGAGGACTGGGAGAAGATGCGCGACCTGGCGCTGCGGATGGCCGACGAGCTGCCCGCCGAGCCGACCGCCTCCGACCTTCCCTCCAGCGAGGTCGGCGAGGCCCGCGAGCTGCTGCGCTGGCTGGCCGCCGACCACTTCACCTTCCTCGGCTACCGCGAGTATCAGCTCCGCGAGGACGACTCCCTCTCCGCGGTCCCCGGCACCGGCCTCGGCATCCTGCGCTCCGACCCGCTCCACGCCGGCGAGGACCACCACCCGGTGAGCCCGTCCTTCGAGCGGCTCCCGGCCGACGCCCGTGCCAAGGCCCGCGAGCACAAGCTCCTCGTCCTCACGAAGGCCAACAGCCGTTCCACGGTGCACCGTCCGTCGTATCTCGACTACGTGGGCGTGAAGAAGTTCGACGAGAACGGCGAGGTCGTCGGCGAGCGCCGCTTCCTGGGCCTGTTCTCCTCCGCCGCCTACACCGAGTCCGTCCGCCGGGTTCCGGTGATCCGGCGCACGGTCGACGAGGTGCTGGAGGGTGCCGGGTTCTCGCCCAACAGCCACGACGGGCGCGACCTGCTGCAGATCCTGGAGACGTACCCGCGCGACGAACTGTTCCAGACCCCGGTCGACGAACTCCGCTCGATCGTCACGTCCGTGCTCTACCTCCAGGAACGCCGCCGGCTGCGCCTCTACCTGCGCCAGGACGAGTACGGCCGCTACTACTCGGCCCTCGTCTACCTCCCGCGCGACCGCTACACCACCGGCGTGCGCCTGCGGATCATCGACATCCTTAAAGAAGAGCTCGACGGCACCAGCGTCGACTTCACCGCGTGGAACACCGAGTCGATCCTCTCCCGGCTGCACTTCGTGGTCCGCGTCCCGCAGGGCACCGAACTGCCCGAGCTGTCCGACGCCGACAAGGACCGCATCGAGGCCCGCCTGGTGGAGGCCGCCCGCTCCTGGGCCGACGGCTTCGGCGAGGCACTGAACGCCGAGTGCGGCGAGGAGCGCGCCGCCGAACTCGTGCGCCGCTACGGCAACGCCTTCCCCGAGGGCTACAAGGCCGACCACAACCCGCGCGCCGCCGTCGCCGACCTGGTCCACCTCGAACAGCTCACCGAGGAGCAGGCCTTCGCGCTCAGCCTCTACGAGCCGGTGGGCGCCGCCCCCGACGAGCGCCGCTTCAAGATCTACCGCAAGGGCGCCTCGGTCTCCCTCTCCGCCGTACTGCCGGTCCTCAGCCGCCTCGGCGTCGAGGTCGTCGACGAGCGGCCGTACGAACTGCGCTGCTCGGACCGTACGACGGCGTGGATCTACGACTTCGGGCTGCGGATGCCCAAGTCGCAGAACGGCAACGGGGATTCGCTCGGGGAGAACGGCCGCGAGCGCTTCCAGGAGGCGTTCGCCGCGACCTGGACCGGGCAGGCGGAGAACGACGGCTTCAACGCGCTGGTGCTGAGCGCCGGGATCGACTGGCGGCAGGCGATGGTGCTGCGGGCGTACGCCAAGTACCTGCGGCAGGCCGGTTCCACCTTCAGCCAGGACTACATGGAGGACACCCTCCGCAACAACGTCCACACCACCCGGCTGCTCGTCTCCCTGTTCGAGGCGCGGATGTCGCCGGACCGGCAGCGCGCCGGGCGCGAGATCGTCGACGCCCTCCTCGAAGAGGTCGACGCGGCCCTCGACCAGGTGGCGAGCCTCGACGAGGACCGCATCCTGCGGTCCTTCCTGACCGTCATCAAGGCCACCCTGCGCACCAACTTCTTCCAGGAAGCGCTCGGCGGGCACGCGCACGCGTACGTCTCGATGAAGTTCGACCCGCAGGCCATCCCGGACCTGCCCGCACCGCGACCGGCGTACGAGATCTGGGTGTACTCGCCGCGCGTCGAGGGCGTGCACCTGCGCTTCGGCAAGGTCGCGCGCGGCGGGCTGCGCTGGTCGGACCGGCGCGAGGACTTCCGTACCGAGATCCTCGGCCTGGTCAAGGCGCAGATGGTGAAGAACACCGTCATCGTGCCGGTCGGCGCCAAGGGCGGCTTCGTCGCCAAGCAGCTGCCGGACCCGAGCGTGGACCGGGACGCGTGGCTCGCCGAGGGCATCGCCAGCTACAAGATGTTCATCTCGGCGCTGCTCGACATCACCGACAACCTGGTGGCCGGCGAGGTCGTCCCTCCGGCGGACGTCGTCCGGCACGACGAGGACGACACCTACCTGGTCGTCGCCGCCGACAAGGGCACCGCCACCTTCTCGGACATCGCCAACGGAGTCGCCGAGAGCTACAACTTCTGGCTCGGCGACGCCTTCGCCTCCGGCGGCAGCGCAGGCTACGACCACAAGAAGATGGGCATCACCGCGCGCGGTGCTTGGGAGTCCGTCAAGCGGCACTTCCGGGAGCTGGGCGTCGACACGCAGAGCGAGGACTTCACGGTCGTCGGCGTCGGTGACATGTCCGGTGACGTGTTCGGCAACGGCATGCTGCTCAGCGAGCACATCCGCCTGGTCGCCGCCTTCGACCACCGGCACATCTTCCTCGACCCGACCCCGGACGCGGCGATCTCGTACGCCGAGCGGCGCCGCATGTTCGAGCTGCCGCGCTCCAGTTGGGCCGACTACAACACCGACCTGCTGTCGGCCGGCGGCGGAGTCTTCCCCCGTACGGCCAAGGCGATCCCGGTCAACGCCCACGTCCGCGAGGCCCTCGGCATCGAGGACAAGGTCGCCAAGATGACACCGGCCGACCTGATGAAGGCGATCCTCAAGTCGCGGGTCGACCTGCTGTGGAACGGCGGCATCGGGACGTACGTCAAGGCCAGCACCGAGTCCCACGCGGACGTCGGCGACAAGGCCAACGACGCGATCCGGGTCGACGGCGCCGACCTGCGCGTCAAGGTCGTCGGCGAGGGCGGCAACCTGGGCCTGACCCAGCTCGGCCGGATCGAGTTCGCCCAGCAGGGCGGCAAGATCAACACGGACGCGATCGACAACAGCGCGGGCGTGGACACCTCCGACCACGAGGTGAACATCAAGATCCTGCTCAACGGCCTGGTCACCGACGGCGACATGACCGTCAAGCAGCGCAACAAGATCCTCGCCGAGATGACCGACGAGGTCGGCGCGCTCGTCCTGCGCAACAACTACGCGCAGAACACCGCGATCGCCAACGCGCTCGCCCAGTCCAAGGACATGCTCCACGCCCAGCAGCGCTTCATGCGCACCCTGGTCCGCGAGGGCCACCTCGACCGGGCCCTGGAGTTCCTGCCCACCGACCGCCAGATCCGCGAACGCCTCGCCCAGGGACAGGGGTTGACCAGTCCGGAAACGGCCGTCCTGCTGGCGTACACGAAGATCACGGTCGCCGACGAGCTGCTGCACACCTCGCTGCCCGACGACCCCTACCTGCGCACGCTGCTGCACGCCTACTTCCCGACCGCGCTGCGCGAGAAGTTCGCCGAGCAGATCGACACCCACGCGCTGCACCGCGAGATCGTCACCACGGTCCTCGTCAACGACACGGTCAACACCGGCGGTACGAGCTTCCTGCACCGCCTCCGCGAGGAGACCGGGGCCTCCCTGGAGGAGATCGTCCGGGCGCAGACCGCGGCCCGCGCGATCTTCGACGCGGCCGAGGTGTGGGACGGCGTGGAGGCCCTCGACAACACCGTCGAGGCACCTGTCCAGACCCGCATCCGCCTGCACTCGCGTCGCCTCTGCGAGCGCGGCACCCGCTGGCTGCTCAACAACCGGCCGCAGCCGCTCCAACTCGCCGAGACCGTCGAGTTCTTCGGCGAGCGCGTCGAGCAAGTGTGGTCGCAGCTGCCCAAGTTGCTGCGCGGCGCGGACCTGGAGTGGTACCAGCAGATCTACGACGAGCTGACCGGCGCCGGCGTCCCCGCCGAACTCGCCACCCGCGTGGCCGGCTTCTCCTCCGCCTTCCCGGCGCTCGACATCGTCTCGGTGGCCGACCGCACGGGCAAGGACCCGATGGACGTCGCCGAGGTCTACTACGACCTCGCCGACCGTCTGCACATCACCCAACTCATGGACCGCATCATCGAGTTGCCCCGTGCGGACCGCTGGCAGTCGATGGCCCGCGCCTCCATCCGCGAGGACCTGTACGCGGCCCACGCGGCTCTGACCGCCGACATCCTGACGGCGGGCAACGGCACCTCGACCCCCGAGCAGCGCTTCATCGCGTGGGAGAAGAAGAACACCGCGATCCTCGGCCGCGCCCGCACCACCTTGGACGAGATCCAGGGCTCGGAGATGTTCGACCTCGCCAACCTGTCGGTGGCGATGCGGACGATGCGCACCCTGCTGCGAACGCATTCGTAGTCCCTACGACCGTGTCTCGTCGTAGTCCTACGACGAGACACGGTCGTGGTCGCCACGACACCAAAGGCGCCCCGGGCCGCAATGGCTCGGGGCGCCTTTTCATGGGGTGCCTTAGGGGTAATCAGGGCCAGCGCTTACTAAGCCCCGCTAAGCCTTGAGACGTGACTCTGAACCTCACCGAGGAACGTGTGACCGTGCCCGTCCGGCCGGTGCGCAAGGTCGTCCTGGAAGTCGTGAAATTCGGGATCGTCGGCGGCAGCGGCGTCCTGGTCAACTTCGCGGTCTTCAACGCCCTGCTGCACGGCCTCCGTTGGCCCGCGATGCTCGCGACGGTCCTGGCCAGCTGCGTCGCCATGGGCGCCAACTACCTCGGCTTCCGCTACTACACCTACCGCGACCGCGACGCCCCCGGCGCCCGCCGCATCGCGCTGTTCTTCGCCTTCAGCGGCATCGGCGTCCTCATGGAAAGCGGACTCTTCTACGTCGGCTACCACGGCCTGGGCCTCCACGGTCCGCTCGGGGCGAATGCCGTGAAGGCCCTGTCGATCGTGCTCGCGTCCGCCTTCCGCTTCCTGGTCTACCGCACCTGGGTGTTCCAGGGCGATGACCTCCAGAAGGACTTCTAGGCGGCCTTGCCGGCCTGCTCCTTGGGCTTGTCGGCGCCGCCCGTGAAGGCCTCGTACGCCTCCAGGACCTCCTCCGTCGGCCCGTCCATCCGCAGCTCACCGCGCTCCAGCCACAGCACGCGGTCGCAGGTGTCGCGGATCGACTTGTTGTTGTGGCTGACCAGGAAGACCGTGCCCGCGTGCTGCCGCAGCTCGCGGATCCGCTCCTCCGACCGCCGCTGGAACGACCGGTCGCCCGTCGCCAGCGCCTCGTCGATCAGCAGGACGTCGTGGTCCTTGGCGGCGGCGATGGAGAACCGCAGCCGGGCGCCCATGCCGGAGGAGTACGTCCGCATGGGGAGCGTGATGAAGTCGCCCTTCTCGTTGATCCCGGAGAAGTCGACGATGCCCTGGTAGCGCTCCTTGACCTGCTCCCGGGACATGCCCATGGCCAGGCCGCCGAGGTAGACGTTGCGCTCGCCGGTCAGGTCGCCCATCAGCGCCGCGTTGACGCCGAGGAGGGAGGGCTGACCGTGGGTGTAGATACGGCCGTTCTCGACCGGGAGCAGGCCGGCGACCGCCTTGAGCAGGGTGGACTTGCCGGAACCGTTGGTGCCGATCAATCCGATCGCCTCGCCCTTGTAGGCGACGAAGGACACCTTCTTGACCGCGTGCACCGTGCGTACGCCCGCCGCCTTCTCGGCCTTCTCGCGGCGCAGCATGCGGTTGAGGGCAGCGGTCGCGGAGCCGCGTCCGGCGCCGGTTCCGTTGACCCGGTAGATGATGTCGACGCCGTCGCAGACGACGGTGGGGATCGTGCTGTCGGCGGCCACGGGGGTCCGCTCGGTGTGGTACTCGATGGTCTGCTCAGCCACGGCCGTACGTCTCCTCAGCCTTCCAGAAGTAGATGAAGCCGCCGACGCCGGCGATCAGCGCCCAGCCCGTCGCCGCCGCCCACACGTGCGGGGGGAGCTGGCTGGAGTGGAAGCTGTCGATCAGCGCATAGCGCATGAGATCGATGTAGACGGCCGCCGGGTTGGTCTCCAGGGCGATCGTCACCGGGTGCGGCAGGTTGTCGCCCTTGGTCAGCTTGGAGATGCTCCACATCACCCCGGAGAGGTACATCCAGGTGCGCAGGATGAACGGCATCAGCTGGGCGATGTCCGGAGTCTTCGCGCCCATTCGCGCCATGACCATCGAGACGCCCGCGTTGAACGTGAACTGCAGGAACAGCGCGGGGATCACGAGCAGCCAGGAGACGCTGACCGGCACGCCGAAGCAGATCAGGATGACGAAGAGGGCGGCCATCGAGAACAGCAGCTGCTGGAGCTGTTGCAGCGCGAACGAGATCGGCAGCGCGGCCCGCGGGAAGTGCAGCGCCCGGACCAGGCCGAGGTTGCCGGAGATGGCCCGGGTGCCCGCCATGATCGAGCTCTGCGTGAACGTCCAGATGAACACGCCCGTCACCAGGAACGGGATGTAGTCCGGCACGTGCTTCTTGGTGCCCAGCAGCACACCGAAGATGAAGTAGTACACCGCCGCGTTCAACAGCGGCGTCATCACCTGCCAGACCTGGCCCAGCTTCGCCTGGCTGTACTGCGCGGTCAGCTTGGCGGTGGCGAACGCGGTGATGAAGTGGCGTCGCTCCCACAACTGCCGGACGTACTCGGGCAGGGAGGGGCGTGCGCCACTGACCGTGAGGCCGTGGCGGGCGGCGAGCGCCGCGAGGTCGTCTTCGTCGGCCGGGGCCGGCGAATGGGGCGGTGTGTGGAGGACCTGGCTCACATCCGCTGCTTTCGCTCGGGGGGAGGGGAATGCGTGCGTCCGGCTGCGGTGTCCCGTCGCCCGGCGTTTCCTTACGCTTCTCTTTACGTTCTCTTACGTCGGGACGGGACCGTATCGTCGCAACGTGAGCGTAGGCGGATTCGGCGTCGGAACGCAACCGTTTCGTCGTGACGGATGTGATCCGGCCGTTAGGTTCGCTGGGTTTGCGTCGGGACGGGGCCGTTGCGTCGATACGCTCTGGTGTTGGGGCGGGACGGGCGTGCCGTGGGGACGGGCCGGTGGCGTCCGGGGGACGGGTCGGGTTCGTCGTGTCGACGGAACGGGTGCGTCACGACGGCGGGACGGCTCCGTCCCCACGACGGGCCGGTAGCGTCGCAACGCCTCCGCCTCCGCCCGCGCACCTGCCCCGCCGTGGCCGGCCCGCCCCGCAACCGGCGGCCGACGGCAGCCCCCCGTTGCGACGAGTCCGTTTCGTCGCGACGCGCCCCACCCGCGTCGGAACGCAACCGTTTCGTCGCAACGCCCCTATGCTTGAGCTATGACGACGAACGCCGACGAGCCCAAGACACGTCAGCGCCGCCGAACCCCCGCCGGGGCGGCCGTACTCCGCGAGGATGTGACCGAAGCCATTCGGGCGGCGGTCTTCGAGGAGTTGGCGGCGGTCGGGTATGCCCGGATGTCGATCGAGGGGATCGCGCGTCGCGCGGGCGTGGGCAAGACGGCGGTGTACCGCCGCTGGCGTTCGAAGCTGCACCTGGTGCTCGACGTAGTGTCGGCGATTGCGGTGATGGGGTTGCCGACGCCGGACACCGGTTCGCTGGAGGGTGACCTCCGGATGCTGTACGAGGTGACGTCACGGGCCCTGCGCCACCCGGTGGCCTCGCAGATCATCCCGGACCTGCAGGCCGAGGCGGCCCGGAATCCGGAGATCGCCGACGCGATGCAGAAGGCGTTGCGCGAGGGCCAGGAGGGTGTGGCCAGCAAGATCCTCGCGGCGGCGGAACACCGTGGTGAGATCCGCCCCGGCATGGACGAGGACCTGGCGCTGGATCTCATCTCCGGCCCCCTGTACTGGCGTGCCGTGGTGATCCGCAGCCCGAAGCTGCCGAAGGGATACCTGGGGGCGCTCGCCCGGGCCACCACGGAGGGCCTCAAGGCGCTGTAGGGCTCCGCCGCACCCCGCACCCCCCACCCCCCGCCCCGCCCCGGCGAGTCAGTCTCCCCGCCGGTCCAACCGCCGTGCCAGTCCCCGGAGTTCGTGCGCCCGCAGCACCCGCCCGCCGAACCCCGGCAGTGGCACGTGCAGGGCCTCGGTCCAGTGCTCGGGGATCGCCGCGCTCCCGTACACCGCCCCGGCGAGCCCGCCCGTCACGGCGGCGACGGTGTCCGTGTCGCCGCCGAGGTCGATCGCGGCGCGCACGGCGTCCTCGTACGAGGAAGTCGTACGCAAGGCCCAGACGGCGGAGCCGAGGCAGGGCCAGACGGCGCCGTTGAACTCCGTCGCCCGGTCGGGGTGCCAGTCGGGGGAGAGGACGACGGCGTACCGCTCCCGGTGTCCGGGGTGGACGTACCCGAGGGTCTCCTCGACGGCGTCGAGCGGGTCGCGGCCCTCCAGTGCGACGCGCACCAACTCGTGGAATACGGCGGTGCCTTCCCAGGCCGCGCGGTCTCCGTGGGTGAGGGCGGAGATGCGGCGGGCGGCGTCCATCGTGGCGTCGCGGCCCGCGCGCGAGAAGTGGACGGCCGACGGGGCGGCGCGCATCAACGCGCCGTTCCCGGCGCCCCGTTGGCTGGTCTGGAAGTGCAGCGCGGCGGCCAGGTCCCAGGGGTCGCCGCTGCTCAGCACGGCCTCGGTCTGCAGGCCGATGTCCTTCGGGTCGGCGGCTGCCCACACCCGGAACCGCCGGAACATGTCCGGGAGTTGGAGTCCGTCGCACTCCAGCAGCGACTCCGCGACGAGTACGGCCATCTGTGTGTCGTCGGTGGCCTCGCCCGGGTCCCAGCCGCCGCCCCCGCACATCTCACCGCCGTCGCCGGGTGCCGGAAACCGGGCGGAGAAGGCGCCTTCGGGACCGAACTCGAAGGGTGCGCCGAGCGCGTCGCCGACGGCGGAGCCGAGGACGGCGCCCACGGCGCGTTCCGTCCTGGAGCGACTGTCCATCAGGCCCGCGCGGCCCCCGGATGCAACCGCACCCACCCCTCCCACGCCGACGCGATCATGTCCTGGACGTCGTGCTTGGCCTTCCAGCCCAGTTCGGTGGTGATGCGGTCGGCGGAGGCGACGACGCGGGCCGGGTCGCCGGGGCGGCGCGGGTGGACGGTCGGGGGACGGTCGTAGCCGGTGATCGCGTTGATGAGGTCGATCATCTCGCGGACCGAAACGCCTTCCCCGCGGCCGATGTTGAGGGTGAGGGAGCGGCCGGGCGAGGCCTGGAGGGCGCGGGCCGCGGCGACGTGGGCCTCGGCGAGGTCCACCACGTGGATGTAGTCGCGGACGGTGGTGCCGTCCGGGGTGGCGTAGTCGTCGCCGAAGATGCGCGGGGGCAGGTCCTCGGTCAGCTTCTCGAAGACCATGGGGACGAGGTTGTAGACGCCGACGTCGGCGAGTTCGGGGGCGGCGGCCCCGGCCACGTTGAAGTAGCGCAGGGAGGCCGTGGACAGGCCGGTCGCGCGGCCCGTGGCGCGGACCAGCCACTCACCCGCCAGCTTCGTCTCGCCGTACGGAGACATGGGCACGCACGGCGTCTCCTCGGTGACCAGCTCCACGTCCGGCATGCCGTAGACGGCCGCCGAGGACGAGAACACGAAGGACGGGACGCCGGCCGTGGTCACCGCCTCCAGGAGGACGCGCAGGCCCTCGACGTTCTCCCGGTAGTAGCGCAGCGGCTGGTCGACCGACTCGCCGATCTGCTTCTTCGCCGCCAGGTGGACGACTCCGGTGACGTCCTGGTCGGCGAGGGTGCGGGCCACGAGTTCGGCGTCCAGGGTCGAACCCAGCACCACGGGCACACCGTCGGGCACGCGTGCGGCGATGCCGGTGGACAGGTCGTCGTAGACGACCACCTGTTCGCCCGCCTCGGTCATCGCCCTCACGACGTGCGCCCCGATGTAGCCGGCTCCGCCGGTGATCAGCCAGGTCATGTGCGGCAGTCCCCTCCGTCACTGGATGTCACTCGATCCGTGGTGGCGCGTCCCTCACGCTCCCCGGGCCTCAGTCAATCAGGCGCCGGAGTGTGCCGCGGTCAACTGCTGGGACTCCCCGTGCGGACCGGAGGGCCGCACGCGCGCGTGCGGCGTCGCCGGAACCGGCCTCGACGACCGCCACAGCCGGACGAAGGAGAGCACGGCCGCGGCGCCCAGCAGACCGTTGCGCGCGACCATCAGGGCGCAGCCCGTCCACGTGCTGCGGATGACATCGCCGTACAGGCCGGGGAACTCGACGGCGCTGATCACGGTCGCCGCCACGATCAGCGCGGCCACCGGGCGCTGCGCGGTGTGCCGGGAGGTCAGGCAGACGGCGGCCAGGCCGAGCAGCCAGATCATGTACTGGGGGCTGATCACCCGGCTGGTCACGGTGAACAGCAGGACGGCGCTCAGCGCGGCGTCGTAGGGGGTCGCGTCGGTCCAGCGGCGGGCCCGGATCCGCCACAGCAGCAGGAACCCGAAGGCGACCGCCGTGAGCGCGAGGGAGGCGTCGGCGACGGCGGAGACGTGCGGTCCCGTGAACTCCATCGCGCCGTACTGGTAGCGCGCCCGGCCCGGCCAGCCGAGGTGGGTCGCCAGGCCGAGGGCCGTGCCGCCCAGTGACTCGATCTGTACGCCTCTGCCGCCCTGTTGGCGCAAGAAGGCGAGAGGATTGTTGAACAAGGCTACGAGCATCGTGAGCGACAAGACCCCCGCCCCCACCGCCCACGACCACACCGACCGCGTCGCCCGCCCCCTCGGCACCCCCAGCAGCACCAGCGCCGGCCACACCTTCACCAGCGCGCCCAGTGCCGCGAACGCGCCGCACGCACGCGTGGAGCGCGACAACGTCACCAGGGAGATGACGGCGAACGCGGTGACCTGCACGTCGTAGCGGACGAGCGGCATGTCCAGGAGGAGGGGGAGGCAGACGATCCAGTAGGCGGCGCCGCGCAGGCTGTGGCCGCGGCGGGTGCCCGCGCGGGCCAGCACCACGGTGATCAGCGCGTCGGTGGCGAGGGTGAGGGCGACGAACGCCTGGAAGTACGTCAGGTCCGGCAGCAGCGCCGGGGCCAGCAGCACCGGTCCCGCGCCCGGCGGGTACTGCCACAGGTGGTCGTGGGCCGGGAACGCGCCCTGCGACAGCACCCCGTACCAGTGGTAGTAGAGGCGCCACACCTCCCGGGCGACCGCGCCCCGGCCGAGCAGGGGCAGGCCGTTGTGCGCGAGGAGCAGCAGCATTCCGGCGCGGGTGGCGAGCCAGGCGAGCGTGAGGGCGAGGAGGCGGTGTCTGCGGACGGCATTCATCATGGCGGATCGTAAGCCGGGTTAATGCCGCATGAATGCTAATACACCGTCAATCGTTGGTAAGAGCTCGCTTACAGTACAAAATCGGCCACGTGGAGAGCCAGGACGAGGACGAGCGCAGACGGCCGACGCGACCGGTGTGGCGGAGGCGACCCGTGTGGCGACTGTGGCACATGCGGTGGGCCCGTCCGGAGGCCGTGGCCGTCGTCGTGCCGGTGGTCGTCATGCTCGCGCTGGGGCTGTGGGGTCTCGACCGCGGCGGCATGTGGGGCGACGAGGGCGTCACGTTCCTGGTGGGGCGGCGCACGGTGCCGCAGATCTGGCGGCTGCTGCACGGCGTGGACGCGGTGCACGGCCTGTACTACCTGCTCCTGCACGCCGTCCTCGCCGTCCACCCCGGCGAGGTGGCCCTGCGCCTGCCGTCGGTGTGCGGCGCGGCGGCGACGGCGGGCCTGGTCGCGGCCCTCGGCGTACGGCTGGCCCGCCCCCGCGTCGGCCTCTGGGCCGGTCTGCTCTACGCGATCACCCCCCTGATCGGCCACTACGCGCAGGAGGGCCGGTCGTACGCCCTCGTCGCGGCCGGGGTCACCGGGGCGACGCTGCTCCTCGTGCGAACGCTGGAAGGGCGCTCGTGGTGGCCGTACGGCACTGTCCTCGCCGTGACCTTTCTGCTGCACGAGTTCGCCGTACTGGTGCTCTGCGCGCACGCGTTGACGCTGGCGGCGGCGCGAGTGCCCAGGGCGGTGTGGGCCGGCTGGGGGCGTGCTGCGGGCGCGGCGGTGGGGGTTCTGCTGCCGTTGGCGTGGGTGTCCCAGCGGCAGTCGGGGCAGGTGGCGTGGCTGCGGGTGCCCGACTGGGACACGACCGAGCGGCTGGCCCGCGGTTTTCTCTCCGTCACGCCGACCGGAGTCGTCTTCTGGACCTCGGTCCTGCTGATCCTGCTGGGACTCGGCGCGGGACGGCTCGCGTCGGTCGCGCTGCCGTTGCTGGTGGTGCCGCCGGTGCTGCTGCTGACGGTGTCGCAGTTCCGGCCGCTGTTCCACGAGCGGTATGTGCTGTACGCGCTGGCGGGGGCGCCGTTGTTGGTGGCGGCGGGGGCGGACTGGCTGGTGGGGATGGTGGGTCGGCCGTGGCTGGGTGGTCTCCTGCGTCCGGAAGTCGCCCATGAGGCGGGCCGAATGGCTGTGGTCGAACCTCGCCCCCAGTTGGTCGGCGCCTTGGTCCCGGGTGGTCACCACTCACCACTCGACCGTATGTCCGGAGCCGGAGCCGGAGCCGGAGCCGGAGCCGGAGCCGGAGTCGGAGCCGGAGTCGAAAGCCGCCCACCGCACCCAGCACGGCCGGACGCCCGCCGCCCACCCCACCGCACCCGCGCCCGAGCTCGCCTCGCCACCCTGGCCGGCGTGTTGGCTGTAGCCGTCCCCTTCCTCCACGGCCTCCCCGCATACCGCAACGACCGCCTGGCGGCCCACCGCCCCGAGAACCTCGCCGTCGTGTCCGCGCTGGCGGGCCGTGAGCTGCGGCCCGGCGACCCCGTGCTGTTCCTGCCGTCGTTCTGGCGGGTGACGGCGTTGGCGTATCCGGGCCCGTTCGCCGGGGCGCGGGACCTGGCGCTGGCGGAGTCGGGGGCGAGGTCCGGGACGCTGAGCGGGCGGGAGGTGGCGCCGGGGGAGTTGCGGGCACGGCTCGCCGGTGCGGACCGGGTGTGGATTGTCGCGCAGTCGAATCTGCTGCCGTCCCGCTGGGTGCCCGGCGACCCGGCCGACCGGGTCAAACTCGACGTCGTGGACGGGGAGTTCGCGCGTCGGCGGCAGTATGTGAGCGGACGCGTGAAGCTCGCTCTCTACATCCGCCGAATGCCTCCGCGGCACCTGGTCATGCCTGCTCCGGAACCCACGGTCATGCCTGCTCCAGCGCCGCCGAGTCCAGCGCGCCGGTGAGTTCGTCGAGTCGTGTCCGCAGTGCGCGGATCTCGTCGATGTCGAAGCCGGTCGCGCCGAGGATGCGGCGCGGTACGTCGAGGGCGCGTTCGCGCAGGGCGACGCCCTCGTCCGTGAGCCGTACCTCCACCGAGCGCTCGTCGCGGGCGCTGCGCTCACGTCGTACCAGACCGGCCGTCTCCAGCCGCTTGAGCAGCGGGGACAGGGTGCCGGAGTCGAGCCGCAGGTGTTCGCCGAGCTTCTTGACGGGCAGTTCGCCGTGCTCCCACAGCACCAGCATCACCAGGTACTGCGGGTAGGTGAGCCCGAGGTCCTTGAGCAGCACGCGGTAGACGCCGCCGAAGGCGCGTGACGCGGCGTTCAGGGAGAAGCAGATCTGCTGGTCCAGGCGGAGCCAGTCGCTGGTCGGGGTGTCGGCGGGAGTGGTGGTCATGGTTCCAGGATAGCGCTAGTGGGCCATTTAGTTGTGTGCAATTGAATTGTGTGCTCTACTTGCCGTCGTGAGGCGGTCCGGACACCCGGGCCGGCCACCCCCACCAAGACTTCCGAGAGGGATGGTTTCCAATGGACGCGATCTACACCGCCGTAGCCACCGCCACCCACGGCCGTGACGGCCGCGCGGTCAGCAACGACGGCAAGATCGACCTTCAGCTCGGCATTCCGGTCGAAATGGGCGGCAACGGCCAGGGCACCAACCCTGAGCAGCTGTTCGCCGCCGGTTACGCCGCCTGTTTCGGCAGCGCCCTCGGCCTCGTCGGCCGGCAGGCGAAGGTCGACGTCACCGACGCGGCCGTGACCGCCGAGGTCGGCATAGGCAAGCAGGGCGAGGGCTTCGGCCTCAAGGTGACGCTGCGCGTCGAGCTCCCCGACACCGTGGACGAGGCGACCGGCCGCAAGCTGGTCGAGACCGCCCACCAGGTCTGCCCCTACTCGAACGCCACCCGCGGCAACATCGAGGTCGACCTCGTCATCGAGTAGTCACATCGAGTACGACGCCTCTACGACCCCGGCGACGAGCGCTGATCACCTCGTCGCCGGGGTCGACCGCGTCACCGCACCGGCTGAGCCTCTTGCCCGTGTGCCTGCATCGGCACCGCGACGACCGCCTTCCCCCGCACCACGCTCTCCAGCAGCAACGGCACGCCCACCACGGGCAACAGCCACACCAGCACGATCAACCGCCCGCCCCACACACTGATGTCGGGGTGCGCGGCCTGCGTGAGGATCCCGGTGAACGCGGCCCCGATCAGGAACACCCCGAACACCGGCCGCCGCAGCGCACCCCACGCACCGGCGCCCAGCGCCGCCACGAGCACCGGCTGCCACAACTGCTGCCGCGTCCACTCCAGCCAGAAGTTCGCCTCCAGATGCAGGAATTCCGGCCACAGCCGGGCCCGGTCGGGACGCGCGTAGTGATCGGTCAGCAGGTCCTGAAGGCTGTCGGTCTGCGACGGGTAGTGCAGCAGCCCCGCCAACAGCAGAGTTCCTACGGCCGCCGCCGCGCCGAGTGCCGCGACCACCGCCCACTCCCGCCGCCGCTGTCGTACGGCGATCAAGGCGCCCGCACCGGCCAGGCACAGCCCGAGGAACAGGGCCTGCGAGTGCTTGACCGTGAAGAGGAGCAGCAGGGAACCGCCGACGAGGGCGAGTGCGGCACGGGTACGGCGCCCCGTCGACACCAGCGCGCAACCCCACACCGCAGCCAGCGTCAGAGCCATCATCAGACCCTCGGTCATGGGGCGCATCGCGGTCGTCCCGCACGGCAGGACGTAGTAGAGGGCCTGCCCGGTCAGCGCGAGCGGCACCGACACGGACAGCGTGCGCAGGATCAGGAACACGAGGATCCCGCCCGCGATCGTGAGGACGACACTCGACGTCCACAGCCCCCACACCGGCCCGAGCAGCGTGACGAACGGGACCAGGAACACCGGGTATCCGGGCCGCACTTCGAAGATCCGCATGAACCGCTCGGGCATGAACGGCGTGATGAACCCGCCGCTGTTCCCGGCCCGCACCTGCGCGTCCACCACCCGCCACTGGGCGGCCCGGCACTTCTTCGCGACCCGCGAGGCCGGGTCCTTGCCGTGGAAGTTCAGCACGTTCACGCTCTGGTCGCGCCGCGCGGTGTCCCCCTGGCTCGCACAGTAGGAGTCGATGGTGACGGTCGCCGCCTCGCGCTTGCTCTCACCGCGCAGACTCAGCGCGTACGACAGGTAGTTCTTGGTGTCGGGGGTGTCCCGGCCGGTGACATTGGCGAGTTGGAGCACCGCGAACACGGCGGCCAGCACCAGCACCCAGGTGCGGGGCCTCATGAGGACGCCAACTGGTCGTGACCGGCGGCGGGAGAGGGGACCCGTGCGGCGGATCCGGCCGACGGCTGCCAGTCGTCCTCACCCAGCAGCAGTGTCCGTACGACCCTCTCGGCGGCGTTCCCGTCGTCGAACTCGCAGTAGCGCGACCGGAATTCGGCCCGCAGTCGCGTCGAGTCCCCGTCCCGCCAGGCACCGGAAGCGAACAGCCACGCCAACTCCCGGTAGGAACCGGACACATGGCCCGGTGGCGCGGCGGTGACGTCGAAGTAGGTGCCCCGGCTGGCCGCGTAGGCCTCCCGGTCGTCGGCGTGGAGGACGATCGGCCGGTCGAGGTTGGCGTAGTCGAACATCAGGGCCGAGTAGTCGGTGACCAGCGCGTCGGAGGCCAGCATGACGTCCTCGACGGACGGTTCGTCGGTCGCGTCGACCAGCACCCCGCGCCGGTGCAGATCCGCGAGGCCGAGACCGCGCGCGGGACCGGTCGCGAGGGTGGGGTGGAGGCGTACGACGAGGGTGTGGTCCGGGCCGAGATCCTCCGCGAACCGGGCCAGGTCGAGGCGGTCGACGTGCCCGCTCCTGCTGTACTCGCGGCGAGTCGGCGCGTACAGCACGACGGTGTGGTCGATGGGGATGCCGAGCCGTTCCCGAACCGCCGTCCCCGCCGCCGGTGTTGCTCCGACGAGGACGTCGTTGCGGGGGCTGCCCGTCCGTGCCGACGCGAAGTGGCAGGGATACGCCCGCTCCCACACCAGTTCCGAGTGCCGGTTGGCGACCAGGCTGTGGTCCCAGCGGTCGGCGCGGCGCAGCATCTGCGGCACGTCGACGCCGTAGCGGGCGCCGGGCTTGTCCAGCAGGTCGGCCGCCATGTACTTGAGCGGGGTGCCCTGGTGGGTGTGGATGTGGACGCTGCCGGGGCGCTTGGTGAGGGTGCCGGGCCAGTTGACGTTGTTGACGAAGCACTTGGCGCGCGCGGTGACCTGGCGGTACCGCAGGGTGTTGAGGAGGACGTGATCGACGCCCGGCGGCAGCGATGCGGCCTGTTCCGCGTCCTGCACGACCCACACGCCCCGCAGGTGCGGGGCGATCTCCTTCGCCTTGTAGTACACGGCGGCCGGGTCACCGAGGACCCCGCGGTGCGAAAAGGCCGAGTACACAACGAGGTTGGGGTCGAGCGACCGGCGGGCGTGCAGCGCGCCCCAGCCGCCCTTGACCCGCCCGGCCGCTGATTTGCGCGCTTGCAGCGCCCGCCGTTCGAGCTGCCGCGCGGCCCGCCCCGCCTGCCGCCTGACCCGGTACAGCGCGTAACTGCCCTCCAGGACACGGACTTCCGCGTCCACGGTCCCGCCCGCCGGCTTGTGCTTGGCGAACAGCTCGGCCGTACGGCGGAAGAACTCGGCCTTGTCGGACGGGGGCAGGCGGTCCGGCTTGCCGAGGATGTCGAGACAGTGCTCGCCCATCTTGCGGTGCAGGTAGGGGCGCCAACTCGCCAGCTCAGGGCGGGAGTCGACGAACGCGAAGACCCGCTCGTACTGGTCGTGGATGTCGAAGTGCTTGCGGCTGGTGGTGGACAGGATGTTGCCCTGCCGCCGCTGCCGGTAGTTCAGGCAGATCCGGTCGAGGGTGGCGATCCGCTCGGCGCTGAGCAGCACCGGGAACGTCCAGGGCGTGTCCTCGTAGTAGCCCGGCGGGAACTCGAAGGTGTGCTTGTGTACGAACTCCCGGCGGTACACCTTGTTCCACACGACCATCAACAGGTCGAGGATCTCCGGGTGTTCGGCGACCGTGAAGGTGTCGTCGACCTCGGTCAGGACGTGCGCGAGGACGTTGCGCCGGGTGCCGCCCCACCAGTAGGTGCGCGCGTAGTCGAAGACCAGGACGTCCGGGTCGCCGCTCGCGTCGAGCCGGTCGGCCATCGCGCGCAGGGCGCCCGGAGTGAGGGTGTCGTCGCTGTCGAGGAAGAACAGGAAGTCACCGGTGGCCAGGGGCATTCCGGCGTTGCGGGCGCGGCCCAGGCCGACGTTCTCCGGCAGGTGCAGCACCTGCACGCGCGGGTCGCGGGCCGCGTACTCGTCGAGGATCGCGCCGCAGCCGTCCGGCGAGCAGTCGTTCACGGCGATCACCTCGATGTCCCGGTAGGACTGCTCCAGAACCGAGTCGAGGCACTCGCGCAGAAAGCCCTGCACCTTGAAGACGGGGACGATGACGCTGAAGCGGGGCACTTCGGGTTCAGCTCCTTACGAGGGTGGCGGCGGGGGCCGGGACGCGCTCCGCGAGCGGGAGCACGGGCGGGACCGCCTCCGGCGGCTCACCGAGGAACACCCGGCGTACGACCCGTTCGGCGGCCAGCCCGTCGTCGAACTCGCAGAAACGGGACCGGAATTCGGCCCGCAGGGCCTTGGACTCCGCCCCCGCGTACGAGCCGTCGCGGAACACCTGGGCCAGCTCCTCGGGCGTCCGCGCGACCGGGCCGGGCGGGGCCTCCATGAGGTCGAAGTAGACGCCCCGGGTCTCCCGGTAGACGTACCAGTCGTCGGCGTACACGACGATCGGCCGGTCGAGGTTGGCGTAGTCGAACATGATCGACGAGTAGTCCGTGACCAGCGCGTCGGCGGCCAGGCACACGTCCTCGGAGGAGCGGTGCCCGGTCACGTCGATGATCCGGCCGCTGCTCTTCGCCCGGCCCTGGTCGTAGAAGTAGTGGGCGCGCAGCAGCACGACGACGTCCTCGCCGGCCGCCGCGCAGAAGGCCTCCAGGTCGAGGCCGGTGTCGAAGCCGGTCTGGTAGTCGCGGTGGGTGGGCGCGTACAGGACGGCCGTCTTGTCCTCCGGTACGCCCAACTCCCGCCGCACACGCGCCACTTCGTCGGCGGTCGCCGAGTAGTAGACGTCGTTGCGCGGATAGCCGTACTCCAACGCCTCGTACGAGCCCGGGAAGGCGCGCTCCCACATCTGGGTGGAGTGGCGGTTGGAGGAGATGTTGTAGTCCCAACGGTCCACCCGGCCCAGCAACTTGGCGAAGCTGCCGGTCGCCGCGGCCACCACCGGATACGTCGACTGGTCGACGCCCATCTTCTTCAGCGGGGTCCCGTGCTGCGTCTGGACGTGCACGCTGCCGCGCCGTTTGACGACGCCTTCGGCGAAGTTGGCGTTGTTCACCAGGTACTTGGCCCGGGCCAGCACCTGCCAGTACTTTCGGCTGCCGATGACGGCGTGCTCGACGCCCTTCGGTACGGCGTCCACCGCGTCCGGCTCCACCAGGAACACCGAGCGGATGTGCGGGGCGAGTTCAGCGGCCTTGGCGTGGATCGCGGCCGGGCTGCACGCGTAGCCCCGGCCCCAATAGGCGCAGTAGACAGCCAAGTTGGGGTCGAGCGGGCGGCGCAGATCGAGGGCGTAGCGCAGGCGGGTGCGGAGCATCCGGGGGCGCGGGACCCGCTCCGCCGCTTCCGAGGCCGAGCGGTTGGCGCCGCGCAGTGCCCGGAACGCCGAGTACGCCCCCGACGCCAGCAGCCGGTGCTGCACGCCCACGCTCCCGCCCGGCGCGCGGAAGCCGGCGGGCCGGTGTGCGCGGTACAGCCGTCCCGCCCGGCGGAAGAAGGCGCGGTGCCCGGACGTGAGGCGTTCCGGCCGGGAGGCCGTCTTCAGCACCACCGCGAAGAGCTGCTCGAACAGGGCGGCGGACAGCTCGCTCTTGGCCGCACGCGTCAGCACCAGGTCGACCTGGTCGAGGAGTTGGTGGTGGTGCGCGCCCGGCAGGTTGAGCCGGCTGCCCTGCCGCCGCAGCAGATGCCGTACGACCACCGAGCGCAGCACCGCGATCCGCTCGGCGGCGACGGTGACCAGGCCGCCCCAGCCGAGGTCGGTGAACGGGCCCTCAGGAAAGGTGAGTTGGTGGTCAGTGAGGAAGGCGCGGCGGTAGGCCGCGCTCCAGGCCGGGAGCTGAACGCCCGTCAACTGCGGTGCCTGGGACGGGGAGAAGGCGCCGGCCGGGGTCTTCGCCAGCAGCGGGGCGGCCGGGTTGGTGGGCTCGCCCTCCCACCACGGGGTCCGCTCGTGCTCGAAATACAGGACGTCGACGTCTGTGGCATCCCCCGTCTCCGTCAGCCGGGCGTCCAGCGCGGCCAGTGCGCCCGGGGCGAGGGTGTCGTCGCCGTCCAGGAACAGGACGTGGGCGCCGGTCGCCGCCCGCAGCCCGGTGTTGCGTGCCTCGCTCAGACCGGCGGACGGCGGTGAGTGCACCGGGGCCACCCGGGAGTCCCGCCCGGCGTGAGCGGAGGCGACGTCGTCGGCCGGGGAGCCGGGGGCGTCGCAGACCGGGATCAGCTCGAAGTCGCCGTAGGACTGCGCGAGGACCGAGTCCAGGGCCTGGGAGAGCCGGCCGGCGACCCCGTGGGACGGGACGATGATGCTGAAGCGGGGCATTCTGTTCTTTCTCCAGTGGGCCGGAGGGGAGGTTCCGGGTCAGTGCGCGCGGCCGGGGCGCCCGGTCGGACGCCACGTCGACGGCCGGGTCGGTGTCGGCCGCGAGGGGCTTGATGGCATGCGAACTCCCCTGTGTGGGAACGGCGTTCAGAGGCGGTCGGTGACGGGCTGGGACGTCGTGGGCTGCGGCACGGTGGCGAGCGGGGAGCGTGTGAGGCTCGCGGCGGCGGACGGGACCGGGTGGCGGTCGGCGAGCGGGACGACCGGCGGGAGGTCGGTTTCGCCCAACACCACGTGGCGTACCACCCGTTCGGCGGCGCGGCCGTCGTCGTAGGGGCAGAAGCGCTCGCGGAACGCGGCGCGCAGCTGGGCCGAGCGGGAGCCGCGCCAGTGGTCGGTCGCGAAGATGTCGATCAGTTCGTCCTCGCTGCGCGCGACCGCGCCCGGCGGGAAGGCGCGCAGGTCGAAGTAGGTGCCGCGGGCCGCCTCGTAGGCCTCCCAGTCGTCGGCGTGGATGACGATCGGGCGGTCGAGGTTGGCGTAGTCGAACATCAGGGACGAGTAGTCGGTGACCAGCGCGTCCGAGGCCAGGCAGAGCGATTCGACGCTGGGGTGGTCGGTGACGTCGATGATCCGGCCGGACGCGGTGGCCGCGAGCGGGCCCTCGTGCCAGTAGTGGGCGCGGGCCAGCACGACGAAGCGCGGGCCGAGGCGGCGCAGCACGCGGTCGAGGTCGAGGTGGGCGCGCTGGACGCGGCGGTAGTCACGGTGGGTCGGCGCGTAGAGGAGCGCGATCGCGTCCTGCGGGATGCCGAGCGACTCGCGCAGGCGGTGCACGTCGGCCGAAGTCGCCTGCTGGAACACGTCGTTGCGGGGATAGCCGTAGGCGAGTGTGGTGTAGCTGCCGGGGTAGACCCGCTCCCAGGTCAGGGTGGTGTGGCGGTTGGGGGACAGGACGTGGTCCCACTTGTCGACGCCCTTGAGGAGTTCGCCGAAGTCCATGTCCCTTGCTGCGGCCGGGCGTTCCTGGAGGTCGAGGCCCATGTGCTTGAGGGGGGTGCCGTGTTGGGTCTGGATCAGCACCTGGCCGGGGCGCTTGACCAGCCTGCGGTCGAAGTTGACGTTGTTCACCAGGTACTTGGAGCGGGCCAGCGCCGTCCAGTAGGAGACCGTGTTCGGGCGCAGCCTGCGGGTGGCGGCCGGGATCGTGTGGTGGTGCTCGGGGCGGGCGATCCACGCCGTGCGGATGTGCGGGGCGTGGGTGCGGAACGCGGTCTCCAGCGCGCCCGGGTTGCAGCTGTGGCCGCGCCCCCAGTAGGCGGCGAACACCGCGCGATCCCTGAGCGGGAGCCGGAGTTGGACGCGGTAGTGGAGCTGGAGGACCGCCGCTCTGAGGTTGCGCAGGAGTTTGGCGGTGAGCTTGACCGCGCGGCGCCGCCAGCTCATCGCCTTCTGCACGGCCCGGAACGTGCGGTGCACGCCGAAGTGCACGAACGTGTGCCGCATCCGGGTGCGCAGCGGGACCGAGGTGCCGGGGATGCGGTAACGGCGGTAGTGGGCGCGGGCCTTGCGCAGGAACTCGGCGCGGGTGCCGCGCGGCAGCCGGTCCGGCTTGGTGAAGACCGTCGCGAGGTGGTCGACCATGCGGCGGAACAACACCGGCCGCCACTGGGCGAGTTCGGGGCGCGCGTCGACGAACGCGAAGACCCGGTCGTACTGGTCGAAGACGTCGAAGTGCTGACGGCTGGTGGTGCCGAGGATGTTGCCCTGGCGGCGCTGGCGGTAGTGGACGCAGACCCGGTCGAGGGTCGCGATCGTCTCCGCGGCCATCAGGACCGGGTAGGTCCACGGGGTGTCCTCGTAGTAGCCGGGCGGGAAGGCGAAACCCTCGCGCTCGACGAACTCCCGCCGGTACGCCTTGTTCCAGGCGACCATGATGACCCGGAGGAGCCCGGGACGGTCCTCCAGCCGGAAGGGGGCCGGGCCCTGTTCGGTCAACTGGGCGGCGGTCTTGTTGCGTTGGGCCTCCCCCGACCAGAAGGTGCGGGCGTAGTCGAAGACCAGGACGTCCGGCTCGCCGGTCTCCTTGACGCGGTCCGCGATCGAGCGCAGCGCGTCGGGCGTGAGCGTGTCGTCGCTGTCGAGGAAGAGCAGATAGTCGCCGGTCGCCTCCTCCAGGCCGGCGTTGCGGGCGCGGCCGAGACCCTGGTTCTCGGGGAGGTGGACGGCGCGTACGCGGGCGTCGCGGGCCGCGAACTCGTCGATGATCGCGCCGCAGGCGTCCGGCGAGCAGTCGTCGACCGCGATCAGCTCAAGATCGGGATACGACTGGGAGAGCACCGATTCCAGGCATTCGTGCAGGTACGCCTGGACCTTGTACGCGGGGACAATGACACTGAACCTGGGCAAGGGACATCCATGGGTCGGTCGGCGCGGGCGTTCTGCCCGGGAACGGCCGATGGAGTGACTTGGTTACGCCGCGTACGGCATACGGGGGACGCACGGTGAACGCGAAGGGGCGGGCCGGTGACGGCCCGCCCCTTGAACTATGTGCGGTTTATAGCTATTTGACCGCGCCCGCCATCACGCCGGACACGAACTGCCGCTGGAACGCGAAGAACACGGCCAGCGGGATCACCATGGAGATGAACGCACCGGGCGCCAGCACGTCGATGTTGTTGCCGAACTGGCGTACCTGGGTCTGCAGTGCGACCGTGATCGGCTGCGTGCTGGACTTGGTGAAGACCAGCGCGACCAGCATGTCGTTCCACACCCACAGGAACTGGAAGATGCCCAGGCTCGCGATGGCGGGCCCGCCGAGCGGCATCACGACCCGCGCGAACAGCCGGAGTTCACCCGCGCCGTCCAGCCGGGCCGCTTCCAGCAACTCGCGCGGGATCTCCGCGAAGAAGTTCCGCAGCAGGAACACCGCGAACGGCAGCCCGTACCCCACATGGAAAAGGATCACCCCGAAGATGGTCCCGAACAGGCCGATCTTGCCGAAGAGTTCGGCGATCGGGATCAGCGCCACCTGCACCGGCACGACCAACAGGCTGACCACGCCCAGGAACCACCAGTCACGGCCCGGGAACTCCATCCACGCGAAGGCGTAGCCCGCGAGCGCGCCGATCACCACGACGAGGACCGTCGCCGGGACGGTGATCAGGACGGTGTTCCACAGCGAGTTGGTGATGTCGCTGTTCTCCAGGAGTGTCTTGTAGCTGTGGAAGGTGAGTTGGGACGGCTGGCTGAAGACCTTCCACCAGCCGCTCGCGTTCATGTCCTCCGGGCTGCGCAGCGAGGACAGCAGCAGTCCGATCGTCGGCACCAGCCAGAACAGGCCGACGAGGATCAGGAATACGCGGACGATCCCCCCGCTCGCCGCCGCCGCGAGCCGCCCGCCGAGCGACTCCCGTGCCTTGACGACCTCAACAGGCCCTGTCTTTCCCAGAGTTCCGGCATCCGTGGTCATCGCCGCACCTCCCGCCGCAGCCGGCGCACATTGAAGAGCATCACCGGGATGACCAGGAGCAGCAGGAACACCGAGATCGCGCTGGCGATCCCCGGCTGGTCCTCCGAGAAGCCCTTCCGGTACAGCTCCAGGGCGAGCACGTTGGCGTCGTCCTGCGAGGAGCCCGGGGCGATGATGAAGACCAGGTCGAAGATCTTCAGCACATTGATCATCAGCGTGACGGCGACGACCGCGAGCACCGGTGCGAGGAGCGGCACCGTGACCCGCCGGAACACCTGCCACTCGTTGGCGCCGTCGACCCGTGCCGCCTCCAGCAACTCCCGTGGCACACCCGCGAGTCCGGCCGCGATCAGCACCATCGCGAACCCGGCCCACATCCACACGTACGACCCGATGATGGCCGGCGTCACCAGCGACGGGCCCAGCCACTCCACTCCGTTGTACGGCGCCTTGAAGTTGCTTGCCGGGAGCCGGAGTTGAGCCCCGTCGGCCTTGGCGGGCAGGGTGAAGGTGCCATCGCCCGCGGCCTTGGCCGAGGCGACCACCTTGCCGTCCTTGACCGCCTCGATCCGCATCCCGCCGTAGCCGAGCTCGGACGGGTCGACCGCACCGAGTTTGCCGACACCCTTGCCGCGGGTGAAGTCCTGCCAGGTCGTGCCGGTGATCTTCCCCGGCTCCGGCTTGGCCGCTACGGCCTTCTTCGCGCTGTCGGGCATCTGGTCGGGGGCGACGCCGACCAGCGGCAGGACGACGGTCTGGCCGGTGTGGACCGTCGTACTGGTGATGAAGCCGCCGTGGTCCGCCTTCAGCGGGGACTCGCGGCCCGGGTGGGCGTTGGGGAACGCCGACGACGAGACGAACGTGTCGTGGATGCCGACCCAGACCGCGTTGGCGACACCCTTGTGCGGGTCCTGGTCGTAGACGAGCCGGAAGATGATGCCTGCGGCGAGCATCGAGATCGCCATCGGCATGAAGACGACCAGCTTGAACGCCGTTCCCCAGCGCACCCGTTCGGTCAGCACCGCGAAGATCAGGCCGAGGGCGGTAGCGACCGTCGGCGCGAAGATCACCCAGATGATGTTGTTCTTCAGGGCGGTGCGGATGCCGTCGTCGGTGAACAGGGCCTTGTAGTTGTCGAATCCGGCGAAACCGTCGCCGGCCTGGTTGCCGAAGCTGCGGACCAGCGAGTACCCGATCGGGTAGACCACGAGCGCGCCGAGCAGCACCAGGGCGGGCAGCAGGAACAGCACTGCAACGGTCCTGCGGGTGCCGGTCACGCTCTTGCGACCGCGGGGAGGGACGGGGGCCCCGGGGGCCTCCGCCGCTGCCGATGCCATCGCCGGATCAGCTCCCGCTCGCGTACGCCGCCGCCGCGTCCTTCTCCAACTGCGCCTGCGTGCCCGCGATGTCGGTCGGGTTCTTCAGGAAGTCCTGGAGGTCCTTCCACTCGCCCTTGCCCGGGGTACCGCCGAAGGACTGCGGGGCCTGGTCGGACATGTCGAAGCGGAAGTCGTCACCGGCCGCGATCAGCGACTTGGCGATCGTCCGCTGCACCGCGTTCGGGTACGCCGAGTCCGGCACGTTCTTGTTGGGGGAGAGATAGCCGCCGAGCTTCGCCTGGATCGTCGCCGCGTCCGGCGAGGCGAGGAAAGTCGCCAGCGCCTGGGCCGCCTTGGAGTCCTTCAGGATGACGGCCGCGTCGCCGCCGGAGACCACGGGCGCGGTGGAACCCACGGTCGGGAACGGGAACACCTTGGCGTCGGTGCCCACCTTCGCCTTCGTCTCACCGATGTTGACCTGCACGAAGTCGCCCTCGTAGACCATCGCGGACTTCGGCTGGTCGCCGCCGGTGAAGGTCTGGGTGACCGAGGCGGGGAACTCGGTCTGCAGCGCGCCGCTCTGACCGCCCGCGATGTACGCCTTCTTGCCCCAGATCTGCGCCAGCGTGGTCAGCGCCTCCTTCACGGAGGGGTCCGTCCACTTGATCTTGTGCTGGGCGAGTTCGTCGTACTTCTCCGGGCCCGCCTGCGACAGATAGACGTTCTCGAACCAGTCGGTGAGCGGCCAGCCGTCCGCGCCCGCGATCGAGAAGGGGGTGACCCCGGAGTCGTAGACCGTCTGCGCGGTGGTCAGCAACTCCTGCCAGGTCTTGGGCTCCTTGGCGCCCGCGTTCTCGAAGACCTTGGCGTTGTACCAGATCAGCGACTTGTTGGCGGCCTTGTAGTACACGCCGTACTGCTTGCCGCCGACCTTGCCGATGTCCTGCCAGCCCTGCGAGTAGTTCTTCTGCAACTCCGCGAGCGCTTCGGGTCCGAGGGGCTTGGCCCACTTCTTGTCGACAGCCTGTTTGATCGCGCCGGGCTGCGGGAGCATCGCGATGTCCGGCGGCTGGCCGCCCGCGATCTTCGAGCCGAGGAAGTTGATGATCGGGTCCTGGGCGGGCACGAAGGTGACCTTGGCACCCGTGCGCTTCTCGAACTCCGCGAGGACCGTCTTGAAGTTCTTCTGCTCGGCACCCGTCCACACGGCGGCCACTTCGAGGCTCTGGCCGTTCAGTTTGGGGAGGGTCACCGTGCCGGTGCTCTCCGAAGGGGTGCTCGACTTGCCGCTGTCGCTCTTGTTGTCGCTGCCGCCACAGGCGGTGAGCGAGAGCGCCAGTGCCCCCGCGGCGACAACTGCCGCTGTGCGTACGGTTGTGCGTGTCCGGATGGTGCTGCTCGTGCTGCGCATCACTGCCCCGTTCTTCGTTCCTCGTCGAACGCTCGAACGCTTCCGTGCGCACTGGTCTACGCCCGGTACTTCAACGCGGCAAGATGGCGTCCGCTGTCAAGTACGGGATCGTGATTGGGTCGTGACGTGGGGTTGTGTGGACGACCTGTGAACGATCAGAGGAGTGACGGGACCTCCGCCGCCGACACCGAACGCGTCGCCCTCTCCAGCGCGCTGGCCAGGAGCGCCAAGTCCGTTGGCCCGTTGCCCAGTTCGCGGACCGGTCGGCGGGCCGGGGGGTCGCCCATGCGCTGCCACTCCAGCGGGACGACCGTGGGTCGGAGCGTCGCCGTGCGCGGGATACGGCCCGTCACCCGACCGCCCTGGAAGGGCGTGCTCCGGCCGTCCGGGAGGGTCAACCGACCACGGCCGGGCGCCGGTTCGTCCGGGCCCTGGGCCGTCGCGTCGAGGGTGACGCGAAGCGTGGCGTGCCGGGCGGGCTCCGCCTCGGCCGTACGGGCGTCCAGCGCGGCGGCTGCCACCAGATGCACGCCGAGCCGCTCGCCCTCGCGGGCCACCGCCTCCAGCGCGCGTATCACCGAACCGGCGGCGGGACGGCCGGGCGAGCCCAACGGCGGCTTCACCAGGGCGTCCAGATCGTCGACGACCACCACAAGACGGGGCAACGGCGGTGCCGCCTCCGTCTGTTGACGGGCCGCCGCCGGGCGCAGCCGGATCGTCGAACTCGTCGGACTCTCCAGATCCCCGGCACCGGACGTGCCCCGCTGGGCGACGATCCGGCCCGACACCTCGTGCCGCGAGTGCCACTCGGCGAACCCGATCCGGCCCAGCAACTCGGCCCGCCGCTTCAGCTCCGCGCTCAGGGACTGCGCGAACTCCCGCATCCGTACAGGGTCGTTGGCTGTGAGGTGGGTGGTGACATGCGGTACGTCCGTGCAGACCCGCAGGCCCTCGCCGTGACCCCCGCTCGCGCCGACACTGTCCCGGCCGTCGATCAGCACGATGCCCAGCCGGTCGGGCCGCTCGGCCGCCGCGAGCGAGGCGACCACCGCCCGCAGCGACTCCGTACGGCCGCTGCCCGGCGGGCCCTCGATCAGCAGATGCGGTCCCTCGGCGGCGAGGTCCGCGCTGACCGGCCCGCGCGGTCCGGCCCCGAGCACCGCCCAGGCCCGCCCGCCGAGCGCGTCCTTGTCGTCACCCGCGTCCGCCCAACGCGCCAGCAGGGACGCCGGGGTGGCCCTGGCCAGCCCCAACTCGTCCAGCAGCCGCGCCGATTGGGGCAACGGCGCCGACACGCGCGCGTGCCGCTCACCCGTCGCGCCGTCCGCCCTGAGCGGCGCCAGCGCCCGCGCGAACCGCTCGGCCCACGCGAGCGAGACCGCGTCCACGGCGGCCACGGTGCCTTCGCCCACGGGGCCGGGATGCGGCGCCTCCTGGCCGGTCCGGGACGCCGCCGTACCGTCGTGCGCGACCCGCAACAGCCGTAGCGCCGTGGCGACATCGCCGCTGAGCAGGGCGACCGCCCCGCACTCCCGGAACGTCGGCGCCGCCGTGCACGCCGCCTCGTACGTCTCCGTCACCGGCGACGTGGGCGAGGCCGACTCCGTCTCGGCGAGACACACCACGTGGATACCGGCCCGCGGTCCCTCGTGCGCGAGCCGCGCCACCGCCTCGCGCACATCGGCCCCACCGGGGTCACCGTCCACCACGAGCACGGTGTACGGCCCCATGAAACCGTCCGCCCGGCCGTCACCGTCGTCCGCGCGGGCCCAGGACGGGCGGTGGGCGGCGCCGCGCACCGGGTCGGAGGCGTCGGCGGGTTCGGTGTCGGAGGGGCGCTGCCGGGTGACGTCCGACGGGTCGGGTGCGCCGGACCGGTGGTGGTGGGCGTCGTCGGTGGTGCTGTACGTGGTGGACGCGCCGCGCGGGGGGTGTCCGTCGGCCGCGTGCCGCGCGGCGGCGGCACCCGGCCGGCCGTCCGCCGAGGCGTGCGGGGAGGAGGCGGACGAGGAGATCCCCGACTGCCCCTCCGCCGAGCCGCGTTGCGCGCCGATGCCCGGAGTGCGCCGGCCGGAGGCGACGCCCGGCCGGCCCGTGCCGCCGCGCGTGTCCATGGCGTGGTCCTCCAGGCGGCGCAGCAACTCGTCGGTGCGGGCCGTGGCCTGTTCCCGGTCGTAGGCCAGCAGGAGGCGGCAGTCCTGGCCGTGCCCGGGGCGCAGATGCGGCAGCCAGCCGAGCCAGGACCACTCGGCGGTGCGCTCGGCCATCGAACGCGCCCGGTCCGTGCTGATCAGCACGATCTCCAGGGCGTCGGGCGAGTGCAGCGCGGCCAGCTGGGCCACCACCGCGCGGGCAAGCCCCGCCAGCCGTGCGCGCGGACCGGCCAGGCCCAGTGCGCCGACCTCACGCAGCCCGGAGGTCACCGGCACCGCGGGCAGCAGCGCCGAGCCGTCCGGTGTCGTCCGGTCCGCCGTGCCGAGCCGCACCGTGAGCGCCTCGGGGTGACCGGGGGCGCGCTCCCACAGGCGGGGGCCCGGGCCCAGGGCCGTCAGCAGCAGGGCCGCCGGGTCGGGCCAGGTGTCCGGTTGCTGGAGGGCGACGGGCGGGGGCGACACGCTCTCGTCGGCGCCCTCCTCGTCGTCGTAGGAGGCCTCGTACGTCGGCTCGGCGCCCTCGGCCGTCGATTCGTCGCGTCCGCCCGTCAGGCGTCGCGCCCACTTGCCGATGCCGCCGCGCCTGCGCACGCCCTGCGGCACATCGGTGCCCCGGAGAGGGGTGCCCTTGCGTCCGCCGTGCTCGCCGGAGCCGTCGTCCAGGGGGACGCGGGAGGTCGTCGTACGCGCGGAGAACGATTCCTCGGTGCCCTCGTCCCCGAGGGCCTCGCCGAGCGCTCCGAAGCGGCCGGCGTGGGTGTCCCCGCCGTCGTGGGCGGCGCGGTGCTCGATGCTCGGGGCGGCGCCCTGGCCGGGCACCACGGGCGGCTGCGCGCGGGGGCCCGCGGGCGTGCCGGGAGACACGCGCACGTGGCCCTCGCCGTCGGGGGTCGTCCCGGCGCGTGCTCCCGGGCCGCCGGACGGGGTCAGCCGCAGGGCGGACTCGCCGATGCGCAGCAGCGCGCCCGGGGGGAAGCGCACCGGGCGGGTGCCCACGCGCGTGCCCGCCAGGGTGGTGCCGTTCGTCGAGCCCAGGTCGGCGACCGAGACCCGGCCGCCGGGGTCGACGGTCACCGCGCAGTGCAGCCGGGAGACGTCCGGGTCGTCGAGCGGGACGTCGGCGTCGCCGGAGCGGCCGATGTGGATCTGGCCGCCATGCAGGAGATGCACCCCGCCCGCGTCCGGGCCCGCGACGACATGGAGCTGCGTCGGGGCGTCGTCCAGCTCGGGGTGCGCCTCGGGCTCGGCGGGGGCGCCCAGGGACAGCACCGCGCCGTCCGTCAGCGGCGGCTCGCCGAGCGTGCAGCGCTGGGTGTCCAGACGCTCCACGCCCGCGTAGAGCACGATCGGGGCGCCGGACTCACGGCTCCGCTCGGGCGGGGACGCGGCCGGGTCGGCGGAGACCGCCGAGGCCAGCGCCGACGCCACCGCGGCCAGCGCGGTACCCGCCGGCGCGGTGACCAGCACGTCGCAACTCGCGGCACGGCCCCGCGGCTGCGCGGGCGGCCCCAGCGGGTCTACGACGGTCAGCCGGATCTGCATCGCCGTCAGCGGTCCCTTCTGCCCCGGGCGCGGAATATTCCCCCACCCCGCGCGAGCACATCGGCCAGTTCTGCAGGCATCCTCGCACCTGCCACTGACAACTCGCCCGGGGCCCGGCAGCAAGTGATCTTGATTGGTCAGCTCTGTCCCCAAAAGTGCCTGACCAGTGCCGCACCGGTGATCGAGTGAGACCGGTCATGTCCGGCTTCGGCAACCAGGAGACCGGGGTAAGCGTCTTTCCTTCGAACATGTACGGCAACGCTTACGTAGGTAGCCCCAAGAGGGGCGGCACTACAGTGGACCGGAACACAGGCAAGCAGCAGGGAGCGCAGACGTGCGGCCGGTAGGCAGCAAGTACCTCCTGGAGGAGCCGCTCGGACGCGGCGCCACGGGCACCGTCTGGCGGGCCCGCCAGCGTGAGAGCGCGGGTGCCGAGGCGGCCGTCCAGGGCCAGCCCGGCGAGACCGTCGCGATCAAGGTCCTCAAGGAAGAACTCGCGAGCGATCCCGACATCGTGATGCGGTTCCTGCGCGAGCGGTCGGTGCTGCTGCGCCTGACCCACCCGAACATCGTCCGGGTCCGCGACCTGGTCGTCGAGGGCGATCTCCTGGCGCTCGTCATGGACATCATCGAAGGCCCCGACCTCCATCGCTATCTGCGCGAGAACGGCCCCTTCAGCCCCGTCGGCGCCGCGCTGCTCACCGCGCAGATCGCCGACGCGCTCGCCGCCAGCCACGCCGACGGCGTCGTCCACCGCGACCTGAAGCCGGCCAACGTCCTGCTCAAGCAGGGCGGCGGCCAGATGCACCCGATGCTCACCGACTTCGGCATCGCGCGCCTCGCCGACTCCCCGGGCCTGACCCGCACCCACGAGTTCGTCGGCACGCCCGCGTACATCGCGCCGGAGTCCGCCGAGGGCCGCCCGCAGACCTCCGCCGTGGACATCTACGGCGCCGGCATCCTGATGTACGAGCTGGTCACCGGCCACCCGCCGTTCTCCGGCGGTTCCGCCCTCGAAGTCCTGCACCAGCACCTGAGCGCCGAACCGCGCCGCCCCTCGACCGTCCCCGACCCCCTGTGGACGGTCATCGAGCGCTGCCTGCGCAAGAACCCGGACGAGCGGCCCAGCGCCGAGAACCTCGCCCGCGGCCTGCGCGTCGTCGCCGAGGGCATCGGCGTGCACGCCAACTCCGCGCAGATCGCCGCCGCCGAGAACGTCGGCAGGCTGCTCGCCCCCGACCCGACCCCCGCCGCCGTACCGGGCGTACCCGGCGCCGCGGACCCGACGCAGGTCCTCTCGCACGGCGCGGGGGGCTTCGACCCGAACGCGGCGACCAGCGTCCTCCCGCACACCGGCGGCCCGCTGGGCGCCGCCGACCCGACCACCGTGCTGCCGAGCCGGGGCGCGGCCGACCCGACCACGGTCATGCCGCAGAACCCGTACGGCCAGCAGGGCGGGCAGGGCCAGCAGAACCAGCCCGGCGGCCCCGGCCCCGAGCAGCCGCACCCCTGGCAGAACCAGCTGCGCGCCGCCCGCGACCGCAACGAACAGACGCAGTTCCAGCCCTACCTCGACCCGGGCGAGGACCCGCTGCGCCGCCGCCCCCAGCGCCAGGTCTCCCGCGCCCAGCAGCCGCAGCAGCCCCGCCAGGCCGCCCAGCAGCGCCCGCAGCAGCGGCCCTCGCAGCGCCGGCAACCGCAACAGCAGGGCGGCTACGGCCATCCGCAGCAGCAACAGCCGCAGCAGTACGCCCCGCAGAGGCAGCCCCAGCAGCCGCAGCAGCGGCCCCAGGAACCGGCGCGCGAGCCCCGCCAGCCGCGGCAGCGCAGCGCCAATCCGATGAAGATCCCCGGACTCGGCTGCCTGAAGGGCTGTCTGTTCACGATCGTCCTGCTGTTCGTCGCGGGCTGGCTGGTCTGGGAGCTGACCCCGTTGCAGGACTGGATCGGCACGGGCAGGGGCTACTGGCACGAGATCGGCCACGTCGCCAAACAGGTCAGCGGCTGGGTCAAGAATCTGAGTTCCGCGACCGGCAACTGACCCTCGAACCGCCCTTGTCGGACGCTGGGTTGGGGATTTGTCGACACCCAGTGGGTGATTTCCGCCCTGGCGGTGAAGGTTGGCTCATCTGACGCGTAGTTTTAGCGACACACGCGTCGGTAGGAGCAGTCTTGGCACGGAAGATCGGCAGCCGGTACACCGCCAACCAGATCCTGGGGCGGGGCAGCGCCGGCACGGTGTGGCTGGGCGAGGGTCCCGAGGGGCCCGTCGCCGTCAAGCTGCTGCGCGAGGACCTCGCGTCCGACCAGGAGCTCGTCGGCCGCTTCGTGCAGGAGCGCACCGCCCTGCTCGGCCTGGAGCACCCGAACATCGTGTCCGTACGGGACCTGGTCGTCGACGGCAACGACCTCGCCCTCGTCATGGACCTGGTCCGCGGCACCGACCTGCGCACCCGCCTCGACCGGGAACGCCGGCTCGCCCCCGAGGCGGCGGTCGCGATCGTCGCCGACATCGCGGACGGACTCGCCGCGGCCCACGCGGCAGGCGTCGTCCACCGGGACGTCAAGCCGGAGAACGTGCTCCTCGACATGCAGGGCCCGCTCGGCCCCGGCGGAGCGCACCCCGCCCTGCTGACGGACTTCGGGGTCGCCAAACTCATCGACTCCCCGCGCCGCACCCGCGCCACGAAGATCATCGGCACGCCCGACTACCTCGCCCCCGAGATCGTCGAGGGCCTGCCCCCGCGCGCGGCCGTCGACATCTACGCCCTGGCGACCGTCCTCTACGAACTCCTCGCCGGATTCACCCCGTTCGGCGGCGGCCACCCCGGCGCGGTGCTGCGACGCCATGTCACCGAGACCGTCGTACCGCTGCCCGGGATCCCCGAGGAGCTGTGGGCGCTGCTCGTCCAGTGCCTGGCGAAGGCCCCGGCGTCCCGGCTGCGGGCCTCCGAACTCGCCGCCCGGCTGCGCGAACAGCTGCCCATACTGGCCGGGATGCCTCCACTGGACGTCGACGAGCCGGACTCTGAGCAGGAGGACGCGGAGCCGGAGGAGGCCCCGGTGGCCACGCCCGCGCGCGGTGAGCGGGTACGGCGCGGTGCCGTACCGCTGGTGCCGGGCGCCAAGCCCGCCGACTCCAACCGGGACACGCACACCTCGATGCGGGTGCCCGCGCCGGACGAACTGGCGGGCGGGGCGCGCGGGACGGCACGGGCGCCGCGTGCGGCGGGCGCTCCGCGTCCCGGCTCGGCCCGCCACCGGGCGGCGACCCGGCGCCGGCGGCTGACGCTCGGGGCGGCGGCGGTGGTGCTGGTCGCGGCGGTGGGGGTCGGTACGTGGGCGGCGACGTCGGGGGACGACTCCGGCACGACCTCCCCGGACACGAAGAACTCGGCACCGGCTTCGCCGTAGGGGCTCTTCGGCACCTCTCGGCCGACCGAGACGGGTGGTGGGTGGGCATAGGCCCGGGGGTCCGGGGGGCGGAGCCCCGGTGACGTCCAGCTGTCGCAGGCCCGGCGCTCCCCGCTTGGCGGAGCCGTTACGCTGGAGGCGTGGCAGTCGTCGATGTTTCCGAAGAGCTCAAGTCCCTCTCCTCGACCATGGAGTCGATCGAGGCCGTCCTGGACCTGGACAAGCTGAGGGCAGATGTCGTCGTCCTTGAGGAGCAGGCGGCAGCGCCCTCCCTGTGGGACGACCCGGAGGCGGCGCAGAAGGTCACCAGCAAGCTGAGCCACCTCCAGGCCGAGATCCGCAAGACCGAGGCCCTGCGCGGCCGGATCGACGACCTCTCTGTCCTCTTCGAGATGGCCGAGGAGGAGGACGACCCGGACACCCTCGCCGAGGCGGAGCACGAGCTGACCGCCGTCAAGAAGGCGCTGGACGAGATGGAGGTCCGCACCCTTCTCTCCGGCGAGTACGACTCCCGCGAGGCCGTCGTCACCATCCGCGCGGAGGCCGGCGGCGTCGACGCCTCCGACTTCGCCGAGAAGCTCCAGCGCATGTACCTGCGCTGGGCCGAGCGCCACGGCTACAAGACGGAGCTCTACGAGACGTCGTACGCCGAAGAAGCCGGCATCAAGTCGACCACCTTCGCCGTGCACGTCCCGTACGCCTACGGCACGCTCTCCGTCGAGCAGGGCACGCACCGGCTGGTCCGGATCTCGCCCTTCGACAACCAGGGGCGCCGTCAGACCTCCTTCGCCGGTGTCGAGATCCTGCCGGTCGTCGAGCAGACCGACCACATCGAGATCGACGAGTCCGAGCTGCGCGTCGACGTGTACCGCTCCTCCGGGCCCGGCGGCCAGGGCGTCAACACCACCGACTCCGCGGTCCGTCTGACCCACCTGCCCACCGGCATCGTCGTCTCCTGCCAGAACGAGCGCTCGCAGATCCAGAACAAGGCCAGCGCGATGAACGTGCTCCAGGCCAAGCTGCTGGAGCGCCGCCGCCAGGAGGAGCAGGCCCGGATGGACGCCCTCAAGGGCGACGGCGGCAACTCCTGGGGCAACCAGATGCGTTCGTACGTCCTGCACCCGTACCAGATGGTCAAGGACCTGCGCACCGAGTACGAAGTGGGCAACCCCGAGGGCGTGTTCAACGGCGAGATCGACGGCTTCCTGGAGGCCGGAATTCGCTGGCGCAAGCAGCAGGAGAAGTAAGTTTGTCGACAAGGCAACTGCCGCCCGGCGGGCGGCAGTTGCCTTTTGCTTTCCCGTCTTGCTCTTCGATGTCTGGGTTTTGCATCACACTCACAGGTTCCATCCCCCAGCAAAGAACCCGTAGTTGGACATTGCGCTCGCAACGGCCTTGACGTTGCTGTGAAAAATGGGAAGGGTAAAGCGTGGCATGCGTGTCTCCGGGGCGCATGTGAACCGGGGGAGTCGAGCTTTCGCCAGCCGCTACCCCTGTCGATCACGGCCCCGGACACCGACGCACCACTGACGACGAGCTACATGGGGGTAGCAACCTAATGACGAAGAAGACGCGGATCCGTGTCGCGCGAATAGCGGCAGGCGCGATCATCGCCGCCGGCGCCTCGCTGACCGCCGCGGGTGCCGCATCGGCGCTCGACCTGGGCGTGACGCTGAGCGCCACTACCACCACCGACGACGCACCCGGCGACGGGACGGACTCCCCGTCCCCGACCGACTCGGTGATCCCGACCGCTCCGAACACGAGCGAGCCCCCGACCTCGGAGCCGCCGACCTCGGAGCCCCCGTCCTCCGAGCCGCCGACGTCGGCGCCTCCCAGCGACGAGCCGACCGAGCCCACCGACAACCCCACCGAGCCGACGGACGAGCCCACCGACAGCCCGTCGGACGGCAGCACCAGCGGCTCCGGCTCCACCGGCGGCAACAACACCGACCCCGACGGCGGCTCCTCCGCCCAGGAAGCCGGTACCTCCGCCCTCACCGACACCGGTTCCGACACCTCGGCCCAGGGCAGCGGTGACGAGCTGGCCGAGACCGGTGCCGGCCAGACCGCGTTCCTGCTGATCGGCGCCGCGACGATGATCGCCGGCGGCATCGCCTTCCGCGTCCTCCCGCGCCTCGGGAACGGCCGCAACGGCACGGTCGCCTGACGGTAGCCGTCCCCGTACGGACCGTGCGCACGCCGTACGACGAAGGGCCCGGAGCTTGTCGCTCCGGGCCCTTCTGCGTGTCCTTGTCCAGGCCGCCTACGCGGTCTGGTGCGCCACCAGCGCCAGCGCCGCGATCAGCACCGCGAGCAGGGCAATCAACGCCATGGGATTGAGATTGCCCCACGGGTTCTCCTGCTGCAGCCGCTGACGATTCGCGCGGCAGACGGGACAGCGGCCCTCGTTCACGGGCGCCGCGCAGTTCGCGCACACCAACCGGTCGTACGTCATGCGCTCGCCCTCCTTGCACCGGCTTTCACAGACACAACGCCCAGGGAAACCAGAACGTTCCCCCTCCACTGTGCCAGGTTCCGCGGGATTCGGCGCGGCTCGCCTTATCCTGCCCCGACCCCGCGCGTTCCAGCCCTTCAAATCCGCGACAAAACGTGCAAGCCTCGCACAACCCCGGAGGGCGACTGCGCGGGCCCACCCGGGTCGCGTATGGTCACGCTCACCTACCCCCGGCTACCCGTGGTGCACCCGTGATCCGATTCGACAGTGTCTCCAAGGTCTACCCCAAGCAGACCCGCCCCGCTCTCAGGGACGTCTCCCTGGAAGTGGAGAAGGGCGAGTTCGTGTTCCTCGTGGGGTCCTCGGGCTCCGGAAAGTCCACCTTCCTGAGGCTGGTCCTCCGCGAGGAGCGGTGCAGCCAGGGCCAGGTGCACGTGCTGGGCAAGGACCTCGCCCGCATCTCCAACTGGAAGGTGCCGCAGATGCGCCGCCAGCTGGGGACCGTCTTCCAGGACTTCCGCCTGCTGCCCAACAAGACGGTCGCCGAGAACGTGGCCTTCGCGCAGGAGGTCATCGGCAAGTCCAAGGGCGAGATCCGCAAGTCCGTGCCCCAGGTGCTCGACCTCGTCGGCCTCGGCGGCAAGGAGGACCGGCGGCCCGGTGAACTCTCCGGTGGTGAGCAGCAGCGCGTGGCCATCGCGAGAGCCTTCGTGAACCGGCCCAAGCTCCTCATCGCGGACGAGCCCACCGGCAACCTCGACCCGCAGACCTCCGTCGGCATCATGAAGCTGCTCGACCGCATCAACCGGACGGGCACCACCGTGGTGATGGCGACGCACGACCAGAACATCGTGGACCAGATGCGCAAGCGCGTCATCGAGCTGGAGGGCGGCCGTCTCGTCCGTGACCAGGCGCGTGGCGTCTACGGCTACCAGCACTGACCCTCGCTGATCGCCGACCGACCGCCGTCTGATGTCCGTCCACGGAAAGGCCTGAAGAAGCCGCCATGCGCGCCCAGTTCGTACTGTCCGAGATCGGTGTCGGTCTCCGCCGCAACCTGACGATGACCTTCGCGGTCGTCGTCTCCGTAGCCCTGTCCCTGGCCCTCTTCGGCGGCTCGCTCCTGATGAGCGACCAGGTCACCACGATGAAGGGCTACTGGTACGACAAGGTCAACGTCTCGATCTTCCTCTGCAACAAGAGCGACGCCGAGTCCGACCCCAACTGCGCCAAGGGCGCGGTGACCGACGACCAGAAGAAGCAGATCGTCTCCGACCTCGACAAGATGTCGTCGGTCGTCCAGAAGGTCACGTACGAGTCGCAGGACGAGGCGTACAAGCACTACAAGCAGCAGTTCGGCGACTCCCCGCTGGCCAGTTCCCTCACTCCGGACCAGATGCAGGAGTCGTACCGCATCAAGCTCAAGGACCCGGAGAAGTACCAGGTCATCGCGACGGCCTTCGACGGCCGCGGTGGTGTCCAGTCGGTGCAGGACCAGAAGGGCATCCTGGACAACCTCTTCGGCCTCCTGAACGGCATGAACTGGGCCGCCCGCGCGGTCATGGCCCTCATGCTCGTCGTCGCCCTGATGCTGATCGTCAACACGGTGCGCGTCTCGGCGTTCAGCCGTCGCCGTGAGACCGGCATCATGCGGCTGGTCGGCGCGTCCGGCTTCTACATCCAGGCCCCGTTCATCATGGAGGCCGCCGTCGCCGGTCTCATCGGCGGCACGGTCGCCTGCGGATTCCTGGTGGTCGGCCGGTACTTCATCATCGACCACGGCCTGGACCTGTCCCACAAGCTCAATCTGATCAACTTCATCGGCTGGGACGCCGTCCTGACGAAGCTCCCGCTCATCCTCGCGACGAGCCTCCTGATGCCTGCGCTGGCAGCGTTTTTCGCGCTGCGCAAGTACCTGAAGGTGTGACGCATGCCAAGAGGGCCGTACGGGCAACCGCCCGTGCGGCCCTTCCCGTTGTCCTAGACTCACCGCCATGTCAGGCCGCGACCTGTTCTGTCAGCCCCGCCGCATCCGCCGCGGGGCCGCCCTGACATTGGTGTTCGCGAGCGTGCTCGTCGCCGGCGCGGCGACCGGGTCGTTCGACGAATCCGACCGCCCCGACCGGAAATCGGCGTCCGGTACGGCCCGTTCGGCGCCCCTCGGCCGTACGGAGGAGGTCGCGAAGGCCGCCGCCGAGGCCAAGGCCGACGGCAAGTCGCCCATGGAGGCCGCCGAACGCGCCGTCAGCCGCAGCGGGGACCGCTGGGGCGCCGTGTACTCCCAAGGGGAGTACGAGGAGTTCGAGCAGGCCCTCGACGGCCAGTACACCGGCGTCGGGCTCTGGGCCCGCCGGGAGCGCGACGGCCGGATCGAGGTGACCAAGGTGCAGTCCGGGTCGCCCGCCGCCACCGCGGGCGTCCGCAAGGGCGACCGGCTGCGCACCGTCGACGGCGAGAACGTCGACGGACAGCCCGTCACCGAGGTCGTGTCCTTACTGCGCGGCGACGCCCAGGACGCCGCCGCCGGCACCACCGTCACCCTCGGCCTGGAGCGCGGCACGCACGCGTGGAGCGAGACCGTACGGCGCGCCCGCCTCTCCACCGACTCCGTGACCGTCACCAGACCCGCCGGCGAGGTCACCGTCATCAAGATCTCCGCGTTCACCAAGGGCGTCGGCGACATCGTCCGCACCGCCGTCCGCCAGGCCCCCGCCGACTCCGGGTTCATCCTCGACCTGCGCGGCAACTCCGGCGGCCTGGTCGCCGAGGCCGTCACCACCGCCTCCGCCTTCCTCGACGGCGGCCTCGTCGCCACGTACGACGTAGACGGCCGGCAGCAGGTCCTGCACGCGGCGACCGGCGGCGACACCACCAGACCGCTGGTCGCGCTCGTCGACGGCGGCACGATGAGCGCGGCCGAGATGCTCACCGGCGCCCTCCAGGACCGCGGTCGCGCGGTCGTCGTGGGCTCCAGGACCTTCGGCAAGGGCTCGGTCCAGATGCCGAGCCAACTGCCCGACGGAGTAGTCGCCGAACTCACCGTCGGCCACTACCGCACCCCCTCCGGCCACACCGTCGACGGCCGGGGCATCACCCCCGACCTCGATGTCACCGCGCAGGGACAGGCCGCCGTGGAGCGGGCGGAGACGGTGTTGAGCGGGCTCGGGGACGCTTCGTAGCCGTCGGCCGGCGCCGTTCGTAATCGCCTTTCCCTCCGGCCCCCTTGTGGTGCGAAAATGGGGAGCACTATGAGCAAGGGAATGTACGTACCCAAGGAGTCCCAGCCCAAGCAGGGCGGCGGGACCGTCGGCAAGGCCAGGGACGGCGAGAAGGGCGGCAAGCGCAAGATCGTCGCCCAGAACAAGAAGGCCCGGCACGACTACGCGATCATCGACACCTACGAGGCCGGGATCGTCCTCTCCGGCACCGAGGTCAAGTCGCTGCGTGAGGGCCGGACCTCGCTGACCGACGGCTTCGTCCAGATCGACGGGGGCGAGGCGTGGCTGCACAACGCCCACATCCCCGAGTACCACCAGGGCACCTGGACCAACCACTCCGTGCGCCGCAAGCGCAAGCTGCTGCTGCACCGCGAGGAGATCGACAAGCTGGAGTCCAAGACCCAGGAGACGGGTCACACGATCGTGCCCCTCGCCCTGTACTTCAAGGACGGCCGGGCAAAGGCCGAGATCGCGCTCGCGCGAGGCAAGAAGGAGTACGACAAGCGGCAGACCCTGCGCGAGAAGCAGGACCGCCGGGAGTCGGACCGCGCGATCGCGGCGGCGAAGCGCAAGCAGCGCGGCGAGTAGCCACGGGGAATACGGTGGCATCGGCGTGCGTTGGTCACGTACGATGGCTACTGCACCCCACAGCGGGCGCAGCAGTAGATTGAAAAAACAACATGGGGATGATCGGTTTCGACAGCGGATGTCGAAGCAGGGGAAGCGTGTCGAGGAAGCGGCAATGATCTCGTTAACCATATGTCGCAACCAATAATCGCCAATTCCAACAGCGATTCCCGCGCCTTCGCCCTCGCTGCCTAATAAGCAGTGAGTGAAGGCCCTTAACGGGTGTCAGCCCGGGAGTGTTCCCGACCCGGATCCTGGCATAATCTAGGGGACTAAACCATCGAGCCCGGTCACGGGGTTCGATGGGAAATCAAACAGTGACTGGGCCCGTCGGCGACTTGTTCGCGTGATCACCGGGGCCGAGAAAATCACAGCGAACTGCACACGGAGAAGCCCTGATTCAGCACCGGTGGACGCGGGTTCGATTCCCGCCATCTCCACTCATCCCATGTTTGTGATTTAGCACAGCGGTAAAGCCCCCGCTGCTTCGGCAGCGGGGGCTTTTTCCTGTCACCTCACCGAACAGTGAAGGTCGATATTCGCAGGCCGTCGCTCAGGACCAGACAGACGTCCGTACGGCCTTTCGTCGCGCCCGACAGATCGGCGGCCACCGTCTCGTAGTCGTACGACGACGGAGTCGCCGCCGTGTGAACCGTCCCCACCAGCCTGCCCGTCGGGGAATCGAGCCGGACCTCGATCGTGCCGGGTGCCGTTCCCGCCACCCGGGCGGTGAACTTCGTTGCGCCCGCGCCCAGTTGGGTGTCCGCGAACTTCAGCCATGCGCCGTCCGCCGCCGCGCCCACCGCCGTGCCGCTCGCCTTGGACTCGTCGACGAGGTGGACGGCGGAGTAGTCGTCGAAGTTCTCGGCGCGGGTCGTTCGGGACAGGTTCCGGGGCGGGATCGTCTCCCCGTGGACCTGCCAGGTCGTACGGGCTCGGATGTCCGCCGACGACGCTCCGGCCATGACGTCGTACGTGCCGGATTCCACGACCCATTTCGAGCGCGTGACGTCCCAGTGGGCCAGGTCCTGCTGCCGGAGCTTCAGGCGGACCGTTTTCGTCTCGCCCGGTTTGAGTGATACCCGCTGGAAAGCCTTCAACTGTTTCAGGGGTTCCTTGTCGCGGGACGTGCGCTGGTGCGTGTAGAGCTGGACGACCTCGTCGCCCGCTCGTGTGCCGGTGTTGGTGACCGGGACCTCGTAGCCGCCGGCGACGGGTTTCAGGGTGCCGTAGCGGAAGGTCGTGTACGAGAGGCCGTAGCCGAAGGGGTAGAGCGGGGTGCCCTGGAAGTACTGGTAGGTGCGGTCGGACTTGATGATGTCGTAGTCGAGGATCGACGGGAGGTCCGAGGACGACTGGTACCAGGTCTGGGTGAGGCGGCCGGACGGGTTGACGTCGCCGTAGAGGACGTCGGCGAGGGCGTTGCCCGTCTCCTGGCCGGCGTGGGAGGTCCAGAGGAGGGCCGGGACTTCCTTCTGTACGGCACCCAGCGTGGTGGGGTAGCTGTTCTCGACGATCACGACCGTCTTCGGGTTGGCCTGGTGGACCGCCTTGACCAGGGCTTCCTGCGAGGGGGCCAGGGACATGTCCGTGCGGTCGTGGGCCTCGCGGCCGTTGATCGACGGCATCGAGCCGATGACGACGACCGCCGTGTCCTTGCCCTTCACCGCAGTCACGGCGTCGTCGATGCCGTTGCGGACCACGTCCTTCGTGTAGTGCGCCGCCTGGTCCTTGGGTACCAGGCCCAGGGTGCCGTTCGCGTCGGTCGGGCCGAGGTAGACCGGGCTCGACCACCAGGACTCGGCCGTCTCGTAGCCCGCGTATCTCAGCAAGTACGTGCCGTCGTCCTGCTGTTCCAGCTTGAACTGCTGCTGGACGTACCAACCGTTGGGCTGCGTCTGGTCGTTGACGAAGTTCGACCAGTTGTAGCCGACGTACTTGCCGTTGGCCGCGGAGCGCAGGGTGACGATGCCCGAGCCCCAGTCGAAGGCGTCGAACTGGGCGGCGGGCGTGGCGGTTTCCGTGGTCTCCGTGAGGGGTGCGCCTGTGTCGCCGGTGCCGGCCGTGACGTATTTGCCGGTCGCCGTGTCGCGCAGCGCGATGCGGTCCACTCCTTCGCTGGTGGCCACCGCGGTGCCGAGTTTCGAGGCGATGCCCTGTGCCGGGGTGACGGCGTAGGGGAGTGTGCCCGAGTACCAGTCGGTGTAGAGCGTGTCGGCGAGGGGGCCGACCACTGCTACGTTTTTCTGTGTCGTTTTGAGCGGAAGTGACACACTTTTCTTGAGCAGTACCGTCCCCTCGGCCGCCGCTTTGCGCGCCAGTTGGCGATGCGCCGGGCTGTCGATGACCGATGCGTCGATCGAGCCGTACTTGCCGCCGCCCGGGTCGAACTCGCCGAGCCGGACGCGGACGGAGAGGATGTCCGACACCGCGCTGTCGATGTCCGACACCTTCAACAGGCCTTGCTGCAGCGCCGAGTTGATCGCCGCGGTCGTCGGGCCCGGGTCCGCGCTGTTGTCCGTGAAACTGTCGACGCCCGCCTTGAGCGCCGCCGCGTCACCCTCGGCGATCGTGGGGTAGTACTGCTGGGGAGTGACGATGTTGCCGGGGGCGAAGGCGTCGGTGACGTTCAGCAGGTCCTGTCCGGTCCACTTTCGCACGACTGCGTCCAGGTCCGGATTCACCGTGGCGGGACGGCCGTTGACCAGGTTGTACGACGTCATCACGCCCGTGGCCGCGTCCGCCGTGATCGCCGGTTTGAACGCGGCCTCGTCGTACTCCTTCTCCACCCGTGGGCGCAGATCGGAGGAGGTGGTCGCGCGGTCGACCTCGTTGTTGTAGCCGAGGTAGTGCTTGAGGGTGGGGGCCGTCTTGAGGTGGTCCGGGTCGCCGCCGGTCAGGCCCTCGCCGTAGGCCGTGGCCAGGGCACCGGTCAGTTCGGGGTCCTCGCTGTAGCCCTCCTCGTTGCGGCCCCAGCGCGGGTCGCGCAACAAATTCACCACCGGGGCCCAGAGGTTCAACCCCCAGCCGTCCGGGCGCTGTTGCTGGAAGCCGCGGGCCTCGTCGCCGACCGCCGAGCCGACCTGCTCCATCAGCGCCGGGTCCCAGGTGGAGGCGAGTCCGATCGCCTGCGGGAAGACGGTGGCCTTGCCGAGCCAGGCGACGCCGTGCAGTGCCTCGGTGCCGGTGCGGAAGGACTGGATGCCGAGGCGAGGGATCGCGGGCTCGTACTGGTGGAGAAGGGAGATCTTCTCGTCGAGGGTCAGCCGGCCCAGTAGGTCGTCCACACGCTTGCTGACGGGGAGAGTCGGGTCGCGGAAGGGGTACGGGGTGTCGGCCGTCGCCGGGACCGTCGCTCCCAGACCGACGATCAGGGCGAACGCCACGGCGAGCATGGTTCTGTGTCTTCTTCTCGTGCCTTTCATGTCGCGGCTCCTTCACGTAGGGCCTTGCTCCAACGGTGGTGAGATCAGGGCACGTTGCGCGGTGCCGTGCTCGCGCGTTCCGTCAGCCGGGGTGCGAGCAGCGTGGCGTCGGGCACGGTCTTGCCGCCCAGTTTCCTCATCAGCAACTCCACTGCCCCGGAGCCGAGTTCGGCGGCGGGCAGCGCGACCGACGTGACCGGGACGCGTACGGACTCGGCGAGTTCGTCGGGACAGATCGCGGTGATCGAGAGATCGCGGGGGACGCGCAGGCCGAGCTGCTCGAAGGCGTCGATGAGGGGTTCGAGGAGCGGTTCGTTGTGGACGACGACTCCGGTCAACGCGGGCTGATCGCGCAGCAGTTGCTCGGCCACGGCCGCTGCCGCGGCGGGCGCCGGCTCACAGGGGTGGACGCAGGAGGTGAGCCCGTTGCGGTGCGCGGCGGCCGTGAAGCCCTGAACGACCCGCTGGGCGAAGGCGGTTCGGCGGACGTACACCTCGGGCGGTGACCCGACGAGGGCGACGACCCGGTGCCCGAGCCCCGCGAGCCGTTCCACGCACAGCTCACCGGCCGCCTTGAAGTCGAGGTCGATACAGGTCAGCCCGTCGGCCTCGGCCGGGAAGCCGATCAGCACGGACGGCCGGTCCAGGGAGCGGAGCAACGGCAGCCGGGGGTCGCTCAGTTGGACGTCCATCACGATCATCGCGTCCACGAGTGCCGTGTCCGCGACCCGCCGCAGACCCTCCTCGCCCTCCTCCTGGGTGAGCAGCAGCACATCGTGGTCGTGGCGCCGGGCCGTGGTCGCCACCGACATCGCGAACTGCATGACCACGGGCACATGGATGCCGGTCCGTAAGGGGATGACGAGGGCCAGCACGTTGGAACGGCTGCTGGCCAGGGCGCGGGCGCCGGCGTGCGGCCGGTAGCCCAGCTCGCGGATGGACGCCTCGACGCGCTGCCGGGTCTCCTCCGAGATCGGACGCTTCCCGCTCAGCGCGTACGACACGGTGCTGGGGGAGACCCCCGCGTGCCGGGCCACATCGGTGATCTTCACCATCAGCCCAGCTCCAGGGTCAGGAACCCGCTGCCCGACTTCGACCGCTTCCCGGCGGCCAGCGCCCACGCCACGGACGGGTCACTGCACGACGCCCGGAGCGTGTCCCCTTCCCGTACGACGGTGAAGGTCACGTCGCCGACCGGCACCGTCACCTGCGCGCCCCGCTCCAGGCCGTACGCCCGCAGGGTGACGCCGTCGGCGAAGTCGTAGTCGGGCCGGTCGTCCACCGCGCCGACCGGGATCACCGCGCCGGGCCGGACGAGGAGCGGCACGCTGTCGAACCCGTGCTTCTCGCGCACCCAGCGCGGCCCGGTGACCGTGCGGCCGGTGAGGTAGTGGGTCCAGGTGCCCTCGGGGACGTAGTACGAGACGTCCCCGTCGTCGCTGAACACGGGCGCGACCAGCAGATCGCTCCCGAGCATGTACTGCCGTTCCAGGTGCGCGCACCCGGGGTCGTCCGGGAACTCCAGCACCATCGCCCGCATCATCGCCACGCCCTCGGCGGAGGCGGTGCGCGCGGTCTCGTAGAGATACGGCATGAGGCTCAGCTTCAGGCGGGTGAACTGCCTTAGTACGTCCACGGATTCCTCGTCGAAGAGCCACGGGACCCGGTACGAGGAACTGCCGTGCAGACGGCTGTGGGACGACAACAGGCCGAAGGCCAGCCAGCGTTTGAAGAGGGCCGGGGTCGGGGTGCCCTCGAAGCCGCCGATGTCGTGGCTCCAGTAGCCGAAGCCGGACAGGCCCAGCGACAGCCCGCCGCGCAGCGACTCGGCCATCGACTCGTACGTCGCCTCGCAGTCGCCGCCCCAGTGAACGGGGTACTTCTGGCTGCCTGTTGTGGCCGAGCGGGCGAACACGACGGCCTCGCCCTCGCCCCGGTGTTTGCGCAGGACGTCGAAGACCGTGCGGTTGTAGAGGTAGGTGTAGTAGTTGTGCATCCGCTCGGGGTCCGCGCCGTCCGCGTAGGCGACGTCGACCGGGACCCGCTCGCCGAAGTCGGTCTTGAAGCAGTCGACGCCCTGCGAGAGGAGCGCCTCCAGCTTTCCGGCGTACCAGTCGCGGGCGGCCGGGCTGGTGAAGTCGACCAGGGCCATGCCGGGTTGCCACAGGTCCCACTGCCAGACACTGCCGTCCGGACGGCGCAGCAGATGCCCGAGCGCCTTGCCCTCGGCGAAGAGCGGTGAGCGCTGCGCGATGTACGGGTTGATCCAGACACAGATGTGCAGCCCGCGGTCCTTCAGCCGGGCGAGCATGCCCTCCGGGTCGGGGAAGACCCGCGGATCCCACTGGAAGTCGCACCAGTTGAACTCGCGCATCCAGAAGCAGTCGAAGTGGAAGACGGAGAGCGGGAGTTCACGCTCCCGCATGCCCTCGATGAACGACGTCACCGTCTCCTCGTCGTAGGAGGTGGTGAACGACGTCGACAGCCACAGCCCGAACGACCAGGCGGGCGGGAGGGCCGGGCGGCCGGTGAGGGCGGAGTACTTGCGGAGGATGTCCTTCGGGGTCGGGCCGTAGATGACGTAGTACGTCAACTGCTGGCTCTCCACGCTGAACTGGACCCGGGAGACCGCCTCCGAGCCGACCTCGAAGGAGACCCGGCCGGGGTGGTCGACGAAGACGCCGTAGCCCGCGTCGGTGAGGTAGAAGGGGACGTTCTTGTAGGCCTGTTCGGTGGCGGTGCCGCCGTCGGCGTTCCACATGTCGACGACCTGGCCGTTCTTGACGAGTGGGCCGAAGCGTTCGCCGAGTCCGTAGACGGACGTGCCCACTTGGAGCCCCAGCTGCTCGCGCAGATAGTGGGCGCCGGTCGCGTCCCGCATGATGCCCATGCCTTTGGGGCCGCTGCTGGTCAGGGTCCGGCCGTGGGCGAGGAAGTCGACATGCCAGGGGCCGGTGCGCGCCACCTGGACCGACAGGGCGCCGGAGGTGAGCGTCGCGCGCTCGTCGTCGTAGGACGTGTGGACGGCGCTGTGCTTTTCTGGGGGACATCCCCCAGACCCCCGGACGCTCTTGTGCACCTCGAATTGGGGGCCGCGCGGCTGCTCGCCCTCGAAGTGGGTGAAGGTGACGCCGATGACGTCGGGCATCGGGGCGTGGGCGCTGATCGTCACGACCGGTCCCTTCAGCAGGTCGCCGCGGTGGCGGATGGGGACGGTCGGCGCGTGGATCTCCAACGCGCTGTCCGGAGCGGTGACATCGAGCACTTCGACCGGGTGGGCGGCGGTGACGCCCTCGCGCAGCAGCCAGTAGCCGTCGGTGAACTTCACGTGGGGGTCCCCTTACTACTTGACGGCACCCACGGCGATACCGCGCGTGAGGGTCCGCTGGAAGACGAGGAAGAAGACGATGGCGGGCAACACACCCAGCAGAGCAGCCGCGTTGGTCATCGTGGCGTCCATCAGACGCTGGCCCTGGAGGACGCCGAGGGCCACCGACACGGTCTGGTTGTCGTTGGAGATCAGCATGACCAGGGGGAGCAGGAACTCGTTCCAGGTCCAGATGAAGAAGAAGACCAGCAGGACGCCGATGGTGGGACGGCTGACCGGGACCACGATCCGCCACAGCACCTGCCACTTGTTGGCACCGTCGATCCGGGCCGCCTCAAGGATCTCGCGGGGGAACTGGCTGAGCACGGAGGAGAGGAGATACGTGCCGAACGCCGCCTGGATCACCGTGAAGACGATGATGACGCTCAACCTCGTGTCGTACAGGCCGACTTGCTTGCTCAGGTAGTAGATCGGATAGACCAGCGCCTCCTGCGGCAGCATGTTGGCGAGGACGAAGAAGGCCAGGACCCAAGTGCGGCCCCGGATACGGCCGATGCCGATCGCGTACGCGTTGAGGACCGAGAGCGCGGCGGCGAGGACGGCCACCGAGCCGCTGATCAGCACCGAGTTGAAGAGTTTCTGGCCGTAGTCGACGCGCTGCCAGAAGTCCTTGAGGCCGTCCAGGTAGAGGCCCTTGGGGAGGCTGAGCGGGCCGTGTTCGGAGTACTCGGCCGGTGACTTCACGGCGTTGATCAGGACGATCAGGAACGGGACGACCATGAAGAGGGCGGCGATGCACAGGGCGATGAGCACCGGGTAGCGGCGCAGGGTGGTGGTCATGCTCGGGTCCCTTCCTCGGCGTCCTCCGCGCGGGTCTGGAGTTTGAGGAAGGCGAGGGAGAGCACCAGGATGATCACGGTCAACACCGTGGAGATCGCGGCGCCGTAGCCGACCTGGGTCTTCTCGAAGAACGTGGTGAAGGAGAAGTAGGAGGGGACGTCGGTCGCGCCGCCCGGTCCGCCCTTCGTCAGGACGTACACCGCGCCGAACACCTTGAGCGCGGCGATCGTGCACCAGGTGAGGACGACGTAGATCTCGGGGCGGATCTGCGGCAGCGTGATGTGCCAGAAGCGGCGCCACCAGCCGGCGCCGTCCAGTTCGGCGGCCTCGTAGAGCTGCGGGTCGACGCGTTGCAGCCCGGCCATGAACACCACGAGCGGGAAGCCGAGTTGGACCCAGACCATGACGCCCATGACGCTGTAGAGCGCGATGTCCGGGTCGCCGAGCCAGTCCTGCTGCCAGGAGCCCAACCCCACTGCTTTCAGAAGGGTGTTGAGGGAGCCGTTGTCGGGGGAGAGGATCCAGCTCCAGACGATGCCTGCGACGGCGATCGGGAGCACCTGCGGGAGGTAGAAGCAGGCGCGGAGGACGGCCGCGATGCGAGTGCCGAAGTGTTTGGCGATGTAGTCGAACAGGGCGGCGGCGAGGACCAGTCCGATCAGCGTCGGTACGGCGGCCATCGCCACGACCATGAACAGGCTGTGCCGGAAGGACGCCCAGAACTCCGAATCGTCCAGCAGGTCACGGTAGTTGGCGAGCCCGGTCCACTTGGGGTCGCCGATGCCCTGCCAGTTCGTGAAGCTCACGGCCGTGTTCATCAGGAACGGGACGACGATCACGGTGAGCGCGGCGAGGCCGCCGGGGAGGAGGAACAGGGCGTACGAGTTGCGGGGGCGCGGGCGGCGCGGGCCGGTGGTGTGGTGCCTGTTGCCGGCCCGCGCGCCCTTCTCGACGGTGACCGTCATGTCGACGGAACGCCCTTGTCGTACGCCTTCTGCAGGTTGCTGAGATAGGCGTCCGGTTTCTCGCTGCTCGTGATCAGCTTCTGGGTCTCGGAGACGAGGACGTCGTAGAAGCCGGGGACCGGCCAGTCCGGGTAGAAGGCCAGGCCGTCACGGGCCGTGAGGGTGTTGAAGTTGGCGATGAGTTCCTTGGACTTGGGGTCGGTGATCGCGGAGGTGTCGGCCGCGACCGGGATGCCGCCCTTGTTGCCCATCAGGTTCTGGATCTTCTTCGACAGGGTGATGTCGATGAAGTCGTAGGCGAGTTGCTTGTTCTTGGCGCCCTTGGGGACGACCCAGATGTTGCCGCCGGAGCCGAGGGTGAGGTTGGAGCCGGGCCAAAGGGCCGTGTCCCAGTCGAACTTGGCCTCCGTCTGGAAGCGGCCGTACCACCAGCTGCCGGAGAACAGGATCGGCGTCTTGCCCTGGATCCAGGAGACACCGGCGTCCTCGGCCTTGGTGGAGCTGGAGGTCTTGGCGATGTAGCCCTTCTTCACCCAGTCGGCGAAGGTGGTCGCCGCGTAGGTCCAGGCCGGATCGTGGAAGTCCGTCTTGCCCTTGTACAGCTCGTACTTGTCGACCCAGGCGCGGTCGGCCTTCGACAGCGCGAGCTGGTAGAGGTACTGCTGGGCCGGGTACTCGGCGCCCGCGTTGGCGAGCGGGGTGACGCCCTTCGCCACGAACTGGTCCATGGCGGCGGTGAGTTCGTCGAACGTCTTCGGCTCGGCGATCTTGTACTTCTTGAAGAGGTCCTTGTTGTAGTAGACCATCGTGTACTCGCCGTAGTCGGTCACGCCGTACCACTTGCCGGAGCCCATCACTCCGTTGGTGTCGTACAGGTCGGTCGTGCCGACGCTCGTGGGGATCTTCTTGTCCCAGCCGCGTGCCTTGGCCTCGGCGGTGAGATCGGTCAGCAGGCCTTGCTTGGAAAGCAGGCCGGCGGTCGCGTTGCCCTTGTTGTACTCCATGACGTCCGGCGCGTCCGAGGAGTTGAGGACCATCGGGGCCGTCTTCTGGATCTGCTCGAAGCCCTTCTCCTCGAACTTCACCTTGACGCCCGGGTGTTGGGCCTTGAACTCCTTGATGGCCTCGTTCCAGGCCACGCCCATCGCACTGTCGGGGCCCTCGTAGTGCCAGAGCTTCAGGGTCTTGCCGTCTGAGCTACCGCTGTCCGAGTTGCCGCAGGACGTGAGCAGCAGGGCTCCCGTCACGATCACTGCGGCCGTCATCGTTCGCCTTCGGGTCGTCAACATCCAGGGCCTCCGGGGGAGTCGGATGGGTGTCGAAGCGCTTCGATGGAGGAACGTATGTAGGCGGTGCTGGTGCGTCAATGGGTTAGGCGGAGATTGGCGCAAGCGGTTCGATGAAAGTTGCTCGCCGTTGTGGCTGGGCGCGCCCACGCGGCGGAGCCGCAAATCGATACAGCCCCGCGCCCCTTAAAGAACTGCCCTTCCCGGTGCTGCAATGACGAGGGCCGTTGTTGCTGACGCAACTGGCAGCCAGAACGCCGACGTTGGTGAGGCATGGTCCGTTGTCCAACCCGCTGCCGCCGAACCGCACGCGATTCCCAGCAGCAAGCCCGTCACCGCCAGGCTCATGCCCTCGTTCAACCGGCCCTCCGGCGTGCGGTGTTGGAGCAAGGTCATCGCGGTGACCATCGTCGGGGCCGTTGCCATGCCTGCCAGCAGCAAGGTTGCCGCCAACGCGGGTAGCGAGCCCAGCGTGGCGGCTGCCAGCAGGGGCAGGGTCATCAGGGCGCTCATCGCCAACAGGCACCACCGCAGGCGGAGTTCCGGCGCCCCCGTCGGTTTCAGCCTCCCGTACAGCAGACCCGCCGCGCACGAGCCGGCCGCCTGGAGCGCCAGCACCGCACCGCCAGTTGCACGGTGACCCGCCGCGTTCGCGTAAGCGAGCGTGGCGACCTCCATCGAACCGAACACCCCGCCCGTCGCCACGAAACCGGCGAGGAGGGGAGGGATGCCGGGTACGCGCAAGGGCGGACCGCCCCTCGGGGTCGGGCTCGGCGGTGGCTCCGTCGAACGCTGTGCCGTGAAGATCAGGATGCCGGTGAGCAGGAGCACCGATCCGGTCAGCGTGCCCGCCTCCGGGAAGAACGTGCCGCTCAGGAAGGCCGCCAGCGCCGGGCCCAGCATGAAGCACAGCTCGTCGGCCGCCTGCTCGAAGGAGTTCGCGGTGTGCAGGGCCTCGGTGTCGCCGGCGAGCAGATGGGCCCAGCGGGCGCGGGACATGCCGCCGGTGTTGGGGGTCGTGGCGGTGGCCGCGTACGCGGCGAACAGGGTCCAGTCGGGGGCGCCGTAGCGCACGCAGAGGAGGAGGGCCACCGAGCCGAGGACCGCAACCACCGTTGCGGGTACGGCCGTTCGGGACTGGCCGTGGCGGTCGGTCAGGCGCGCGATCCACGGGCCGGTGAGCGCTGTCGCCGCGAGGCCGGTCGCGGTGACGGCGCCGGCGAGGGCGTACGAACCCCGTGAACCGGCGATCATCACGACCGCGCTCACGCTGAACATGCCCGCGGGGAGGCGGGCGATCAGGTTCCCGGCGGTGAAGGCGCGGGTGCCGGGGAGGGAGAAGAGGTGGCGGTACATGTCTCCCACCGTCACCCCCGGACGATCAAGGGGTCCAACACCTGTTCCGCGCCGATTCACGCACCTGCGTTGTAGGTTCGCCGGATGCCCTGGACACCGGCTCACGTGGACCCCCGTCTCCTCCGCGCCTTTCTCGCCGTCGCCGAGGAACTGCACTTCACCCGTGCCGCCACGCGCCTGTACGTCGCCCAGCAGGCGCTGAGTCGTGATGTGCGGCGGCTGGAGCGGGAGTTGGGGGCCGAGCTGTTCGTGCGGACCACCCGACAGGTGACGTTGACGGCGGACGGTGCGCGGCTGGTGCCGTATGCCCGGCAGGTGTTGGCCGCGCAGGACGAGTTGCTCGCCGCGTTCCGGCAGGCCCGGCCCCTGCTCGTGGATCTGAACTCGCCAGGCCTTGGCACCGGGCGCCGGGTGCTGCACCGGGCCCGTGAACTCGCCCCGGAGCAGGAGCTGATGGCCCGCTACGAGAGTGGACTGACGGGAGCCGCGGGGGAGTTGCTGGCGGGGCGGCTCGACGTGTCGTTCGGGAGGTTCGCCGGGCTCGACCGGGCGCTGCGGGCCGGGCTCGATCATCAACTCGTGCGGTACGAGCCGATGGCGGTCGTACTGCCCGAGGACCATCGGCTGGCGTCGCTCGCGGAGGTGCCGGTGGACGCGCTCAAGGGGGAGGCCGTGTACGCGGGGGCCGGGAATCCGCGTACCCCGGAGTGGACGGATCTCGCGCGGCGGTTGTTCGAGGGGCGTGACATCGAGGTTGCGGCGCCCGCACCGATGGCCGTAGGGGAAGAGGAATTCGAACGGGTGATGGGCCGGACACGGAACCCGATTCTTGTCGTGGTGGACTTTCCGGCCATGCGTCGGACCGTGCTGCGGCGCCTGGTGAAGCCGGTGCCCTTGTCCCCCGTGTCGCTCGTGTGGCGAAAGGGGCTGGTGCACCCCGGATTCGACGCGCTTCGACGGGCTGCGGCGGAGATCGGTGCCGCCGAGGGGTGGCTTCGTCGGCCCGTTGATGGATGGATTCCGGCCATGGACGTGGACATGCTAAAGACGTAGAAATTACGCATCCCGGCACATGCGAGGTCGCGTTGCGCTACCTTCGGGGGCCTGAGCGCGGTGTGGTAAGGGGGGCGCGTGGACCGGGTGGGGGCCCGGTTCGACGGCGTGTGCTCAGGGTCGTCTGCGCACCCGGAACAGTTCCGTGGGGGGATGTGCGTGCGCGTGGAAAAGTGGCGAGAAGAAGCCCAACCGGAGTGGCCCCAGGCTGCATCCGCGACCAGAGAAGTACCGGTCGTAGGCGGAGAGGCCCAGGCGTTCCCGGAGACCGGAGCGGCCCGAATGACCGGGGCAGCCGGAGCGGCCGGGGGATCGGAGATCCTGGAGGGCGGCCGGCATGGCCGTCACGGTGGTCGCGCCGGCCATGGCGGTCACGGGAGCCGTGCCGGTCATGGCGGCCGTATACGGACCGAGCCGGCCGAGTCGTCCGGACCACCGGGGTCGTCCTGGCCCGTCGTGCCCAAGGGAGTACGTAGGGGACCGGCAGGGTCGCTCACAGATCCGCCCGTCGGTCCGCCCATCGGTCCCTCAGGTGCCCTGGCCGATCCCTGGGCCGTGCCCGCGGCCAACGACCCCGACGAGGTGACCGTCCAACTGGACGGCCCCGCCGATGAGTTGGCCGATCCGGGGGCGAAGGGCGCCGGTCACGACGGATCGGACGGGCCCGTCTTCGTCGACGCGTCCGGCCGCCGCAGCCGTAGGTACCGCCGGATCGGCATGGCCATCGGCATCGCCTGCGCGGTCTACGCCGTCGTCATCGTCGTCACCCTGCTGTCCGGCAGCTCCGACGCGCCCTGGCTCCCGGTACCGGGCCAGAAGGACGACCCGCCCGCGGGCAAGGTCGACACCTCGCCGCTGCCCGCCGAGTCGGGCCGGCCGTCCGGCGGCAGCGGCAGCGTGGCGCCGGGGAACATTCCCACGGCGAGTGACGGTACGACACCGTCGCCGGGCGCCAGTGCGAGCGCGACCGGCGCGTCCAAGGCGCCTGGCAGCAAGGCGACCACGTCCGCGTCTCCCAAGCCGTCCGCCACCAAGAGCGCGCTGGCGCCGGCCGGCGGGACCGTGAGCAATCCGGTCGTACAGCCCTCGCATCCGCAGGAGACCCCGTCGTCCGGCCCGAGCACGCCCACGGGCGGTACGAGCGCCCCGGTCTCGCCGACGCCGAGCCCGACCGTGAGCGGAGGCACCGGCACGGTCGCCGACGGCCCGGGCAGCCCGTCGCCCGTGGCGCAGGGGCCGGCCGCGCCCGCCGAACCGGCGCCCGCACCGGCACCGTCCACGACCCCGGAGCACATCGTCTGATGGCATCGCACAACCGCCGCCCCGCAGCCACGAACACGGCCCCGGGCGGCCGTCACGGAGGCATACCCAAAGCGGCCCGCGGCTCCCGGCGCCGCCGCCTGTCCATGCGGTTCCTGCTGCCCATGCTGCTTCTCGTCGCGATGCTGGCGATGCTGATGCTGCGCGGCTATGTGCACAGCGAGATCCTCGCCGACCACCGCATCCGCCCCGAGGCGGCGTCCGACAAGGTGCCGGAGAAGATCCTCGACGGCGGCCCGGTCATCGACACCCGCAGCGGCCGTACCACCAGCCTGGACGTGCCGGACCACGACATCGTCCTCACCTTCGACGACGGCCCCGACCCGACCTGGACCCCCAAGGTCCTGGACGTGCTCAAGAAGCACCACGCGCACGCCGTCTTCTTCGTCACCGGCACCATGACCTCGCGCTACCCGGAGCTGGTCAAACGCATCGTGGACGAGGGCAACGAGGTCGGCGTGCACACCTTCAGCCACCCCGACCTCTCCTTCCAGTCCAAGAAGCGCATCGACTGGGAGCTGTCGCAGACCCAGCTCGCGATCACCGGCGCGGCCGGCATCCGGACGTCGCTGTTCCGGCCGCCGTACTCCTCCTCCGCCGACGCGATGGACAACCTGTCCTGGCCGGTGACCGAGTACATCGGCACCCGCGGCTACCTCACCGCCGTCAACAACACGGACAGCGAGGACTGGCAGAAGCCCGGCGTCGCGAAGATCATCAGCAACGCCACCCCGCGCGACGGCAAGGGCGCGATCGTGCTCATGCACGACTCGGGCGGCGACCGGCACCAGACCGTGCAGGCGCTGGACAAGTTCCTGCCGGAGATGCAGGCCAAGGGCTACGAGTTCGACAACCTCACCCAGGCGCTCGGCGCCCGCAGCGCGCTCACCCCGGTGACCGGCGTGAACCTGTGGAAGGGCAAGGCGTGGATCTTCCTGGTCCAGGCCTCGGACAACATCACCGACATCCTGGTGGTCGGGCTGGCGATCACCGGGTCCCTGGTCATCGCCCGCTTCGGGCTGATGCTCCTGCTCTCCGTGATCCACGCCCGCCGGGTGCGCCGTAAGAACTTCGCCTGGGGCCCGCCGGTCACCGAACCGGTCACGGTCCTCGTCCCGGCGTACAACGAGGCCAAGTGCATTGAGAACACGGTCCGTTCACTGATGGCGAGCGAGCATCCCGTCGAGGTGATCGTCGTCGACGACGGCTCGGCGGACGGCACGGCGAGAATCGTGGAAGAGATGTCCCTGCCGAACGTCCGGGTCGTACGCCAGATCAACGCGGGCAAGCCGGCCGCCCTCAACCGCGGCCTGGCGAACGCCAGTCACGACCTCATCGTGATGATGGACGGCGACACGGTCTTCGAACCGGCCACCGTACGGGAGTTGGTGCAGCCCTTCGGCGACCCGCGCGTCGGCGCCGTCGCCGGCAACGCGAAGGTGGGCAACCGGGATTCGCTCATCGGCGCCTGGCAGCACATCGAGTACGTGATGGGCTTCAACCTCGACCGCCGGATGTACGACGTCCTCCGCTGTATGCCGACGATCCCGGGCGCCGTGGGGGCCTTCAGGAGAAGCGCGCTGCAGCGGGTCGGCGGCATGAGCGACGACACGCTCGCCGAGGACACCGACATCACGATGGCGATGCACCGCGACGGCTGGCGCGTCGTCTACGCCGAGAAGGCCCGCGCGTGGACGGAAGCCCCGGAGACGGTCCAGCAGTTGTGGTCCCAGCGCTACCGGTGGTCGTACGGCACGATGCAGGCGATCTGGAAGCACAGGGGCGCGCTGCTCGACCGCGGCCCGTCCGGCCGCTTCGGCCGCGTAGGCCTCCCGCTGGTGGCCCTGTTCATGGTCGTGGCGCCCATCCTGGCCCCGCTGATCGACGTATTCCTGCTCTACGGCCTGGTGTTCGGCCCGACGGAGAAGACGTTCCTGGCCTGGCTGGGCGTCCTCGCCATCCAGGCGTTCTGCGCGGCGTACGCCTTCCGCCTGGACCGCGAACGCATGACCCACCTCGTCTCGCTGCCGCTCCAGCAGATCCTCTACCGCCAACTCATGTACGTCGTACTGCTCCAGTCCTGGATCACCGCGCTCACCGGAGGCCGCCTGCGCTGGCAGAAGCTGCGGCGCACGGGAGTTGTGGAGGCGCCCGGCGGTCCGGTACCGACCCAGCGCAGCGGCAGCCGCAGTGGCAGTGACGATCGGAGGCCGGTCGCATGACGCACGGACACGGATACCCGGCGGGGACGGGTACGGGCCCCGAGTCGACGCCGGCCTACGGGATTCCCCAACAGCGGCAGCAGGAAACGGAGTTGGCGCCGGAGCCGGCGAAGACCGCCAAGCCGGGCGGCGGCGGCCGGGACCGCTATCTCGACCTCCTCCGCTCGATCGCCCTGGTCCGGGTGGTCGTCTACCACCTCTTCGGCTGGGCCTGGCTGTCGGTCCTGTTCCCTTCCATGGGCGTGATGTTCGCGCTCGCGGGTTCGCTGATGGCCCGCTCGCTGAACCGTCCGGCGCTGGGCGTGATCAGGGGTCGGCTACGGCGACTGCTGCCCCCGCTCTGGGCGTTCAGCGCGGTGGTGCTGGTGCTGACGTTCGCGATGGGCTGGAACCCGCTCAAGGACCCTGACCTGGGCGGTACTTGGTGGGGCGCGGCGAAGGTCTTCGACTACATCGTGCCGTTCGGCGCGCCGCCGTACCCCGAGCATCTGGGTTCCGAATCGGGCCTGTTGGAGAGCACGTGGGCGGACCAGGCGGCGGGGCCGCTGTGGTACCTGCGGGCGTATCTGTGGTTCGTGATCGCGTCACCGCTGTTGCTGTGGGCGTTCCGGCGGGTGCCGTGGGCGACGTTGCTGGCGCCCTTGCTGCTGACGGCAGTTGTCGGTACGGGCCTGGTGACCATCCCCGGCGAGACGGGCAACGCGGTGTCGGACTTCGCGGTGTACGGGGGCTGTTGGGTCCTGGGCTTCGCGCACCACGAGGGGGTGTTGAAGCAGGTCCCGCGCTACCTCGCGGTGTCGGGCGCGACCGTGATCATGGGCTTCGGCCTGTGGTGGGCGTCGGGTCATCTGGGCCCGGACGGCTGGGACTTGAACGACATTCCGCTGGCGCAGGCGACGTGGTCCTTCGGGATCGTGGTGATCCTGCTCCAGTACGCCCCGTCCTGGCAGGAGTTGCCGGGCCGCCTGGCCCGCTGGGACAAGCTGGTGACCCTCTCCAACAACCGTGCCGTCACGATCTACCTGTGGCACAACCTCCTCATCATGGCCACGGTCCCGATCATCGACCAGCTGTACAACCTGCCGTTCATGGAGAGCGACGCGGCGACTTCGTTGCTCGACAAGGCGGACACGTTCCTGATGTTCCTGCTGATCTGGCCGCTCATCGCGGTGGCGATCCTGGCGTTCGGGTGGATCGAGGACATTGCGGCGAAGCGGGGGCCGAGGTTGTGGCCCAACGGGGTTAGTGGTGGGGGGAGTCGGCGGCGGGGGACTTGAGGGTGTCGACCAGGTGCCTTAGGCCTTCGGCTGTGGTGGTGAGGATCGTGTTGGGGGCGTCGCTCTCGCGGAGGCGGACGGTGCCTGTGGGGTCGGCGGAGACGTAGACGCAGTTGGAGGCGTCGCCGCTGTAGGTGGACTTCTGCCAGGGGCTGTTGGACACAGTTGGGCTCCTCACTGCGGGGATTTGAGGGCGCGTATCAGGTGTCGTAGACGCTCGGTTGTGGTCGTCAGGATGACTTCCGGGGTGTCGCTCTCACGGAGGCGGACGGTGCCTGTCGGGTCGGCGGAGACGTAGACGCAGTTCGAACCGTCGCCGCTGTAGGTGGACTTCTGCCATTCGGTGCTGTGCACGGTCGTCTCTTTCAGATGTCCCGGGTGAGGCGGTGGATGAAGTCCCGCGACTCGACAGGACCGAGTGCGCAGGCCTCCATACTGTCCAGCACTGCACGGTACTTACTCAACTGTGCTTCCGCGTCCAGGAATTCGCAGGCCCCGTAGTGGGTGTCCAGTTGGATGGTGTCGAGTTGCGGCACGGGGCCTGTGACGTAGTCGATGGACTGGCCCGTCGTGGGAAAGTGCGGCGCGCCGAACGGGACGACCTTGACGGTGACGTGGGGCAGCTCGCTCATGTCGGTCAGGTGCTTGAGCTGCCCGCGATTGACGACGGGGCCGCCGAATCCCATGCGGAGCGCTGCCTCGTGAATGATCGCGGTGTACGGGGGCGGGCTCTCGCGGTGGAGTAGGCCCTGCCGCTTGATGCGGTGAGTGAGCCGGTACTCGATCTCGTACTGCCGCATGGGCGGCGCCACTTGCTGGAACAGGGCGCGGGCGTGGTCCGTGGTCTGGAGCAGCGCCGGGATGTGGACGATGAGTGCCACCCGCATGGCGACGGCGTGGTGTTCCAGCTCGGCGAGGTCGTTCAGAGCGACGGGCAGGTGTTCGCGATACTCCTCCCACCAGCCGCGGGTTCGCCGTCCGGTCATCGCGGCCAAGGCGTCGACGAGTTGATCGTCCGTGCAGTCGTACACGTCGGCCATGGAGCGGATCTTGTCGGCGCTCACGGGCGTACGGCCGGTCTCGATCATGCTCACTCGCGCCTGGTTGACGCCCAGGAACTCAGCGGCCCCCGTGGCGGTGAGCCCGGCCCGCTCGCGGAGCTTGCGCAGCTCACTGCCGAGTCGCCGTTGGCGCAGCGTCGGGTTGTTGGTGGGCGGCACAGCATTCCCTTCCGGCCGTCACACGGCACAGCCTTCCCTCACACGGGTGAAGGTTGGAGCCTTCTTGCTCAAAAAGTTAGAACCATCTAACAAGCTGCTCTACGGTAGTCCCGTACCCGCCCAACTGCCCCCGCCCATAAGCCGGAAGCGCACCGCACCCACGGCTCTGCCACCGCCCGGCGCAGCCGTTGAGCGAATCCGAGGCCATCACCCCCTCCCGGAGCCAGCCATGGTCACCGTATCCTCGCCCGCCACCTGGGTATACGCCCTTCGCCTACCCCACGACCCCCGAGCCGCACGCGTCGCACGTATGACCGTACGGGCCGCCCTCGGCGGGCACGGGATGTCCGAAGTCCTGGACGTGGTCGAGCTGTTGACGTCCGAACTCGTCACCAACGCGTACCAGCACACGAGGGGTCCCGCCTCCCTCCGCCTCACCGCGCTCGGAGGCGGGCGGCTGCGGGTCGGCGTCTGGGACTCGAACCCCCACATCCCCGCCCCCTTCGGCAAGCGGCCCGGCGAACAACTCCCGCCCGCCGCAACCGATGCCGACAGTGGCCGCGGTCTCCATCTCATCCAGGCGTACGCCACTTCCTGGGGCGGCTGGCCGATCGGTGACGGCGGGGTGTTGGACCGGGGAGCCGGAAAGCTGCTGTGGTTCGAAGTGGGCGGCCGTTGCACCCGTTGACGGTCCGGGGTCGGGTCCGTCAGCCACGCGCCGTCAGGTACAGGCCGATACCGGCGAAGAACACGGCGCCGACAGTCAACGGATCAGCAACGACCGACCAGGTGAAGTGCCGCCGAAGCCTGGCCGGCCCCGGCAGCAACCCGGCCTTCGACTCCGCCCGCACACGTGCCTGCATGGCGTGGTCGCAGATGCTGGAGAAGTCCTAGAACGCGTCCCACGTCGACGAGACGAACCATGCGAAGTCGACGTTCTCCCCGCTGTTGGTCTCCAGGAGAAGGCCCGCCCGGGACGTGCCGAGGTGCAGCCTCTTCACCTCCGAGCAGGGCACCACCGCATGCCGCAACACACCGAAGCGCACGATCTCGCCCGGCCGGAGTGCCACCCTGATCAGCGAGCCCCGCCACAGGTGCGACGCCGTTGCCGGCGCACCAGTTTGATCTCTCCGTGCCGGTTGGGCCGGTAACCCCGTACCCGCTGGACGATCGGGGTTCCGGGCCCGTACCAGTCACGCAACCCCGACTGCCACACCCCTGACGTCACCCGCGCGAGCGTCCCGGAGGGGAGTAGCCCCCCAGAAGTGTGCCACTTTCGCACAGAGTGTCACACTTTTTTTCACCCCACCCCCTGACACCGACCGCGTCGACCGCGTCGGCCGCAGCATCCGATATCTCATACTGACCCGCACGATCGCCACCGACCCAGGGGGGACAAGTGGCCGACGACAGAGTGCCGTTGAGCGTTGCGGTGGACGCGGAGCGGCGGTTGTGGACGTTGCGGGCCAAGGGCGCCGGGGTGGGACATCCGGTTGTGGAGGGCGACACGGTGTACGTGTCCGTGCCGGGTGAGCGCGTCGCCGCTCTCGATGCCGGCAGCGGGCGGGTGCGCTGGTGGAGTCGCGAGGTCGCGGAGGTGTGGCCGCCGTATGTGGCCGTCGGTGGTGACGTGGTCGTTTTTCCCGCACGGCAGGAGACCGGGCCCGATGCGCTCACCGGGCTGGACGCGGCCACCGGCAGGGTGCGCTGGACCCGCCGCGAGAGTGCCCTGTGCACCGTTGTCGCCGTCGGTGACTCGACCTTCGTCGTGTGGAACGGCACGCCCGAGGAACGCGGATCGATCGCAGGCGTCGACGCGCTCACCGGCGAGACGTTGTGGGAGGACGAGTTCGAGCGGATCGACGGGCTCGTCGTGCGGGCGGAGCGGGTGATTCTGGGCGCGGGCCGGCTGCGGGCGCTGGACGGCCGTAGCGGTGACGAGATCTGGAGCGGAGGGGAGGGGGAGCTGCTCCGCCAGGCCGGAGGAACTGTCGAGGACGCGGCCGTCTTCCTTTCCTGGCGCGGCCGGTCCTACGGGCCCAAGAGCCTCGTCGTAGGAGCCTCGGACACCGGCGAGCAACTCGCCGAGACCCGGTTCCCCGGGGAAGCCCAGAGGTACAGGTGGGGACACCCCGAACTCGTCGACGGTGGGCGCGCGTTGTTCTACGGGACCACCGGGCGCAGGGTCCGGCTGCTGGGGTACCACGGCGTGGCCTGCGGCGGTTGAGGCTGCGGGGCCCGTACAAGATGACCGTGCGGGAGCCGCGGTACCTCACCGCCGGGCCCGGGTATGTGCTCGCCTCGGGCAGCGACGGGATGGCCGTGCTCCGGGACGGTCGCGTGCTGTGGGCTTCGCTCACCATCCGGCCGGAGGTCTTGCCGGTGCCGCTCGACGGCGACCGTTTCCTATTGACGGCCCGGAGCCGGAACGACAGGGAGATCCGTCTGTACTGCGCCGACGTGGAGACCGGTCGGCGCGTGCTGCCCTGAGGACCTCACCGTGCGCTTCCCACGCTCGTGAGAGCAACGTTCCCTTCCGGTCACTCACAGCCACAGCGTGGAAACCCGCCCTCCCTACCTTCGGGATGCATCACCGCTCGTTACCCCGTAGTGGACCGTGGAGGCGTCATGACAGCCACTGGCAAGTGGATCGAGCACTGGGATCCGGAGGACGAGACCTTCTGGCGGGAGACCGGAGAGAAGGTCGCCCGTCGCAATCTCCTGTTCTCCGTGCTCTCCGAGCACATCGGCTTCTCGATCTGGACCCTGTGGTCCGTGCTGGTGCTGTTCATGGGCCCGGAGTACGGACTGACCCCGGCCGACAAGTTCCTGCTGACCTCGATGGTCACGCTCGTCGGCGCGGTCGTCCGGGTGCCGTACACCTTCGCGGTCGCCATATTCGGCGGGCGGAACTGGACGATCGTCTCCGCGAGCCTTCTCCTCATCCCCACCATCGCCGCCTTCGTGGTGATGAAGCCGGGGACCTCCTTCGACACCTTCCTCTGGATCGGCCTGCTGGCCGGTATCGGCGGCGGCAACTTCGCCTCCTCCATGACCAACATCAACGCCTTCTTCCCGTTGAGGAAGAAGGGGTGGGCTCTCGGGCTCAACGCCGGGGGCGGCAACATCGGCGTCCCGGTCATTCAGCTCATCGCCCTCGCGATCATCGGGGCCAGTGGCGGGCCTCGCGTGCTGCTCGGGATCTACATCCCGCTCATCCTCGTCGCCGCCGCCCTCGCCGCCCTCTTCATGGACAACCTCACCTCCGTGAAGAACGACACCGGCGCGGCCAAGGACGCCGCCCGGGACTGGCACACCTGGATCATGGCGTTCCTGTACATCGGTACGTTCGGGTCGTTCATCGGGTACGCCTTCGCCTTCGGGCAGGTGCTTCAGGTCCAGTTCGGCCGTACGCCGCTGCAGGCCGCGTACCTCACCTTCATCGGCCCGCTGCTCGGCTCGCTGATCCGCCCCGTCGGCGGCTGGCTCGCCGACCGCTACGGCGGCGCGAAGATCACCCTGTGGAACTTCGTCGCCATGGCCGCCGCCACCGCCATCCTGGTCGTCGCCAGCATGCAGAAGTCGCTGCCGCTGTTCGTCACCGTCTTCATCGTGCTGTTCGTGCTCAGCGGGCTCGGCAACGGGTCGACGTACAAGATGATCCCCGGCATCTTCCAGACCAAGGCCCTCGCGAAGGGACTGGAAGGGGACGAGGCGGCTGCCTACGGTCGGCGGCTCTCCGGTGCCTCCATGGGGCTCATCGGGGCCGTCGGCGCGCTCGGCGGGGTCGGCATCAACCTCGCCTTCCGGCAGTCCTTCCTCTCCTACGGCTCCGGCACCGGCGCGTTCGTCGCCTTCCTCGCCTTCTACGGCCTCTGCTTCGCCGTCACCTGGGCCGTATACCTTCGCCGCCCGACCGCACAGGCGCAGGCCAAAGCTTCCGCATCGGAGGCGAAGCCGCAGCTCAGCTATGCCGAGGTGTGACGTAACACTGTCGACATGAAGTCGAACCGAGCCTGTCACGCACCGTTGACAGGCTCGTTCGGCATGTAGGCACCGCCGCACCACCTCCTGCACGACTGCATGTACGACTACGTTCGGGACGAGAGCCATGTACGAACAACCGCAGCGACCGGAGAGCGCGCCCCACGGCCCCCTCTCCGGGTTCACCGTGGGCGTCACCGCCGCACGCCGCGCCGACGAGCTGGGGGCCCTGCTCCAGCGGCGCGGCGCGGTGGTCGTGCACGCGCCCGCGCTGCGCATCGTGCCCCTCGCCGACGACAGCGAACTGCTCGCCGCCACCAAGGAGTTGATCGACCAGGCGCCCGATGTCGTGGTGGCCACCACCGCGATCGGGTTCCGGGGATGGGTCGAGGCCGCCGACGGGTGGGGGCTCGGCGAAGCCCTCCTCGACCGGCTGCGCGGGGTTGAACTGCTCGCCCGCGGGCCCAAGGTCAAAGGCGCGGTACGGGCCGCCGGCCTCACCGAGGAGTGGTCGCCCTCGTCCGAGTCCATGGCCGAGGTGCTCGACCGGCTCCTGGAGGAGGGCGTCGACGGCCGCCGCGTCGGCATCCAACTGCACGGCGAGCCCCTGCCCGGGTTCGTGGAGTCGCTGCGGGCGGGCGGCGCCGAGGTCGTCGTCGTCCCCGTGTACCGGTGGATGCCGCCCGAGGACATCGCCCCGCTGGACCGGCTCCTCGACGCCGCGGTCTCCCGCGGCCTGGACGCGCTGACCTTCACCAGCGCCCCGGCCGCCGCGTCGCTCCTCTCCCGCGCCGAGACCCGCGGCCTGCTGCCCGAACTCCTCGCCGCCCTGCACCACGACGTCCTCCCGGCCTGCGTCGGCCCCGTCACCGCGCTCCCGCTCCAGAACCACGGCATCACCACGGTCCAGCCCGAGCGCTTCCGTCTCGGCCCGCTCGTCCAGCTCCTCTGCCAGGAGCTCCCTGCCCGCGCCCGCACCCTGCCCGTCGCGGGCCACCGGGTGGAGATCCGCGGCCACGCGGTCCTGGTCGACGGCGCGCTACGGCCGGTTCCGCCGGCCGGTATGTCCCTGCTCCGGGCGCTGTCCCGCCGGCCCGGCTGGGTCGTCGCCCGCGCGGAACTCCTGCGGGCGCTGCCCGGCGCCGGGCGCGACGAGCACGCCGTAGAGACGGCAATGGCGCGTCTCCGTACGGCACTTGGGGCGCCGAAGCTGATCCAGACGGTGGTGAAACGGGGGTATCGGCTGGCGTTGGATCCGGCGGCCGATGCGAAGTACTCCGACGGTTGAGCGGGGCGTTGATGCGGGCGTTGCTGGGGGCTCCGCCCCCAGACCCCCGATCGGCCCTGAAGGGGCCTCGTCCTCAAACGCCGGACGGGCTGGATTGCACCAAGCGGCGTTGGCAGGCCCCGTACAGCACCAGCGCCCGCGCCAAACACCCCACCCCCACCGTCGACAACACCGCCCGCACCACGTTCCACCCCACCCACGCACTCTCGAAGTGCTCCCTGGCCACCCCCACATCCGCCGTCCGCGCAAGGTCGTCGTTCAGCGGAATGTTGAAGGCCACCGTGACGAGGAAAGCGAGCGCGTACGCCACCAGCCCCGCCCACACCCACCCCCGGTACGGCCTCCCGCGCACCTGCCACGCGGACACTCCGGTCAGTACCAACGCCCCCATGAAACTCAGGAAGAACACCGGGTTCTGGATCACGTCGTTGATGTTCCGCATCACCTCGACGAACACCCGGTCGTCGCTGCGTGCCAGCCCCGGCATCACCGCGCAGGCGAAGACGTAGAAGGCCCCGGCGATCAGCCCCAGCGCGACCGTGGCCGCGCCCAGTACCCAACCCGTGCCAGTCCTGTTCTCTGTCATGCCCTCCAGTCAACGGATCCGGCGCCCCCGCCGACATCGCCGAGACGCGCACCCGCATACGCGGCCGTCCACGCGCGCTCGGTACGAGGGGTTCCGGCCGCGCGGGCGGACAGGCACTGTAGAGGCAACGGTTTCCCGACCGGGGTAATCCCTAGGCGGTGACAGGCGCATGGCACTGGGTACGACCATGGCCCCGTACGAGCTGCGTTTCGACGCCGGGCGGATCTGCCTGGATCTCCTCGCGACCACGCATCCCGAGGAACGGCTCGACGCGCCGGAGCAGTTGCGCGCGTGGATCGTCCGCTCCGGGCTGGTCCCGGCGGCCACCGGGCTCGCGCACGTCGACTCGGCCTGGCTCGTCGGCTTCCGTGAACTGCGGGGACGGATCGGACAGTTGGTGCGCAGCAGGCCGCCGGTGGAGGGCGGGTCCTACGACCTCGCGCTCGCCCACCTCAACGACCGCGCCCGCGCAGCACCCCCGGCACCCCGTGCCGTACAGGCCGAGGACGGGGCGCTGGTGCGGGAGTTGGCCGGTCCGCCGGGGTGCGAGGCGCTGCTCGCGGTGATCGCCAGGGACGCCGTCGAGCTGCTCACCGACCCGGTCGCGCGGGCCTCGCTGCGGGAGTGCGAGGGCGACAACTGCCCCATCGTGTACCTGGACACATCACGGGGACGCAGGAGGCGCTGGTGCTCCAGTGAGGTCTGCGGGAACCGCGAAAGAGTGGCCCGGCATCGTCGGCGCGCGGCCCTCGCCCGAGCCTGAGAATCCCATATGCGGCTTCTGTGAAGTGACGTACCGTCGATTTGCGAAGTGATTTTGACAACAGCGCGTTTCACTCAGCCGCGGCACGGGCACCCCGCGTGATCTTGCGAGTGTGGTGGAAATGTAAAGATCGTACGGTGGGAATGTGCACTCATGTCCCGCTCGTCACGTCACTTCGAAGAAAACTGTCGCCTCACGTTGAACACTCGCCCACCCTCCCGCGTACTCCTCACCGAGCGACCGACCGGGGCAACCCCCGGACACCGGAGGTGGGCGTGCGCAAGGATTCCGTCGTGGCCAATGAACAAGCGCCGAGGGCCCGACATCGCATGTCCCAGTCCTCGGAACCTGATGAGGAGCTGATGCGTGCCCTGTACCGAGAGCACGCCGGACCCTTGCTCGCCTATGTGCTGCGGCTCGTCGCCGGCGACCGGCAACGTGCCGAGGACGTGGTGCAGGAGACGCTCATCCGGGCCTGGAAGAACGCCGGCCAGCTCAACCGGGCGACCGGATCGGTACGACCCTGGCTGGTGACGGTCGCACGGCGCATCGTCATCGACGGTCACCGCAGCCGGCAGGCCCGGCCGCAGGAGGTGGACCCGTCGCCGCTGGAGGTCATCCCCGCGGAGGACGAGATCGACAAGGCGTTGTGGCTGATGACACTGTCGGACGCGCTGGACGACCTGACCCCGGCCCACCGGGAGGTGCTCGTCGAGACGTACTTCAAGGGACGTACCGTCAATGAGGCGGCCGAGACGCTTGGCATCCCCAGTGGCACGGTGCGCTCAAGGGTGTTCTACGCCCTTCGATCGATGAAGCTTGCTCTGGAGGAGCGGGGGGTGACGGCATGAGCATGTACGGGGGATACGGAACGGGTAGTCCTGGTTCCATGCAGGGAACTCAGGGCTCGAACGAACACGAGACCGTCGGCGCCTATGCCCTCGGGATTCTCGACGACGCCGAAGCAACCGCTTTCGAGGCACACCTCGCCACCTGCGAGTGGTGCGCCCAGCAGCTCGACGAGCTGGCCGGGATGGAACCGATGCTCGCGGCGCTCGCGGACCTGCCGGGCTCCGGCACCCCCGCGATCGGCGAGTCCCTGTCCGCCAAGCCGAGCCCGCGGCTGGTGGAGCGGCTGGTCGACGACGTCGGTGAACGCAGGGCCCTGAAGCGCCGGCGCAGCTTCTACATGATCGCCGCGGCGGCTGCCCTGATCATCGCGGGACCGCTGGCCGTGATCGCGGCCAACGGCGGCAACAGCTCGGGTGACACCCCGGCGGTGGCCACCGCGAAGACCACCTTCGACACTTTGTCCGACAAGGTCTCGGCCACGGACAAGACCACCAAGGTCAGCGCGACCGTCGCGATGACCAAGAAGGACTGGGGCACCCTCGGGGTCGTGGAGCTCAGCAACGTCAAGGGCCCCCTGAAGTGCTCCCTGATCGCGGTCGGCAAGAACGGCGAACGCGAGACCATGAGCTCCTGGTCGGTCCCGGCCTGGGGTTACGGCATCGCGAACGCCACGAAGGCCGAGGCCAAGGCGCCGCTCTACGCCCAGGGCGGAGCGGCTCTCACGCCGAACGAGATCGACCACTTCGAGGTCATGACCTTCGACGGCAAGAAGCTCGTGGAAGTGGACGCCTAGCAACTGGTCCACTGTGCTCGACGGGGTCCGGAACGCGCCAGGCGCGCACCGGGCCCCGTGTCTTTGTCAGGATCCGCCGGGCGGGCCCCTCGCCTCGGCGGCCTCCCTTCGCGTACGGTTGACGGCTGCCCAGCACGTCAGAAGGGGGCCCGGTGGCCGCACAGGCTCAACAGGAGACCGCGCTCGATGCGGTGTCCGACAAATCCGCCCAGGATTCGCTACGGGACCGGGAGATCAGCGGCGAACAGACTCACCTGGACCGGGTGTACCGGCGCCTTGAGGAGAAGATCCGCGAGGCCGAGTTCCTCATGAACGACGCCGCCAAACGCGGCCAGGTCGGCACACCCGGCGCGCTCGCCGAACGCGACGCGCAGGTGTTCCGCGCCGGTATCCACCTCAACCGGCTCAACAACGAGTTCGAGGACTTCCTCTTCGGCAGGATCGACCTGCTGCTCGGCAAGGACGGCCAGAAGGGGCCCGACGGCGCCTACACCGCCGTCGAACCCGCCGACGGCTCCGTCCGCGACGACAACACGGCCGACATCGCCGAGACCCTGCACATCGGCCGCATCGGAGTTCTCGACACCGAGTACGCACCCCTGGTCATCGACTGGCGGGCGCCCGCCGCCGCCCCGTTCTACCGCTCGACCCCGGTCGACCCGGGCCGGGTCGTACGGCGTCGCGTCATCCGCTCCAAGGGCCGCCGGGTCCTCGGTGTCGAGGACGACCTGATGCGCCCCGAGCTGACCGCCTTCCTGGACGGCGACAAGCTGGCCGTCATCGGCGACGGCGCCCTGATGGCCGCGCTCGGCCAGGCCCGCAGCCACACCATGCGCGACATCGTGGCGTCCATCCAGGCCGAACAGGACCTGGTGATCCGCGCCCCCGCCGCCTCGGTGACGTATGTCGAGGGCGGCCCGGGCACCGGGAAGACGGCCGTCGCCCTGCACCGCGCCGCCTACCTGCTCTACCAGGACCGGCGCCGCTACGCGGGCGGCATCCTCATCGTCTCGCCCACCCCGCTGCTGGTCGCGTACACCGAAGGCGTCCTGCCGTCCCTCGGCGAGGAGGGCCAGGTCGCCATCCGGGCCATCGGCTCGCTGGTCGACGGCGCCGAGGCCACCCTGTACGACTCCCCGGCCGTGGCCCGCACCAAGGGCTCGTACCGCATGCTCCGCGTGCTGCGGAAGGCCGCGCGCGGCGCCCTCGAAGCGAACGAGTCACCGGCCCGGCTGCGGGTCGTCGCCTTCGGCCGCCGGCTCGAACTGGAGGCCGCCGACCTGGAGCGCGTCCGGCAGAACGCCCTCAGCGGTACGGCCCCGGTCAACATGCTGCGCCCGCGCGCCCGCAAGCTCCTGCTGGACGCCCTGTGGGAGCGCTCCGGCTCGGCCGGCCGGCACACGGACCCCGAACTGGCCGCCGAACTGCGCTCCTCCTTCGACGAGGACGTCGCGAGCGAGGACGAGTTCATCGCGTTCCTCGACGCCTGGTGGCCCGAACTCACCCCGCGCGCCGTCCTGGAGGCCATGTCCGACGAGCGCAAGCTCGGCCGCTGGGCCCGGCGCATCCTCAACCCCGGCGAGGTCCGCAGGACCGCCCGCGCCCTGAAGCGCGACGGACTCTCCGTCCACGACGTGGCGATCCTCGACGAACTCCAGGCGATCCTCGGCACCCCGGCCCGCCCCCGCAAGCGGCGCGACCTGGACCCGCTGGACCAGCTCACCGGCCTCGAAGAGCTGATGCCCGTACGCGAGGAGACACAGCGCGAACGGGCCGAGCGGCTCGCCCAGGAGCGCGTCGAGTACGCGCACGTCATCGTGGACGAGGCCCAGGACCTCACCCCGATGCAGTGGCGCATGGTCGGCCGCCGCGGCAAGCACGCCACCTGGACGGTCGTAGGAGACCCGGCCCAGTCCTCCTGGTCCGACCCCGACGAGGCCGCCGAGGCCCGCGACGAGGCCCTCGGCTCCCGGCCCCGCCGCCGCTTCACCCTCACGGTCAACTACCGCAACCCGGCCGAGATCGCCGAGCTGGCGGCCAAGGTCCTGGCCCTCGCGATGCCCGGATCCGAGTCCCCGTCCGCGGTCCGCTCGACCGGAGTGAAACCTCACTTCGCCGTCGTACGGAACTCGCTGTCGGAGTCCGTCCGCGCGGAGGCCGCCCGGCTGCTCGACCAGGTCGACGGCACGGTCGGCGTCGTCGTCGCCATGAACCGCCGTGAGGAGGCCCGCCGCTGGCTCGCCGGCCTCGGCGACCGGGTCGTCGCCCTCGGCAGCCTGGAGGCCAAGGGGCTGGAGTACGACGCGACGGTGGTCGTATCGCCGGCGGAGATCGCCGACGAGTCACCGGCCGGCCTGCGGGTCCTCTACGTCGCCCTCACCCGCGCGACCCAGCAGCTCACGGTCGTCTCCGCCGATCGGGACGAGCCGGACGCGAACGGGGTGCCGGATCTGCTCAGGGACTGATCGAGGGTGCTTCCTATGAACTCTCGGGATGGGAATGGCCTTACGGGATCTGTTTGTTAGCCTGGGTGTGACACCGGCCCGATCCAAGCCCCCGGGCCCAACCTTCGTCGCTTAGAGCGACCACTTGCCGCGAGGCGAGCATGGCGGGTCGGTGTCACTGAACGACAGGAGAGGCCCGCGTCACGGGAAAGTGACGCGGGCCTCTTCTTGCTGTGAACCGCTGCCGACCGTTGAGAACAAAACGTTCGCAATCAGGGGCGGCTAACGCCTACCCAGCAGTAGGTGCGACCATCGGAGCGCGTACTCAGCTCAACGGTGAAAGCAGAGGAAGTCGGCCATGGCTACGGCGCCCAGCGTCTCCTACTCGATCACGGTCCGTCTGGAGGTGCCCGCCAGCGGAACGGCGGTCTCCCAGATCACCACGGCCGTGGAGTCCCACGGAGGCTCGGTGACCGGCCTCGACGTGACCGCCTCCGGCCACGAGAAGCTCCGCATCGACGTCACCATCGCGGCGTCCTCCACCGCCCACGCCGACGAGATCGTCCAGCAGCTGCGAGGCATCGAGGGCGTCACGCTGGGCAAGGTCTCGGACCGTACGTTCCTCATGCACCTCGGCGGCAAGATCGAGATGCAGTCCAAGCACCCGATCCGCAACCGTGACGACCTCTCCATGATCTACACCCCGGGCGTCGCCCGCGTGTGCATGGCGATCGCGGAGAACCCCGAGGACGCGCGCCGCCTCACCATCAAGCGCAACTCCGTCGCGGTCGTGACCGACGGCTCGGCCGTGCTCGGCCTCGGCAACATCGGCCCGATGGCCGCGCTGCCGGTCATGGAGGGCAAGGCGGCCCTGTTCAAGCGGTTCGCCGGGATCGACGCCTGGCCGATCTGCCTGGACACCCAGGACACCGACGAGATCGTCGCGATCGTCAAGGCCATCGCCCCGGGCTTCGCCGGCATCAACCTGGAGGACATCTCCGCGCCGCGCTGCTTCGAGATCGAGGCCCGGCTGCGCGAGGCCCTCGACATCCCCGTCTTCCACGACGACCAGCACGGCACCGCGATCGTGGTGCTCGCCGCGTTGACGAACGCGCTGCGGGTCGCCGGCAAGGGCATCGGTGACATCCGGGTCGTCATGTCCGGCGCGGGCGCGGCCGGTACGGCCATCCTCAAGCTGCTGCTCGCCGCCGGCGTCAAGAACGCGGTCGTCGCCGACATCCACGGTGTCGTGCACGCCGACCGTGAGGACCTGGTCGACGCCAAGCCCGACTCGCCGCTGCGCTGGATCGCCGACAACACCAACCCCGAGGGCCTCACGGGCACGTTGAAGGAGGCCGTGCGCGGCGCCGACGTCTTCGTGGGCGTCTCCGCCCCGAACGTCCTCGACGGCGACGACGTGGCCGCGATGGCCGACGGCGCGATCGTGTTCGCGCTTGCGAACCCGGACCCCGAGGTCGACCCGACGATCGCCCGTCAGACGGCGGCTGTCGTGGCCACCGGCCGCTCGGACTTCCCGAACCAGATCAACAACGTGCTGGTCTTCCCGGGTGTCTTCCGCGGTCTGCTGGACGCGCAGTCCCGCACCGTCAACACCGAGATGATGCTCGCCGCCGCGACCGCACTCGCGAACGTCGTGTCCGAGGACGAGCTGAACGCGAACTACATCATCCCCAGCGTCTTCAACGACAAGGTCGCCGGTGCGGTGGCCGGCGCGGTGCGCGAGGCCGCCAAGGCCGCCGGAGCCGCGGCGCCCGCCTCGTCGTAGCCCATCCGGCCGCGTGTGTGCGGCGGCTGTGAGGATCGCCACGGCCGCCCGCACATCGGCGCGTCGCGGAACCCGGGGCCTTGGGCGGACGTTTATCGTGGCGGCCAGGTTTCGGGCCTCTCCAGGCCCGGCCCTCGCTGCCGGGAGCCGACGGAGCGTCACCACACTGATGCAGTGGCGCTCTTCGTGTGACTCCCACGGGTGTTCTCACGACTCCTACGGGTGCCGGATTGGCTTTCCCGCCGCAGGTAGGGGCAGGATGCGTCTTCGGGCGCGAGGGTCTGGACGACGGACCCGGGTCCGGGGACTCACCGAGGACCCTGGCAGCATCGGCTTCACCGTGCCCGATATGCGGCTCCGCCGCGTGGCACGCCTCAAACGGCAAGAAGAACACGGGAGTAACAACATGAACCGCAGTGAGCTGGTGGCCGCGCTGGCCGACCGTGCCGAGGTGACCCGCAAGGACGCCGACGCCGTTCTGGCCGCCTTCGCCGAGACCGTCGGCGAGATCGTCTCCAAGGGCGACGAGAAGGTCACCATCCCCGGCTTCCTGACCTTCGAGCGCACCCACCGTGCCGCTCGCACCGCGCGCAACCCGCAGACCGGCGACCCGATCAACATCCCTGCCGGCTACAGCGTCAAGGTGTCCGCGGGCTCGAAGCTCAAGGAAGCCGCCAAGGGCAAGTAGGCCTTCGCGTACGCGACGGGATTGCGTACGAGGCTCAGCAACGCGAATGGGGCGGCCACCCGGCAGGGTGGCCGCCCCATCGTCGTACAGATGCTTAACCCAGCGCCTTGCCCGGGAGTTCGACCTTCGCGCCCAGCTCCACGAGCTTCTCCATGAAGTTCTCGTAGCCGCGGTTGATGAGGTCGATGCCGTGGACGCGGGACGTGCCCTGGGCCGCCAGCGCCGCGATGAGGTACGAGAAGCCGCCGCGGAGGTCGGGGATGACCAGGTCGGCGCCCTGGAGGCGGGTCGGGCCCGAGACGACCGCCGAGTGGAGGAAGTTGCGCTGGCCGAAGCGGCAGTGCGAGCCGCCGAGGCACTCGCGGTAGAGCTGGATGTGCGCGCCCATCTGGTTGAGCGCGGAGGTGAAGCCGAGGCGGGACTCGTAGACCGTCTCGTGGACGATGGAGAGGCCGGTCGCCTGCGTCAGGGCGACGACCAGCGGCTGCTGCCAGTCCGTCTGGAAGCCGGGGTGCACGTCCGTTTCGAGCGCGATGGACTTCAACTGGCCGCCGGGGTGCCAGAAACGGATGCCCTCGTCGTCGATCGCGAAGGCGCCGCCCACCTTCCGGTAGGTGTTGAGGAACGTCATCATCGAGCGCTGCTGGGCGCCCCGGACGTAGATGTTGCCTTCGGTCGCCAGCGCCGCGGACGCCCAGGACGCGGCCTCCAGGCGGTCCGGAAGGGCCGCGTGGGTGTAGCCGCCGAGCGAGTCCACACCGGTGATGCGGATCGTGCGGTCGGTGTCCATGGCGATGATCGCGCCCATCTTCTGCAGTACGCAGATGAGGTCCTCGATCTCCGGTTCCACGGCCGCGTTGGCGAGTTCGGTGACGCCCTCCGCCAACACCGCGGTCAGCAGCACCTGCTCGGTGGCGCCGACGGACGGGTACGGCAGCTGGATCTTCGTGCCGCGCAGCCGCTGCGGGGCCTCCAGGTACTGGCCGTCCGCCCGCTTCTCGATCTTCGCGCCGAACTGCCGCAGCACCTCGAAGTGGAAGTCGATCGGCCGGCCGCCGATGTCGCAGCCGCCGAGCCCCGGGATGAACGCGTGCCCGAGCCGGTGAAGGAGCGGACCGCAGAACAGGATCGGGATGCGCGACGAGCCCGCGTGGGCATCGATGTCGGCGACGTTGGCGCTCTCGACGTGCGACGGATCGAGCACCAGCTCGCCCGGCTCCTCACCCGGACGGACCGTCACCCCGTGCAGTTGCAGCAGTCCGCGTACGACCCGAACGTCTCGGATGTCCGGTACGTTGCGCAGTCGACTTGGCTCACTGCCCAGCAGGGCGGCGACCATGGCCTTGGGTACGAGGTTCTTCGCACCGCGGACACGGATCTCGCCCTCCAGCGGGGTTCCGCCGTGGACAAGCAGTACGTCGTCTGAGCCGTTGACGGTCATGAATCTCGCGTTCCGTGGAGTTGGGCAGGGGCCGAAGACGTAAGCGTAATGGCCGCCCACCCCCCTTCAGAAAGCCCGAGGACCACTCAGCTACGTCATAGCTGTGTCACAACACGAACCGTTCTCAATCGGGCACATGGGGTCACCGGGCGGGGGGTGTGCGCGTCGGACGCTTCGGTGCGCCCTGAGCTGCATTCACTCAGGTACCCGCATTGCCTCCCCCATCACGCGGAAGATGCGGGATCATGTCTGGCATGACCGAGGTGTCCTCGCTCACAGGGCGGTTGCTCGTGGCAACACCCGCCCTGGCGGACCCGAACTTCGACCGCGCGGTGGTGCTCCTTCTCGACCACGACGAGGAGGGCTCCCTCGGTGTCGTCCTCAACCGGCCCACCCCCGTGGACGTCGGCGACATCCTGGAGGGCTGGGCGGATCTCGCCGGTGAACCGGGAGTCGTCTTCCAGGGCGGCCCGGTGCAGTTGGACTCGGCCCTCGGCGTCGCCGTCATTCCGGGCGGCGCGTCGGCCGGCGAGCGCGCCCCGCTCGGCTGGCGGCGGGTGCACGGCGCGATCGGACTCGTCGACCTGGAGGCCCCGCCCGAACTGCTGGCCAAGGCGCTCGGCTCGCTGAGAATCTTCGCCGGGTACGCCGGCTGGGGACCGGGGCAACTGGAGGACGAACTGACGGACGGCGCCTGGTACGTCGTCGAGTCGGAGCCCGGTGACGTCTCCTCGCCGTCGCCGGAGCGGCTCTGGCGCGAGGTGCTGCGCCGCCAGCGCAGCGAGCTCGCGATGGTGGCGACCTATCCGGACGACCCTTCTCTGAACTGATCGCTGAACTGAACGACCCTTCGCGGAACTGATGCCGGTGGGCTTCAGTACCCTTGGCCGTATGAGCACTCTTGAGCCCGAGCGCGGGACTGGTACGGGGACCCTCGTAGAGCCGACGCCCCAGGTGTCGCACGGCGACGGGGACCATGAGCGCTTCGCCCATTACGTCCAGAAGGACAAGATCATGGCGAGCGCCCTGGACGGCACTCCCGTGGTGGCGTTGTGCGGGAAGGTCTGGGTACCGGGCCGCGACCCGAAGAAGTACCCGGTGTGTCCCATGTGCAAGGAGATCTACGAGTCCATGGGTTCGGGCGGGGACGGCGACAAGGGCAAGGGCGGCGACAAGTAGCCGTTCGGCAGGTCTGACTTTCTGAGGCTCTCGGTTTCTGAGGCCCTCAGGGCGCGCTTCGGTGCGCCCTGAGGGCCTTTTGCATGTTTCGACGACTTTTCGACGGCCTTTCGCGTGTCACGAAGTGGTTGAGACCTCTTGTGGCCGCGTTCATCTACTCCTTAATCTCCGTGGTGTTGTGCAGAGCGAAACGCCCATTGCATATGTTGCAACGCACGCCCGGATTCCCGGAGGAACGCTCCATGAAGCTCGCCCCCAGATTCGCCGTACTCCTGGCAACCGCCGCTGTCGTGGCCGGCTGCGCGCCCCAGACCTCCGACAACTCGTCCTCGGACAAGGACGATCAGAGCGGCACCCTGCGGGTGTGGCTCTTCCAGGAGGTCGGCAACGACCCGAAGGCCAAGGTCGTCGACTCCGTAGTGGCCGCTTTCGAGAAGGCCCACAAGGGCACCAAGGTGGACGTCGAGTACATCCCGATCGACACCCGCGCCCAGCGCGTCAAGGCAGCCTTCAACGACCCGAAGTCCGCGCCCGACGTCATGGAGTACGGCAACACCGACACGGCCGGCTACGTCCACGACGGCGGACTCCTCGACGTCACCAAGGAGTTCGGCGCCTGGAGCGAGGCCAAGGACACCGACCCCACCGCGAAGCAGTCCGTCACGGTCGACGGCAAGCTGTACGGCTCCCCGTTCTACGTCGGCGTCCGCGCCCTCTACTACCGCACCGACGTCTTCAAGGACCTCGGCCTCCAACCCCCCAAGACCATGGCCGAGTTGGCGTCCACCGCCCGCAAGATCCACAAGGCGAAGTCCGACCTCTACGGCCTTGTCGTCGGCGGCGCCTACACCTACGGCGCGATGCCCTTCGTCTGGGCCAACGGCGGCGAACTCGCCACCGGCACGAACGGCACCTACACCTCCGCGATCGACAGCGCCGCCGCCCAGAAGGGCATCAAGGCCTACACCTCGCTCTTCACGAGCGACAACTGTCCCGCCGCCAAGTGCGCGGTCATGGGCGGCAACGACACGATCACCGCGTTCGCGGCCGGCAAGGCGGGCATGGCGATCGGCGGCGACTTCAGCCACAGCGCGGTCGAGGCCGGCAAGGTCAAGGGCAAGTACGCGGTCGTCCCGCTGCCGGGTGTCGCGTCCGGCTCGGTCGCCCCCGCGTTCGCCGGCGGCAACAACATCGGTGTCCTGAAGAGCACTTCGCACCGCACGCTCGCGGTGGACCTCATGGAACAGCTCACCTCGAAGGCGACGCAGGCGTCCATGTTCGACGCGATGGGCTTCCTGCCTACGTTCACTGATGTGCGGGACGCCGCTGCGGCGAAGGTGCCGTTCGAGAAGCCGTTCGTGCAGACGCTCGCCGCCGGCACCAAGTTCGTTCCCGCGTCGCCGGGTTGGTCCGAGATCGACTCCTCGCTGGTGCTGCCGACGATGCTCCAGGAGGTCATCAGCGGGAAGAAGAGCGTGGCGGCGGCTTCCAAGGACGCGGCCAAGAAGATGAACGACGCGTTCAACTCCGCGGGTTGACCGGTGGCGCCTAATAGCTCGGTGGGTGTGGATCGTTTGCGGGCGCGGGGGCGTCGTGGCCTGTCGCGCAGTTCCTCGCGCCCCCAGGGGGGTTGGACGACCCCTTGGTTGTATCTCGCCCCCGCCCTCGTCGTCCTCGGCGGTCTGCTCGTCTACCCCATCTATCAGCTCGGCCTGATCTCCTTCTTCCAGTACACGCAGGCCCAGGTCAGTGGTGGCGAGCCGACGACCTTCAAGGGGTTCGGGAACTACTCGGAGTTGTTCTCCGACAGCCAGTTCTGGCAGGTGCTGCTGTCGACCGTGCTGTTCGCGGGGGCGTGCGTGGTGTCGACGCTCGCGGTCGGCTGCGCCCTCGCCGTGCTGCTCACCCGCGTGCGTGCCGTGCCCCGACTCGTGCTGATGCTGGCCGCGTTGGGGGCATGGGCGACACCGGCGGTGACGGGTTCGACGGTCTGGCTGTTGCTCTTCGACCCGGACTTCGGGCCGGTGAACCGGATCCTGGGACTCGGTGACCACTCCTGGACGTACGGACGCCTCAGCGCGTTCTTCCTCGTCCTGCTCGAAGTGGTGTGGTGCTCCTTCCCGTTCGTGATGGTGACGGTCTACGCCGGCATCCGCGCCGTACCCTCCGAGGTCCTGGAGGCCGCCGCCCTGGACGGCGCCTCGCAGTGGCGCATCTGGCGGTCGATCCTCACGCCGATGCTCCGGCCGATCCTGACCGTCGTCACCATCCAGTCCGTCATCTGGGACTTCAAGGTCTTCACCCAGATCTACGTCATGACCAACGGCGGCGGCATCGCGGGCCAGAACCTCGTCCTCAACGTGTACGCCTACCAACAGGCGTTCGCGTCCTCGAAATACAGCCTCGGCTCGGCGATCGGCGTCGTCATGCTGCTGATGCTGCTTGCCGTCACGCTGATCTATCTGCGCCTGCTCCGCAGGCAGGGGGAGGAGCTGTGAGTACGCTCCGCGGTTTTGTACGACGGCCCTGGCGGCTCGCGGCCGAGGCCTCGGCGCTGCTGATCGCGGTCGTCGTCGCCTTCCCCCTCTATTGGATGGTGCTCAGCGCCTTCAAACCGGCCGGGGAAATCGAGTCGAGCGAGCCCCGGCCATGGACGCTCGCGCCCTCCCTGGACTCCTTCCGACGGGTCTTCGGGCAGCAGGAATTCGGCCGGTACTTCGTCAACAGCCTTGTCGTGGCGGGCACCGTGGTCATCGTCTCGGCACTGATCGCCTTTCTCGCCGCGACCGCCGTGACCCGATTCCGGTTTCGCTTCCGGACCACCCTCCTGATCATGTTCCTGGTGGCCCAGATGGTGCCCGTGGAAGCGCTGACGATCCCCTTGTTCTTCACCATCCGGGGGCTCGGCCTGCTGAACACCCTGGGGTCGCTGATCCTGCCGCAGATCGCGTTCTCGCTGCCGTTCGCGATCTGGATGCTGCGGGGGTTCGTGAAAGCCGTACCGGACGCGCTGGAGGAGGCCGCGTACATCGACGGGGCGAGCCGGACGCGATTCCTGTGGCAGATCCTTTTCCCGCTCGTCTTCCCGGGGCTGGTCGCCACGAGCGTGTTTTCCTTCATCTCGGCCTGGAACGACTTCCTCTTCGCCAAGTCCTTCATCATCAGCGACACTTCCCAGTCGACCCTGCCGATGGCCCTCCTTGTCTTCTACAAGCCGGACGACCCGGACTGGGGCGGGGTCATGGCGGCCTCCACAGTGATGACGATTCCGGTGCTGGTGTTCTTCGTACTCGTACAGCGACGTCTGGTCTCGGGGCTGGGCGGAGCGGTTAAGGACTGACGTGACTTCAGAGACGGAACTGATTCCGGCGCCCACGGCCGTCGGCGATCCTGGCCGCTGCGGTTTCCCGTTCGAGGCGGACACCGGCCTGTGGGGCGAGCCCGGCACCGAGGGCACGCAACGCTGGCTGCGGTCCACGCTCGGCGCCGCCCTCGGGCTGTCGCTTCCGCCGGGTGAGGAGGGTGCCCGCAACACGGTCGCGCTGCGCCTCGACGCCGGCCTGCCGCCGGAGGCATACCGCCTGCAGGTGGTCGCCACCTGGGGTGTCGTGATCACGGGCGGCAGCCCGGCCGGCGTGTTCTGGGGAGCCCAGACACTGCGTCAGCTCCTCGGCCCCGCCGCCTTCCGACGCGCCCCCGTCCACCCCGGCACGACCTACGGCGTGCCGCACCAGACCATCGACGACGCGCCCCGCTTCCGCTGGCGCGGCCTCATGCTCGACGTCGCCCGGCACTTCATGCCCAAGGAAGGCGTCCTGCGCTACCTGGATCTGATGGCGGCGCACAAACTCAACGTCTTCCACTTCCACTTGACGGACGACCAGGGCTGGCGCGTACAGATCAAGCGGTACCCGAAGCTGACCGAGATCGGCTCCTGGCGGGCCCGCACGAAATTCGGCCACCGAGCCTCACCCCTGTGGGACGACAAGCCCCACGGCGGCTACTACACGCAGGACGACATCCGCGAGATCGTCGCCTACGCCGCCGAGCGGCATATCACCGTGGTCCCCGAAATCGACGTACCGGGACACTCGCAGGCCGCCATCGCCGCGTATCCGGAACTCGGCAACACGGACGTCATCGACACCAACTCCCTCTCCGTCTGGGACACCTGGGGCATCAACCCGAACGTACTCGCCCCCACTGACAACACCCTGCGCTTCTACGAGGGGGTGTTCGAGGAACTCCTCGACCTGTTCCCCTCGGAGTTCATTCACGTCGGCGGCGACGAATGCCCCAAGGACCAGTGGAAGCAGTCGTCGGCCGCGCAGGCGCGCATCGAGGAACTCGGGCTCGCGGACGAGGACGAGCTGCAGTCGTGGTTCATCCGACACTTCGACAAGTGGCTCTCCGCGCGCGGGAGAAGGCTCGTCGGCTGGGACGAGATCCTGGAGGGCGGTCTCGCGGACGGGGCCGTCGTGTCGTCCTGGCGCGGCTACGAGGGCGGGATCACCGCCGCCCGCGCGGGCCACGACGTCGTCATGTGCCCTGAACAACACGTGTACTTGGACTGGCGGCAGGATGGCGGCGAGGACGAGCCGGTGCCGATCGCCCATGTGCGCACCCTGGAGGACGTCTACCGCTTCGAGCCCGTTCCGTCGCAGCTCACCGAGGCCGAGGCCCGTCATGTGCTGGGCGCGCAGGCCAACGTGTGGACCGAGGTGATGGAGGATCACGCGCGCGTGGACTACCAGACGTTCCCCAGGCTGGCCGCGTTCGCCGAGGTCGCCTGGAGCGCCCTTCCGGCGCCCGCGGAACGGGACTTCGCCGACTTCGAGCGCCGGATGACCGCCCACTATCCGCGACTCGACGCCCTGGGAGTCGCCTACCGTCCGCCCACCGGACCCCTGCCGTGGCAGCGCCGCCCCGGAGTGCTCGGACGCCCCAAGGACGGCCCGCCCCCGAACGCCTAGAACACAGAAGGGAGAAAGCCCCCAGGAGTCGCCGATGAGTGGCAATTCGCGTGTACCGGTGATGCCGTACCAAAACGGACCATCTCGCCGATGAGGCGGGCGAATGCCTCCTAGCGGACCCCCGCGTTCGGGTCTTGCGAAGATGTGCCAGAGTTGCCACGTCCGCCCTGTCAGCACGTACCGTACGGCAGCAACAGGTGGGACCAGGTGGGGCAGCGGGAAGGGGCAGCCGGTTTGACCACGCACGCACCGCAGGCGGGGCAGTCCGTCACGCTGCCCACGACGCTGGACGAGGCCGTGGCGGCGCTCACGGCCCTGCCCACGGCCGTTCCCGTGGCCGGCGGCACCGACCTCATGGCGGCCGTCAACTCGGGGCAGCTCAGGCCCAGCGCGCTGGTCGGTCTCGGGCGGATCAGCGAGATCCGCGGCTGGCAGTACCAGGACGGCCACGCGCTGCTCGGTGCGGGCCTCACGCACGCCCGCATGGGCCGCCCCGACTTCGCCGCCCTCATCCCGGCGCTCGCGGCCTCCGCGCGCGCCGCGGGCCCGCCGCAGATCCGCAACGCGGGCACCCTGGGCGGCAACATCGCCTCGGCCGCGCCCACCGGGGACGCGCTGCCCGTACTGGCCGCCCTGGAGGCGACGCTGATCATCGCGGGCCCGGGCGGAGCCCGCCGGGAGATCCCGGTGTCGCACCTCCTGGCCGGCGTCGAGATGCTGCGCGGCGGCGAACTCATCGGCTTCGTGCGCGTGCCCCTGCTGCACGCCCCGCAGGTCTTCCTGAAGGCCACCGGCCGGACCGGCCCGGGGCGCTCGGTCGCGTCCGTCGCGGTCGTCCTCGACCCCGCCAGGCGCGGCGTCAGGTGCGCCGTCGGCGCCATAGCGCCGATGCCGCTCAGGCCTCTGGACGCCGAGCAGTGGGTGGCCCGGCTGATCGACTGGGACAACGGCCGCGCGATCGTCCCCGAGGCGCTGAGCGCCTTCGGGGAGTACGTCGCCGCGGCCTGCATCCCCGACCCGGCCCCGGCCGAGGACGGCTCCGTGGAACAGCTTCCGCCCGCGGTACTGCACCTGCGGCGCACCGTCGCCGCACTTGCCCGACGAGCACTCGGGAGGGCGCTGTCGTGACCGACGACCAGCACGGAGAGGGCACCCCCCAGGGCGGCGGACGCTGGGACCCGCTGCCCCAGGGCGACTACGACGACGGTGCCACGGCCTTCGTGAAACTCCCCGAAGGGGGCATCGACGCCCTCCTCGCCGCCCCGGGCCACGGCTATGTGCCACCGCCCATAGCGGCCGGCCCCGCCCCGGACGGCGACCCGTCGGGCACCGGCTCCTGGGCCGTGCCCGCCGAGGGCGTCCAGTGGCCCGACCCGAACGCCGTACCGCAGCAGGGGACGGCCGGGGGCGAGCAGTTCGCCTACCAGCCCGGGGCCACCGGCCAGTGGACCTACCAGGACAGCAATGCCACGGACGCGGGCACCGCGCCCGGTCACGACGTGACCGGGGAGTGGTCGATCCCCGTCGCCGGGGGCGATCTCCCGGACGAATCGGGCGAGTTCACCACCTCCGCCCTGGTCGAGCAGTGGGGCGGCACCCCGCCCGCCACCCTGCCCGGCGGCGCGCCCGCGCCCTGGGCGACGGACGGCGCGGGCCAGAACTGGGCACAACAGGCGTCCGGCACGGGCGTCACGGAGCGGCCGGGGCAGCCCGACGCGCACCCGGCCGAGCACACCGACGGCCGCGGCGCGGCCTACCCGGCGACGGGCACCGACGGGCGGGGCACCGCATACCCCACCAACGGCACCGACGGCCGGGGTACGGCGTACCCGGCGACGGACACCGACGGACGCGGCGTGGCACACCCGGCCGACCGTTCCGAGGCGCACCCGTCAGCCGAGGCGCCCCGCCGGCCGTACGAGGAACCCCAGGGCGCCGACCCGTACGCCCACTCCCGCACCGAGGCCGCCACCGACCCCTACGGGGACGCGCGCGGCGACCGTCACGACGACGCCTCCGCCGAACTCACCGCGGCCGACACGCAGTCGGCCGACGAGAACGGCACGGCGGGCGACGATGCCGAAGGGGCCGAGGGGGCCACTGAGAGGCCCGCTGAGCCGTCCGTGGCGGCCGACGCGTCCGACGGTGCCGAAGCCGCCCCGGAGGCCGCTGAGGCGCCCGTGACGGCCGCGGACGCCGACGCGCCGGACGAGGACGCCGAGCCCGCCCCGAAGATCCCCGGCGAGGAACACCCGCTCGCCTCCTACGTGTTGCGCGTCAACGGCGCCGACCGGCCCGTCACCGACGCCTGGATCGGCGAGTCGCTGCTCTACGTGCTCCGCGAACGTCTCGGCCTCGCGGGCGCCAAGGACGGCTGCTCGCAGGGCGAGTGCGGGGCCTGCAACGTCCAGGTCGACGGACGGCTCGTCGCCTCCTGCCTGGTGCCCGCCGTCACCGCCGCCGGCTCCGAGGTCCGTACGGTCGAGGGCCTGGCCGTCGAGGGACAGCCCTCGGACGTGCAGCGGGCGCTCGCCAAGTGCGGTGCCGTGCAGTGCGGTTTCTGCGTGCCCGGCATGGCGATGACCGTGCACGACCTCCTGGAGGGCAACCCCGCGCCCACCGAACTGGAGGCGCGCCAGGCCCTGTGCGGCAACCTGTGCCGCTGCTCCGGCTACCGGGGTGTCCTGGACGCCGTACAGGAAGTCGTCGCCGAACGCGAGGCGCACGCCGCTGCCGCCGAACCTGAGTCGGACGGCGACGAGGCGCGTATTCCCCACCAGGCGGGCCCCGGGGGCGGTGGCGTCCACCAGTCGGCGTTCGAGTCCCCGCGCACACAGGACCAGGTGTACGGCCAGGACGGAGGTCAGGCGTGAGCAACGAAGCCGCCACCGCGACCACGGAGGCCGCGCCCGCCCCGGAGCTGCCGGGCCACGGCCTGGGCGCCTCGCTCCCGGCCGCCGACGCCCGCGCCAAGACCGAGGGCACCTTCCCGTACGCGGCCGACCTGTGGGCCGAGGGCCTCCTGTGGGCGGCCGTCCTGCGCTCACCGCACCCGCACGCGCGCATCGTGTCCGTCGACACGTCCCACGCGCGCGACATGCCCGGCGTACGGGCCGTCATCACCCACGAGGACGTGCCCGGCAGGGACCTCTACGGCCGAGGCACGGCCGACCGCCCGGTGTTCGCCTCCGAGGTCGTACGCCACCACGGGGAGCCCATCGCCGCCGTCGCCGCCGACCACCCGGACACCGCGCGGATGGCCGCCGCGGCCATCATGGTCGAGTACGAAGTACTCGACCCGGTGACCGACCCCGAGCAGGCCTTCGAGGCCGAACCGCTGCACCCCGACGGCAACCTGATCCGGCACATCCCGCTGCGCCACGGCGACCCGGACGCGGCCGGCGACATCGTCGTCGAGGGTCTGTACCGCATCGGCCGCCAGGACCCCGCTCCCATCGGCGCCGAGGCCGGCCTCGCCGTGCCCCGTCCCGACGGCGGGGTCGAGCTGTACATCGCCTCCACGGACCCGCACACCGACCGCGACACGGCCGCCGCCTGCTACGGCCTGGAGCCCGACCGCGTGAAGGTCGTCGTCACCGGCGTCCCCGGGGCCACCGCCGACCGCGAGGACCAGGGCTTCCAACTCCCGCTCGGACTGCTCGCGTTGAAGACCGGCTGCCCGGTCAAACTCACCGCCACGCGCGAGGAGTCCTTCCTCGGCCACACCCACCGCCACCCCACGCTCCTGCGCTACCGCCACCACGCCGACGAGGACGGCCGCCTGGTCAAGGTCGAGGCCCAGGTGCTGCTGGACGCGGGCGCCTACGCCGACACCTCCTCGGAGGCACTGGCCGCCGCCGTCTCCTTCGCCTGCGGCCCCTACGTCGTCCCGAACGCCTTCATCGAGGGCTGGGCCGTCCGCACCAACAACCCGCCCTCCGGGCATGTGCGCGGCGAGGGCGCCATGCAGGTCTGCGCCGCCTACGAGGCGCAGATGGACAAGCTCGCCAAGAAGCTCGCCATGGACCCGGCCGAACTGCGCCTGCGCAACGCCATGGCCACCGGTGACGTCCTCCCGACCGGCCAGACGGTGACCTGCCCGGCGCCGGTCGCCGAACTCCTCCAGGCCGTACGGGACTTCCCGCTGCCGCAGCTCCCCAAGGACACCCCCGAGGACGAGTGGCTGCTGCCCGGCGGCCCCGAGGGCGCGGGCGAACCGGGCGCGGTGCGCCGGGGCGTCGGCTACGGCCTCGGCATGGTCCACATGCTCGGCGCGGAGGGCGCGGACGAGGTCTCCACGGCCACCGTGAAGGTCCACGACGGCATCGCGACCGTCCTGTGCGCGGCCGTCGAGACCGGCCAGGGCTTCACCACCCTCGCCCGCCAGATCGTCCAGGAGACCCTGGGCATCGACGAGGTGCACGTCGCCCCCGTGGACACCGATCAACCGCCCGCCGGCCCCGGCTGCCGTGGCCGCCACACCTGGGTCTCGGGCGGCGCGGTCGAACGAGCCGCCAAGATGGTCCGCACCCAACTCCTCCAGCCCCTGGCGCACAAGTTCGGCATGTCCACCGAACTCCTCCAGATCACCGACGGCAAGATCACCTCCTACGACGGTGTCCTCTCGACCACGGTCACCGAGGCCCTGGACGGCAAGGAACTGTGGGCCACCGCCCAGTGCCGCCCGCACCCGACCGAGCCCCTGGACGAGGCGGGCCAGGGCGATGCCTTCGTAGGCCTCGCGTTCTGCGCGATCCGCGCGGTCGTCGACGTGGACATCGAACTGGGCTCGGTGAGGGTCGTCGAACTGGCCCTCGCCCAGGACGTCGGCCGCATCCTGAACCCGACCCAACTGGTCGCCCGTATCGAGGGCGGCGTCACCCAGGGCGTGGGCATCGCCCTGACGGAGAACCTGCGCACCGCGCGGGGCCTGATCCGCCACCCCGACCTCACCGGCTACGCCCTCCCCACCGCCCTGGACACCCCCGACATCAAGATCGTGAAACTCGTCGAGGAACGTGACGTGGTCGCCCCCTTCGGGGCGAAGGCGGTCAGCGCGGTACCGGTGGTCACCTCCCCGGCGGCCATCGCCGCCGCCGTACGCGCCGCGACCGGCCGTCCCGTGAACCGCCTGCCGATCCGCCCCCAGGCGGCGGTCGTGACGAACGGCCAGTACGGGCAGTAGGCGGCGCCGGCAGAGCGGTTGCCGAGGGACGGGAACGTTCACGGGTGGTCCGAGCGTCTGATGGGGTGAGGATGTTCCGGACGTTTCGCGTCCGTCCGCGCTCTGCGATGCGTTTTCACTCCGGGTTCGCCGCGTTTTCGCTGGTCAGAGCCATTGTCAGTGGTGCCGCGTAGTGTTTTGGGCAGTGGGGACGACCGCGGAACACCGGTGCCGCACGGGGAAGATTCACGCACGGTGGAACCATGCACGGGGGAACGATGAGCAGGACCGACGCCGGTTCTACGGCGACCATGATCACCTTGACCGAGGACGACCTCGATCCGTACATCACGCACGCGTCCACGCGCCGCTGGCTGACAGGCCCCGGACTGCCGGGTGACAGTGGCCTGTTGACGTTCGAGGAGCTGCGCAGGGAGGGCCTGCGGACGGTCGCGGACTCGCTGGGCGATCCCGACCCGCTGGCGGAGGAGCTCCGGGACCAGCTGGTGATAGGCGCGCTCTGGGGACCCGACGGCGGCGAGGCGGAGTCGATCCTGCTGGACGGCGAGACGGGCGAGATCGCCACAACGTACTTCTTCCAGGACCGCCCGGACCTGATGGAGACCGGCCCACTGGCCCCGTCGATCGAAACGCTGGCCCGCTTCACCGTGACCACCGACGAACTGACCGCCCTGCGCGGCCAGTTCGCGTCCTACGAGGGCCGCCACGGCGCGCAGACGGCGGCGGAGGCGTCACGCCACCTGCTCTCGATCTTCGAGTCGGAGACCGACGGCGAGGTGCCCCCGTTCTGGAAGGCGGCGGCACTGATCCGTCCGCTCGCCCTGGTCGCGGGCCCGGGCACGACGTCAGGCCTGACCCTGGACATCCCGGCCCGCCTGCTGGACCAGGAGTTCGGCCAGGGCACGGTCGCCCGCTTCGAGGAGGTCGACTTCCCCGCCACCCTCACCCACGAGCCGACCCGCCGCTTCCTGCGCGAGACGGGCCTGCCCGAGGACGCGTTGCTCTTCCAACTGGACACGGACGTCCCGCTCCCGACCCTGGCCGAGTACTACGAGGACGAGCCCGCCGACGAACTCCCCGCCCGCTCCGACGAGTTGATCCGCCTCGGCTATCTCGTAGAGGACAACAGCCTGGTGGTGGACGGCGCCACGGGCGAGATCCTGACCTGGAGCGAGCCGGAAGCGACGCTGGCTCCCCTCAACACGGACGTCTCGACCCTCGCCTTCACGCTCTGGCTGCTCCACCGCGAGAGAGCGATCGACGCGGACCTCTCGGGCGAGCTGACGGCAGAGGCGTACGACCAGTTGGCCACGACGATGCTCCAGACCCTGTCGACGGTGGACCCGACGGGCCGGCACGCCGGGACGACCGGCCGACGCCACCCGCACTACTGGACGGAGGCGTTCCAGGACGAGGCGGGAGGAGTGCTCTGACCCGGATGCGGCGGCGGGTGGCGGAATTCGTTCGCGCCGATGTGAAGTGAGCCGTTACCTTCCTTCCGCCTGACCGCAACGTGGCGAGGGGGAACAGGACATGGACACGGAGATCACACGGACCGACCGCTTGGGCGTGCTGCTGGAGCAGTTCGACAAGGCCCGGGAGATGGCCCAGGTCCGGCTGACGGGACTCGGCGACGAGGAGTACCTCTGGGAGCCGACACCCAACTGCTGGTCTCTCCGCCGCCGGAGCGAGGCGGTGACACCGAGGGCGTTCGGACCGGGGGAGTGGGTGCTCGACCTGGGCGCGCCGGACATCCCGGCAACCGAGTACGCCGAGGTCGCCCGCCAGGCCGCCGGCGGCATGACCGTCGCCAAGATCGCCGAGGACTGGAGCGTGAGCGTCGAACGGGTCGAGCAGGTCCTCGCCCACACAGGCGAGCCGGAACCGGACTCGACACCGATCACGACGATCGCGTGGCGCCTGGGCCACCTGCACTTCCAGTTCGCGGGGGCGTGGGAGTGGACGTTCGGTGAGCGACGCCGGGACCCGAAGCAGATGGTCGACTTCACGCCCTCGGCGGCCGTGACGTTGGAGCAGTTCTGGCCGGTGATCGACCGCTGGCGGGCAGCGGTAGCCACGGTGACAGAAGAGGACCTGGACACTGTCGGCTTCTCTCAATACCCGTACGGCTCCGACCCCGACGACCCGTACATAGCCGTCGTGGCGGGAGCCAACCTGGAATTCATCCACCACATGGCGGAGATCGCACTGCTGCGGGACCTGTGGCGGGCGAGGTCGTGACGAGGTGAGTCAGGTACCGGGCTGAGCGCTCCAGGCGCGCCGGAGAGCTGCCTGCACACCCTCCCCGAGCACCGCACGCGTCGTCATCTCGCCCGGCAGCGTGGGCAGTTCGGCCCAGTGGGTCACGGTCTCGGCACTGTCGAGCCCGTAGGGCAGCCGGACGACGCCGTCGGAGTCGACGAAGCAGTCCCGGTGCTCCGTCCCGTCCGCACCGAAGTGCAGGGAGGTGAAGTACATAGGTCGTACCAGCCAGAATTCCTCACCCAGCGCGGCATCGCCCTCGGCGTCGCCGTCCGCCGGATACCGCCCGGTGATCGCAGCCGCCACCGGCATACCACTCCGGGGCAGCCTGTCGCGCGCGTCGACCCACGTCACCACGGTGTCCAGATTCACCATCTCCATGCCGGGCAAGACGACCGGACGCCCGCGCAGGTTGCGTCAGCTTGCTTCGCGCTGGGTGGCGTAAGCCGCCGCCGCGGACGCGCAGTTGACCCGCGGGTTACCGGCGGGCACCGACTGCTCCACGCGCTGCAGGACACTGAACGCGTCCTCGCCATCGACACCGTGCTTCTTCAGACCCTCCAGCGTGTGCTGTGTCCGGAGGCATCCTCTACCTCGTAGACCACGCCGAAAACGACCAACGAAGCCGCAGGGCATGGCTCCGGGACGGTACACCTGCTTGCGGCGCAGCCGAACGAAAGGGCGGCACCCCGATGGGATGCCACCCTTCCAACTCTGGAGGCCGTGGCGGGAATCGAACCCGCGTAACTCGCTTTGCAGGTTTGTCCGGGCTGGTCAGGGCTTGATCCGGACGTGTTCACTGGCGTTCATTCCCGTACAGACGCTGTGCCCAATGAGGCGGGGCGAACGGTCACGGACGGCCGCGCACGGCCATGAACGAGACGGAAACTGAGACGGGTGCGGCCTCTCTTTGAGGCTGCACCCGATCGACTGTCCGTTCAGAGACCATTGACGCGCCCTCTCGGCCAGCCTCGCAGCGGACGAGTCAGCCGGCACGAACTCCGAGGAGCGGGCCGGATAGCCTCACAGTTCAAGCTCCGGGAGAGCCGGGTTTTCGTTGGAGCTGCGAGGTGCGACGATGCTGGGGGCCGTGTCCGGCCTCACAGGGGTCCACCCACCTGCGGTCGATTCAACCAGCTCAAGGAAGTCCCTGTGTGCTCGCTTGGTGGAATCGAGCACTTCGTGCCATGTTTTTCGGGCCACGTTGGGGTCATTCTCAAGCGAAGAGGTCGACACCTCATCGAGGAGTTCGACGCTATCTACCACGAACGTCAGCCTCCTGTAGGGGAACTGGCGTCCTAGTTCAGGATTGTCGTCGAGGAATTTACGCAATGAATGGAGATATCTCATTGCGTTCAAAAACTCTGCATCGGTCAGCTTGTAGCCGAGCCTCTTGATTTCTACAATCCAGAGGACCCCTGAGTCGTGAAGCAGGACAAAATCAGGTTCCTTCGCTTTCCGGTCAATCGCCGTGGTGCTGATATCGGTACCGTATTTCTTGGCATACCACGCTTCAAAGCTAGCCCTGACTCGTTTAAGGGATTCGTTCATCCCCAATGGGGTCCACTCGGGAGCCAGGATCCACGGAGCCTGTTCGATCAGCTCTTGTAGTGGCCTCTCCAGTGTCCTTCCGTCACCAATCAGTGCCTCCAGTTTGGCCACGACATCTAGCCGTTCGGCTGCCACCTGGCCCAGTGAGTACATTTCCGCAATGTGGGCTTTCTGGAAGAGATCCATGACGGCATCCACAGTGGTTTCAGTCGTCTCGGCCACTTCCCGGAGCGCCTGAAGAAGGCTTCGATGCGGCCCCAGTGACATAGCTAGATTACTAATTCGCTCCACATGCTCGGGGTCCCTGAGTGAATCATTGTCTGAATCCCGCACGAGGAGAGCCGCAGCTTCTTTGACGGAATCCCGGTAGACAGGATCGGATGGTGCTGCTTCGATCAGCTTCTGCTCCAATTGTGAAGTTTCCATGAAGTAACGCGTCTTTGCGCGTCGGGTATGCTCTTCACTCCGCTTCGCAAGCTCACGCATCAAGCTCTGGCCCCACTGGCTGAGAGCTTCCCCTAGGTCTGAAGACCAAATGATGTCTTGTCGGTCGGATCGGATTAGATCTTCGTCCTCATCCAACCATTCGGCGTGAAGCTCTCCCACGATTGAACTTCGCAGTTTGAATTCCCCGTGAAACCCCGTGACGATGCCAAAGTCCATCGTCTGAGCCACGAATTTTCCTCGGGCATAGATCCGGACACCCGCCATGGTGGCGTCCTTGTAGGATTTCTCGCTGTAAGCGACGTATCCAGTTACCGGGAGAAAAGAAGATTCGAAGGGGACGGGTCTGTCAGCGAGATCAATTCGAGTCCCTTCCATTAGGTCAATCTTGAGTCGTCCAAGTGTAAATTTATCGGTCATCGAAGAAGCGTTTTTAACGCACACTCGCCAATCGCTGCGTTCAAGGCCGAACCTTGCAGCAAGTTGCCTATTGAGTTCATCCTTACTGGGTACACGTTTCCGAGAGAAATCTCTCAGCTTAATAGTGGTTCCGTGTTCCTCGGACCATGTGCCGTCCAGTTCGCCAGTCTCTGGATGGTAGTCCTTTTCTGTGTCCGCAAGCATGTCAGAGAGGTGAAGGATTAAGTGAGAGGTTAGGTAACCGCTCTCGGTTTTGTCACCCCCAGCGGAAATTACCTCCACTGTCTTGCAGATGCCGAACGGGGCGAGCTTACCGATCCCCTTTCTGCCCATGACCGGACGATTCTTACCGCGAGACTTATCGCTTCCCGTGCGAGTGCGCCTATCGGCACCCACGGTCAGATAGTGACGATTTATTTCGGCAGGAGTCATTCCGTGGCCGTCGTCAGAGATTACGATCTCGTATGCTGCGGAGAGGTGAGGGGCTTTGGGGTCGAAGAGGAAGGCTCCCCATGGAAGCGTGACAGTTACGTCTTCTGCGTCCGCGTCGTAGGAGTTGGCGATTAGTTCAGCCAAGACTGCCGCTACACGGTCGTAGAGCTTGATTCCGAGCTTGTCGATCGTGAGTCGACTGATGCGCATCGTGTAGACGTGTGCAGGGTCGGTGCTTGGCGACATCGCGGCCGACACACGCTCAGGATCGTCGGGGGCGTGCATGGGAAGCTGCTCAGGGTGGTTCGGCGAGTCTGACATCAAGGGCCCCCTGCGGTGGTGACGATGGGCACGACATCCTGCATGATGTAGCGTCAGCTTGCCTAGGGCGCACGCCAGTTGCAGGGGCGCACGATGGTCACGAAGCGCTAAGTTGGGCTAACATCCAGCCGTGACAAAGCCAACTGCCATCGACCTCTTCGCAGGAGCCGGCGGAGCCACCCAGGGGCTCGTGGAGGCTGGCTTCTCTGTCCTGGGCGCGGTCGAGATTGAATCCGATGCTGCCGCTACCCACGCCAAGAATCATCCTGGTTCCCACCTGTGGGAAACGGACATCCGTGCGCTACAGGCCTCTAAGGTGCGCAAGCAGTTGGGGTTAGCCCCCGGCGAACTGACATTGCTTAAGACCTGCCCTCCCTGTCAGGGGTTTTCGTCGCTTGCGTCTGGCAAGGGACTGACTGATCACGAGCGTAACGATCTCGTTCTGCATACAGTTAGATTTGTACGTGCGCTGATGCCGCAAGCCGTTCTATTGGAAAATGTTCCGGGTCTGGCAAAGGATGCGCGTCTGCAATATGTGCGTGATTCGCTTTACTCTCTTGGTTATGTGTCAATGGTTTATCGGTTCGAGGCGTCCGATTTTGCTGTACCGCAACGCAGGCGTCGTCTAATTATGCTCGCCGTTAGAGGGAAGCGGCGGACATTGCCGGATGATATTGCCGAGATTATTCCCGACCTGCGTGGTTCCGTCTCTGTCAGAGCCGCTTTTTCCGAATTGGAAGATACGTATAGAGCAGGAGATCCGCTAAACCGTCATCGGAAGAATTCTGACAAGGTTCGGCGTCGTATTGAGGCGATCCCCGTTGGTGGAGGGCGCCTAGACCTCCCAGAAGAACATCAGCTCGATTGTCACAAGAGGGTCGGCACAAAACACGCCACTGCGTCGTATGGCCGCCTTAAGTGGGATTCTCCTGCGTCAACTATGACCACCCGATGCACAACACCGGCGTGCGGCATGTTCGTTCACCCGGAAGAGCATCGTGGCATCACCTTGCGTGAGGCTGCCACGTTGCAAACGTTCCCGGCAGATTACGATTTTCAAGGCGACTACGGTTCTATTGAACGGCAGATCGGCAACGCCGTACCTGTGCGTATGGCGCACGTCCTTGGGACGGCTGTGCAGAGGACGCTAAACCTCTGACTATTGATTGCTGCACGTCCGGGGCCGATCTCTGGCGCGTAATGTGATGACGTGATGGCATTCTTGCTAACCGCTCGCATGGCCGTCTATGCGGGTTTACGGAGCAGACCGTACAGGCGGGCCAAGCGGCCCACCCCATTCGGTGAGTTCTTACTCAAGATTTTGAGGAATCTCGGCCTGCTTGAATCCCTCGGCTGATGTCAATTGAGACACAGTCAACCCGCGGCATTGGCTCAGTTTGGCGTCAGCGATATTAGCTCCCTTTAAATTCGCTCCGGCCAATACGGCGCCATCCAGCTTGGCGCCCGACAAATTCGCTCCTTGTAAATTGGCGCCAGTGAGGTTAGCTTTAGTCAGGTCGGCCTTCGAAATATTAGCTCCGCTAAGGTTTGCCTCGGTTAGATTCGCATTTTCCAGGATAGCGCCCTCCAAATCGGCTTGCCCCATGTACGCATTTTTGAGGCTGACTCCCTTGAGCCACCCCTCACTCAAGATGGCACGCCTCATATCTGCCTTGTCGAGTACTGCGTTCCCCAGTCGGACGCGTCTGAGGTTAGAATCTTTAAGGTCGCATTTAAGTAAATATGTCTTTCGTAGATCGATGCGAAAAGGTTCTTCTCGTTTAGGGCGGCGTCCGAGTGCAGTTAAGGCCGCACTCAAGAACTCGGGGAATCTCTTGCTGATCTCCTCTACTTGCGCGGTGTTGTCGAGTTGCGCATTGGCTCGCACGAAAGCTGCCAAAACTTCGGCAATTGTTAGGTGATCCCGCTCCGAATCATGCATGATTCGCTCCAGTGCGTAAATTCCGCCTAGCTTCCCTGTGGAGCTTTCGGAAGATAGCATCTTTATTGCAGCGGCGTACCTGTCGATTACCTGACCTTCGCGGGTTAAGGCGGCTTGCTCATTGTCTTTATCGCGCATATGTTCGAGAAGGTCTCGACTGTGGCGATAGTTGCGGTCGGTGTAGTACAGGCTTGTTGCCGCTATGGCCCCCGCTCCTACTGCCACGAGGGCGGTTCGGAATCCGGTCACCACGGCTGCGGCGCCGGGGGTCAGGGCGGGACCTAAATGCTTTGAGTCCGCCCACCATGGGCCTTTCCAAATCAGCAAAAGAAAAAATGTTGCGCCGACGGCTAACGTGCCCCAGAGAAATGCTCGTTTCCTCATGGGGAAACCTTGCATCGTTCGGGGCTGCCGGGTGCCTACGGTTTAACGTTGTGTTGCGTACTTGTTACATGGCCTTGCGTACGGCCTGTTGGTGAGGACTTGATCACCAAAGTGACGCTCAGTTAATCCATCCCTAAAGGGAGTGCCAGGGCTTTCATTTCGGAAGTCCCCTACGCGTTCGGAGTCTTTCTGCGGGCCTTGCCCAAGTCGTCCAGTGCCTGTCATTGATGTGCACGCAACGCCACCATCATCATTAACCTGGTCGGAACCCGGCTCGCGCACCACCTTGCCTCGCTGGAGTGAGGCTGGAAAGGATCAGTGACCTGGCTGCGAACTCTCAATAGGTCGGGCGTGCTGGCGATGGTCATCAGCGAACCGCAACGGTCGTGGGACCCTTGGCATCGAAAGGTGGAGCGACGTGAGAGGAGCCGAGGTGCCGGAGGCCAGTCCGCGCGGAACCTACCTGGTCATTGCGGAGGCGCTGCGAAGCGAGATCCAGGCGGAGCAGGGCGGCGACACCCTGCCGTCCGAGGCCGGTCTGATGCACTCGCACGGAGTCTCGCGGAACACGATCCGCCGTGCGCTCAAGGTTCTCGAAGCTGACGGGGTTGTCGAGTCTGCCCCCGGGATTGGGTGGCGCGTGGTCCGAGGAGGCGACCGACGGTCGCTCGCGCAGCGCATGACGGACGTGATCAAAGAAGACTCGCTCTCGGTTGGGGACACGTACCCGTCCGAAGCGAAGCTGTGCGAGCGGTTCGACGCATCCCGGACTGCCGTGCGCCGCGTTCTGGCGCAGATGGAGGGAAACGGTCTCCTTGCCACCGTGCATGGCAAGGGGCGGACCGTGCGCGCTCTCCCAACTCCTACCACCCGCCCGTAGTCTTGGCCGCCATGGGACTGACTGAGTGGGCGTACACGCTCTCCGATTCGCTGCTCTCCGAACCGCTGCCGCGCCGGTGGGAGCACTCGCTAGGGGTCGCCAAGCGCGCTCGCTCCCTGAGCCCGATCCTGGGGGAGGACGCGGAGCTACTGGAAGCCGCGGCCGTGCTGCATGACATCGGTTACTCGCCGGCCATTGCTGTCACGGGCTTTCATCCCCTGGACGGCGCGCGGTTCCTCAGGGATCAGGAAGGTGCGGACGAACGGGTTGTTCGTCTCGTGGCGCATCACTCCTGTGCCTTGCTGGAAGCGGAGGAACGCGGACTCCGTCAGGAGCTTGAGGACGAGTTCGACCTAGAGCGTCCCGACCTGGTGGACGCCTTGCTGTACAGCGACATGACGACGACGCCGGACGGGACGCAGACGACGGCGGCTGAGCGGCTGGATGAGATCGTGCAGCGATACGGCGCGGACACGATCGTCGGGCGGTTCATCCAGCGCGCGGCCCCCGAGATCCATGCAGCGTCGAAGCGCGTCGGAGACCGGATGGCCGAAGTCTCCGGTAGCGGTCAGCCGATGTAGGGCTCTCGCCGTGTGTCATCGAGGCCGTGCTGAATGCGCAGCATCATCGAAGGATGGATGTCCAGTCCGCCAAGGTCCGCCGGAGCAATCCAGCGGACCTCTTTCGATTCGCTGCTTGTGCGCAGCGAACCGCCGACCGGATGGGCCCGGAAGCAGATGGAGAACTGTTGCCGGACCTCGCCGTCGTCGTACGCCAACACGTGCTGAGGGTCGGTGTAGAGCCCCACGATGTCGTCGACCTCAACGTTGATGCCGGTCTCTTCCCGGACCTCGCGCACGACCGTGTCAGCGATGCGTTCGCCGATGTCGTGGCCGCCACCGGGCAGGGCCCAAAGGTCGTTGTCTGTCTTGTGGATCAGCAACAGACGTCCCGCATCGTCCCGGACCACCGCCGTCACCGAGGGGACCACTGAGTTGGCCTTCGGGGCGTTCGGGTCGCGGAAGTAGTCGATCCGGCTCATCAGCGCGTACCTTCCCAATCGGCGGGTGAGGAGATCGGACGGGCCGACTCCCACACCTTCTCAACACTCTCAGCGTAGGCGTCGAAGAGTTCACCGCCCGGGACCCGTTGCAGGTGGAGCACGGGGGCCATGTAGGCGCCGACCCCGTACAGGTGGCCGTTCGCCAACATCTCGTCATCGGCCCGGTAGATCGAGTTGTAGAGCGTGGTGCCGTGCAGGCGGAACTCGACACCGGGCAGGCCGAAGAGCGAGCCGTAGTTGACGAGGGCGTTTCGAATCTTGCCTGCCATCGCAGCGCCGATCCCTTCGTCCTCGCCGCGCATGCCAACGGCAGGCGACGTGGGCTCTCCCAGCATGAAGCGGATGGGCACTCCGTCGGCCGACTTCTCTTTCACGATGCGGTGGAACGACGCGTCTTCCGTGAGCCAGAACCCGGAGTACACCAGCAAGTCGAACTGACGGGTCGCCTTGGAGTAGAGGTTCGTCCAGAGGGTTTGCATCACGACGGAGCGGTGTGGATAGAGCCTGACCAACTCCGCGTTGCCGGCAGCCGCGACCTCGGCTGACGTGCGCTCGTCCGGCCACAGGTACGACACCTCGCACCTCAACAGCGATGCGGTTGCGAACTGGAATCGGCGATATGGCTTGCGCTCAGGTTCGTTGATCCATCGCTCAACTGTCTTGGCCGCGACCCCGAGCCGTGCGGCGACCTCATCGAGTGTCAGGCCCAAGTCCACTATCGCGCCGCGCAGTCGCTCGTTCGCCATGCCAACCTCCGACTTCCTGGGACGACTTGGTTCGACTTCACGGTAGCTAAGAACGACCTGAGCCGCGCAACCGCGAAGTCGAACGTCGTCGCTGCCGACGCCAGTCTGTAGGTACATCGAGCGCGAGGGACTCGCAGACCTCCAACAGCCGAAGGGCTTGACGGGGCGAACCTCCCTCTGCAAGATGAGGAACACGTAATACATGTTCCTCTTGTTCGGGTCGCTTCGGCGGGCCGATCGAGCGCACGACAAGGGGCCCGGGACAGAGCGGGCCGAGGGACCCGGACCCCTGGTCAACCGGAGGGCTCAAGACCGAAAGGTCACGTCTCCATACGCCTGAAACGGGAGCCCGTGTTCCCGAAGGAGACAGCGCACTACCTCACATCAACTCCCCGCTACTGGCGGGGAGTTGGCTCGCATTCCCGACGCGGCGGCACTCCCGGACAGGACAGCCCGCCGCGCCCGGTCTCGCATCCCGACGCAGTCAGGAGTTCTTCCATGACCGAGCGCATCATCCCCGTGGACGCCGTCGGCCCGATCGCCCTGGATCTGGCGATGAACACCGGCAGTATCCGCGTTGTAGTCGACCCCGAGCTGAAGCAAGCGCGCATGGTGCTGACGACGGAGGCCGCCTCCGGCCTGTCCGCCGATGCGATCCGTGACACCACCGTCAGCCTCACCGGGCAGAACCTCAGGGTCCGTGTCCCGGACGTCGCCGGCGGCATGGGCGGCAGCACCACCATCCGTGTGGGCGGCAACACCATGACGTTCTCCGGCGGCAACGGCGTGCAGTTCGTCAACGGCAACGTCCACATCAGCGGCCACAGCGGCGGCAAGGTGTTCATCAACGGCCGCGAGGTCACCGGCACCGGCCCGGCCGGAGACGCGGTCACCCCGATCACCGCGACGATCCACCTGCCCGCGCGGTCGGTGGCCGTGATCAGCACGCACAGCGCGAACACCGTCGTCACGGGCACGCTGGCGCGGCTGGAGTACGACGGCACCTCCGGAACGCTGACCGCTGAGCGGGTCGGCGACCTGGAAGCCGTGGTCACCAGCGGCAGCGTCATCGTCGGCGAGGTGGGCGGCCCGCTGGACATCAACCTCACGTCCGGCAGCGTCAACGTCGGCGCCTACAGCGGCCATCTCGCCCGGCTGAACCTCACCTCCGGCAGCGTCCGCATGGCTGCGACGGCGCAGGCCACGGGCCGTCTGTCCGTGAATGCGACCTCCGGCAGCGTCCGCGTCACCGGCGCCGGTCACCTGAACGTCCGCCGCCGGGTGACCAGTGGCCACGTGCAGATCAGCTAACCCCTCGCCCCACTTCACTTCGCGGTGCGGTCGCACTCCCGGACAGGACAGCCGACCGCCCCGCGCACTTCCCGACGTATCTAGGAGAGATCCACCATGCGTATGCGCACTTTCGTCGCCGGCCAGGAAGCGCACGGCGACACCGAGTTCGCGGAACTGGCACTCGGCATCGATGTCGACCTGTTCCGGGGCCCGTTGGAGTTCGAGACGGACGGCGAGCGTGCCGCCCGACAGGACGCGGCCCGTGACATCCTCGCCGACCTGCGTGCGGGGGCGGCGGCCGGTGACGAGATCGCCGGTTGGGACGCCCTGTACGCGGACGCCCTGACCCGCACGGTCCCGTTCCTGCGTTCCGCTCGCGTCTTCCGGTCGGGGACGGGGGAAGCGGCATGAGCGGAGACATGAACTTCGACGACCGCATGTTCCTGGAGAGCGAGGCCGTCTACCAGCGCATCCTTGACGGCCAGGTCACCGACGTGCAGGCCGAACTCATGGAGGCCCAGCTCTGCGCCTCGCAGGAAGGTGATCAGTCATGAGCGCACGCAAGCCGCTGACGAGGGTTCAGATCGGTGTGCTGACGGCCGCGTTCGTGCCGATGCTCGCTACGGGCGTGGTCGGCGGGATCGGCACCTACAGCAACATCGGGCACGCCTACGGCACGGGAACCGCGCTCGGCGCCCTCGGTGCTGGCGAGGGCGCCACCGCTGTTCTCGCCCTGGTCCTGCTGGGACTGACCATGCTGGGACAGTCCTCGCCGCGCGTCGTGCGGACCGGGCTGTGGGCACTGCCGGCCGCCGCCGCCGTCATGGGCGCCATGGCCGCACCGGACCCGGGGCGGACCGTGATCTACGCCCTGACCCCGATGGGCATGTCCGTGTCGGCGGAGGGCATGGCGTTCCTGGCTCGCCGGATCGTCGTCCACACCGACGGCCGCGACGCGGAGAACGAGCGGCGCACCGCCGACATCGTGCAGGCCCTCGCCTACCATCGCGCCCGTGCCGCACACCACCCCAGCGATCGGGTCAAGAAGTGGTCAGAGCGCAAGTCGTGGCGGCTGGCCCGCAAGGTCGGTGTCGGGGATGCCGCGCTCGGATCGAGGCTGCTGGACGTCCAGCGCGACCGGATCACCGACGGCGCGGACGCGGCGCTTGCGTCGATGTTCGGCGGCACAACCCCCGCCCTCGCCCCGGGGCACACCATGGAAACAAATGCGGAGGAATCGGCTGGAAGTAGTCGAGAACGGTCTACCTCTGACCTGCCCGTATCGAGCACTCCCACGGTCGTGGTGACGCGGCTTGTGGTGCCCGACCCGGCGCCGGTCGATCTCGGCAAGTCGGGCGTCGGCACGAAGCCGGTGCCCGCCGCCGTCCCGGCGGTGAAGCCGGTCCCGATCGCCCCGGCACCCTCTCGCTCGGTCCCGGCCGCGTCGATCGTGCCGCGTCGGGCGACGGGCCGCGTCCCGGTCGCTGCCAAGTCGCCCCGCAGCCGCCGCACCCCTGAACAGCTCATGGCACAAGCGCGCAAGGCGACGGCTGGCCTGACGGACGCTCAGGTGACTGGGGAGGGTATCCGCCGGGCCCTGCGCACCTCGCCCGCCAACGCCCGCATGCTGCGTGACGCCCTGCTCGCCGAACGCGCTACTACGGCGGTGACGCCGTGAGCATCCTCGCCGCGCTGTTACCGGCCGTGCCCGCTCTCGGGTGGGCGGTCCATGCCCGGTGGCTGCACAGCCGGTTGACCACCGCCCGCCGGGACCCGCTCACCGGGTTGTGGACGCGGGACGCGTTCACCCGGCGGGCCCGTCGCCTGCTGCGCGACCCGCGCGCGGTGGTCGTGCTGGCGGACGTCGACCACTTCAAGCAGATCAACGACCGTTTCGGCCATGCGGCCGGTGACGCGCTGCTCGCCACGATCGCCGACCGCCTTGCCCATGGTGCCACCCCGCGCGGGGTCGTGGGACGGCTCGGTGGGGACGAATTCGCCGCCGTCGTCATCGACCGCGACGGCACGATGCCCGATCGGCTGCACACCCTTGCCCGTGTCCTGGCCCGGCCGGTCGACACCGCTCCCGAGGTGCACACCACGGTGTCGCTGGGGTGGGTACGGGCCGCCGACCACCCCGGTGAGGACCTGTCCGCGCTGCTGCACCGCGCTGACGAAGCCATGTATGCGGCGAAGCGGTCGGGCCGGTCGGGTCCTCGCCGGGCCCGTCTCGGGCGGCTGCTCGGGTCGGTGGCCGGCCGTCGTCCCGGACGGCGCGGCGCGGCATGAGCACGCTGCCGGTCTTCCGGTGGCACCTCGCCCCGGACGGCTACGCCACCCGCCGTCAACTGCGGGCCCGCGACCTGCGCCCCGGCGGACAGGACGTCGCCGCCCAGCTCGAACGCCCCCGGCGACGAGGCCGCCCGCCGCTTGTCGCCTACCTGTACCGCGTCGACCTCGCCAAACCGGTCCGGCCGATGACCCCGGGTCGGTGGCGGGCCCACGCCGCGATGATGCGCGCCCGCCGCACCTGCCCCGAGTGCCACCGGGACGCCGGATACGTCATCCCGTCCACGCTCGGAACCTGCGTGACCTGCGCCTATCCCGAGGAACAGCGCGCCGCCTAAATCGACATGGAACATTCCGTTCCAGCCTTCGTCGAAATCACCGCCACTTTTGGCGGGTCCGGCCGTCCGCCTCCTACAGCAAGCCGGCCGGACCCTTTCGACTCCCGAAGGAGTACGTACATCGTGACCGAGACCACCGCCTTCACGCCCGCCGGGGACCCGGAGGGCACCGAACAGCCGACGGCCGCCGTGCTGCCGTTCCCGCTGAAGAAGAAGACCGACCCCGACCCGACCACCCCGAGCGAGGGCGCGGTGAAGCCGGGGGAGTGGGAGGCCGAACTCCCCGACACTGACGACCCGGAGGCCGACGGCCTGACCGAGGGGGCGCCGGTCGACCCGCCGCGCGAGGTCTACCCGCCCTCGGTCGCGGAATGGATGGAGGCCAAGGACAAGGCCCGTCTGCCGGTGCTGCCGGACTGGGTGAAGCTTCCCGATCAGCGAACTGCCGTCCGCAAGTGGGCCGTTCGCCACTACTCGGCTGTGATCGGCTACCACGCCGTACGCCTGCCGTGCATCTACACGCCGAAGGTGCTGTGGTACTCGCCGCGCGGGGCGTGGCGTTGGTCGGCCGCGATCGGCCGGTGGGTGTTCGACGCAGAGGGCAAGTCGCTGCGTCTGCACTCCGTGGCCAACGAGGACGCGGCGGAGTACCTGAAGCTGTCGCGGCAGCGCAACGACCGCGTCCGCCTGCGCGGGATCGTTGCGTTCGTCGCCGGAGTTGTCGGTCTCGCCGCCGCTGTGACGCTGTTCGTCATGGCCCCGTCGTGGCTGCTCCTGCTGACCATAGCCACGCTGACCACCACGCTCGGGGCGGTCGGAGCGCCGGCGGACCGGCCGCTGATCGACATGGCCAAGGTGACGTTCCGCAAGCGCAAGTTGTCGTCGGACATCGTCATCCGAGCACACGAGGCGGCCGGGCTGACCACCAAGGATCAGACGATCTCCTTCCCCCGGCCGATCGGCCGCGACGGGGACGGATGGCGCGTGATCGTGGATCTGCCGTACGGCAAGACGTTCGAGGACGCGGTGAAGGCTCACGCCCGTCTCGCCTCCGGTATGGACATCGCCCCCACTCAGCTCTTCCTGGACAAGGACGAGACGAGCGGGCGTCGGGTGTCGTACTGGATCGCCGACCGTGACCCGCTCGCTGTGCCGTCGGGCAGGTCGCCGCTGTTGGGGGCGACGCGGGTGGACTTCTGGAAGCCGTTCCCGTGGGGTGTCGACGAGCGAGGCAACGCGGTCATGGCCACCATGCTGTGGCTGTCGCTGCTGGTGGGCGCCGTGCCGCGTCAGGGCAAGACGTTCTCTGCCCGCACGATCGCGCTCGCCGCCGCGTTGGACCCGTACGTGCGCCTGTACGTGTTCGACGGCAAGGCGTCGCCGGACTGGCGCAAGTTCGCGTTGGTCGCCCACCGCATCGGGTTCGGCATCGTGCCCAAGAACGGCATCGACCCGGTGGGACACCTGCTGGCGTCCTTGCGGGAGTTGAAGGCGGACGTTGAGGACCGCTACCACCGGCTGTCCGAACTGCCGTTGCACGTCTGCCCGGAGGGCAAGTTGACCCCGGAGATCAGCCGGGACAAGAAGCTGAACATGCCCCTGACCCTGTTCGTGGTCGACGAGGTGCAGGAGTACCTGACCCACCCCGAGCACGGCAAGGAGATCCTTTCCCTGATGGTCTACCTCGCCCGGGTTGCCCCCGCGGTGGGTGTCTCGGTGATGACGTCGACGCAGAAGCCGGACGACAAGGCGTGCCCCTCGGAGCTGCGTGACCAGCACCAGGCCCGGTTCGCGCTGCGGGTCGGCGCCTATCAGGTCTCCGACGTCATCCTCGGCGCGGGCTCGTACTCGGAGGGGCTGGACGCGTCCAAGCTGCTGAAGTCCCACAAGGGCGTGGGTCTGCTCAAGGGCATGTCCGACGACTCCGGGATCGTGCGCACCTACCTCGCCGACGGCCGCGACGCCGAACGCATCCTGACCAGGGCCGCCGCGCTGCGCGAGGCGGAAGGGACCCTGTCGGGCGACGCGGTCGGCGAGGTTCCGGCAGTCGAGATGTCCGCGACGATCCTTGACGACGTCGCTGCAGTGCTCGGCAAGGGCGAGGTCAAGGTGTGGTCGGAAACGGTCGTGGACCGCCTCGCCGACCTGCGCCCGGAGGTCTACGGCCCGTGGGCGGAGCTGGAGCCCAAGCCCAAGGCGGAAGCACTCACCGCCGCACTCAAGCCGCACGGCATCGGCACGATGCAGATCAGCCGCCGCATCGACGGCGAACAGGTCAACAAGCGCGGCATCAAGCGCGACGACATCGCCGCCGCGATTACACAGCGCAACCAGAAACGGGACGCCGGATAGGTCGCACAGCCTGCTACCGGTAGCGGCAGGCGTCGCTACCGGTAGCAACCCTGCTAGCGACCGAAACCACCCCTGATCAGGCCGCTAGCGCGTAGCTGCTGACCTGCGGAAACCCCTCAAACACCCTCTGAGAGGCCCCTGATGAGCCTTGCAGTGCTCGCTGCCGCATTCCTACTGATGGTCACCCTCGGTTACGTCGTCAAGTGCTGGCTGAGCCCGTTCGGCGACTGCCGTAAGTGCCACGGCATGGGCCACGGCTTCAAGACCGACCGCAAGGGCAAGACCAAGCGCGGCAAGGACTGCCGCCGCTGCGACGCGACCGGCAAGCGCATACGCGTCGGTCGCTGGATCTACAACCGCGCCGCGCGCACCTACCGCGCCGGCACCCGCTGACCCGCCGGAGACACCCGTGGTCCTCACCATCCCGCTCGTTCTGCTGCTCGCCGTCCTTGTCGGTCTGTTGCTGCGCTTCCGCGCGGTCGGCGCCGGCGCGGCCCTCGCTGTCGCGCTCTTCGGCTTCTACCTCGCCCACACCGGCGCGGCCGACACCGTCAACCAGCTCGTCACCGCCTTCACCGACGCCGTGCCCGGCGTCGGCCGCTGACCCGAAGGGAGACCAGCACCGTGAACGAACCCACCGCGTACGGCCGCCCGGCCCGACACGAGACAGCCGCCGTCGAAGTCCACACCCCCACCCCGATCGTCCCCGCCCACACCGCCCCGCTCATGCCCATGCAGCCGGGCATCATCCCGGCCGTGACGAGCATCGTCCTTCCCGACGGCCGCGTCGTCACCGGCTACGCCATGGAGCCCGCCAAGCCCGAACCGGTCGCCGCCAAGCCGGCCGTCTCGCGGGCGGCGGTGAACATCGCGCTCGGGGGCGTCGGGTTCCTCGCCGTGTGCGGGGGACTGCTCATGCTCACCGCGTTCATCACAGCCCTGACCGCCCTGATCACCCAACTGGTCATCCTCGCCGCCGTCATCTTCGGCGGCTGGATCGCCGTGCAGGTGTTCAGCGCGAGCGGCCACAGCGGCGGAACCACGGTCAACATCCGCAAGGCCGTCATCAAGCGCAACAAGTTCTACGGCTGACAAGGGAGAACAACACCCGTGATCCGACTACGCATTCAGGTCGCCCACTGGCCCCGCCGGTCCTTGGTCCTGACCGACACGCCCCGCCCCGACTGCTCCAACTGCGAGGGATTCGGCGGCATCGAGCACCCCTACGGCGACGAAAACGGCGAGTACGCCGGTGACGAGTGGGAGCCGTGCGACTGCTGGAACGAGTCCCGGCGCTGGTTCCTGATGCCCCTGCCGTACCGGCCCCGGTGGCTGCGTCGCCGCGACAACGGCCGTGACCCGTGGGGACCCGGCGGCTACAGCAACGAACCGCCCTTTTAGCTCTGCCCGTGGGCGGCGGCACTCCCGGACAAGGACAGCCCACCGCCCACGGTCTCCGATCCCGACGTTGCAGAACAGGAGACCAACAGCATGACCCAACTGCATGTATTCGGCGAGGGCTTCTCAGCCCCGGCCACTCGAACGGGGCGCGTGTTTCGGCCGCGTCTACTGGATCTCTTCTCGTGTGCCGGCGGTGTCGCGATGGGCTACTACCGCGCCGGGTTCGCCGTGGACGGCTGCGACATTGCCGACCGTCCCAATTACCCCTTCCCCTACCACCACGGCGACGCGCTGACCTACCTCGCTCTCCTGATCGCGTCGGGTGAGATCCACCGGTACTCGTTCGTCCATGCCTCCCCGCCGTGCCAGCACGGATGCGCCCTGACCGTGGGCACCAACGCCTCGCAGGGATGGGGCCGTACCCACGTCGACATGGTCGCTCCCGTCCGTGACCTGTTGGACGCGACCGGATTGCCGTACGTCATCGAGCAACCCAACGGCCGCGCTGCGATCCGCAAGGATCTGACGCTGTGCGGTGAGATGTTCGGTCTGGGGGTCATCCGGCACCGCAACTTCGAGTTGGGCGGTTGGACTGCCGACCGGCCGGCGCACGTTCCGCACCGTGGGCGGGTGCGCGGGTATCGGCACGGCCGGTTCTACGACGGCCCTTACGTCGCCGCGTACGGCGCCGGTGGCGGCAAGCCGTCCGTGCCGGAACTTCAGGCCGCGATGGGCATCACGTGGACCGACGTCCGCGAGGAACTCACCGAAGCCATCCCGCCCGCCTACAGCGAGTTCATCGGTCGCTCTTACCTCGCCAGCGTGAGGACGCTGGGGGCGGTCGCATGAGCACCACGATCGCCCACCTGCGGACCGCGCTGTATCTGGCCGCGCACGCTGTGCCGGTGCTGCCGCTCCGGGACGGGAAGGTGCCGTTCGGCAACTGCCGCACGTGCGCGAAGAACGCATGTGGTGGGCGGCCGAACATGAAGCGCGCCGGCGCCTGCCGTTGCACCGCCCCGTGCCACGCGTGGGCCGCTGCCACCACTGACCCCGCCGTCGTGACCTCGCCGCTGTGGACGTCGGCATGGGAGCGGGCCGTCTGCGTCGGCTACCACCCCGGTGGGGCCGGGCTGACCGTGGTGGACCTCGACAACACGGCCTCCGTCGCGTGGGCCCGCGAGACCCTGCCGACCACCCGGGTCGTGTCGACGACGCGCGGGCAGCACTGGATCTACCGGGGCGTCATGCCCTCCCACAACGCGGTCCGGCCCGGCGTGGACATCAAGTCGCTTATGTCCTACGTCCGTTGGCTGGGACCCGGCACCGGACCCGTGACCACGCTGCCGGACGCCGTGCGCGCCGTCGTGGTGAAGGAAGACGCCACCCCCGCCCCCGGGGAGGTGGACTCTTCCCTCCCCACCCGCGCCACGTGGTCGCGCGAGGTGGCCACCGGGTGCCGCCACACCGAGGACTACGTCCGCACCGGCCTGGAACGCGGCCTCGCCCTCGTACGGGCCCGCACCGAATCCGGCGCCGGATCACAGGCGTTCGGCGTCGCGCGGTTCCTCGCCGCACAGCACGCGACCTGCCCGGGGCCGTGCGGACTCGCGGCGATCGGCGAGGAGATCGTCACCGCCGCCGCCCTGGTGGGCGTTCCGGAGGCGTACGCCCGCCGCGCGGTCACCAACGGCCTTGAGACGACTGTCGAGCACGCGACATGAATAAAGCATCCCGAACTACTATGAAAGGCCGTCAGGGCGCCGTCCAGGGCCCGCCAAGGCCGCGCGTGGGCGAGCCGAAGGTCGCCGCCCGCAAGGGCGTCCCTATCGCTGTTGGTCCTGACCCGCACACGGTCACCGTCACCGGCATCACCCCGGGGCTTCAGATCCAGTGCGAGGGCCTACCGGTCGCGGACTGGCTCTGTGCCTGCGGGCAGCACGAACGCGCCCGGGGCCGTGCCGCTGTCATCAGGCTCACCGCTCGTGTGCGCGCCGGGACTTGCCCCCACACCGCCACCGCCGAAGGGAGGGCCGCTTCATGACTCCACAGCCTGTGGACAGCCCCGATCTGTGGGTCGGGCTGCCCACCCTGGAACACCCCGGCGAGGACGACGCGGTACTGGACGTGTGGGAGGACCCCATTCCCCTCACCGGCCGCCGCGAGCGACCCGCGTTCCCCGCCCACGTCTTCCCCGCCTGGTTGGGGGAGTTCGTGGCGGCCGTCGCGGAAGAGACGCAGACCCCGGCAGACCTCGCCGGATCGATCGCCCTCGCCGTGCTCGCCACGGCGGCCGGCGGCCGGTCGGTGGTTCACGTGCGCGGCAACTGGCGTGAGCCCACCAACCTCTTCACCGTGGTGGCTCTTCCGCCCGGCACCCGCAAGTCCGCCGTCTTCGGCTTGCTCACCGACCCCTTGTACGAGGCGGAGAAGCAGCTTCAGGCGGCTATGAAGCCCATGATCGTGGAAGCGGAGCTGACGGCACGGATGGCGAAGGAAGCGGCGGACAAGGCCACCACACGGGCCGCGTCCGCCGACGGCGATAAGCGCGACGAGATGGTGGCCACCGCCATCGGCCTCGCGCAGACCGCCGACACCCTCACCGTGCCGGCCGAACCCCTCCTGTTGGCGGACGACTGCACACCGGAGACGGTCACTTCGCTCATCGCGGAACAGGGCGGCCGGTTGTCGGTGATGAGCGATGAGGGCGGAATCTTCGACATCATCGCCGGCCGCTATTCCGGCAGTCCCAACATGGAGGTCTTCCTCAAGGGCCATGCCGGGGGCCGTCTGAGGGTGAACCGGCAGACCCGCCGCGAGTACGTCGACGCCCCCGCCCTGACCATGGGTTTGGCCGTGCAGCCCGATGTGCTGGTGGACATGGGGAAGATCAAGGGCGGGAAGGGGCGAGGCCTGTTGGGTCGCTTCCTGTACTCGCTGCCGGTGTCGACGGTCGGGGACCGGAAGGTCATCACCGACCCGGTCCCCGAGCAGACGGCCGCCACCTACACCGCGAGGGTCATCGACCTCACCCTGTCCCTCGCGGGGTGGACCGACCCGGCGCTCATCCAGCTCACCCCCGAGGCGGACGCGGCCCTGATCGCATATCAGGAACGGGTCGAACCGTGGCTCAAGTCACGCGGCGGGAAGCTGGGCCACATCGCTGACTGGGCTGGGAAACTGGTCGGAGCGACCGCCCGCATGGCCGCGTTGCTGCACCTCGCCGAACACGGCGGCAACGGCTATGCCCACCCGGTGACCGAGGTCACCATGAACGCGGCCATCGAGCTGGGGGAGTACTACACCGCCCACGCCCTCGCCGTGTTCGACGCCATGGGCGCCGACCCGGTCGTTGGCCGTGCTCGCAGTGTGCTGGAAGCGCTGAGGGACAACGGGTGGGAGGACGTCAGCCGGCGGGACGTCTTCACCGTCCTGTCCCGCAGCGAGGTCCCCACCGTCGCCGACCTCGAACCCGCCCTGGCGTTGCTGGAAGAGCACGGATATGTGCGCTCGTACCAACCCGAGAAGACCGGCAAGCGCGGACGGCCCCCGGCTCCCCGCCTCTTGGCCCACCCCGCCCTGCGCCATGGCGGCCGGTGACCGGGCCGCGCCCTCAACCCCTCCCGCACAAACCGCAAAATCCGCAATAACCCCCGGACACCCCGCTGACCTGCGACGGGACCCCCGGCCCCATCCCGACCGGGGCCCGCCACACAATCCCGCGATATTCCGCAAAAAACCGAGCACCACCCAACCGCCGGGGACCGGCTGACGCCCGCCCCTGATTTTTGCGGAATATCGCGGATTTCTGCGGAGCACCACCCACCACCACCTGCGCACCACAACACCGCAGGTCAGTGACTCTCCCCGGTATTTCTGCGGATTTTGCGGTTTGTGCGGCGGCACCTGTCCCTGAACCAGCCTCACAGGAGTGAGCCATGGACGAACACGAGACCCCCGACATTCCCGCTGACGACGACCCGACCCTGGTCTTCCTCACCGTCAAAGAGGCTGCCCGCCGACTCCGTATCGGCCGGACCACGTGCTTCGGGCTCATCCGCACCGGAGAACTGGAGTCCGTCATGGTCGGTGGACTTCGCCGGGTCCCGATCGACGCGCCGGCCGAGTACGCGACCCGTCTCCGCACCGCCCAACGCGCCGCTTGACGACGCCCGGGGCGGCGGCACTCCCGGACAGGACAGCCCGCCGCCCCGGTCTCCATCCCGACACGAAAGAAGCAGGAGTCTGCCTGTGGCAGAGGACAAGAAGAAGCGCACCCGACAGCCGAACGGCCGAAGCTCGATCTACTTCGGTAAGGACGGCAAATGGCACGGCCGTGTCACCGTGGGCGTACGCGACGATGGCACGCCGGACCGCCGCCATGTCGAGCGCAAGACCAAGACTGAGGTAGCGGAGGCTGTCCGAGAGCTGGAGAAGCAGCGAGACGCCAAGACCGTGCGGAAGCCCGGCAAGGCGTGGACGGTCAAGGCGTGGTTGACCCACTGGATTGAGAACGTCGCGCCCCTCGCCGTGAACGACAACACGATGGTCGGGTACCGCGTGGCCGTCCGGAAGCACCTCATTCCAGGCTTGGGCGCCCACCGTCTCGACAGGCTCAAGCCCGAACACATCGAGGTGTTCTACGCCAAGATGCAGGCCAACGGCAGCAAGCCCGCGACCGCTCACCAGGTGCACCGCACCTTCCGGACCGCGCTCAATGAGGCGGTGCGGCGCGGGCATCTCGGCAAGAACCCTGTGCAGTTGGCCAAGGCGCCCAAGACGGGGGATCACGAGGTGGAGCCCTACACCGTCCAAGAGGTACAGCGGCTGTTGAAAGCCGCTGAACAACACCGCAACTCCGCGCGGTGGGCCGTCGCCCTCGCTCTCGGACTTCGCCAAGGGGAGGTGCTGGGACTGAAGTGGAATGACGTGGATCTTGCCGGTGGGTTCCTAGTTGTTCGCCGTAGTCGTCATCGGCCTCAGTACGCCCACGGATGCCCCGAGCCCTGTGGACGCAAGGCCGCCGGGTACTGCCCGCAGAAGCGACGGATCAACCCGGAGTTGTCCGTCACCAAGTCACGCGCTGGCCGCCGGGCGGTCGGCCTCCCTGAACAACTCGTTGACCTTCTCCGTGCGCACATCAAGGCGCAGGAAGCGGAGCGGGAAGCGGCCGGCAAGAGCTGGGAACAGAACGGCTTGGTCTTCCCGGATGAGCACGGCCGTAGCCCGTCCCATCGTAGGGACTGGAGTGAGTGGAAAGCGTTGCTGACACAGGCAAAGGTCCGCGACGGGCGACTGCACGACGCGCGTCACACGGCTGCCACGGTTCTACTCATCCTCGGTGTTCCGGAGCGGGCCGTCATGGGCCTCATGGGATGGTCGACCACAGCCATGGCGGCCCGCTATCAACACATGGTGGACGCCGTACGGACGGACATTGCGAAGCAGGTGGACGGTCTGATCTGGAAGCCCGAGACTGACCGGCCGAATGATGACGACGACGCCACTGCCCGTTAATCAGCGTTCCTGCTGACCACGAGCCTGAAGAATTCCATGGCATCTGACCTGGTCAGATGCCATGGAATTCTGCCGGTTTTGGGATCCGGTTCTAGGCCCGATCATTTCTGTCACGCGTCAGCGTTAAGTATTGCGATTCCCAAGGCTTCACGAGCCACGTTTGACAAGTAGCCTGGAGTGATTATTTCAACAATCGCGATAGCGTCAAGTGCGCAATCTTTGGCTTCACCGCGAAGCAATTTTCCGTATTCTGACGTCTGGACTGGATCGTTCGAATAACCGTTTCCTTTAAGGTGGACTAGGGCATCGCGCATCTTGCGAAGGCGCTGAAATTTCGCCCAGTAGACGGTACCTTTTATGGATTTCTGGCCGGTGGCTAGGGGGGCGACCCTGTCAAGCTTTTCTGGGGTTGATAGGCGGAGTGCCATATCTTGCTTACCTAGCTTGACTGTTTCGCCTTTTGCGTTCTCCTTGTCTAGTGTGGCCTCCTCGGGAAGCTTGCCGATTAGGTCGTTTAGCAGTGCTTCTACTGCGGCGTAGGCAAGCAGAACGGCGCTGACCATTTCGGAAAAGCAGTCAAAGGCTAGCTCCTGATTATTGATGGTCCGATCGCCAGACGAGTTGACGCGCACATCGGCCAGAGCTCGATTTCGGAGCCTCTCACCTCTATCCGAATGTCGCTTCGATTCGACGAGATAGAAGGCGACAAAATTTGGTGAAGGGAAGTGAAGTATTGTTCCGTCGTCCAGGGCTACTGGTTGTACGAGGGCGACGAGCGAGCCGGCTGGGTGGGCGTGCTGCAAGACTCCACCGGCGGGGGTGTCCTGGGCTAGGAAGGTGTGTTGCAGCCTCGGGTCCGGGCGGCTCTGGCGCTTCCTCTGGCTGCGGCTCTTAGATGCCATGGTTCATAGTGAAGAGACCGTCGGATACAGCACAACTGCTTTGCGGCACTCCACCTGCCCCGAAGCCCATCACCGACCGGGAGTGCACTCAGCACCGTGCATGTCCCGTCGCGACCAACTGAGACGGGAACTGAGACGGATGACCAAATGGGCGGCATCTCTGCGGGGTGCCGCCCATTTGTTTTGCCTGGTCAGGCACTGGAGGCCGTGGCGGGAATCGAACCCGCGTAACTCGCTTTGCAGGCGAGTCCCTGAACCACTCGGGCACACGGCCGTGTTTGGTGAGTTGACCGTAGAGCCGGGCGGTGGGCCGGAACAAGAGGGCCGGGGGGCGTGCAACGGGACTGCCATACCGCGTTCATGAATGGTCGAGTGGGGGGCAGCGGTCGTACGACCAAGGTCTCAACGGTGGACCGTCTTTCGACAGGGGTCAAGTCGGCGGATGAGCCTTACGCTGGCCCGCATGACCGTCCTCGAACCGCGTGACGCCGATGTCACGGATACCGCACCTGACCTGGCCGATGAGTGTCGTGACGGGGTGCTGGGGCGGTCGTATCGGGCGCTCAGTGTCGGGATCGTGTCCGTTGTGCTGTTGATCGCCTTCGAGGCGACCGCCGTGGGGACGGCCATGCCCGTCGCGGCTCGGGAGCTGGACGGGGTGTCGTTGTACGCGTTCGCGTTCTCCGGGTACTTCACGACCAGTCTGTTCGGGATGGTGTCCGCCGGGCAGTGGTCGGACCGGCGGGGGCCGCTCGGGGCGTTGACCACCGGGATCGGGGCGTTTGCCGCGGGATTGCTGGTCGCTGGGACTGCCCAGGTCATGTGGGTGTTCATCCTGGGGCGGGCCGTGCAGGGGCTGGGTGGTGGGCTGGTCATTGTCGCTCTGTACGTTGTCATCGGGCGGGCTTATCCGGAGCGGTTGCGGCCCGCCATCGTGGCCGCGTTCGCCGCGAGTTGGGTGGTGCCGTCCGTCGTCGGGCCGCTCGCCGCCGGCGCGGTGACCGAACAGCTGGGCTGGCGTTGGGTGTTCGTCGGGATTCCGGTGCTTGTCGTCTTTCCGCTCGCGCTTGCCCTGCCTCAGATACGGCGGCGGGCCGCCGGGCCCGTGTCCGAGCGCGGCCAGCAGCCGCCCGGCTCCTTCGACCGGCGTCGAATTCGGCTCGCTCTCGGGATCTCCCTGGGTGCCGGGCTCTTTCAGTACGCCGCCCAGGATCTGCGCTGGTTCTCGCTGGTCCCCGCTGCCGCGGGCCTCGCGCTGCTCGTGCCGGCCGTGCTCGGGCTGTTGCCGCGCGGTACGTACCGGGCGGCGCGGGGGCTGCCCTCGGTCGTGTTGTTGCGCGGGCTGGGGGCCGGGACGTTCATCTCGGCCGAGTCCTTCGTGCCGTTGATGCTGGTGACCCAGCGGGGGCTGTCGCCGACGTTGGCCGGGTTCTCGCTCGCGGCGGGCGGCGGGACGTGGGCGCTGGGGTCGTGGGTGCAGGCACGAGCGCGGGTCGAGCCGTACCGGGAACGGCTGATGACGTTCGGGATGGTGCTGGTGGCGGGTGCCATCGCCACGGCTCCGAGCGTCCTCATCCATACGGTCCCCGTGTGGATCGTGGCCGTCGCGTGGGGGTTCGGGTGTTTCGGGATGGGGCTGGTGATGTCCTCCACCAGCGTGCTGCTGCTCCAGCTCTCCGCGCCGGAGGAGGCGGGGTCCAACTCGGCCGCGCTGCAGATCTCCGACGGGCTGTCCAACGTCGTTCTCCTTTCCGTCGGGGGCGCGGCCTTCGGCGCCCTGGGCGGCGGCACGGTCACGCATGCGGTCGGTTCGGCGGGTGCGGGCAGCTCGCATCCGGCCGCGTTCGCCGCCGTGTTTCTGCCGATGGCGGGGGTGGCGTTGGTGGGGGCGTGGGTGACCACGCGGGTGCGGGTGAGCGCCAAGGAGCGGTCAGCAGCCGTAGCGCGGAACTCTGAGGATGCGCAGAGGGGAACGGGGAACTCCGGCGATGTTCCGTCGTCTGCTCTGTGACCTCAGTCCCATCCCCGCCCGCCCCGGCGTCGTCCGCACGTTGACACCGGCGGCCCGCCGGTAGGGTGGCCCGGTTGTCATACGTAGCCGAGCCGCCCTACCAACCAAACGGAGACCGTGACTACCACCGCCGCCTCCTCCGCCAACACCCACCACCTCTCCCCGGCCTTCCCCGGCCGCGCCCCCTGGGGCACCGCCAGCAAGCTGCGCGCCTGGCAGCAGGGGGCCATGGAGAGGTATGTCCAGGAGCAGCCACGGGACTTTCTCGCGGTCGCGACCCCGGGCGCCGGTAAGACGACCTTCGCGCTCACCCTCGCCTCCTGGCTGCTGCACCACCATGTCGTGCAGCAGGTGACCGTGGTCGCGCCGACCGAGCACCTGAAGAAGCAGTGGGCGGAAGCCGCCGCGCGGATAGGGATCAAGCTCGACCCGGAGTACAGCGCCGGGCCGCTCGGCAAGGACTACGACGGGGTCGCCGTCACGTACGCCGGCGTCGGCGTGCGGCCCATGCTGCACCGCAACCGCGTCGAGCAGCGCAAGACGCTGGTGATTCTTGATGAGATCCACCATGCCGGTGACTCGAAGTCGTGGGGCGAGGCGTGTCTGGAGGCGTTCGAGCCGGCCACTCGGCGGCTCGCGCTGACCGGTACGCCGTTCCGGTCGGACACCAATCCGATTCCCTTCGTGACGTACGAAGAAGGGAACGACGGGATCCGGCGGTCCTCCGCCGACTACACCTACGGTTACGGCAACGCGCTGGCCGACCACGTCGTCCGGCCGGTCATCTTCCTCTCCTACAGCGGCAACATGCGCTGGCGGACCAAGGCCGGCGACGAGATCGCCGCTCGGCTCGGCGAGCCGATGACGAAGGACGCGATCAGTCAGGCCTGGCGTACGGCGCTGGACGCGCGCGGCGAGTGGATGCCGAGCGTGCTGCGCGCCGCCGACCAGCGGCTGACCGAGGTCAGGAAGGGCATCCCGGACGCCGGCGCGCTCGTCATCGCCTCCGACCAGGACTCCGCGCGCGCCTACGCCAAGCTGATCCGCGAGATCACGGGCAGCAAGGCGACCGTCGTACTGTCGGACGACACCGGTGCCTCCAAGCGCATCGACGACTTCGCCGCGAGCAACGACCGGTGGATGGTCGCCGTGCGGATGGTGTCGGAGGGCGTCGACGTGCCTCGGCTCGCCGTCGGGGTCTACGCCACCACCATCTCCACCCCCCTCTTCTTCGCCCAGGCCGTCGGGCGTTTCGTGCGGTCCCGGCGGCGCGGCGAGACCGCCTCCGTCTTCCTCCCGACCGTCCCCGACCTCCTCACCTTCGCCAACGAGATGGAGGTCGAGCGCGACCACGCCCTCGACAAGCCCAAGAAGGAGGGCGAGGAGGACCCGTACGCCGAGTCCGAGAAGGAGATGGACGAGGCGAACAAGGAGCAGGACGAGGACACCGGCGAGCAGGAGCAGTTCGCCTTCGAGGCGCTGGAGTCCGAGGCCGTCTTCGACCGTGTGCTCTACGACGGTGCCGAGTTCGGCATGCAGGCGCACCCGGGGAGCGAGGAGGAGCAGGACTACCTCGGCATCCCCGGACTCCTCGAACCCGACCAGGTGCAGATGCTGCTGCAGAAGCGGCAGGCCCGGCAGATCGCGCACAGCCGCAGAAAGCCGGACGACCAGGCCGACCTGCTCGAACTGCCCGCCGAGCGGCGGCCCGTCGTCTCGCACAAGGAGATGATGGAGCTGCGCAAGCAGCTCAACACCATGGTCTCCGCGTACGTCCACCAGACCGGCAAGCCGCACGGCGTCATCCATACCGAGCTGCGCCGCACCTGCGGCGGCCCGCCGAGCGCCGAGGCCACGGCCGGGCAGCTGCGCCAGCGCATCGCGAAGGTCCAGGAGTGGGCCACGCGCATGAAGTGACCCATCCGACCCTGCACTCTCTGGAAGCTGGGGTCATTTCTAACCAGTCAAATTCGGCGACAGTGGTTAGAAATGACCCCATCCTCCAGCACCCCCCACTCGCCGTCGGCCGGTGAATCGATCCCCGGGACGGGGCATAACGGCATCAAGTGAACCGGTCCGTACCAGTCAGTGCCCGGATTCTGGACGGAGACTTCCGCTCAGCGAACCCCCTTCGCTAGTGTCCCGCTACGCACACGCCCCGTGGCAGCGCCGCCGCGGAGCGCAGCCGTGAAGCGACTGGGCCCGGACAAGCCGGGCCGCCTCGCCGATCGGCGGCCTCTGAAGCGCGTCACTGACGGGACTCTGTGACGCATCCGCCGCGAGGGGGCCGCCGACCTCACCACTTAAGGAGTGGGCGTCGTGACCGCGGAGACCTCCCAGACGCTCGACCGGGGACTGCGCGTCCTCAAACTGCTGGCCGATACGGACCACGGGCTGACCGTCACCGAACTGTCCAACAAGCTGGGCGTCAACCGGACCGTCGTGTACCGGTTGCTGGCCACCCTCGAACAGCACGCTCTCGTACGACGTGATCTGGGCGGCCGGGCCCGGGTCGGGCTCGGGGTGCTGCGGCTCGGCCGCCAGGTGCACCCCCTCGTACGGGAGGCGGCGCTGCCCGCGCTGCGGTCGCTGGCCGAGGACATCGGGGCGACCGCTCATCTCACCCTGGTCGACGGGGCCGACGCCCTCGCCGTCGCGGTGGTCGAGCCGACCTGGACCGACTACCACGTGGCCTACCGGGCCGGCTTCCGCCATCCCCTGGACAAGGGAGCCGCGGGTCGCGCGATCCTCGCCGCCCGGCACCAGGCGGCGGACGAGCCCGGATACACGCTGACGCACGGGGAGTTGGAGGCGGGCGCGAGCGGTGCCGCGGCTCCGCTGCTCGGGGTCACGGGGGTCGAGGGCAGCGTCGGTGTGGTGATGCTGGCCGATGCCGTGCCCGAGCGGGTGGGGCCGAGAGTCGTGGACGCGGCGCGGGAGGTCGCTGACGCGCTGCGCTGAGGCCGTTGACGGGCGTGGGGTGACCGGCGCCCGGCCGAAAGTGACCGTCGCGTTAGATTGATCCCGTGCTCCTCTCTCGCCTCACGCGCCCCTGGGCCGTAGCCGTCTGTGCCCTGCCCGTCGTGGCGCTGCTCGCCGCGGCGGGTTTCGCGCCGCTGCCGTTCTCGCTGGCGCAGCCCGGTCTGACCGCGAACGTGCTCGGTGAGAACCGGGGCACCCCGGTGATCACGATCTCCGGGGCGCCGGTGCGCACGACGAGCGGCCAGTTGCGCATGACGACGATCGAGGCGACCGGACCCGATCAGCATGTCTCCTTGAGCGATGTGATCGACAGCTGGTTCCGCACCGATCGAGCGGTCATGCCCCGTGACTCGGTCTATCCGAGCGGCAACAGCGTCAAGGAGATCGAGCAGCACAACACGGAGCAGATGCAGGAGTCGCAGGACGACGCGACCACGGCCGCGCTCAACTATCTGAACCTCAGCGACAAGAAGGTGAAGGTCACGCTCACGCTCGCCGACGTGGGCGGCCCCAGCGCGGGTCTGCTGTTCACCCTGGGGATCATCGACAAGCTGAAGGGCGACGGCGACGGGGGCGATCTCACGGGCGGTCGCGTCATCGCCGGTACGGGGACGATCGGCACCGACGGCACGGTCGGCGCGGTCGGGGGAGTGGCCCTCAAGACCCAGGCCGCGCGCCGCGACGGGGCGACGGTGTTCCTGGTGCCGAAGGCCGAGTGCTCGGACGCCAAGTCCGAACTGCCCAAGGGCCTACGACTGGTCGCGGTGACCTCGCTGAAGGGCGCGGTCAGTGCCCTGGAGGCGCTGGAGTCGGGCAAGGGTTCCGTGCCGGGCTGCTAGACGACAGCGGGCCTCGGAGCAGTCGCGGCGAGACGCAGACCCAGCTCCACGAGGGTCCAGCCGAGGCGGGTTCGGAATTCGCGCGGGGGCCTGGCCGCGTGGGCAAGGCGGTGGGCTGCGGCTTGGGCACGGAGTTCGGCGGCTCGAGTGTGGTGCAGGGCGAGGTGGCTCTCAGGGTCGATCACTGGGGTTTCCTTCGCTCTGTGGTGATGGGGAAGACATGCGAGTGGAGGCGGACCTGCTCCGCTTCCGGGTCGTCTTCGGCTGCCTCGTTGTCCTTGTAGCTTCTGAGCAACTCGTGGATCTTGCCGATGAGTTCGCGTGAGAGCGCCGGGGTCATGCGTAGTTCCCAGTCGCTCAGGTCCATCGCGTGGTCCGACCATGCGGGGAACCACTGGTCGCGGGTGGCCAGCCATGCCGACAGCTCGCGGCCGTGCTGCGTGGCGAGCTCCTGGAGGAACACCTCGGCCGCTCCGCGCACCGACGGATCCGAACTCTGGTGCAGATCCTCTTCCATGGAGATGCCCTGGTTGACCACCTGCCACCAACGCTCCCGCCCCTTGCCCCGCTCCGGCGCGTCCTCGACGAAGCCATGCGTGGCGAGCTGTCGCAGGTGATAGCTGGTGGCACCGCTGGACTCGCCCAGCCGCTCGGCGAGCATCGACGCCGTGGCGGGGCCGTTCCGCCGTAGCGCGCTGAGCAGTTCCATCCGCAGGGGATGGGCGAGTCCGCGCAGCGAACGGGCGTCGAGCTTCCGCAAGTCGGGCTGTTCCGGCATGCGTACAAAGGTAGCGTTGCAAAGGATCAGTTGCAACACTTTCTTTGCAACTCCTTCTTTGTAAGTCACCGCCCCCCAGGGCTACTTCACCAACCCCTCCGCCTTCATCCAGTCCAACGCCACCTGATGCGGATCCTCCCCGTCGACATCCACCTTCGCGTTCAGCGTCCGCGCCACCGTGTTGTTCAGCTTCTTCGTGACCGGGGCGAGGACCTCCGCGATCGCCGGCCACTTCTTCAGGGCCTTCGTGTTGATCTCGGGCGCCGCGTTGTAGTTGGGGAAGAACTTCTTGTCGTCGGCCATCACCGCGAGGCTCATCGACTTGATGCGGCCGTCGGTGGTGAAGACCTCGCCGTACGTGCAACTCCCCTTCTTCACCTGGGTGTAGATGATCCCGGTGTCCATCTGCGTGATGTTCTTCGCCGAGATGTCCATGCCGTACGCCTTCTCCATGCCGGGCAGTCCGTCCGCGCGGTTGGCGAACTCGCTCTCCACGCACACCGTCACCGCACCCGGGTCCTTCTTCGCCAGCGCGGCCACGTCCGACAGCGTCTTCGTGCCGTACTTCTTGAAGTTGGCCTGGTTCATGGCCAGCGCGTAGGTGTTGTTGAGGTCGGAGGGAGGCAGCCAGGTCAGGCCGTTCTTCAGGTCCGCGTCCCGTACCGCCTGCCACTGTTTCATCGGGTCGGCGATCGGCTTGCTGTTGCCGAGGTAGGTGATCCACGCGGTGCCGGTGTACTCGTACATCCCGTCCGCGTCACCGGACTTGACGGCCTCCCGCGCGCCGATCGAACCCTGGATGCCGGTCCGGTCGAGGACATCCGCGCCGGCCGCCTGGAAGGCGATGCCCATCATCGCGCCGAGGATCAGCTGCTCGGTGAACTCCTTTGACGTGACGGTGAGATGGGCGCCCTTGAGGGGCTCGCCCCGCCCGACCGTGCCGGGGCTGACGTCGTCGACCATCGGGGAGCCACTGGTCAGTCCGCAGCCGGAGACGACGATCAGCGCACCGACCGTCACCAGACAGGTGCGTTTCACGCGCCCGCCTCCAATCCCCGTGGCCGCAGCAGGAGTTCGGCCAGCGACGCCAGCCAGTCCACGAGCAGGGCGAGACTGACCGTGAGGATGGAACCGAGGACCAGGACGGGCATCCGCTGGGTGGTGATGCCGGTGGTGATCAGTACGCCCAGGCCGCCGCCCCCGCCGAAGGTCGCCAGGGTCGCCGTACCGACGTTGAGGACCAGGGCGGTTCGGACACCGGCCAGGATCAGCGGGACCGCGAGGGGCAGCTCCACCCTTGCCAGGACGCCGAGTTGGGACATGCCGATGCCTCGGGCGGCCTCCAGGAGCGTGGGGTCGTTGGCCTTCAGGCCCGCGATGGTGTTGGAGAGGACCGGCAGGACGGCGTAGATGATGATGCCGATCAGGGCCGCCTTCTCCCCGGTGCCCAGCCAGATCACCAGCAGGGCCAACAGGCCGATCGCCGGGGTCGCCTGGCCCATGTTGGCGAAGGTCATCGCCACCGGGGCGGCCTTCCGGAACGCCCCGCGGGTCAGCAGGATGCCCAGCGGGATCGCGATGATCAGCACGAAGAACGTGGAGATCACGGTCAGTTGGACATGCTGCCAAAGAGCCTTGCTCACCTGCCCGTTGGAGAGCGCGTTCTCCGAAATCGCGTCCAGGTGGGCCTGGTCGAACCACAGCCAGGTCGCCAGCAGGACCGCCACCAGGAACGCGGGCAGGATCGTCAGCTTCTGCCAGGTGATGCGCCGCTTGGGGGGAGTCGGTGGCACGGGGGCCTCCGCCGCCGACTCCTCCTCGTCCAGTTCGGGAGTGGTGGTCACGTGTCCCGCTCCCCTCCGGCGCCCTCCTGCTCGGCGTGCGTCTGGAGGGCCCGGGCCTCCTCCAGCTCGTGCTGTGCCTCCATCGCCTCCAGCCGGTCGGCCTCCAGGAGTTCGTGCACGGAGTTCATCAGCGTCTCCATGTCGACGACGCCCGTGTACTCGCCGCGCCGCCCGGTCACCGCCACCCGCCCCGCGTTGTCCGTGAGCACGGCCTCCAGGGCGTCCCGCAGTGTCGCGTCCCGGGTCACCGTGTCGCTGACCAGCGTGCCGGCCCGGGCCAGTGACCCCTTGGCGCGCATCATGTCGCCGCGCCGCAGCCACTTGTAGGGCCGGCCGCGCTTGTCGAGCAGCAGGATCTCGTTGGTGCCGCTGTCCCTGAGCCTGTCGAAGATGGTCTGGAGCGGGTCGTCCACCGTGACCGTCGGATAGTCGGTGATCGCCACATCCCGTACGCGGGTCAGGTTCAGCCGCTTCAGAGCGGCCCCGGCGCCCACGAACCCGGACACGAAGTCGTCCGCCGGGTTGGTGAGGATCGCCTCCGGGGTGTCGAACTGGGCGATGTGCGAGCGTTCGCGCAGCACGGCGATCCGGTCGCCCAGTTTGATCGCCTCGTCGAAGTCGTGGGTGACGAAGACGATCGTCTTGTGCAGTTCGTGCTGGAGCCTGATCAACTCGTCCTGGAGGTGGTCGCGGGTGATCGGATCGACCGCGCCGAACGGCTCGTCCATCAGCAGCACCGGCGGATCGGCCGCCAACGCCCGTGCCACGCCCACGCGTTGCTGCTGCCCGCCGGAGAGCTGGCGCGGATAACGGCCCTGGAACTCACCGGCGTCGAGACCGACCAGGTCGAGCATCTCCTCCACCCGGTCCCTGATCCGGGACTTCGACCAGCCGATCATCCTCGGGACGAGCGCGATGTTCTGGGCGACCGTCATGTGCGGGAAGAGACCGCTCGACTGGATCGCGTAGCCGACCTTGCGGCGCAGCTTCACCGGGTCGATGTCGGTGACGTCCTCGCCGCCGATGCGGATCCGGCCGCCGGTCGGTTCGATCAGCCGGTTGATCATCTTGAGCGTCGTGGACTTGCCGCAGCCGGAGGGCCCGACGAAGACGACGAGTTCGCCCGCCTTGATCTCCATGTTGACGCTGTCGACCGCCGGCTGCGGACTGCCCGGATACCGCTTGGTCAGGTTCTCCAGCTCGATGGAGGCACCGGAGGTCGTGGGCGCCGGCTCGGGCACGGATCGCTCGGGCACGGATCGCTCAGGCACGGATCCCCCTGGGAATGGTCAGCCGTCCCAGCAGGACGTACGCGGCGTCGAACAGCAGCGCCAGGACGATGATCCCGAGCGTGCCCGCGAGCACCTGGTTGAGGGCGTTCTTGCTGCCCAGCGAGCCGATGCCGCGGAAGATCTCGTTGCCGAGGCCGGGCCCGGAGGCGTACGCCGCGATGGCCGCGATGCCCATCAGCATCTGCGTCGAGACCCGGATTCCGGTCAGAATCGGCGGCCAGGCCAGCGGCAGTTCGACCCGCGCCAGCCGCATCAGCCGGGACATCCCGATGCCCTTCGCCGCGTCCACCAGGGACGGATCGACCCCGCGCAGGCCCACGATCGAGTTCCGGACGATCGGCAGCAGGCCGTACAGGGTCAGCGCGATCACCGTGGGCGGGACGCCGAGCCCCACGATCGGAATGAGCAGACCGATCATGGCGAGCGACGGAATGGTCAGAATGGTCGAGGTGGCCGTGGTGGCGAGGTTGCCCGCCCACTCGGTCCGGTAGGTCACGACCCCGAGCACCACGCCGATCAGCGTGGCCACGACCATGCACTGGAAGACCGCGCTGGCGTGTTGGTAGGCGTCGGTGAGCAGCTGCTGATGCCGGTTGCCCAGGTACTCCCAGAAGCTCACATGCCCACACCCCTACGTCGGCCAGGTCGTCCCTTCCGGCTCCGCCGCCGCCTGTTTCACCAGCGGGATGACCCGCAGCGGAACGGGGTTCTCCATCACGATCGCGGTGGCGGCCCGGACAATGCCATCAAAACCGACGACCCGGTCGATGACCCGCTGGAGATCGGCGTTCGAGCGGGCCACCAGCCGGCACAGCATGTCCCCGCTGCCGGTGGTCGTGTGCAGTTCGAGCACCTCCGGCACGGTCGCCAAGTGCGCCCGTACGTCCGTCCCTTGCCCCTGCCGGATCTCCAGCGTCGCGAACGCCGTGACCGGATAACCGAGGGCCGCCGGATCCACCTGCGGACCGAACCCCCGGATGACTCCATTCGACTGAAGCCGGTCCAGCCGTGCCTGCGCCGTCCCCCGGGCGACCCCGAGCCGCCGGGACATCTCCAGTACGCCGATGCGCGGCTCCTCGGCCAGCAGCACGATGATCCGGCCGTCGAGCTGATCGATCCCCATGGTGTCCGCCTCCGAGGATGGTCATCCTGTACAGAAAGGCCGCCGAAACGGTCGTACCACTGAACAAGCTGCCCAGCGGAAACGCAAACTATTGCGCACCTTGCCGGGGAGGGGGAGCCTGCGCTCATGACCCAGACCACTCACCACACTCCCGACACCGCCCGGCAGGCCGACCCCTTCCCGGTCAAGGGAATGGACGCGGTCGTCTTCGCCGTGGGCAACGCCAAGCAGGCTGCGCACTACTACTCCACGGCCTTCGGCATGACCCTGGTCGCCTACTCCGGACCGGAGAACGGCAGCCGCGAGACCGCCTCGTACGTGCTCACCAACGGCTCCGCCCGCTTCGTGTTCACCTCCGTCATCAAGCCCGCCACCCCCTGGGGCGAGTTCCTCACCCGGCACGTGGCCGAGCACGGCGACGGCGTCGTCGACCTCGCCATCGAGGTGCCGGACGTGCGCGCCGCCCACGCCTACGCCGTCGAGCACGGCGCCCGCTCGCTCGCCGAGCCGTACGAGCTGAAGGACGAGCACGGCAAGGTCGTCCTCGCCGCGATCGCCACCTACGGCGAGACCCGCCACACGCTGGTCGAGCGCGTGGACTACAACGGCCCCTACCTCCCCGGCTTCGCCCCGGCCGAGCCCCTCGTCGAGGCCCCCGCCCACCGCACGTTCCAGGCCATCGACCACTGCGTCGGCAATGTCGAGCTCGGCCACATGAACGAGTGGGTCGGCTTCTACAACAAGGTCATGGGCTTCACGAACATGAAGGAGTTCGTGGGCGACGACATCGCGACCGAGTACAGCGCGCTGATGTCGAAGGTCGTGGCCGACGGCACCCTGAAGGTCAAGTTCCCGATCAACGAGCCGGCCGTCGCCAAGAAGAAGTCCCAGATCGACGAGTACCTGGAGTTCTACGGCGGCGCGGGCGTCCAGCACATCGCGCTCAACACCAACGACATCGTGCGGACGGTACGGACGATGCGCGCGGCCGGGGTCAAGTTCCTCGACACCCCGGACTCGTACTACGACACCCTCGGCGAGTGGGTCGGCGACACCCGCGTCCCCGTCGAGACCCTGCGCGAACTGAAGATCCTCGCCGACCGCGACGAGGACGGGTACCTTCTCCAGATCTTCACCAAGCCGGTCCAGGACCGTCCTACGGTGTTCTTCGAACTCATCGAGCGGCACGGCTCGATGGGCTTCGGAAAGGGCAACTTCAAGGCCCTGTTCGAGGCGATCGAGCGGGAGCAGGAAAAGCGGGGCAACCTGTAACTCACAGGTCCCGCAAGGGACTTGGGAGGACCGTGGCCGACGCGCCCATCGACCTGACCGCACCGGCAGTGCGCTGGCTGTGGGAGAAGGGCACCCTGCACGAACCCACGGTCCTCCAGTCGTTCGCCCTCGACGAGGTCCACCAGCGCCTGTACGTCCTCCAGTTGAGACAGGGCGGCGCCGACGCGGGCAACCTCTGCCTCAACCAGCTCGACCACACAGGCAAGTTGCTCGGCCACATGCACCTCCAGGGCTTCGGGCACGGGGTCAGCATGGGCGTGCAGAACACCCCCGAGGGAGACGTCTGGATCTGGACCGAGGCCGCCGCGAAGGCCGGTTCCGGGGGCGCCTACGGCCAGGCCGTCACCCGTTTCCACTTCGCGAACGGCGCGGTCCGCACGGCAGCCGACGTCGCGATCCGCAAGCCGATCGCGAACTCCACCAACAACCAGCCCACGGTCTGCACGGCCTCGAACCGCATCGCCATCCGCTACCGCATCGCCAACCAACCCCGGTACCGGGTCTGGGACTTGGACGCCTTCGTCGCCCGCGACTACGCCACACCACTCGCCGACATAGCGCAGACCGGCGCCCACCCGGACTCGGCGATCCCGTTCCAGGGCTACGCCCTCGACGGCGACCACCTCTACCAACTCGCGGGCACCGCCTACAACTCCACCACCAACCCGCCCGCGAAGCACGGCAACACCTACGTCTCCTGCCTCGACATCCGCACCGGCGAACTGCTCCAGCAGTCCCGCACGGAAGCCGGCTACTCCCTCACCTACCGCGAACCGGAGGGTCTGGCCGTCCGCACGAAGCCCGACACCCGCCTGTGCATGGGCTTCGCGTCGGGGGAGGCGGGGGCACGCCGGTTCTCGCTCTGCCAGAAGCCGTAGCCGCGGTATCCGCCGACGGCTCAACCCGCCTTCTCCTGCGGCTCCTTGTCCTGCGGCTCCTTGTCCGAGGGCAAGGGCTCGGCCGGCGGCTCGCCCAGGGTCGCCAGCGCGGCCTGGGCCAGTGGCACCCGCAGCGGCGAGAAGTACGGGTTGATCTGCAGCGCCTCCTGGAGATGCCGGCGCGCGGCGGCGGTCTTGTCCAAGTCCCGCTCGATCATGCCCCGATGGAACGCGTACAGCGCGTCCCGCACCCCGCCCCCGTGCACCCGGTCCGTCGCCACCGACGCGAACTTCAGCGCCTCCGCGTCCTGCCCGGCCCGGTGCAGCGCCCACCCCAGCGCGTCCGCCACCGCGATCCCCGGCTGCCGGGCCCACTCGCCCCGCAGCCGCCGTACGGCATCCTGTGCGTCCCCGTGGTCCGCCTCGAACACGCCGAGCACCAGCTCGTCGTCGACACCGCCGGCCGCGTTCCGGGTCGCCAGGGTCTGCAGGGTGTCGTACTGCACCCGGGCCGCCTGGGTGAGGCCCAGTGACTCGTACAACTCACCCAGTTCCAGGGCGTATTGGGGGGTCGGCTGCTTGGCGAGGGCGACCTGGTAGGCGTTCAGCGCCTCCGAGGTCCGGCTCAGTGCCGCCAGTGCCCGGCCCTCCCCGGCGAGCGCCTCCCGCTGGTCGGGATCGATCCGTACGGCCGCCTCGAAGTGCCGTAGCGCCACCTCCCGGTCCCCGCGTTCCCAGGCCAGCTGGCCGGCCCGCTGCCACCAGGCCGCCTGCTCGGCGGGCGCGGTCGCCCCGGCCGCCGCGTCGGCGAGCTGGGCGGCGGCGTCCTCGCGCCAGCCCCGGTCGCGGTAGACCTCGGCGGCCCGCGCCATCACGGCGGGCCCGGAGTGCAGCTCCTGCAGCTTTTCGAGGGTCCGCCGGGTCGCCTTGTAGTCGCCGAGGCCGGTGTACGCGTCGATCAGCAGCGGATATGTCGTCCACCGCTTCGGCGCCAGCTTCACCGCGGCCTCGCCCCAGGTCCGGGCCGCCCGGAAGTCCCGCCGTTCGTTCGCCAGGGCCGTCAGGCCGTCCATCGCCACGGCGCTCGCGTCGTTCCCCTTGGCCCGCACTTTCAGCGAGGTGTGGAGGGCGTCGTCGGCCTTCGGGTAGTACAGGGCGTCCCCGGTCCGCCGCCCCTGCTCCACATAGGCCACCCCGAGCACCGCCCAGGACCGCGCGTCCCGCGGATCGGCCCGCACCCGGGCCTCGCGGTCGCCGATCAGCGCGGCCAGGTCGGGCAGCGCGGCCGGTACCCCCGCGGTGACGGCGGTCAGCGCCTGCGCCTTGGGTCCCGGCGCGGGCGGCGGCGCCGGACGAGGTTCCTCGGGCAGCAGCCACAGCAGCCCGCCGACCACGGCACACCCGGCGACCGAGGCGATCAGCACCCGCCGCAGAACGGGGGAGCGGCGCCTGCGAGCCTCCGCCACCAGGGACGTACCCGGGCTCCGCTGTTCGTTCTCCATGGCGCTCACTCTGCGTCAGTACGACGACCGTGCCCCGGCAGCCGAAGCCGCGCGCGGACGGGGTTCACACCGATGGCCGCGAGTGCGACGCTGTGATCATGAGCCGTATCGAAGCGCCTCGCGACCACGACACCGGAACCCTGCTCGACCGCCTGCTGACCGGGCTGCCCGCCGAGGCCGTCCTCACCGACCCGGACGTCACGGTCTCGTACGCCAACGACATGGCGAGCTTCTGCCCGTCCGGCACCCCGGCCGTCGTCGTGCTGCCGCGCACGGTCGAACACGTCCAGCACGTGATGCGCGTCGCCACCGAACTGCGCGTCCCGGTCGTCCCGCAGGGCGCCCGCACCGGCCTGTCGGGCGCGGCCAACGCCTCCGAGGGCTGCATCGTGCTGTCCCTGACGAAGATGGACCGCATCCTGGAGATCAGCCCGGTCGACCGCATCGCGGTCGTCGAGCCGGGCGTCATCAACGCGACCCTCTCCCGCGCGGTCAACGAACACGGCCTCTGCTACCCGCCCGACCCCTCCAGCTGGGAGATGTGCACCATCGGCGGCAACATCGGCACCGCCTCGGGCGGGCTGTGCTGCGTGAAGTACGGGGTGACGGCCGAGTACGTCCTCGGCCTGGACGTCGTCCTCGCCGACGGACGGCTGATGAGCACCGGGCGCCGTACGGCCAAGGGGGTTGCCGGGTACGACCTGACCCGCCTGTTCGTCGGCTCCGAGGGCTCGCTCGGCATCGTCGTGAAGGCGGTCCTGGCGCTGAAGCCGCAGCCGCCCCAACAGCTGGTGCTGGCCGCCGAGTTCGGGTCCGCGGCAGCCGCGTGCGACGCCGTGTGCCGGATCATGGAGGGCGGGCACGTGCCGTCCCTCCTCGAACTGATGGACCGTACGACCGTCAAGGCCGTGAACGACCTGGCGCACATGGGACTGCCGGAGACGACGGAGGCGCTGCTGCTCGCGGCCTTCGACACGCTCGACCCCGCCGCCGACCTGGCCGCCGTAGGAGCCCTCTGCGAGGCCGCCGGGGCCACCCAGGTGGTGCCCGCCGAGGACGCGGCCGAGTCCGAACTCCTGCTCCAGGCACGGCGGTTGTCGCTCACCGCGCTCGAAGCGGTCAAGGGTACGACGATGATCGACGACGTGTGCGTGCCCCGGTCGCGGCTCGGCGAGATGCTCGAAGGGGTCGAACGGATCGCGGAGAAGTACCAGTTGACCATCGGCGTCTGCGCGCACGCCGGCGACGGCAACACCCACCCCACCGTCTGCTTCGACGCGCAGGACCCCGACGAGTCCCGGCGGGCCCGCGAGTCCTTCGACGAGATCATGGCCCTCGGCCTGGAACTCGGCGGCACCATCACCGGCGAACACGGCGTCGGCGTCCTGAAGAAGGAGTGGCTGGCCCGCGAGATCGGGCCGGTGGGCGTGGAGATGCAGCGGGCGGTCAAGGCGACCTTCGACCCGCTGGGCATCCTCAACCCGGGCAAGCTCTTCTGAACCCGAACCTGATCCTCCCCGCGGCTCACTCCCCGTCCCGCGACTCGTCCGACGGCCAGGGGTCGCGCAGCCACAGGTCGTCGGCCGGGGTCGGTGCGAGCAGCTCGGCGAGGCCGTCGTCGATACCGAGCTGCTCGGCCTCAGAGCCCGGGGGCACCACCCGCAGGGTCCGCTCCAGCCACGCCGACACCTGGGCCGCCGGGGCCTCCAGGAGGGCGTCTCCGTCGGGTGAACTCAGCGCCATCAGGACGACACTGCGCCCCTCCACCTTCGTCGGCCACACCCGTACATCACCGTGCCCGCAGGGCCGGAACACCCCCTCGACGAGCAGTTCGCGGGCGAACGTCCAGTGCACGGGGTGCTCGGAGTTGATGTGGAAGGAGATGTGGACGGCGTACGGGTCATCCGTGCGGTAGCTGAGCCGGGCCGGAACGGGAATGCTCCGTTCCGGCGACAGGATCAGCTTCAGCTCCAACTCCCGCTCTACCACTGTGTGCATGACGTGTGTCCTCTCTCGCGCACGGGCCCTGCGGTGGGCCCGTACGAGTGGAGAGGGCGTGCGGCCCCAAGCATTACGCGACTTCGGGAAACTTTTTTTCCGCGAGGCTTCGCGAAGGCGTCACGGGGCTTCGGGGCGTGTGGACTCCGTGCACGAGCTTGCCCGGAAAGGGGTGGGTCCGGCGGGACGGGCAGTGGTGGTCCCACGGGTCTGATAGATGTGGACACCCTCATTCGACCTCCGAGCAGATACGGGACGACGGACATGAGCGCCCCAACCCCGGCACCCGGTGACGACAGGCCCCGCGAGGGGTACTACCCGGACCCGTCCATTCCTGGATACGTCCGGTACTGGAACGGCGCGGCCTGGGTGCCCGGCACCAGCCGCCCGGCGCCGTCGGACGGGCTGTCGCCCGGCGCGGGCCCGTCCGTCGCGGGCCCGTCCGTCGAGGAGACCGGGCCGCACTTCTTCGACGAGGACCCCGAGCCGGCGTCGGCCTGGGGCGCGGACCGCGCCCACCAGAGCGGTTTCGGCGGCGCCCGGGACCACCACGTCTCCTGGGGCGCCCCGGACCCGAGGGTCCCCGCCCAACAGGACGAACCGTCCAACCCGGGCACCTTCGTCTTCCGCCGCCCCGCGGGCCAGGACACCCCCGACGAGGGCACGACCACTTTCCGCCGCCCCACCCCGCGCACCCCCCAACAGGACGGGGCACCGGGGGCGCATACCGGGAGCACGGGGAACGCGGGCGGCACGGGCACGGGGACCGCGGGCGACTTCGGCACACCGGGCTCGACGGGATCCGGCGCGGCAGCAGGCGGCTTCGGCCCGCCGGGCCGGGCAGGCTCCGGCCCTCAGGGCTCGGGCGGCTCCGATCCGGCCGCCGGAGGCTACCGCTCGCAGGGTTCGGCCGGTTCCGCCGCCGCGGGCTACGGGCCCGCCGGCACCGGCTCCGCTGCCGGTGGCCAGGGGCCGGGCGGAAATCCGCCCGCCACCGACCCCTCCGGCCCGGGCTTCGGCGCCGGCAAGGCCGCAGCCGCGCGTGCCGCCGCACAGGCCCAGGCGGGCAGTGGCGCCGGGGCGGCGCCCGCACCCGCCGCTTCCACGGCTCTCTCCGGCCCCCCGCAGCCCGCCCCCGGTGTGCCCCAGCAGTCCGGGCCGGGGCAGCAGCCGCAGGCGGCCGTAGGCATGCCCATGGCCACCGGCATCGGTGGCGGGCAGCCCTCCTGGGCGCAGCAGGTGCACCGGCTGGCGGGGGACGAGGACGGGCCCGTAGCGCCCTGGAAGCCGCCCGTGGACGACGTGTTCCAGGCGGCGGCCCGGCGGCAGTCGGCGGCCCGCCCCGCGGGGCTCGGCAAGCGGCTGGCGGCCCGGCTCGTCGACACCGTCGTGCTCGGCGCGGTCACCGCGACCGCAGCCGTGCCGCTCGGTGCCAAGGCGGCCGACCACATCAACGAGAAGATCGACGCGGCCAAGCTCTCCGGCCGTACCGAAACGGTCTGGCTGCTGGACGGCACCACGGGCGCCTACCTCGGCATCGTCCTGGCCGTACTCCTCCTCTTCGGCGTCCTCTACGAGGCGCTGCCCACCGCCAAGTGGGGCCGTACCCTCGGCAAGAAGCTCTGCGGTCTCGAGGTGCGCGGCATCGAGAGCCACGAGCCGCCCGGCTTCGGCGGGGCGCTGCGCCGCTGGCTCGTCTACAGCGTCCCGGGCGTGCTCGGCATCGGGATCGTCGGTGTCGCCTGGTGTCTGTTCGACCGGCCCTGGCGCCAGTGCTGGCACGACAAGGCCGCACATACGTTCGTAGCGGGATAGCGGGGTACGGCATCCGGGGTACCGGATTCCGTACCCCGGACGGCCGCTCGCCGGATGCGGAGACGTGGCGTTCGCGGTCGACTCGGGCCATGAGTACCGAACCGCCTCCGGGCTCCGGCCAGCAGCCGCCGGAAGACGACCCGTTCAGGAAGCAGCCCCCTCCTGGCCAGGGATCGGGCTCACCGTACGACCCGCCGCCGTACGGCAGTCAACCGCCGTCGTACGGCAGTCAGCCGCCGCCCTTCGGCAGTGAACCGCCTCCCTACAGCGGCGGCTCGTACCCCACCGACCCCCTCGCCGGCATGCCCCCGCTCGCCGACAGCGGCCGGCGCACGCTCGCCCGGATCATCGACATGATCCTCGTCGGCATCCTCGTCTGGCTGCTCACCTGGGCCTTCGGCGTGCACGAGTACGACCTGAACTCCGACCACGTGTCGTACGCCAAGTCGCTCGGGCAGTCGTTCACCGCGGCCGTGCTGTACATGGGCTACGACACCGTGATGCTCTCCAAGTCGGGCCAGACGCTGGGCAAGAAGTGGCTGGGCCTGCGGGTGGCCAACCTCGACAACGGGTCGACGCCCTCCGTGCAGACCAACCTGATCCGCGCGGCGGTGCTGTGGATCCCGTTCGCGTTCTGCTGCGCCTGCATCTGGACGGCGATCAGCGGCGGTTGGAGCTTCTTCGACAAGCCGTACAAGCAGGGCCTGCACGACAAGGCCGCCAAGACCGTGGTGGTCAGCACGCGTTGAGGTGATCGGGGGCCGGGGGCAACACCCGGGCGTACACAGCGAATCGGCGGGTCCG
>NZ_JALJRY010000017.1:0-77994 GCF_024519455.1 Streptomyces sp. STR69 | reverse complement strand
CGGGTCCGTCGTCAACGGACCCGCCGATTCGCGTAGTTGAGCAGCTTGAGCTTGAGCTTGTGCCTGCGCTTGGGCTTGTGCTTGGTCTAGGGAGTGCTCCGCTCCCGTACCGGCTCCGCCGACGAGACGGCGGCGGCGGACACGGTCTCCCGCCGCACCGGCACCCGCCTGCGCTGCGGAACGACCGCCGGGGCGGGCGCTGTTGTGGCCGCTGCGCGGGCCGCGGCAGCGGCACGGGACTTGGGCTGCGGCACCGTCAGCGAGACGAGCAGCCCGAGGGCGAGCGCCGCGAAGGCGACGACCGCGATCCCCAGACCCGAACTCGTCTGTGACAGCAGCAGCATGGCGAGCGTCGAGAAGATCACGGTGAACGAACCGTAGGCGAGCTGTGCGGCGGTCGGACGAGGCATGGCAATCGAGTCCTCGTTAGGCGATGGAGGGGAGCTGTGAAAGGGGGGTGCGACAAGGATGTCGGCCTGGCTTTCCGCCGGGTTCCGGGCGATCCGCCAATCGACTCTATTCGCCTGCATGCCCGAGTGGAACGTGCAGTAAGCATGACCTAACACACAGCTCCGGAGCATGGGGGGCGCACGGAGTCATACCGTCCACCAGGTGGACGGATGTACGCGCCCGTTGAGCGATACACGAGTCGGCCGTGCGTGTCCGTAAAGCGGACCCCGGCTTCGCATAGTGCACTTGTCCTGCTCAAGTCAAGGTCTGTCTTTTCTCGTAAACCTCTAGTCAAATAACGTCACTTGACTATCACGCGTACACCGCGCGCGGACCTTCCATGACTTCCAGGACCCCCCCTTCCGCGCGGTCGGGTATGCAGGGGAGGACATCAAGTGACCAGCAGACCCTGGACGTTCAGAGCGGCCGCGATAGGTGTCGCCCTCGCGGCGGCCACGGCCACGTTCTCGACGTTCGCCGTGGCGGAGGCCAACACCTCGGCCAAGTCCGTCGCCGTGGACCGGCACGACCCCGCGCCGGTCGCGCAGAAGGAGCACGACCTCGACGGCCCGCTGAGCAAGACGCAGGACGCCCAGCGCCAGGAGGCCCTCAACGAGGTCATCGCCGGCAAGGCGTCCGTCAAGGACCGCAACGGCTCGAAGGTCGTCCAGCTCAAGAGCAAGGGCGGCAAGAGCAAGTACGTCGAACTGAGCCGGGAGAAGACCGACAAGATCTTCACGATCCTGGTCGAGTTCGGCGACCAGGTCGACACTCGCTACGGCGGCACCGTCGGCCCGCTGCACAACCAGATAGCCGCGCCCGACCGGGCGAAGGACAACTCCACGGCCTGGCAGGCGGATTACAACCAGGCGCACTTCCAGGACCTGTACTTCGGCACCGGCAAGAACACCGAGTCGCTCAAGAAGTACTACGAGAAGCAGTCCTCGGGCCGCTACTCGGTCGACGGCGAGGTCACCGACTGGGTCAAGGTCCCCTACAACGAGGCCCGTTACGGCTCCAACAAGGCCTCCACCGGCGCCTGGTACGCGGTGCAGGACGGCGTCAACGCCTGGGTCGCCCAGCGCGAGGCCGCCGGTGACACGGCCGCCGAGATCAAGACGGAGCTGGCCCAGTTCGACCAGTGGGACCGCTACGACTACGACGGCGACGGCAACTTCAACGAGCCCGACGGCTACATCGACCACTTCCAGATCGTGCACGCCGGTGAGGACGAGTCCGCCGGCGGCGGCGCGCAGGGCGAGGACGCGATCTGGGCCCACCGCTGGTACGCCTTCGGCACCGACGCCGGCTCCACGGGGCCGGACACCAACAGGCTCGGCGGCACCCAGGTCGGCGACACCGGCGTCTGGGTCGGCGACTACACCATCCAGCCGGAGAACGGCGGACTCGGCGTCTACGCCCACGAGTACGGCCACGACCTCGGCCTGCCCGACGAGTACGACACCGCGGGCGGCGAGAACTCCACCGGCTTCTGGACGCTGATGTCGTCCGGCTCCTGGCTCGGCACGGGCAAGGAGGCCATCGGCGACCTCCCCGGCGACATGAACGCCTGGGACAAGCTCCAACTGGGCTGGCTGGACTACGACGTGGCCAAGGCCGGCGTCAAGTCGAAGCACACGCTGGGCGTCGCGGAGTACAACACCAAGAACGCGCAGGCGCTGGTGGTGCAGTTGCCCGAGAAGGCGGTCACCACCGAGGTGGTCACCCCGGCGCAGGGCGCCACGCAGTGGTGGAGCGGCAGCGGCAACAGCCTGAGCAACACCCTTTCCCGCACAGTGGACTTGACCGGCAAGTCGTCCGCCGCGCTCACGCTGGACGGCTGGTACGACACCGAGCAGGACTACGACTACCTCTACACCGAGGTGTCCAAGGACGGCGGCGCGACCTGGACCCCGATCGACGGCACGCTGGCCGACGGCTCCGCCATCCCGCGTGACGGCAGCGGCAACCCCGCCCTCACCGGCACGGCAGCCGCGTACCAGAAGCTGACGTACCCGCTGGACGCCTACGCGGGCCAGAAGATCGACGTCCGCTTCCGCTACCAGACGGACAGCGGCGTGGCCCAGAAGGGCTTCGCGGCCGACGAGATCACGGTGACCGCCGACGGCGCCACCCTCTTCTCCGACAACGCAGAGTCCGCGGACGCGGCCTGGACGGCGAAGGGCTTCTCGCGCATCGGCTCGTCCTTCACGGACGACTACGCGCAGTACTACATCGCCGAGAACCGTCAATACGTGTCGTACGACAAGGTGTTGAAGGTCGGCCCGTACAACTTCGGCTTCTCGACGACCCGTCCGGACTGGGTGGAGCACTACGCCTACCAGAACGGCCTGTTGATCTGGAAGTGGGACACCTCGCAGGCGGACGACAACACCAGCCAGCACGCCGGTGAGGGTCTGATCCTGCCGATCGACTCCCACCCGACGCAGCTGAAGTGGACCGACGGCACGCTGATGCGCAACCGCATCCAGGCCTACGACTCCCCGTTCAGCCTGTACCGGACGGACTCGATGACCCTGCACAAGGCCGACGTCGCCACCAAGATCAAGTCGCAGCCCGGCGTCCCGGTCTTCGACGACGGCAAGTCGACCTACTACGACACGTCGAACCCGACAGCCGGTGTCAAGATCACTGACACCAACACCCGGATCAAGATCGTCAAGGAGTCGCTGAACGGCTCGACGGTCACGCTCCAGGTCGGCCCCTCGGCGAAGTAGTCGGTAAAACCGCAGGTCAGAAACGTATCGGCGGCGACCCCCTGGCGGGTCGCCGCCGATACGTGTTTAGGTGCGTCCTGTGCTTCCCTTATTGACACCGGCATCGATACCGACCCGCACGGGGGTGTGACCGCATTGTCCGCAGGAGGTTTCTGCAGGCTGCCCACAGGCAGCGTGGTGGTGGCGTTGAACCTGCCAAGACCCACCGCCCAGGGCGACGGCTGCGTCCGCGTGCTCGTCCACGCCCGCAACCGCGCCCGGGCCCTGACCAGGCTCCGCAACCTCGGAATGCGGGCCGTCTACCTGCGCGGCAACGCGGAACCACCGACCCCGGACGAGATCACCGCGGTCCTGCACCACCCCGACGGCCTGATATGGCGTACGGCCCCTGACAACGCTGTCGTGGTCCCCGGGGCGGAACTGCCGCACGAGCTGTGGCATCCGATCCGGGCACTGCTGCGGAGGCCTCCGGCGGCGGCGTGAGGGGTTGCGTTCTGCCTGCGGGCCCGGTGGGGGCTGGGCGCGCAGTTCCCCGCGCCCCCTAAAGGCAGCCCCTTCGGGGCGTGCTGCCGCGAGGGCGATGCGGCCCAGGCGCAGCGCCCTCGCGGCACGCGCCCCTTGAGGGGCGCGGGGAACTGCGCGACCAGCCCCCACCGGGCCGCAGACAACGCACTACCCCCCCCGACAGGCGGACCAGGCCGATCGACTCCATCCTGAGATGGCTCGGGGCACCCCAAGACCGCCGGAGGCCCTCGTGGCTACCGTCCTCTACCGCCTGGGGCGCCTGGCCTTCCGCCGGCGCTGGTACGTGACCATCCTCTGGGTGGTGATCCTCGCGGCCCTCGGTTTCGCCTCCGCCAAGGCGGCCGAAGCCCCCGCCACCACCTTCTCCACCCCCGGCGTCGAGTCCCAGCGGGCCTTCGACCTGATCCAGCAGCGCTTCCCCGGAGCACAGGCGGACGGCGCCGTGGCCCGTGTGGTCTTCGTCGCACCCGACGGACAGAAGATCACCACCGGCAAGGACCGGGCGGCCGTGGTCCGGCTCGTCGACGAGGTCTCCGGCGGCCCGCAGGTCGCCAGCGCGGTCAACCCGTTCCAGGCGGACGCGGTCAGCAAGGACGCGACGACCGCGTACTCGACGATCACCTACACGGTGCAGGCCAACGACCTCTCCGACACCGCCAAGAAGAACCTGGAGAACGCCGCCGCGCAGGCCCGCGACTCCGGCCTGACCGTCGAGATCGGCGGCACCGCCCTGGCCGCGCAGCCCTCGGCGGGCGGCGTCGGCGAGGTCCTCGGCGTCGCCATCGCCGCCGTAGTCCTGCTGATCACCTTCGGATCCCTCGCAGCCGCCGGCCTCCCGCTGCTCACCGCGATCCTCGGCGTCGGCATCTCGATGACCGCGATCACCACCCTGGCCGCCACCCTCGGCCTCTCCGACACCACCGGCACCCTCGCCACGATGCTTGGCCTGGCCTGCGGGATCGACTACGCGGTGTTCGTCGTCTTCCGCTACCGCGAGGAACGCGCCAACGGCCACACCACCGAGGAGGCGGCGGGCCTCGCCGTCGGCACCGCGGGCTCGGCGGTGGTCTTCGCGGGCCTCACGGTCGTCATCGCACTGGCCGGCCTCGCCGTCGTGGGCATCCCGCTCCTCACGAAGATGGGCCTGTGCGCGGCCGGCGCGGTCGTCATCGCCGTCCTCATCGCGCTGACCCTCGTACCCGCCCTGCTCGGCTTCTGGCCCCGGGCCGTCCTCTCCCGCCGCTACAAGACCACCGGCCGCCGCATCCAGGGCGTGGCCGGCAACATGGGCAGCCGCTGGGCGGGCTTCGTGCTGCGCCACCCCTGGCCGGTCCTGGTCGGCACGGTCGTCGGCCTGGTGGTCCTCGCGCTCCCCGTGATCGGCCTGCAGCTCGGCCAGTCCGGCGACGAGGCCAAGTCCACCGCGACCACGGAACGCCGTGCCTACGACGACCTGGCCAAGGCGTTCGGCCCCGGCTTCAACGGCCCGCTGACGGTCGTGGTGGACCTCACGGACTCCGCCCGTCCCAAGGCCGCCGCGGCCACCGTAGAGAAGCGGATCGCGGCGGTACCGGGCGTGGTCTCGGTGTCGCCGGTGCGCTTCAACTCGGCTGGAAACACAGCCCTGTTCACCGCCGTACCGGCCGAGGCGCCGACCAGCCAGAAGACCGTCGACCTCGTCCACACCATCCGCGACGACCGCCCCACGATCGTGGCGGCGGCCCCCGGCGCGGCCTTCGAGATCACCGGCACCACCGCCCTCAACATCGACGTCGCCCAGAAGGTCAGCGGCGCCCTGATCCCGTACCTGATAGTGGTCGTAGGCCTGGCGGTGCTCCTCCTGCTCCTGGTGTTCCGCTCGATAGTCATCCCGATCAAGGCGGCCGTCGGCTTCCTGCTCTCGGTGCTCGCCGCGCTCGGCTGTGTGGTCGCGGTCTTCCAATGGGGCTGGGGCGCAAGCCTGTTGGGCGTGGAGAGCACCGGCCCGATCATGAGCCTGATGCCGATCTTCCTGGTGGGCATCGTGTTCGGCCTGGCCATGGACTACGAGGTCTTCCTCGTCTCCCGCATCCGCGAGGCCTACGTCCACGGCAGCGCGGCCCACGCCTCGATCGCGACCGGGTTCCGCTACAGCGCCCGGGTCGTGACCGCCGCAGCGCTCATCATGATCTCGGTCTTCGCGGGCTTCATCACGGCCGGCGACTCCATGATCAAGATGATCGGCTTCGGCCTCGCGATAGCGGTCCTCTTCGACGCGTTCATCGTCCGCATGGCCTTCGTGCCGGCCGTCCTGGCCATCCTCGGCGAGCGAATCTCCTGGCTGCCGGGCTGGCTGGACCGCCTCCTCCCGAACGTCGACATCGAGGGCGAGAGCCTGAGCCGCCAACACCCGGCGAGCGGGAGCGCCCCTGAAGGGGCGCGGGGAACTGCGCGACCAGCCCCCACCGGCGCGCAGTCAAAGAACGGCTAGACGACCGGTTTCCCCGTCAACTCAACACCGGCCGCCCGCAGTTCCTCCAGCGCGCGGTCGGTCGTCTCCTTCGCCACCCCAGCCGTGAGATCAAGCAACACCTGCGTGCGGAACCCTTCCCGCACGGAGTCCAGCGCGGTCGCCTTCACGCAGTGGTCCGTAGCGATCCCGACAACATCCACCTCGTCGATCTCCCGCGCCCGCAACCAGTCCCCGAGCGACACCCCGTTCTCGTCCCGCCCCTCGAACCCGCTGTACGCAGCCGCGTACGCCCCCTTGTCGAAGACGGCGTCGATCGCCCCGGAGGCGACCGCGGGCGCGAAGTTCGGGTGGAACCCGACCCCCTCCGTGCCCGCGACGCAGTGCGCGGGCCAGGAGTGGGCGTAGTCGGGGTTGTCGGCGAAGTGGCCGCCGGGCGCGATGTGGTGGTCGCGGGTGGCGACGACATGCCGGTAGCCGGCGGGCGCCTGCCCGATCAGCTCGGTCACGGCGGCGGCCACGTCGGCACCACCGGCCACCGCGAGACTGCCTCCTTCGCAGAAGTCGTTCTGCACGTCAACGACGATCAAGGCGCGGCGCATGGTGGTGTCCTTCGCGGAGAGTGAGATTCGAGCCTAGAGACTTCGGCGCCACCGCGGGAGGGCGCACTCCTGATTTTCGTACGGGTCTTAACTGGCGGGACGCAAGCGGCGGGTCTTGAGCGGCGGGTCTTAACTACCCGAGCGCAGTTGGACGTACTCCGTCGGAATGACGGCTTCCCCGCGCGACAACTGGGTCGCCGACAACGGCAGGTTGGCCCGCGCCGCCGCATGCCGGTCCCGTACGACGTCCAGCGGTTCGCGGGCGACGACCTCGCCGCCCTTGACCAGCTCGACGAGGAGCTGCCGGTCGGCCAGTTCGGCGGGGACCGGTCCGATGCCGATCACCTCGGCCTCCGCGATCCCGTCGCCGTCCAGCCGCCGCGCGGCCCACTTGCGACCGCCGATCGACGTCTTGCCCCCGCTGGACTTCTTCGCGACAGGCACCAGCGGCGCCTTCGGGTCGGCGGACTCGGCGCGGGCGACCAGCTTGTAGACCATGGAGCAGGTCGGGTGCCCGGAGCCGGTCACCAGCTGGGTGCCGACGCCGTACGCGTCCACCGGCGCCGCCGCCAGCGAGGCGATGGCGTACTCGTCGAGGTCGGAGGTCACGATGATCTTCGTGTTGACGGCGCCCAGCTCGTCCAGCTGCTGCCGCACCCGGTGCGCGACGAGCAGCAGGTCGCCGGAGTCGATGCGGACGGCGCCCAGTTCGGGCCCGGCGACCTCAACCGCCGTACGGACGGCCTCGGTGACGTCGTACGTGTCGACGAGCAGGGTGGTGTTGCGGCCGAGCGAGTCCACCTGGGCCTGGAACGCGGCGCGTTCGTTGTCGTGGAGCAGGGTGAAGGCGTGCGCGGAGGTGCCGACGGTGGGGATGCCGTAGCGGAAGCCGGCCGCGAGGTCGGACGTGGTGGCGAAGCCGCCGACGTAGGCGGCGCGCGAGGCGGCGACGGCGGCGAGTTCGTGGGTGCGGCGGGCGCCCATCTCGATCAGCGGGCGGTCCCCGGCGGCGGAGGCCATGCGGGAGGCGGCGGCGGCGATCGCGGAGTCGTGGTTGAGGATGGAGAGGATCACGGTCTCCAGCAGCACGCACTCGGCGAACGACCCCTCGACGCGGATGATCGGCGAGCCCGGGAAGTAGACCTCGCCCTCCGGGTAGCCCCAGACGTCACCGCTGAAGCGGTAGGAGGCGAGCCACTCCAGGGTCTCCTCGTTGACGACCTGACGCTCCCGCAGGAAGCCGAGGACGTCCGCGTCGAAGCGGAAGTTCTCCACCGCGTCCAGGACGCGTCCGGTGCCCGCGACGACGCCGTAGCGACGGCCCTCGGGCAGCCTCCGGGTGAAGCACTCGAAGACCGAACGCCGGTCGGCCGTACCCGCTTTGAGGGCGGCCTGCAGCATCGTCAGCTCGTAGTGGTCGGTGAAGAGCGCCGTCGAGGGAACGTCCACCGGCAGCCCAAGGTCCGCTGTGTTCATGACGACTGATGGTACTCCCATCTCGTCACTCTGACGATTTGTGGGGTCCATTTGTGCGGGCACCCCCTTGTGGTGGCAGCATGGGCGCTGTGACGTCACCCGCACCCCTGGAGATCGAACGCACCGAGTCGGCGGAGGAGGTCTTCGCCGTACCCGAGCCGGACGTCCCCTGGGTCACGATCGTGCACAACGACCCGGTCAACCTCATGAGCTATGTGACGTACGTCTTCCAGACGTACTTCGGCTACTCCAAGGACAAGGCCACCAAACTCATGATGGACGTCCACCACAAGGGCCGCGCGGTCGTCTCCAGCGGCAGCCGCGAGGAGATGGAACGCGACGTGCAGGCCATGCACGGCTACGGTCTGTGGGCCACCCTCCAGCAGGACCGGAAGTAGCGACTCAGCCCGATGCCAGGACACTTCGAACCGCTGCGCGGCGGCGGTGCCGCCGTCGCCCTCGACGACGTCGAGATCTCCATCATCCGGTCACTGGCCGTCCAGCTCCTTGAGCTGGTCGGCCCGGGCCCGGGCGAGGACGCCCCCGACGACCCCCTCGCCGAACTCTTCGCCGAGGGCCCGAGCGAACCGCCCACGGACCCCGTGCTGCGGCGCCTGTTCCCGGACGCCTACACGGACCCGGAGCAGGCCCCCGACTCCCCGCAGGACGCGGAGGAACGGATGGCGCACTCCGCAGAGTTCCGCCGCTTCACCGAGAACGACCTCAGGGCCGGCAAGCGCGAGAACGCCCTCGCGGTGATCCGCACCCTCGACTCGCTCACCCCCGGCGGCGACGGCGGCGCGGTCCTCAAGCTGACCGCCGAGGAGTCCCGCCAGTGGCTCGGCTCCCTCAACGACCTGCGCCTGGCGATCGGTTCACGCCTCGACATCACCGACGAGGACGACACCGACGACCTCTACCGCCTCCCGGACGAGGACCCGCGCAAGCCGATGGTGATGGCCTACCTCTGGCTGGGCGGCCTCCAGGAAACCCTGGTCACGACGCTGATGCGCTGACCCGCGACGGCGAGACCGGGCTGTCCCCACTGGTCGTACCGGCCGGGGTCGCACAGACCGCGCGGGCCGGGCCACCGGCGGCGGTCGCTCGGACGGTGCCGCCCGCGTCTGTCGCCCGGCCCGGTTCCGCCGGGACCACGGTCACCAGCCGGTCCACAGCCATCGGCCGATCCACAGCCACGGGCCAACCCACAGCCATCGGCCGATCCGTTCGCGGCCCGTCCGCATTCCGTTCGCTCAGCGGACCCTCAAATCCAAATAACGATCACGTCACCACGGCGGCCGGGAATGCTGGCCGTCGCTGCTTTTTGTCCGCTTCTTCCTGTGGTGTGTGCCACAAGTGTCCCCCTCGATCACGATTGCGGCCGTGATAAATCTTCACGACCGCCCGGCGGACGCCACCCATGTCCCGCCGGGTTCGCCATGCGGCCGACGGACCTCGGCCGGGCAGCTCCAGTCCATGGGGGGATTCGGAGAAAGGCGCACCACACATGACCTCCGCTCAGGTCGAGACGGACAAGACCCCCGAGGAGGGGTACGAGCGCGGGCTCGGCAGCCGTCAGGTCCAGATGATCGCGATCGGCGGCGCAGTCGGCGTCGGCCTGTTCCTGGGAGCCGGGGCGAACATCGCCAAGGCGGGACCCAGCCTCATCTTCATGTACGCCCTGGCCGGCGTGATCATCTTCTTCATCATGCGGGCACTGGGCGAACTGCTCCTGTACCGCCCGGTGTCGGGCTCCTTCGCGGAGTACTCCCGCGAGTTCCTCGGCCCGTTCTTCGGCTACTTCACCGCCTGGACGTACTGGCTGATGTGGGTGGTCACCAGCATGGCCGAACTCACGGCCGCCGCCATCTACGTCAACTACTGGTTCCCCGCCGTCTCCCAGTGGGTGACCGCACTCGCCTTCCTGGTCGTTCTCTTCGTCGCCAACCTGATCTCGGTGAAGCTCTTCGGCGAGATCGAGTTCTGGTTCTCGATGGTCAAGGTCACCGCCCTGATCGGCATGATCGTGATCGGCCTCGGCGTGCTCACCTTCGGCTTCAGCAGCGCCGGCGACACCGCCTCCGTGGCCAACCTCTGGCAGTTCGACGGCTTCTTCCCCAAGGGCATCGGCTCCTCCCTGATGACCCTCCAGGGCGTGATGTTCGCCTACCTCGCCGTCGAACTCGTCGGCGTCACCGCGGGCGAGTCCGAGAACCCGGAGAAGACCCTCCCCAAGGCGATCAACACCCTCCCGTGGCGCATCGCCCTCTTCTACGTCGGCGCCCTCACCGTCATCCTCTGCGTCGTGAAGTGGACCGAATTCGCCCCGGGCGTCAGCCCGTTCGTCGAGGCGTTCGCGAAGATCGGCATCCCGGCGGGCGCGGGCATCGTCAACTTCGTCGTCCTGACGGCCGCCCTCTCCTCCTGCAACTCGGGCATGTACTCGACGGGCCGCATGCTCCGCACCCTCGCGGACAACGGCGAGGCCCCGAAGGTCTTCAGCAGGCTCTCCGCCTCCAAGACCCCGGCGACCGGCATCACGATCTCCGTCGCCTTCATGGGCATCGGCGTGGTCCTCAACTACCTCGTCCCGGAGAAGGCGTTCGGCTACGTCACCTCGGTGGCCACCGCCGCCGGCATCTGGACCTGGCTGATGATCCTGATCAGCCACGTCCTCTACCGCCGCGCGGTCGACGCGGGCCGCCTCCCGGCCTCGTCCTTCCCGGCCCCGGGCGGCGCGAAGTTCTCCTACGTGGCCATCGCGTTCCTGCTCTTCGTCACGGGCCTCATCGCCTACGACCCCGACTCCCGCGTCTGCCTCTACGTCATGGCGGGCTGGACCCTCGCCCTGATCGGCGGCTGGATCGCCCTCAGGGTCCGCAACCCGCAGGTCACCGCACGTCGCGAGCCGGAGTTCGAGAAGGTCGGCTGACCGGACGATCCCGGCATACGGGCCGGTCCGTACCACTACTCGGTACGGACCGTCCCGCCCGTCGCCCACCACCGCCCTGCCTGACGCGCTGCGCGCGGCCCCTCTTGATTTTCTGCTTATCCTGACGACCATGTCGACCCTGACCATCACTCAGTCCCTCTTCGACCAGATCGTGGCCCACGCGCGCGAGGACCACCCCGACGAGGCGTGCGGAGTCGTCGCGGGCCCGGCGGGCACGGACCGCCCCGAGCGCTTCATCCCGATGCTGAACGCGGCCCGCTCGCCCACGTTCTACGAGTTCGACTCGCAGGACCTGCTGAAGCTCTACCGCGAGATGGACGACCGCGACGAGGAGCCGGTGATCATCTACCACTCCCACACCGCGACCGAGGCCTACCCCTCCCGCACCGACCTCTCCTACGCCAACGAACCCGGCGCCCACTACGTCCTCGTCTCCACCGCCGACACCGACGACGCCGGCCCCTTCCAGTTCCGCTCCTACCGGATCGTGGAGGGCGAGATCACGGAGGAGGACGTCAAGGTCGTAGAGGCATACTGACGGCGTACGCAACAGCCCAACTCGCCGTGACGGAGATGGTGTTGACGCAGCGGTCGAACGCACGGCGCCCCACGCTCGAGGATGTCGCCCGCTGGTCGGGGGTCTCCAAGTCCACGGTGTCGCGGGTGGTCAACGGCGAGCCCAAGGTGAGTCCGGAGGTCGAGGTCCGGGTCCGGGAGGCGATCTCCGCGCTGGGCTACGTGCCCAACCGGGCGGCCCGCCAACTGGTCACCCGCCGCACCGGCGCCGTCGCGGTGGTGGCGGCCCAGCCCGAGGACCGGCTGTTCCTCGACCCGTTCTTCGACTGTCTGCTGCGCGGTATTCGTAGCGAACTCGCGCGGCACGGCGCCCAGGCCGTCCTGCTGTTCGTGGACGAACCCGACGACTACGCGCGCGTGGCCGACTATCTCGGCGGCGGCCATGTCGACGGCGCGATCCTGTTCTCGCTGCGCCCCGGTGACCGGATGCCCGAGATGGTCGACCGGCTCGCGCTGCCCGCCGTCTTCGGCGGCCGTCCCCTCTTGTGCGACGGCGACCCCGTGCGCGGCCAGACCTACGTCGACGGCGACAACCGCGGCGGCGCCCGCCAGGCCGTCCGCCACCTCCTCGCCCTGGGCCGCGAGCGCATCGCCACCGTCACCGGCCCCTACGACCAGGAGAACTCCGCCGCCGACCGGCTCGCCGGATACCGGGACGTCCTCCCCGACACCGCGCCCCACCTGGTCGAACGCGCCGACTACACCCGGCAGGGCGGCGCCGACGCCATGGCCGCGCTCCTCGACCGCCACCCCGACCTGGACGCCGTCTTCGTCGCCTCCGACCTCATGGCCTCCGGCGCCCTCCAGACCCTGCGCGAACGCGGACGCCGGGTCCCGCGGGACGTGGCCGTGGTCGGCTTCGACGACCTCGTCTCCATCTCCGAGACGACCGACCCACCGCTGACCACCGTCCACCAGGACGTCGCCGAGATGGGCCGCCTGCTGGCCCGGCTCCTGTTCGACCGCACCGAACAGCACTCCGGGGAGGACCTGCCGTCGGCGATCGTGCCCACCCGGCTGGTCGTACGGCAGTCCGCCTGAGCTGCGCCGTCTCAGCCCCCGAATGAATTTCGTCCGAATTGTGAGATCACATACCAAGGACCGGACCGGGAATCGATACGATGAGCCCATGGTTCTTCTCGACGTGAGCGACAAGGCGCCGGGCACGCTGCTCGTGGCGCGGCTGCACGTCGACCTGTGCAGGCTGAACAGCGCCATCTGTTGAGGCCTCGCGCAGTCGCCGTACGGCCGTGTGCCGTGGGCGCTCATGTTCGTGCCGCGCGCCCACCGAGACCAGACCCCTTCCGCTTTCGACAGGAGCCCCTTGCCATGGCCATCGAGGTCCGCATCCCCACCATCCTCCGCACCTACACCGGCGGCGAGAAGGCCGTCGAGGGTGCCGGTGAGAACCTCGCCGCGCTCTTCGCCGACCTCGAAACCCGGCACGCGGGCATCCAGGCCCGGATCGTCGACGGCGGCGAACTGCGCCGCTTCGTCAACGTCTACCTGAACGACGAGGACGTCCGCTTCCTCGACGGCATCAACACCAAGCTGACCGACGGCGACAGCGTCACGATCCTGCCGGCCGTGGCCGGCGGTATGGCCTGATCGTCGATGCGTTACGACTCCCCGCTGGCCGCGGTGGGCAACACCCCTCTGGTGCGCCTGCCGCGGCTCTCGCCGTCCGCCGACGTCCGCATCTGGGCCAAGCTGGAGGACCGCAACCCGACCGGCTCCGTCAAGGACCGCCCGGCCCTGCACATGATCGAACAGGCGGAGAAGGACGGCCGCCTCACCCCCGGCTGCACCATCCTGGAGCCGACCTCCGGCAACACCGGCATCTCCCTCGCCATGGCCGCGAAGCTCAAGGGCTACCGCATGGTCTGCGTGATGCCCGAGAACACCTCGCAGGAACGCCGTGACCTCCTCGGCATGTGGGGCGCCGAGATCATCCCCAGCCCCGCGGCCGGCGGCTCCAACACCGCCGTGCGCGTGGCCAAGGAGCTCTCCGCCGAACACCCCGACTGGGTCATGCTCTACCAGTACGGCAACCCGGACAACGCGGGCGCCCACTACGCCACGACGGGCCCGGAGATCCTCACCGACCTCCCCTCCATCACCCACTTCGTGGCGGGCCTGGGCACGACGGGCACCCTCATGGGAGTCGGCCGCTACCTCCGCGAGCACAAGCCGGACGTCAAGATCGTCGCCGCCGAGCCGCGCTACGACGACCTCGTCTACGGCCTCCGCAACCTCGACGAGGGCTTCGTCCCCGAGCTCTACGACGCCTCCGTCCTCACCACCCGCTTCTCGGTCGGCTCCGCCGACGCGGTCACCCGCACCCGCGAACTCCTCCAGCAGGAGGGCATCTTCGCCGGAGTCTCCACGGGAGCGGCCCTGCACGCGGCGATCGGCGTAGGCAAGAAGGCCGTAGCGGCGGGGGAGACGGCAGACATCGCGTTCGTCGTGGCGGACGGCGGCTGGAAGTACCTGTCGACGGGCGTGTACACAGCGGCGACGACAGAAGAGGCGATCAAGACACTTCAGGGTCAACTCTGGGCATGATGAAAACGCCTTCAGGGGCAGCCGACCCAGGGGCGCGGGGAACTGCGCGACCAGCCACAGCGCACCCGCACCCGAAAACTACCCCTTAACGCGCAAGGTGACGGACCTGGTCCCACAAAACCGGGTCCACCACCCCCACCCGCCGCCGAAAGCCGGACACCGGCACATTCCGCAACTCGTCGGTCTCCAAAAAACTCGCCCGCCCCCGCGCATCGCCGACAGCACCCGGCGGCAACGGAATCACCCCACCCCGCCCATCGTGATACTTGCTGGTGATCTTCGCGACGGTGACCTTCCGCCCCCGCACCGCAAGCACCAGACAGGGCCGATCCTTCGCAGCCCCGGGTTGATCCTCGTAGGGCACGTTCGCCCACCAGATCTCGGCGGGCCGAGGCCGATCTCCCCGAACCCGTCGGGACGACCCCCGCCCCCACCCGTCGACAAGCGTGGCGACCAGCGCCAGCAACACCACCGCCGCGAGCGCGAGCCACCAGAACCTGTCCATGGGGACGACGTTACCGGCGCGCAATCCCAGCCGCGCGCCCCATCGCACACCCCACACGCCCCGGTTCCAGCCGAACCGGTGACACCACAGGTGAGTTCCCCCACAACAGCCCTTGGCGGAGGAGCGACCGGCCCTTTTGCGCCTTACGCTCGACGGACCGCACGACCCCCGTCCCCCAACTCCAGAAGTTATCCGCCAGCGGAGGTTTCTGCTTTATGAAGCTCACCGTCGTCGGCTGCTCGGGGTCGTTCCCGTCCGCGGAATCGGCCTGTTCGAGCTACCTCGTAGAGGCCGACGGCTTCCGGCTGCTCCTCGACATGGGCAACGGCGCCCTTGGCGAGCTGCAGCGCCACTGCGGTCTCTACGACCTCGACGCGATCTTCCTCAGCCATCTGCACGCCGACCACTGCATCGACATGTGCGCGTACTTCGTCGCGCGCTACTACCGCCACGACGGCGGCCGTTGCGACCCCATCCCGGTCTACGGCCCCGAGGGCACCGAGCACCGCCTGACCACGGCCTACGCCGACACCCCCACCGCCTCCTCGATGAGCGAGGTCTTCGACTTCCACACGGTGAAGCCGTCCACGTTCGACGTCGGCCCCTTCACCGTGCACACCGAGCGGGTCCGCCACCCCGTCGAGGCCTACGCCATCCGCGTCGAGCACGGCGGCCGGTCCCTCACCTACTCCGGTGACACGGGCGTCAGCGAATCCCTGGACGAACTCGCCCGGGACACCGACCTGTTCCTGTGCGAGGCCGCGTTCACCCACGGCAAGGAGAACATCCCCGACCTCCACCTCAACGGCCGCGAGGCGGGCGAGACGGCGACCAGGGCGGGAGCCAGGCGGTTGGTCCTGACCCACATCCCCCCGTGGACCGACCCCCAGGCCAACCTGGCCGACGCACGTGAGGTCTTCGCCGGCCCGGTGGAACTGGCGGCGCCCAGGGCGTCGTACGACATCTGACCCTGCGTCCGTGAAGGCCCCGCAGCCCGCTCTTCCCCCGGCTGCCGGGGCCTTCGGCATTCCGTTCCGCTCCGTTCCGCTCAGCGCCGGGTCAGCGCGCAGTCCGACGGCGCGCGGGAAGATCGTCCTCACGGTGTGAGGGGGCCGGCACACGACGATGCCCGGTCCGTGGTGAACTCCGGGCCGGGCATCGGGTGTTGGTACGGGCTCACGCCTTGGTGAGGTCCTCGAACTCCTCCTCGGGCTCGCGGCCCGGGGTGGGGAGGTTCCACCTGATGATCGCGAAGCGGAAGACCGTGTAGTAGATCGCCGCGAAGACGAGTCCGATCGGGATGATCAGCCAGGGCTTGGTGGCCAGGTTCCAGTTGAGGAAGTAGTCGATCGCACCGGCCGAGAAGCTGAAGCCGTGGTGCACGCCCAGGGACCAGGTGACCGCCATCGAGAGGGCGGTCAGCAGCGCGTGGATGGCGTACAGGACCGGCGCGATGAACATGAACGAGAACTCGATCGGCTCGGTGATGCCGGTGACGAACGAGGTCAGCGCGAGCGACAGCATCATGCCGCCGACGACCTTGCGGCGCTCGGGGCGGGCGCAGTGCGTGATCGCCAGTGCGGCGGCCGGGAGGGCGAACATCATGATCGGGAAGAAGCCCGTCATGAACTGGCCGGCGGTCGGGTCGCCGTGGAAGAAGCGCGGCAGGTCGCCGTGCCAGACGGCACCGGAGGAGTCTTTGTAGGTGCCGATCTCCTGCCAGGCCACGGTGTTGACGAACTGGTGCATGCCCACCGGAAGCAGCGCGCGGTTGATCGCGCCGAAGATGGCCGCGCCGACGGCGCCCAGGCCGGTCATCCACTGGCCGAAGTCGGTGATGACGTTGCCGATGGGCTCCCAGACCAGGCCGAAGAAGACGCCGACGGCGGTGCCGATGAAGGCCATCAGGATCGGCACCAGACGACGGCCGTTGAAGAAGCCGAGCCAGTCGGGGAGCTTGGTGCGGTGGAACCGCTGCCACGTGACCGCGGCTATCAGACCCATGATGATGCCGCCGAGCACCTTGGGGTCGTTGTAGGTCGCGGCGACGTCGACGCCCTTGGTGACCTTCGCGTCGGTGATCGGGAACGCGGTCAGTACGTTCTTGTAGACCAGGAAGCCGACCAGCGCCGCCAACGCCGTGGAGCCGTCCGACTTCTTGGCGAAGCCGATGGCGATGCCCACGCAGAACAGCAGCGGCAGGTTGCTGAAGACGGCGTCGCCCGCGGTGGCGAACACGGAGGCGACCTTGTCCCAGCCGAGGCCGTCCGCGCCGAACACGTCGGGCTGTCCGAGCCGGAGCAGGATGCCCGCCGCCGGCAGTACGGCGATCGGGAGCTGCAGGCTGCGACCGACCTTCTGCAAGCCCTGGAACAGGCCGGATCCCCACTTTTTCGCGGGAACCGCCGATGCGGTGGCGGTGGTCATAACGTCCTCCATCGGGTGGCGTGGTCTACACCACTCAGTGGTGTAGACCTGTTGTAGCACGATGAAGGCGAGATAAGGAACCCGCGATTTTTGCTACGGAATCGCTACGGGGAGTGTCGGCGGAAACGGCTCCCGTGATGCGAACGAGCCGCCCGGGGTTCCCATTTCGGTGCACGAGGCGGACCGGACACCGGCCGGCCGCGACCTCGTCCTCTCCCCGCGCATCGTCGACGCGGAGGGCGGCGACACCTACCACCGCACCCGGCGGATCCTGCGCGCCGACACCGGACTGCGCTTCCGGGGCCGTATCCACGAACAGCCCTTCCACCCCGACGGCAGCGCCCCCGAGTCGACCGGCCTGGACGTGGAACTCGTCCACCACGGCTACCTCCCGGAGGTCATAGCCGCCCGCGGCAAACGAGCGCGGGACGGAGCGCTCATCGCCCGCTGCCGCCAGGAGGAACCGGCCAATCCGACCTGGGTCTTCTACGCGGGCCGGGAGATCCTGGCCGGCCGCGTCACCGACCGGGCAGCGGTGACGCGGGCCTACTCCGAACTCCGGGACGCCGTCGCCCGGTACACCGAGGAGGGGCTCACGGACTACGAGCGACAGCGCGAACAGGAGGCGTACGGACTGCTCGCCGAACTCGCGCTCAGAACCTGCGACCGCACCCGGATCGACGAGTGCCTGACCCTCCTGCGCCGGGCCGGCAGAACCGGCGAAGCGGCCTACTACGGAACACTCGTCGAGAGCGGACTCCTGCTGGCCCGCCTGTCCGCCCTGGTCGACGGCCTCGACGAGGCGGCGCGCTCGGCCGGACCGGTACGGCCGGCACTGGCCGGCAGCCACGCCGAACTGCGGGCCCTGCTCACGCTCGCGTGCGGACGGTACGACGAGGTCCCCGACGCCTACCGCAGCGCGGTGCGCTGCGGGGCGGGAGACCAGGTGCGCGAAGCGTTCGCGGGCCTGCGAGCCCTCCTGGACGACGCCGCCGCGCAAGACACCGGGCCTCGCTGACCTCAGGCCTTCGTGACGTCCTCCTGCTCGTCCTCCGGCTCCCGTCCCGGAGTCTTCAGATCGAACTTCGTGATCGCGAACCGGAAGACGACGTAGTACACCGCCGCGAAGCACAGCCCGATCGGAATGATCGCCCACGGCTTCGTCGCCAGATTCCAGTTGATCGCGTAGTCGATCAGACCCGCCGAGAAGCTGAACCCGTCGTGCACCCCGAGCCCCCAGGTCACCGCCATCGACACACCCGTCAACACCGCGTGCACCGCGTACAGAACGGGCGCGATGAACAGGAACGAGTACTCGATCGGCTCGGTGATACCGGTCACGAAGGACGTCAGCGCGACCGACAGCATCAGCCCGCCCACCTCTTTGCGGCGGCCCGGCTTCGCGCAGTGTGCGATCGCGAGCGCCGCCGCCGGCAGCGCGAACATCATGATCGGGAAGAAGCCCGAGGTGAACTGCCCCGCGTTCGGGTCACCCGCCAGGAACATGTTGATGTCACCGTGCACCACCGTCCCGTCCGGCTTGGTGTAACTGCCGAACTGGAACCAGATGGGCACGTTCAGGAACTGATGCAGCCCCACGACCAGCAGCGCCCGGTTGGCCAGCCCGAACACCCCGGCACCCAGCGCGCCCCGGGCGCTCAGCCAGTCGCTGAAGTGCTCAAGACCGGTGCCGATCGGCGGCCAGATCCACAGTGCCACCGCCGCGACCGCGATCGCCACGAACGACATGATGATCGGCACCAGCCGCCGCCCGTTGAAGAAGCCCAGCCAGTCCACCAGCTTCGTACGGTGGTACCGCGCCCAGAAGAACGCGGTCAGCAGTCCCAGCACGATCCCGCCGAACACCCCGGGATTCTGGTACGTGAACGCCGAGACCGAGTGATCGGCGGCCTGGCACCCGATCCCGGGCACCACGTCCGTACCGCCCGTGCAGTCCTTGGGGAACTGGCGCAACACGTTGTAGTAGACGAGGAAACCGACCAGCCCGGCCAGCGCCGTCGACCCGTCCGACTTCTTCGCCATCCCGATCGCGACACCCACACAGAACAGCAGCGGCAACCCCAGCTGCCCGTCCAGCAGCGCGCCGCCCGCACCCGCCATCACCTTCGAGACATTGGTCCACCCCAGCCCGTCGTCCCCGAACACGTCCGGCTGCCCGAGCCGGTTGAGGATGCCGGCGGCCGGCAGTACGGCGATGGGGAGTTGGAGACTGCGGCCCATCTTCTGCAGCCCCTGGAACACCTTGTTCCAGGAGACGCGCCCGGGACCGGCGGCGGCACTGTCGGCACTCATGGACGCCCCTCGGTAATGTGGTGTAGACCAGTTGGTGAAGTGATCGTCACCATCATTCGGCACGCACGACATGACCGCTCGCGAAGCTGGGCCAACTGTGGGTTACTGCGACAAAGCGGTTCGGATCAGGGAGAGAACACCATGGCCACCAAGGCTGAGAAGATCGTTGCCGGGCTGGGCGGCATCGACAACATCGAAGAGGTCGAGGGCTGCATCACCCGCCTGCGCACCGAGGTCAAGGACCCGAGCTTGGTCGACGAAGCCGCCCTGAAGGCCGCCGGCGCCCACGGCGTCGTCAAGATGGGCACCGCCATCCAGGTCGTCATCGGCACGGACGCGGACCCGATCGCGGCGGACATCGAAGACCTGATGTGAAGCACGGGGATCATCCCCGGTTTCGCGTACCGAGGGGCTCTTCCCGGATCCGGGAAGAGCCCCTTCCCCGTCTACCACTAGGCTCTTCGCCATGTCTCGAATCGACGGCCGCACCCCCGAACAGCTCCGCCCCGTCACCATCGAACGTGGCTGGAGCAAGCACGCCGAGGGCTCCGTCCTCGTCTCCTTCGGCGACACGAAGGTCTTCTGCACCGCCTCCGTGACCGAAGGCGTCCCCCGCTGGCGCAAGGGCAGCGGCGAGGGCTGGGTCACCGCGGAGTACTCCATGCTGCCCCGCGCCACCAACACCCGCGGCGACCGCGAATCCGTCCGCGGCAAGATCGGCGGACGCACCCACGAGATCAGCCGCCTGATCGGCCGCTCGCTGCGCGCCGTCATCGACTACAAGGCCCTCGGCGAGAACACCATCGTCCTCGACTGCGACGTCCTCCAGGCCGACGGCGGCACCCGTACGGCCGCCATCACCGGCGCGTACGTCGCGCTCGCGGACGCCGTCACCTGGGCCCAGGGCAAGAAGCTGATCAAGGCCGGCCGCCAGCCGCTCACCGGAACGGTCTCGGCGGTCTCGGTCGGCATCGTCGGCGGAGTCCCGCTGCTGGACCTCTGCTACGAGGAGGACGTCCGCGCCGAGACCGACATGAACGTCGTCTGCACCGGCGACGGCCGCTTCGTCGAGGTCCAGGGCACGGCCGAGGCGGAGCCCTTCGCGCGCGACGAACTCAACGCGCTCCTCGACCTGGCCGTCGCCGGCTGCGACGAGCTGACCGCCGTACAGCGCAAAGCACTTGAGGCCGCGCTGGAGAAGTAAGAGGCTTGGCAAGGCAAGTAAAGGACGTACAAAGCGAGGCGGGCCGCGGGGGCAACCCGGCGGCCCGCCCTCGCGTCCCTACGCATACGGAACGGAAACGGGGAGTGGCCACAGAAGCCCACCCCCCACGGGGAGGAAACCGACCATGGCCGCCGCAAGCCGACGCAGTCGTCGACGCCGTATCGCCACAGCCGTCACCGTCGTGGTGATCGGCCTGACCGCCGGACTCGCCACCGGCTGCGACGCCGTCGGCAAGGCCATCGACTGCGTCCAGACCGCCGACACCATCGCCGACAGCGTCACCGGCCTCCAGCAGGCGGTGGAGAACGCGGCCAACGATCCCACCCAGACCGACGAGTCCCTCAACTCCATCGAGAAGGACCTCGACAAGATCGGCGACAAGACCGACAACGCGGACGTCAACAAGGCGGTGGACAACCTCAGCAAGGCCGTCGACAACGTCCGTACGGCGGTCAAGAACGGCGACAACACGCCTGACATCAGCCCCGTCACGGACGCGGCGGGCGAACTGACGAAGGTCTGCACGTCGTAGCCGCGGGGCGGGGTTGGGATACGGGAGTGAGGCGGGGGCCGGGATACTGAACGCCATGACACGCCTGATCCTCGCCACCCGCAACGCCGGGAAAATCACCGAACTGAGGTCGATCCTCGCCGACGCGGGACTGCCCCACGAACTGATCGGTGCCGAGTCCTACCCCGACATCCCCGACGTCAAGGAAACGGGCGTGACGTTCGCGGAGAACGCCCTGCTGAAGGCCCACGCCCTGGCCCAGGCAACAGGCCTCCCGGCGGTGGCGGACGACTCGGGCCTCTGCGTAGACGTCCTGAACGGCGCGCCGGGCATCTTCTCGGCCCGCTGGTCCGGCCAACACGGCGACGACAAGGCCAACCTGGACCTGCTGCTGGCCCAGCTCTCGGACATTGCGGACGAGCACCGGGGCGCCCACTTCGCCTGCGCGGCGGCCCTCGCGCTGCCGGACGGCACGGAACGAGTGGTCGAGGGCCAGCTGCGGGGACTGCTGAGGCACGCGCCGACGGGCACGAACGGCTTCGGCTACGACCCGATCCTCCAGCCGGACGGCGACACGCGAACCTGCGCGGAACTCACGGCGGAGGAGAAGAACGCGATCAGCCATCGGGGGAAGGCGTTTCGGGGGTTGGTGCCGGTGGTGCGTGAGCTGTTGGGCTGAGCGTAGAAGGGCGCGCGCCGGAGTCGGTGGCGCGCCCTTCACAGAGTGGGCCCGGTGGGACTCGAACCCACGACACACCGGACCTAAACCGGCGCCCTCTAGCCAGCTGGGGTACGGGCCCACAGCGCTGCTCACTCTACTGTGCGCCCCTGCGAGGGCGTACGCGGAGATCGATTCGCGAAGGTCTTCGTCTGGCTGTGACAGGACGGGCACAGGTACCGCAGGTTCTCCCTCCGGTTGTCCAACCGGTCTCCGTTGATGTGGTCGATCTCCAGAACGAGCCGCTTTCCCTGCCACACGTCACCGACACCGCAGGTCTCACAGATGTGCGGGACGCCAAGGTCGTCGAGTGCCCGCCGCAGTTGCACCGTCCAGCGGCCCGTCGGGTTCGCGTTCGTGCGGGGGATCAGTGGGCCCACTCGGGTGCTCAACAGCTTCTTCGTCGTGCGCGGTGCCCGGCGGCACCCGGGCCGTTGGGAGATCGCGTTTCAGGACGCCAATCCGGGGGCCGTGGCGGTCTGGCGGCTGGTCGGGGAGGACCTTGCCCCGGGGGAGTGGAACGAGGAGGGCAGGTCGGTTCCTGGGCGGGCCGACCTGCCTCCCGATGTGTGGGCGTCGTTCAGATACCCAGGTCCTTGATGATCTTCGCCACGTGGCCCGTGGCCCGGACGTTGTACAGCGCGTGCTCGACCTTGCCGGACTCGTCCACGATGATCGTGGAGCGGATCACGCCCAGGTAGGTCTTGCCGTAGTTCTTCTTCTCGCCGAAGGCCGCGTACGCGTCGAGGACCGTCTTGTCGGTGTCCGCGAGGAGGGTGATCTTGAGGTTCTCCTTCTCGCGGAACTTGGCGAGCTTCTCCGGCTGGTCGGGGGAGATGCCGATGACGTCGTACCCGGCGCCGGCCAGCACCTCCAGGTTGTCCGTGAAGTCGCAGGCCTGCTTGGTGCAGCCGGGCGTCAGGGCCGCCGGGTAGAAGTAGACGATGACCTTGCGGCCCTTGTGGTCGGCGAGGGACACCTCGTTGCCGTCGGCGTCGGGAAGCGTGAAGGCGGGGGCAACGTCCCCGGGCTGGAGTCGTTCACTCATCGCGCTAGCGTAACCGGGGGTGCTGACAGTGCACTCCGCGCGAGAGCTGACAGACTGTCCGGCACAAGTACCAGCAGACTTCGGAGGCCGTACGGTGGCGGACACGTCGAACACGCCGGACACCAGAACCCCGGCGCAGATCGAGGCGGACATCAATCGTCGCCGCGATGTCCTGGCCGACACGCTCGACGAGATCGGGGTGCGGGTGCACCCGAAGACCATCGTGGGCGACGCGAAGGCCAAGGTCGCGTCCAGCATCGATCACACCCTCGGGAAGGCGTACGTCGGCGTCAACCGCGTCGTGAGTGACATCAAGGGTCAGTTCGTGGACGACGAGGGAGCGCCGAGGGTGGAGCGCATCGTTCCCGTTGCCCTCGTCGCCGTCGGGGTCGTGGGGCTGTTCGTCCTCGGTTCCCGGCGCGGCAAGGGTCGTAAAGGCTGATTTCGCGGGGCACCCGGGGGCGTACCGACGGGTCGGAGGCAGGTAGGTTCGTGGGTGTGAGCGCCAAGAGAGACGAGCAGAGCACCCAGCACGACAAGCTGCCCATCCGGATGCTGCACGACCGTGTGCTCGTGCGGCAGGACAAGAGCGAGGGCGAGCGGCGTTCGGGCGGCGGGATCCTGATTCCGGCGACGGCCGCGGTCGGGCGGCGGCTGGCCTGGGCGGATGTCGTCGCGGTGGGTCAGAACGTACGGACCGTCGAGCCCGGCGACCGGGTTCTCTACGACCCGGAGGACCGCGCCGAGGTCGAGGTGCGCGGGATCGCCTACGTCCTCATGCGCGAGCGCGACCTGCACGCGGTGGCCGCGGACCGTTTCGAGGGCTCCGAGGACTCGACCGGCCTGTACCTGTAGTACGAAGCCTCCAGAAGCCCCGAAGGGGCTGGTGACCGTGGTCACCAGCCCCTTCTGCCGTGCGCCCCTGTTCAGCGGGCTCCGCTCACTCCTTTTTCCGTGCCGTGCTCTGCGGTCCCGCCGTCGTCCCCCCGGTCGTCGTGCCGCCGGTGGTGCCGTCGGTCGTGGTTCCCGTCGTGCCGCCGGTCGTCGTCGTGCCGTCCGTGGTCGTGCCCGTGGTGCCGCCGGTGGTGGTCGTGGAGCCGTCGGTCGTGGTGCCGGTGGTGCCGCCGGTTGTCGTGGTGCCGCCGTCGGTGGTGGTCGTGCCTCCGGTGGTGCCGCCGTCGGTCGTGCCTCCGTCGGTGGTGCCGCCCTGGGTCTGGCCCTGGTTGCCCTGGCCGCCGGTGGTGGTCGTGCCGCCGTTGTCCTGGCCGTCGGTCGTCGCGGGCTGCGAGGGCTGGATGCTCGGGGGTGCGACCGTCTCGGCGCCGTCCTGGAGCTGGAGGTCGAAGTCGCTCGCCTCGGTGCCCTTCAGGGCCGCCTTGGTGAACTGGGCCCAGATCTCGGCGGGCGCCCCGCCGCCGTTGACGCGGGCGAGGCCCATCACGCCGTAGAGCGGCTCGTGGGCGGCGGTGGTCGGGTTCTGGCCCATGACGGAGACGACGGTGGCGAGGTCGGGGGTGTAGCCCGCGAACCAGGCCGCCGTGTCCTTCTCCGCGGTGCCGGTCTTGCCGGCCGCCGGGCGGTCGGCGCCCTGCGCGGCGGTCGCGGTGCCGTTGTCGACGACGCTCTCCAGGACGTTGGTCGTGGTGTCGGCGGACTCGCGGCTCACCGCGCGGGTGGTCTTCTGCGCGGGCAGCTTGACCTGGTCCGTGCCGTCCTTGGTGATCTTCGAGATCATCGTGTACGTGTGCCGCTCACCGTGGTTGGCGAGGGTGGCGTACGCCTCCGCCATGTCGAGGACGCTCGCGGTGGACGGGCCGAGCGCGATGGACGGGGTGGCGGTCAGGTCGGGGGTGTCGGCGGGGATGCCGAGGTCGATGGCCGTCTTCTTGATCTTGGCGGGCCCTACGTCCACTGCCATCTGCGCGTACACCGAGTTGACGGACTTGTCGGTGGCCGTACGGACGGTGATGTCGCCGTAGGAGACGCCGTCCTCGTTCTCGGGGGCGTACGAGCCGCCGCTCCAGCCTTCCACGGGGCGCTTGTCGGTGCCGTCGTAGTAGGTGTTGGGGGTGATGGTCTGGCCGTCCTGGGTCTGCGAGTCGTTCTGGATCGCGGAGGCGAGGACGAACGGCTTGAAGGTGGAGCCGACTTGGAAGTCGCCGCGGGTGGCGCCGTTCGTGTACTGCTTGACGTAGTCGATGCCGCCGTACATGGCGACGATCTGCCCGGTCTTGGGGTCGACCGAAGCGCCGCCCGCGCGCACGTAGTTGTCGACCTTGCGGCTCTTCTTGTCGAGCTTGGACATGAGTTGGTCGTTGACGGCCTTCACGAAGGCGTCCTGCTTGCTCTTCTGCAGGGTGGTGGTGATGCGGTAGCCGCCGGCTTCGAGGGTGTCCGCGTCGATGATCTTGTTGGTGGCGAGGTAGTCCTTGATCGCGGTGACGATGTAACCCCGCTGCCCGGACATGCTCGTCGACGCCGTGGCCTCCTTCGGCATCGGGAACTTCATGCCGGTGCGCGCGGACTGGGTGAGCCAGCCCTTCTTGACCATGCCGTCGAGGACGTAGTTCCAACGGGCCACCGCGGCGGCCTTGTTCTCCGGATGCGCCACGACGTCGTACTCGCTCGGCGCGTTCAGCAGCGCGGCGAGGTAGGCGCCGCGGCCGGCGTCGAGGTCGATGGCGTCCTTGCCGTAGTAGGCCTGGGCGGCGGCCTGGATGCCGTAGGCGTTGCGGCCGAAGTAGCTGGTGTTGAGGTAGCCCTCGAGGATCTGGGACTTGGACTCCGTGCGGTCCAGCTTGATCGAGATGAAGAACTCCTTCACCTTGCGGGTGACGGTCTGTTCCTGGCCCAGGTAGTAGTTCTTGACGTACTGCTGGGTGATCGTGGAACCGGACTGGGTGCCCTTGCCGGTGGCGGTGTTCCAGGCGGCGCGGACCATCGCCTTCGGGTCGACGGCGGACTCGGAGAAGAAGTCCCGGTCCTCGGCGGCCAGTACGGCGTGCTGGGCGTTGGCGGAGACCTGGTCGAGTCCGACGTTCTCGCGGTTGACCTCGCCGTCGCGGGCGAGTTGGGTGCCGTCCGCGTAGAGGTACACGTTGGACTGCTTGGTGGCGAGCGCGTTGGCGGGCGGGATCTTGACCATCGAGTAGCCGAGGTAGAACGCGCCGATCAGCAGCGCCACGAGCGTGACGACCCCGGCGAGCGTCATCCGCCAGGTGGGGATGATCCTGCGCCATCCGGTGCGCTTGGGCCGCTTGGGCTTCTTGCCCCCGGACACCTCAGGCTCGTGAGCCGCTGCTTCCGGCTCCCTGGGTGCCCAGCCCTGCTGGGGCTGTTGCGGTTGCGGCTGGTCGCTCATGTCGTGCACGGACTCCTGTTTCGCGTCGTACCGTCCCGTACGGGCCCGCATGTTCCCATACGGTCGCGTATGTTCCTGTACGGCCTTGTGCGCTTCTGCGCCCCCAGACGAAGACTCTCGCACCATGCGTTCCGTTCCCGACCATCGGCACGCACTTGCCCGGAAAATGCGTGGCGTGCGTCACCACCTGCGCACTAGGCTCCTGCGCTTCGGTGTCAAGAGGTGGTGGAGGGCGGTTTCCGGTGGGTGCTGGGCGGTTGTACGCGGCCGTCGCGGCGGGGGGTTTCAGACGGTACGCGACGTATCGGGCGGCGACGCTCGCCGGGGTGTTCACCAACACCGTCTTCGGCGTGGTGCTCGTCTACACCTATCTGGCGCTGTGGGACGAGCGTCCGCATCTCGGGGGCTACGACCAGGCGCAGGCGGTGACCTATGTGTGGCTGGGGCAGTGTCTGTACGCGACGCTGGCGATCCAGGGCGGCGGGTTCGAGAAGGACCTGATGGAGCGCATCCGTACGGGTGACATCGCCGTCGACCTGTATCGTCCGGCCGATCTCCAACTGTGGTGGCTGGCAAGCGACTTCGGGCGGGCCATGTTCCAGATGCTGGGGCGGGGCGTGATCCCGTTCGTGTTCGGCTCACTGTTCTTCCCGATGGCGCTGCCCACGGACGTCACATCCTGGGCGGCTCTCCTGGTGGCGCTGCTGCTCGCGATCCTCGTCAGTTTCGGTATCCGCTATCTGGCGGCCCTGAGCGTGTTCTGGCTGATGGACGGCACGGGCATCAACCAGGCCATGATGATCCTGGGGATCTTCTGCTCGGGCATGGTGCTCCCGCTGAACGCCTTCCCGGGCGTGCTCGGCGACGTCGTACGGGCACTGCCGTGGGCGGCACAGATCCAGGTGCCGGCGGATGTGCTGATGGGGAAGACCGACCCGCTGGGGGCGTACGCCTTTCAGGCGACCTGGGCGGTGGTGCTGCTCACGGCGGGGCGGCTGATGCAGTCGGCGGCTACGCGGAGGGTGGTGGTGCAGGGTGGTTGAGACGACCCACCGGAGTGAGTACCGGACCGGGGAACTGCCGCGCTGGCGCGAGGGGTTGCGTGCCTACGGGTTGATCGCCGGGATGTGGATCCGGTCGAGCATGACCTACCGCGCGTCCTTCGTCATCACGGTCGTCGGCAACCTGCTGGTGACCGGCCTGGACTTCGTCACGATCCTGCTGATGTTCTCGCAGGTCGACTCGCTGGGCGGCTGGTCGCTGCCCGAAGTCGCCTTCCTGTACGGCCTGTCGGCGACCGCGTTCGGGATCTCCGACCTGGTGCTCGGCTCGATGGACGTGCTGGGTGCCCGCATCCGCGACGGCTCCTTCGACACCCTGCTCGTGCGCCCGGCGCCGGTGCTGGCCCAGATCGGAGCGGACCGGTTCGCGCTGCGCCGCCTGGGCCGGATCACGCAGGGCGGCCTGGTGCTGGGGTACGCGCTGCTCCACATCGACGTCAACTGGACTGCCGGGAAGCTGCTGTTGGTGCCGGTGATGCTGATCTGCGGGGCGGCGATCTTCGGGGCGCTGTTCGTGGCGGGCGCGGCCTTCCAGATCCTGGCGCAGGACGCGGCCGAGGTGCAGAACGCGTTCACGTACGGCGGCACCACACTGTTGCAGTATCCGCCGGCCGTGTTCGGCAAGGACTTCGTACGGGGCGTGACCTTCATGCTGCCGCTCGCCTTCGTCAACTGGGTGCCCGCCTCCTATGTGTTGGGGCGGCCGTATCCGCTGGATCTGCCGCCGGGCGCGGAGTTCGCGTCGCCGCTGGTGGCGCTCGCCTTCTGTGCGCTGGCCGGTCTGGCGTGGCGGGCGGGGCTCAAGTCGTACCGAAGCACCGGGAGTTGAGGGTGACAGAGCAGGCGTTCATCGAGCTGGACCGCGTCGAGAAGGTCTTCGACGTGCGCAAGAAGACCGGGTTCATGAAACGGGAGCGGCGCCAGGTGCGGGCCGTCGACTCGATCTCCTTCGCCGTGGCGCGCGGTGAGATGGTCGGCTACATCGGGCCGAACGGCGCCGGGAAGTCGACCACCATCAAGATGCTGACCGGCATCCTCACCCCGTCCGGGGGCCGGCTGCGGGTGGCCGGCATCGACCCGTCCCGTGAGCGCACCCGGCTCGCGCACCGCATCGGCGTGGTGTTCGGGCAGCGTACGACCCTGTGGTGGGACCTCCCGCTGATCGACTCGTACAAGCTGATGCACCGCATGTACCGCATCCCGGACGCCCGTTACGCCGAGAACCTCGACCGCTGTGTCGAACTCCTCGAACTGGGCGCCCTGTTGGACGTCCCCGTACGTCAGCTCTCGCTCGGCCAGCGGATGCGCGGCGACATCGCGGCGGCGCTGCTGCACGACCCCGAGGTGCTCTACCTCGACGAGCCGACCATCGGCCTCGATGTCATCTCCAAGGCCAAAGTGCGGGAGTTCCTGCGGGAGTTGAACGCCGAGCGGGGCACCACGGTCCTGCTCACCACCCATGACCTCCAGGACATCGAGCAGTTGTGCTCGCGCGTGATGGTCATCGACCACGGCCGTCTGATGTACGACGGTCCGCTCACCGGGCTGCACGAGGCGGGAGAGAGCGAGCGGACCCTTGTGGTGGACCTGGAGCGGGAGTTGCCGCCGATCGAGGTGCCGGACGCGCGGGTGGTGAAGGTGGAGGGCCCGCGGCAGTGGCTGACGTTCCCGGCGTCGGCGTCGGCGGCTCCGCTGGTGGCGCGGATCGCGGCGGAGTACCCGATGGTGGATCTGTCGGTGCGGGAGCCGGACATCGAGGCGGTCATCGCGAAGATGTACGCGGAGCAGGCGGAGAAGGCGGTCTCGTAGTCCCTCGTTGCCCCTCGTAGCCCTCCGTCGAACGGTCTCGTAGGCTGCGCTGTATGACCGACGACGCAGTCCCGGAGCTTCGCGCATCCGATGCCGACCGTGAGCGAGTCGCCGAGGTCCTGCGCGACGCCGTCGCCGAGGGCCGGCTCGACATGGAGGAGTTCGAGGAGCGTCTTGAGGCGACGTACAAGGCGCGGACGTACGCCGAACTGACCCCCATCACCCGCGACCTGCCGGCCCCCGGGGTCACCCCGCCGCCGGTGAGCATGGTCAAGGAGCCGGTGGAGAGCGGGAGTTGGGCCGGGCGGATCGTCGGCGGCGAAGGGTCCTCGACCGCTGCCGTGGCCATCATGTCCGGGTTCCAGCGCAAGGGCCGCTGGACGGTCCCCAAGCGGTTCACCGCCGTCGCCTTCTGGGGCGGCGGCGAGATCGACCTGCGCGAGGCGAACTTCGCGGACCGCGAGGTCGAGATCAACTGCATCGCGATCATGGGCGGTGCGCAGATCATCGTGCCGCCGGGCGTCGAGGTCGTCGTGCGCGGCATCGGCATCATGGGCGGCTTCGACCACAGCCAGGAGGGCGTGCCGGGCGACCCCGGCGCCCCGCGCGTGATCATCACGGGCTTCGCCTTCTGGGGCGGGGTCGGCGTGGAACGCAAGCTCCCCCGGGCCGAGCGTCAGCGGCTCAAGGAGGAGCGGCGCCGGCAGAAACTGGAGGGCGGTTCGTCGACGAAGGAGCTCTACGGCTCCCACCGAGACGCGCTGTCCGGCCTGGACGACGCCCATCGCGAGGCCATGGAGGAGCACCGCGACGCGATGCGCCGTCGGCACGAGGAACGGCGCGAACGGCACGAGGAGCGGCGGGAGCGGCACCGGGAGCGGCGGGAGCGCAGGCACCGCGACTGGGACTGATCTGGGACTGACGGGGACTGACGGGGACTGATCCGCCGGTTCACAACCGGGCGGGGACCGCGCCCTTGAGGTCGGCCAGGTCGATGGTGTCGGCCATCTTGCGGTAGCCCCGGTCACCGGGGTGGAGGTGATCGCCCGAGTCGTACTCGGAGGCGTATCTGCGCGGGTCGTACGGGTCGCGCAGCGCCTTGTCGAAGTCGACGACGGCGTCGTACACCGTGCCGCTCCTGATCTCCGCGTTGACCCGCTGCCGTACGGCGTCCCGGGCCGCCGAGTACCGGGGGTAGCCGCCGAAGGGCATCAGGGTCGCGCCGACGACCTTGACGCCGTGGGCGTGGGCCTGGCGGACCAGGGCGCGCAGACCGGCCAGGATCGCGTCGGAGTCGGCGTCGTGCAGGGTGTCGTTGACGCCGAGGTCGACGATGACGACCTTGACGTTCGGGCGGTCGAGCACATCACGGGCGAAGCGGGTCAGGCCGTCCTGGTTCTCGGCGGGCCGGCCGGCCTGGCTGGTGAGTATCTGGTTGCCGCTGATGCCCTCGTTGACGACGCTGTAGCGCGGCACGTCCTTTCGTCCGGCTGCCACGGCCGCGCTCAGCCGCTGCGAAAAGGCGTCCGGCCAGCGGCGGTTGGCGCTCTGGGTGGAGGTGGACCCGTCGGTTATCGAGTCGCCGAACGCGACGACCGTGCCGGTCGCGTCGCGACTCAGCACGTCCAGCGCGGTCAAGTAGCGCCACACCGAGGTCCGTTGGGTGTAAGGCGCGCCGCTCGGGTTCTCGACACGGTCGCCGTCGGCCAGGTACGAGGTCTGCCGGGCGTACGGGTGGAAGGTGACCGGGCCCGAACCGGCGGGGGCGTAGGTGGTGACCAACACGTCGGCGCCCTGCGGGACTTGGAGGCGTACGGCGTCGCTCAGGGCCTGCTGCCCGGCCGGGACGGTGACGGAGGTGGCGCCGCTGAAGGTCAGCCGGCGCATGGTGCCGGGGGCCGCGGCGGAACTGTTGTGGCCGGCCGCGAGGGCGATCGAGGCGTGGGTGAGAGTCAGCGGGGACCGGCCGTAGAGGTTGGAGAGGGTGATCCGGGCGCTCGTCCCGGCGGCGCTCGTGTGGACGATGTTGCGCACCGAGCGGCCCGCCATGCCCGTCGGCCCGGTGCCGGGCTCGCCGCCCACCGGGGCGGCGGACCAGGCGCCGACCCAGATACCGGTCGAGGCGGGGGCGGCGGAGTGGGCCCCGGCGGAGGTCGTCCCGGCGTCGCGGGTTCCGTCACCGGCGGAGACACCGACGTATATGCAGGCGGAAACGGCCACGATCAGGGTGATGATCGCGGACAGCAGGGCACGCTGCTTTGTGGGGGACACCCCCACGCCCCCAGTACGACGCTTGGTCACGCGGTGCGGATCTCCTCGGGTGAGTGGCAGGGCCCTGCCATTCTGCACTTTCGGGTGACGTCGGGAACTCCTGTTCTGTCCCGGGAGTCGGTCAGGAAGGGACAATATGCACGGTACCGGCGAACGGGTGGAGCGGATGGAACGTACGGAAGTGGCCGCTGAGGGCGACGGGTCGCCCTCCCGCCGCACGATGACCACGTTCAGCGCGGCCGACGAGGAGAAGCAGCGCGGCGTACGCCGGATGAAGCTGACGGCGCTGGCCCTGCTGCTCTTCGTGGCCGTCGTGTACGTCCTCGCCAAGTGGGCGTCGAACGCGGGCGCGGGCCCCTGGGCGGGCTATGTCGCCGCGGCGGCCGAGGCCGGCATGGTCGGCGCGATGGCCGACTGGTTCGCGGTCACCGCCCTCTTCCGCCACCCGCTCGGCCTGCCCATCCCGCACACCGCGATCATCCCCACCAAGAAGGACCAACTGGGCGTCTCCCTGGGCGAGTTCGTCGGCGAGAACTTCCTCTCCGAGGAGGTCGTACGGCAGCGTCTGCGCGCCGTCGGCATCGGCAGCCGGCTCGGCGCCTGGCTGGCCGTACCGGACCACGCCGACCGGGTGACGGCGGAGCTGTCGGCCGCACTCCGAGGAGCCCTCACCGTCCTGCGCGACTCCGACGTCCAGGCGGTCGTCGGCGAGGCGATCACCCGTCGCGCCGACGCCCAGGAGATCGCGCCCGGCATCGGTAAGATGCTGGAGAAGATCGTCGCCGACGGCGGTCACAAGCGGGTCGTCGACCTGATCGTCACCCGCGCGCACGACTGGCTCGTCCTGCACGACGAGCAGGTCATGGACGCCGTCGAGGGCGGCGCGCCCGGCTGGACCCCGAGATTCGTCGACAAGCGGATCGGCGAGCGCGTCTACAAGGAGCTGCTCCGCTTCGTCACCGAGATGCGCGACATGCCCTCCCACCCGGCCCGCGGCGCCCTGGACCGCTTCCTCGGCGACTTCGCCGCCGACCTCCAGTCCGACACGGACACCCGCGCCCGCGTGGAACGCCTCAAGGGCGAGGTCCTCGGCCGCGGTGAGGTCCAGGACCTGATCGCCAGCGCCTGGACGTCCGTACGCTCGATGATCGTGTCGGCCGCCGAGGACGAACGCAGTGAGCTACGGCTGCGGGTGCGGGCCTCGCTGCTGTCGCTCGGCGCGCGGATGGCGGTCGAACCGAAGCTCCAGGAGAAGGTCGACGGCTGGGTCGAGGGTGCCGCGGTGTACGTCGTCACCACCTACCGCAAGGAGATCACCTCCCTGATCACGGACACGGTGGCGGGCTGGGACGCGGAACACACGACCCGCAAGATCGAGGCGAACATCGGCCGCGACCTGCAGTTCATCCGGATCAACGGCACGGTGGTGGGGTCGTTGGCGGGACTGCTGATCTACACGGTGTCGCGGCTGGTGGGGGTGTAGGAGCGGGAGGACCTGACGCTCCCGGATCCGAGGCTGCCGAACCCGAGTTCGCCGGATCTGAGTACGCGTACTCTGTTGCGGCCCCGGCGCACCGGGGAACCCTCGTACGTATGACCGAGAAGCTGCTGAGCCCCCTGCGGACGCGCACCTGGCCGGAACGCTGGCTGATCCGCACCCTCGGCGCCGCCCTCGCGTCGGCGGCGTACTTCGTGTGCGTCGCCTGGACGGGGGCGTCCGTGCCGGGCGCGCTGGTCCTCGCGGTGCTTCTGCTGCTCCTGGCGGGCTACCTCGGCCGCCGCGACGACCCGGCCTGGCCGGTCCTGCTGGTGGCGGTGCCCCCGGCCGGCCTGATGTACGTCACCCACCCGCGCGGGTACACCAACTGGCCCGACGAGGCCGAGTGGCCCCAGCAGTGGGCGTTCGCGACGCTCGTGATCGGTGTGGGGGTGCTGGTGGCATCGGCGGTGGGCCGACGCTTCCGGCCGTGCGAGGAGGACTCGACGGAGGGCGTGCTGTCGGCCCACGGCTGCTGAACGGCCGTAGCGGACACGCTTCTTGGTGACAACGCGTCCGGGGTCACGCCTGCCGGTCGGCGACCACCCAGGACGCGAGGGCGACGGCGCCCGCGACGCCGAGGACGGCGGGCCAGGCGCCGACCTTCTTGGCCAGCGGGTGGGACCCGGCGAACGCGGCGACATAGGCGACGGTGAGCGCGCCCGCCGCCTTTCCGCCGGCCCGCTGCCGCCACTGCTGCGCGGCGGTGGCCCCGGCAACGACCAGTACGGCCCCGCCCAGTTGACGCTTCTTCGTCCAGCGGGCCACGCCGTACCCACCGACGAGCCCGCCCGCGGCGACCGCCGCGCTGGGGATGTTCGGGACCTTGGCCATGATGTGCCTCTCCGGTAGCAGGAAACCCTATTCGCGCGACAAGCTTAACCTGTCAAATGCCTGAGTGAATTCTCTGAATTCGGGCCGCATTGCTGTGGAACCTGAAACTTATTTTATCCACGTGACGGTCCATTGAGATTTCGGTAAGAACCTCGATAATGTTGTCAACAATCGCGCGAACGGCCGGTCGGCGCTCCGCTGACGAGCGGAATCTCTGGAATTACTGGAATCAAAGGAGTCGTTCGTGAGCAGAGACAGAACCCGTCTGGTACGCACGAGACGGACCTGGCGCGGCATAGCCGGAGCCGTTACCGCAATTGTGCTGGTCGGCGGCGGTTTCGCCGTGGCGAATGCCTCGACGGACACCCGGACCGGAAAGTCGGCCGCAGGCGTCAAGCGCCCGGTCGACAAGAAGGCGACCGGCACCGCAGCCGTGGTCAGCGCGGCCAACGAGTTCCTGAACACGCTGGACGCCGACCAGCAGGCCTCCACCCTGCTCGACCTCACGCAGGCCAACGCCACCGCGTGGTCGAACCTCCCGTGCGGCTCGTCCTGCCGTCCCGGCATCCAGCTCGGCTCCCTGACGGACACCCAACTGGCCGCCGCCATGAAGGTGTTGAAGCTCGCCACGGGCACCGGCAAGAACACCGGGTACGACCAGATCACGCAGATCATCAAGGCCGACGACGTGCTCAACTCGGCCCAGAGCACCAGCTCCGCGGGCCCGGCACCGTCGGACACCGCGTCGAGCACGGCCTCCGCGGACCCGTCCGCCACCGACACCGCCACGGCGACCCCGACCTCGACGGCCACCGACGCGCCGACCGACGTCCCGACCGGCACCCCGCCCTCCGGCGGCACCGGAGGCGGCGGCCTCGGCGGCTACGGCAGCGGCGTCTACTTCCTCGCCTTCCTCGGCACCCCCTCCGCCACCGGCACCTGGCAACTGCACTTCGGCGGCCATCACTTGGCCCTCAACCTCACCTACAAGAACGGCAAGGTGGCGGGCGCCAGCCCGTTCTTCGTCGGCGTCGAGCCCACCACCTGGACCGACGACGACGGCACCACGTACTCACCGCTCGCGACCATGCGCGACGGCCTGCTCGCCCTCACCGGCAGCCTCAGCACGGAGCAGCTGGCCACCGCCAAGCTGTCGGAGTCCTTCAGCGATGTACTCCTCGGCCCGGGCCAGGACGGCCAGTTCCCGGAGACGAAGGAGGGGATCAAGGTCAGTACGCTCTCCCCGAAGCAGAAGCAGCTGGTCCTCAAGGCCATCCACCCCTGGATCGCCAACGTGGACGACGCCACCGCGAAGAAGCTCATGAAGACGTACGAGCACGAGCTGAACCAGACCTACGTCGCCTACTCCGGCACCACCGCCCTCGACACCCAGGGCGACTACGTGCGCATCGACGGCCCCGGCGTCTGGGTCGAGTTCGTCTGCCAGAACGGTGTCGTGTACCGGGACCAGATCCACTACCACACCGTGTACCGCGACCACACCCGCGACTACGGCAGCGAGTTCACCTTCTCATGACCCGACCGCGAACTTGGCTGACCACAGCGCTTCGCCTGGTGGCCGGGATCGCGATCGTGGTACCGGCGGCGCTCCTGCTCGGAGCGTCGCCGGCCGCCGCGCACCCGATGCCGCACTCGGTGGTCCAGCTCGACGTGTACAAGGACTCCGTCACCGCCCAACTGGCCCTGCCGGTGGGCGACTTCACCACGGCCAGCGGCATCGACCTCAACACCGTCGCATCGTCCGCCCTCCCCACCAGGGCCAAGGCGATCCGCACCTACCTCGCCGCCCACATCCACCCGACCACCCTCAAGGGCCAGGCATGGCAGGTCACCATCGGCGCCCTGAGCCTCAGCCGCACCGAACAGACCTCCACCGGCCCCTACCGCGAGCTGGTCGCCAAGGCCGTACTCACCCCGCCCACCGGCGCCGACGTACGCCATTTCACCTTCGACTACGACGTGATCGTGCACCAAGTAGTCACCCACATAACCCTGGTGACGGTACGTCAGGACTGGGCGGCCGGCCGGGTCACCGGCGACGGCGCCACCCAGGTGGGCACCATCCGCCTCGACGTCCGACACATGAAGGTCCCACCACTGACGGTCGACCTGGGCAAGGGCAGCGCGTGGCGAGGCTTCGCAGCCATGCTCCAACTCGGCGCCAACCACATCCTCACCGGCACCGACCACCTCCTGTTCCTGCTCATCCTGCTGCTGCCCGCACCGCTGTTGGCGGCGGGAGGCCGCTGGAACGGCGGTCCGGCCGGCCCCCGCGCGGCGCTCACGCGCATCGGCCGCATCACCCTCGCCTTCACGGTCGGCCACTCGGTCGCACTCGCCGCCAGCGCCCTCACCCACCTCCAGATCCCCGGCCGACCGATAGAGGCGTTCATCGCGGCGAGCATCCTCGTGGGCGCGGTCCACGCGATCCGCCCGCTCTTCCCCGGCAAGGAAGCCCTCGTGGCCGGCGTCTTCGGCCTCGGCCACGGCATGGCGTTCTCCTTCGTCCTCGCCGAAATGCACCTGTCCACCGGCCAGTTGGCGTCCAGCCTCCTGGCCTTCAACCTGGGCATCGAACTGGTCCAACTCCTGCTGGTCTGCCTGGCGTTGCCGTCGCTGCTGGTACTGGCACGCCTCCGGGTACAGCCCGCACTTCGCGTGACGGGAGCCCTGGTCACGGCCACGGCGGCGATCGGCTGGCTGGCGGACCGCCTGGGCCTGCCCAACCCGGTGGCGAGGGCGGCGGACAGCGCGGGATCGCACACGACGGGGATGCTGACGGCGCTCGCGGTGGCGGCGGTCGCGGCGCTGGCGGCGGTCGGCTGGACGCGGGTCGTCCGCCAACGCGGGCGCGCGCTCCGGGAGTTGGAGACGGTGACGGAGCCCGCCGTATAGGGAAAAGTTTGCCGTCCCGGCATCTTTTCCCTTCCGGCAACTCGGAGTACGGTCCGGGGCGTGGCGGCAGAGACGGGTCCGACGGGTCTACGGGAGCGCAAGAAGGCGCAGACGCGCACCGCGTTGGCGAGTGCGGCGATGCGGCTGGCGCTGGAGCGCGGGGTGGAGAACGTCACCGCCGACGCGATAGCCGAGGCCGCGGACGTGTCGCCGCGCACCTTCCGCAACTACTTCTCCGGCAAGGAGGAGGCGATCGTGGCCGAGCTGGTCGACGGCATGGGCTACATCGCCGACGGACTGCGCAACCGTCCGCCCGGCGAACCGCTGTGGGAGTCGCTGCGCCATGCGCTGACGTTCTCCGCGTTCCTGCCGCCGGAGCAGTTGCAACAACTGGCCGTCAAGGTACGGATGGTCATGGCGAGCAAGGCCTTGCTGGGCTCGCAGCTGGCGATCTTCGAACGGCTCGGCGAGCAGCTCACCGCGGTCGTCGCCGAGCGCACCGGGACGGACGCGAGCCGCGATCTGTACCCGCGACTGACGGGTGTCGTAGCGGCGAACGCCCTGCGCCTGGCCGTCTTCATGTGGCTTGAGTGCGAAGGCGAGTCGGACCTCGCCGAGCTGACGACCGACGCGCTCGCGCAGCTGCGGGCGGGGCTTCCCGAGCCGTAGGGACAACAACGCAGTGAGGCATCAACTCTGAGGAGGCATCACTCATGAACGACGCGAGACAACGGCCGCGCACCCGAAGTCGCCGACATTCGGTGCTGGCTGTCGTGGCAAGCACGTGCCTGTTCTTAGGATTCTTAGGGGTTCTGGCGCCAACTGCCCAGGCCGAGGCGGCGGTTGGTCCGGCAGCGGTCACCGGCCCGGTCACCGGCGGCAAGGGCGCCGTAGTACTGCAAGGCACGACCTTCGACCTCGCGAGCGTGGGATACACCCAGTCGGAGTTCTTCCTCTCCGGCACGGCCACCTCCTACACGCCGACCGCGCCGCTGGGCTCGGACGGCCGCTGGAGCGTGACGCCCGCGAGCACCGCGCCGTACACGACTAGGATTGTCATGGACAGGCCATTAAACCCGGCCCGCTTCAACGGGACGGTCGTGGTGGAGTGGCTCAACGTCTCCGCCGGCCTGGACGTGGCCCCGGAGTGGATCTACACCCACAACGAACTCATCCGTGAGGGCTACGCCTGGATCGGTGTCTCCGCCCAGGCGACCGGCGTGGCCGCCACCAAGGCCGCCGACCCGGTCCGCTACGCGGCCCTGTCCCACCCCGGAGACAGCTACTCCTACGACATCTTCTCCCAGGCCGGACAGGCCGTACGGGACTCCGCGGCCACGATCCTCGGCGGCCTCCGCCCGCGCGCGGTGCTGGCCGAGGGCGAGTCCCAGTCGGCGTTCCGCCTCACCACGTACATCGACGCGGTCCAGCCCCTGGCGCACACGTACGACGGATTCCTCGTCCACAGCAGGGCCGGATTCGCGGCAGCGCTCTCGCAGGCACCCCAGGCGGACGTGCCCACCCCCGCGGTCGTCCGGTTCCGCACCGACACGGACGTCCCGGTGCTCACGGTGGAGACCGAGACCGACCTGATGCTCCTGGGCTATCTGACGGCCCGTCAACCAGACGCAGGGCGCCTGCGGTTCTGGGAGATCGCCGGCACCGCGCACGCCGACGACTACGTGGCGAACGTCGGCGCCGCGGACACGGGGGACGGGGCGGTGACCGCGGGGGAGTTGGATGCCATGCTCGACCCGCCGACCGGCACCCCCGGCTTCTCCTGCGCGGCCCCGATCAACACCGGCCAGGCGCACTACGTCATGGACGCCGCCCAACACGCCCTGCGCAGCTGGGTCTTGACCGGAATCCCACCGGCCAAGACCTCTCAGCTGCAGGTGACCACCAGCAGCGACGGCACACCCGAGTTCGTCCTGGACGCCAACGGCAACGCCACCGGCGGAGTCCGAACCCCCGCCGTGGACGCGCCGGTCGCGGCCCTGTCGGGCCTGGGCCAGACCGGATCGGCCCAGTTCTGCTTCCTCTTCGGCACGACAACTCCCTTCAGCAGCGCGAAACTTGCCGCCCTGTACCCCACGCACGCGGAGTTCGTCAGGCAGTGGGCCACACGAACGGCGGCTGCGGTCGCGGCAGGGACGATCCGGCCGGCCGATGCGGCGAAGCTCGTCGAGGCGGCGGTGAGGTCCGACATCGGAGGCTGAAGGAAGCCTGGCGGGTACGGCTCGGGGGCCGCACCCGCCCACTCGGTACTGGCTCAGCGTCGGTTGGTTATGCCAGTTGGCTACGAGGAGAGCCACTCCGTGGCGTTGAGGGCGAGGGCGGCGTTGGTGGCGCCGGTGTCGTTCCAGCCGTCGTAGAGCGTGTTGCCGGACTGACCGGTGCCGTCGTCGACCGGCGAACTGTCGCCCCAGAACGCGACCTTGCCACTCCCGAAGGTGCTGGTGGCGAAGAAGGCGCCGGTGTTGCCGGAGTAACCGCTGCGGTACAGCAGCCCCTTGGCGGCGGAGTTGTCGGCGGGCTTGATCGTGGCGGTCGTACCGTTGGCGATGAGGCTCTTGGTGACGGTACCGAAGGAGCCGTGCAGCACCGGGTTGCTGCTGTCGCTGATGGCGGCCGGGTAGCCGGAACTGATGTTGAGCGAGTCGATGGAGAACCCGAACGGGTCCGTCGAATCAACGCTGTTGTTCGTCATCAGGTCGTTGAGGATCTGGACCGCGTCGTACCCGTCGTTGTTCCGGTCGGACCCGGTGTGGTCGGAGATCATGAACAGCCCGCCACCGGCCTTCACGAAGTTCATGATGGCGGTCTTCTCGGCGGTCGTGAACTTGATGTTGGGCTCGGGCAGCACGAGCGTGTCGAAGTTCGACAGGTCGTTCGCCGACGATCCCCCGTAAGTCAGCGCGCTGGTGGCGGTCTTGAGGCTGTAGTCACCGGTCTGCTGCAGCGCGATGCCCCACGACGACAGCGCTCCCGTCCAGTCCTTGTCGGAGGAAGGAGAGGAGTCCTGGGCGAGCGGATCGGGCTTGCTGGTCGAGATGATCCAGTCGGCGTTGCCGGCTTCCTCGGCGTGCCCGTCGTCGAAGAGAACGCGGTGCGTGGTGGCCGCGGTGGCCGCTGCGGCGGGGGTGACGGTGGCGGCCTGGGCGACGGCGCCGGTGGCGAGCAGACCGAGGACGGTGAGGGCGGTGGTGAGCCTACGACGTGACGTGAACTTGCCAAGACTGGGCATCCGGTGAACCTCCGTGAAGTGGGGGGATTCCATGAGTGGGGGTGGAATGAAGTGGAGTGAACAGGGGGTGCGGGTGCTGCGGATGTAGCCGACTGGGGTGAACTGCGATCTGTGATCTGCGGTGAATCTCCGCGCGTAGAACGGTGGTTGAGTGATCACCGATCAACACAAGGGAGGACGGTACACACGCGATCGGGACCGGCGGGAGGGCCTCCCGCCGGTTCACGTAGATCTCTTACTCGGACGAGCCGAGCTGCTTACCGGACGTCGACGAAGTCGCCGGGCGCGGTCGCCGCGGCGGTGGTGGAGGTGCCGGCGAAGACGTACCGGTAATACCCGTCGACCGTGGCCTTGGTGGTGGTCTTCAGAACGCCGGTGCTGTTGGTCTTGACCGTCTTGAGGGTGGTGTAGGTGCTGCTGCCCTTCTTGCGGAACTGCAGCTTCGCAGGCTGGGACACGTACCCCGCGTACTTGCCCGTCGCCCAGTTCGCGCGGGCGAGCTTGCCCGTGACCGTGATGGTCTTGCCCTTCTTGACCGGCTCGGGAGTGGCATCGGCGGTCAGCGTGGAGGCCTTCTTGATCGAGGCGGTGGCGACATCGTCGTTGTAACTCGCGTTCGCGTACAGGTCCCAGGCACCCAGGAACAGCTTCCAGGTCCCGGCCACGCCGTTGTCCTTCATGTCGGTCGCGGGGTGGATGTTGAAGACGGCCTTGCAGGTGTACGTCCCCTGGGTAGCCGTCTCCGTGCAGGCGGGGTCGTCGTCCGTCCCGAGCCCACCGGTGATCCCGTCCGTGGTCGAACTGTCCGTCCCCTGCCACAGGAAGGCCTCGGTGAGAGCGATGCCGCTCGCGTTCGTGGCGGTGTACGTGACGGTGACGACCTTCGTACCGGTGGTACCGAGGACGATGTCCTTGCCCCCGTTGATGACGGCGTGCGAGAACTTGGTGTTGCCCAGGGAGTCTCTGGGCTGAACGGCCGCCGAGGCGAAGGAACTCAGCCCTGTCGCGGCCCCCTTACGCTCCGCCGCCTGAGCGGCAACCGGAAGAGCGAGCGCGGACAGAACGACAGCACCGGAGACAACACCGGCCGCAACGCGTATACGCATGAAACCCCCACGGGAACCCGAGAGGCCCGCCCAAGTCTTGCCTTGGCCGGGCCTGTTGATCTCTGCATCATATGAACCCAGGTCGGAAATGGTGAAGATCTCTTGTGCAATAAGTGCGTAACGGGACAGTGGGGGTTGGGGAGTTGGCGTCGGCTGGGGAGGTCGCATCGACGATCTCGGATCACCACTCAGAGCCTCACGAGCGCAATCCGGCCGGTCATCAGCACCTCGTGATTGGCGAACAGCGCGTCGAGCTCGAAACGCCGGTTGATGTGTGCCGTCCACTTCGCATGCGGCAGGTCCGTGTACGCCCTGACCATCCGCGCGCGACTCGCCTGGGTGATGATCCACCGGGCCTGGTCCTCACCCTTCGTACGCCCGCCGAGGTCGTGCGCCAACCGCCAGAGAGGGTCTGCGTCGTCTTCACCGCCTTCTCTTCCTTCTTCTCTGCCTACGGCGGTGACCAGCCCGATGTCTCCCAGCTCACGCTCGTCGCTGGACTGCGTGGTGTAGGCGACGGTGAGGCCTTCGAGGGGAAACACGGTCACGCGACTGGTCGCGGTCAGCACGGTCAGCGGCACGGTGCCAGTCCGTTCTGGTATGGGGGAGCGGACCGGGCGGCCCGGCCTGGGGATGCTGGGCCGCCCGCGGGGTTGGGAAAGGCTCAGCAGCAGGGCCCGTCGCCACAGCAGGCCGGCGGGTTGCACTCCGCGGCCGTACCCCACAGCCGTTCATCGACCTCGAAGCCCGCCGCCCGGATTTTCTCGACGACCTCGGTCATCAGCCCGCCGCTACGGGTCTTGCTGTTCGGCTGGTGATGCAGGAAGTAGCCGAACTGCTCCTGACACCAGTTGGCGTACCAGTCGGTGTGGAGGATGAGCGTGTGCCAGCCGGGATCGACCTGCTGGGACGGCGCCATGGAGACGCCTTCTCCCCTCGAACCCATGACGAAGACCAGCGCGAGTGCTTGGTCCACGACCCGGTCTGCGACGGCGGGTTCGAGGCCGTACTCGTCGGCACAGAACGCGGCGAGCGTGGTGAAGTCGGCGTCGGGGACGAGGGAGCGGCCGGTGCGGGTTCCGGCGGCGACGGTGGTGGTCATCGCTTGGCCCCTTTCCTGCGTGGCCCGTTGAGGGGCGGGGTCGGGCCTGGTGGCCTTTCGGGTCCGGGCGGCGTTGAGCGGATCACGAATTCACCTCACAGCTTGAGGATCTATGGGCGGGATTGATACGCGCGGGGTGGAAGTCGGTGAGAATTTGCAGTTATTGCTTGTGTCGTCCGGTCATACGCTCCGTGCGTCACCGCGTTGGCTCTTCTTCCATGCCGTTTTCCACGTCCGATGCAGATTTTGTGCCTCGGGGCACATCTGGTCAGGCTTGGTTCTGCAGAAATGGCAGGTCAGGCAGTGATCGGTGAGGGCGTTGAACGCCTTGGCGACGTCGCGATTCGCAGTGCAGTGTGAGCACCGGCACGGTGGCCATTCCGAAGTGACTGCGGGAACTGGAAGATTGCCGCCGAAGATGGCTCGTTCAGGGCTCCATGTCTTTCCAGAGTCGCGAGAAACGCGCAAGGTCATCAGAGGTGTCGGGAGATTCCGTGATGACGTCATCCATCCTCCCCGGTTCGGTGATGTCTCTATGATTCACCGGGTGAGCGGATGGTCCGAGCAATATTCTCGTTGTGGATTAAAGATCATCGGTAAGCGTCGGCCCACTGTTGCATCAAGTTCCTTGCCTCGCCGCCGAAGTGGGCACGCTGTTCGAAATGAGAGAACACGGCAAGATATTCGGATATGTCTCGGGGGTCTCGGAAGACCATGCGCCCAGTGAAATTTTCGACTGTTGCCAGCCGTGCATCATAGATCGTGAACGTGTTCATCGGTCCCCGCGCCATCTCGGTCCCGATCGGAAGGATGCCGATGCGAATGTTTGGCAGGTGGGACAGTGATACGAGACGATCAATCTGCACCGCTATGGCGGATTTCGGGACGGTCGCCCATCGCACCGCCTGCTCGGTCAGGAGGAAGGTGAAGGACTTTGCCGTGTCGTAGAGGATGGCTTGACGCTCCAGCTTGCGGGCCACAGTCTTTGACGAGTCACCCGGTGTGTGAGTCAGGCTGGCGCGAACATACTCAGGCGTAGCCAACAGGCCCGTAATCATCGCAGGAAGGAAGTATCTCAGCTCTGCTGCCTCTCCCTCCAAGGAGGCTAGCTCGGTCTGTCTTTTCTCCATGCCGCGGCGCCAGGAAGAGCGTTTGTCCTGCCACTCGGTATTCGCGATGCGCGCGAGAGCGGTGACTTCCTCGACTGTGCCGGGCGGTGCGCCGAGAGCCCGGAGGATACGCTCCACATCAATGAGCTTCGGCGTCTTCTTACCGGTCTCGAACTTACTGATCTGGCTCTGCGACATGTTGCAACGACGAGCGAGCCGGTCTCCAGTGAGACCGGCTCGTTTACGCAACTCGCGGAGTGTTGCTGCTAGATCAGTCCTTGATTGCCCCAGCTGTTCAGGCTCAAAGGTCACTCGAAGTCTCTCATATACTCGGAGAATGGTACCGAGTGAGCCAGCGAAATCCGCCTCCACTCTAGATACGGGGAAAGGTCGCCGGTGAACGTCTCACGGCTGATCTGTGTCCCGTCCGGCCGGAAGTTGAGAAACACTATGCGCTCCTCATCGAACAACCACCAATCCACTCCCGAAAGAGGAAGGCCGTAGTCTTCTTCTGTGACATCCAGGATACGGATGTCTTCACCTGCGGCTATATTTCCCGGTATTCCCCACGCAAACTGGTACCGCTGATATTCCGTCAACGGCCGCCGCACGACCCGCACTCGCCCAATGCTGCGCCCTGAGGCTACGTATCCATGTACTCGTTCGTGCCAGCGCACATTATGGTCAGCCGGCTTCGGCTCACCGCGAAGGAAACGAGCGACGTTCTCGGCCTCCCTGGGCATGGTGTAGGTCGGCTGAGCTTCGAATCGCCACGCCTCACGTTCGTACGTGTCGAATGTCCTCCGCCATTCGTCACCATCCAAGAGCACGTACAGCCTCCTTGAGTACCGACTCAGGGATCTCCACCAGGGCCTCACCCTCCGGTGGCCGGAAGGCGTCTGACACGTTGCCTTGGACCACGATGGACCCCTTTGCCGTGCGGTAGACGTTTGGGCAGTCGTCGTCATCGCAGTTGGTTCCGTTGCCCGATCCAGTGAGCCGAGTCAGTTGCTCGCGCGCCATGATGTCCCCTCTGTCCTGCCCGTCCGGCGATCTCTCTGAAGGACGCTACGGAGGACGTAGCGCCTCGTCCACGCCGACTCCGAAATATTCCCGACCTGGCATAAGCGATTGTTCGCGAGAGCCGAAGCGTCCGCAGGCGGCGCATGACCCTCCCCGTAACGACGGCTGGGCACTGGCTCAACAGCGCCCGGTACTCCGGCGGTTCGTGCCAGGATCCATCGGCATGGAGTTCTCCGAGGTGGTCCGTCGTAGGCGCATGATCCGTCACTACTCCGACAAGCCGCTGACCCCGGAGGTGACCGAGCGCATCCTCGCCTCCGCGCTACGAGCCCCCTCGGCCGGCTTCTCCCAGGGCTGGGCGTTCCTCGCCCTGACCGATCCGGCCGACCGCGCCCGTTTCTGGCCCTTCGTCCCCACCCGGGTCGAGAAGACCCCGACCATGCAGGACGCCCCGCTGGTCGTCGTCCCCCTGGCCCACAAAGCGGCATACCTGGAGCGCTACGCCGAACCCGACAAGGGTTGGGAGGACCGAGCCGAGGCCCGCTGGCCCGCGCCGTACTGGCACATTGACACGGGAATGGCCGCCCTGCTGATGCTCCTGACCGCGGTCGACGAAGGGCTTGGTGCCTGCTTCTTCGGGATCATGCCGGAGCATCTGGAGCCGTTCCGGGCGGAGTTCGGGGTACCGGACGAGTACGACCCGATCGGCGGGATCACGGTGGGGTACCGGGCTGAGGATGTTCCTGAGCAGGGCGCCCGGGTCGCGAAACGGCGGCGAGCCGCTGAGGACGTTATTCACCGGGGGCAGTGGGGGCGGCATCGCTGAGAGCGAATAACCAGCCTGCTCAGCGCGCTCTCAGCTCCTCCTGCCCCAACTCGTCTATCAGGCAATGCCAGGCGCGGGTTCGGATTACGAGGACAGGGCCATTTACGTCCTTGGAGTCCCGCACGAGCACCCCAGCCGAGGTGAAGGCTGCCTCTACGCACTCGGTCGCATTGGCGCCGCTGTACGACGACTTGAACCAGACGGGTTCGGACACAGGCTGCGGGCCGACAGACATTTACAGCTCCTTGCGGGCGCGATGGATCATCGTGGAGGAAGCCCCCATGTCCAACGCTTGTGCACGCAGATACTCGAACGCAAGTCTGTATCGGTTCAGTTCCTCGTCCTTCTCCAAGAAGAGCGAGCCCGTATGGAAGTCGACGTAGACCACGTCGAGGGTCAGCTCGATGCCGCCGATGATGACGAAGCTGCCCAGCGCGGCACCGTGGGCCCCTTGAGAGAAGGGCAGCACCTGAAGCGTGATGTGAGGCGACTCGTTGGCTTCGAGGAGCCGGTCGAGCTGCTCTCTCATGATCTGCGGCGATCCGACAACGCGGCGGATCACTGACTCATCGAGGATCGCCCAGAGCCGCGGGGGCTTCGGGCGGGTGAGGATCTCCTGCCGTTTCATGCGAATGTCGACCAGCCGCTCGATCTCGGCGGTCTCCAGGGGTACTTCGTTGGCCTTCTGTAGTGCGGTGCTGTAGGCGCGTGTCTGCAAGAGGCCGGGAACATAGACACAGGCGAAGTGATTCTCGTGCACGGCCTCGTCTTCGAGCGTGAGCAGCAGGTTCATGCTCTCCGGGATGGAGTCAGCGAACGAGTTCCACCAGCCCTGCTGCTTGGCGTCCTTCGCGAGCGCGACAACGGCCTTGCGCTCGGCCTCAGTTGCTCCGTACTCGCGGCACAGCGCGTCAACGACGAGCCATTTCACAGGCCCGGCTTGGGTCTCGTACCTGCTGACCGTCGCCTTGGATACGCCGACGAGTACACCCGCTTCTTCCAGAGTCATTCCCTTGCGGGCGCGCAACTTGCGCATCATCGCGCCTAGTTGGCGGCGGCGGGTGGTGGTCCGTTCGGACATTCGGCTCCTTCGCCATGTGCCGGGAGGTGGGCCCGGAGATCCCCATCAGGCTAGGCAGCAGGGGAGCGGACCCACCATCAGATTCACTCGATGGATTCTCGTGAGAAGTTACACAGTGAGAGTTCTCTGTGCCATGCTCGCTCGCAGACCGCTACGCAGTGCAGCCGTACGGACACGGCAGGCGCAGCACGAGCGTGGCTGGGAGGGAGGAGTGGCCATGCCTGGCTACGAAGTTGCTGAACCCCGACTCCGCTGTGTTCTGCCTTTCGAGGCGGCGCCGGCTGAAGTGCGACTGCTTCGGAGAGCCGCCGTCCGCCAGCTGAGCCGGTGGGGCATGCCTGTCGCTGCTGACGAAGCAGAACTGCTGGTCACTGAGCTGGCAACGAACGTCGTCAAGCATGTCGGCCAAGGTGCATCGGCGACCCTGATCCTTGAGTGGAGGGACGAACGGCTGCGACTTGAGGTCCACGACAGGAGCAGTTCGGTGCCCTCGTTGAAGTCAGCGGGCTGTGACGAGGAATGTGGCCGTGGCCTGCACCTGCTCGCGGCCCTGGCGATGGACTGGGGCACGGTTCTGACGGCAGCGGGCAAGGCGGTCTGGTGCGAGATCCCGTTCAACTCGGGACGTTCGTGCCGACGCGTTGAGCGCGCTGTCGAAGCACTTGAGGGCTATCAGGCGGGCGGCGAAAGTGCTGCGCGGCAAGGGAAGGGGCAGGGGATTGGCCTCGAGGAGTCGGCAATTGAGTTGATCGCTGACCTGCTTCACTGGTCCGCCGCGTGCGGCCATGATCCGGACGACTTCCTCGACCGTGCCCAGATGCACTACGAAGCAGAACTGGACGCGGCCTAGTGGGCGGCTGCCTGAAGGTTCTTCTGTATCTGCTCACGAAGGGCAGTCGGTGTGCGCCAGGATTCTCCGGGACGGCTCCTGTGGCACATGCGGTGGCAATTGGCACACAGGCACGCGAGGTCGTCGAGCTTGGTCTCCCGTGTTCCGGAGACGTGGAGGGGAGTGACGTGGTGCACCTCGATGTAGCCCTCGCCCAGAGCTCCGTAGATGCGGCCGAAATCGAAGTCGCATGCCTCGCACTGGAGCCGCCGACCGCGACGCAGTGTCTCCTTGACCTTCAGCGCGCGGAGCTTCGGGTCTCGCTCACGAGCAAGTGCCCGACGGACGAGGAGCCTTCCCTCGATGGCCGTGGCGCCGGACTCGTCGACCTCGTCGGGCTGGGGAGGGATGAGCTGCAGTTCGCCCGAGCCCATGCCGACCTCAATGGCTTCGGCGGCCTGGAGCATCTCAGCTTCGCGGTCACAGAAGGCCTCGACCATGAGCTCGGTGCGCCGTCCGCCACGAGTGGCCTTGCCCGAGTACAGCTTGTGGTTCGTCGCGAAGTCCGAGGTCTTGCGGCTGACGCTGTCAGGCGACCTGAAGCCGGGAAGGGCGAGTGCTTCCGGAGTGTGGATGGGCAGCGCGCGGAGGAGTTCCGACAGCTCCTGCACCTCGCGATCGTTGGTCCGCAGTTCGCGCCAGCCGTTCTTCACGACGAGCGCTCCGGCCAGCACAAGTTCGTCCTCAGCCCATGGCGGCGTCTGCATGACCAATATCGTACGAGCGTTCGGCATGCCGGAGGGTGCGTTCAGCGAACCGCGGGGCGTGTTGCACACTTGGTGCCGTCTCGTTGTCAGTGGGGTCTGTCACCCTCAGTGATGGTGGATCGCAAGATGTGTCTGCCGCTGCACGACTGTAAGGAGGGGACATGACCCGCACGAACGAACCCGAGGGCTCCGTGGAGCAGTCTGAGGAGCCCAAGGAGCCCGAGTTCACCTCAATCGAGATCTGCGCTGGAGCGGGCGGACAAGCCATCGGGCTGCACCAGGCCGGGTTCGGCCACCTCGCCCTTGTGGAGATTGACCCGCATGCGGCTGCCACGCTGGAGAAGAACGTCGCATCTCACCCAAAGTGGGGCTGGGAGAAGGAGAACTGTGACGTCCTGCCCCCGACGGATGTGAACGACTTCAAGCAGGACAGGCACCTGGCCAAAAGTGCGGAGGTGCTTCAGCGCCGCGGACTTGATCTCTTGGCGGGCGGCGTTCCGTGCCCTCCGTTCTCGCATGCGGGCAAGCAACTCGGCAAGGACGACGAGCGTGACCTGTTTCCTCGGATGCTGGCCCTCGTCGAGGAGTTGAAGCCTCGGGCCGTCATGATCGAGAACGTGCGCGGAATCATGGACCCCAAGTTCGATGACTACCGTGACTTGATCCAGGCGAAGCTGCAGAGCGGTTGGTATCGGGGCGAAGACGGTGAAATGGTCTGGGATGAGGGGATGGGCTACACGGTAGGCGAGTGGGACATCTTGGAGGCTAGCGATTTCGGAGTCCCGCAGCTTCGCCCCCGCGCCATCCTGGTTGCCTTCCGCAATGACATCCTGAAGGACCTCAAATACGAGTGGCCTGCCGCAACTCACGAGGATCACGTCAGCGTCGCTGAGGCGCTCGAAGATTCAATGAGGGCGCGCTATGAGCCGTACTTCACCGGCGCCCAGGCAAAAGTGGCTCGCAAGAAGTTCGACGCCTGGCTCGATACCGCGCAGGAGCGCCACAAGGTGCTTGCAGAGAAGGGCGGCGGCATCGCCCCCACCCTGGTCGGCGGATCAAAGAAGCACGGGGGAGCGGACCTTGGCCCCAGCCGTGCCAAGGCCGCGTGGGGTCAACTCGGGGTCGATGGCTTGGGAGTTGCCAATGATCCCGATACCTGCAGGGAGAAGGGCACCCAAAAGCGTGACCTCTTCGGCGAGAACGGGCCCATGCTCACGGTGCAGCAGGCTGCGATCATCCAGGGCTTCCCGCCTGAGTGGCAGTTCTCCGGTGGGAAGACGGCGCAGTACAGGCAGGTAGGCAATGCCTTCCCGCCTCCTGTTGCCAGGGCAGTTGGCAAATCGATCGCTGACGTCCTGCGAGCTGCCCGTGAGCGCGACAACAAGAAGGCGTGATCACTCCTTCTGCTTGGGCTTCGGAGTTGTTCGAGGGCGGCGCTTTGCGACCTCCGCAGCGATCAGGGCGGCGCACTCTGCCGAAGCCTCGTGCTCCCAGAACCGGAGCACCGTCCACCCCGCCTCTTTGAGGTGCTGGTTGGTGTCACGATCTCTGGCCATGTTCCGGGCGACTTTGTCTGACCAGTAGCCGGGATTCGTCTTCGGGGGCACGTAGTGCTCCGGGCATCCGTGCCAGTAACAGCCATCGATGAAGACAGCGACCTTCGCCGGACGGAAGACCATGTCTGCCGTCCGGCGAAGGCCGGGCAGCGGCCTGGCCGCTACCCGATAGCGAAGCCCTTGAGCGTGGACAAGCCGTCGGATCAGACGCTCAGGGGTGGTGTCCCGGCTGCGAATGGCCTGCATGTTCCGGCGGCGCGCTGCGGACGACGCCCACGAACCGCTTGGCGGCTCCCATGGCTCTCCGGACACTGAACGATTTCCTTGTCTCGGCTACAGAATGTCGCCGCTGTTCTTAAGGTCATTCACCAGGGCATCCAGGCCGTTCAGCCCGAGTGCACGTGCCCGGGAGACTCCCTCTTGCTTGAGTGCAGCCAAGTCCGGCCATTGAGTCAGCGGCGAGCTTCCAGCCGGGAGTTCGTTGACTGCCATCCAGGATCCGACCCAGTCAGGGCAGACGTGATAGGTGCGATCCTCGATACTCTCTCGCGCTACGCCTGCGGCGCGGGGGAATTCGGCAGTTGCCATGGCGTAGGGGACGTCGGGTCGGTAACGAGTGAGTGGCACCATTTGGGCGGCCTCTGTGCCGCGGTCGGAACGCCATGTCCACTTCGAGGACAGAGCCGCAACGAGCCGTCCCCCGCTGTCGATGATGAGAATGTCGCTCTTACGGTCTCCCACGTCCCGGCGCATGTGCAGTCCTCGGATGTGGGTCAGGGGAACCTCATGCCGAACCTGCCAGCCCTCCGGAAGGCTGCACTGGATGAAGTGGATCAGGAGATCACGGAAGAGGGTTCCTCTTGAGTTCCTGTCCAGCGCAACAGGCCTCTCGACGTTAACGTTTCGCTCAGTTACGGCCTGCATCCAGAGGGCCAGGACGGCGAGTTCGCCGGCGATGCGTCGTCGTTGTCTGTGGCCCGTGGCTGTGTCGGGAACTTTGTCGTCCAGACGATGCGTGCGTACGGCAGGTGCCCAGCGGACCGGGCCATGCGCGGAGCCGCCGTCAGCCAGGAAAGTTCCCTCGGAGTCGTAAACAGAAAAGCCGGATTCAGTCAGCCAGGCCGGATTCCATCCCAGTTCAAGACGTTCGCAGGCTGCTGCCAGATTCTCGTTCTTCTCTATCTCAATTCCCGCCTGGGAAGCGCAGTTTGACTCGTTCCAGCACAACCCCAAGAATACCGCGCTAAGCGCCGCAGGGTCTCCGAGGTGCTGTTCGACGAGTGCCTTCTTGGCAGGTTGAAGCGGCATGAACTTCTTTCAGTCTTCGACTGTGATGGGCAGTTCGACGGAATGCCAAGCTATGCAACTGCAGTGTGCGATGGCAAGTCCGGGGCTGTTTCCACTGGATCATCTTGCGTTGCGACAGTCCAGTCCCGGTCGGCCAGAGTTACCCGGGGCTGATCGTGATGATGTTCACGTGCCTGAACCACCCGCACGCTCACGAACTCCCCTTCGCGGGGCGTCACGATACCGAGTTGCTCCGCTACGGCGCGGTGACTGTCGTAGTCACCCATGATGAGAATTCCTTCAGGTTGGAGCGCTGAGCGAGAACCGCCATTACCCCGGACCCTCTTCATGTAGTCTTTCTGCTGAGCCACGGTGCGCACTACATTGCGTCCTATGCGGCGTTGCTGTGCACGCCGGAAGAGCTCGTTGAGGCGCTGCTGTCCGGACTTTGATGCAAAGACTGCGCCACGGTCTTGTGAATCCATGTGCAGCAGTACATTTTCCGGGAGTTCGGCGTCGCGCCAGAGCCAGAGAATTTTGTTGCGGTGTTCGGATTTTACGGTGAGCTTGGCGTCGCGGTTGCTGCCTTGGTTCAGCCACTCGCCGCGTACGCGGAAGAGGCCTGCACTCCATCGGCTCGTGTAGTCATCTGCCCAGACGAGCAAGCAGAGATGCCCCATGGCCTCCGGAGGGATCATCCAACCACCGAATCGCTGGGAGTATTTGCAGTCGACCTCGATTCCGGCGATCTGGTAGTCCATGACCTCACCGTCCGCGAACCTGAACTCGCGTTGCAGGTTGATCTCGACCAGCGTCCCGGCGTGAGTCCGCTCGGTTTTGAGAAGGTCAGCCCAGTCGTAGCGCCCAGTTATCTCGCCGTTAAGGAGCTGGTCGATGGTGTCCCGTAGGACCGTGGCGAATCGTTCTCCGAACGGATCTTCGGCCACCAATTCGGCATGAACGGCGCGGAGTTCAGAATCATGCTTCAGTTCCTCGATCAACGCGAGATTCTGTGCACCGTTAAAATCGATAGGCAGCAAGAGACCCCCCTTGAAACGAACTAACTTCAGTATTGGGTATGTTGAAGAAACCCGGTATCTGCGGGGAACCGAGTTTGAAGTAGTGGTCCGTTCCCGTCCGGCTTTTCCCTCAAGCACATCAGCTCGATGTCGTTCAGCGTCAGGCCTGCGCTTTCACTGGCCCTCGCCGTGACACTCCCCATAAGCCCGCCCCGACCCACACCAACAAGAAGCCCCCCGCTGCGGCGGCCAAACCACAGCCCGCCCCCTCGCCGCCAGCGTCGTCGCATACTGCGGCAACAAGTCAACGTCCCCCGGAGAAGCCCCCTCGGACGCAGCGAACGCCTCATAAGAAGGCACGGTCCCCGTAACGATCCCAAGGTTCGGCGTACCGCTCGCCGCCAGCTCCCGCAGCGATCCCTCTATCGTCGCCAGGTGCTCCTCGTGCGACGGGTACTCCTCCGCCAGCGAGGCATACGAGCCGACCAGTTCCGCCAACTCCCCCTCCGGCCAGTGCAGTACGGCCACCGGGAACGGGCGGGACAACGCCTCCCGGAACGCCCCCAGCTCCGCCCGCAGCCGCGAGATCTCGGCTTCCAGTTCCGCCGGGTTGTCGGAGCCCAGTGACCACACCCGCTTCGGGTCGTGCAGCTCGTCCAGAGATACCGACGACGAGTGCAACGTGTCCGCCAGCGTGTCCCACTCGTCGTGCGACACGCCCAGCATCCGCCGTACCCGGTGTCGGCCGAACAGCAACGGGTGGGTGGAGTACGGGGGTTCAGGGACGTCCGTCAGTAGCAGAGCCACCCCCTCCGTGAACGTCTCCTGCGCCGCCTCCAGCTCGTCGTGGGACTCCAGGGACTCCGCGACGATCACCCAGGGGGCGGGATCGCGCGGGGACGCTGTCCGTACGCCGTCGATGATCGCCCTGGCCTCGGCCTCGTGGCCGTACTCCCAGAGGTTCGAGGCTTTTAGGGCTCGTACCAGGTGAGGAGTTTCCAGGTCGTCCGGCGACGACAGCAGGCGGTCGTAGAGCGCGGTGGCGGCGGGGCGGTCGCCGGCCAGTTCCAGGTGGGCCGCGGCCTGGATGAGCAGGGCCTCGGCGTCCTCGGGGTAGCGGGCGGCCGTCCGCTCCAGGCGGGCCGCTTCGGCGGGGTGGTCGACGTTCTCGGCGGGCGTGTCGGGGCGCATGAACGACACGGTACTGCCGATGCCGACACAGATGGAGGCAAGGGGAGAGATATGCCCAGGTCGGCCGGTGAGAGAGGCGTGAGACTGGCGTGGGGAGGTCGCGCCGTGGGGAACACCGGGTGGCTTGCCGGTTTCCGTCGGCTTTACGGGCGACTCCCCTCTACGACCCCTCCTGTCGCCGTGGCCCACGCCGCCCACCCCATGACCGCCACCCCCACCCCCACAATCCCCGCCCCCACGAACAACGGAGCCGAATACCCCCACCCCGCACTGATCACCAAGCCTCCCAGCCACGCCCCCACCGCATTCCCGACGTTCGACGCGGAGACGTTCGCGCTGGCCGCCAACGGCACGCCCCCCGCCGCGTCCGTCACCCTCGTGATCATCCCGGGGACCGTCGCGAACCCGAACGCACCCAGGAGGAACACCAGGATCACCGACGCCGGGCGGCTGCTCGCCAGCAACCCGAACGCCGTCAGCGTGGCCGCCAGCCCGGTCAGGGACACGAGCAGCGTCACGTCCCTGTTGTGGTCCGCGCCCCGGCCGCCCGCGATGTTGCCTACGACCAAGCCCGTGCCGTAGACGACCAGGAGCCAGGCGACGTCTGTCGTGGAGAAGCCCGTGACCTCGGTGAACGTGTACGCGAGGTAGCTGAACGCGCCGAACATGCCGCCGTAGCCGAGGGCCGTGGCCGTCAGGGTCAGCCATACCTGGGTCGAGCGGAAGGAGCGGAGTTGGGCCCGCAGGCCGCCTGCCCCTCCGCTCACCCGCCCCGCCCAGCCCGGTACCAGCATCGCGATCGCCGCCAGCGCCACCGCCCCCGTCGCCGTGATCGCCCAGAACGTCGCCCGCCAGCCCCAGCGTTCGCCGACGAGGGCGCCGAAGGGGACGCCCAGGACGTTCGCCACCGTCAGGCCGGCGAACATCATCGCGACCGCCCGCGAGGCCCGTTCCGGTGGGACCAGGCGGCGGGCGACCAGGGAGCCGATGCCGAAGAACGTGCCGTGGCAGAGGGCCGCCACCACACGGCCCAGGAGCATGGTCGGGTAGTTCGGGGCGATCGCGCAGAGCAGGTTGCCCGCGACGAACAGGGCTACCAGGCCTACCAGGACCGGTTTTCTTGGGAGTCCTGCCGTCGCTGCCGTCACCCCTATCGCGCCTACCGCGACCGTCAGCGCGTAGCCGGAGATCAGCCAACCCGCCGCAGCCGTCGACACGTCCAGGCTCCGGCTGACCTGCGGCAGCAGCCCGGCGATCACGAACTCGGTCAGACCGATTCCGAAACCGCCGAGCGCCAGCGCGAGCAGGCCCAACTGCCCATCCCTGTAACGGAGTTCAGATCCCCCGGTCAGATCACCACCCCGTCGATCTGCAACGTCTGCACCGCCCCCGCCGCGAACGTCGCGCTCACCGTCTTGCCGCTCAGGTACGTGTCCGAGTGGGAGGTGTACAAGTCGCCCCCGCCGCCCGTCACCGTGTTCCAGCGCGGGACCAGGCCGCTCGTACCCCCCGCCACCGTCGTGAACTTGGAGAGGTCGAAGGTCAAAGTCGTCGACGACGAGCCTGTGTTGGCGGCGACGATCACCAACCGCTTCGCCGACGCGTCGTAGCCCGCCGCCGCGTAGCTCACGCCTGTGTCCAGGATCGTCATGCCGGGGCGGATGTGGCGGCTGAACTGGGCCATCACGTAGTACTTCGTCTGCACCGCGCCGGCCGTGAGCGTGCTCTGGTCGTACGCGATCATCGCCCAGCCGGACGACGGGTCCATGACCTGCCAGTAGGTCCACGCCGTCGGGTGCAGCCAGCGGAAGTCGTAGAGCAGGTTGCTCGCCATGGTCAAGCCCGTGGCGTCGCTGTCGCCCGTCTCCGAGTTCCAGAGGGCCTTGCCCGCCGTGGTCACAACGTCCGTGTACAGCAAGTCCCTACGGCCGCCCGAGCCCTGGTAGCCGTGGACGTTGACGCGGTTCACGTACCCCTTCGTCGTGGACGAGAAGGCGCTCCACGTCGTGCGCGCGAGGTCGTAGCTCGTCTCGTCCGACGCCGAGATCTTCGTGCTCGTGAGGCCGCGGCTGTCCAACTCGCTCCGGACGTACGGCAGTACTGCCGCCTGGACCGTCGAGTCCATGTGGCAGCCCTCCTGTGTGCCGGTCGCCGTCCACCAGCTCGACGAGGGCTCGTTGAAGGCCTCGACCGTCGCGAAGTTCACGCCCCAGTTGTTCTTCGCATACAGGGCCACGGCCGCCAAGTGGGAGGCGTGCTGGCGGTAGTTCCAGGACTGGAGGTTGTTGCCGCCGCCCGAGGCGCCCGACGGGTTGTGGTTCAGGCACATCCACCACATGGGGGAGTTGGCGAAGAGCTCGGTCGTGGCTCCCCGTGCCGTCGCCTTCACCAGCATCGCGCGCTGGGTCGCGTCCGCCGTCCACTTCCACGCCGAGGATGTGGGGTCCTCGTTGTTCCAGTCCTGCCAGTAACCCTCGATCTGCTTGAACGCGGGGATGTTCGCGGAGGCGACCATCGACGCGCCGCTCACCGAATTCCAGCTGCACGCGCCGAGGTTGTAGCGGGCGATGTTCAGACCCAGGCCGGGGAGCGAAGTGCCGTTGTACGTCGTCGACTTGGTGGTGAAGAAGATGTCGGCGAAGTCGTCGCGGGCGCCGAAGACGTTCGCCCACCAGGCGAGCGAGGTGCCCCAGCCCTCCCAAGTGCCGTACTTCGTCGCCGGGTTGACCGCGATTGTCGCGTCGGCCCGTGCGGTACCGGTCGCCAGGGCGGTGCCGAGGAGGCCACCGCCCGCCGCGGCCAGCAGGGTTCTGCGTCGGATCATCTCTACTCCCGATTCGCTCGAACGCCGGTCGTCCCACCGGCGTCGGCCATCCCCCCGGCTCGTGCCACCAGGAAGCATCGGGTGTGTTGTGTGGGGTTGTCGAGAGTTGTGACACCCCTTTCTAAAACCCGTGTACGAAGGATCGAACGGGCGCCTCCGCTGTCAACCGGAGTCGTGAGTCTGGTGAGTTGGAGAACCCGCCCTTATCGTGCGGCCCATGCGGGTCCCCGTCGTGCAGCAGCACCGCCGTCGACGCCGTGCGCTGCGCCGACGCGTCCTGTGGACCGGCGGCGAGTTCCTCGTCACCGCCGGGGTCGTCCTTCTCCTCCTCGTCGTCCAGCAGTTGTGGTGGACCAACCGGGAGGCCCGCCGGGGCGCGGAGCATCAAGTGCAGGCGCTGGAAAGGCAATGGGCCACGCAGACGCCGGGGTCGGGGTCGGGACCGGGGGCCACATCGACACCGGCCGACACGGATGCCGCCGACGGCAGTTCACCGCACCGGACCACAACCAACGCCACCGGATCCGGATCCGGAGGATCCACGACCACCCCTCGCCGCTCCCAGGCCTACGCCATCCTCACCATCCCCCGCCTCCACCTCCGCGTCCCGATCGCGGAAGGCGTCAGCAAGCGGAACGTGCTGAACAAGGGGTACGTCGGCCACTATCCCGGTACCCAACAGCCGGGCCAGGCAGGGAACTTCGCGCTCGCCGGGCATCGCAACACCCACGGCGAACCCTTCCGGTATCTCCCGCGACTGCGGCTCAAGGACACCGTCCAGGTCGAGACCGGCACGGCCGTCTTCACCTACACGGTCGACAAGGTCCTGCCGCAGACCTCCGCCGCCGACTCCGGCGTCATCCGGCCGATCCCGCGCTCGACCGTCAAGCCGTCCTACGGCTACAGCGCCCCGGGCCACTACATCACCCTCACCACCTGCACCCCGGAGTTCACCTCCCGGTATCGCATGGCGGTGTGGGGCACGCTCACGTCCACGCGACTCCGGTGAGGGCCCGGTGAGGGCCCGATGAGGGCTCACACCCGCTCCCGCAGCACCACCACGCTCACCGCCGCCAGCATCGCGAGTCCCGCCGACACCACCATCGCGATGTCCGCGCCGCGGGCGAGACCGCTCCCCGCCGACGTGGCGATCGCGATCGTCAGCGCGACACCCGCGCACGAGCCGATGTAGCGGAAGGTCTGCTGCGCGCCTGAGCCCATCGCGGCCCGGGCCGCCGGTACGGACTCCACGGACAGCAGTGGCAGCGCGGCGTTCAGCAGGCCGCTGCCCACCCCGGCGATCACCAGGCCCGGCAGCAACCGGGTCCAGGAACCGGAGTCGAGGGCTCCGAGCATGGTCAGGACGCCGGCCGCGTGGAGCACGAATCCCAGGGCGAGTTGGTGCCGGGAGGAGACGCGGCCCGCGAGGCGGCGGGCCTGGAGGGCGACCGTGAAGGACAGGCCCGACCAGAGGAGGAACAGCCATGCCGTGTCCATCGCCGACAGGCCCAGCGTCTGCTGCAGCAGCGCCGGCAGGAAGCTGAACAGGCCGATCACCGCGAAGCCCGTGAACAGGCCGCCCGCCGAGGAGGCCAGGAAGGGGCGGTGACGCAGCAGGCTGAGGTCGATCATCGGGGTCGTGCCCCGGCGCTCGACGACTGCGAAGACGCCGACGAGGAGTACGGCCGCCAGCAACAGCAGGCCCACCGGGGCGCGCAGCCAGCCGTCGCGGCCGAGCGTGAGTGCGGCGACGAGGGCGACCAGGGCCAGGCCGAAGGTGACCGCTCCGGCCAGGTCGGGGCGTCCGCCTCGGGGCGCGCGGGACTCGGACAGCGTTCGGACGCCGATCGCGGCCACGGCCAGGGCGGCGGCGCCGAGGACGGCGTAGGCCCCCCGCCAGTCGGGCATCGCGCCGGTGACCAGTGGGCCGAGGGCTATGCCGCCGCTGACGAACGCGCCCCACACGCCGGTCGCGTGCAGTCGGCCGCGCGGGGTCGGGAAGGCGTGCACGATCAGGCCCAGGCTGCTGGCCAGCAGTGCCGCGCTGGAGGCGCCCTGCGCGATGCGGGTCAGGGTGAACAGCAGGGTCGAGGAGGTGAGCGCGGAGAGCGCTGTGGTGATGCCCAGCGCGAAGGTGCCGGCCAGGAAGATCCGACGGCGGCCGTAGTCGTCGGCGAGGCTGCCGGCGACCAGGAGCAGCGCGGCGAGGCCGAGCGGGGTGCCGTTCAGCAGCCAGGCCTGGGCGGAGAGCGGGGTGTGCAGGGCGGCGGCGATGTCGGGGAGCGTGACCATCGGCGCGGTGTACGTCATCAGCGCCACGGCGGTGGCCGCGCTGGTCAGGGCGAGGGTGGCGCGAGGGCGGGGCGCGCCGTCCTCGGTGACCTCGGGCTTTTCCGGAACCTCGGCAAGGGTTCGCTCGGTAAGGGTTCGTTCACTGAACCTAGTCATGTGGAGTACCGTAACACCGTAGGTTCGTTCATTGAACCTTGAGTCGCAAAATGACTAAGGTGGTCGGCATGGCACTGGGCAAGGACTACGCGACGCAGGAGTGCTCGATCGCCCGGGCACTGGAGGTGGTCGGCGAGCGCTGGACGCTGCTCGTCATCCGCGACGCCCTCTACGGCGTCCGGCGCTACAACGACTTCCTCGCCCACCTCGGCATCCCGCGCGCGGTCCTCGCCGCCCGCCTGCAGGCGCTCACCGCCGAGGGCATCCTCGAAAAGCGCCGCTACCAGGAGTCGCCCCCGCGCGACGAGTACGTCCCCACGGACCGCGCGCTCGCCCTCTGGCCGACGGTGCGCTCGCTCGGCCGCTGGGGTCGCGAGCAGTTCGACGAACCCCAGCTGCGCTACTTCCGGCACGCGGACTGCGGCACCGAACTCGGCTGGTACGGCGAGTGCCCGCGCTGCGCGGTCGTCGTCCCCGTCGGTGACGTCCTCGTGGAGCCGGGCCCCGGACTCGACCCGAACCCGGCGGACCCGATCAGCCGCGCCCTCCTCAAGCCACGGCGACTGCTCCAGCCGTTCGAGAGCGACCCGGCAGCGGGGCAGTAGGGGTCGGTGTTCACGGTCCAGTCCGTGAACCGGGTATTGCGGACTGGACCTTGAGCTTGGAGGATCGACCAGTCATCCGATGGCTGCACCCATCGGTCGACGGCGCCCGCGCGATCGATGGAGATGGTGAAGATGAAGCTGCTGCGAGTCGGTACGGCAGGGGCAGAGCGGCCCGCGCTGCTCGACGCCGAGGGGATCCTGCGGGACCTGTCGGGCATCGTCCCGGACATCGACGGACCGCTGCTCGCCGACAGCGCCGCGCTCGGCCGGATCCGCGCGGCGGCCGACGCGGGCTCGCTGCCCGCGCTGGACGCCGACGGGCTGCGGGTCGGGCCGCCGCTGGCGCGGATCGGCAAGGTCGTGTGCATCGGGCTGAACTACCACGACCACGCCCGCGAGACCGGCGCCGAGCCGCCCGCCGAGCCGGTGGTCTTCTTCAAGGCGGCGGACACGGTCGTCGGGCCCTACGACACCGTGCTCGTCCCGCGCAGGTCGGTGAAGACCGACTGGGAGGTCGAACTCGCCGTCGTCATCGGCCGTACGGCCCGCTACCTGGACTCCCACGAGGAGGCGCTCGCGCATGTCGCGGGGTACGCGGTCGCGCACGACGTGTCCGAGCGGGAGTTCCAGATCGAGCGGGGCGGGACCTGGGACAAGGGCAAGAACTGCGAGACGTTCAACCCGCTGGGGCCGTGGCTGGTGACCTCCGACGAGGTGCCGGATCCGCAGGCGCTCTCGCTGAAGTTGTGGGTCAACGGGGAGTTGAAGCAGGACGGCACGACCGCCGAGCAGATCTTCCCGGTCGCCGAAGTGGTGCGCTACGTAAGCCAGTTCATGACCCTGTACCCGGGTGATGTCATCAACACCGGTACGCCGGCGGGGGTCGCTCTCGGGCAGCCCGAGCCGAAGCCGTTCCTGCGGGCCGGGGACGTCGTGGAGCTGGAGATCTCCGGACTCGGGCGGCAGCGGCAGGAGTTGAAGGACGCCTGACGAACAACAGGGAACCATTGTGATGTGAATCACCGGAACGCCCGTCGCCTGTAGGACAGTTCCGAGTATGACGTACACCCCCACGGCCGCGGGTCCGGCGCTCGACACGGCACCGGACCCGCGGCCCGCCCATGCGGCGAGGCCACCGCTGCGGCCCGACATCCAGGGGCTGCGCGGCGTCGCCGTCACGCTCGTCGTGCTGGCGCACTCCGGAGTCCGGCACGTCGCCGGCGGCTATGTCGGGGTCGACGTCTTCTTCGTGATCTCCGGATTCCTCATCACCTCGGGCCTGTTGCGCGAGACGGAGCGCTCCGGTTCGCTCTCCCTGCGGCGCTTCTACGCCCGGCGTGCCGTGCGCATACTCCCGCTGGCGACCCTGGTGTCGCTGGCCACCATCGTGGGCTGCCGGCTCTTCGCCTCGAAGATCCGCTACGCCGAGTTCATGCACGACGCGACGGCGGGCGCGCTGTACTTCGTGAACGTCGACCTCGCGCGGTCGGGCACCGACTACCTTCGGGAGGGCAGCTCGCCGTCGCCCTTCCAGCACCTCTGGTCGCTGTCCGTGGAGGAGCAGTTCTACCTCCTGTGGCCCGTACTCCTGCTCGTCAGCTGGAAGTTGATCCGGCGCCCGTGGCTGCGGGTCCTGCCGCTCGGCGCGTTGTGCCTGGTGTCGTACGTCCTGGGTGTCCGGGCGACCGAGTCCTCGCCGTCCTGGGCGTACTTCGGTCCGCACACCCGGCTGTGGGAACTGGGCGTCGGAGCCCTGCTGGCCTTCGGCGCCGGGTCACTTGACCGTATTCCGCGCCAACTGGCCGCCGCCGGTGTGTGGTTGGGGCTGGCCGGCATCGTCGCGGCGGCGACGCTGTACGACGCCGACACCCCGTTCCCCGGCCATTTCGCGCTGCTGCCCGTGCTCGGCGCCGCCCTGGTGACAGCGGGCGGCTGCCGCGCCGCCGCCCCTTCCGCCGCCTCCCGGCTGGTCGGGGTGCGTCCCCTGGCCCGGCTGGGCGACCTGTCGTACGGCTGGTACCTCTGGCACTGGCCGCTGCTGGTGATCGGCCCCATGGCCCTGGAACGGGCGGCCGGGCCCCGGACGAACCTCGCGCTGTGCGCGGTGGCCCTGGCGCTGGCATGGGTGAGCCTGCGGCTGGTGGAGAACCCGATCCGGTTCAGCGGCGCGCTGCGTCAACGACCCATGGTGGCCGTGGCGTTGGGCCTCGCTCTGTCCGCGACGGTCGTGTCCGTCTCCGTCGTCTCGACGTCCTTCCCGCCACCGATCGGCTCCACCGCCCGCGTGCCCGGACTGGCCGAGGCCCTGACGAAGGCACCGGACCCCCAGGCCCGGCTCGCCGGCCTCCTCGCCGGCTCGGCGACCGCGCTGCCGCGCAACCTGTCACCGGAACTCACCGCCATCAAGGCGAAGCGCTCGGCCGTCTACCGCGACAGCTGCCACCTCAACTACGTCGTCACCCGCTCGCCCGCCTGCGTCTACGGGGACCCTTCGTCCACCAAGGTCGTCGTCCTCTACGGCGACTCCCATGCCGCCCAGTGGTTCCCGGCGTTGGAGAAGCTGAGCCGCCAACACGGCTGGAAACTCGTGTCGTTGACGAAGTCGTCCTGCAAGACGGCCGACATCACGATCATCAACAACCATGGCCCGTACACCTCGTGCGACACCTGGCGGAAGGACGCGCTGGAGCGGATCGCCGACCTGCACCCGATGCTGGTCGTGGCCTCCTCCTCCGAGGTGGCCGCGCCGTTCAAGCCGATGACGGACCCGCCGGCCGAGTGGACGGCGGGCTACGGACGCGTCTACGACCGCCTGACCCGCACCGCGGACCATGTGGCCGTCCTGCTCGACACCCCCTGGCCGCAGGGCGACCCCGTCGAATGCGCGTCGACTCATCCCCTGCGGCTGGAGAAGTGCGAGCCGGACCAGCGGGACGCGACCAAGAACCGCACCCTCCGGGAGGCCAACCGCCAGGGCGCACTCCGGGCCGGCGCCACCGTGATCGACCCGAAGCCCTGGCTCTGCCCCTCGTCGGGCCGCTGCCCCGTGGCCGTCGGCGACACCTTCGTCTACCGCGACGAGAGCCACATGGCGGAGACGTACGCCGAGGCGCTGACTCCGGTGCTGGGCCAGGAACTGCGGAAGCTGGGGGTGTGAGGGCCACGCCGGCGCGGACTCACGCTCCGGATCAACTCCGGTCGTCGTCCAGGAACTGCTCCAGCGCCGCCACCACGAACCGGTGGTCCTGCAGTTGCGGCAGCCCGCTCACCGTCACCGTGCCGATCACGCCGACGCCCTCGACCCTGATCGGGAACGAGCCGCCGTGGGCCGCGTACTCGTCGGGGTCGAGGCGGGAGGAGTCCTCGAAGGTGCTGCCCTTGGCGCGGAAGCGGGTGCCGACCAGGTAGGAGGCGGCGCCGAAGCGCTCGACCACCTTGCGCTTGCGGTCGATCCACGCGTCGTTGTCGGGGGTCGACCCCGGCAGCGCCGCGTGGAAGAGCTGCTGGCCGGCGCGACGGATGTCGATGGCGACCGGGGCCTGGCTCTCGCGGGCGAGTTCCACGAGGAGGGAACCCAACGCCCAGGCGTCGTCGTGGGTGAAGTGCCGGAACACCAACCGGCGTTCCTGCGCCTCGAGTTCCTCCACCGTCGGGGTGATCTCCGGGGCGATCCGCTGGGTGATCGCGGGCTTGTTCTGGGTCACAGGGTCACCGTCACTCCGTCGCGGGCGCTGCGGCGCGCGGCTTCCAGTACGTCGAGGGCGGCAGCCGCCTCCAGGGCGGTCACCGGGTTGGGGGCGCCGTCGCGGAGGGCGGCGGCGACGGCCGCGTAGTACGCGGGGTAGTCACCGGGGAGGGTGGGTTCGGGGCGGCCACCGCCGGTGAGCGGGGACTCGCCGGAACCGACCCGGCCGTAGAGGGAGTCGGGTTCCTCGCCCCAGCCGTCCGTCGCGCCCGGGCGCTTGCCGTCCCTCAGGTCCGCCTCCTGAGGGTCGAGGCCGTACTTGACGTAGCCCGCCTTGGAGCCCAGCACCCGGAAGCGCGGGCCGAGTTGGGCGGTGGTCGCGGAGACGTAGAGATGCGAGCGGACGCCGTTCGCGTGGGTCAGCGCGATGAACGTGTCGTCGTCCGTCTCCGCGCCCGGCCTGCGGATGTCCGACTCGGCGTACACGGAGGCCGCGGGCCCGAAGAGGGTCAGGGCCTGGTCGACGACGTGGCTGCCGAGGTCGTAGAGGAGACCTCCGATCTCTGCCGGGTCGCCGGACTCGCGCCAGCCGCCCTTGGGCTGCGGGCGCCAGCGCTCGAAACGGGACTCGAAGCGCCATACGTCGCCCAGCTCGCCCTCGGCCAGGAGCTTGCGGAGGGTCAGGAAGTCGTTGTCCCAGCGGCGGTTCTGGAAGACGGAGAGGAGCAGGCCGTGCTGCTCGGCGAGGGCCGCCAGCTCGCGGGCCTCGGCGGCGGTGCCGGCGATCGGCTTGTCCACGACGACCGGCAGACCGGCCTTCAGGGCGCTCGTCGCGAGCGCGACATGCGTCTTGTTCGGCGACGCGATGACGATCAGGTCCAACTCGGCGGCGCGGTCCAGGAGTTCGTCGGGTGACGCGGCGATGCGGACATCGGGGAACTCGGCGCGGGCCTGGTCCTGCCGCTCCGGGTTCGAGGTGACGACCGTGTCGAGGGCGAGGCCCTCGGTGGCGGCGATCAGCGGGGCGTGGAAGACGGAGCCCGCGAGGCCGTAGCCGACGAGGCCGACGCGGAGAGGTGTGCGAGTGGTGCGTCCAGTCATGCCCTCCACTTTCGCAACGCTGTTGCCAAAGTGCAAGTGGTGGGGACAATGGGGGAGTGAACAGTGTGCGGGGCGGGACCGGAAGCGGCACGACCACGGCGGCGGGCGCGAATCTGCTTGCCGTGCGCAGCCACAACACCGCGCTGGTGCTCGACCTGCTGCGGACCGCCGGTCCGGACGGGATCAGCCGTCTGGAACTCGCCGACCGCACCGGGCTCACCCCTCAGGCCGTCAGCAAGATCACGGCCCGGCTGCGGGAGCGCGGGCTGGTCACGGAGGCCGGGCGCCGGGCCTCCACCGGCGGCAAACCGCGCACGGTGCTGCGGCTGGTCCCGGAGGCCGGTCGCGCGGTCGGTGTGCATCTGGACCGGGACGAACTGCGGGTGGTCCTCGTCGATCTCACCGGGACGGTGGTCGGGGAGCGGAGCGCTCCGCTGGACCTGGGGGCGGGCGCCGGGGTGGTCGTGGAGGCGGTGGCCCGGGAGGTCGAGGGGCTGGTGGGGGAGGTGGTCGAAGGTCCCGCGCCCATCTCTCTTTCTGCCGACGGTCATCTGCTCGGTGTGGGCGTGGCCCTGCCCGGTCCCCTCGACCACATCCACGGCGTTCTGCATCGCGTCACCGGATTTCCCGAGTGGGACGGGTTTCCGCTGCGGGACGCGCTCGGCGCGCGGCTCGGGGTGCCGGTCGTCGTCGACAAGGACACGAACGCCGCCGCGCTCGGGCTGGCCGTCGGCGGGGAGGGCGGGGCCTTCGCCTATCTGCATCTCGGTACGGGACTCGGCGCCGGGCTGGTGATCGGCGGGGGTGTGCACCGGGGGGCGCGGACCGGGGCCGGGGAGTTCGGGCACCAGGTCATCCAGCTGGACGGGCCGCCCTGCGGCTGCGGCGACCGGGGCTGCATCGAGGCCCTGTGCCTGGCCGCCGTGGCGCGCGGGGACATGGGCGAGGCGGCGCGGGTGCTGGGCGCGGGCGCCGCGAACCTCGTGGGTCTGCTCGACATCGACCTCGTGCTGCTGGGCGGCCGTACCGTCGCCGCCGACCCGGAACCCTTCGTGCGCGGAGTCGCCGCCGTCCTCGACGAGCGCGCCCGGCGCGAGGGCGCGGGCGAGGCCGCCGTACCGGTGCGGATCGCCTCCGGCGGAGCACGGGGCGTGGCGGAGGGGGCGGCGCAGTTGCTGCTCGGACCGCTGTTCGGACGGGCGGACGGGTAGGCCGTCCGGCTGTCCGGCGGGGGGTGTCCGAAAAAGTGTGTCACTTTCTCCGGGAACTGTGACACTTCCGCCGAACAGGGGTCCCGTCGCGCCCGTTCGAGGCACTCCTCCGGCCGCGTCACCCTCCATCGGCCCTCATCTCCGGCACGCTCATGTGCTTATGCGACTGCCCCTGAGACCGTGCACCCCGCTGCGCACATCCCTGTCCCTCTGCCTCGCGGCAGCCGCCCCCCTCCTCGTCATCGCCCCACCGGCCCACGCGGTGGACACCACCCCCGGCTGCGCCGCCCCCGGCGCCCGCGACTTCCCCCTCACCACGCGCATCCACGACGGCCCCGACACCTACGAGGCCGGCGGTGGCTACGGCACCTGGTACCTCGACCTCACCAACACCACCGCCCGCCGCTGCACCGCGATCCACCCGGTCGTCGTCCTCGTCGACCAGCGGCGCGCCCTGAAGCCGTCCCAGCCCAGACTCGACTTCTACGACGGCACCGGCCCGCGCCCGCACCCCGTCCGCTTCGCCACGACCGACGAGGCCGAACTCGTCGGCGCCTTCGACGACGGCTTCCCGGGCTTCACCGTCGACCACGGCAAGACCCTCACGGTCAAGGTGCGCCTCGCGCTCGCCCCGGACACCGGACCGAACGAGATCACCGCCAACGCGGCCGTCGTACAACGCCATGCCGACGACGGCGACTGGGTCGGCCAGTCGAACGACTACCGCTTCGACGTCGAAGCGGCCACGGTGTCCAGCACGCCCACCCCCGCCACAACGGCTCCCTCCGCCGCGACCCCGCCCGGCCAGGACCTCTCGTTCACCGACGAACTCGCCCGCACCGGAATCGGCACCGCCCACCTCGTCCTCGCCGCCACCTCCGTCCTCCTCGTCACCGCCGGCGCCCTGCTGCTGGCCCGGAGCCGCCGATAACGCGCGCCCGCCGCCGACGACAACGCGCGCCCCGCTTCTGCGACGATCTCCGCGTGGACTACCCGAACGACCAGGCCCCCGGCGCCCCCGTCCGCTCCGGCATCCCGGAGCACGGCCGCATCCCCAAGTACTACGCGGTGAAGGCCCAAATCGCCGCGCTCGTCGACGAGTTGGGGGAGGGCGCGCTGATCCCCACCGAGCGCGACCTCACCGAGCGGTACGAGGTCGCCCGCGAGACCGTCCGGCAGGCGCTGCGCGAACTCCTGCTGGAGGGCAGACTGCGCCGGCAGGGCCGGGGCACGGTCGTCGCGGGACCCAAACTGGAGCAGCCGCTGTCCCTGGCCAGCTACACCGAGGGCGTACGACGGCAGGGGCGCACCCCGGGCCGTAGCCTCGTCACCCTCGACCGCTTCCCCTGCCCCGACGCGCTCGCCGCCGAGACCGGACTGACCCGCGGCGAACCCGTCTGGCACTTGGAGCGCGTCCTGCTCGCCGACGAGGAGCGGGTCGGCCTCGAAAGCACCTACGTCTCCGTCGCCCGACTCCCGCACCTGGACACGGACTTCGAGCCCGGCTCCTCCTTCTACGGCTACCTCGACGCCCGCGGCATCCGCTTCGGCGACGCCGACGAACGCATCGAGACCGTGCTCGCCACCCCGCGCGAGGCCCTGCTCATCGGCACCCCGCCCGCCCTGCCGATGCTGCTGATCCACCGTGTGTCGCGGGACTCGGAGGGGCAGCCGCTGGAACGGGTGCGGGGCCTGTACCGGGGCGACCGCTTCTCGTTCGTCACCAAGCTAACGAATCAATAACGGGTCTAGCCCAAACGGCACGGCTGGTTCACGCTCTAGGCGTGAGAGTCACAGTCGTCGGAGGCGGCGTGGTCGGCACCATGCACGCCTGGCAAGCAGTGGAACGCGGCCACGAGGTCGTACAGATCGAGCGCGAGGCAGAGGCGCGCGGCGCGTCCCTGCGCAACTTCGGGCAGATCTGGGTGAGCGGCCGGGCGGGCGGTGAGGAGCTCGAAACCGCCTTGCGGGCAAGGGAGTTGTGGGAGGAGATCGGCGCTCGCGTGCCCGGGCTCGGCTTCCGGGCCAACGGCTCGCTGACCCCGGTCCGGAGCGCGCGTGAACTCGCCCTCGCCGAGGCCGCCGTGGCCCGCGAGGACTCCGCCGCCCGCGGCTACGAACTCCTCACCCCCGCCGAGGCCCGCGCCGTCAACCCCGCCCTGCGCGGCGACTTCACCGCTGCCCTGTACTGCGAGCGGGACGCGGCCGTCGAACCCCGCACCGCCCAACTCGCCCTGCGCGCCGAGCTGTCGAAGTCCCCGCACTACACCTTCCTGCCGGGACGCGAGGTCCGCGAGGTCGTCCGCGAGCACGCGGTACGCGACGACCACGGGGACGTGCACCCCGCCGACGTCGTGATCCTGTGCACGGGCGCCTGGCTCGGCGGACTCGTCCGCGAACTCGCCGGACCCGAACTCCCCGTCCGCCGCGTCCGGTTGCAGATGATGCAGACCGACCCGCTCGGCGAACCGCTCACCACCTCGGTCGCCGACGCGGACAGCTTCCGCTACTACCCGGCCTATCGCGGTCCGGCCCTGGACCAACTCGACGCCGAGCAACCGCAGTTGCCGACGGCCGCCGCGCACGCCATGCAACTCCTCATGGTGCAGCGCGCCGACGGCGGACTGACCATCGGCGACACCCACGAGTACGAGCACCCCTTCGCCTTCGACACCACGGAGGACCCCTACGACCACCTCACCGAGGTCGTCGAGTCGTTCCTCGGCCGCCCCCTCCCGAAGATCCGCCGCCGCTGGGCCGGCGTGTACGCGCAGTGCACCGACCCCGCCCGGGTCGTCCACCGCCAACAGGTGCGCGACGGCGTGTGGTTGGTCACCGGTCCGGGTGGACGTGGCATGACCTGCTCCCCGGCGATCGCCGAAACCACCGCGAACGAACTGGACTGGTGAGCCCCTCATGGCCTCTGTGACCCCTGTGACCCCTGTGACGCACGACATCCGCCTCGTCGTCCTCGACATGGCCGGCACCACCGTCGCCGACGACGGCCTCGTCGAGCAGGCCTTCACAGCCGCCGCCCGCCACCTCGGCGAAGAGCCCGCGACCATGCTCGACTACGTCCGCGCCACCATGGGCGAGTCCAAGATCTCCGTCTTCCGGCACCTGTTCGGCGAGGAAGCGAAGGCCCAACAGGCCAACAGGGCCTTCGAGTCGGCCTATGCCGACCTCGTCGACGGCGGCCGGGTCACCGCCCTCCCCGGCGCCCGCGAGACCATCGAGACCCTCAAGTCCCAAGACCGCACAGTGGTGTTGACGACCGGCTTCGCCCGCACCACCCAGGACGCGATCCTGGCCGCCCTCGGCTGGCAGGACCTCGCGCACCTCACGCTGTGCCCCGCCGACGCCGGGGGTCGGGGACGGCCGTACCCGGACATGGTCCTCACCGCGTTCCTGCGGACGGGCGCCGCAGACGCCGTAGGACAGCTGGCCGTCGTCGGCGACACCTCGTACGACATGCTCAGCGGCGTCCGTGCCGGGGCGGGTGTGGTCGCCGGTGTGCTCACAGGGGCACACCGGCGCGACGCGCTGAGCGGCGCGGGCGCGACGCACGTCCTCGGCTCGGTGGCCGAACTGCCCGCGCTGCTCGCGGAGTTGACGCCTCAGCCTCAGCCTCAGCCTCAGACCAGGTCGACGATGTCCGCGATGGAGTCGACGACCTTCGTGGGGCGGTAGGGATAGCGGTCGAGGTCGGCCCTGGTCGTCAGACCGGTCAGCACCAGGAAAGTCGTCATGCCGGCTTCCAGCCCGGCCAGCACATCGGTGTCCATGCGGTCGCCGATCATGGCGCTCGTCTCCGAGTGCGCGCCGATGGTGTTCAGCGCGCTGCGCATCATCAGGGGGTTCGGCTTGCCGACGAAGTACGGCTCCTTGCCGGTGGCCTTGGTGATCAGCGCGGCGACCGAACCGGTCGCGGGGAGCGCGCCCTCGGGGGAGGGGCCGGTGTTGTCGGGGTTGGTGGCGATGAACCGGGCCCCGTCGTTGATCAGCCGGATCGCCTTGGTCAGCGCCTCGAAGGAGTAGGTCCGGGTCTCGCCGAGGATCACGAAGTCGGGGTCCGAGTCGGTCAGCACGTAGCCGGCGTCGTGCAGCGCCGTCGTCAGTCCGGCCTCGCCGATGACGTAGGCGGTGCCGCCGGGGTGCTGGTTGTCCAGGAAGGCGGCGGTGGCCAGGGCCGAGGTCCAGATGTTCTCCACCGGCACTTCGAGCCCGATCCGGTTCAGCCGCGCGTGCAGGTCGCGCGCGGTGTAGATCGAGTTGTTGGTGAGAACCAGGAACGGACGCCCGGTCTCCCGCAGCTTCTTGATGAACGCGTCCGCGCCGGGCACCGGGACGCCCTCGTGCATCAGCACCCCGTCCATGTCGGTGAGCCACGATTCGATGGGCTTGCGCTCTGTCATGGCGACCATGCTATGCACTCCGGGTGTCACCTCCCCCATACGGAGCAATCGGGCCCCGCCAGGGATGCGCGACCAGGTGACGAGGAGGAGTCTCCAGATATCTGGAGGTTCACGATGGGCTCACTGAAGGTCACTCTCTGTGTGGGCGCGGCGGTCCTCGCGGTGCTCACCCCGACGGCGTACGCGGCGGACGGAGGCACTGTCTCGGTGACCCCCGCGTCCCCCGCCCCCGGCGCCGAGGTCGCGCTCAGGATCAGCGGCTGCTCCGGTACGACGGGCTCGGCGGCGTCGGACGCGTTCGTCGCCGACGCGAAACTCGTCGGCGCGGCCGGCACCCTCGCCGGCGAGACCCGGGTCCGCTCCACGCTGGAACCGGGCAGCTACGACGTGAAGATCACCTGCGGCAGCGTGACGGTGAAGGGCGCGATCAAGGTCGTGGCGAATGAATCCGGATCCCCCTCCGCGCAGCCCCCCGCCTCACCCGTCGCCCCCGTCCACGCGGGCGGTGGCGGCACCGCGCACCTCGCCGCCGTGAACGCCCGCGCGGCCGGTCCCGGTACCGCGCACGCGGTGGTCGGGCTGCTGCTGGCCGGTGTCGCCGCGACGGCCGTGGCGCTGCGCAGCGCCCGCCGGAGCCGTAGGCCCGGTCGGACGGACTGACCGGCCGTGTTCGAGTGCGACCGGCCCGCCGAGCACGAGCGCTCCACCGGCACCGGACGGCTGCTGACCGGGGTGGCCTGGGCCGTGCTGCTGCTCGGGTTGTGGCTGTGGGGCCAGGACCTGACCGACATACGGCAGGGCATATCCGCGCCGACCACCGGCGACGTGGCCGCGGTCGGACGGCCTCCCGAGGCCGAACTGCCGCCCGCCGCAAAGCCGTTGGGCAACGCCCTGCCGCAACGCATCGACATCCCCGCCCTGGCCGTACAGGCGCCGGTCGTGACCCGCGGCCTCGACGCGCAGGGCGCCATCGACCCACCGTCGTTCGACCAGGCCGGTGTGGTCGGCTGGTACGGCGGCGGGGTGCGGCCGGGCGCCGCCGGCACCGCGCTGATGGTCGGGCACGTCGACACCGAGACCCGGCCCGCCGTCTTCTACAAGCTCAGCACACTGCGCCCGGGCCGCACCATCCGCGTCGTCCGCGACGACGGCAAGGTCGCCGAGTTCACGGTCGACGACGTACGCGTGCTGACCCGCGCCCACTTCGACGCCCAACAGGCCTACGGCACACGGCAGTCGGGCCGCGCCGAGCTGCGACTCATCACCTGCGGCGGCACCTTCGACCGCGCCGACCGCAGCTACACGGCGAACGTGGTCGTGTCCGCCTACCTCACCGGAACCGGGGTGTGACAACCGAGCCCGGCCGACGACCTGCTTCCCCCCTGAAGCCGCCGACCGGGCTGGTCCTCAACCGCACGCGCACGGGTTGCGGGAGTAACCCGGCGAACGGCGCGGGAGGTCTGTGAAACCAGTGGTGGAGGTTGTGGATCGGCCAGGGGCCAGGGCCGTTGGGAACGACTCTAGAACGAATGAGCGCCCGGGCCTAGAGGGCGAATGACGCCATGTCCCGATGTGGTAGCTCCCTGTCATATGCACAGGTGGTTCACGGTGCTACGGAGACCTCAACTCGGCGTCGTCCACGCCCCGTTCGATCACCTGCCGCGCAACCTGGTCCAGCGGCAGCCGGCGCCGCCGCGCGTACCCGCGCAGCGCGACGAACGCCTCGTCGGTACCGACCTGCCAGCGCTCCGCGAGCATCCCCTTGGCCTGCTCGATCCGCACCCGGCTCGACAACGCCTCCTGCAACTGCCCGGCCAGGGAACGGTATTGGGCATACACGCGATGGTTCTGCAGTCCCAGACCCGCCGCATCGGCCAGCGCCTGAGCCACCGCTAATTCCCAACGGCCGCCGTCCGGGCCGCCGTTGGGCAGCGTCGGCACGAACACGTTGAGAGCGCCGAGCAGCGTGTCCCGGCGGCGCACCGGCACCGCGAAGGTCGCCACGATGCCGTGCCGCAGCGCCCGCTCGGTGAACTCCGGCCACCGGGCGGCGGCATGGGCCACCCCGATCGACACCGGCGGCACGGCACGCCCGGAGCCGTAGCTCTCCAGACAGGGCCCGCCACCGTGCTGGGCCGCCAGCAGATCGAGCGCCACCTCCTCCCGATGACTGCTCCCGGCCAGCGACACCGCTTCCCCGCCGTTGATCAGCATCACCCCGGCCGTCCACGCGGACAGCAACTCCACGCAGTGGTCGGACAGCCGACGCAGATAGTCCGCGAGGTCGAAGGTCTCGGTGAGGGTGTCGGCCGCCTCCACCAGCGCCGCGGCGAGCCGGCCCTCCCGGTTCGTTCGGTGCATGACGGCCACCTTCCCCCTGCCCTTGGGCCGGGCGCCTACCCAGCGCGGTGGGGCTGTAACAACCGGCCGACAACATCCCGGGCGTTCTCGTGGGCGGCACGCCACGTATGTCACGATTGAGCCTTGGATCGGTACAGCCAAGGGGGAGTTGGATGTACGGCAGCCAGGGGACCCCGGTCCCCTTCGGCACACGGGCGTCGGCACTGGTCCTGGGGGCGGCACTGCTCCTCGCGGGCTGTTCCTCGGGGGGCGGGGACAAGAAACCCGACGCGGGAGCGAAGATCACCCAACAGCCCGGCGGCGCCGACCCGATCTGGGTCAACCCGGACACCAACGCGGCCCGGCAGCTGGCCGCCTACACCAAGGCGGGCAAGACCGCCGACGCCGAACAGATCCGGAAGATCGCCGAACAGCCGACCGGCGAGTGGATCGGCCCGGAGAACCCGAAGGCGGAGGCGCAGGGCTTCACCGAGGCCGCCGACAAGGCCGGCCGCACCGCGCTCCTCGTCCTCTACAACATCCCGCACCGCGACTGCGGCCAGTACTCCCAGGGCGGCGCGGGCGACGGCGACGCCTACCGCGCCTGGATCGACGCGGTGGCCCAGGGCATCGCCGACCGCTCCGCCACGGTGATCCTCGAACCGGACGCCCTGCTCCACCTGGTGGACGGCTGCACACCCGCCCAGTTCCAGGACGAGCGCTACGACCTCCTGAACTACGCCATCACCGAGCTCAAGTCCCTCAAGCACACGAAGGTCTACCTCGACGCCGGAAACGCGGGCTGGGGCCACCCCGACGAGATCTACCAGCCCCTCCAGCGAGCGGGCATCGCAAAGGCCGACGGCTTCGCGGTGAACGTCTCCAACTTCTACTCCACCGAGGACTCCGTCAGCTACGGCAAACAACTCTCGGCCAAGACCGGCAACAAACACTTCGTCATCGACACCAGCCGAAACGGCAACGGACCGTATACGGCGGGCGACGAGGACGAGAACTGGTGCAACCCGCCGGGCAGGTCCCTGGGCGAAACCCCGACCACCAAGACCGCCGACCCCCTGGTGGACGCCTACTTGTGGATCAAACGCCCGGGGGAGTCGGACGGCGAGTGCAAGGGCGGGCCGAAGGCGGGCGAATGGTGGCCAACCTACGCCTTGAAACTGGCCAAGGCCTCAACCCCCTAGGGGCGCGGGGAACTGCGCGACCAGCCCCCACACACCCGCACCCAACCGACAACCCTCTACGGCACTTTGACCCAGACCGCCTTGCTCGGCGTCCCCAAATCATCATCCACGAACAGCATGTACCACCCCGACTGCACCAAGTTCCTGTCCTTCGGCACAGTCACCGTGATCTTGTTCCCGGTCGTCTTGAAGTCCAGCGCGATGGACCGCTGATCCACATCAGTGACATGCGTGGACGCACTGGGCCGAATCAACCGCACCTTCTTGATGGAAGAAGCGTGCTGCGAGGTGAACGTCCCCGACGCCCCCCGCGCGATCGACTCCGGCCCCCCGGAAATATCCGGCCGGGAATCCCGGTACAGATACGGCGGCGTGTAGATCTCGATCCGCTGCTCGAAAACCCCCGGCTTCGTGTTCGCCTTGTCCGCGTACAACGAGTTGGACCCGAAGAACATCACCCGCCCGTCCGGCAGCAGGATCGACCCGGAGTGGTAGTTCCGCCCCACCAGCGGATCGGCGACCTTCTCGAACGTGTTCGTGTCCGGGTGGTACAGCCGAGCCTGAAGGATGTTGGAGTCACTGCGCCCCCGGTAGTCCTCGGAACCACCCGACACCAGCACGGTGTCATCGGGCAGGATCGACGTCTGCGGATACCGCGTCCCCTCCTCCAGCGAGGGCCCGTCCACGAACTTCGGAGCGGCGTCCTTCAGATCGACCAGCCGGGTCTTGTTGGTCGACAGCTTCGACTCACCGACACCCCCACCCCCGATCACCATGTACTTCTCGTCCTGCGCCGGAGCGAGCAGCACGGTCGCCGAGGTCTCCATCATGTTCGGATCACTGAGCCCGGGAATCTTCGTGAACTGATTGGTGTCGACGTCCCAGATCCCGGGATCACGCCCCACGTCGGCCGGCCCGTACCCCGCGTTCGACCCCGAGTAGAACAGCTTCCCGTTCTCCATCAGGAACAGCGCCGGATACGTGGGGAACTGCCGCTTCGTCTTCGTGTACGTCCACTTCTTCGTCGCCGGATCGAAGATCTCGTTCTTCCCCGGCACCAACTGCCCGATGTCGTCGAGCCCGGAGACGCTGAGCACCTTTCCGTCCGACAGCGTCGTCAGCGTCGGATACCAGCGCGCCTCGTTCATCGGATCGACCTTGATGTACTTCTCGGCGACCGGATCGAACTCGTACGCGTTCTTGATCCCCTCGAAGTCCCGCTTGTCGAGCCCGAACTTGTTCCCGATGCCGTACGTGTTGCGCTCGTCGGCGCCGGTCAGCCCCTGGATGCGGTAGTTGTCCTGGGTGCCGGTCTCGTACCGGGTGCCCTCCTTGGGCGCCTCGACGACGACCCGGGCGTAACCGGGGTTGTTCCGCAGGAACTTGCCGGTCTTCTTGTCGAACACCTTGATCGCGCGCGGGACGATGACGGAGTCCGTGGAGACGAAGGACTTGCCGTTCGCCTTGCCGGTGAACTTCGTGCCCTGGGGCAGTGTCATCGGTTTGTCGGGGTTCTCGTTGTAGAGAATCATCACGCCCCCGGCCTTCTTCACATCCCCCTTCAGCTTCTCGTACTTCTGGGTGCCGCCCGCGATCAGCAGGTTGCCGTTGGCGAGTTGGGTGTGCCCGGTGCAGAACAGGTCGGCCGGGGTGGGCACCTTCTTGATGGTGCCCTTGACCGGATCCCAGATCCGGGTGTCGAACTTCTTCGCGTTGAAGTTGTCCTGGTTGTTGCCCGACCCGGCGATGAGCAGCACCTTGCCGGTGCGCAGCAGCGCCGCGTGGATGGTGTCCTGCCGGTACTTCTTGGGGAACTGGATGATGTCCCAGTGCCCGTTGTCGGCTTTGTACTCGGGCTTGTTGATGACGTACTGGTGGTATCTCTCGGTGCCGAATCTGTACAGCCAGGGCCCGTTCATCCCGGCCAGGGCGATGACGACCACCGTGCTGATCGCGAGTCGACGGGCACGGCGCCGGCCGGCTTCCTTCATTCCTTACGTCCCCCCGGTCCACCGAGCGCGATCTGCATCGTCTGCTCGCTGCCGCCGCTGTTGGTGGCCGAGGCCGCCCAACTGGGCTTCTGCTGAGGCACATGCGAGGCCGGTATCGGCGGTGCCGGCGGGACGGTGTCCCGAGGTTCGGCCGGGAGCGCGGGCGGCTGCTTCTTCTCCTGGCGCAGCATGTACCGCCAGGCCAGGATCGGTGACGCGGTGATCAGCAGGGCGAACGTGGCCCAGGTGATCATCGCCGGATGGGAGTGCCCGTTCTCGAACCCGGCCATCAGCGAGCCGCCGAAGATCAGGATGAAGAACCAGTGCACCCGGAACGTCCCGAACAGCGTGTCGGGACTGGCCGAGTCGCCCTTGGGCGTCACCACGAACTTGCTCTTCCTGCGCAGCACGGCGTCGAACAGCGAGCGCGCGTATATCGGCGCCGACAGCGCGGACATCACCATGCCGGCGACCCCGCCCGACCCCTCCGGTTCGTGCGGGGAGACGTTGTGCCGCCGGTTCCAGATGTAGAGGCCGATCTGCAGCGCGGACGCGTTGCCGTAGAGCATCAGCCACATCGTCGGGTCGATGTTCACACCCGAGGCGCCCAGGCCGAGGAACAGGGCGCAACTCAGCGCGGCCAGTATCCAGTTGAGGGCCGACATCGGGTAGAAGATGATCATCATGGTGTAGTTGAAGAGCTTGCCCGGAGGCATCGAGAAGAAGCCCTTCCAGTACTGCTTGAGGATCGTCTCGTACGTCCCTCGGGACCACCGCAGCTGCTGCGTGAAGAAGTCCGTCCAGGCGCTGGGTCCTTCACCGACCGCGAGCACGTCCGGCGTGTAGACCGACTTCCACTTCTTCCCGGTGGCCGGGTTCTTGGCCCGGTGCATCTCGAAGCCGGTGGCCATGTCCTCGGTGATCGAGTCGTACAGCCCGCCGATCTGCTGAAGTGCCTTGATCCGTACGGCGTTCGAGGTGCCGACGAACATCGGCGAGCCGTAGCGGTTGCCGGCCCGCTGGATCAGGGCGTGGAAGAGGAACTGCTGCGACTCGGCGGCCTTGGTGACCGGTGTGTCGTAATTGCCGTACACCTGGGGGCCGATGACGAAGCCGACGTCCGGGTCGCGGAAGAAACCGAGCATCCGCTCCAGGTAGTTGGGCAGCGGCACGTGGTCGGTGTCGACGGAGGCGAAGTAGTCGTACTCGTCGCCGTGCGCCTCGAGCCAGGCGTTGTAGTTGCCGTGCTTGGTCTTCGCGCGGTTGGGCCCCTTGGGCCGGTTCCACTTCTCGATTCCCTTGCGGGTGAAGTGGTGGACGCCGAGCCGCCCGCACACCGCCTTGACCTCGGGGTCGTCGCCCTCGTCCAGCAGCCACACATGCAGAAGCCCCCGGTGGCGCAGCCGTACGGCCGCCTCCAAGGTCTTGGTGACCATCTCCAGGGGCTCCTTGCCGGGCACGAACGTCGTGATGAACGCGACTCTCGTGCCGGTCTCGGGCACCACCGGGATCGGGTCGCGGGCGACCAGCGTGGCGTGCGCGTTGGACAGCACGTTCATGCAGCGGAAGAACTCGATCAGACCGATCGCGACCAGCATCACGATGTCCAGCGCGGGCAGGAAGTCGTAGGCGGGATAGTCGCGTTGGGTCCAGTGCTTGGGCTGCATCAGCCAGCCCAGCAGGATCAGGGACAGCAGCGGCGCCGCACTCAGCATGAGCGCGGCGCGGACGCGGTGCGTCTCCTGCGACAGCAGCGACCGGTACTGGACCTTGTACGGCCGGTCCGGGGCGGGCTGGGTGAGGGGTCCCGCAAGGCGGCTGTAGTGCTCGTAGTCGTATCTCGGAAGTGTCTTCTTGATCCGGCCGAAGCTGCCGGTCCGGTGTCCCGGGACTCTGAGTTCGGTGGTTTGTGACGGGTCGAAGCCCTGCCGGGCGCCCGTCGGCGTCGACGTCATGAGTCATCCCCCCACACGCGGAAGCGCGCGTGTCTGTTTGTCTCGGCCGCCCGTCAGGGTCCCCCTCGACCCGCGACGGGCGTGTCAGTGGTGGTCACAGTCACCACACAGTCCGCTCACAGAGACATGCGACTGCGACCGTCCGGTTGCGCGATGCCCCCTCCGACATCTGTTCCAGGGCGGGGCCCCTCCTCCCCGCGAAACCGCGCAACCGGTTCCGTACCCCCTCAACTGCCGTGTACCGACAGCATCTTCAAAACCAGGGTTCTACGGTGTTCATCTTGATCGCAAGAGACGAAACGCGGTGTTTACCGGTCATACGCGTTCATTGGGGCGCGTGTGGGGATCAGGTGGAGTCGTTGTGGACAGTCGTGTGCGCACGTTGTCGAAGTGCTCCCTTATGGCCTTCTCGGCGCGCTTCGCATCCCCGGACCGGACCGCGTCGAGGATCTCCCGGTGCTGGCGGCAGGTGACCCCGGGGTCCTGCGGGCCGGTCGCGAGATCGGTGTGGACGCGGTGGAAGGCGTCCCAGAAGGCTTCCAGGACCTCGCTCAGCAGCGCGTTGTCCAGTCCCCGGTAGAGGGTGGCGTGAAAGGCGCGGTCGGTGGCCGCGAGCCCGACCCCCTCGGCGGCCTCCCGCTCCATCTGCCGTACCAGCGCGTCGAGTTCGACGAGATCCCGCTCCGGCAGGCGACCCGCGAGCCGGGCGACGAGCCCCGACTCGACCGCCTCCCGCAGTTCGAGCAGCTGCAGCAGACTGTCCTCACCCCGGTAGTGCCCGACGACGGTACGGAACGCGAGGCCCTCGACCATCGGCGCGAGCGACATCGGGCCGACGTACGTCCCGAAGCCGTGCCGGATCTCGACGATCCCCATCGCCTGCAGGGCCTTGAGCGCCTCGCGCACCGAGTTCCGGCTCGCGCCGAGGAACACCATCAGTTCCGGCTCGGTCGGCAGTGGCGCCCCCGAGGGCAGCCGACGGTCGAGGATGAGCTTCTTGATCCGCTCCTGGAGGTCACGGGCTGCCATGGCGAGAGGGTATCCGGCCAAACGGGGGGAGAGCTGTGTTCCGCCCGCACGGATGTTCCGGCCCCTGCGGCGGCCTCCGCCCACGCAAAAGGCCCCCCGCACCGCGGAGGGCCTTGCTGTCTGTGCGCCGCCAGGGACTCGAACCCCGGACCCGCTGATTAAGAGTCAGCTGCTC
>NZ_JALJRY010000016.1 GCF_024519455.1 Streptomyces sp. STR69 | reverse complement strand
GAAGGACATCTCGAAGAACCTCCCCGACGTGCCGACCAACTCCGCGGTCGTCACACCGAACGGCGGCCTCGCCGTCGCCACCGACCTGGGCGTCGTCTACCGCGCACCCGGCCGTACGACCTGGCAGCGCGTCGGCAGCCTCCCGGCAGTCGCCGTACTCCAGTTGAAGCTGAGCCCGGACGGCAAGACGCTGTACGCGGCCACCCACGGCCGCGGCATCTACACGATCAAGGTGAGCGACTGCGGCTGACGCAGCGGCGCCAAAAGGGGTGATCCCGGACCACCGGGGTCACCCCTGTGCCGTGTACGGCACCACACTCACATGCAGCGTGAAGACGGTCCGCGCCGCGCCCGCCACGTCCGACGCCTTCGCCGACGCGGTGACGTCCGCCGTACCGCCCCTTGTCCCGGCACAGCGCAGCGAGGCCCGGGCGGTGCCGTCCGCCACCACCTCCCACCCGGACGCCAGCACGAAGACCGGCGCGGAACTCAGCACACCCGTCCACCGCTTGTCGTCGTTCCGCGGCCGTAGGACGAGGGACACGACGGTCCCGGGCCGAACGCACAGGTCGCGGACAGAGGCGTCTCCCGGGCGGTGGGTGATGGTGATGGAGCCCGCGACACATCCTGGGGACGTGGAGGCTGTCCCCTGAGAGGCCGGGGCTCGTGTCGACGGCGTCGACGGCGACGTTGCCGACCTTGTCGCAGAGGGCGCGCTGGGGACTCCCGGCGTGCCGGGGTCGCTCTCCGAGGGGGTGGCAGTGACTGGAGTGGCAGAAGGACGCGGTGGCGCAGAGTCCGCCTCGGAGTCGTCGCCGCTGCCTCCGCAGGCGGTCAGGAGACAGGAGAGAGCGACCAGGGCGGTCGCGAGCAGGGGCCAGGGTCCCCGCCCCCGTCTGCAGTCCTCCAGCATCATGGCCACTCCCTTGCTCCGCCGAACGTTTCTGCGACGTCCTCGGCCGCAGTTCGGTTCCCGTCGCCCAAAGGGAAGCGGAGGGTCTCACCGTATGCCCGAGTCGAAGGGGATGCCGACCACGCGACACCGCGGCCAGGGCCGGCCTCCTTCGAGATCACGCGGGGTTGGTGGACCGTTCGTCGGCGAGTGAGGGCCGGACGGCCCTGCACCTTTGCCACACGCCGAAGGGACCGTGGCAATGGACACTCCGGCTGCGTCGGCACAGGCCGACAGGTACCGCGAAGGTGAGAACCATGATCCGTAGGCGTGCACGTGTCGCTGCCGTGGCGGCCCTGGCCCTGACCGGTGCCGTGACTCTGGGAGCGTGCGGCGGGAACGGCAGCGCCGTCACGACGACCGGCCATACCCCAACCGTCACGGCCGGCCGCACTGCCCCGGGCAGCAGCACACCGACCACTCCCGGCACCACTTCCGTCCCGGCAGGCCCGACCAGCGGGTGGGGACCGGATGTGTGGAGCGGCAGCATGGGCTCCGGCATGATGGGCGGCGGCTCGGGTTCCTGGGGGCCGGGCATGATGAGCAGCGGCTACATGGGCAACTGGTGGCTGGCTGGTAACGGCACCCGGGTGCAGACCCTCGCCCAAGCCCGCCAGCGGGCCACGGCGTTCGCCGACCGCCTCGGCCTCAAGGTCGGCGAGATCATGCAGTTCTCCCGCAACTTCTACGCCGAACTGCAGACCACCGACGGCCACGGGGCCACCGAGGTCCTGGTCAACCCCACCGACGGTGCCGCACAGATCGAGTACGGGCCCGCGATGATGTGGAACACCGACTACGGCATGCCCTACGGCACCAGCAGCCAGACCCGGATCTCGGCCGGACAGGCCAAGAACATCGCCCTGAAGTGGCTCCGCGCCCGTGACACCGCTCTGACCTCGGGCGACCCGGAGTCCTACCCCGGCTACTACACCTTGCACACCCTGCGGGACGGCAAGATCACCGGCATGCTGTCGGTCAACTCCTCCACCGGCCAGGTCTGGGACCACACCTGGCACGGCACCTACATCGCCACCAGCCGACGGTAATGCCCGCCCGGCACCTCCCCTGGACGTAGCCGAGACCAAGATCAAGCCCTCGCGGTCGAGCGGCAACCGCCTGAAGCTGGAGCCTCTGACGCGGAGTGCCGGCGATGGCGGCGGGCAGGAGCCGTCCCTCGCCGAACAGTTCCTGGTGCCGATGGGTGAGACATGCGTCGCCTCCGGGACAGGGCTGATGCGTCGGGGTGATGCGACCAGGGCAGGGGCAGCGGTCCGGGGGTGGTGTCGTCCTCGTGGCAGCGGCTGCCCGTAGAGCGTGGTGCGGGAAGGCGGGCCGTCGAGGTATCCGAGGGTCAAGGGGACGTCAATTCCCTGTGGTTCAGGCGGTCTTGCGACAGATAGTGTTGACATGACCATGATTGCGTAGCCAGAGTGGCGGCGTCCCTCAGCACGTCCTTCAGCACGTCCTGCACGACGTTCGGTTCGGCCGGGCTCCGCCCGCCCTCATGGTGCGGACGTGTACGAGGCATGCCCCCGACCCCACTTCGCGACGCGCCGATGCCGGACGTGCCCCTCCGCGAAAGGGAACGGATCATGTCCCTGGCATCACTGCTCCGCCGCCTGGCGAGACCCGGCCTGGTGACGGCGGCCCTCGCGGCCGGCGCGCTGGCCCTGTCGACGACCACCGCCACCGCCGCGCCCGCCCTCACCCAGATCAGCACCGATCCCTACACCAACTCCACCAGCCAGCACGCCACCGAGGTCGAGCCCGACACCTTCTCCTTTGGCTCCACCATCGTCTCCGCCTTCCAGGTCGGCCGTTTCAACGACGGCGGCTCCTCCAACGTTGGCTTCTCCACCTCCACCGACGGCGGCGCCACCTGGACCAAGGGCTTCCTGCCCGGGATCACCACGCAGGCGGGCGGCACCTTCCAGCGGGTCAGCGACCCGGCGGTGGCCTACGACGCCAAGCACAACACCTGGCTGATCTCCACCATCCCCATCACCTCGTCCGTCGCCGTCCCCGAGGTCTTCACCAGCCGCTCCACCGACGGCGGGCTGACCTGGAGCAACCCCGTCATCACGGCGACCGGCTCCAGCCTCGACAAGAACTGGATCGTCTGCGACAACACCGCCACGAGCGCCTTCTACGGCAACTGCTACACCGAGTACGACAACAACGGCGACGGCGACCGTCTGAAGATGACCACCTCCTCCGACGGCGGTCTCACCTGGGGCGCCTCGAAGAACACCGGCAACAACGCCACCGGCCTGGGCGGACAGCCCGTCGTCCAGCCCAACGGCACAGTGATCGTCCCGGCCTCCAACGCCTCCGAGACGTCGATCCTCGCCTTCCGGTCCACCAACGGCGGCAGTACCTGGACCTCGACCACCACCATCGCCACCGTCAGCACCTTCACCGTGCGCGGGAGCCTGCGCAGCGGCCCGCTGCCCTCCGCCGAGATCGACGCCGCCGGCAAGGTGTACGTCGTCTGGCAGGACTGCCGATTCCGTGCCAGCGGCGGCTCCTGCACCGCAAACGACATCGTGATGGCGACGACCACCAACGGCACCACCTGGTCAGCGGTGACCCGCATCCCGATCGACGCGACGACCAGCACCGTCGACCACTTCATCCCCGGCCTCGCCGTCGACCCGGCCACCTCGGGCACCACCACGCACCTGGCACTTACGTACTACTACCACCCGGTCGCCAACTGCACCGCTGCCACCTGCCAGTTGGACGTCGGGTACGTCTCCTCGACCAACGCCGGCAGCACCTGGACGGCGCCGACCCAGCTGGCCGGCCCGATGACCCACTCCTGGCTGGCGAGCACCACCCAGGGCACCATGGTCGGCGACTACATCTCGACATCCTTCTCCGGCGGAACGGCCCACCCCGTCTTCGCCGTCGCCTCGGCCCCCAGCGGAACGGTCTTCAACGAGGCGATGTACACGCCGACTTCGGGCCTGACCGCAGCCGCCGGCACCACCACCGCCACAACCGCCACCGCACGTGACAACGCCCTCTCGGCCCGCCTGGCCGCGATCGCCTACGCACAATGGCTGGCCAACGGCGGCACCGGCGGCGGCGAGGACAGCCCCTGACCGACAGACCACGAACACAACAGCCGCCCCGGCAAGACTTGCCGGGGCGGCTCCACGCCACGTCCGCTTCGTACAGCCGTGTCAACGAATGCCCGAGTCGAAGGAGATGTCGACCGTGGTGAAGCGTCCGCTCCCGACCGTGACGGACACCGGCTGGGCGATCGGGACAACGGCTCCGGTGAGATTGGCCGGGTGGATGGTGTAGCTGCCTGGTGGTAGCGGGATACGGAAGTGGCCGTCGGCGTCGCTCGTGGTCTCGGTGACCGTCCCTCCGCCGTCGCCGCCGGTGATGGTCAGCCGGGCGCTCAGGGGCCGGTCGGGACAGGGGCTGTGGTCGCGGGCCATCGGGCAGCCGCCGTCGACCATGGTGCGGCCCTTGATCCCCGAGCCGGGTGCGGTCGGCGATTCTGCTCCGTGAGAGTCCCCGCATCCGGTGGCCGAGAGGGCGGCAGCCAGCGCCAGGACGACGAGCGCGGTGCGAAGGAGGCTCTTCATAGGGGTTGGACTTCCCGTGGTGCTGATCGGTTCCTGGACCGGCATGGCCTGGGCACCTGGGCGGGCATGGCCCGGAGGCCGGGCGGAGAAGGTTCTCGCCCGGCCTCCGAGTTGCTTGCTGCGGATGCGAGTGCGGGTGCGGGTGCGGGTGCTGCTAGGAGAACAGCACGTTGTGCGGCTCGGGGTAGGCCCCGGTGGCGCCGCAGTTGCCGCCCTTCATCGCGTAGCCGGCGGCGATCCAGCGGGTCGGGTCGGCCTGGTAGGTGCGGACGGTGAGGTAGTCGCCCCAGCGGGGTAGGCCCGAGTAGGTGCAGGTGTTGCCGGCACCCCACAGGTAGTAGTTGGGGCTGGTGTCGATGGCGTTGGCGGGCTGGGAGTTGATGCCGCTGCCGGGGTAGTAGTGGGTGGTGCCGGTGCCGCCGCCCCAGGCGAACTCCAGGCCCACCCGTCCGAGCGAGTTGGGTGCGAGCGCGGCGAACTGCATGGCACCCCAGCTGCCCCAGAGGTCACCGGAGCCGTTGAGGTTCTTGTCGGATTCGTTGAACCAGACGAACCGGGTGTAGGGGAACGGGTGGCTGCTGTCCTGCTTCGCGTTGAACGAGAAGCCGATCAGTCCGCCGGTCCGGTAGGCGCCCAGGACGCGCGAGTCGGCGTACTGACACCAGTTGGTCACCACGCCGTCGGCGCTGGCGCAGTTCTGGCCGCTGTCGCGGGTGTAGAAGCCGTATGAGGGGACGGTGCGGTCCCACCACGAGTAGTTGCCGGAGTTCTCCGGCCAGGCGAACACGCGGAAGGAACTGCCGTTGGTCTGGCCCCAGTTGCTGCCCCAGTAGAGGGTGTCGGTGGAGCCGGGCACCAGTTTGAAGGTGAAGTTGTCGGTGCGGGTCAGGTAGCTGTAGTTGAAGGCGCTGCAGGTACTCATCGCGCTCTTCGGCAGCCGCAGCAGCCCGGCACCGCTTCCCCCGGTGGTCGGGAAGAAGTTGGTGGAGATGTTGACGTTGCTGTTGCTGATGGACATGTCGTTGAAGTCCAGCGCGGTGGTGGTCGCCAGGCCCATCCAGCTCGGTGTGATGTTCCAGTAGCACCAGCCGGTGAACGCGCCGGTGCCGGAGGCGGTGGCGTTGGCGATCACCAGGTGGTCGCTGAACTGCAGCAGCCAGAACTGCCTGCCGGTCGCCGGGTCGTACTGGGTGACCTGGTCGCAGCAGAATCCCGACCCGAACAGCGTGTACGGGTCGAGGTAGGACCAGGTCGTGCCGTTGTCGGTGGAGCGGGTGGCGTACCAGTTGCCGGTCTGGAAGATGTTGGAGCCGTTGGCGTCGGTGCTCGGCTCCTGCGTCGAGGACAGGGACGAGGCGCCGCCCGATATCCCGGACGTCGGTATGGCGCTGTCGCGCACCGTGGTGGCAACGGACCGTACCGGGGACGGCTCGGCAAGCGCGGCACTGAGTGGGGCGTGTCGGGGCTTGGGCCCCGCCTTCCCCTTGGCCATGGTGTCCTCGTCGTACAGCCGGGTGTTGAGCTGGTCAAGCTCCTCGGCCGTGTACTGGCGCGGCTTGTCGGTGACGGCGGCCGTCACCTGTGCACCGCCGTCTGTCGCCGCCCGGGCGGCGCTGCCCTGGCCGTGCGGGGCGGCGGACGCGGGCGTGGACTGCAGGCCCGCCAGTCCGAACGACAGGATCACTAACACGACCGCCCAGACGGACAGTCTTCGCCGTCCGGACCCGGCCAGCGGCATGCGGATGGAACCGTACATGCGGAAATCCCCCTTGATGGTGGGCGAATCGGACGCACGACGACATCGATCGCCACTCCCCCCACACGTGCCAGGCAGAGCACTGCCGCCGCACGACAGCGAACCTAGCGATCCCTCCACAGCCCCACCAAGAGCCTGGACAGAGGAATCGAAAAGGTCCGAATTCCCCTCCTATAAAGGAGAACTGAGGCACCATCAGGCCCGCGCGGTGGCCGCAGTCACGGGGCTTGCGGGGTGGCAACAGCCATAACAGCCAAGTTCGCGCCGCGTCGAGCCGCCCGAGGTGCGCTCCGGCGACTCCGGAGCGCGCCTCGGAGCGGGCGGTGGAGAGATCAGCGCCCGACGGGCACGGGCCCGGACCTGTGCGGGTGACGACGCTCGCCGCACCGTGCATCGCGGACGGTGCCTGCCGCCGGTGACGGCGAGCTACCAGCCGGCGGCGTACAGGCCCTCGTCAAAGGCTTGCCGTTGCCGCCCGAGTCGCCGATGCAGGCTCGTTGCCGCACGATGGGAGAAGGCGGAACTCGCCGACGCGGAAGCTCTCACAAACGGGATCAGGGCCGGTCGGTCTACGGAAACTAGATGAAATGCCCCTATCGAGGGCTGCATCAACCTTGGCCCCCTATATCCCCGATGTGGCCGAATGTGGCTACCTTGAGCGGCACGACACACCCCGGCGCCGAAGTCGGCCGTCTCATCCGACAGTTGACGGCGCCGGTCGGGGGAGGAGGCAGTCGTGCCCAGTGGCCAGAGTCTCGCCGTACCGGTGAACGAGTGGGTCCATGGAGCCCAGTACGTCTTTCGCGGCACGGTACTTGAGGTGGGGACCAACAACCTGACGGGCGTTGAGTCCGATCCGCGCATGGCGGTGGTACACGTGGAGGACGTGCTGCTGGCACCGCGCACCCTCGGTGATCTCACCGGCAGCGATGTGACGGTGTACGTCGCCGAGGACCATCCGGTCGAACCGGGCGAGAACAGCGTGTTCTTCGGCGCCAGTTGGCACTACGGCGCCCACCTCGGCGTGGTCGAGGTCGGGCGGGTCGCCGCCGACGACAAGGACCTGCCCAGTCTGCAGGACGTGGTCCTCGACGCCCGCCTCGCGCAGCTCGACGAGGAGCTTCTGGCCCGCCTGGACGGAGCCGAACTCGTCGTGTACGGCCGGGTACTTCAGGTGGCGGACGCGGAGCCGGAGGACGAGGACGAGCCCGCCGACTGGGACGCCCCCGAGTGGCACACGGCCGAGGTGCGGGTGGGCCGGATCCTGAAGGGCTCCCCTCCGCCGCACATCCGGGTCGCCTTCCCGCTCGGCGGTGACCGTTCCTGGGAGGCCAGCCCCCAGTACTTCGCGGGCCAGGAAGGGGTGTGGCTGCTGAGCCGGGCCGAGGAACGCCCCGACCACTACTCGGCGCTGGATCCGCTGGACTTCCACGCCGCCTCCGACGTCGAGCGCATCAGCACCCTGCTGTGGATCCGGCCGGGCCGGTCGCACACCCGCGGGCCGGCGGACTGAGTCCCCGCCCTAACTTCCTTCACCTTTGCACCCTGGCGCGGAGCCCGCCGGAGGAGACCGCCATGTCCATCCAGGTCGTCAACATGGTCCCGCAGAGCCTCAGCGGAGACACCAACTTCGACAGCGAACCCAGCGTCACCGTCGATCCGTCCGAACCGCAGCGGATCGTCGGCACCGCCTTCCGGCCCGACACCGCAGCCGGATCGACCACCGGACCGTACTTCTTCTCCGCCGACGGCGGGGCCACCTGGGCACTGAACTCCGTGATCCCGGGCGGGACATCCACCTTCGGCCAGAAGGACATCTCGGTCCGCTTCGGCCCCTCGTCGGGCGTGCTGTACGCCGGGATCCTGCGCGGCGACAGCTCGCTGCGGCTGAACATCCTGCGCAAGGCCAACTTCTCCGGCCCCGGCGCGATGACGGTACTGATCGACCGGACCCCGGACGACCAGCCCTGGGTGGAGACCGGCTCGGCGCTCGACGGCGGCGGGGTCATGGTCGACAGGGTGTACGTGAGCAGCAACGACGTCTCGCAACGGCCCACCGGCCGCACCGCGACCGTCGACTTCTCGCTGGACGCCGCCACCGCGCCGGCCCCGGCCGGCTTCGGCACTCCGGCCCGCCTGGAGACCCGCACCTCGGCCGACATCGGCGGCGGCCTGCGCCAGGACGGGCCCAGCGTGCGCACCGCCGTCCACCGCTCCGGCACCCTCTACGGTGCCTATCTCGGATGGCGCACCTTCGGCAGCCCGAACGTCACCGACGTCGTCGTGACCCGCGACGACAACTGGGGGCAGGGCGCGACGCCGTTCACCGCCCTCCTGGACCCCGCCGACGGGCTCGCCGGCAGGCGGGTCGAGACCAACGTCAGCGTCGCCTCACTGGGCACCACCCTCGGCACCCAGCGCATCGGCTCCAGCCTGACCATGGCCGTCGACCCCCGCGAACGCCGCCGCGTCTACCTCGCCTGGTGCGACGGCCTGGCCACCAGCACCTCCCCCTACACCCTGCACGTGCGCCGCTCGGACGACGGCGGCCAGACCTGGACGGGCGATCTGCGCACCGTGCAGAACGCCACCAACCCGAGCCTCGCGGTGACCGTGCGCGGCACTGTCGGCCTGCTCTACCAGCAGCTCGGACAGGCCGGCGGCGTCGACCGCTGGCGCACCCACCTGGAGATCTCCACCGACCACATGGCCACCACCGCCGAGGACAACCTGGTGGCCGACGTCCTCGACAGCTCCGCCGGCTCCACCCTCAGCGTGATCATCGGCGACTACACCAACCTCGTCGCGGCGGGCAAGGACTTCTACGGCGTCTTCTGCGGCTACAACCAGCCCATCACCGCCAACTTCCCCGCCGGGGTCACCTACCAGCGCAACGTCGACTGGGCCGGGCAGCGCCTGCTCGCCAACGACAACACCACCACCGTGACGGCCTCCGTCGACCCCTTCTTCGTCCACTGGCAGCCCGTCGCGCTCTCCGACGACTACTACGTACGGGACTGGACCGACAACCCGACCTCCGGCGACAACGGCGTCGAGCCGTCCACGCACCCCGTCTTCTACGCCACCTCCGACGTGTGGAACCGCCGCGGCACCCTCCCCGGCTCCTTCCCGGGCGACCAGCCCGACAGCGAGAACGCAGGCAACGGCGTCGGCAACATCGGCGACAACTGGGCCTTCGCCCGACTCCGGCGCAGGGCTGCGGCACCCGCGGGCAGCCCCGACACCACCGTCACCGCACACTTCCTGGTCTCCAAGCTCGGCACCGGCAGCAACTTCACCGACGCCAGCGACATGGACCCCGACGTCGTCATCACCGATCCCGACCCCACCGTCACCTTCGCCGCCGCCGACCTGGGCCCGAAGATCACCACACCGGCCCACTGGCACCTCAACCCGGTCGCCTCCGGCCACCTGTGCATAGCCGTGGAGATCACCTCGCCCCACGACCCGTACGCCGGTACCAGCCTGCGCGGTCGCGCACCGGGCTGGCCCGCCCAGGACCTGGAAATCACCGACGACAACAACAAGGCCCAGCGCAACATGGGCCTGTCCACGACCCCGGCCCGCGGCACGGGCCTGTGCGTCTCCGCGCTGTTCGCCATCGCCCACAACGCCGCGACCCGCACCCGGGACATGCGCCTTCAGTACACCGTCCCGCCCGACCTGCGCGAGCACGGCAAGGACGTCCGCATCACAGTCATCGGCGGCGACCGGCGCGTCGGCGGCGAGAGCGGCATCCTGGAACTCCGCGACATGCAGCCCGGCGAGAACCGGTGGATCGGCGTCGAACTTCCCGCACTGCGCGGCAAGCCCGGAGAGACCTCGACGATCGTCTTCCGCGAACTGCTGGGCGACGCCGCCGTCTCCGGCTTCGGCCTCGGCATACGCCGCGGCGAGCCCGCCGCCGTCCTCCGTGACGCGCTGGAACGCCACCGCTCCGTCTTCACCCGCCTCGCCGCACTCCACGGCCACGACCTGGCCCGCAAGGAAGCCGAACTCGCCGAAGCAGCCCTGCGCGACGAGGAATCCACCGCCAAGGCATGGCTGGCCGGACTGTCCCGCCGCCTCGAACCGATCACACAGACCGTCACCGAACTCGTCGGCGACGACGACCCCTTCACCACCACCCCGGCCGTGACCGCCCTGCGCAAACTGCTCGCCGGCCAACCGGACGACGGCGCCCTGGTGTGCGTCACGTCGTTCCTCGAACGGCTCGACACCCACCTGACCATGCACCAGCTGAACGCCGGCGACGTGGCCGACATCGCGCAGAACGTCCGCTGGCAACTCGACCTGGCCAGCCCGCCTTCCCGGCTTGCGGGCCTTGAGGGTGCCGCCGACCTCGCGACCGCCTCCCGCCGCTTCGTGACCGGCTGGGACCACCGCAAGGCAGGGGTCCGCGACTATCCCAAGCTCGTCGGCACCTCCCTGCCGTCTCTGACCCGCGTGGCCGAGGCAACCCGGATCGACGTCACCGAACAGATCGCGGCGATGCAAGCCGTCCTGGAAGACCCGGTCGCCCTGCAGAAGGCCCACTGGGTAGTCCTGGCCGCCCTCGCCGATCAGGCGTGGGAGACCGGCTGAGGTGCGCTCCGGGAACAGGAGCGCGGTGTAGCGAGTGGATGGCTGCCGCGTCGCCCTGCGGCAGCCAGAAGGGGGAAGCATGTATCCCGCCATATTCCTGGGGGATGCTGGCACCGACTGCGTCGGAACTCAGAGCGGCGGCTACTGGTGGCAGCAGCTTGGGGCGTTCGGCGCCGTCGCCATCGCTATGGGGGCGCTGAATCCCGGCTGGCTCCGCATTGCTCGAAGGAACTCTCGCGGGTTTCGCAGCGTGTTCACCGGATACGACCGGCGGACATCCACATCGAAAACCCTGCCGATCCTGTGGACGGCCGTGCTTCTGTACGGGCTGGTCACCCTCCTGATCATCAACCGCAGCGCGCACCTCAACTCACACTGCAGCGACGGCTACTGGGCCACTGCACTGGCCCACCTGGATCCCGTCTACCTGGTACTGATCGGCGGACCATTCGCCACGGCAGTACTGGCCAAAGTGACAGTGACCAACCAGCTCAGGCGCGGAGACATACAGAAAGTAAGTGCCGAGCGGGACGTTGACCCCAAGGAACCCGGCTCGAAGGCGCGCGCCGGAACATCTGCCGCCGGGTCCGCAGCCGCGACATCTCCTACTTCGGCCGGTGTCGAGGCACCCCCACTTCCTGCACCCGCTGCAGGAGCGCCCAGCCCTGCGGCTGGTGCGTCGGGCGCCGGCACCGAAGTACCCACCGTCCTTGAGGCTGGAGAACCCGCCACCGGTCCCACGGACCAGCCGACGAAGGAGCCTGCAGGGCAGCCGCCGACAGGAGCGCTGGATCTCGTACGCGCCGACGACGGCGGGACAGATCTTGTCGATCTCCAGTACGTCCTGTTCAACCTGCTCGCCATGGGCTACGTCCTCGCGCTGTTCATGGCCCACCCTGCACTTGGGCTCCCCGCCATCCCCGCCCAACTCGCAGCCCTCACCGGCACCTCCGCAGCGACCTACGTCACCAACAAAGCAACGGCGAACACCCGCGCCACGCTGAGTGCCGTGTCCCCGACCCACGCCCGCGCCAAAGACGTGGTCACCGTGTACGGAACGAACCTTGTCCCCCAGGGAGGCAGGGCGGCGAGCACGGAGGTTCTGATCAGCGGCTTGAAGGCCGATCCAGTAGGCGACCCTCGTAGGGAACAGATCACCTTCAGAGTGCCGCGGTATCCCGACAGCGAAGACGACGCCTGGCCCTTCCCCTACGACGCCGCCAAGGCGGTGGACGTCACCGTCACCACGGCTGCCGGACAGCAGGTCGTGCTGCCGGCCGCCCTGCATCTGTACAACCAGCGCACTGAGACGAAGAGATAGACCGGGCAAGGTGAGTGAGATGGATCTGACCGGTACCTGGGCGGCCGGAAGCCAGGGACTGTACTTTCTGCGTCAGCTCGGGAACGAGCTGTGGTGGGCGGGCCTGAGCGTCGAGTCCCCGCTCGGCTCCCAGGACTTCCAGTGGGGACTGACCTGGGCGAATGTGTTCACTGGCCAAATCAACGACACGACTGTCAACGGCGATTGGGCCGACGTGCCGCGCGGTCGCATCCGGCAGTCCGGGACTCTCGACCTGGAGGTCGCCGACGCCGACCTGATCAGGCGCCGCGCGGAAACAGGGGGCTTCGGAGCCACCGAGTGGCGTCGTACGGATCTGCCCGCGCGACCCCTCATCCGTACACGTTTCGACCAGGTGCAACGCAACGACGGCGGCAGCATGCACGACCACCTGAAAATGTACAAAGACAACGTCGTCGTGTTCGGCACCGTCGTCGACGGACTCGGAGCCAGCTGCCCACCCGACGGCGTCAGCCGACGATATGCCAACTTCATGTGCAACGAGGACCGCGACTTCGACGACGGCACGTTCGACGGAGACCTGGTCTTCCACATCGTCATCGACCGTGCCGACCTGGACGCGCAGCCCGGGTTCTGGACGAACGAGTGGTTCAACGATCCAGCCCATATCCGCCGCAAACTCGACCATGACAACACCGACCAGGACAGCGACGAGGAGAATCCCGCGCTGGAGCTGCGCAACCTCATCCACCCCGAAGTCATCATGTACGGGCGCCCCGCCGGCAAGCGACCCAACGAAGATCCCAGTTGCACCGGTGCCGTTCCCCCACTGCTCCCGGGCTGGATGGAGACCGGGGCGAACAGCGTCCTCTGGAACGGGTATCCGATCGACGGCCGCGTCAACATCTACCCCACGGGTCCCGCGCCCGTCCGCGTCTTCGACCAAGCCCCTCCGCCCGGCACTCGCGTACGGATCACCGGCTTCCTCGCCCTGGACTGCCACGGCCGCCTCGGCGACTGCAACGAAGACAACGTCAACAGGAACAACGTCGAACTCCACCCGGTCTACGCCGTCGACGTGCTGCGCGACCCCCGCATCGTGCCGACAGACCTCACCGGCGTATGGGCCTGCTCCGACGTCGGCACTTACTACATCCGACAACTCGGGTCCACTGTCCGGTGGTTCGGCATGAGTCGAGACCGAGGCCAGAACTTCAGCAATGTCTTCCACGGGACACTCGACGGAGTCCAACTCTCCGGAACCTGGGCGGATGTCCCGCTGGGCGCCATCCGCAACAACGGCACCCTGACCTTGGCCGCGCCGGCCGGCGCTTCCTCGGTGGAGCTGACGCGAAGCGCCCAGAGCGGAGGGTTCGGCGGCCATACCTGGACGAAGATCGCTGACGGGCCAGGGCCGATCATCCCACCCGGATAGGGAAGCCGGGAACCGCACAGGTCCCGTGTGGACGGCGACAGGGGGTTCATCCCGGAAGGCGTACCGCGCGAAGCACTGCTCCGGGCGGGCGGGCGAGCGGGTGGATGCCGTGGTGACGTCGATCCTCGTGTCGGAGTGAAACCGCCGTTGGGGACGGCTGGAAGCCGTCGACCGCTCGTCGGCCGGGCTACGCCCGCCGGTCCAGCCGCTTGGTGCGCTCTAGGAGTTGACAGACATGGCGACGGCCCTCACCGATCAGTGAGGGCCGCCGCCGTCGTCGATTACCAGTAGTCGGAATCCCCGTACTTGACTGGATTCCTCGCGCGGTCCACAGCCTGTGCACACGCCTCGGCGAAGGCATCCGAGACAGCAGCCTTGTCAGTGCCGCGTACCTGCGCCTCGACCTCCTGGCCGGGGCGACGTGTGGTGTGCCATCGAACCGCCAGGTCCGTGTAGAGGTCGGTCTCGAACTCCCACGCCGACTCCGACCACTGCTCGGATACGCCCACGTTCAGCCTCTCGCCGCCAGGTGCGAAGAGGGCACGGGCATGGAAGACGATCCTGTGGTCGGGCATCCGCTCGCGGATGGCCCGCACGTCGGCCAGCCCGTTGCTCTCCCACTTCCGCCGGTCCCACTCCTCGACCTCGGCGGAGCGGTCGGGCCGGTTGGCGTCCCATCGGGCGACCACAGCCTCGGCGTGCTCGCGGTGTAGGAAGGGAACGCGGCGTTCGCCCAGGAGAGCCACGTAGACCGTCCGGCCGACCGAGACGGGGTTCTCGCTCGGGCTGGGTAGGGAGTTCGGGGGCGGGGTTCCCCAGAGCAGTCCGCCGATCTTGGCGGCCGTCTGCTGCAGGACAGGGCCCGTGACATGCTGGTAGCGGCGGCGCATCCTCGCGGACTTGCCGGGTTCCCACCCCATGATGGTGTCGACGACCGTGTCGGGGACACCGAGGATCAGCAGGACCGTCGCGGCGGTGTGGCGGGCGTCGTGCAAGCGACCGTCGCGGACGTCCGCCGCCTTCAACAGGTCCTTCCACCTGTGGAAGTCGGTGTTGGGGTTGAGCGGCTCGCCGGTCGGCGAGGTGAACACGTACCCCTTCTCCACCCACAGATCACGGGCGAGAACCCGCTCACGGTCCTGCTCCTGCTTGTGCAGCCGCAGCAGCTTGATCAGCTCGTCGGGCACGCCGATGGGGCGCTTGCCCGCGCGGGACTTGGTGTCCTTCGTCTCGCGCCGGATGCTGATCTTCTTCGGGCAGTAGCCGGGCTTGCGTCCGCACTTGTCGCCGCAGCCGTGCTTGTAGCGGGGTCGCAGGCGGCCACGGCGTACGCGGATCACGCCCGTCTCCGTATCGACGTCCGTCCATTGGAGGCCGAGGACCTCGCCCTGGCGCAGGCCGAGCGCGAGTGCGATGACCCAGCGGGCGGTGTTGCGGTGCTTGCCCGCTTCGAGGAGCAGGCGCTGGACCTCCTCCAGGGAGTACGGCTCCACCTCCTCCTCTTCCAGCTTGGGAGCCTTGGCGATCGTGGCCGGGTTGAGGGTGAGGTGGCGTCGCCGCTTGGCTTCGTTGAGCGCCGTACGGACGGTGCGGTGAGCCTGATGGGCCGTACCGGCTGAACTGCCGTTCGCCTGCATCTTCTTGTAGAGGCGCTCCAGGTGCTCCGGCTCCAGCTTCTCCAGTCGGTGGGCGCCAAGTCCGGGGATGAGGTGGTGGTAGACCGCGACCCGATAGCCGTCGATGGTGTTCTCGGAGACGCTCGGCGCGGCGATGCTCTCGACCCAGTGGGTCAGCCAGTCCTTGACCGTCCAGGTCTGACCGGCCTTGCGGACGCCACCGGAGTCGCGCAGCTTCTCCAGTTCGCGTACGGCCCTGGTGACCTCGGCGCGCGTCTTGCGTCCCACGTGACGACGATCGGGGGTGCCGTCGTCCTTGACACCGACGGTGACACGGCCGTGCCAGCGGCCGTCCTTGCCGAAGTAGATGGTGGAAGCCCCGTTGGGCTGGCGGGAGGTGGTCATGTCCGCCCCCTCAGGCCGCGATGCCGAGGTCGCCACGACCGAGGCGGCGTAGGAGGAACTCGTTCACCGCCTCGGCGGGAACGCGGCGCAGGCGGCCGACCTTCGCGGAGGGGATCTCGCCGGAGGAGATGTACTCGTACATCTTGGTACGGCTGATACCGATGCGGCGGGCCGCCTCGGCGACGGTGAGGCCGACGAGGGTGGGGTCGCCTCCGGCGGAGCCACGGTCGGCCATCAGGGAGCGCAGGGCGTCCTCGGGGATGTCCAGGAGTCGGGCTATCTGGGCAAGCGGCAGGTCGTCTCGGCGCAAGGGAGAGTCCTCTTCTGGCGAGCCGCGGGACGGCGAATCCCGGGCTGCCGGTCAGTCGTTCAGGGATGGGCGTAAAGGGGTGAGCGGGTGTCGCGGTACCACGCCGTTCGTAGCAGCGCGGTGCACGAGTTCAGCTCTGTTCGGGCGGCGCGTCCATGCGGTCGCCGAGGAAGCTGCGGAGCCTGCTCGGGGCTCCGAGATGGTGGTGGAACTCACCGTTGGAAGCGACGGTCAGCTCGTGCGTCAGCAGAGCCTTGACCATGTCCTCCTGGTTCGGGTTGGCGTCCGTGTACGCCTTGAGCTCGTCCTGGATCCGGCGCATGTCCTTGCCCAGGGCGCGCCACTCCTTCCATCTGGAGACGTACTCGCCGACCAGACGGCGGACCAGCGGATTGGCGAGCTGGCCGGGTGGGGTGGTCAGTTCGTCGAGGTCGAGGTCGAAGACCTTGCAGAAGCCGAGCGCCTCGTCGAGGTTGACCCGCCGGCGGGGCTTGCCGCTCTCGATGCGCCAGATGGCCGCCTGGTTGACCGGATGGCCGGCCTCGGCCATCCGCTCGGCGAGTGCGACCGTGCTCCACCCCCGCGCCTCGCGTTCGAGCTTGACGCGTTCGGCGACGTAGTCCTCCGGCAACGGCCGGTCCGGGCCGGCACGGGCCGCGCCTTCGTCGCTGCTCACCACTCCACCTCCTCCACAGGGCCCAGAGCACATCCGGGGCGATGGTGACAAGGAAACACCATTGCGGAGACGAATGCAACCGTTGCAATGCCGAAGACGTCAGGTACTGTGTGTCGTCCGCCCCCGTACGGGGGTGAACGCAAAAAAACCCCCGGTGCTACGAACACCGGGGGCCACGCTCGAACTCTCCTAACCGCCCATCCCTGAACGATTGACCCGCGTGGCCTGGGATTCGCCGTCCCGTATGGCCCGCGAGCTGAGGAGCTCAGTGTCCAGTATGGACGACCCCCGGCCGAACGCGCCACACCTCACCGGGAACGGCCACCTGCCCTCGCCCGCCGACATCACCGCGATACCGCCACACGATGCGGCCGCCGAAGCCGCCGTGCTGGGCGCCTGCATGCACGACGCGGCCATGGTCGACACCGTGCGCAACCTGCTCGACGGGCCCGACTTCTACCGCCCGGCCCACGAGACGGTCTGGCGTGCGATCCTCGCCCTGCGCAGCGAGGGCAAGCCGACCGACCCTGTCGTCCTCTGCGATCGGCTGCGCGCGCAGGATGATCTGGAGCGGGTCGGCGGCACGGTGTACGTCCATCAGCTAGCCGGCGCCGCACCCGCGGTCAGTCACGCCGTCCACTACGCGGGCATCGTGCGGAAGATGTCCGACCTGCGCCGTCTGCGCGCCTCCGGCATACGTACCGTGCAGCGCACCATGGAGCCGGGCGCCGACCCCGACCTGATCCGCAGCGAGGCCGAGGCGGAGGTCCGCGCCGAGCGCGAGCGGGCCCTTGCCTCGGGCCAGGGTCGGCTCTCCCGCTACATCGTCGACGGGTGGTGGTTCGTCACCGAGACCGGCGCCGACAAGGAACCCCTGTGGGGAACCCGCGCGCAGACGGCCTGGGCCTCGGGCGAGAGCCTGATGATCGTCGGAGCACCGGGTGTCGGCAAGACCACCCTGGCCCACCAGGTGATCATCGGCCGCCTCGGACTGGCCGACCGAGTCCTGGACATGCCGGTCGCGCCGGGCAAACGCGTGCTGTACCTGGCCATGGACCGGCCCCAGCAGATCGCCCGCGCCCTGGCCCGACGCGTCGAGCCCGAGCACGAGCAGCGCATGCGCGACGGGCTAGTCGTCTGGCAGGGCCCATTGCCCGCCACCCTCGACAAGGAGCCCGACCTCCTTGCAGACCTCGCCGCCGCCCACCAGGCCGACACCATCGTGATCGACAGCCTCAAGGACGGAGTGAGCACCCTGGTGGACGACGCTCTGGCCAGCGCGTACAACAACGCGCGCCAGCGAGCCATCCGCAACGGCGTCGAGGTCATGGAACTGCACCACCAGCGCAAGGCCGCCGAGGGCACTCCCCGCGCCCAGCGACCGGCACTCGACCGCGTCTACGGCTCGACGTGGATCACCTCCGGCGCGGGCAGCGTGCTGTTCATCTCCGGAGAGGCCGGCGATCTCGCGGTTACCGTGCACCACCTCAAGTGCCCGACCGGCGAGATCGGTCCCCTCCAGGTCATCCACGACCACGAACGCGGCACCACCACGGTCGATCCCGCCCTGGATCCGGTCGAGATCCTGCGCAAGCGCCCCGACGGGCTGACCGTCCGCGAACTCGCCACCATCCAGTGCGGCGAGAACAACCCCGACCGCGCCGCCACCGAGAAAGCCAGGCGCACCCTGGACCGCCTTGTCAAAGCCGGACTCGCAGCCAAGGCCGAAGGAACCGCAGGCGGCACCGGAGGCGGCCAGCAGGCCCGCTACCGCGCCTCGGCCCGCCACATCGGCGCCGTCTCCTAACCCCACACGTCAGGCGCCCGGACCGTACACGAGGGCGTACACGCGCCCCTCCCCCGCAACCGGGCCCACGCCACGGCTCACGCGTACACGCTCACCGCGAATCCGCTGGTCAGACGTTCACGCAACCACACACGCCGTACACGCGGCTCAGCGTTCACGCGCGAGCCCCCCTTTAGAAGGGGGCTCGCGTGTACGCCCCCCTCGTGAACGCCGTGAACGCACCGGCTCCCCAGTCCCACCGCAACACCCTTGGAGTACCCGCCCACATGCCCCCGGCCCCGAACCCCGCGCCCGGAAGCACCTCCATACGCATCGGCATCGCCCTGCTCGGCGCCGTCGCCTTCGCTCTCTCCTACGACGCCCTGCGCCAAATGGCCATCGCCAGCCACGTGCGCGGGCTTCTCACCTACCTCTTCCCCCTCGTGATCGACGGCTTCATCGCCATCGGCATCGTCGCCCTGCTCATCCTGCGCACCGCCCCGCTGCGCTCCCGCCTGTACGTGTGGACGCTCGTCGGCGCGGCTACCCTCACCAGCATCGGGGCCAACGTCGTACACGCCGTCGGCCTCAACGAAGGGACCCGCCTCCAGCTCAACAACGTGACGGTCGGCGCCCTGTCGGGCATTGCCCCACTTGCCCTCGCCGGCGCCGTTCACCTCTACCTCGTCATGAACCGTCATCTCGGCGGCAACGGCGCCATGGCGGAGGCGCGCCCCGCCACGCCACCCGCCAAATCCGCCATGCCAAGGCCGGACCACCAGATCCGCCACGAGCAGGCCGCCGCCAACAGCACCCCGCCCGCCAAGGCGAACAACACACCCACCCCCGAGGCGAAGCCCGCCACGGTCATGACGCCGACCGCAAAGAAGGCGCCCAAGACGGGCCAGCGCAAACGCACCGTCCCCGAAGAGGAACTGCTGGCCATTGCCCGCGCCATGGGCGCCGAAACCGGCCAAGTCCCCCGCCCCGCCTTGGAGAAGGCGGTCCGCGCCAAGGGCTACACGATCAACAAGGACGACGCTCAGAAGGCCGCCAACACCGTCAAGGCGGAACTGAACGCCGCCGAGAACGCCGTCGCCGCATGACCGCCACGGCAGAACGTCAGGCTCGGACGGATCACGTTCCGCCGACGCATGGCACAGCCATCCGAGCGTCGCCGGCGGCCCGTGCCCCAGCACTGCGGCGCTTCACCTGAACCACGCCAATCCCCGAGTCCGCCACTTGTGGCCTTCGCAGAGCCAACTCCAACTCGGCCGTCCCCGACCCCGGCTCCACGGCGGCGAGTACGGCCCACATCGCGCACGACTCCATGGAGACGAACCGCATGCATGACGAGCACCGCGAACTCCCCACCCCCAAGCGGGGGATGACCACCACCCCAGCCACCCAGCCAGCAAGGTATCCCGTTGGACCGTCCAAGGGCCGGTCCAACGAGGGCCCCTCCGCCCCGGGGGTGGCGGAGGGGCTCGGGCACCAGGGGATGCCCGAGGAGGACAAGCTCGTCGAGACCCCCGCCTTTCCACTGACACGAGCAGCCGATGCCGCCGCACTGCACCGAGTCGCCCGCCGCCGTCAGCGCGAACCCGTCCAGCGCAAAGAGCGCGTCGACGTGCGCTACAGCGCCGACGAGAAGACCGCGATCCTCGCCAAGGCCCGGTCCCTGAACATCGCCGGCGCCCACTACGTCGGCGCCGTCGTCATGGCCCACCTCCACGGTGACCTTGCTCTGCCCGGCCAGCGCACCCCACTGGACGACTACATCGACGAACTGACCTCCCTGCGCAGGGAGGTCGCCAGGATCGGCCACAACATCAACCAGATCGCCAAGAAGCTCCACTCCGGCGGCCATCCACACCCTGGGGACAACGCCGTGCTGGCCCAGGTAGAACCCACCTTGGACGCAGTAGGCGCCACCGTCCTCCACATCGCGTCCGCCGCGAACCAAGCCGTCGCCCAAAGGGCCGCCCGATGATCGCGAAGATCAGCGGCGGCAAGGACACAGCCGGTCTGATCCGGTACCTGTTCGACACGAAGAAGGCCAAGGACCACACCGACCCCCACCTGGTCGCCTCCTGGGACGGCTTCGCCCCCGACCCCGGCCGCGCCGACAACTTCGACGCCACTCGAAAGCTCCTCGTGGCCGACCTCGACCTGCACGTCAAACAGGCCCGGCGACTGGGCCACGCCCCCGAGAAGCACACGTGGCACTGCTCGATCCGGGCAGCCGAGACCGACCGCCACCTCAGCGACGAGGAGTGGGCCGACATCGCCCGCCGGGTCGTCGCGGCCACCGGCATCGCCCCCGACGGAGATCCGGACGGCTGTCGGTGGGTCGCCGTCCGCCACGCCCCCGACCACATCCACATCGCCGCCACTAGGGTCCGCGCGGACCTGCGCACCGCCCGCCACTGGAACGACTACCTCACCGCCGACCGCGAACTCGCCGCCATCGAGAAGGAATACGGCCTCTTCCAAGTTGCCCGCGGTGACCGCACCGCCGCCAAGCGCCCCACCCGCGCCGAACAGGAGAAGGCCCGCCGCGCTGGCCACGACAAGACCGCCCGCGAACGCCTGCGCACCACCGTCCGCACCGCCGTGGCCGCCGCCTCCACCATCGAGGAGTTCGTCGACCTGCTCGGCCACATCGACGGCGTGCTCGTCGAAGTCGTGCACTTCCCCTCAGGCGACGTACGGGGATACAAGGTCGCCGTCGCGGACGACGTCCAAGGCCCCATCTGGTACTCCGGCTCCAAACTCGCCCCGGACCTGTCCCTCCCCAAGATCCAAGAACGCCTGGCGAGCATGGGGCCGCAGCCCACCAGCCAGTCGGGCACGCGCAGGCCCAACCCCTGGCACCAGGCCACCGCCGCAGCCGAATGCATCCCCCACCACCTTGACCAGGTCGACGACCAAGCCTCCCAAGCACACCTGGCCGCCTTCGGTGAAACTCTCGACGCCCTTCTCCTTGTCACGCCCCAAGCCGTACGCCCCCAACTCCGAGAGGCAGCAACCTCGTTCGAGCGCGCCACTCGCTCCCGCATCCACGCCGAACATCACCACGCCCGGGCTCTGCGCGGCGCCGTACGCGCGATGCTCCGGGAACCTGCCCCCAAAGACGGCGCTGTCCTGGCGATGTTTCTCGACGCCGCGATCCTCGTCGTCATCGCCGCCGCCCGCTGGCACCAACTCCACCACCACGACCAGCAGGTCGCAGCCGCCCACCAGACCCTGCTCCACCTCAAAGCCGCCTATGGTCAAGCCGCAGCCGCCCCCTTGGCCGCTCTCGCGCAACGCCGACCACCCCAGAAGACCGTGGACCAACACATTCGGCACCTGCATCAGACCGTGCCCGTCCATGCCGAGCAGGTCGTCGAAGACCCCGCCTTCGGCGCCCTCACCGCCGCCCTCGACAAGGCCGAGGCGGCAGGCCACGATCCGCAGCAACTCCTCCAACAGGCCGCCGACCAGCGTGCCCTGGACGACGCCGACTCTCCCGCACGAGTCCTGACCTGGCGCATCCAACGCCTCAGCGCACGGCCGGCACCCAGCGCCCGAGCCCGTGCGGCACAGGCCCGCAGCGCCACCGCACAGCACACCGGCGCTTCGGTTCCGACAGCAGCCGCCCCAGCCCCGCAACAGCCAGCACAGGCACGGCCGCGCTCCCGGTGAGGCCCGACGATCGGGTTCCGGCGGAACCCCGTCTGTGTCGTCGGTAAACCCCACAACACGGAGGCGCCTTTCGGTCATTGTTCGATCCGAATGTCTCTGTGCGCCGCTTGTGCGGGTTTGCGCTATGGCAGCGCTTGCCATGCGCGAGGACGATGCCCCTCTGCGTCCGCCGTATTCAGGTGTCGCGGTGGGGCATCGAACACACGGGGGTGGAGGACTTGTCCTACGCGGAGCATCATTCTGTCTTTTCGGCACCAGCGGTGCCGTTGGGGACTGCGACTGATGCGCGGGAAGTGATCAAGCATGGGGTCTATACCGAGGAGATCACCCGCCGGTTGAGCGCTGCGGCCTTCGCCCGTACGGACTGGCTGGCCGTGTTACGCGCCGAACTGGCCCGGCTGTGGAAGGAGTTGAAGGCAGCCGTACGGAAGCGGTTTCGGTGGCTCTTTCCTCCCAAGGAAGCGGAGAAGGCCGCCGGTTCCTCCGAGCCGGTACCACCGTCGGTCGTTGTGGGTGAGGACTACGCGGTCTGGGTTCGGCGGAGGATCAAGAAGTCGAAGCGGCCGGTGCCGGTGTACGGCTTCCACCAGGAGCCCGTGGTGGAAGCCTCGGACCGCGCCATACGCCATATGCGGAAACGGCGATGGTCCGTCGCTGCGGTAGTCGCGGTTGTCGTCTGGCAGGCCATCGCCGGCAGCCTGACGGTGGGGTGGGCCGCCCTCACTCTGATCGTCGGGGTGTGGGGCGTGTACCTGGTCGAGCGCTACCTGGCACAGACACGCCTCAACGCCCTGTTGGCCGGGGAACTGCACGCGGCTCCGACAGCCGTTCAGGCCCACGCTCTGCCGTATCTCCGCGAGCGCCGCCAGAGCGGCGACCGGGACCGCTTTCTCGGAGCGGGTCTTCAGGCATGGCCGCCCGCGGTCATCGGCATCGACGTCGAGCCAGCCCCCGAGAACCAGGATGTCGGAGACGACGACACCGGACTGCCTTCGGGACTCGCTTCGCCAGCACAACGCCCGGGTCAACCCGACATGGCCGAGGTGGCAAAGGCCGTTCTGGATGCCCTGTCTCAGCACAACAAGCCAGTGGCCCGCAAGCCGCTGAAGCACTTCACCGTGGCCCAATTGCACACGCATGTCGCGCGCCGACTGGACGACCCGGCACCCGCCCATCACCGCGATCACCCCATCCCACGCATGGAGGTCATCGGCATCGCCGGCATCCACTACAAACGCTGGGACCAGATCGACGACGACGCCTGGCGCACCCTGCACGCCCTCGCCGAAGACAACATTGGCGACAAGCCCGTTGAGGAGATCGCCCGCCGCTATATCTGGGCCCGGGTCACCGCCTGGAACGGTGATCTCATCGCCGCCGTCCTGGTCCACCTCGCCTACCAGGGCGGCTTTCTGCGCGTCACCGTCCGGCCGCACATCATGGCCCCGCTCAACCCGAAGGTCGCCGGTCTCAAGCCCGCCGACCCGCGCAGCCTGAGATGGCTCGGCCGCACTGCGTTCAACGCCCTCGGTGACGTCTACGTCGGCCTCGACAGGCTCATCCGTCGCAAGGCCCGCAAACGCCCCGAACTCGACACGGGCAGCGGACCGGTCAGCCTCCGCGAGGTCTACAGCGTCCGCTGGATCGAGGACATGCACACCAATGACGACGCCCGTTACTACGTGCAGATGATGCAACGCCGCGTCTTCGACTCCACCGAGATCTTCCTGCGCGACCACAACGTCGACATCGCCGCCTACCAGCAACAGGCCACCGCGATCTACAACTTCGGCGTCATGAACGGCGGCACCATGATCGGCCCCGCACAGGCCGCCCCGTTCTCCCAGAACCCCTCCCAGAAGAACTGACCCGCGCCCCCACCAGGAGCCTCGCATGGCCATCCGCCGCCAGCCCGACCCAGTTCCCAACGGACCCAACTTCGGCATCATCAACACCGGCAACATGACGGGACCCGCCCAAGCCGCGGCGTTCTCCCAGAACGTCAGCCAGACCAACAACATCACCAACGAAGCCGTCGACAAAGCCCGCGACAGTATCGACGACCTCCGACGGCGCCTGGAAGAATTACGCGGCCAATACCCCGAGGTGGACGCCGCCCTGCGCGACCTCGCCATGATCACCCCGCGTCTGGACGAACCCGACCGCGACCCCGGCACCCTGCGCTACATGCTCCAGAACCTCGTCGAGCGCTGCGGCGGATTCCCCAACCTCCTGGCCGCAGCCCAACTCGTCCAATCCACCGTCATGGCACTACTACCTGGATCCTGACCACCCCTGGCTGCGGTTACCGAGCGAGCCGGGGTTCCAGCAGGTCCAAGGCTTCCTCCCAGCGGAAGCGGTCCGCACCGCCGCCGGCCTTCGGCCGGTGCGGCTCGTAGCTGCCGATCAGGATGCCCATCTCGCGCAGCCGCTCCAGGCTCTGCCGGTACGCGGGGTGGGCAGCCTGGGCGGAGTTCAGGTACGGCAGCACGGCGACCGGTACGCCCATGGCGGGGGCTTCGCACAGGATGCCCAGGGCGAGGTTGTCGGAGATCCCGGCGGCCCATTTGTTGACGGTGTTGAAGGTGGCCGGGGCGACCGCGATCGCGTCTGCGGGGCGGGTCGGGCGCGGTTGGTCTGGTGTCCGCCAGGCCGAGCGGATGGGGAGACCGGTCTGTGCCTCGATCGCGTCGACGTCGAGGAAGCCGAGCCCTTGCGGGGTGGCGACGACACCGACGTCCCAGTTCCGCTCGTGCGCTGCGGTGATCAGCTTGCCGACGTCGGCGGCGACCCCGGCCGCGCAGACGACGATCTGGAGGAACGGCTTGTCGGGCTGGTCACTCACGCGGGCACTCCCAGTTGGCGGCTGAAGTGGTGCAGCTCGGGCAGTGCCCGGCGCCGGTCGCGGGCTGCCATGTCGGCGACCAGTTCGCGTACGGCCGGGCGGCGGATGTCCTGGGCCGCGCAGCTCTCGGCGATGCGCAGGGCCTGGTAGCCGTCGGCGAGTCTGCCCTGCTGACTGTAGGCGCGGGCGGTCTCCACCCAGAGCGCGGCCCGGCGCTCAGGGACGGGAATGTGGCGCCGCATGAGTGGCCGCGCGGTTTCCAGCGCGATGCCGGCGTCGCCGAAGGAGACGGCCGCGCTGATCTCATGCAAGGCCACGTTGGTGGGGCTGAAGTTCGCCCAGGCGTCGGGTCGGTCGAAGGAGACGTAGCGCGCCACCTCTTTGGCCTCGGTGAGGAAGTCCTGGGTGGTGGCGCGATCGCCGTTTCTACTGGCGGCGGTCGCCCCGCGCAGCAACAACAGGCCGACCGCTGCCAGATACCGGGGCGAGCGCTGGTCGTAGGAACCGGTGAGCTGGTCGGCAGTGTGGCGGACCATGTTCACGGCCGGGGCAGTGTGCTTCTCGCGCACGAGGACGTGGGCGTGAACGCGGACACTGGCGGCGAGGACGATGGGATCCCCCGACCGTTCCGCCTCGGCCATGGCCCGACCGGCCGCGAGCCAGGCGTTGCCCTGATCAGCGCGCTTCAGCAGCAGACTCACCGACGTCTGGTACGCGGTGGCGAGCAACCCGGACGCCTCCGCAGAGCCGGATGAGCCGCCGGCGGTATGGCGCAGGTCGGTGATCAGACCCGGCAGCGTCCGTTCCAGATCCGTGTAGTCGCACGTGCAGAACATCCGCCGTACGTCCCGTGTCCGGTCCCGTAGCTCGTCGATGTCCAGGGCTTGCCCGGTGGCAGCAGGGATCGTGCCTGGCAGCAGGACCTGTACCAGGTCGAAATGGGCTGCGGTGGACGACGGCGGAGCCGCGAGAGCTGCGACGCTCGCGGCCAGGAAGGTACGGCGGTGCATGTCCTCTGTTCCGGGGTCGGCGGGGCTGGTGTCGGAGGAGGCGGCGAGACCTAGACGGTGCGGTGGAATGTCCAGCACCTGCGCGATCTCGCGCAGCGTGCGCACGTCCTCGGTGCCCCTGCCGCTCTCCAGACGGCTCACCTTCGACTGGTGGTACCCCAGGGCGGCGGCAACCTCCGTCTGCGAACGCCGCTGTAACACGCGGGCCTGACGGATCACTTCGCCGATCCGTCTCGCTTCACTCTGTGCCTCGGCCATCTGTGCCACGGCCCCTTCTGCCGTCGCCGATCCTGCCTGCTCAACCGAGCCTAACCGAGCGGCAATTGACCGCGATGCAGCTCCTGCATAAGTCATGCGGCGCCGGCACACGGCGTGGCCCCGCCTGCCTCCGAAGCGGTTGCGTGGAGCTGCCACACCGATCCAGGAGGCCGCTCATGGAAGCGCATCAGATCCATTTCCCCGTTCACGGCACACCTGCTGCCGCCAGCTCCGCGCGGCAGCAGCTCGCGATCGGGATACGGGCCTGGGACGCCTCTCTCGATCAGGAACTCCTGGAGACAGCGGAGTTGGTCGCTGCTGAGTTGCTCGCCAACGCGGTACGGCACGCGGGCCACGGCCCCATCTCGGCCGGCGCCTGTCTGAGCGACGAACGCCTGCTGATCGAGGTGACCGATGCCAGCTCCAAGGCCCCACAGGTCGGACTGCCGGACGCGGAAGAGGAAGGCGGGCGCGGCCTGTTCATCGTCGCCGCCCTCGCGGACCGCCACGGGATCGAACCACTGCCATCCGGCAAGCGGTGCTGGGCCGAGTTCAAGGTCAGCGGCCCGGACCAGCCCTCACGATGCCTTCCCCTGCAAAGGAGTTGACGGTTGACAGCCGTACGGATCCCCCCAGTCGCCGCCGAAGTGGTCGCCATCCGGCCCGGCACTCCCCTTGCCGGTTCCGTAACTGTCGACGGGTCCAAGAACGCAGCCCTGCCACTTCTGGCCGCCGCCGCGGCCATGCACCGCCCAGTGCACCTGGGCAACGTCCCGACAAACACCGACGTCGAAACGATGCTCACCCTGCTCCAACAGTCCGGCTGGCACACAGCCCGCCCCGTCTCCGATCCGCACACCGCGGTCATCCTGCCCAGCGACAGGCCGCAACCTGGGCCCGACCCCGAAACCGCCGCACGCATCCGAGCCTCGTACTACCTCGTACCAGCGCTGCTCGGTGCATACGGACGGGCCCGACTTCCCTGGCCAGGCGGATGCCGGATCGGGGAACGCGGCATGGAACAACACTTCACGGTCTACGAGCACTTCGGCGACCGTACGACCATCGACGACCGGGGCTACCTCGTGGAAGCAGCCCCCGCACGGACCGGAACGGTCTCGATCATGCTGCCCTTCCGCTCCCGAGGCGCGACCATCGCCGCCGTCCTGCGCGCCGTCGTGGCCGGACGGCCACTGCGGCTGGGAGGACCCAACCTCTCGCCGGAAGTCCTCAGCGTCGTAGAGGCGCTACGGCTGGCCGGATGGCAGTGCCGAGTCAGCGAGTCCCTCCTCTCGCTCGCACCCCCACCGTCTGCCCCTCCGGAGCCCATCGCCTGGAAGGTGCCCGGCGACAAGATCGAGGCAGGCACGCTGGCCTGTGCCGTTGCAGTGACGGGCGGCGAGGCACGTATCTGCGGCGTACGCGGCGAGGACGTCGTTCCCCTGGTCAGCGCTCTACGACAGCTCGGCGTGCCCGCGAGCACCGAGGACGACGTACTGACCATCCATGCCCACGACACCCGCCCCACCAGCCGGCCGCTACGAGCCGTCGCCTCCCTCGCCCCCGGCGGCCTGGACGCCGACTTCGAACCGCCCCTGATGGCCTTGGCCCTCACCCGCCCCGGCACCCATCTCTTCTCCGACACCATCAACCCCGGCCGCCACGGCAACCTACTGCCCCAATTCGCCCGCCTCGGCGCCGAGATTCACGACCTGTCGCCCACCAAGTGCCGTCTCACCGGTCCGCAGCAGTTGACCGGGACCGGAGTGGAGGCCACCGACATCCGCACGGGCTCCGCCCTGCTCATCACCGGCCTCACCGCACGCGGTGTCACCACGCTGGGCGGCCTCGACCAACTCCGCCGCGGACACGCCGATCTGCCCACCAAACTGCACGCCCTCGGCGCCGACATCTGCGAGGTCACCCCATGAGCCGACACTTACGGAAGATCATCGCTACGACCGACGTCCACTCGGCCTTCGACGCGGCCACGCCGATGCTCACCCACCTCCACACCGCCAGGGCCGAGAGCCTGATCGTGGACTGCGGCGACTTCTTCGAAGGGAGCGGCTACTACCGCTTCGGCAAGGGCCAGATCGAGCGCGAGATCCTCACCAGCCTGTACGACCTACTCGCGCCCGGAAATCACGGCTGGCCGCACTACTTCGAGCCAGGGCTGCACGAGATGACCGTGTGCGCCAACGCCTCCGACGCCAACGGCAAATCCCTCTTCGACCGAGTACGCATCAAGCGGATCGGCGGTCAACGGGTTGCCATCACTGCGGTGATGGGCCCCCAGGCGTTCAACACGATCCCCACCCGCGACCGCAACGGCCACCACGTCACCAACCCGGCTCATGCCCTGCGTGAGGTGATGCTGGAGAACCACCACCGAGCCGACGCCTGGATCGTGTTCTCCCACTCCGGCTTCGAGGAGGACCTGAAGCTGGCCGCAGCCTGCCCGTTCGCGGACGTCATCTTCGCTGGCCACTGCCACAGCGACACCTACGGCCCCGTGCGTATCGGCGACACCCTGGTCGTTAAGGGACGCGAACTCGGCATCGGTTACGCCACCGCAGAACCCGTTGGCAGCGGCTGGGCCGCTCGCACATGCACTTTTCCCAACACAACCGTAGTTCCCGAAGACCTCGCCACGGTGCAGGAGAAGATCTCCCGCGTTAGCCAGAAGCTGGCAAGTCCGCTCGGCACCGTGAACGAGCCCTATCGCAATAGGGAGTTGGACCGCAGCTATCTGCTGGGAGAGATCGCCAGCCGACTCCACTCCGGCCTCGGCGCGGACGCGGTCATCCTCAACGAGACCGCCCTCCGTTCCGTACCGCTCGGCGAAGTACTCACCCTCGGCGACCTGTTGGCCATCGAGCCCTTCGACAACCACCTCGTCCACGCCGTCCTTCCTGACGAGCAGGCCCAGGACCACGACAAGCTGCTCAGGCAACTCGCTGAATGTGTCGGCCCGTTGGCCATTGCTCCCACGCCCCTTCCGTCGGCGATGAGCAGCGTGCTGACGACGGGCTACCTCGCCGACAGCCACTTGGACGGTCGAACGCATCAAGCCGGACTCCGGCTCAGCCAAGCCGTACGCCGTCTCCTGGCTACCGCCTTGCCCGGCGGCGCCACCGAGGGAGGCGAGCAGTGATCCTCACCGGGCCAGAGATCACCGCCGCTGCCCGCGACGGTCGCCTGACCATCGACCCCTTCGAGTTGGAACAGGTCAACCCCAACAGCTACAACGTCCGCCTCGGTCCCACCCTGCTGACCTACGCCGACACCGTTATCGACTCCCACCGCCCCAACCTCACGCGTGAGATGGAAATCGGTACGGACGGATACGTACTCCAACCCGGCGAGTTGTACCTCGGGCACACCCTCGAACAGGTCGGCTCCAACTCCTTCGTACCGCTGCTGTTCGGCCGCTCCTCGGTCGGCAGGCTCGGCCTCTTCGTCGAAATCACCGCCCCCATCGGCGACATCGGCTTCCACGGCCAGTGGACGCTGATGCTCTCGCCAGTCCGTCCGCTACGGGTGTACGCCGGCATGAAGATCGCGCAGATCATGTTCTTCGTCTCCACCGGTGAAATCGACCCCTACCAAGGCAAGTACCAGACGGCCACAGGCCCGCAGCCGTCGAAGTTCTGGCGGGACGTCGCCCCGCTAGAGGCGGTCGCCTCGTGATCCTCACCGGCCCCGCGATCAGCGCTGCCCTCCAGACCGGCGAGATCACGATCGACCCGTACGATCCCGCCCGTCTCTCCCCGAACGCCTACGACTGGCGGCTCGGCGACACGCTCCGCGTATGCACCGGTGACCTGGACGCCGCCGCCCCGACCGCATTCGTCGAACAGACCATCCCTGTAGCGGGATTGGTGCTGAAGCCGGGGGTGCTCTACCTCGGTGTCACGCTGGAGAAGACCGGTTCGGAGGCGTACGCGCAGATGCTCAACGGCGATCGGACCATCGGCGCACTCGGCATCTGGGTCCATGTCTCCGCCCCGCTCGGCCACCAAGGCCACGCCATTCGCTGGACGTTGGAGATCCGCGCCGCCAAGCCCGTCCGGGTCTATCCGGGGATGACCTTCGGCAAGCTCGTCTTCCTCACCGCCTTCGGCACGCCGGCCAGCTACCAGCAGCAGTTTTCCAAGTACGCGGCGACCGACGGCATCGACATCTCCCGCCTTTACGAGGAGATCCCCGGAGGAGTCCTGTGAGTCCCCGCCCAGCCGCCGGGCCACTGGCCGCCACCCTGCTGGACCTGCCCGCCGGAAGTCCGGGCGGCAGCGTCGAACTCTTCCTCGACCTCTACACGGGCGAGTGCCCCCTTATCCCCGCACGGGCGTTCATGCTCGGCCCGTCCAACCCGAGGCGTCTTCTCCCCGCTGGGCTCGACCTGCTACCCGTGGCCGGCAAGTGCCTGGAAGGCCCGGCCTTCGGCAGCTACGTCACAGCCCTACGCAGGGCCCTCAGAGCCGCGATCGACCCAAACCAGATCGGCGTCCTGCACCTCCAGCACCTGACATTCGGCGCCACCCCAGCCCTGATCCGAGCCCTGCCCCTGCATCCCCGCATCGCTCTGGTCCACGGCACCGACCTGATCTTCGCCGAGGCCCATCGCGATCAACTCCGAGTCCTGCGCGAGACCGTGAGAGCCGCCGACGCCATCGTCGTACCGACAGAGGCAATGGCCGACCGCTTGCTCAAGCTCGCGCCGCAGACCGACCGTCGGAAGATCACCCACATCCCCTGGGGCATCCCCGACCACCTGCTCACCGCTCCGCCGCCCCGACCAACCCACGCCTCCACCAGCCACCTACGACTGCTGTACGCAGGACGGCTGACCGCCGAGAAGGGCGTGGCGGCCCTGATCAAGAGCTTGGCCCCTGTGCCAGGTGTCGAGCTGAGCATCGCCGCGCCCCGGGCCCAATTCCACGCCCTGGCCCCGCTGTTGAAACGGGCCGGCGTGAGGGCCCACTACCTCGGGTGGCTACCCCGTCCACAACTGTGGAAGGTGTTCGCCGAGCACGACGTACTGGTCATGCCGTCGACCACCCTGGAGGCCATGGGCCTGGTCGCGCTGGAGGCCCAAGCCTGTGGCCTGCCTGTCCTGTACCAACCTGTACCCGGCCTCAACGAGGCCCTCGCCGCCTCCGGAATGGCCACCGATTTCACCAACTCGGCTGCTCTCGCCCGCGATCTGGATCGGCTGCGAACCTCTACCTGCCTTATGTCTGCGCTGCGGCAGGCGGGCTACGCGAACGCTGCTCGCTACCCACTGTCGGTTGCCGCACAAGCTCTGATCGACCTCGGCCACCAACTCTCCTGAGCAGGTCCGGAAACCGGGCCATCCGGCGGGGCGAGGGCAGCCCCGCACGCCGTTCCTCCACTCATCCCACCCGCGTCACTACGCTGACCGGCGGGATGCCCACTGCGAACAGGGAGACCATGACGTACCGCACCGACCGCATCGAACAGCTCCTGAGCGAAGGCGTCCGCGACAAGGTCTACCCCGGCGCTGTATGGGCCGTCGGAGACGCCGCCGGAACTCACGTCCATGGCACCGCAGGTGTCCTCGACCCCGAGCAACCGGACGTGCCGATGCGGCCCGACACCGTCTTCGACGCTGCCAGCCTCACCAAGATCCTCGCTGTGTGGTCCTCCATCGGCTCCCTCTGGGAGGAAGGCAAGCTCGACCTCGACTCTCCCCTCGGTACCTTCTGGCCCGAGGTCGAAGGCCACGCGCTCGGATCGGCAACCGCCCGCCAGTTGCTGACCCACATGGCGGGCGTCCCCCTGCGGGCCCAGCTCAGAAACCTCTACGGCACGGACCCGCAGGACATCCGCGACGGCGTACTGAGGGAAGCACTACACCGACAGCCCGGAGAGGCCGTCGAATACACCGATCGGGCCGCCCTCATCCTCGGCTACCTCGCCGAACACCTCTCGGGCCAGCGCCTCGACCGGCTCGCCACGGAACGGACCTGGCAGCCGCTCGCCATGAACACCACCCGATTCGGACCCCTGCCCTCCGAGATCGCCGCACGGTGTGCACCGACCGAACTCGACGAGGACACCGGCATTCACCTCAAAGGCGTCGCCCACGACTTCTCCGCGCGGCTCCTTGGCGGCGTGTGCGGCATCGCCGGCGCCTTCACCGTCCTCGACGACCTCGCCGCTTTCCTGCGATACATGCTGAGCGACACTTCCGCATCTGAGCAGGTTGGCTTCGGTCCAGCCTGGGCAACCGAATCGCTGACGATCCAGACTGGTGGACTGGAGCCCCTACGCGGCCTGTTCTGGCACCCAGCTCCTGGTACCAAGTCGACCCAGGATGTCTGGGTGCACTACGGCTTCACCGGAACCGGCATGTGGATCTCGCCCGACCAGGGGCGCTGGGCCGTACTGCTGACCAACAAGCTCTACTACACCCGCGACCGCCAGCCCCTCACCGAGATCCGCAACGCCTTCCGTGAACTCGCCTTCGGCTGAGTCGGCGGCCAGACTTACGCCGCCGACGAACAGGCCGGTGGCCGGGAGTTCGGAGGTCTTGCCGGTGACGGTGTCGCGCAGGACGAGCCCGGCGAGCTTGCCGCCGTCCTCGCGGATTTCGGCGACCTCGCTGTTCCAGGCGAAGGAGATCTTCGGGTCCGCGAGGGCGCGGTCCTGCATGGTCTTGGAGGCCCGCAGGGTATCGCGGCGGTGGACGATCGTCACGGACTTGGCGAACCGGGAGAGGAAGGTGGCTTCCTCCATCGCCGTGTCGCCGCCGCCAACCACCAGGATGTCGTGCTCGCGGAAGAAGAAGCCGTCGCAGGTCGCGCAGTACGAGACTCCCCGGCCGGAGAGCGCGTCCTCGCCGGGCAAGCCCAGCATGCGGTGCTGCGAGCCGGTCGCCACGATGACGGCCTTGGCGCGGTGGACCGTACCCGCGCTGTCGGTGACGGTCTTGACCGTGCCGGTGAGGTCGACCTCGACGATGTCATCTGGGACGAGTTCGGCGCCGAAGCGGTCGGCCTGGGCCCGCATGTTGTCCATCAGGTCCGGGCCCATGATGCCGTCGCGGAAGCCGGGGAAGTTCTCCACCTCGGTCGTCTGCACCAGCGCGCCGCCCGCGGTGACCGCGCCCTCGAAGACCAGCGGCTTCAGCGAGGCGCGGGCGGTGTAGAGGGCGGCCGTGTACCCGGCGGGGCCGGAGCCGATGACGATGACGTTGCGTACGTCCGCAGTCGTGTCCGTCGCCGTGCTCATGCCTGCGGCTCCGGCGCCATCTCCTTGATCAGGCCCTCGACCAGCACCTTGATCTCGTCCCGGATCGGACGGACGGCCTCGACGCCCTGGCCCGCCGGGTCCTCCAGGTCCCAGTCCAGGTACCGCTTGCCAGGGAAGACGGGGCAGGTGTCGCCGCAGCCCATGGTGATGCAGACGTCGGACTCCTTCACCGCGTCCACGGTGAGCATCTTCGGGACCTCGGCGGAGATGTCGATGCCGACCTCGGCCATGGCCTCGACGGCGGCCGGGTTGACGTTGGCGCCCGGGTTGGAGCCGGCGGAGCGGACCTCGACGCGGTCCCCGGCCAGGTGGGTCAGCCACGCGGCGGCCATCTGGGAACGGCCGGCATTGTGGACGCAGACGAACAGCACGGAGGGCTTGTCGGACATCAGAGGTCTCTCTCTTGTCTCACGACGGGATCAGGCAGCATCAGGCGCGATTGACATCAGCACCTGATGGTGTCAGCCACCACTGATATGAAAGTATCAGTCCATGCTGACGTCAGTCGACACTGATCTGATCCGGGTTCTGGCCGACCCGCTCAGGCTCCAGATCGTGACCCTGCTCGCCAAAGAGACGCTGTGCACCACCCACCTCGTGGAGGAGACCGGTGCCAAGCAGACCAACCTCTCCAACCATATGAAGGTGCTGCGCGAGGCCGGGGTCGTCGAGACGGAACCGTGCGGCCGGTACACGTACTACCGGCTCAAGCCCGACGTCCTCGCGTCACTCGCCGGCCAGTTCGCCGAGCTGGCCGAGTCCGCGCGCGCCGCCGCCGAGAACAAGAGGGCCTGCCCATGACCGCCGCCGAAGCCGCCCCGACCGCGCAGTCCGCGACACCCGCTCCGGCACCCGGCACCGTCGGGTCCGCGCCGGGTGCCACTCCGCCGCGTACTCCCCTGGTCGCCCGGGCCGCCGCCGAACTCATAGGCACCGCCCTGCTGGTGGCGGTCGTGGTCGGCTCCGGCATCCAGGCCACCGAACTCACCAAGGACGTCGGCCTGCAGCTGCTCGCCAACTCCACGGCCACCGTCTTCGGCCTCGGCATCCTGATCCTCCTGCTCGGCCCGGTCTCCGGTGCCCACTTCAACCCGGTCGTCACCCTGGCCGAGTGGTGGACCGCGCGACGCGGCGGCGCCGGGGTCACCCTGCGCGAGGTGGCCGTCTATCTGCCCGCGCAGATCGTCGGCGCCATCGCGGGCGCGATCCTGGCGGACGCGATGTTCGCCGAGCCGCTGGTGAAGTGGTCCACGCACGACCGTTCGTCGGGGCACTTGTTGCTCGGTGAGGTGGTCGCGACGGCCGGTCTGGTCCTGCTGATCTTCGGCCTGGCACGCGCCGACCGGCTCCAGTTCGCGCCCGTGGCCGTCGCCTCCTACATCGGCGCCGCGTACTGGTTCACCTCGTCGACGTCCTTCGCAAACCCGGCGGTGACCATCGGCCGCGCCTTCACCGACACCTTCGCGGGCATCGCGCCGGGCTCGGTCCTGGGGTTCATCGGCATGCAACTCGTCGGTGCCGTGGTCGGGTTGGCGCTGGTGGCGGTCATCTTCATGTCGGGTCGGAAAGCCGCCGAGTGACACGTACTACGAGAAAAGGGCAGGCGTCGGCTGCCGTACGTTGCGTCTAATAGAGGACGTGACTGATCAGGCTTCTCCCGCGTTGTGGCGGTTCATCCAGGACGACGACCCCGACGCGTTCACGCTCATCGTGGAGACCGCGAACGGGCAGTACGTGCGGCGCATACGTCCGGCGCTGCCCCTGCCGTCCGGCGTGGAGCACGGCACAGGTGCCGAGGTGGCGGCGCACACCGCCGCCGCCACCTGGGGACTGTCCGACTTCGTCTTCCAGCCCGCCTACGCGAGCAAGGGCTCCGGGCGACGCGAGCTCGGTGACAGGCTGCTGCTCGCCGGTGGACGCGGAGCGGTGATCCAGGTCAAGGCACGCACGATCCGGCCCAAGGACGCGGACAGCGAGGTGGCCTGGATCCAGAAGGTGGCGACCAAGGCCGTGCGCCAAGCCAAGGGCACCGTACGCCAGTTGCGGTTGCTGCCCGCCAACATGACCAACGGCCGTGATCGCACGCTGTCCGTCGACGGCAACGCCTACGAGTGGATCGGGGTCTTCCTGCTGGACCACGAGCAGATACCCGAGGGCACGATCTGCTCGCTGGAGCCGATCGGCATCCCCATGGTCGCCCTGACCCGGCGGGACTGGGACTTCCTCTTCGACCAACTGCGCTCCACCACCGCCGTCCTGGACTACCTCTTCCGCGCCGCCGCCGAACCTCCCGTAGCCCTGGGCGAAGAGCCCGTGCGGTACTACGAGTTCGCCGCGGCCGACGCCGCTGCACCTCCCGGCCCCCTCAACCCTGCGGTCGCCGCACTCGGCGGAACCTCCTACTCCACCCCGCTGCTCCCGCAGGCCCCGGTGGGGTCGGACCACGCGCACCGGGTCATGCGCATCATCATGGAGGACGTCGCCACCAGCGCCATCCGAACGCAGATCAGCGAGCCCAACAGGCAGCTCCTCCTCTCCGACCTGGACAAGCTGCCGGTCGGATCGCGCGCCGAGTGGGGACAACTGCTGCTGGACATGCTGGCCGACGTACGCGAGGTGCCCGACGGCGAGACCAAGTGGCGCTGGCGCCGCTCCATCGACCCGTACGGCACCCGCCAGCTCATCTTCGGATGCACCGCGCGCTTCGGCCCCGAGGTGGAAGCCGCCTTCAAGTCGTACGTACTGCTGCGCCATCACCAGCTCCACCAGCAGACCGGCCTGGCCGAACAAAGCTCCACCCTCGGCGTGCTGCTCACCCCGCGCCCCGATGGCAACAAGCCCTGGGACACCACCCTGGTGCGCACCGAGGGCAACAACGACCTGAGTTCCGAAGAGGTGGAGCGGTACACGCAGCTCTGGAACCCCCAGCCTGCCGAAGCTGCCTAAGCGCGGTCTCCGGCGTTCAGTTGATGGTGGGACTGCGGTGCTCGATGAGCACGGCGTCCCGCCAGCGGCCGTGATGCCGACCCAGGCGTTCGCACGTGCCGATGCCGCGGAAGCCGCCACGCTGGTGCAGCGCGACGGTGGCGGTGTTCTCGGGGAAGATCCCGGACCGAATGGTCCGGATCCCGGCGGCCTCGGTGGAGTCGATCAACGCCTTGCGGAGCGCGGAGGCCACTCCGCGCCCGCGAGCGCCGGGGGGCGACGTACCGCGACGGTGCGCCCCTCTCGGTTGCCGGTCGCCTTCAGGCCGAGGTTGGCACAATGGTCAGCAGTTTGCCCATCGCGGCCAGGACGGACGGCTCGACGCGGTAGTAGACCCAGGTGGCGCGCCGCTCGGAGGTGAGCAACCCGGCCTCCTTGAGCTTCTTCAGATGATGGGAGACGGTCGGCTGCGACACGCCGACGTCGGAGATGTCGCACACGCAAGCCTCGCCGCCCTCGTGCGAGGCAACCAGGGAGAACAGCCGCAGCCGCACCGGATCACCGAGCGCCTTGAACATCCGCGCGGCCGTCTCGGCCTCCCCAGCTGTGAAGGGGCGCTCGGTCAGCGGAGGACAGCACGGTGCCACGGCCTCGGAGACCTCGGGCTCCAGCAGCGGCAGCACCTTCGTATTCGACATGCATCTATGTTGACATACGTCGAACCAGCCTGGCGAGGGTTCACCATCCACCCAGATTCGATGGATGTCTATGTTGACGCTTATCGATTCAGGTGTCATTCTGGCCGAGCAGAACATCGACAAACGTCGAAGTAAAGGGGAACCCAGTGAACGCGCTCACCACCGACCATCTGCCCGTTGTGGTCATCGGCGCCGGCCCCATCGGCCTGGCCGCCGCCGCCCACCTCGTCGAGCGCGGCATCGAACCCCTGGTCCTGGAAACCGGCCCGGCCGCCGGGAGCGCCGTACGCGAGTGGTCGCACGTCCGCCTGTTCTCCACCTGGGGCGAGGTCACCGACCCGGCCGCCGAGAAGCTCCTCGCCCCGACCGGCTGGGTGCGTCCCGACGCCTCCACCTACCCGACCGGCGGCGACTGGGCCGAGCGCTACCTCCAGCCCCTGGCCGACGTACTCGGTGACAAGGTCCGCTACGGCACGACGGTGACCGGGGTAGCCCGAGCCGGCCGCGACCGCCTCGTCGACGCCGGCCGCGATGAGCAGCCCTTCACCGTGCACCTCCAGTCCACCGACGGCCGCGAGGAGCGGATCACCGCCCGCGCCGTCATCGACGCCTCCGGCACCTGGTCCACCCCCAGCCCGCTGGGCGCGGACGGCCTGCCCACCCTCGGCGAGAAGACGGCCGTCAGCCGCATCTCCTACCGCGTCCCGGACCTCAAGGACCCGGCCGTACGCGCCCGTTACGCGGGCAAGCGCACGGCCGTCGTCGGTTCCGGTGCCTCCGCCTTCACCGCCCTGGCCCTCCTCGCCGACCTGGCCAAGGACGAGGACGGCACGCACGCGGTGTGGATCCTGCGCCGTGGCATCGGCTCGAACACGTTCGGTGGCGGCGACGCCGACCAGCTCCCCGCCCGCGGGGCGCTGGGCCTGCGAGCCAAGGCAGCAGTCGAAGCGGGCCACGCGAGCGCGGTCACGGGATTCCGTACACAGGCTGTGGAACACGACGGCGACCAGCTCGTCCTCGTCGCCGAGGACGACCGCCGCCTCGACCCGGTCGACGAGGTCATCGTCCTGACCGGCTTCCGCCCCGACCTGTCCTTCCTCTCCGAACTCCGCCTCGGCCTCGACGAACGCCTCCAGGCCCCGACCGCCCTGGCTCCGCTCATCGACCCGAACGTCCACTCCTGCGGCACGGTCTACCCGCACGGCGTGAACGAGCTCTCCCACCCGGAACAGGGCGTCTACCTGGTCGGCATGAAGTCCTACGGCCGCGCCCCCACCTTCCTCGCGATGACCGGCTACGAGCAGGTCCGCTCCATCACCGCCGCCCTCGCCGGAGACCAAGAGGCCGCCGAACGCGTCGAGTTGACCCTCCCGGACACGGGTGTGTGCGGCGGCGCGGGCCTGTTCGACGAGCCGGAGAACGCCGAGCAGTCCGGCGGCGGATGCTGCGCCGCCCCGTCCACCCTCCAGATCGGCATCGGCGCCCCTTCCTCCACCGCCGGTGGCTGCTGAACTCCCCACCCACCCCAGGAGGTTCGCCATGACGTCCCGCGTACAGCTCGCCCTCCGCGTCCCCGACCTCGCCGAGTCCATCGCCTTCTACACGAAGCTCTTCGGCATCGAGCCCGCCAAACTCCGCGACGGCTACGCCAACTTCGCCATCGCCGAGCCCTCGCTCAAGCTCGTCCTCATCGAAGGCACCGCAGGCGAGGCGACCCGCATGGACCACCTCGGCGTCGAGGTCGACAGCACCGAGGCCGTGGTCGCCGCCGCCACCCGGCTGAGCGAGGCCGGCCTGACCACGGCCGAGGAGAACGACACCACCTGCTGCTACGCCCTCCAGGACAAGGTCTGGGTCCACGGCCCCGGCCAGGAACCCTGGGAGGTGTACGTCGTCAAGGCCGACGCCGACACCGGCTCGAAGGAACCGGCCATCGCGGACGGCTGCTGCTGACCCGCCGATGACCACCCTTCGCGCCGACGAGGCCGTGACCGGAACGGGAGACCGGTCACGGCCTCGCGCCGCGTTACCCGCCCTGTGCGCCACCCAGATCACCAGCTGGGGAATCGTCTACTACGCCTTCCCCGTCCTCAATCCGCAGATCACCGCAGCCACGGGCTGGTCGGCCACCTCCACCACCGCCGCCTTCTCGGGCGCACTCCTCGTCTCCGCCGTCACCGGCATACCCGTCGGCCGCATCATCGACCGCCGAGGCCCGCGCGCCGTGATGACCACCGGCTCCGCCCTGGGCGTCGTCGCCGTGCTGGCCATCGCCTACGCGCCCAACCTGATCACCTTCACCGCCGCCTGGCTGCTGGCCGGCGTGGCCATGGCCACCACCTTCTACCAGCCCGCCTTCGCCGCCCTCACCCGCTGGTGGGGAAGCGACCGCGTCCGCGCCCTCACCATCGTCACCCTCGCCGGTGGACTGGCCTCCACCGCCTTCGCCCCGCTGACCGCCACCCTCGCCGAGCACCTGAGCTGGCGCAGCACGTACGCCGTCCTCGCGCTGCTCCTGGCCCTCGTCACCATCCCCGCCCACGCCCTCGCGCTCCGGGCACCGTGGCCACCCGCACCGGCGCCACCCTCCCAACAGGACAGCTCCAGCGGGCCGGTGACCCGCAGCCGCCCCTTCCTGATGCTCGCCACCGCCCTCACGCTGAACAGCTTCGCCATGTACGCCGTCGTCATTGCCCTCGTGCCCCTGCTGATCGCACGCGGCGCCAGCCCCACCGCCGCCGCCTGGGCCCTCGGCCTGGGCGGCGCAGGACAAACCCTCGGCCGCACCCTGTACGCGACCCTCGCCCGCCGCACCGGCGTCACCACCCGCACCGTCACACTGATCGCCCTCGGCGGGACCACCACCGCCGCATTCGCGATGGTCTCCGGCCCCTTCCCCCTGCTCGTGGGCATCGCGATCGCAGCCGGCATGGTGCGCGGCAACCTCACCCTGCTCCAGGCCACCGCCGTCACCGACCGCTGGGGAACCACCCACTACGGACGCCTCTCGGGGCTCCTGGCCGCGCCTGCCACCATCGCATCCGCCCTAGCTCCATTCGCGGGAGCCGCGCTAGCAGGACCGCTCGGCGGCTATCCCGGCCTGTTCATCGCGCTTGCGTTGGCTTCCGCCGCAGCAGCCCTCTTCGCCCTGGGAAGTGATCCGAACCGTCACAGCTAGCGTTGTGACGACTCGGGAAGCAGAACAGGGCAAGAAGGAGCGAAGGTGCCCCTGGCCCGCCGGAATGGCTCCGGATCAGCTTGCTGAATTCATGCAGTGCTGGATCTTCTTCAGGGTGTCCAGGCTGAGGACTGTGCCGGGTTGGAAGCCTGCCGGGAGGACCTTCGCCACGTAGCCCAAGAACGCCTGGGACAGAGGAGTCGCCGGTTCAGGCTCGAACTCGCCACGGCCAGCTGCCATCCACCTCTCAACCGGCGAGACCCTGACCGAACACCGTGGTCTCAATCCTGGTCTCATTCACCCACGTCCGGGACCGTTCAACGGCCCACCGGCCGGCCTCTCCGCCGCAGGTCAGAACGCGCCCGTCCCTCCCCGTACCCCCAGACGAACATTTGGAAAGCGTGTTGGGGGCAACCCCTCACGAGTTCGAATCTCGTATCCTCCGCCAGTGCCTCACCGGGCACGATGTCGAAGGGCCCCACCGTTCGCGGTGGGGCCCTTCGTCGTTGTCCGTCTCAGTTTCCGTCTCAGTTTGTCTCTGAGTCCGTTTTCGGGAGCTCCCAAAGGGCGTCGCCAACTTGCTGGGCGACTTTGCGAAGCATGGTCCCCGTCACGTGCATGTACCGAGCGCGCATCCGGGCCGCTCCCCCGGGCTCCCAACCCATGATCGAGTCGATCACGACGTCAGGGACCCCCAGGATCAGGAGAACGGTCGCGGCGGTGTGGCGAGCGTCGTGGAGACGGCCGTTGCGCACGCCCGCGTCCCTGAGGAGTCGCTTCCAGGTGTGGAAGTCGGTGTTGGGGCTGAGAGGGCCGCCGATCGGCGAGGCGAAGACGTACCCCTTGCCTTCCCAGTCGGTGCCGGCCGCGATCCGCTCCCGCTCCTGGGCCTCCTGGTGCTGGCGGAGAATCTTGATCAGCGGGTCGGGAAGGCCGATGGTGCGTCGGCCCGCGCGTGACTTGGTGGACTTGTGCTCGCGCCGGGTCTGCTCCCGCTTGGGGCAGTAACCGGCTTTCCGGCCACACGGGTTGGCGCCGCAGCCGTGCGCGTACTTGGGGCGGAGCCGGTTCTTGCGAATACGGACGTATCCCGAGGCGAGGTCGACATCTTCCCAGTGCAGGCCAAGAGCCTCACCCTGCCGGAGGCCGAGCGCCAAGGCGACGACCCACCGCGCGCTGTTGCGGAGCTTGGCCGCTTCGACGAGCAGGCTCTGAACCTCCTCGATCGTGAACGGCTCGATGTCCTCCTCTTCGAGTCGAGGCGCCTTGGCGATCTCGGCCGCGTTGGTGGGCACGTGTCCGCGCCGTACTGCCTCGCTGAGGGCGGTACGGACGGTGCGGTGCACGTGGTGGGCGGTGCCGGCCGCGCTGCCGTTGCTCTGCATCTTTTGGTAGAAGCGCTCCAGGTGCTCGGGCTCCAGCCGATCGAGTCGGTGGGCGCCGAGGCCCGGGACCAGGTGGACACGTACGTCCACCTCGTACCCGGCGTACGTGTTCTCGGAGACGTACGGCTTGGCGATGTTCTCGACCCAGTGCTCAAGCCAGGCCTGGACGGTCCAGCCCTTGCCCGGCTTCCGGAGCTTCTTGTCGTCGCGGGCCCGTTCCAACTCGCGGACCGCCTTGGTCACTTCGGCTTTCGTCTTCCGCTCGACGTGGCGGCGGTCAGGCTTGCCGTCATCGCGGACGCCGACCGTCACGCGGCCGTGCCATTTGCCGTCCTTGCCGAGGTAGATGGACGAGGCGCCGTTGGGCTGGCGAGTGCGTTTGGTCTCTGCCATGTCGCCCACCTCAGGCCGCTACGGAGGGACGGCGGCGGAGTTGGGTGACGTAGGCGGGCAGCGCCTCAGCCGGAACTCGGCGTAGGCGGCCGACCGTGACCGATTCGATCTCGCCCGCGAGCACGAGCTTGAAGCAGGTTGTACGGCCGATACGGAGTCGCCGTGCCGCCTCTTCGACGGTCAGCAGGACCAAGGACGGGTCGGCCAGTTCCGGGACAGCGGTCAGGGCTCGCGGCTCAGCCACGGGTGGGCTCTCCTTCCGTTCCGAGGGCGGGTTCGAGGGTCTCGGCTAGCCAGGCTTCGGTGGACGAGAGGCCGGTTCCGGCAAAGACCCAGTGGGCGAGGACGTATGTCGTGTTGGTGTGGGGTTCTGTTGGCGTGGGGGTCGCTTGGGCGCGGCGCCATTCGGCTCGGGCGTCGCGGAGGGCGCCGAGGGTGGTGGAGTAGCGGCGGGATTTGGTGGAGAAGTGGCCGCGGAAGCCGAGCATGTGGGCCCAGGCGCGCAGGCGGAGGTGTTCGAGGTCCTTGCGGGCGCCGAGGGTCCAGGCAGTGCGGATGAGGCGGCGGGCGTGGTCGCTGATGTCGAGGTGGGCGAGTTCGGCGGCGAACTTGAGCGGGCGGTCGAGAGCTCCCGTCGCGGTTTCGGCGCCCTTGGTGGCGTACTTGGCGATGTAGGCGGCGACGGCTCGTTCGGTGAGTTCCTGGCCGTCGTTGAAGTCGGCGGATCGGATGGTGCGGACGTCGAGTTGGCGGCCGAAGGTGAAGGTGTGGGCGCGGCCGTCGATGGTTGGGCCGTCGACTTGGACTTTGGCGGTCGCGGTGCGGATGGCGTCGGTGAGCAGGTCGGCGGTGGCCCAGGGCGGGGGTGGGGTGTCGCCGCCGGTGGGGCCGTCGATGCGGATGACTGCGTGGAAGTGGACGGCTCCTCGCTTCTGGTACTCGGCGACCTTGGCGAAGGACACGCGCGCGTGGTCGCGGAAGCGGCGTTGGGAGAGGCCTGCGCGCTTGGCGACCTCTCGGCGCAGGTAGGTGGAGAAGCGGCGCCAGAGGGGACCGGCGTGTGCGTTCCAGAGGACGGCGGCTTCGTAGTCGTAGGTGTCCGGGTTGAGTGGGGTGCCGAGGGTGTCGTCGTCCTGGGCGTGGGGGGTGCCACAGCGGCATGGGCGGCCGTCAGTGCGGCGATTGTGGACCGGGCCGAAGCCGGGGGCGGTGAAGGTGGCGAAGACGCGGGGGTGGGTGGCGACGTGTTCGGAGGTGCCCTTGCCGCCGCGCAGGCCGGAGGTGATCAGGTGGAAGGTGTCGCGGCGGTAGACCTCGGAGCAGGCCGCGCAGCGAGTGGTGCGGCGGTTGTTGCAGCGGACGAGGAGTTGGCCGGCCGGGAGCGTCGAGGAATCGAGGTGGTGGAGGACCGTGCCGATCTCGCCGGTTGTGGTGTTGACGTCGTATTCGGTGCGGTGGCCGTCGAGGCGGATGGGGTTGGTGCAGCCGCCGAGGCCGGAGAGCTGGCGGAGGATACCCGGGAGGGTGCCTTGCGCGGCCAGGTTCGCTAGTTCGGGGAGTGGGGCCGGGGTGGGGCGGGTGAAGATGGCTTGCTCCTTCTGGCTGGCTCGGTCAGGAGAGACGGGCCCCGGGGCGGCGAAATGCTTGGTCGTGTGCCGCCGCCCCGGAGGCCAGGGGTCGTTCCGGGAGTCGTTCAGCGCCGGTGGTGGTCGCGGAGCATCGAGCGCAGGACCACGGCGGCGATGGCCACGGAGATGGCTGTTACGGCGACGGCGGCCAGGAGCGCGGTGAGGACGACTCCGCCGACGATCAGGGCGACGACCGTGTTGCGGTCGACGGCGACCGGCGGGAGCGAGCGCCGTGCGGGCATCGGGTCGGCCGGGGTGTGGGTGTGTGCGGGCGGCGGGGTCGGGTTGTCGGGGTACTTGGGCAGGAACACGACGAACCCTCTCTCATCTACTCGTCTAGTCATGTGAGCCGTTTACGACACCCACGCCGGAGCGCGTGCCGGACTCGATGGCGGGGGCGAGGAAGGTGTGCGAGAGCCAGAAGCCGAACAGGGCGACCAGCACGACGATCCAGGTACGGACACCGAGGAACTTGACCGCTCCCCAGGCGAAGAAGCCGAGGACGACGACGAGCGGCAGGCTGACGGTCACGGGGTGGAACTCCCTTTCAGCGGACGGGGCAGCGGTGGGTGTGCGCGGCCAACTCGGCGGCGGCGCGGCTGTCGTAGTCGTGCGAGGCGCCGCAGCGTGGCGCGGTGCAGGCGGCGGTGTGCTTCTCCTGGCCCCGGTCGTCGTAGGACGTGGCGACCTGGACGGGGCCGATGCGGATGACGTTGCGGAAGCGGCGGTTGGCGGTCATCGTCAGTCCTCCTCTCGGCGGTTCGGGGCGGGGAACTCGGCGAGGATGCGGGCAGCTTGGGCCGGGTCCGAGGTCCGGTCGGCAGCTTCCTCGGCGAGGAGCCGGGCCAGTGCCCATCGGTTGCTGCGGGCCATCTCGCGGGCCGCGTCGAGGTAGTCGGCGGCGGTGTTGAAGGTGAGGGGCACGGGTCAACTTCCTGTCGGTGTGAGGTGGGCGGCGATGGCTTCGGCCATGGGTGCGGGGACGCCGAGGCGGGCGCGGAGGGTCGGGGTGTCGATGGGGGTGCCGGTGCGGGTGTGGTGCTCGGCGGCGACTTTGCGGGCGTGCTCGATCAGGGCGGCCGGGACCGGCACGGCGGGGCGCTCGGGTGGTGCCTCGATGGCAGCCGGTTGCGCGGGCGTCTGAGGCGGGGGTTCGGGTGCCTCCTCTTGGACGTCGACGACCTCAATGTCGGTGGGTGCTGGGGGCGTTGTGGTGTGGGCGAGGAGGGTCCCGCCGAGGAAGGCGACGGCGGGCCAGCCCGCGACGAGGATGCGCAGCCAGGCGGGGACGTCGCCGAGGTCGAGCAGGCCGGCGGTGGCGACGTTCGCGCCGAGGGATGCGGTCAGCGCGATGACGAACCAGCACCAGCCGGAGGCCTTCGCCTCGCCGGTCCGCAGTCGGCGCCAGGCGGCGACGAGGAGCAGGTCGACGCTGATGGGGTAGGCCCACGCTTTCCACCCGTCCTGTCCAGCCGCCGAGGCGATGTCGTGCAGGTGGGCGAAGGAGAGGGCGGCGGCGATGAGTGCTTGGACGAGCACCGCGTCGACGCGGGCCAGTTGGGCGCGCATGATGCGGCTCCTTCCGGGTTCGGGCATGGGAGGGGTAGGGACCTGGCGCGAGGCGGTCACGCCAAACCGGGGTCGGAAAAGGTCAGTTGGTTGCCGGGCGCGGCTGGACGTTGGGGCCCGGGGCCTTGACCGGTTGCGCGGGTGCGTACGGCTGGAAACGCTTGAGCGCGGGCAGGTCGGGGACCAGGTGCGCGGAGTCGCGGCAGATTTCAGCGGCGTCGCCAAGGGACAGGTACGGGGTGCGGATGCGGGACCAGCCACCGGAGGTATCCCCCGCTACGGCCAGGCCGGGGCGTTCGGGGGCGATGGCGCAGGCGGCGCCGACGGCTTCGGGGGCGATGTCGCCGAGTGCCATTTTGGCGGAGGCTTCGTCGTTGACGCGGTGACAGACACGGCCGGTGAGCTGGGCGCGGAGCATGGTGGCGCCCTTGCCGAGTTCGGCGCCGAAGCGCTGCCCGCAGACCTCCAGGTAGATGCCGGCGGCGCGGCCGAGCTGAGCGAGCCGGATGAGCTGGGTGACCATCTCGTCACGCCGTTCCTCGTCCTTGCGGGTGGCGACGAGGAAGAGTTCGGCAACCTCGTCAACGAACAGCACGATCGGGACCGGGCGTTCGCGTTCGGGCAGGCCCCAGATGTCTGAAGTGATCTCCTCGTCGGGGGGGTTGGGGGCGACGCCCTGTCGGGACTTGATCAGGTCGTAGCGTTCCTCCATCTCGTCGATGAGCGCGGGCAGCAGGTCGGCCGCCTGGTCCGGGTCGGTGGCCAGGGCCGAGAGCCGGGCAGCGAACGGGGACAGTTCCACGCCCCGCTTGCAGTCGATGCCGACCAGGGCGACCGGCTGTCGGGCGAGTCCGGCGACCAGGTGGCGCAGGTACATGGACTTGCCGGACAGGGTTGCGCCGAGGGTGAGTTGATGCGGAACGGTGCGGTAGTCGCGTACGAACGGGGTGGCGTCCTCCCGCAGAGCGACCGGCACTTTCAGGAGGCCGGACGGGAGTTTGCGGGTGCGGGGCATGCGGACCCGGCGCAGTACGTCGTAGCCGACGAGCCGGAGTTCGACGACGCCGGGCTTGAGGGTGGTGACGTAGACGGCGTGAACTCCCCAGGCGTGCCGCAGCCGTTCGGCGGAGGCGGCGACGTCGGCGGGTTCCTGGCCCGGGGCGAGCCGCAGACGTATCCGCAAGCCGGTCGTGGTGGGTCGGATGATGCCCCGGCGCGGCGGTACGGGGCGGACCTCGCGGCGGGTGGTGGCTTTGACGGCGAGGATGCGCAGCCGGGACGGGGCGACGGTCAGGCCGCAGGCCTCCATGACCGAGCCGTACGAGCTGAGCAGGCGGGTTGTGGATATCGGCAGGCCGATCGTGGACCAGTACGCGGCCGGGTGCTTGGCCCGGGTGTAGGCGGCCCCGCCACCGATCGCGGCGAGGGGACCACCCGCCTCCAGGAGCGTCGTCAGGTCGGTCATCAGGCGGCAGCCCCGGCGACGGCCGGGAACGCGGCCGGGGTGACGGCGGCGGCGCGGAAGGCGATGCCGTGGCGCTGCTGCCCGTTGAACACGCTCTCCCACGGCCGGGCGACGAGCCCCGGGAGCGAGACCGGGGCGCCGAGCGCCAGCCCCTCGGACACCCCGCCCTCGGGGACGGTGACCTTGATGAGGGACGACTCGCCCTCCTCGATGTAGACGACGCCGAGCGTCATCAGCGCCTCGCCGCTGACGGCGTCCTTGGCGATCTCGCCGGTCTGACGGTCGCGGACCTTCGGCTCCGGGGCCTCGGTCAGCAGGATCGTCGCGGCGGCGGTCTCAACACGGATGGTACGCAAGGAAGTTTCCCTATCTACTCATCTATACAAGCAGCGACCCGCGAACCCGATCTCCGGGTTCGTGCGGACCACCCTGCCACACAACTTGCCCACTCGTCTATACGAGTATGCACGTTGGGGTGTACGAGTTCGGGAAGCGTCCCCCGCGCACCACCGCCCATCACGCGATCAGGTCGCCGGAAGCTGGTACGACAGCACGTAGGCGTCCGCCGCCATGACCGTGTCGCAGACCTCTACGGCCCGCCCTTCCGTGTCGTACGCGGTGCGGATGAGGTGGATCACGGGCACGCCGGAGGCCAGCCGGAGCGTCTTCACCTCGGTGGGCGAGGGCATCCGGGCGCGGATCTCCTCCTCGAAGTGGTCGAGATGGTGGCCGAGTTCTTCGAGGCGGGCATAGATGCCGCCGGGGCCCGGGTTGGGTTCGGCGATCTGCGTACCGCGCGCGATGTCGAGCGGGAGGTAGGAGGTGGCGAACTCGACCGGCTTCCCGTCGAGGAGGTAGCGGCGCCGACGGGCGAGCACGCGCCGTACGGAACCGAGCCGGGTGGAGATGTCCTGGCTGGCCTTCTCCTCCTTGACCTCCAGGCTGTCGACCTGGGGGTGACTGCCGGCGGCATCCGCTTCGACGATGAACGCGGACTTGCCCTGCTCGCGGTGGCGGCGGGCAAAGCGGTCGGAGGCGAGCCGCCGTACGGGCGGGCGGGGCCGTACGAAGACGCCCTTGCCGTGCTCCGCATGCACCAGGCCCTCACCCTGGAGGACGGAGAAGGAGTTGCGGACGGTCATCCGGGAAACGCCGTAGTGCTCGACGAGGTCAGCTTCGGAGGGCAGCTTGTCACCCTCGTGGAATCGCCCACGATCGATCGCCTCACGCAGTTGGTCGGCGATCTGCCGGAAGACCGCACGATCACTCGTGGGGTCGAGATCACCGAGCAGGCCGGAACGGAAAGGACTCACGTCGAGTACTCCTTTAGGTATCTAGACGAGTGGGCGAGTGTTGTTGCTACGGTGGAGAGCCTAGCCAGCCGGGAGGGCCGAGGAACGTGAGCACTGAGCGTCCGCACTCCGTGAGCGTCGCCGGAGTCATCGTCGACGACCACGGCCGCGCCCTCCTGATCAAGCGCCGCGACAACGGCAAGTGGGAACCCCCGGGTGGCGTCGTCGAGCGAGACGAAACCCTCCCCGAGGCCCTCCAACGCGAAGTCCTCGAAGAAACCGGCATCAAGATCGCACTCCCCGCGACCCTCACCGGCGTCTACAAGAACATGACCGGACTGATCGTCTCCCTGGTCTTCCGCTGCCAGGCCGCCGACGGCACACCCACCACCGGGGACGAGACCCGCGCACTGCGCTGGGCCACCCGCGAAGAAGTATCCGAACTCGCCGACGAGGCATACGCGATCCGCGTCCTGGACGCACTCGACGCGGCATCCCCGCCGGCCATCCGCGCCCACGACGGCATCAAACTCGTCTAGCCCGAACCCGCTGCACATGGCGGCCTACCAGCACGAAGGAACTTGTATGCACGAGTATACGAGCACTGCGCGGGTCTGGGGACTCACTTGCCCAGGTTTCCCCGAAGAGGTCAGCCGGGCGCGGCGCTGGACCCGCGACATCCTGCGCGGCTCACCGTTGGCAGAGGACGCCGAGCTGATCGTGAGCGAGCTGAGCGCAAACGCGATCCTCCACACGGCCAGCGGCCGGGAGGCCGGCAGCTTCCATCTGGCACTTGCGGTGTCGTCGCAGGTGGTCGCCCTGTCGGTGACGGATGGCGGGGGCGCCGGTACGGCTCCGAAGGTCGAGCACCAGGACCAGGACGCGGAGCACGGCCGGGGACTGGGCATGGTCAGCGCGATTGCGCACCGCGTCGTGGTCCACGACAGCGACGGCGGCCACACCGTCACCGCGGAACTCTTCACGGACGTACGACGAGGAGGGCACCCGTGCTGAGGGTCACGACCAGGAGCGGGTTCTGGTGCGAGTGCTGGACGGAAGGGTTGGACGAGCGGTTGCCGCCGACCCTGTTCGGTTCCTTCGACGCGTACTCGGAGCGCGAGGCGGACATCTGGGTGTCGACGATCCTCCGCACCATCTCACCGGCCCTCGACACGGATGCTTCTCAAGAAGCGTGGGAGCGGCTGTACGACCACCGCATCGACACGAGACGAGCCCTCTTGCGCAGGGAACCGTGGGCGGTATCCGTCACCCACCTCACCACACGCATCACATGGACAGTCCGACCGGCACTCTTCCTGCCGCTCGCACACCGCCAAGGCGCCGAACTCACAACCTGCGCATACGACTTCAAGCCGCACTCCGCACTCTGAAGCGGTCGCCTGGGTACCTCTTCGGCTGCCGAAGCGTCCCGCCGTGACATAGCGGGTATTGAGGACGCGCGCTCGTCGCACGTACAGGAGGGCAACGATGACCATTCTGATCTCGGTCCTTGCAGTGCTCGTCTCACTAGGCTCCTTAACCATCGCCTACGCATCCAGCCGACGCTCCCACATGCCCGTCCTGCAGTTCATGTGGGAGAGCGGGCAAGGCGGCTCTGGGGAGCCCAAGTGGTGGCTCGTCAACGTAGGAACGGGTCCGGCGACCAACATCGTTGTTGCCCAGGCCGTCAGGACCGGTCTCAAACGAGGCCTCAACAGCGAGGTCTGGTTCAACCCAGTGCTCGTGCCGTCAATCCCTGCCAGCGAAAAGCTGGCCCTGACGTGGCTCGGCGGAACCATGGGGTTGGACTGCGGTCTGGGCGCCAGCTACACCGACGTTGACCGATACTTCTACACCACCAAGTGCGGAGACGACGTCTCGATGTTCTTCACCGGATTGCATCTCCCACGCTGGCCGCTCTTGAAGCTACACGGGAGCAAGGCCGTCAAAACGTGGTGGGGCGTGGAAGACCTCTCCGGCCCACAGTGGTCCTCGGTCAGCGCCATCCACTTCACGCGACGCTGGTGGCTACCTTCACGATTCGGGCTCTCCCGCCGCCTCGGAGGATGGGCTGACCCCGTGCTCTCGTACCGGCCCAGTGAGTAACAGAAGTCAATCCCAGCCCCACGCAACCGACTGAGTTACAACTTTCTCTACTGGTTCAAGGCGGCTCGCTTCGCTCCCCGCGCGCGGCCCGGCCCCCGGCCGAGCCTGCACTCCTGTCTCCGCCCCGCTCCAGCCCGGCCGGCGCCCGGGCCGCGCACACATCGATGATCCGCCTCAAAGCATCGATCTCAACAGAGCACGCACCACGAGGTGATCATCGTCCGAATTTCTCCACTGCACAACTTCCATATAGCGGCGCCCTCCCAACGTGACTGGACTTTCACCAATGGCGGAGGCGTTGAAGGCTTGCACAGTCTCCACAAGAGGCGCATTCGTCACCACGAGTAGAGAGGTCACGTTATCCGGCAACGAAGAGAGCCGCTCCCGCTGCAGATCAAGCGCCTTTGCGCCGAATGACCCGCTCGAATAATACTTAACCTGGATTGCAACGAACGATTCCGGCCGCGAACGATTCGCAACACGGAAGCTGTAACTTTGGTCAACCAAAAGATCAGCAGATGTCATCTCGAACCCAGCAACTCGAATGAGGTCAATAATCGATTTCTCAAACCGCAGCCCTTGCGCTTGAGGAGTGGCCGTCACAGCCAGAGTCTCGATGAGATTTCTTGCGGCAGATACGAACGAAAGCGCACCTTCTTGCGTTAGATCCGATTCCCCCGTGTGTGCGATGCGATTACGAATCTGATTCAACTCTTTGGCGGAGCGTGCCAGTTCTTGAGAAATTAGACCTTGCTGTGCCATTTCTCCGATCATCTGCATCGCAGTTGTCCGGCGATGCTGCAATGGGTCGTCTGGGAGCGTCCTACGGAGCGCCTTTTCAACTTCAACCCATGTACTGACAACAGCATGGGCGCTATTTGATTCCGCCAGTCGTTCTAGATGTCGAAATAGCTCATCGGATTCAGACTGAGCATTTACCATCTCCACATTTTGCACCGAGTCTTCGCTGACGGCGACCTGCAGGAAGTCTCGGGCGTAAGTGAGCAGTCGATCTGGCTTCAGCATGTATAGCCGGACACCGGCCTCGCGGAGCAGCTCCTCGGTTAGCTCATTCCGAGGCCCCAAAGGTATGCGGTTTCGAGTGCGCCACCAATCTTCCTTTGTGTCTCCTGTTACCAAAAGAACATCTTTGGCTCTTAGCTTAGCCTCATGGATCAATTGAAGCCACACGAGGTAGTCTCCCACCTCCGTATCATCGCCTCGCGATTGTTTCTTCTTATCTTTATAGCCAGGTGGGACTTCTTTCTCAATGCGCCGCTTTCCTTCAACTACGGCAACGTCATGATCCTTCGCATCGAGAGGTCCGCCAATTTTCCCTTGCAGCAAGGCAGTAAGGTTGGCCACTACTGCATCTTTTGACGTATCCGCCTCCATCTCAATTCCGCTACTATCAACCACGACTTCCATGGCGCCGATTACGTCTTCAAGCGCACTCGTCAGCTTTGATTCAAGCTGGATGGCGCTTGCCCGATCCAAGGACACACGGTTTACCCAATGACGCAGATCAGAAATTGGCTTCTCTAGGCCGGACCTCAGAGCTGAAATAGATTGCTGAAGCTGTCTTTCTGGATCTTCAAGAGCACTCTCACGGTTACGCCAAAATTCATCCATGACTTGATGCGGCACCCAAAGGCGCGCCTCGAATTTCTGCAGTGTGGCCAACAGAGAGCTCCGCGCGTCCTGATTGTATCGATAGAGGTTCAATAGAACATTCGTATCGACAACTATCAGTCCGTCACTCAGGACATTTTTCCAGTCATCTTCAGTAGGGGTTGTGTAGCCGGAAAACCCATCAAAGATTCCGCGTTCGAGCGGTTCACCAGAACTCGGTACATCACTCGTCTCTTCGTCTGTCACGACGGCAGCGTAGCGCCAAGGTCGCCAACAAGGCAGGGCATCGCAGACTTCCGCAGTAGATGGCTATGGCTGGATGGAGCTGTCAACTCCCGGCCTCCACAAGGGCACTTCGAAACAAGAAGCCGAGGCTCGTGTCACTCATGTGCCAGATACAGCGGAGACTCAGGGGAGCAGCAAGAACTAGGCAATGGATGCGCCGAGGTGGGAACGCCGGTCCGTCGTAGATCAACCCACCAGCTACCCATGGATAGCTGAGTTTCCCAAGCTGAAGGCTCCGGCGCAGTCGTCACGGGCCGGCCGCCGCGGCTTACCGTGGTCGACGACAAGCCCGATAGCGTGGCTGAGGCCGGTAACGGTGTAGCGAGACACACGCGCGCCTGACCGGTCGGCGCATCCACCGTCGTGGCTGACTTTCGTCGGCTGAGGTACAGACTGATCACATCGAAGGTGTCTGTCGTGAGTCGAGCGCGACCCTGCACCCGGCAAGGCTGGGCCGTCCGAGGCCGCTCAACGGTGGCCAATGATGACCGCCGACGACCACCAGGCGCACGGGTCCATAGAGGGGGTGCAGCTCTTGGAGCGGCACCCCCTCCGCCGGTTTTCAAGACTGTCGGCTGGATGGCCGCACCTCAACCGCACCAGATCGAGCGGGGAGCAACGGGGAACCACGGTGAAGGTGGCAGAGTCCGACAAGACCGCATCACGACCATTCGCCCAGGTCAACGCCCGAGCCGACCGCAAATGCTCGCAGCTTCCCAAGCTGAGAGTGCGAGTTCGATTCTCGTCACCGCTCCATGACAAAGGCCCAGGTCAGCGACCCAGGGGTCTGCGATGTCCATACGCTCAGTCTGCAATAAACTGATGCCGATATATACCTTTTTTCGTATTCACTCTCATCCGTCGAGGGTTGGGCATTACGGCTCGGCTCGCACCAACCCCAACTTGGATGAGGCTTGCCAATGATCAATTTCTCCAAGCCTCGCGCAGAGGGCCCCTCAGTCGTAATATGACCTTGAAGGTCAAAAGAATCATGTATGAGGAGTCCTTGTTGTCCAAGGTGAAGACCATTAGAGAACTGGCCGACGAAGCTGGACTTGACTACGATCTCGCACTTGTAACCCTATGGGACGCGGGTTATGGGTCGCTAGAAGACATTGATGACACGATACCTGTACGCGATATGTCTGGTGCGTGCTCAACGCTCGGGGTAGTCACAGCTAAGAAGATGCAGTGTCTAGCATACTGGGTACAGGCTTGGGAGGTGACGGAACAAGAAGCGCGTGAGCGTCTGCTGAAATATGGAATTTCCGTATCTACAGATGCGCGCATGCTACCTAAAGGCGCCCTCAAAAAACTAAGAAGGGCGGGAGCTTTCTCCCCGGTCCTTACTTCTCCTACTCCCACGTCAAGCAAGCAGACAGACGAACCAGAATTCGTCTGGCAGACGGTCGGTCGAGAGCGAGAGGCCGAGTTGCTTTCGTCTGCAGACATTCACAGCATCCACGACGCTCTTGTGGAGGATTTCAGAGTTTCTAAGGACCCAATTGATCCACCCGGAGTGCGAGACAATAACCTTCTGGAATCTGCTGCGTTTCGCCCTGGCACCTCTCTGGGCGGTGAGCGTAAATACTCGACCGTCGAACTGGCTGGTGCGGCATTGCTGCACTCAATTATCCACAACCATCCATTTCATAATGGAAACAAGCGTACCGCTCTCGTCTCGGCCCTAGCCTTCCTAGACCGGAATAATGTGCTTCTCACTTGCACAGAGCGCGACTTGTTCAAGTTGGTTTTGAAGGTAGCTCAACACCGTCTTGTGCCAACTGGCTGGAGTTCAGTCGCCGATCGAGAAGTTCAAGAAATTGCTCGATGGGTCCTGAAAAATAGTCGGCAAATACAGCATGGAGACCGCCTACTGAAATGGCGCGAACTCCGTCGAATCCTTTCTCGATTTGACTGTCAGATCGGCTCTCCAATGCCTGGAAATAGGATCAAGGTACAGCGTACGGTTCAAGCGAAAGGCTTGTTCGGTCTCTCAAAAGTGAGAACTTACGGCGCTACAGTCGGGTACCGCAGCGACGGCCACGAAGTAGACGCAACCCTTCTGAAGCACCTGCGTAAAGAGCTCCGACTAGACGACGAACACGGTGTCGACTCCGCCTGTTTCTATGGGAGCGACCCTCGCGAACCTGATGAATTTATCACTCAATATCGAACGCTTTTGAAGCGACTGGCAAAATTGTGACGGCGAACTTTGACGGAACTTGGGCGCAAGACCGACCCAATAGGCTTCTATGCATGTTTATCCGAGATTTCCCACGGGTCGTACCAGAGTCACGCTTGTCTTCCATTGGGGTGCACCGAATGATCAGTGAGGGCCCATTATTTCCGAGTGCGGAAAGCCGTGACGTCCGACAGCATGCTGTCCTCCAAACTGGTTAAAAATGTGCCTGCCGACCGTCCGCTGTTCTATTCACCTGGGACAAGAAAACGGATGTTGCCCTCGAAGTCGATCCCAAGCGCGGTACCCACCGCCCGGTCACGGCCTACTGCGAAACTTCTCCCACCTTGAGCAGACCGACCAAGTGGTCGCTTCCATCCTGGGAGGCGGCTGGAGGTCGTGCTGAAAGGACCCGGAACCCGACAACGGGCCGTTTACTGTGCAGGTGCTCGACGCCCACGGACAGATGGACGACGCCGACCGCCTCATCCCCATCTGGCGAAGAGTGAAGCAGCCTCCCCCGTCTCAGTTTCCGTCTCATTCACCACCGTTCACGGTTGTTCAGTGGAGGCCGCGCGTCGGGCTCACCACACGGGCCAACCGCCCATGAACCCAAGTGAACGCCCCCGAATGCACCCCGCCACCTCACCCCCACAGTTGGAAAGCGTGTTGGGGGCAACCCCTCACGAGTTCGAATCTCGTATCCTCCGCCAGTGCCTCACCGGGCACGATGTCGAAGGGCCCCACCGTTCGCGGTGGGGCCCTTCGACATCGTGCACTGGTTGCATTTCTGGTTGCATTTATAAGCTTCCATTTCAGACATTTAGCCGATCCGTCGGCCCTCTCGCGCCGCAATTGCGGCGGCCCACAAGCCGCCGACGCCCGCCAAGGGGGAACCTGCCCCTTGCGGCACCCGCGGATCACGGGGATACGCCATCCTTGAACCCGGGCCCGCTACGAAGCTCCCTGGTCTGACGAGGTGCACGTCGCATGAAGTCCCGATCCACGCTGGCGACATGGCTCGGCAGCCTCGACGGCTCTCGTCTGGCGCGCGTGCTCGGGGCACGGCAGGACGCCGTGTCGCTTCCGGAGCCGCGTTCGCTGGGGGAACTGGCGGATCGTCTTCAGCGCCCGGGATCGGTGGCGCTGATCCTGCCGCGGCTCGCGCTGCCACACCTCCAGGTGGCCGAGGCGCTGGCGGCGCTTGGGGTCCACGCATCGCGCGATGCTCTGGTGAAACTGCTGGGAGTCGTGGACGACGCAACCACCCGCGAACTCGACACCGTGCTGGAGACGCTGGCCGATCACGCTCTGGTCTGGCCGGACGGCGCGGGGCAGCTCCGTATGACCGGACCGCTGCGGCAGGCATGGGACACACCCCTTGGGCTGGATGCTCCGCTGGAGGAACTGCTCGCGGGCACGACCTCCGACGAACTGCGCGGCATGCTGGTGAGACTGGGCGTCAAGCCGCCGGGCGCCAAGCCGCACCGACTGGCCGCCGTGGTGGAGCACCACAGCGACCCGGAGCAGATCACCTCCGTGATCGCAAAGGCCCCCGAGACCGCCCGGAAACTGCTCGACCGCCTGGCGCGGGCCGCTACGAGGCAGCCGCAGTTCGTCGTGTCCGGGTTTCCTGGGCCCGACCTCGAACCGGGTGCGCGATGGGCACTGGACCGGGGGCTCCTGATCCAGGACCGGCACCGATACGGCCCGGCGCGTATGCCCGCCGAGGTGGCACTCGCGCTGCGCGGGCCCGGCTGGCACGTCCCGTTCGAGCCCGTCCCACCGTGCCCCCGGTCGGCATCTGTCACCCCGACGGAGACCGATCGCGAAGCATCGGCCGCGGCCACGGCCTTCGTAACCCATGCCGCCTCGGTCCTGGCGGCCTGCTCGGCAACGGCACCGGCCCGGCTGAAGTCCGGCGGGATCGGTGCACGTGAACTGGCCCGGATCGGCAAGGCGGCCCAGGCCGACGACGCTGTCGTACGCATCACCCTGGAGACCTCGTACGCCGCTGGGCTTCTGGGCCGGGACGGCGACCGTGTGGCCCCCACCGAGGCATACGACGCCTGGGCGGAACAGGAACCCCCGGAGCAGTTCGCAGTGCTGCTCCAGGCATGGCAGAACCTGCCGCTCACCCCCACCCAGGCGCGCGACGAGGACAACAGAGCGCTCCCCGCCGTCGCCGGAGCGCCACCCTGCGGCGGCTGTGTGCAGGCCCGCCTCGGGCTGTTGGCCGCAGCAGCACAGCTCCCGGCAGGGCAGGGCGCGGGAGTCGCCTCGGATCTGGGGCCACTGATCGCCTGGCACCGCCCCCTCGCCGACTCGTCACCCCAGGACGGAACGCCGTTCGCCACCGTGATCCGTGAGGCCGAGCTCCTCGGCGTACTCGCACGTGGCGCCCTGTCCGCTCTCGGCATCCACCTGCGGACCGGCGATACGGAGGGGCTGAGCATCGAGTGCCGGCGACTGGTCCCGTCGGCCACGGCAGTGGCTCGGATCGGCGCCGACCTCACCGCCGTCGTCACCGGCCCGCCGTCCACGCGGCTGACCGCGCTCCTGGATTCCGTCGCCGATCGAGAGACCAGCGGCACGGCATCGGTGTGGCGGTTCAGCGTCGGCGGCATCCGCCGGGCTCTGGATGCCGGCCGCATCCCCGAGGACATCACAGCCGACCTGGCCGCTGTCGCCGGCGGGCCCCTGCCACAGCCGCTGTCGTATCTGATCGCCGACACCGCGCGCGGCCACGGACGCGTGCGCATCGCCCCCGCCGCCTGCGTCATCCACGGCGAGGAACCCGCGCTCCTGGCCGAGCTCGCCGCCCACCGCGGGCTCGCCAAACTTGGACTGCGGCAGCTGGCACCGACGGTGCTCATCAGCCGCAGCCCGATCGACACGACCCTCGCCGCGCTCCGGGCCCAGGGGTACGCCCCTGTCGCCGAGACGGCCGAGGGCACGGTACGCATCGAGAAAGCCCGGCCTCAGCGGGCCGCCGCTCCCGTTCCCACTCCACGCGGCACGAGCGCGAGGAACAGCGGCCGGATCGCTGCCACACGCGCGGCGAAGGCTCCCACCGCTGCCGACCCGAGCATCCTGGCGGCCCAACTGCTGGCCGCCCCGCCGACGACTCCCGAACCGGCGCCGTTCGAGGGAGGAGTGCCCTTCGCCACGGACACCGAGGAGATCGTCGCAGGGTGGGCGAAGCGCCTGTCGTACAGCGACATCCGCCAACTCGCGCATGCCATCGACGCCGATCAGGCCATCACCGTCGAGTACGTCGCCGCCTCGGGAAGCCGGACCGTGCGCACCCTCAGCCGCCTCGCACTCGACCCGCCGTACCTGGAAGCCTGGTGCCACCTTCGGGAGGCCGAGCGCGTTTTCACCCTCTCCCGCATCCACAGCGTCATGCCCGAATAAAAGAGGCGATGGTATCGACAGGGATAGTATCTCTTCCGATACTATTGCCTACGGGAGGCTTGCCATGCGTCGCTTCATCGGGCGGGACCGCGAGCTGAACGTGCTCGGCAACGCCCTGCAGGCGGTTCATGATGCCGCCGGGTCGGCGAAACCAGGCCAGTGCATCCTCATGCGCGGACGGCGGCGGGTCGGCAAGTCCAGCCTCGTCGAGGAATTCCTCCGGCGCACCGAGACGCCGCACCTCTTCTTCACCGCGGCGGGCGGCACAGCGGACGACGAGCTGACGGAGCTGCTCGACGCCGTCGCCAGATCCACCCTCCCGGAGCGGGGACTGTTCTCGGAGGAGGCCCCGGAGCAGTGGAATGCGGCGTTCAGGCTGCTTGCCGAGGTCCTGCCCGACGACAGCCCGAGCGTGGTCGTCATCGATGAGGTTCCGTATCTCATGGACCGAATCGACGCGTTCGAGGGGATGTTGCAACGGGCCTGGGACCGGCTGCTCAGCCGCAAGCCCGTGCTCCTCCTCCTGGTCGGATCCGACCTGTCGATGATGGAGGCGCTGAACAGCTACGACCGCCCCTTCCATCAGCGGGGCCGGGAAATGGTCGTGGGACCGCTGAACCCGGCCGACATCCGCGAGATGCTCGACCTGTCGCCGGCGGTCGCTTTCGACGCCGCCCTGATCACGGGCGGTCTTCCGCTGATCTGTGCGGAGTGGCGGGCCGGAGCGGACGTCTGGGAGTTCCTCCGCGACTCGCTCGACAACCCGATCTCGGCGCTGCTGGTCTCCGCCGAACGCTCACTGGCCGCGGAGTTCCCACCGCAGGCGATGAGCAGGGAAGTCCTACGTGCCATCGGAGCCGGAGAACGAACCTTCACCAACATCGCGCGCGCCGCCGGCGGCATCGCCCACACCACGCTTACCCGGGCAACGGACGTCCTGACCGAGAAGCGGGTGGTGGCAGCCGAACTGCCCCTCTCCCTGCGCCCGTCGAAAGAACGCCGCTACCGAGTGGCAGACCCCTACCTGCGGTTCTGGCTCGCGTTTCTGGATCCGCACATGGCGGAGATCGAGCGGATGCGGGGAGATCTCACACTGAGCCGGATCAGGGAGCAGTGGACGAGTTGGCGGGGCCGCGCGATCGAGCCCCTGGTCCGGGAATCCCTCGCCCGCCTCCTGCCGGACGGACTCCTGCCCGCCGCCCCTGCGATCGGCGGTTACTGGACCCGCAGCAACGACGTCGAAATCGACTTGGTGGGCGCCGACCGGCAGCCGGTGGCCAAGCAGTTGCTCTTCCTCGGCTCGATCAAGTGGCTGGAGAACTCCCCGCTCGACAGCCACGACCTGGCCGCACTGCAGAAGCACCGGGCGGCGATCACCGACGAGCCAGTGCCGCTCGTGGCGGTTTCCCGAAACGGAACCAGCTGTGCTGGGCTTCATGCGGCGTACGGTCCCGACGAACTGCTCAGCGCCTGGCGCAGACCATGAGCAGCGGCTGAGATGCCCTGGTTGCAGTTCTGGTTGCGTTCACCTGCGTACGGCACTGTCCAGAAGTCCCGACCACCCCCACTCCATCGCAGGTCAGAACGCTCCCGTATGCCCCGGAACCCCCAGACGAACATTTGGAAAGCGTGTTGGGGGCAACCCCTCACGAGTTCGAATCTCGTATCCTCCGCCAGTGCCTCACCGGGCACGATGTCGAAGGGCCCCACCGTTCGCGGTGGGGCCCTTCGTCGTTGTCCGTCTCAGTTTTCGTCTCAGTTGGTTTTCTTGTCCGCTCCGGTGTTTTTGTTGTCCGCACCGGCTGGCTCTGGCTCCCAACCCATGATCGAGTCGATCACGACGTCAGGGGCCCCGAGGATCAGGAGGACGGTCGCTGCGGTGTGGCGAGCGTCGTGGAGACGGCCGTTCCGTACGCCCGCGTCCCGGAGAAGCCGCTTCCAGGTGTGGGAGTCGGTGTTGGGGCTGAGAGGGCCGCCGATCAGCGAGGCGAAGATGTATCCCTTGCCCTCCCAGTCAGTGCCGGCCGCGATGCGCTCCCGCTCGTGGGCCTCCTGGTGCCGGCGGAGAATGTCGAAGTCTTCCCAGTGCAGGCCGAGCGCCAGGGCGACGACCCGACGTGCACTGTTGCGGAGCTTGGCCACTTCGACGAGCAGGCTCTGAACTCCTCGATCGTGAACGGCTCGATGTCCTCCTCTTCGAGTCGAGGCGCCTTGGCGATCTCGGCACAGCGTTGGTGGGCACGTGTCCGCGCCGTACTGCCTCACTGAGGGCGGTACGGACTGTACGGTGCACGTGGTGGGCGGTGCCGGCCGCGCTGCCGTTGCTCTGCATCTTTTGGTAGAAGCGCTCCAGGTGCTCGGGTTCCAGCCGATCGAGCCGGTGGACACCGAGACCCGGGACCAGGTGCACGCGGACGTCCACCTCGTATCCGGCGTAGGTGTTCTCGGAGACGTACGGCTTGGCGATGTTCTCGACCCAGTGCTCAAGCCAGCCCTGGACGGTCCAGCCCTTACCCGGCTTCCGGAGCTTCTTGTCGTCGCGGGTCCGTTCCAACTCGCTTACGGCCTTGGTCGCTTCGGCTTTCGTCTTCCGCTCGACGTGACGGCGGTCAGGCTTGCCGTCATCGCGGACGCCGACCGTCACCCGGCCATGCCATTTGCCGTCCTTGCCGAGGTAGCTGGACGAGGCCCCGTTGGGCTCGCACGACGAGGAGCACGCCCATGCTGAGGATCACGGCCAGGCGCGGTTACTGGTGCGAGTGCTGGACGGAGGGCTCGGACGGGCAGTTGCCGCCGACCCTGTTCGGCTCCTACGACGCGTACTCGGAGCGCGAGGCTGACGGTCGGGTGTCGACGATCCCGCGCACCATCTCACCGGCCCTCGACGCTGATGCTTCTCAGAAAGCGTGGACGCGGCTCCACGACCACCGCATCGACACGAGACGAGCCCTCCTGCGTGGGGAACCGTGGGCGGTGTCCGTCACCCACGTCGCCACGCGCATCACGTGGACAGTTCGACCGGCACTCTTCCTGCCGATGGCACACCGTCAGGGCACAGAACTGCCCTCATGCGCCTACGACTTCAAGCGTCAAGCAGAGACTTCGGCAGCCGACGATCCTGATTAAGTGCTCGCATGGCGAAGCCGGACGGGACAAGGCACGCGTTCAGGCAGGTCGGGGAACTCACCGATGTGTACGACTTCCAGGAGGAAGTACAACTCCGTCCAGGCATGCTGGTTCGCCCCCAACTCCTTGCAGCACTTGGACTCCAGCTCACCGGCCACCACGTCACCCCGGGCCTCTACGCCGCCGTAGAGCCGTTTGACTTCTCGAGCCCCTCGCAGGCTGATCCACCTATCCGATTGACCCTGGCAACAACTGGAACCTCATTCCGCCCTCGGTTGGCGTGGGCGAGTGCTTGAGTTGGCCGCTTTGGTGCTCAGCTCGGTGGCGGGCCTGACCTCATCCCACATGTCAGCCGCAGCGTTCGAGGCACCCCCGTGGCTCCTCATGAGGCTCCCCACACTGTGTAGCCCTTGAGGCTGTCGAGTTTCTGGAAGGGGCCGGGGGATCGAGGCATTTCAAAGCGCCAGTCTCCGCTGGATCCACCCTGCCACTGCACGGTGGTGGTATTGGCCTGGATAAGGGCACCTCCGGCTTGCCGGTAGGCGACGGAGATGACGGCACGCTGATCGGAGTAGCTGTCGAAGCGAAACCCGGCCGGTTGCAGCATTTTGCCGGGTTTGGGCGAGGGGGGCTTGCCCACCTCGGCTTCGCGCCTGGTGCGCGCACCCACGTAGCCCTCACGGCCATCGCCGTAGGTTTGCGCTGCCACTACCGCTTTCCACTGCGGCGACAGCGGAATGCGGGTGCCGATCTGGAAGACGGCGAGAAGTGCACCGGCAGAGTTGTGTGCGTAGCAGCGCGCGATGTCCCCGGCGGTCCTCTTCGGCCCCAGAGTGGGAGACGTAGGTACGGCGACGGTGCGGAACATCTGCCAGGAGACCCCCTCGGGCGGGGTTGCGAGACCGGTTCGCCGGCCGGAAGCCCGTGTTGTCGGGCAGCTCTTTTCACTTCCCGTGGAAGCTGTATCAGTTGTGGCTGTTGCCGGCGGCTTGTTTGCTGCAACCGGTGCGGACTGGCAGCCAGTGGCCGCCGCTGTGGCGAGGAGTGTAAACGTCAGCCACGCCATGATGCGGTGTCGTGAGAGAGCCACGGTCGTTGTGTCTCCGGTGTTCGGGGCTGGTGTCGTCAGGAGTGCGGGGTTCAGCCGTCGCCGATGATGCCGTACGTCTCCGCGAGTCAGACCCCCATGGCGGTCACAAGCAGGAACGCAGAGACGGGCAAAATTCTGCGATCACGATAATTCGGCGCTGATGGCTCGCGCCCAGCCCCAGGCGCCGCACTGAACCAACTGCGGAGACTCAACAGCCCCACGGGACCGTGTCGAGTGTCAGTTGATTGTTGACGGGTTGGCGTCGGGTGATGCTTGACGTCTGACCTAGACATCGTGGCTTACTGGCTGTCATGGCGGATCGTTTCCCTGAGATCACCTCCGTGGAGGAGTTCATCCGGCTGCGGGAGAGTGAGGACCCGGCGGAGTACAACCGCTCGGCGTGGGCAGCCATGCCGCTGCCCGTCTGGTGGGACCTGGTGCGCAACCATCCCGACATGCGTTTCTGGGCCGCGCATAACAGGACTGTGCCGTCGCAGATCCTGGCCGAACTGATCAATGATCCGGACTGGCGGGTTCGAGACCGGGTGGCCAGTAAGCGCAACTGCCCGCCTGAGCTGCTGGAACAGCTGGTCGACGATCCGCATGACGCCGTGCGGAGGCTCGTCGCAGGCCATCCGCACTCGCCACGGTCGGCGGTAGTGCGTTTGGTTGATGACCCGTGGCCTGTCATTGCGCAGGAAGCCCGCGCTCGGCTGGCCGACTGGCCGTCCGTGCAGCCGTCCGAACCCTCCTGACGCAGCGATCACACGATCTTCCGGCGGTTGTGTTCGCCGGAGTTACGGACGACCACCTCCTTCCTGGTGACGCGGGGGACGGTGGTGATCAGCTCGGTGAAGTAGCCCCGGTCCGCGGGAACGTGGATCGGGGCTTCTTTGCTCGGTGTCGGTGTGTGCTGCGGCTCGCTGGCGGCAGGTCGCTACGCAAGACGCTTCGGTGATCGGCAAGCGGCATTGGTTCGGCGGCCCGGGCCGAGGAGTCGACGCACATGCGCGCAACCCCCTCCGGTGTGCTGGGAACTGGTCATGCAGTTCTCGACGTGGGGATCTGAAGCCGTTCGCGCAGGTCGGCGTTCCAAGTAGCCGTGAATGCCCGCAGTTTCCCGAGGTGAGGTCGTGCGGCAGGATGTGTCCTCGTGAGCGATGCGGCCGTGCCCTCAGTGAGTGAGTCCGTCGAGCGAGGTCGGCGGGCCGCCGCGGAAGGGGACTGGAAGACGGCTGTCACGGCCTGGATCGCCGGTTCCAATGCCGGGAGTCTGGAATCGGCGAACCTGGTGGTCACGGCGGTCCCACCCCTGAAGGCGCAGGCCGATGAAGGGGACGTCGACGCGATGGCTCTTCTTGCCGGTGTGATGCTCGACTTCTTCCACGAGTCCGCCCTGCCGATGGTGCTGACCTATGCGACTGCCGCGGCACAGGCCGGGCATCCGTCGGCTCAGCGCACGCTGGGCCTCATGTACCGCACCGGCCGCGGAGTCGAACCGGACGCCCGCCGAGCCGAGGACCTCTTCACGGCGGCTGCGAAGGCCGGCGACGCATTCGCCGCTTTCAACCTGGCCGGCATGCACATCACGGGCGACACCCAGGCCAGGGACCACGACCAGTGCCTGCGTCTGCTGCGCCAAGCCGTCGCCGGGGGCGTCACCCAGGCCGCCGCCGTGCTCGGTGACAGGCTCGCCTCCGTCGATGAGGACACCGAGGCGCTGAGCTGGTACCTGTATGCCGCTGAGCGGGGTCACGCGGGTTCGATGTTCGCCGCCGGGTGCTGGTACCGCGACGGCCTGGGAACGGCACCGGACCCGGTCCAGGCCGTGCGGTGGTTCCTGGCGATGCTCGACAAGGGCAACGGAGACGGGCTCCATGAGGCGATCCAACTGGTGCAGCGGGGCATGACCGACGAACAGATACGCACCGCCGGTCAACTGGCCGGCCGCTCCTCCGAAGCCGAAACGCTCATCCGCACGGCCCGCCGACACAGCGGCTGATACTGACCAGCGTGTTGGGGCCCCGCCGGCGGCCGTCAAGCAGGAGGAGCGAACGGGTTCTCGTCCGGTGTCGGTGGGGTGGTCGGCCAGGTCGGCGGGGGTGGGACCGGGTTCCAGTCGGGGCCTCGATACGTCAGCCACCACGTTCCGATGACGTGGAACTTCTCCTCGAAGTGGTGGTCCCAGGCCAGGAATCCGGTGCTGGGTGCCCGTAGGCGGGTGCGGCGGCCGTTCGCCTCGTAGAGGACGATCGTCATGGTGCCGAGGATGGATTCGGTCTGGACGGCCCGGATTTCCGACCAGGGGATGGTGCGGCGGCGCAGGTTGTGGACCACTGCCGACGACGGGGTGAGGGTGATGCCGAAGCGGTGGGGGAACAGGGCGGTCAGTATCAGCAGGACGATCCAGAACGCCGCCAGGCCGGGCAGTCCGCCCGGAGGTGTTGTCCCGGCCCCGGCTGCGGACGTGGTGAAGACGGCCGCCGTGACGACGACCGCCGGCAGGAACGGCACTGTCCGTTGCCACATGGTCATGCGGTAGCGCACCTCGGCCGGCGACGCGACCCCGCTCAGTGAACTCTCCACCACTGCCACCCACCCCGTTGAAGAAAATTTCTCGAGAGGTGACAACCTCCCATTCCTGTATGCCCGTTCGATAGGCATGAAGTACGTCTCACCGCGCACCGCGCCGGTGCCGGGCGGAGGTGGCCTGTGATCCGGACGCCGGTCGGGCAGGACGTCTCCGATGCCGGTGGTGTCGTCGAAAACGGTCTGGACTTCGACGACTTCGCGCGCAGCCGGCAGGCGCATCTGCGTCGTTCGGCCTATCTGCTGTGCGGGGACTGGCACTTGGCCGAGGGGCGCGGCGAACACCTGGCCGTCGTCGGGCCGTCCGGCTCGGGGAAGTCGACGCTGCTCAACACGCTCGGGCTGCTGGACCGGCCCACGGCGGGGTCGTATCTGCTGGACGGCGTGGAGACCACCGGGCTCGGCGACCTCGAACGAACTTCCCTGCGCGGGAGCCGGATCGGGTTCGTCTTCCAGTCCTTCCACCTGTTGCCGTACCGGACGGTCGACGAGAACGTCATGCTGGCCGAGGCCTACCGCAGGCCGCGTGCCGGACGTGGGCGCGGCGGTCGGCTCGCCCGGGCCCATCTGGCGCTGGAACAGGTGGGGTTGGGGCGCCGGGTGGGCTTCCGGCCCGACCGGCTGTCCGGCGGTGAGCGTCAACGGGTCGCCATCGCGCGGGCGTTGCTCAGCGACCCGGCACTGCTGCTCTGCGACGAGCCGACCGGCAACCTGGACACCGAGAACACGCTCTCCGTGCTGGAACTCTTCGACGATCTGTGCGCCCAGGGCATGACCCTGGTCGTGATCACCCATGACGACGCGGTCAGCCGGCGGGCGGGCCGCCGGGTCCGCATCACCGACGGGCGCCTCACGACGGAGGAGCGGTGACAGGGAGAAGAGGGCTGGTCGAACGGCCGTGGATGGATCCGCGGGACCTGTGGACGGAGGCCCTCGCGGGGGTCCTCGCCCGGCCGGTGCGGTCCGCGCTCACCACGCTCGGCACGGTCCTCGGCATCACCACGCTCGTCATCACCATCGGGGTGGCGTCCACCGCGGGCAACCAGATCGTCGGCCGGTTCGACGCCCTCACCGCGACGTCGGTGACCGTGACCGTGCCGGCGCCGCTGCCCGGCGAGGAGGACGCCGGGCCGCGGGTGCCGTGGTCGGGGCGGGAACTGGACCGAGGCGACCCGGGCCGGGACGCACCCGTACGCGCCCGGCGCTGGCGCCGCTACACGACTGGTCAGTCGATGGGCGCGATGATGTCGCTCGGCCTCAACATCAAGTACCCGGACCTGTTCGCGGCGGCGTTCATCGTGGCCGGGCAGTGGCCCGAGGCGCAGGCCGCGCCGCTGGCGCAGAAGGACCTGTGGATCGTCGTCTCCGCCGACGACACCAAGGCCTGCCCCGGTGAGCAGGCCATCACCGCGGTCATCCAGGAACAGGGCACGCAGGTCAGTACCGCGTTGTGGGACGGGCAGTCCACCGCCGCCGGGTTCGCGGCCGACGTGCGCGGCATGAAGGCGCAGCGGACCCCGGTGAACTTCGCCGCGTTCGAGACCGGCACGGTCGTACCGACCGGCTCCACGACCAGTGCGCACATGGCCACCTGGCAGGTCGCGTACACGATCCCCGGCATCCGGGACTGGATCATGCGCCAATCGTCGTAGTCGTCGTAGTCGTTGCAGTCGATGTAAAGGTGCTCCGCCACGGGGGCGGGTCCTGGCCGCGGCACTCGGCGGCATAGAGTGCTGCGGCAGGTCCGGCAGGCGTGGGTGGAGGTAGATCGCGATGGAGAACCTGCCACAGCTCACCGTGGGACGGCTGTTCTCCTCCTGGCAGGCGGACGTCCCCGCGCTGCTGGTCGTCGTACTCCTCGGCGGCCTGTACGGCTGGGGCGTCCTGCGGCTGCGTCGCCGCGGCGAGAGCTGGCCGGTGGCGCGGACCGTCGCGTTCGCGGTGTTCGGGCTCGGCACGATCGTGGTCGCCACGATGTCCGCGCTCGCCGTGTACGACCGCGTGCTGTTCTGGCCGGCCGCCGTCCAGAACGTCCTCCTCGACCTGATCGCCCCGCTCGGCCTGGCCCTCGGCGATCCGCTGCGGCTGGCGCTGCGCGCCCTGCCCGAACGCGCGGCGGCGCGGGCGCAGGGAGCCCTGACCGGCCGCGTGCTCCGGCTGCTCACCTTCCCCTTGGTGAGTACGGCGCTGGTTCTGACGACGGAACTGACGATCTACTTCACGCCGTACTTCGAAACGGCGTTGGCCAACAACTGGCTGCACCAGTTGATGTACCTCCAACTGCTGCTCGCCGGGAGCCTGTTCGTCCTGCCGGTGCTCACCCGTGAGGAGGCGCTGCCCGCCTGGTGCACGCATCCGGTGCGGGCGGCGCTGGTGTTCGTCGACGGGATCATCGACGCGGTCCCGGGCATCGTGGTGATGACCCACGGCACGCTGATCGCCGGTTCCTGGTACCTCGCCCACGCTCCGTCCTGGGCCCCCGATGTCCAGCACGACCAGCAGCTCGGCGGCGGCGCGATGGTCGGCATCGCCGAACTGGTCGCGATCCCCTTCCTGCTCGCGATCCTGGTCCAGTGGGCCCGGACGGAACGCGCGGAGACGGTGGCGCTGGACCGACGGCTGGACACGGAGCTGGAGCGGGCCACGCCCACGGAAGCCGTGGTGGACGGACCGGAACTCGTCCGCCCCTGGTGGGAAACCGAGAACAGCGAGGTCGCGCAGCGCATCCGGGGCCAGCGGTAGGAGCTCCTCACATCACGGTCAGGGCGTCCAACTCCCGTGTGAGCCGGGCCCCTTCGCGGGTCATGATCTCCGGGTCGCGCAGGGCGTTGGAGAGCAACGACATGCCCTGGTAGGCGGCGACGAGGGTGAGGGCGAGCCCCGCGGGATCGGCCGCGCCGAGCAGCCGGTACTGCTCCTCCACCCAGTCCACCAACCCCCGTATGACCTGCCCCGCGGCGAGATCGAGACCGTCCTCGTACCGCTTGTCCAGCTCTACGGCGAGGGTGCCCATGGGGCAGCCGTGGCGGGCCGCGATGTCCTTCTGGTCGACCCAGCCGCCGATGAGGGCCTTGAGGCGTTCGCGCGGGTCGGGGAGCTGGTCGAGCTGTGCGGTCAGGCTCGCCAGGTTGCCGGTGTGCTCGGAGAGGGCCGCCTCGATCAGCTCGTCCTTGGTCTTGAAGTAGTAGTAGACGTTGCCCGTCGGGACGTCGGCGGCGCGGGCGATGTCGGCGATGGTCGTGCGCTCCACGCCCTGCTCGTGCAGGACCCGGGCGGTGGCGGTGGTCAGCCGCTGCCGCTTGCCGACGGCGGCGGACCGGGCGGACCGAGCGGGCTGGTCGGGCTGGTCGGTCCTGTCGGGCCGGGAATCCTTTGAGTCAGTCACCTGACTAACTATAGACAACGGGCGGGTCGATCGTGCTAGCGTCGTTCCCGACGGAGTTAGTCAGCCAACTAACTCACAAGAGCTCACACATGCGACGGGGGTAGCGACATGATCGTGGTGACAGGTGCGACCGGGAACGTGGGGCGGACGCTGGTGCGGATCCTCACGGAGGCCGGGGTCCCGGTGACGGCGGTGGCCCGGCACATCGCCGGGCCGGGGACGGTGGCCGGCGACCTGGGCGAACCGGAGGGTCTGCGGGGCGCGTTCGAGGGCGCGGAGGCACTGTTCCTGCTGGTGGCGGGCGAGCGGCCGTACGACATCCTGGACACGGCGAAGGCCGCCGGTGTCCGCAGGGTGGTGCTGGTGTCCTCGCAGGGGGCGGGGACCCGGCCCGAGGTGTACGCGCAACCGCGTCGATTCGAGGCGGCCGTACGGGAGTCGGGGCTCGACTGGACGATCCTGCGGCCGGGCGGGCTGGACAGCAACGCGTTCGCCTGGGCCGAGTCGATCCGTGCCCGGCGCGCGGCGGCGGCACCCTTCGGTGACGTGGGCCTGCCGTTCGTGGACCCCGACGACGTGGCCGCGGTCGCCGCCGCTGTTCTGCGCGACGGGACACACAGGGGCGCGACCTACACCCTGACCGGTCCGGCGCCTACGACACCCCGCGCGCGGGCGGCGGCGATAGCGGCGGCGCTGGGCGAGCCGGTGACCTTCACGGAGCAGTCCCGCGCGGAGGCGTACGAACTGATGGCGAGCTTCATGCCGCTGCCCGTGGTCGAGGGCACGCTGGCCGTGCTGGGCGAGCCGACCGAGGAGGAGCGGCGGGTGAGCCCGGACGTGGAGCGGGTGCTGGGGCGGGCGCCGGGTACGTTCGCGGCGTGGGCGGAGCGCAACGCGGCGGCCTTCCGGTGACGGCCTCGCAGGTGACGCACGTCCTCGACTCGACCATGGCCCACCGGGAGTCGGGGACCGGAGTGCCGATCGTCTTCCTGCACGGCAACCCGACCTCGTCGCACCTGTGGCGGAACGTCCTGCCGGGCGTGCCGTCCGGGTGGCTGCTGGCGCCCGACCTCATCGGCATGGGCGCGTCGGGCAAGCCGGACATCGCGTACGGCTTCGCCGACCAAGCCCGCTATCTGGACGCCTGGTTCGACGCGCTCGGGCTGCGGGACACGGTGCTGGTGGGGCACGACTGGGGCGGTGCCCTGGCCTTCGACCGGGCCGCGCGCCATCCGGACCGGGTGCGGGGCATCGCATTCACGGAGACCATCGTGAAGCCGATGGCCTGGGGGGAGTTCCCCGAAGGGGGCCGGGAGCTGTTCCGGGCGATCAAGACGGACGGCGTCGGTGAGGCCATGATCCTCGACGAGAACGCCTTCGTCGAACAGGCGCTCCCCGCCTCCTCCGCGACCCCGCTCGCACCGGCCGACCTCGCCGTCTACCGCGAGCCGTACCCGACCCGGGAGAGCCGCAGGCCCCTCCTGCGCTGGGCGCGCTCGATGCCGCTGGGCGGCGAACCCGCCGACGTCGTGACCAGGATCGAGGCGTACGACCGCTGGCTGGCGTCCAGCCCGGACGTGCCCAAGCTGCTGCTGACGTTCACACCCGGGGCGGGGACGATGACGACCCCGGACACCATCGCCTGGTGCGCCGCGAACATCGCGGCCCTGGAGATCGAGCACTCCGACACCGTGGCCGGCCATCACACACCGGAGGACCGGCCGGAGGTGATCGCCGGCGCGATATCGAGGTGGGTGGAGCGGCTCGGGCTCCTCGACTGAGAAGCCATCGCCTACCGCACGATCCGTACCTGCCGCTCCACGCTCACCTGGTCGATGTCCGACGTCCTGACCGTCACCTTCATCGTCCAGGTGCCGGCGATGGGGATGTTGAGGGAGTTGGTGCCCCAATAGCCGCCCTCGTCCTTGATGTTGGCGTCGAGGGGGCCGATCTTCTGGGCCGGGAGGGTGAAGGAGAGGCGGAGTTCGGGGACCGTGGCGAAGCCGCCGTCGGGGCCGTAGACGACGGCCTCGACGGAGTTCAGGCCGACGCGGCCGGGGTCGAGGGTGATCTGTACCTTGCCGCCGGCGTTGCCGACGCGGAAGGGGACCATGGTGACGGAGGCCGCGGGGATGCCGGCCGGGGTCGCCGTCTGCTGGGCCTCCGCCGCTGCCCGGCCGGGCAGTGTGTTGGTCAGCAGGGTGGTGATCACCAACACGGTGACGCCGACGGCGACTTCGAGCAGTACCGAGCGGCGCAGGCCACGGCGGTACCCCTCCGGAGAGCCGTCACCGGCACCGGGGTCCGGGAGGCCCTCGTCGTCACCGGTGGAGGCTTTCGTCGTCGTCGTGTCCGCGCCCGTGCGCACCAACTCCGGTACGGAGAGCTGCACTTCGGCCCCCGCGAGCCGGGCCGTCCACTGGCGCGACCAGCCCGCCGCCGCGAGCAGCAGGACCACCGCGCCGAGCTTGACGAGCAGGATGCGGCCGTACGACGTTCCGGTCAGGGCGTTCCAGGAGCCGAGGCCGCGCCAGGACTGGTAGACGCCGGTGACGACCAGGACGGTGACCGAGATGAAGGCGAGGCGCGAGAACCGGGCGACCGGGGCCGCGTCGAGGTCGGGTGAGCGGTAGAGGACGGTCAGGAGGGCCGTGAGGCCGCCCAGCCAGACCGACATCGCGAGCAGGTGCAGGACCGCCGAGGTCATCGCCACCGGTACCTGGATCCCGGCGGACGCGTGCTCCGCCGACGCCCAGGTCAGCGCCAGCCCCACCGCCAGGGCGGCGCCCGTCCCCAGGGCGATCCGTCCGAACCGGTCCCGCCCCCGGAGTCGTAGGAGGAAGAAGGCGGTTGCGGTGAGGAGGAGCAGGCGGGCCGCGAGTGCCTCGCCCGGGCGGGTGGTCAGGGTTTTGGGGAGAGCGGAGGGTTCGAAGGCCGTGGCCAGGCCCGTGCCCGCCTCGTAGGGGGCGCGGAGGATCAGGAGGGCCAGGGTTGACGCCAGGAGGGTCCACCAACCCGTCAGGATCGGCTTGTTGAGGACCGTGGGGTTCGGGGGGCGGCACAGGGCAAGGAAGGTGGCCGTGCCGATGAGGAGGGCCGCGGCAATGTACGCGAAGTAGCGGGCTGTGTCGTACAGGCTGGCCGTCAACGGGTTCTCGTTCGGGGCCGTGCTGATCGGGGTGGTGGTGGCGGAGGGTTTGCCGATGGAGAAGGTGAAGGCGCCCGAGACGGGGTGGCTGTCGGCCGAGACCACGCGCCAGGCGACCGTGAAGGTGCCGGTGCCGAGCTTGGCCGGGAGGGTGACGCTCGCCGTGTCACCGGCATCCTTCGCATGGTGCGCGGAGCTGGTCTTCACCCGCCGGTTGTCGGGGTCGTAGACGCGGAAGGAGTCGTCGAGCAGGGCGACGGACTCGGAGAAGGTGAGGGTGAGCGTGCGGGGGGCCGACTTGAGGACGCTTCCGTCGGCGGGGGTGGTGGATTCGAGGGCGGCGTGCGCGGACGCGGTGCCCGCGCTGCCGAGGAGGAGCAGGACCAGCACGGTGCCCAGCAGCACCAGCCCTTGAACTCCTCGCCGCCGACTGCCTCGGTAGTCTCCATCGACTCCGTCGCGTCCAAAACGCTGTCCCTCGTTCCGTCGTCGGCGCACGTCATATCTCCGTCTTCGGACTTGCAGGCTTCGGGTTATGTACGGAAGAACCGTTCCCTTCGCTCACCACGTGGGCCGGGCCGAGACTCCGCCGTCCACGACCAGGTCGTGCCCGGTGATCCAGGAGGCCAGCGGCGAAGCCAGGAACACGCACGCGTCGCCCACGTCCTCCGGGCGGCCCAGCCGCCCCGTCGGTGCCGCCTCCCGCCACCTCCGCACCCCTTCCGGCCAGGCCTCCCCCAGTCCCTCCCGGTCGATCAGGCCGGGCGAGACCGTGTTGACGCGGATGCCGTAGGGGCCGTACTCCAGGGCCGCCGACCGCGCGTGCATCACCACGGCCGCCTTGGACGCGGAGTAGTGCGCGTGCAGCGGTGCCGGGGCGCCCGCCTCGATGGACGCGATGTGCGTCACGGAGCCGGCGCCCTGCTCCCGCATGATCTCCACCGCCGCCTGCGTGCAGGCGAACACGCTCATCAGATTCGTGTCGACGACCGCCCGCCAGTCCGCCGCCGTCATCCCGTCCAGCGGCTGCGTCGGCTGTACGCCCGCGTTGTTGACCAGCCCGGTCAGCCGCCCGCCGCCGAACTCCGCCGCCTCGCGCACCAGCGCCCGGCAGTCGTCCTCGTCGGTCAGATCTGCTTGCAGTACGACGGACCGGGCGCCCAACTCCCGTACGCGGGCCGCCACTTCACTCGCCGCACCGACCGCCGTACGGCAGTGGACCGCGACCGCCGCCGCGCCCTGTTCGGCGAAGCGCAGGGCGATGCCCCGGCCGATGCCGCCGCTCGCGCCCGTGACCAGGGCGACCTGCCCGGTCAGCAGGCCGCTCACGGGCGGCACAGCCCGGCGATACGGGCGGCCTCGGCCGGGTGGCGGGCGGTCAGCTCGGCGGCGTCGCCGTGCTCGTAGCCCTCGTAGGTGAAACCGGGCGCCATCGTGCAGCCGAAGAACGTCCACGCGCCGTCGGCCGCGACCCGCGCCCCCATCCAGGTGCCGGCCGGCACAGTGAACTGGAGGTGCTGGCCGTGCGTGATGTCCGGGCCGAGGACCGCCGTGCGGGAGGTGCCGTCGGGGGCGAGGAGCAGGAGTTCGAGCGGGTCGCCGAGGTAGAAGTGCCAGACCTCGTCGCTGGGCAGCCGGTGCAGGGCGGAGAAGTCCGGGGCGGCGAGGAGGGCGACGATCGCGGTGCCCTCGGGGCGGCCGTCGGACCGTTCCGGGCCCGCCCAGGTACGGCGGAACAGGCCGCCCTCGCGGGGGATCGGCTCCAGCCCGTAGTGGGCGACGAGGTCTTCTGGGGTCACTCCGGCAGGCTACGGGAAGGCCACCTCACGAGGGAGAAACGCCAGTTGGGCGCGCTTCTCGGGCAGATACACGTCCGGGATGTCGATCTCCGGGAGCACCACCTCCGGGCCCGCCACGAAGCCCTGCCGCAGGAAGCGCGCGACCGCCTTCTCGTTGCGCACGTCCGGATCGACCACGATCCGGCGCCGGTCCAGACCGAGCAGGACGTAAGCGGCGAGGACACCCATCAGCGCCGCCGACCAGCCGGGGCGTACACCGTCCGGTCCGGCGGGGGCGAGGAGGAGGTGAATGCCGATGTCTCCCGGTTCTACGGCGTAGCAGTCGCCGACGCGGTCGGCGGCGGGCTCGTAGGTCTGGAGGAGAGCGACCGGTTCGTCGTCCCTGAGCACCAGGTGGGCGTGGTGGGTGTCGAGGGTGTCCATGTGGGCGTAGATCTCGGCGACTTGGGGCTGGGTGAGACCGTTCATGCCCCAGAACGCGGCCCGTTCCTCGCTGACCCAGCGGTGGATCACCTCGGCGTCGGCCGCCGGGTCCAGGGGCAGGACACGGACGGTGCCGAAGCCGTCGACATGCTGTTCGTGGACCGGTTCGCGGGTGAGGGGTCCGGGTTCGGGTTCGGGTTCGGGTTCGAGGCGGCTGAAGTCGGTGATCACCGGGGCCAGATCTCCCTTGAGCCACAAGGGGAGTTGGTCGTGGTGGTGCGGTGAGCCGGGCAGCCCCGACGCGCCCAGCGGCACCACCCACAGGCTGTCCTCCCGCCGGGCCAGGTCCCACACGAACCGGGCCGCCGGGCCCCGCGCGCTCAGGTCGGTGAACCCGGGCACGGAGGAGGTGCACAGCACGCAGTCGTGGTCACCGGACAGGCCCGGACCGGGAGTCGGGGTGTCGGCGAGTGCCCGCCAGGGAGTCAGGCGGTGGGTGTCGCCCCAGGTGCCGAGGGGTGCGGCGGCGACTTCCTCGACCGCCGCCCGTACGGTCTCCGGCCGGTCGATGCCGTACAACTCCGGTGCCCGCAGCAGGTGTTCGAGCGCGAAGCCGACGCGCGGGAGCAGCGCGAGCCACGGCAGGAACACCTCCGGGTAGGCGGGCGCCTCGGCCAGGGCGGCGAACGCCGGGTGGGCCGCGAGCCGTCGTACGACCGCGCCGCGCACCGCCGCGTAGGCGGCGGCGTCGGAGCTGTCGGCGTCCATGCGGCGGTCCCAGTTGTGGAGCCGGTCGCGGAGTGCGGCGGCCCCGGGGGTGAGGTCGGTGAGGGCGGCCAGGTGCTCCAACAGGGGTGCGGCGGAGCCGAGATGGGTGTCCAGGTGGATCGCGGGCATGTCGGCGGCCGACCAGTGGGCGCGCCCGGCGAGCAGTTCGGCGATGCGGTCGGCGCGGTGGGGCGGGGCGAACTCGACGCCGAGCGGGGTGGCCGGGCCGCGCTGGTTGGCCATGACCGCGATGCCGTCGGCGGCCGGTTCGGCTCGGGGCGGCTCGTGCCAGCCGTGCCATTCGTGGCCGGGTTCCCAGGCGGGGACCAGCCGCACGCGGTTGGCCTCGGCGCGCAGCGGGACCTTTCCGGCCACCCGGTGCAGCAGTCCGCCCCGGGTGTCGGCGGCCTGGACGACGTTGACGGGCTCGGCCCAGTCGTCGAACGCCCGGTCCACGTCGGCTACTTGGCGGGCGCGGAGGAGGGGGAGCAGGGTGGTGAAGCCGAGGTCCTCGGTGACGCGGGGCGGGTGGCGGAGGCTGATGGCGAGGGGTGGGGTGCCGGGTGGCGCGGTGACTCCGCCGTCGAGTCCCTCCGGCCCGCCGATGACGACCGGCCCGCGTTCGGTCTCGATGACCTCGACCTCGACGGGTTCCTCGCCCGCCGCCTCGACGGTCTCCGTGTGCCGGGCCGCGCGCCGCCACACACCGTCCGGGCCGAGGGCCTCGACACCGGCGCCGGTGCGGCGCAGGCGCTCCCGGTAGAGGTCCTGGTAGTCGGCCATCGCGTTGGTGATGGCCCAGGCGACCGTGCCGGTGTGGCCGAAGTGGGCGATGCCGGGGATCCCGGGCACGGCGAGGCCCACGACGTCGAACTCCGGGCAGGAGAGGTGGACTTGCTGGTAGACGCCGGGGTCCTCGATGAAGCGGTGCGGGTCGCCGGCGAGGACGGGCAGGCCGGTCGTGGTCCGTGCGCCGCTCACCAGCCAGCCGTTGCTGCCGGAGGTGCCGGGCCCGTCCGTGGCGAACAGGCCGACGGCGTCCGGCCCGAGGTGCCGTATCGCCTCCTCGCGCCACAGCTTGGCCGGGAACCCCGCGAACAGGATGTGCGTGGCGAGCCAGACCGCGAGCGGGGTCCAGGGCTCCCAGCGGCCGGGCGCGAGGCCCGACTCGGTGAACTCCGGGGCCGAAGTCCCCTCGCTCAGGCCCTCGTTGACGCCGTCGACGTACGACCGCACCCAGCGCGCGGTCTCCGGGTCCCGCCGCTCCAGGGCGGCGAAGCAGCGTCTCGCGGTGTCGGCGAGGCGGGCGCGGCGGGCGAAGAGGTCCCAGGGCAGGGCGCCGATGCCGAGGAAGGCGGCCGAGGTGCCCTGTGCGCGATGCCGTTCGGCCTCCAGCTGCCAGGCGCGGTCGTGGGCGGTGACGCGGCCCTGGGCGCGGGCGAGTTCGTCGGCGCTGCCGGCGCGCAGGTGGGGGATTCCCCAGGCATCGCGGTGGATCTCGGTCGTCACCCTGTGGCCTCTCCGTTGTTCCTGTTGCGAGGCTGTTTTTTAGGTTAGCCTTGCCTAAGTTACTCGTGGGGAAATCGTACGCGAAGGGTGAAGAGGCGATGGTGCAGGGGCGCGGTTGGGAGGGCGCGGTACTCAAGCTGCTGCGCGCCAAGGACTTCGAGTTCACCGTCACACGGGCGGAGGACGTCACCCCGCACTATCGCCGCCTCCATCTCACCGACGGCGGCATGCTCGCGGCGACCGGCGTCCACCCGACGATGTGGGTCCGGCTCTGGTTCGACAACGCGGGCAAGCCGCATCAGCGGGCGTACACCCTGGTCGACCCCGACCCGGCGGCCGGCACGTTCGGCCTCGAATTCGCCCTGCACGAGGGCCGCGCGAGCGACTGGGCACGGTCCGCGAAGCCCGGCGACACGATCGAGGCGACGGTCCAGGGCACGGGTTTCGAGGCTCCCGACCCGACCCCCTCACACCTCTTCGCGATCGGCGACCCGGCATCCGTCCCCGCCGTCAACTCCCTGCTGGGAGCGGTGGGTTCGACGGTCCCGGCGACGATCTGGTTCGAGGGCGAGCCCGACGGACTCCCCCTCCGCACCGACCCGGACCGGCACGAGATCCGCGCACTCCCCCGGGGCCGGCTGGCCGAGCGGATCCGCACGGAACTCCCCGACCTCCTCAAGGCCACCCCGGACCCCTACGTCTGGATCACCTGCGACACGACGACGACCCGGGCGTTGTCGTCGTACGTCCGCAAGGAGTTGGGCGTACGACGGGAGCGGGTGCACGCGCTCGGGTACTGGCGGGCGACCTGAGGCGAGCCGGAGGGGACCCTCTTCAAAAAAGTGTGTCACTTTTCATGCAAAGTGACACACTTCTAAATGGCACCCTCCCCGAGAGCCGGGCCTCCCCGCGCGCAGGGAGGCATCCCGACCCCGGACGCGCCAGAATCGACCCATGGACGTCACCCTTCACCTCGCCCAGGACCCCGAGGCCGACGAACTCCTCGGCCGATCCCCGCTCGCCGCGCTGGTCGGGATGCTGCTCGACCAGCAGGTGCCGATGGAGTGGGCGTTCAAGGGGCCGCGGACGATCGCCGACCGGCTCGGGGCCACCGATCTGGACGCCCACGAGATCGCGGCCCGTGACCCCGAGGCCTTCGCCGCACTCCTCTCCGAGAAGCCGGCCGTGCACCGCTACCCGGGCTCGATGGCCAAGCGCATCCAGCAGCTCTGCCAGTACCTCGTCGAGCACTACGACGGGGACGCGAGCGCCGTCTGGGAAGGCGTCGGCACCGGTGCCGAGCTGCTGAAGCGGCTTGGGGAACTGCCCGGGTTCGGCAAGCAGAAGGCGCAGATCTTCCTCGCCCTGCTCGGCAAGCAGCTCGGGGTGACGCCGAAGGGCTGGCGCGAGGCCGCCGGCGCCTACGGCGAGCCCAAGTCCTACCGCTCGGTCGCCGACATCACCGGGCCCGAGTCGCTGACCAAGGTGCGCGCGCACAAGCAGGAGATGAAGGCGGCGGCCAAGGCGGCGAAGGCAGCCGGCGGCAAGTAGCCCGTCAGCCAGGTGGCCCGTCCCCGGTGGCGGGACGCGCGATCCCGGTCAAAACATGGACCATGACCGAGGCACCGAGCGGCTCCCCCAGGGGCCCGGAGTTCGACGACCGCCGCGCCCACGCACCGCGGCCCCCGCACGACGAGCGGTACCGGGAACCTGATCTCGAAGGTCCCCTGCACGCCCTGTCCAAGGCCGCCTGGCAGGTCGTCCTGCTCACCGGCATCGCGTCACTGGTCCTGGGCGTCCTGGTCCTGGTGTGGCCGGGCGCGTCCCTCTTCGCGGCCGGCATCCTCTTCGGCATCTACCTGCTGATCAGCGGCGTCTTCCAGCTGGTCTCCGCCTTCGGCACCCACAAGGCGACCTCGCTGCGCGTACTGGCCTTCATCAGCGGCGCGCTGTCGATCGTGCTGGGCCTGTTCTGCTTCCGCGGCCCGATGCAGTCGATCCTGCTGCTCGCCCTGTGGATCGGCATCGGCTGGCTGATCCGGGGCATCACGCAGACCCTGGCCGCCGCCTCCGACCAGAACATGCCCGCGCGTGGCTGGCAGATCTTCCTCGGGATCGTCACGTTCATCGCCGGCATCGTCCTCATCGACTCGCCCTTCCGCTCGGTCGCCGTCCTCACCCTCGTCGGCGGCATCTGGCTGGTCGCGGTCGGCGTCGTCGAGATCATCACGGCGATCAGGATGCGCGGCCGGGCCCAGCAGGTACCGACCGCCCTGTGACAGGTCCCCCTACTCCATGCGGGCGTATCTCGCTCCGGACGCGATGAACGCCGTAGACCCACAGGGCAGATTGACCCCCGTGAGCACCGCACGCAGCCTCCCCCGCAGCCGTGCCTGGCTGCGGGCGCTCGTGCTGCTGCTCGCCCTCCTGATGCCGGGCACGCACGCCGAGACGCGCGCGATGCCTGTCGCGTCCTCCGTCGAGACGACCATCGAGTACGACGTCCTCGACACGGCCACCGCAGCCCTACGGCCCTCCTCCCTCGCCGTCCACCGGCCCACCGCACCCCTGCGCCCCGCGCCCGCCCCGGCGTCGCACGACCCCGAGGGCCGCCCTCTCCCCGCACCGCACGGGCCGTCGTACACCCTGCGTGCCCAGCGCACCGTGGTCCTGCGCTGCTGACGGACCGACCGCCCCACCAGGCCAGTCAGTCAGTCCGGCAGTACGACGCGAGGAACACAGCCATGCCCATCGACCCGTACGCGGTCCTGCGCGCCCTGTTGCGCGCGGAGGCCGTCCGCAACGCGCCCAAACCCGAGGCGCGCACACCCGAACCGCAGCGGCCCCCGGAGGAACCCGAGCGCTGACCCGACCGCGCGGTCCGGCGGCGGCTACCGCTTCCGCCGGGCCGTGCCGAAGAGGGAGCGGGTGATCTCGCGGCCGATCTGGGTGCCGACGGAACGCGCCAGGGACTTGAACATGCCGCTGCCGACGACCTGTTGGACCATCGACTCGTCCTCCTCGGCCGGAGCCTTCTTCGCCGCCGCCTTCGGCGTCTCCTGCGGCTGCGGACGGGACGTCAGCTTCTCGTACGCCGACTCTCTGTCCACAGCCTGTGCGTAACGGCCGTAGAGGGACGAGGACTTGACCGCCTGGTCGAGGGTCGTCGGGTCGATCGGGCCCATCAGGGACTCGGGGGCGCGGAGGCGGGTGACGGCGACCGGGGTCGGGGCGCCGTTCTCGCTCAGGACCGTGACGACGGCCTCGCCTGTGCCCAGGCCGGTGAGGATCTCCTCCAGGTCGTAGGAGGAGTTCGGGAAGGTCTTCACGGTCGCCTTCAGGGCCTTCTGGTCGTCCGGGGTGAAGGCGCGCAGCGCGTGCTGGACACGGTTGCCGAGCTGGGCCAGGACGTCGCCGGGGACGTCCTTCGGGGTCTGGGTCACGAAGAAGACGCCGACCCCTTTCGAGCGAATCAGCCGGACGGTCTGCGTGATGGAGTCCAGGAAGGCCTTGGAGGCGTCGTTGAAGAGCAGATGCGCCTCGTCGAAGAAGAAGACGAGCTTCGGCTTGTCGGCGTCGCCGACCTCGGGGAGATCGTGGAAGAGGTCCGCCAGCAGCCACATCAGGAAGGTCGAGAAGAGCTGCGGCTTGTCCTGGACGGCGGGGAGTTCGAGGACCGAGACCATGCCCCGGCCGTCGCCGGCCGTGCGCAGCAGTTCGCTCGTGTCGAACTCGGGCTCGCCGAAGAAGTCGGCCATGCCCTGCGCCTCGAAGGCGGTGAGGGAGCGGAGGATCACGCCGGCCGTGGCGGTGGACAGGCCGCCGATGTTCTTCAGTTCCACCTTCCCCTCGTCCGAGGTGAGGAAGGTGACGACCGCCCGCAGGTCCTTGAGGTCGATCAGCTCCAGGCCCTTGGTGTCGGCGTAGTGGAAGATCAGGCCGAGGGACTGCTCCTGGGTCTGGTTGAGCTGGAGGACCTTGGAGAGCAGCACCGGGCCGAAGCCGGTGATCGTGGCGCGGACGGGGATGCCGTGGCCGATGCCGCCGAGGGCGTAGAACTCGGCGGGGAAGCCGGTCGCCGTCCACTGCTGCCTCACCTCGGCGGCCCTCCCCCCGACCTTGTCGTTCGAGGTGCCCGGCGCCGAGATGCCCGACACGTCACCTTTCACGTCCGCGAGGAACACGGGCACGCCCTGCGCCGAGAGCTGCTCGGCGATGAGCTGGAGCGTCTTGGTCTTGCCGGTGCCGGTGGCGCCCGCGACCAGGCCGTGGCGGTTGAGCATCGGGAGGGGGATGCGGATCTGGGCGTCGGGCAGACAGGCCCCGTCCCAGAGCAGGGCGCCCAGATCGAGTGCAGGTCCTGTGAAGGCGTACCCGGCGGCGATCGTCTCGCTGTCACTCATATCAGGCCCCTGTTCCCTTTTTGCCCGCCTTTGCGGCATCTTTTCCAGCGTCGCACTCCGTCTCCATGGCTGCGCCCGGAACGTCATGACCGGTAGGCTTTCCGTGTGATCTTCAAGCGCATCGGAAACGGCCGGCCGTACCCCGACCACGGCCGGGAAAGCACCCGGCAGTGGGCGGATGTCGCGCCGCGCCCGGTCCGCCTCGATCAGCTGGTGACGACCAAGGGCCAGCTCGACCTGGAAACCCTCCTCGCCGAGGACTCGACCTTCTACGGCGACCTCTTCGCGCACGTCGTGAAGTGGCAGGGCGACCTGTACCTGGAGGACGGCCTGCACCGCGCGGTCCGCGCCGCGCTGCAGCAGCGCCAGGTGCTCCACGCGCGCGTGCTCGAACTCGACTGAGCCTCCCGCTCACGGGGCGTTCGCCCTTTCGGGTTGGTCTCGGCGCTGTCGAATGATCATCTAGTAGGCATCGTCGCCCGGGCGCACTACGCTGCGCTCATGAGCATGCTGACTCCCCCAGGCATGGGCGGCCAGTACCGGATCACGGGGGACAAATACCCGCGCATGCGCCGTCCGCGGCGCCGCGGACGGCTCGTCCTCATGGTGGTCGCGTCCGTCGCCGTACTGGGTGTGGGCGGGTGGGGCACGTTGCAGCTCATCGACGTCTTCACCGGTGGCGGCAAGCAGGCCGCGGCGGCCGGTCCCAAGGCGGACTGCGCCTCCAAGGTGAGCCCCTCGCCCACCACGAACGCCGCCGTCCCGAAGCCCGCCCAGATCACCGTGAACGTCTACAACGCCACACCCCGCAGCGGCCTCGCCAAGTCGACCGCCGACGAACTCAAGAAGCGCGGCTTCAAGATCGGCGACGTGGGCAACGCGTCCACGCAGTTCGACAAGAAGGTGAAGGGCACCGGGATACTGCTCGGCCCCGCCGCCTCCCTCGACACCTCGCTGCCCGTCCTCGCCACCCAGCTCACCGGCGCCGAGCGCCGCACCGAGGCCACTCGCAAGGGCACCGCCGTCGACCTGATCATCGGCACCGCCTTCAAGGACCTCACGGCGAAGGCCGCCGCCGACAAGGCCCTGGCCACGCTTAGCGGGCCCGCCGCACCGGCGGCCAGTGCTTCACCGAAGGCGTGCTCGTAGCCGTACGACAGCACACACGCAGATACCCGTACGGCAGGTAAGAGCCGTACGGGAATCGGGTGTTGACCGAGTCCTACCCGGCCTTACTCGGCCGCCCCGTACAGCCGGTCGCCCGCGTCGCCGAGGCCCGGGACGATGTAGCCGTGCTCGTTCAGGCGCTCGTCGACCGAGGCCGTCACGACCGTCACCGGGGTGCCCGCGAGCTCGCGCTCCATGACCTCGACGCCCTCGGGGGCGGCCAGCAGGACCACGGCCGTGACGTCGTCCGCGCCGCGCTTGATCAGCTCGCGGATCGCCGCGACCAGGGTGCCGCCGGTGGCCAGCATCGGGTCCAGGACGTACACCTGGCGGCCGGAGAGGTCCTCCGGCATGCGCGTGGCGTACGTGGAGGCCTGGAGCGTCTCCTCGTCGCGCACCATGCCCATGAAGCCGACCTCGGCCGAGGGCAGCAGCCGGACCATGCCGTCCAGCATGCCGAGGCCGGCCCGCAGGATCGGCACCACCAGCGGGCGCGGGTAGGACAGCTTGACGCCGGTGGTCGGGGCGACCGGCGTCGTGATGTCGACCTGTTCGGTGCGCACGTCACGCGTGGCCTCGTAGGCGAGCAGGGTGACCAGCTCGTCGGCCAGGCGGCGGAAGGTCGCGGAGTCGGTGCGCTGGTCGCGCAGCGTGGTGAGCTTGTGGGCGACCAGGGGGTGGTCGACGACGTGGAGACGCATGTCCACAACAGTAGCCGCCACTCCCCACCTGCTCGCGCTGGCATCAAACCGCCCGTCCGGGGGAAAGTGGGAGGGACGGACCGGGGTGGTGAGCCGATGCCTGACCGTGAGTCCCACGAGGACCCGTCACAGCACGAGAGCCGGGAGACCGATGCCGAGCGCAGACGGCGCCGGGCGGAGTTCCTGCGCGAACTGACCGAGGCCCGTGAGCTGCGCGACCGCGTCCAGCCCCGCCGCGCCAAGGCCGCCCGGCTGCGCCACGCCATGCGTATGCGAACCTTCCGCTGGTAGTTGAGGCCTGTCTCACAGCACCTTGTATGGCCAACCGGGTGCGTGCGCACGGCGATCGCCGCGTACGATCCCGCTGGTGGTCGATCAAACACGGGCGGACACAGGGAGCCGAAGACGTCCCCTGAACGCCTTGTTTCTGCCACGATTCCGAGTGGGTGGGGCTCGGAGCACGAGCTCTCCCCGCCCGCAACCTCCGCCGGGGGGACCCCCAACCGGCACGCCTAAGACCAGTGGGAGAGTCACGGTGTACTTCGCCGCACTGCTCGCGCGCACCGAAGACGGGTGGGAAGCGAGCGACACAGAGCTCGACGATGTCGAGAGCCTGTCGGATCTGGCCGAACTGGCCCGTGAAGCCTCGCCCGAGGACGACACGGTGCTGGTGCTCATCGAGCAGGAGGACGCCTGGTTCGGCGTCGTCCGTATCGACGGCGAGGACGACCCCCGGATCTACGTCTCGGACGCAGCTGCGGCAGCCCGCAGCTCGTACGGCGAGATCCTGCTCACGGACGAGCTGCTCGGAAGGGATCCGGACGACGACGACGTCGTCGATCTGGACTCCCTCGACCTCGACGGCACCGAGGACGGTGACTCCGAGGAGGACGACGACGAGGACGGCACCTCGGCCGAGGCCGTTCCGCACAGCCCGGTCGGGGACAGCCAGATCCTCGACGACCTGGGCGTCGGCGAGAAGGAGCTGCGCCAACTCGACGCCGACGACGCGCTGAGCTCCATCGCCGAGGCCCTGGGGGCCTCGGAGGTCCTGGAGACCGTCCGCTGACCACAGCACGCACAGAAGGGACTCCGGACCCGGTACGCGACCGCTGGCGGGCCGCGATGCGGCTCGCCCTGGTCGAGGCCGGACAGGCCGCCCGGGGCGGCGACGTCCCGGTCGGCGCGGTCGTACTGTCCCCGGACGGTACGACCGTGCTCGCCACCGGGCACAACGAACGCGAGGCCACCGGCGATCCGACGGCGCACGCCGAGGTCCTCGCGATCCGCCGGGCCGCTTCTCACCTCGGTGAGTGGCGGCTCTCGGGCTGCACCCTCGTCGTCACCCTCGAACCCTGCACGATGTGCGCGGGCGCACTCGTGCAGTCCCGGGTCGACCGGGTCGTCTACGGCGCCCGCGACGAGAAGGCCGGCGCGGCCGGCTCGCTCTTCGACGTCGTACGCGACCGGCGGCTCAACCACCGCCCCGAGGTGATCGAAGGCGTGCTCGCGGACGAGTGCGCGCACGTCCTCACGGAGTTCTTCCGCGGCCGGTAGCAGGATCGGTGGCGGGGCTCGATTACCGATTTCAAACCACGCCCCACCTTGTTGTAAGGTCTCTCTCGGTAGCGTGTCCGAGCGGCCGAAGGAGCTCGCCTCGAAAGCGAGTGTGGCGCAAGTCACCGAGGGTTCAAATCCCTCCGCTACCGCTTCTGGAGGGCCCCGTCGAGAGACGGGGCCCTTCTTGCGTGATGTGGGGCAACAGCCCTCCACCTGCGGGCCGTTGGTCCCTGATTGATCCAAAAAGAGGCCGTGAAGGTTACACTCACCGCCGACAACAGGGGGCCCACGGGCACGGACGTCACAGGGGAGGCCGCGATGGCGGTGAACGCGAAGAAGGTCGCCGTCTATGTGCTCGTGGTCTTCGCGCTGTACGTGATCATCACGAAGCCCGCCAAGGCGGCCGACTACGTCCAGATAGGCTTCGAGGGCATATCGGACGCCGCGAAGGCCATCGGAGACTTCATGACCTGGCTGGCCGACGGGGCACACTAGCCAACCACCACCCGGGAGCGCGCAGATGATCCGCCACCTCGTCCTCTTCAAGCTCAACGAGGGCGTCCGGCGCGACGACCCGCGGGTGGTGGCGGGCGTCGAGGCCTTCCGCCCGCTCGGCGACCTGATCGGGGAGCTGCGCTCCTGGGAGCTGGGCTGGAACATCAGCGACCGCCCCATCGCCTACGACTTCGCGATCAACTCGTCGGTCGACGACGCCGACGCCCTGAAGCGGTACGTCGAGCACCCCGCGCACCAGGCGGGCGTCGTGCTGTGGCACGAGTTCGCTACCTGGGTGATCGCCGACTACGAGATCTGAACGCACCGCCGAGAAGCCCCCTGCCGTGACGGCGGGGGGCTTTTCCGCACCCAATGCCACAACTTGCCCGTCAACACGGCCTAACAAGGTATTAGTCGGTGCTTGCACACAGTGCACATGTCTTGTGATGCTATGACCGCTTTTGACGGATGAGTTGACCTATTGAAGAGGTGTGGCGTTGACCGTGTCGGCCAGTACAGCGCCGCCTCAGGAAGAGGCTCCCGCCCAGCCCCCGGCGGCAGCCGCTCCGCCGCGCAGTCGCGGTGCCGACACCCGGGCTCTCACCCAGGTGCTGTTCGGCCAGCTCAAGGGGCTCCAGCCGGGTACGCCGGAGCACAACCGGGTGCGCGGGGCGCTCATCGAGGCCAATCTCCCGCTCGTGCGCTACGCCGCCGCCCGCTTCCGCTCCCGCAACGAGCCGATGGAGGACGTCGTCCAGGTCGGCACCATCGGTCTGATCAACGCCATCGACCGCTTCGACCCGGACCGGGGCGTGCAGTTCCCGACGTTCGCGATGCCGACCGTCATCGGCGAGATCAAGCGCTACTTCCGTGACAACGTTCGCACGGTCCATGTCCCGCGCCGGCTGCACGAGTTGTGGGTGCAGGTCAACGCGGCGACCGAGGACCTGACGACCGCGTTCGGCCGCACTCCGACGACCGCCGAGATCGCCGAGCGGCTGCGCATCGGCGAGGACGAGGTGCTGTCCTGCATCGAGGCCGGCCGCTCGTACCACGCGACCTCCCTGGAGGCCGCCCAGGAGGGCGACGGACTGCCCGGCCTGCTGGACCGGCTCGGCTACGAGGACCCGGCCCTGGACGGCGTGGAGCACCGCGACCTCGTCCGGCACCTTCTCGTCCAACTCCCGGAACGCGAACAGCGGATCCTGCTTCTGCGCTACTACAGCAATCTCACCCAGTCGCAGATCAGCGCGGAACTCGGCGTCTCCCAGATGCATGTCTCACGGCTGCTCGCGCGCAGCTTCCAGCGACTGCGCTCCGCGAACCGCATCGAGGCCTAACCGAAAGCGCGAGCGAGTTGTCACCGTTACGAACGAATCGCTCACCAGGGCGCTTCCCGCCAGTTCTGCGCTGAAAAACCGTCAGACCCCCTTTTTCCAGGGCCGTTTCGTAACAGACAAGTCGACATGTCACTACAGCGTGTTGCCGACATGTGACATTCTGCGGGAAGCGCGTTTGCCGTGGCCCAGGCTCCGGTATTCAGGTGAAGGCACCGCTCCCCAGACGGGGGCGATCGCCGCGACCGTCCCGCGACCCAAAGGGGGTGGCATGTCCGCAGACCAGGGCAGCTCGAAGGTGCTCACGCTCACCAAGAGCGAGGCTGAGCCCGCACTCGACGCCGTTACGGTCCTGGAGGCCGTACCCGCCGTACCGGCCCCGGCCCTCCCGACCACGGGAGCCATCGACACCCGCACCCTGTCCCGCTCCCTCTTCCTGCGGCTCGCCGCACTCGACGAGAACAGCCCCGAGCGCGGTTACGTCAGGGACACCCTCATCGAGCTCAATCTCCCGCTGGTGCGTTACGCCGCCGCGCGTTTCCGCTCCCGCAACGAGCCGATGGAGGACATCGTCCAGGTCGGCACGATCGGCCTGATCAAGGCGATCGACCGGTTCGACTGCGAACGCGGGGTGGAGTTCCCGACGTTCGCGATGCCGACCGTCGTGGGCGAGATCAAGCGCTTCTTCCGCGACACGTCGTGGTCGGTGCGCGTCCCGCGCCGGCTCCAGGAGCTGCGGCTGGCCCTCACCAAGGCCAGCGACGAGCTCTCCCAGAAGCTGGACCGGTCGCCGACCGTCCCCGAACTCGCCGCGGTCCTGGGCGTGTCCGAGGAGGACGTCGTCGACGGCCTCGCGGTCGGCAACGCCTACACGGCCTCCTCGCTCGACTCCCCGGCCCCCGAGGACGACGGCGGCGAGGGCTCACTGGCGGACCGCCTCGGCTACGAGGACACGGCCCTGGAGGGCGTGGAGTACCGGGAGTCCCTCAAGCCGCTCCTGGCCAAACTCCCGCCCCGTGAGCGCCGGATCATCATGCTGCGCTTCTTCGCCAACATGACCCAGTCGCAGATCGGCGAGGAGGTCGGCATCTCCCAGATGCACGTCTCCCGCCTCCTCACGCGCACCCTGTCCACCCTGCGCGAGGGCCTGATCTCCGACTGAACCCCTTCTGAACCCGCCGCCAAGGGTTCCTATGCGACGAAGCGTCAGTCGGTCACCCCGGCCCGATGCGTCGTCCCACACGGACAACTGGCCGCCGAGGCGCCCCGCTGGGTGCGTCGGCGGCCGTCGTCTGCCCGACACCGACCGCGTGCGCGGGCGGCAACTCCGGGGGAACGGCGGTGAGTTCGGGGCGTCTCGGTCAAGTAGCTCTGGGCAGCGCCCCAAAGGGGCGCGGGGCTGTTTCGATACGTGGCTCCGCCGCCGTGGGCGCGCGCAGCCACGCAGACACCGCAGCCAACCACCGACAGATCGCGGCTCCTCCAGTGCCGGCAGCCCGATCGATAGGCTCCCCGCCATGGACGTACAGGTGGAGGTCGTGCGCGAGGCGACCGACGAACTCGTGGACGCGTTCGGCCGGTTGCTGCCGCAGTTGTCCTCGACGGCGGAGCCCCTCGACAGGGCCGCGGTCGAGCGGCTGGTCTCGTGCGCGACGAACACGGTGCTGGTGGCACGGGCGGAGGGCACGGTCGTCGGCACGCTGACGCTGGTGCTGTTCCCGGTGCCGTCCGGGCTGCGCGGGCGCGTCGAGGACGTGGTCGTCGACGGCTCGGCCCGAGGGCGGGGAATCGCCGCGCTGCTGACCGGCGAGGCGTTGCGGATCGCCCGGGAGGCCGGCGCCCGGACCGTCGATCTCACCTCGCGGCCGGACCGCACCGCGGCCAACCGGCTGTACGAGCGGCTGGGCTTCCGGGCGCGGGAGTCGACGGTCTACCGGTTCCCCGTGGAACCGGCCCGGTAGCCGCCCGAATCGCGCGGCCGGCGCTACATCATCGCCAGGTACACCACCGCCGCCACGACCAGCACGGCGACGACAACGCCGACGATCAGGCCGATACGCGGTCCGGCGGGAGCGGCGGCCTGCTGCTGCCGGCCGCCCTGGGGGGTCTCGTCGACGAAGGCACGGAACATCTGGGTGCTGCCGGCGGGGTCGTAGTTGCCCTCGGGGCCCTGGGTGTTGTTTGCCATGGGCCGAGACACTAGCGAATCCCCGGGGGACACCCAAGTGCGGGGCTTCGCGCAGCCGTTCCCACCTGTGGGTTTACGGTCAGCAATGCTTGCCTTTGCCAACTTTTTATGCCACACCCACCCGTTTTATTTGCCTGTAGCAACCAACCTCTCTTATGGTTGCCCTAAGCAACGAACATGGCGAGCAGGGGAGGTGTGATGGCCGAGCGGACGCAGTACGAGGAGCTGATGCGTCAGTTCAGTGCCTTCGGCGCCGTACGCAGGGAGCTGGGCCGGATCCTGCCGTCCGACTGCCCCAGCGGCTCCGCGGCCGTACTGACCCTGCTCGGCCGGCACGGCGACATGCGCATGAGCAGGCTCGCGGAGCTGCTCGCCGTCGACATGTCCGTGACCAGCCGCCATGTCGCGCACGTCGCCGACCGGGGCTGGATCGAGCGGTCCGCCGACCCCTCGGACAAGCGCTCCCGCATCCTGCGCCTCACCCCCAGCGGCCTGGCCCGGCTCGACGAACTGTCCCGGCGCACCGCCCAGTTGCTCGCCGACCGGCTGAGCGACTGGAGCGACGACGAGGTCGGCCAGCTGATCGGGCTGATGGCCCGGCTCCGGGCGGACTTCGGCGACTGCCGTACCGCGACCCCGTCCCGCCTCAATGCCCCCCACGTCCCCGAAACCCCCCACACCCCCCACCACGAACTCGACCACACCACCCGTACACCCGCATAAGCACGGAAGAAAAGGAAGCCCATGGCAACGACCACACCAGCCGGTGTGCGGGCTCACGCCAAGCACGGAGGGGGATCCCCCGCGGCCCCCGACGGCGCTCCGATGACACACCGGCAGATCATGGAGGCGCTCTCCGGGCTGCTGCTCGGTCTGTTCGCCGCGATCATCTCCTCGACGATCGTCACCAACGCCCTGCCGACCATCATCGGCAGCCTCGGCGGCGGCCAGGAGGCCTACACCTGGGTCGTCACCGCGGCCCTGCTCTCCATGACGGCCTCGGTGCCGCTGTGGGGCAAGATGGCCGACCTGGTCAGCAAGAAGGCCCTGGTCCAGATATCCCTGGTCATCTACATCATCGGCTCGGTCGTCGCCGGCCTCGCGCAGAACCCGGCGATGCTGATCGGCGCCCGCGTGATCCAGGGCCTCGGCGCCGGCGGTCTCTCCGCCCTCGTCCAGGTCGTGATGGCCGCGATGATCGCCCCGCGCGAACGCGGCCGGTACTCCGGCTACACCGGCGCCACCTTCGCCGTGGCGACCGTCGGCGGCCCGCTGCTCGGCGGCGTGATCACCGACACCTCGTGGCTCGGCTGGCGCTACTGCCTGTTCGTCGGCATCCCCTTCGCGCTGATCGCGCTGATCGTCCTGCAGAAGACGCTGAACCTCCCGGTCGCCAAGCGGAAGGTCAAGGTCGACTGGACCGGCGCCTTCTTCATCACCGCCGCCGCCTCGCTGCTGCTGGTCTGGGTGACCTTCGCCGACGACAAGTACGACTGGCTGTCGTGGCAGACGTACACGATGGTGGGCGGCACCTTCGTGCTGGCGCTGCTGTTCGTGTTCACCGAGACCCGGGCGAGCGAGCCGATCATCCCGCTGCGCCTGTTCCGCAACCGCACGGTGTCGCTGGCCTCGCTGGCGTCCCTGTTCGTCGGCGTCGGCATGTACTCGGGCACGGTCTTCTTCTCCCAGTACTTCCAGCTGGCCCGCGACAAGTCCCCGACGATGTCCGGCGTCATGACCATCCCGATGATCGGCGGCCTGTTCGTCGCGTCGATGGTCTCCGGCCGCTTCATCACCAGGACGGGCCGCTGGAAGGGCTGGCTGGTCGCCGGCGGCCTCTTCCTCACCGCCGGTCTGGGTCTGCTCGGTCTGATGCGCTACGACACCCCGTACTGGGAACTGTCCATCTACATGGCCCTGTTGGGCATCGGCGTCGGCACGATGATGCAGAACCTGGTCCTCTCCACGCAGAACCAGGTCACCCCGAAGGACCTCGGCGCGGCCTCCTCCACGGTGAGCTTCTTCCGCTCGCTCGGCGGCGCGGTCGGCGTCGGCGTGCTCGGCTCGGTCATGTCCGGCCGGATCACGCACTACGCCAGGGACACCGTCACCTCGCTCGACCCGCAGTCGCAGGCCGCCGCCGCGAAGGCCGTCGGCAGCAGCGCGCTCCCCGACATGGACGCCCTCCCGAGCACGGTCCGCACCTGGCTGGAGAGCGCCTACGGCCACGGCATCGCCGACGTGTTCCTCTACGCCGCCCCCTTCGCGCTGGTCTCCTTCATCGTCGTGATGTTCATCAAGGAGGTCCCGCTGCGGACGTCCGGCGGACTGGCCCAGGCCGCGGAGGAAGCGGTGGGCGTGCTGGACGCGGCCGAGATTCCCGCGCCGGCCGAGGAGAAGGTCCCCAGCTGGGCGGCCGAAGGTACCGAGCAGCAACTCGCCGCCGTGGCAACGGTGGTGGGGAAGGAGACCGCACCCGTGACCGCATCCGACTCCACACCCGTCCCGGGTGGGATTCCCGTCAGCGGCTACGTCCGCGGCGCCGAGAGCGCGCCCGTCCCGCAGGCCGCCGTCACCCTGATCTCCCTCGGGGGACGCCAGTTGGGCCGCTCGGTCACCCAGGCGGACGGCTCCTACGCGCTGGACGCGCCGAGCGTCGGCTCGTACGTCCTGATCGCCTCCGCCGACGGCTTCCAGCCGCAGGCGTCGACGGTCGTCGTGAACGGCAGCGACCCGGTCTCCTACGACGTCCTCCTCAGCGGCACCAGCGGCCTCAACGGCCTTGTCCGGGCGGCCGATTCGGGTCTGCCGGTCAAGGACGCGATGGTCATCGTGACGGACGTGCGCGGGGACCTGCTGTCCAGCGGAACCACCGGTGAGCAGGGCGAGTTCGCGTTCGCCGAGCTGGTGCCGGGGGCGGTGACCGTCGCGGTGAACGCCGACGGGTACCGGCCGCGCGCGCTGCCCGTCGAGGTCGGCGGCACCGGGGTCACCCGGGTCGAGATCGACCTCGACTCCGGTGCTCAGGTCCTGGGCGTGGTCCGCGCCCCGCACGGCCCCCTGGCCGACGCCCGCGTGACCCTCGTGGACGCGGCGGGCAACGTGGTCGGCACCGCCACGACCGGGACGGACGGAGCGTACGCCTTCACCGACCTGAGCGGCGGCGAGTACACGGTGATCGCGACGGGCTACCCGCCGGTCGCCACCGCCCTCACTCTGAACGGCCGCGGAGCCGACGGCCACGACATCGAACTCGCCCACCCCGGCGAGTAGTTCACACTCAGGCCTGCGCAACGCGTCCCGAGCGGAGACGTGTTGGGCAGGCCGGTTCTCATTTGCACGGCAAGGAGTTAGAGGGACATGGGACTGACCGCGAAGATCCGTACCCGCGACGGATGGGCCGTGTCGCACGCGGTCGTCACGGTGACCGACGCGACCGGGGCACAGGTACTGCGGGCCGAGGCGGACGCGGAGGGGGCGGTGCGGGACGTGAACCCGCTGGCCCCAGGCCCGTACACGGTGATCGTGACCGCCGTCGGATACGCGCCCGCCGCCGCCACCGCGATCGTCACCGCTGGGGGTCCCCCCTCTGGGGGAGGCCGGGCCGAGGTCGGCACGGTCACCCTGGCCCGGCAGGGTGGCACCGAACTCCCGCCGCCCGGCCCCTGGACCGTGGACCCCGCGCACTCCACGGTCGGCGCGGTCGCCCAGCACCTGGGCATCTCCAGCGTGCGCGGGCGTTTCACCGACTTCACGGCGACGGTCGAGATCGCACCCGACGACATCGCCAAGTCCCGTGTGGACGCGGTCATCCGAGCCGCGTCCATCGACACGGGCAACGGCATGCGCGACGACCACCTGCGCTCCCCGGACTTCCTGGACGTCACCCGCTACCCGGAGATCACCTACCGCTCCACGGCATTGGCCCCCGCCGGTTCCGACCGCTGGACGGTCTCCGGCGAACTGACCCTCCACGGTGTCGTACGACCCGTCGCCCTCGACCTCGCCTACCTCGGCACCGGCGCCGACCCCTGGGGCGGCACCCGGGCCGCGTTCCGCGCGACCACCGAACTGCACCGCGAGGACTTCGCGATGAACTACAACCAGGTCGTCCAGGCGGGCATCGCCGCGATCGGCACGACCCTCAAGGTCGAGCTGGACATCCAGGCGGTGCAGGGGGAGTCGCTGCCTCAGGCGTAACGAGGTGCCGTGCGCCTAGGGTGGCGGTATGGCACCGAACATCGCGACCAACACCACCGTCTCCCTGGACGAGTTGCTCGACTTCGTACGACCCCGCCACCGGGCCCTGCTGCTCACCCGGCGGGCCGACGGCAGCCCGCAGGCCTCGCCGCTGACCTGTGGGGTCGACGACTCCGGGCGGATCGTGGTCTCCACCTACCCCGAGCGGGCCAAGACCCGCAACGCCAAGCGGGACCCGCGGGTCAGCATCGTCGTCGTGAGCGACGAGTGGAACGACCCGTGGGTCCAGATCGACGGCACGGCCGAGGTCATCGACCCGCCGGAGTCCGTGGAACCGCTCGTCGAGTACTACCGCAACATCGCCGGGGAGCACCCGGACTGGGACGAGTACCGGGCGGCGATGATCAAGCAGGGCAAGTCAATCATCCGGATCACACCGGAGCGGTGGGGGCCGGTTGCCACCGGCGGTTTTTCCGCGCGGCTGGCGGACGACGAGTAGCGCCCATGCTCAACCCCGCTTCACCATCGCCTCGATGCCCGCCACCAGCAGGTCCAGGGCGAAGGTGAAGTCCCGTTCCATCATCTCCGCGACCGTGTCGCCGCCCCGGGCCGCCATGAGCTGCTTGGACTCCTCGACGACCTCGGAGGTGGTGGGGGCGCCGTCGAAGGTTGTCATGGCATGGCGGAAGTAGTCGTCGGGGGTCATGCCGGCGTCGGCGACCCGGGCGAAGAAGTGGCCCTCGATCGTGCCGTAGCCGTAGACGAACTGGAAGACGGCCGAGATGGCCCCCGTCAGCCCGTGGTCCGGCAGCCCCGTGCGCCGGATCACGCGCTGCACAACTCGGGAGAAGGACAGGTTGTTCGGCCCGATGTTGAGATACGTCCCGGCGAGCGGCGACAGCCACGGGTGCCGTACCAGCAAGGCCCGGTACGCCGTTGCCAGCATGCGGAGCTGGTCCCGCCAGTCCGCACCGTCGGCCTCCGGATCGGGCAACGGCAACTCACCGAAGACGGCGTCCAGGGCGAGTTCGAGAAGGTCGTCCTTCGTGTCGACGTACCAGTAGACGGACATCGCGGTCACGTTCAGCTCGGTGGCGAGCCGCCGCATGGAGAACTTCGCGAGTCCCTCGGCGTCCAGTAGTCGTACGGTGGCGTCGGTGATGCGATCACGATCAAGCCCGGAGGGCTGTCCGCCCCCACGTCCACTCCCGCGCGTCCGGCTCTCCAGCCAGACACTGGTGCGCGCGGAACGCCCGGACGACGGGCTTGTCTTGGCCATGACGCACCTACCTCACTTCTAGATCCCGGCCCAGGTTAATTAGGGGCGCGGGGCTGTGACATTTGCGGCTCCGCCGCGTGGGCGCGACCAGCCACAACGCACCCGCAGCCGCCGACGCACCCCGCCACCCGAGCTACTGGGCGACCACCATCTCCGAGTCTGCCCGCTCCGCCCGCCACAACAACGCCGCCGCAAGCAACCCCCCGGTCAAGACAGCAACCGCGCCCACAAGCTGACTGACCTCCAGCCCGGCGGAGAAGGAATCGGTCACCGTCCTCCTCTCCTCGGCGGAAGAAGCCCCCGCCAACGCCACCGGCAGGGACACCGCCGCGAAGCGAGAGCTCAGCACCGCCCCCAACACCGCGACTCCCAGCCCGTTCCCGAACTCCCCCAGCGTTCCATTGACGCCCGCACCGACCCCCGCCTTCTCCGGCGGAATGGCACTCATGATCGCGTGAGCCATCGCCGGGTTCGCCAGCGCCGCCCCCGCCCCGATCAGCAACAACCCCACCAGAGTCCCCGCATACCCACCGGACGCGAGCGACGCGATCGACACCAGCCCCGCCGACATCAGCACCATGCCCAGCCCGATCGCGACCGGGGCTCCGAGCCGCGCCGTCCACTTCGCCGCCAGCCCCGAGAAGTTGAGCGCCACGATCGCCAGGGCGAGCGGTGCCGTCCGCACACCGGCCTCCAACGGGCCGTAGCCGAGGACGAATTGGAGGTGCTGGGTGAGGAGGAAGAGGGAGCCGGCCATGCCGAAGGTGATCAGGACGACCCCGGTGACCGCGCCCGTGAACCGGCGGTCGCGGAAGAAGTCGAGGTCGAGCATGGGGTACGGGACACGGCTCTCCCAGTACGCGAAGGCGGCCAGCACCGTGATCGCCACCGCGCCGGTGAGCAGCACCCGGCCGGACGTCCAGCCGTGCGCGGGGCCGGAGATGATCGCGTAGACCAGCGCGGCCATGCCGACGGTGGAGAGCAGGGCGCCCAGGAGGTCGGGGCGGTCGCCGCGCGGGTTCTTGGACTCGGGGACCAGTACCACCGCCGCGACCAGGGCGAGTGCCGCCACCGGGAGGTTGATCAGGAAGATCGCGCCCCACCAGAAGTGGTTGAGCATGAAGCCGCCGAGGAGCGGGCCGGTCGCGAAGCCGAGGGCGTTGACGGCGGCCCAGATGCCGATCGCCTTCGGCTGTTCCTCGGGAGTGAAGATCTGCATCACGACGGCGAGGGTGGTGGTGATGAGCAGCGCCCCGCCCACTCCCATACCGGCGCGCGCAGCGATCAACTGCCCTGTGGAGTCGGCCAGTCCGACGATCAGCGAGCCCGTGCCGAACAGCACGAGTCCCGTGATCAGCATCTTCTTGCGGCCGTAGCGGTCGGCCGCGCTGCCCGCGGTGAGCAGGAGTCCGGACTGCACCAGCGAGTACGCGTTGATCATCCACTGGATGTCGGCGGTGCTCGCGTCCAGTTCGCGGGTGAGCGAGGGGATCGCGACGTTCAGGACGGTGTTGTCGAGCAGCACGGTGAGCTGGGCGAGGCAGATGACCCCGAGGACGATCCAGCGCTTCGGATGGGAGGTCGGCATGTTGTACACCGTAGAACAGTTCCTATACGGCGTACAACAGAGTTACGGCGGACACGAAGAGGGGCGGTGACCGTGTGGTCACCGCCCCTGCTCAGTGGAGAACCGTCAGCTGCTCGTCTTCTGCGTCAGGTCGTAGAAGGTGGCCGAACCGACCGTCACCTTCTTGTAGTTCTTCTCGACCCACGAGGTGATCTGCGAGGAGCTGCCGGTGCTGCTGCCGCCCATGCCGGTGCCGCCCGAGATGAAGTAGTGGATCTTTCCGTCCGCCACGTACTTCTGGAACTGGGCCAACGTCGGCGACGGGTCGGTGCCGTTGAAGCCGCCGATCGCCATCACCGGGTCGCCGGTGGCGAGTTGGTAGCTCGCGGCGTTCTGGGAGCCGATGGACGCGGCGACCCAGGTGTACTTGCTCGCGTCCGTCTGCAGCAGCTTCTTGGCCGCTGAGGTGACCGTCGCGCCGTTGAGCAGGCCGCCGACGCCACCGCCGCCGCCCATGCCGCCGCCGTCGCCGGTCTGGCCGCCGAAGCCGCCACCCTGGTTCTGGGTGCCGCCGCCGGGCGCGGTGCCGGTACCGCCGCCGGGCATCGTGCCCGTGCCGCCGCCGGGGAAGCCGCCGCCCTGGTTCTGGGTGGTGCCGCCGCCCTGCTGACCGGGCATCGTGCCCGTGCCGCCGGTGCGGTTGCCGCCGCCGAAGCCGCCGCGACCGCCGCCGCCCGGACCGCCGCCGCCCATCATGCTGGCGCCCGCCGGACCCGCCGTCGGAATCGAACCGGTGTGGGCCGAGTTGACCGTCGACATGGTGTACGCCGCCGGGCCCGCCAGGCCCGCCACGATGCTCAAGCCGACTGCCGCGAGGGCGAGTTGGCGGCCGATCTTCGCCACGAAGATCAGGCCGAGCGCGCCCGCCAGGGAGCCGAGGAGGACCAGCCACTTCAGCCAGGGCAGGTAGTCGGAGGTGCGGTTGAGGAGGACGTAGCCCCACACGCCCGCGGCAACCACCGCCGCCGCGAGGGTGATCGATGCCCAGATCTCACCGCGTCGCTCCCAGAGGGAACCCGCGCCGATGCCGATCACGGCCGCGATGTAGGGGGCGAGGGCGATCGTGTAGTACTGGTGGAAGATGCCGGCCATGTAGCTGAAGACGACCAGGGTCGTCACCAGCGAGCCGCCCCACACGAGCATCGAACTGCGCCTGACCGACGTGCGGTTGAGCTTGCGCGTGGCCACGAGGCCCGCGACGAGGAGGATCAGCGCGGTGGGCAGCAGCCAGGAGATCTGGCTGCCGATCTCGGAGTTGAACATGCGGTTCCAGCCGGTGGCACCCCACATGCCCGTGCCGGTGCCACCACCGCCGCCTCCGACGCTGCCGGTCTCGTCGCCGCTGAGGCGGCCGAACCCGTTGTAGCCGAAGGTCAGTTCAAGGAAGCTGTTGTTCTGCGAGCCGCCGATGTAGGGGCGCGAGGACGCCGGCCACAGCTCGACGAGCGCGACCCACCAGCCGGCCGCGACGACCAACGCGCCGGTGGCCAGGCCCAGTTGGGCGAACCTCTTCTTCACGCTCACCGGCGCGCACACCGCGTAGACGATGGCCAGCGGCGGCAGGATCAGGAAGGCCTGCAGGGTCTTCGACAGGAACGCGAAGCCGATCGCGACACCGGCCCACACCAGCCACTTCGTACGGCCGTCCTCCAGGGCCCGGACGACGAGGTAGCAGGCCACCGACATCAGCAACGCCAGTGCCGCGTCGGGGTTGTTGAAGCGGAACATCAGCGCGGCGACCGGGGTGAGCGCCAGCACGGCGCCCGCGATCAGACCGGCCTCGGGGCTGTGGCGACGGCGGACCGCCGCGTAGACGACCGCGACCGTGCCGACGCCCATGAGGACCTCGGGGACCAGGATCGCCCACGAGTTGAGGCCGAAGATGCGGACCGAGATCTCCATCGGCCACAGGAACGCCGAGGGCTTGTCGACGGTGATCGCGTTGCCCGCGTCCAGCGAGCCGAACAGCATCGCCTTCCAGCTCTTGCTGCCGGCCTGGACCGCCGCCGAGTAGAAGGAGTTGGAGTAGCCGGACGCGCTCAGGTTGTAGAGGTAGAGCAGGCCGGTCGCCAGGAGCATGCTCCAGAAGGCGGGGCGCACCCAGCGCGGGTCCTCGGGACGGCCACGCCACAGGCGGCGGCCGAGCGGCTGCTTGGGCTCACCGGCCTGGGGGGTCAGGGTGTCCGAGGGCGCCACCGGTTCGTGCACGGCCGTGTCTCTGGCACCGGCGTCACCGGTCGGCGCCCCCCAGGACGAGGGGCCGCCTCCTCCCGGATAGGTCGTCTGATCGGTTTCGGTGGTCATCGGGGGTCCCTCGGGTCGGTGTCGTGGGGACGCACCGGCTGCAACTGCATCGTCGCGTCCCTCCAGGTGCCGTCCGCGGCTTCACCGGCGCGGAACTGGGTGGTGGTGTCGTACGGCGCTCCCTGCTGGGGCTGCGGCTGCCGGTGGGGCAGCGGGCCGTAGGAACCGTGGTGCTGCGTGTGCTGGGGTGTCGTCGCCGCCGTCGAATAGGTGGGCGACGAAGGGGAGTTGAGGGCTGCGAGCGTCGACTCGTCGGTGCTGTCGCCGCGGTCCGGGAAGACCCAGGCGCGGAAGAGCAGGAAGCGCAGGACGGTCGCCGCGAGGTTGGCGGCCACCAGGACCGCGAGTTCGGTGGAGTGCGCCGGGTTGCTGCTGGCCGCGTTCAGGGCGGCCAGGGAGCCACTGGTCAGCGCGAGGCCGATGGCGAAGACGACCAGGCCCTGTGCCTGGTGACGGACGGCTCCGCCCTTGCCGCGGACCCCGAAGGTGAGGCGGCGGTTGGCGGCCGTGTTGGCGACCGCCGAGACCAGCAGCGCGAGCGCGTTGGCGATCTGCGAGCCGGAGAACTGCCGGAAGGCGCTGTAGAGCACCAGGTAGAAGAGGGTGGAGAGACCGCCCACGACACAGAATCCGACGAGCTGGCGGGCCAGGCCCTTGGGCACGTCCTTGATGTCACGGTCGCGGGGGTCGTCGCCGAAGGGGCGCGTGACACGGTCGAGCGGCAGCGAACCGGAGGCCAGGGCCTTGCCCACGCGCCACACTCCCTTCAGGTCCTCGGTCGCCGTCTTCACGATGTGGACGGTCGAGTTCGGGTCGTCGACCCAGTCGACCGGCACCTCGTGGATGCGCAGTCCGGCCCGCTCGGCCAGCACCAGCATCTCGGTGTCGAAGAACCAGCCGGTGTCCTCGACGAGCGGCAGCAGGGCCTGGGCCACATCACGCCGGATCGCCTTGAACCCGCACTGGGCGTCCGAGAAACGGGCCTGCAGCGAGCCGCGCAGGATCAGGTTGTAGGTCCGGCTGATGAACTCGCGCTTGGCGCCACGCACGACACGCGACGAGCGGGCCAGCCGGGAACCGATCGCCAGGTCGGAGTGACCCGAGATCAGCGGCGCCACCAGGGGGAGCAGCGCGTTGAGGTCGGTGGAGAGGTCCACGTCCATGTAGGCGAGGATCGGGGCGTCCGAGGCGGACCAGACGGTGCGCAGTGCTCGACCGCGCCCCTTCTGCTCCAGCCGGAAGGACTTGACCTCCGGGATTTCCGACTCCAGCCGCGCAGCCACCTGAGGAGTGGTGTCGATCGACGCGTTGTCCGCGATGGTGATGCGGAACGCGTACGGGAACGTGCGCTTGAGGTGCTCGTGCAGTCTGAGCACACATGGCTGGAGGTCCTTCTCCTCGTTGTAGACGGGGATCACTACGTCCAGGACAGGCGTACCGGCGTCTCCGGCCGGGAGGTGCTCCCGCGCCGGCAGGGTGCCGGGAGAAGAGTCGGTTCGCATGAACCGACTCTCCTCAAGCGCCCTGTTGCACCCATGTGGTGGCACTGTGCTGTGCCTGTGAGTGCGATTGCCAATTCGTTTCGGGGGCGGGCGTGGGCACAGCCGGTGCAAGCGCGGGCAGATGCACGGTGAACACAGTGCGTCCGGGAACGCTGTCCACGGTGACCGCGCCGCCGTGCGCGGTCGCGACCGCCTGCACGATGGCGAGGCCCAGACCGGTCGACCCGGTGGAGCGGGAACGCGCCGAGTCACCGCGCGCGAACCGTTCGAAGACGTGCGGCAGCAAATCCGGCGGGATGCCCTGACCGTTGTCCTCGACGTCCACGCACATCCACGGTCCGCGCCGCTGCACACGTGCGGTGATCGTCGTACCCGGTGGAGTGTGCTTTCTCGCGTTGCCCAGCAGATTGACCAGCACCTGTTGGATGCGGGCCGCGTCCGCGGACACGAGGGCCGGTTCGTCGGGCAGGTCGAGCCGCCAGTTGTGCCCCATGCCGGCCGCGCGCGAGTCGCTGATGGTGTCCACGACGAGCGGGATCAGGTCGGTCTGGTCGAACTGGAGCGGTCTGCCCGCGTCGAGCCGGGCGAGCAGGAGGAGATCCTCGACGAGGAGGGTCATACGGCCCGCCTCGGACTCGATTCTCCCGAGGGCGTGCTTGGTGTCGGGCCCGGTCTGTTCGCGCCCGCGACGGGTGAGTTCGGCATATCCCCGGATGGAGGCGAGGGGCGTCCGCAGCTCATGACTCGCGTCCGCGACGAACTGCCGTACCCGCATCTCGCTCTGCTGTCTCGCGTGCAGGGCGCCGTGCACATGGTCGAGCATCCGGTTCAGCGCGGCGCCCACCTGGCCGACCTCGGTGTGCGGGTCGGTCTCGGACTCGGGGACCCGCTCGTTCAGGGTCACCTCGCCTGTGTGGAGCGGGAGTTCGGAGACCCGGGTGGCGGTGGCGGCGACGCGGCGGAGGGGGCGGGTGGCGATGCCGACCAGGATGTAGCCGGCGATGCCCGCGGCCACGAGGCCCGCGGCGGTGACGCTGAGCTCGACGAGGATCAGGGTGTTGACGGTGTTGGTGACCTCGGAGGTCGGCAGGGCGATGTAGTACGAGTCGCCGCTGTCGTTCGTGGCGTACTGGACCCGGTACTCACCGAGACCCGGCACGTCCACCGAGTGGTTCTTGCCGTCCTTCGCCACGGAGGCGATGGCCGCCTTCTGCGCCGTGGTGAGACTGCCTGCGGCCATGCCGTTGAAGACGCCGTTGCTGTCGCTCTGCTGCTCGGCGATGGCGGCACTGACGATCTTGCCCTTCTGCACATACGCGGCGATGGTCTTGGGCTGCGTCGGGGGCTGCTTGGCGAACTGGGCGGCCTTGGCGCTCGCCGGCGTGGCGTCCTTCGCCGGTGCGTTGCCCGTTTTGCCACCCGGAACCAGGTTCCCGCCCGGCTGCTTGCCGTCCAGGCGATTGCCGACCGCACGCCTGGCGGCATCGGTCACCTTGCCGTCGAGCTGCTGGTACAGGTGATCCTGCAAGGCGATCGTCGTCACCGTACCGATCACCGCACACACCACCGCGATCAGCGTCACGGACGCGACGACGAGCCGGGTCCGCAGGGTGCGCGGCTTACCCGCTCGCTTCTTCTGCGCACGCGGCCGTCGTCGCCCGCTCATGAGGCCGCGGGCTTGATCAGGTAACCGGCACCGCGTCGAGTGTGGATCATCGGCTCACGTCCCGCGTCGATCTTCCGGCGGAGGTACGAGATGTAGAGCTCGACCACATTGGCCTGCCCACCGAAGTCGTACGACCACACACGGTCGAGGATCTGTGCCTTGCTGAGTACACGACGGGGATTACGCATCAGGAAGCGCAACAGCTCAAACTCGGTGGCGGTGAGGTGGATGCCCTCCCCGGCCCGCGACACCTCGTGGCTGTCCTCGTCGAGGGTGAGGTCACCCACGACCAGCACGGAGTCGGAGCGGCGGTCCGCCGCACCGGAGCGGCGGATCAGCCCGCGCAGCCGGGCCACGACCTCTTCGAGGCTGAAGGGCTTGGTGACGTAGTCGTCGCCGCCGGCGGTGAGACCCGCGATCCGGTCCTCGACCGCGTCCTTCGCGGTGAGGAACAGCACCGGAACGTCCGGCAGCTCACGGCGCAGCCGACCCAGGACGGTCAGGCCGTCCATGTCGGGCAGCATCATGTCGAGGACGACGGCGTCGGGCCGGAACTCGCGCGCGGTCTGGATCGCGCCGGTTCCGTCACCCGCGCTGCGGATCTGCCAGCCTTCGTAGCGAAGGGCCATGGACAGCAGCTCGGTGATCGACAGCTCGTCGTCCACCACAAGCACTCGGACGGGGCTCCCGTCCGGCCTCAGCAGTTCGGTGCGCCCCTGGGGCGAGGTCGTGGTCATGGTGGACACGTTGTCGTGGTCCTCTTAGAGCACGCTTTCTAGAGTCTGTGATTTTCCTGAGAAACACACAGGGGCCTCTCAGGGAACGCCTTGGAATCTCTTGCCCGGGACTTATCCCGTGCCGCACACGGATCCGGCGGACCTGTGCGTTCCGCCCGTGCCGCCTCGGTCTCCCCTGTATCCCCCCCCAACCTCCTTCTCTGCCTCACAGTCCGGCGCCCAGCCCGAACAGCTCCGCCCCGTTGTCGTGGCAGACCGCCCGCAGCCAGTCGTCCCCGAGGTCCAGTCGCTCCAGGGCGTGCAGCTGGTGCAGGTACGGATACGGGATGTTCGGGAAGTCGCTGCCGAGTAGAACGCGGTTTCCCAGGGCGGCCAGCCGGGGGAGCGCACGGGGCGGGAAGGGGGCGAGGCGTTCGCTGAAGTCCGTGAACGCCATCGTCGTGTCCAGCCGCACCTCCCCGTACCGCTCGGCGAGGTCGAGGAAGTCCTCGTACTCCGGCATGCCCATGTGCGCGACGACCAGCCGCAGCCGCGGGTGCCTCGCCAGCACCTGGGCGATCGGCTCGGGCCCGGTGTGCTTGCCGGGGGCGGGCCCCGATCCGCAGTGGATCACGACCGGTGTCCCGGACTCGGCGAGCAACCCCCAGGCGGGATCGAGGAGTTCGTCGGCCGGGTCGTACGCCCCGACCTGCACATGCGCCTTGAACACCCGCGCTCCGGAGTCGAGCGCCTCCCGGACATAGTCCTCAACTCCCTCTTCCGGGAAGAGAGTCGAGGTGTGCAGACAGTCGGGAGTGCGGGCGGCGAAGTCGACGGCCCAGCCGTTGAGCCACCGGGCCATGCCGGGCTTGTGCGGGTAGAGCATGGCGGTGAAAGCGCGTACTCCGAACTCCCTGATCAGCGCGACCCGTTCCGCTTCCTCCTTCCGGTAGGTGATCGGCCATTCGAGGGCTCCGCCGGTCGATGGCCCGAGCGCGTCGAAGTAACCCCAGACCTTGCGCAGCACCCGCTCGGGCATGAAGTGGGTGTGCACGTCGACGAGACCGGGGAGCCCGAGCCGTCGCCAGAACTGCCGGATCCCGACCGCCTCGGCCACTCCGACTGTCTCAGCCACCCCGACCGCCTCAGCCGCCGCGCCGGCTTCACCGCCTTCACACCCTTCACTGTCCATTTTCATAGGGGACCCCCCTCCTGCCCATCGCTATCGAACCGGCCCCTGCTCGTCCACATGGAAGGCGGGCGTACCCAGAAACACGTCGACGGTCACCGGCCCGTAGGCGACGTTGAACGTGTCCAGCCAGTACGACCAGTCCCGCACACCGGCCGCGCTGCTGAAACGGTAGTTGAGCTGCCACCGGACCCACTGTCCCGGCGCGAGCCGGACCGCGGGAGGCCGGCGGGGCCTGGGCGGCAGCCCGAACATCGGGTCCACGCGCGGGAACACTCTCAACCGCCCCTCGGTCTCCCGGAGTCCGACCGCGACATCCCTCCGCTCCGCCCGGCCGTCGCACGGAGTGAAGTCGTCCTGCTCACGCATCCGGACCGTGTGGACCGTGCGGACCAGCGACGCCACCCCGTCCGGCAGCAGGAATCCGACCGGGGCCGCGTTTCTGCGCGCGGCTGCCTCGCCTCCCCGTGACCGCTTCGTCCAGGACGTGCGGACCCACTGGACGGTGACCTCCATGACGACCCTCCCCGACTCCTGCCCGACTCCTCCCCGTTCTCAGAACAACCCTTCCTGGACCCCCGGCGCTTCCCTCCTGAACTCCCTTACCGGCACGGTGAGTTCAACCGTGTCGCCCCCGGCCGGGATCAGCTCCCACCCCGTCATCAGCCGTGTGTCCAGCACGACCACGCCCCGCCCGGTCGCGAGGTGGAGATCCGGTCCCGCAGCCGCGAGCACCTCCCCGCTCACCACCCCGCCCGTGACCAGCCCGCTCACCTCGCCGACGGCGGCCGGGAGGTCCGTGAGGCCGAACGCGTCGACGTGGTCCACCGGTTGGTACGGCTCGCGGTGGAGCGACTCCGGCCACTCGCGCAGCGCGAGGGCCCGGGCGTGCAGGTCGGCGATCTCGGCCGCGCGCTCCGCAGCCGAGCCCGGCAGCGCGGAGCGGACGGCGCGCTTCTCGCCGTAGGGAATCCGGTCCGGTACCCGGAGTGCGGCGCGCAGGAGTTCTTCCGAGCGGCGGGCCGCCATCAGCGGGCCGAGGCCCAGCCAGCTGAAGCAGACGGCGCCCTGCTCAAGCAGTCGCGCGGAGCCGCGCTCTTCGGCGGTGATGCCGACCTTGAGCAGGCCGGGGCCGAACCAGGCCAGATATACGTGATACGGGCGCGGGTCGTCCGCGATCGTGTCGGCGGCCACCGAGTGCGCCCGGTCCAGCCGCGCGCACTCCTCGCATCGCGCGCCCGTGCTCCGCTCCGGCACGGCCGCCCGTACCGGACAGGGATGCCCCCGTGCTCCCACGCATGTCCGCCCGCCCCCTTCCGCGACCTCGAAGGCCACCCGCTTCCCCCGGGGCAGCGGGCTCCCGTGCCCGCCGTCCCACTTCAGCTCGGGACCGCCCACCGTCCATCGGAGTCCCGAGCACTTCCACGTCCGTGGTGCACGTGATGTCTGTGCCATCGCTCACGAGATTAGAGGGCGGCACTGACAACGTCCTCAACCTGCGGTTTCTCCGACCGGAACGGGCTGCCGGGTCTCCTCCGTGCGTCCCTCCCCCCGTTGTCCCCGCCCCGCCAGCCGGCACCCGACACACCCGGCGTGCCCGGCCCGCGCCAACGGGTCCCGTACCCGCATCCCCCACTGCGCCCGGTCCCGCCGCCCGGGCGGCTTGCCCCAGCCGTTGAGGTGGAGCGCCCAGGTGACCAGGACGCCGACGACGACGATCCCCAGCCCGCCGCCGATCAGCGTGGCGGAGACCGTACACACCCCCACGCCCGCGACGGCCGTTCCGACGGTCGCGATGCCGAATCCGGTCCACCCGGCGACCGTATGCCCCTCGTCATACTGGTGTGCGCTCACGTGCCAGCCCCCTTCGACAGACCACAGACCACAGATGACAGATGACAGATCCCTCAGATCTCTCACCATCTAAGAAGTTTAGAGTATTAACCTCTCACTACCTAAGGCAATATCCATGCAAGCCAAGCCCCGCCCCGCCGCCACCCCGGCCCAGGCACTGGACGCGATGGACTCCCTCATCGCCACCGCCCAGCTCGGCCAGCAGGAAATGGCCGAACGGCTGGGCCTGAACGTCACCGATCTCCTCTGCTTCGCCTGCGTCCTGAAGGCGGGCGAGAACCTCCTCACTGCAGGCGACCTGGCGGAGCACGCCCACGTCACGACGGGTGCGGTGACCGGGATCCTCAACCGGCTGGAACGGGCCGGTTTCATCACCCGCGTCCCCGACCCCACCGACCGCCGCCGCGTCCGCGTGGCCTCGGTACCGGCCGCGGTGACCCGGGTCGTCGCCCTCTACGGGCCGTACTACGACCGCCTCAACGCCCAGTTCGCCGACTACTCCCCCGAGGAGATCGCCGTACTGGCCGACTGGTTCACGCGGACGTCGACGCTGGCGCAGGACTACATCGAGGAACTCCGCGCGCGGGACCGGGAGGAGTAGGGCGGGGGGTAAGCCCGACCCCGTTGGTGGAGCCCGCTACACCAACGGTTCGGGAGAGCACTCCATCGTGCCCGCAGCCGTACGACGGCATCGTTGATCTCAGCCGGTCAGGAGGACCGGCGCAGGTCGAACGGCCGCCGTACGGAGGGAAATCCCATGAAGTCGCCGCTCTCGCAGAAGCAGGGAAACGCGGGGACCGAGGGGACGACCGGGACCACTACGACCGCTCCCGGTCCGTTCGCTTCCTTCGTCCGGTTCGTGGTGTGCGGGGGCGGAGTCGGGGTCCTGTCCAGCCTGGCGGTGCCGCTGCTCGCCGCGCTGATGCCCTGGGCGGCGGCGAACGCGCTGATCACGGTCGCGTCAACCATCCTCTGCACCGAACTGCACGCCCTGTTCACCTTCGGCACCGGGCGCCGTCCCGGTCTGCGCGAGCACTGGCAGTCGGCGGGTTCGGCCACGGCGGCCTACGCGGCGACGTCCGCCGCGATCCTCGTCCTCCACACCGTCCAGGCCTCCCCCAGCATGCTCACCGAACAGATCGTCTACCTCAGCGCCTCGGCCCTCGCCGGCATCGGCCGCTTCCTGGTCCTGCGCCTGTTCGTCTTCGCCGACCGGAGCACACCGGCCACCGTCGCGATTCCGGTACGGCCGCTGCCGGGGGCGCCTGTGTTCAGCGCGGCGGCGTAAGCGGCCCGCGCCCCAACAGCGCGGCGCACCAACGGAAGTGACCGTCTCCGCCGTCCGAGGAGAACAGGTCGTAGGTCGTCAGGGCGTAGGCGCGCTGGTACAGGGCGAGCGTGGCCGGGGAGTGGTGGAGTTCCGCGGCGAACAGGTGGGTGAGCGTGGTGGTGTGCGGCTCCGCGTACGGGCCGTACATGTCCCACACGGCGGCTGCCACCGCGGCCTCGAAGGCCGGGTCGCCCGCTGTCGTGAAGAACCCGAAGTCGAGTACGGCCGTGGGGGCGCCGGTGTCGTCGACGTGGATGTTGGGCGGTACGAGGTCGCCGTGCACGACGGAGACGAACGGGCTGTCCGGCAGCGCCACCAGGGACTCGACGGTCCGCCGCACGACAGCCGCGAGGTCGGGGACCCTGGCGGCGAGCAGGTCGCCATGGCGGCGGACGGCACGCCGGACGAGGGCGGCGAGCGCGTCGGGGAAGCGGGCGTGGCCCTCCCAGAGGGGGCGGTCGTCGCCCTGGACGGTGAGGCGGCGCATGGCCTCGGTGCCGGGTACGGCGGCCAGGGCGCGCAGGACCGTCAGCAGGGCGTCGGTCTCCCGCACGGGCAGGTCCCTGGGCGGCGCCGCGACCGCCGAGTCGGACCGCAGGGGTGCCCCTGCCAACTCACGTTCATAGGTGACGAGGACGCCTTCGTGCTCCTCGACGGTGAGGATCTCCGGGGTGGCGAAGGGCAGCGGCGCCGGGTGCCGGGCGATGTCGTCGTAGACCCGCCGTAAGAGGTCCACAGCGGCCGGCCGGTGCCCGGTCCACACCTTGGCGACCGTCCCGTCGCCGAGGCGGTACACGGCACCTTCGACACCGGCGGCGAGCGGTCGGGCGTCTCCGTGACCACGGTCGGCGAAGTAGCGGACCCAGGTGGTGGAGTGCTGTTGACGATGGGTGGTCATGGCTGAAGTAGAGCCGCGTGGAGCCGCGTGGAGCCAAATGGAGACGGTCATCCGCTCTTCGACTGGCTAGCGTCTGCACCATGCCGAAACCCACGCCCATGCCCGAACCACGGCTCGATGTCTCGGTCGCGCTGCGTGGCGGAGTGACCGGTCGGGCCCATGCCTGGGGCTTCCTGCGCCGCTTCGCCGACGAATGGACGGGCCTGCCACTGCAGCCCGAGGACGGCTGCACCGCGGCCGAACTGGATGCGGCCGAGGCCGAGTTGGGATTCCGGTTCCCCGCCGCACTGCGGGAGGGGTACGCGCTGCTGGGCCGTCGTGACGACCTCACGCGGCAGCAGGATCCCCTTCTCCCGCCGTCCGCCCTCCGGGTCGTCGACGACTTCGGCGGTGTCCTGGTCTTCCGCCACGAGAACCAGGGCTGCGCGTCGTGGGGCGTTCGCCTGAACGAGATCGAGCAGGACGATCCCCCCGTGGTGATGGAGGCGTACGAAGGCTGGGTCCCGTTCCTGGACAGGCTGTCCGTGGCCTGGGTGGAACTGGTGCTGAGCGAGTCACTGCTCGGCGCCGGCAGCCTGTACGACGCCTGCGAGTTGCCGGACGGGCTCCTGCCGGACCTGCGGGCGCGCTACACGCGAGTGGATCTGCCGGACCATCCGCTGTGGGCCAGTGCCGCATGCTCACCGCTGCGCTGGTACGCGGCCCCGGGCCGGCTGCTGCGCCGGGACGGAGTGTTCGACCACTCCTGGGTGCACGCGCGCGGACGCACGGCCGCGGACCTGGAGACGATCCGCGCGGACCTGCCCGGACCGTGGGTCGTCGGCTGACCACCGCCGGAGCACGTCCTTGACGGCGCGGATACACCCCCCGATTTGAATGGTTTCGTGAACGAACCGTTCGATGCGTGGGCAGCATCCTTGGGGTCTCGCCGAGGCCGTGGACACGACAGCTGAGCAACTGCCCTTCCCCGACGGGGCGTTCGACACGGCGATGACGACGTTCAGCGCGCACGGGCTGAGCGCACCGGGCGGCTCTACGACGACCACTTCGTCTCCGTGGTCACTGTCAAGAACCGCGAGGTGACGTACTGGCGCGACCACAGGGATCCGGTCGCCGTCTTCCGTGCCGTCGGACGGCTGGCGAGGGATCAGTGAAAGATCGCTACCGCTGGGGAACTGGCCCGTGGTTGACGGACGGACGAGGTAGACGGGCTTCACCGGACATGGCCGGACATGACCGTGCAAGCCCGGTCCACCGCCGGAAACCCGATTCCGCTCCGGAAGCCCGGCCCGCCGTGACCGACGCGTCGGCACCCGTGGCCGGCCCGTCTTTCCTAGCCCGCCCGGCGGTAAGCCTCGTCCAGCTCCGAGAACGATGCCGGCCCGTCGTCGAGCGGCAGCGTCTCGTCGTCCCCGAAATCAGGGGCCTGGAAGGGGTTCGTCGCCGGAGGGGGCGATCCCGCGTTGGCATGGCGGGACGCCCCTTCCGGGGCGGAGAACAGCGAGGTCAGTTCGATGAGAGGTCTCCCGTTCGTTACAGGCCGCCAGGACCTGGTGTGCCGTGACCGGGCACTGCGGTCCTACAGCTTGCTCATCTTGGCGTACGGACTCAGGATGCGCTCCTGAACCGACCCGAAGTCGACGAGCACCGCGATTCCGTCCTCGATGCCGATGACCCGGCCGAGGCCGTACATGTCGTGTGTCACCTGGTCGCCCACGGCGAAATGCTTGGGGGCCGCCGCGGCCGGTGCCTTGAAGGGACTGGTGGGCAGATAGCGCTTCGGTGCAGCTGGCTTTGTCATTGCTTCCAGTATGGGCCTAGACACGCCTCTCGCTGAGGCCGTCCGCATCGCTTGTTCATCACAACCTGGTGGACGACCCCCTGGACGACCTCGCCGAGCGCCCGAAATCATGTGAGCAACGTCACTTTGGGGTAGGAGTGGGTGGGTGTGCGACAGGTGCGGGTGCCTGACGGTCGCGGGCGTTGCCGTCAGGGTTGCCGTCAGTCGCGGGTGGCTCCGGCGGGCCACAGGACCCGTACGGGTACGCCGGTGCGCCGCGCGTACGTCACCACGTCGGCGGTACCGCCGTGGCCGCGCGCGGGCTGCCCGTCCCAGACGGCGAGCAGCTCGTCGACCATCCCGACCAGGACCTCGCTGCCGACCATGTAGGCGTGGGAGTCGGAGTCCGTCAGCCCGGTCTCGTGCACCTCGGACGCCCGGCGCACGAGGTCGTCGTAGACCGCGTGGTGCCAATCCGGCAGCGACGCACGGTACTTCCCGGCCGGTACGACGATTTCGAGCGAGCCGCCGTGCTCAAGGATCGCCCGGGCGAACCATGCGTCGGGGCCGTCCGCGACGCAGGAGACGCCGACGAGGCCGGTCGCGGGGCAGGCGCTCACGGCCTCCCGGATGGCCGCGGTGACCGATCGCTCCGTGTCGACGGGCAGTCCTCGGTGGCCGGTGATCCCGATGCGCATGGCTTGCCTCATGTCCCGCAGGTCGCCGAGCACCGTCGTCAAGCAACGTCGTCGACCAACGTCGTCAATACAAAAAGTCTAGGGCCCCGTGGATCTCTCCGCGGGGCCCTGTCTGCTGTGCACTCGGCAGGATTCGAACCTGCAACCTTCTGATCCGTAGTCAGATGCTCTATCCGTTAAGCTACGAGTGCTTGATTTTCTCTTGTTTTTCTTCGGCGCTCCCGGCCCTTCCGGCCCGCTCGCGGCGACAGGAAGAACATTACATGACTGCCGCCGCCATGTGAAATCCGTTAGCCATACCCCTTGTGAGCTGCGGAAACGGCCTGAAAACGACCTTGTGGACGACCGAAGCCCCGGTCGCTTCGACCGGGGCTTCGGATGGGGTGCGGAGGCGGAGGGATTTGAACCCTCGATGGGATTTGCGTCCCAAACCGCATTAGCAGTGCGGCGCCATAGACCGGACTAGGCGACGCCTCCAGCAACGACCTCCCGCGCGAGCGCGAGTGGTGCGTGCAGATGATGACACAGACGAGCGCGGTGCCACCAATCGCGCCCTACGGTACTAGGCAGGCGGGCCGCAGGGCAAAGCCGTTGATGCCGGCCGCCGGGTCCGCAACGTCCCGGGGCGGCGGGCGTTAGTCAGGTCATGTTGCAGGTCAACCGTCTCCTCGTGATCGCCGCCGCGTCCGCCGCCACCGTCGGCGCACTGGCCGCGACGCCCGCCACCGCGTCCCCCACGACCGCCCGCACCCTCGCGCCGCCGCCCGTCCGTGACGAGGACCGGTCCGGCGGCGACCATCTCACCGTCACCGTCCGGCACGCGGGCGGCCCGGCCGACGGGACCTTCGAGCTGTACTGCCACCCCGGCGGCGGCACCCACCCGGACGTCACCGGCGCCTGCGAGGCCGTCGGCCGCAACACCCAGTGGGGGAAGGACCCCTTCGCCCCGGTGCCGCCGGACAGCATGTGCACGATGATCTACGGCGGCCCCGCGACCGCCCATGTCACCGGCACGTGGGCCGGACGCCCCGTCGACACGACGTACGACCGCGGCAACGGCTGCGAGATCTCCCGCTGGAACGGGATGGTCCCGCTGCTGCCCGACCTCCGTCAGTAGATGCCCGACGACGGTCGGTCACACGTTCTATGTCACTTCACCGTGCGACCTCCCTCTCATCTCACTCCGCGAGCACAAGGAGTGCCCTTAGACTCCCTCGCGTGACACGTCGTGGGCCGGTTGGCAAGATGGCCTCCGCGGTCGGCAAGGTGCGGTAACAGGGAGGAAGCGTCTCGTGAGCAGCAGGCCATCCCGAGGCGCTGCTCGCCTCGCAGCCATACTCGACGCGCTCCCGGACGCGTTGGTGCTGGTCAACGCCAACGGGACGGTCGTCAACGCGAACACCATCGCGCTGGAAGCCTTCGAGGCGCCCGGCACCGCGCTCGTCGGACGCGGACTGCTGGACCTGCTGCCGGAGTTCGACTCCCGGCTCATCCCCGGTTCCATGCGGCGCCCCGACTCGATGGACCCACGCGGCCGGACCAAGCCGACCCGGATGATCGCACGGCGGACGGACGGGTCCGAGTTCCCGGTCGAAGTGACCAGCGCCAATCTCGAAGACGGGCAGCAGGCCTACGACGGCTACGGCTACACCGCCGACGAGCTGCTGATGCTCGTCGTCCGCGACCTCTCCGGCACCGTCGACACCGAGGCCGAGCTGGCCCGTTCGCAGCGGCAGACCGAGATGATCCTGCGCGCGGCGGCCGAGGGTGTCGTAGGGACGGACACGGACGGGCGGGTCGTGCTCGTCAATCCGGCCGCCGCCCAGATCCTCGGGTACCGCGCCAGCGACCTCGGCGGCAAGGAGCTGCACACCCTTGTGCTGCACTCGCGCGCGGACGGCTCGCCGTTCCCGTACGCGGAGTCGCCGCTCGCCGACACCCTGCGGTCCGGGCGCAAGCACCGGGTGCGCGGGCAGGTGCTGTTCGCCAAGAACGGGGACCGGGTCTCCGTCGACCTCACCACCGCGCCCGTGCGCGACGGCGACCAGCTCGTCGGCGCCGTGATGACCTTCACCGACCGGCGGCCCTACGACTCGCTCGCCGAGGAGAAGGACGCCGCCGACAAGCTGCACCGGGACGAGCTGGAGCGGATCGACGAGGAGCACGCCTCCGAACTGACCTCCCTGCGCCAGAAGCACATCACCGAGGTCGAGGAGCTCCAGGAGCAGCACGACGAGGAGCTCGCGGCGAACGAGGAGCGGTACGCCGCGCTCGGGGAGCGGGAGAAGGACCGGTACGAGGAACTCGCCGCGCGGCACGAGCAGTTGCTCACGCTGCTCGGGCGTTCGCTGCGCGGCCCCCTCGACGAACTGCGCCGGGAACTGGCCGCGTTGGCCGCCGACGACGCCGGGCAGCTGTGGCCCGAGGCCAACCAGGTCCTTCATCACCTGTCGGCCGGTTACTCGCGCATCACCCAGCTCATCGACAACGTGCTCGGCTATCAGCGGCTGGAGACCGGGGTCGAGGAGATCTCGCGGACGAAAGTGATGCTGGACGCGGTCGTCGCCGCCGGTGTCGACGGGGCCGTGGAACTGATCGGTCCCGGTCGCGTGCAGTTCGCCGTGCACGCGCCGCCCATCGAGGCCGAGGTCGACCCCCGGCTCCTCGCCACCGCGCTCGCCCACCTCGTCGCGGACGTCGCCGGTGTCGACGCGACCGGCAACTCGCCCGCGTCGGCGGGCGGTTACATGGACAACACGGTCGTCGTGGCGGCGGCGCAGCGCGGTGAGGTCGTACGGATCGAGGTGCGCGGGCCGTACGCCGGGGGAGACCCGGTGCACGAGCCGATCGTGCGCGGGATCGTGCGGGCGCACGGCGGGGTGCTGCAGACGCACGACGTGCCGGGTATGAGCGGCAGCGCGTATGTGCTGGAGGTTCCGATCGGGGGCGGGGCGGGGGCCGTCGCGGCTCCGGTCGCGACCGGCGGTGCCGAACTCGCCCTGCCCGAGCAGGCCACAGGCGGCAACAGCGGGCGACGGCGGGCCCGGCGGTCCTCCGTCGACGCGTTCCTGGAGAGCGAGGTACCGGGCGGTGCCTCCGACGACACCGGCAGCGAGGCCGCGGTGCCCACCGGGCGGCGCAGAAGGCGTGCGGGCGAGGAATCGGCGGCGGCTGCGGAGGCGGGCGGCGACGGTGCGTCCAGCGGTACCGGGCGACGGCGCGGGCGGGCGGCCGAGGTCGGCGCCGGTGACGGTGACGGTTCTGAGGGTGGCGCGGACGGTGTGTCCGAGGGTGCCGTGATGACGGCGGCGGAGCATGCGGCCGGAACGGCGGCCTCCGGTACGGGTCTGGGCGCGGTACCGCCGGGGGGCGTGCCCGCGCCCGGCGGCGGTGGCGAGCGGCAGGCGTTGCCGCCCGCGTTGCCCGCGGGGGGTGCGTCCGACGGCGCCAATGGCGCTGGTGGTTCTGGCGGCTCCGGTGGTTCCGTTGGCGAGGACGGGCAGCCGACCGGGCGTCGTAGGCGCGCGCTCGCCGCGGCGGCCGAGCGGGCCGCCGCGCAGGAGGCGGGCGCCCGTACGGTGTTCGCGCTGCCGCCGGCCGACGCGGACCGGACGCCGGACACGGGCGCGCAGATGCCTGGGGTCCCGATCGCTCCTGGAGCTCCGGTCGCTCCCGGGGTTCCGATCGCACCTGGAGTTCCGGTCGCTCCCGGGCAGGTTGCCGGTGACGAAGGGCGGCACGACGCCGTTCCGCACGACCAGTCCGACGACCACACTCCACCGCAGCCGCATCCCGCGAGCGCGCCGACCGGGCGCCGTCGCCGTGCCGTGGCCCAGCCGCAGCAGCCCGCGGAGGGCGTGCCGGTGCAGGCGGCGGGCGCGATGGTTCCGGCGCAGGGGACGGCGGGTCAGGGGCAGCAAGTCGCCGCTCCTGGGCAGCAGTCGGTCCAGCAGGGGCCGGGTGTTCCCGCGGGCGTACCGGCGCAGGCCGGGGTCGCCCCCGTTCTGCCCGGGCAGAACACCGGTCAGCTCGCGGCGGCGGGCGACGCGGCCGTGGGACAAGGACTTCCCGGGCAGGTGCAGGGCGCAGGACAGGTGCAGGGTGTGGTGCAGCCGGTCGGCGGGCCGCCCGTCGCCGGTCAGCCGGTGCCCGGCCAGCCCGGTCAGCCGGGCAGTGCCATGCAACTCGCCCCCGCGCAGAGCCACCCCGCCCAGGGACAGACCACCGCGGCCCAGCCGCTGCCGCTCCCGGAGGCGACCCCCGGTCAGGGCATCCCCGCGCAGGCGGCGCTGCCGCAGGGCGGCCCCGGCCAGCCGGTCTCACCTCAGGGCATCCCCGTCGGCCAGCCGGTTTCCCCTCAAGGAGTTCCCGCACAGGGGATCCCGGGTCAAGGACTCGCAGGGCAGCCGATTCCGCCGCAGGGCATCCCCGGGCAGCCCGCGCCCGCCCAGGGCCTTGTTCCTCAGGGGACCCCGGGCGTCCCTGGCGCCCAGGGTCAGCCGGTTTCTCCGCACGGCATTCCCGGCCAGGTGGCCCCGGCTCAGGCCCACCCCGGTGCGGCCGTACCGGCGCAGGCGCTCCCCGCCGCTCAGCCGGCCCCGGGCACCCCCGTACCGGCCAACGGCGCCGGCCCCGCCGTAGCCCCGAACCCGGACCCGAACCTTCAGTCGAACCTTCAACCGATTCCGCAGCCCGTTCCACAGCCGAACTCGCAGCCGGGTTCGCAGCCGAACCCGAACGCCCCGGCACCGGCCGCTCCCGCCGCTGCCGCCGCGCAGGCGCGGGTCGCGCAGCCGTTGCCCGCTGAGGCTGCCGTGCCGGCGCCGTCCGGGGCCGCTGTCGGGGGCGTTGATCCCAACTCCACTCAGGGGCGGGCGATCAGTGTGCGGACGTTGGGGCAGGGGGTGCCGTTCACGCGGCAGGCGGCTCAGGTGCAGCAGCCGGCCGGCACTGCCACGCCTCCGCCGCATCAGGCGGGCGGCGGCGGGCGGCGGCGGAAGCTGGGGACGCGGCCCGAGCCCGCTGCCGGGGCGCCGGAGCAGGCGGCCCGTCCGCATCCCCAGGGTGAGCAGGCCCAGCATTCGATGGCCGGGCAGTCGCGGCTCTCACCGATCACCGAGGGCGCCGGACGGTCGTACGCCATAGGAGCACCGGACGAGAACGCGGCCGAGGGGCCCGAGCCGTTGGACGGTCCCGGTGGGGCCGTCGAGATCGCGGACACGCCGAGGCCGCAGCCGCTCGACGACGAACTGCCTCCCGAGCCGCTCGACAATCCGCGTCGGCTGCTGGTGTGGCCCGCGCCGGACGTGACGACCACGCAGGCGCTGAGCGACCGCGGGTACCGGCCCGTCATCGTGCACTCGCGCGAGGAGGTCGACGCGCAGATCGCCGCGTTCCCGGCGGCGCTGTTCGTGGACCCGTTGACCGGGCCGATCACGCGGACGGCACTTCAGTCGTTGCGGCAGGCGGCGGTGGCCGCCGAGGTGCCGGTGCTCGTGACGGCCGGGCTCGGGCAGGCCACGCGGGAGGCGGCCTACGGCGCCGATCCCGCCGTACTGCTGAAGGCGCTCGCGCCCCGGGACAGTGAGCAGCATCCGCCGCGGGTGCTGTTGATCGAGGAGCACGCGGAGATCGCGCTGGCGCTGACCGCGACGCTGGAGCGGCGCGGGATGCAGGTGGCGCGGGCCGCCAGCGATGCCGATGCGGTGACGCTGGCGGGGCAGTTGCGGCCCAACCTCGTCGTGATGGATCTGCTGCAGGTGCACAAGCGGCGGGCCGGGATCGTCGACTGGCTGCGGGCGAACGGGCAGCTCAACCGCACCCCGCTGGTCGTGTACACGGCTGCGGTGGACGAGGCCGACCTGCCCCGGCTGGCCTCCGGGGAGACCGTCCTCTTCCTCGCCGAACGGTCGACGAGTACCGAGGTCCAGTCGCGGATCGTGGACCTGTTGGCGCGGATCGGCACCAACTAGCCCTGCGGCACGACCTGTTGGTGCCTGTGGTGGGGTGGTTCGCCACCACCCCACCCACCTCGCCACCGCATGGCACCGACGTGGTCGTACTCCGTCGGTCAGAGCTTGGTGACGTCCAGGTCGCCGTCGGCGTAGCGCCTGCGCAGCACCTTCTTGTCGAACTTGCCGACGCTCGTCTTCGGGACCGACTCGACGATCGTCCAGCGTTCGGGGAGCTGCCACTTGGCGATCTTCCCCGCGTCGGCGAGGAAGGCGCGCAGGGACTCGAAGTCGGCGGTGGAGCCCTCCCGCAGGACGACGGTCGCGAGCGGGCGTTCGCCCCATTTCTCGTCCGGTACGGCGACCACGGCGGCCTCGGTGACATCCGGGTGGGACATCAGGGCGTTCTCCAGGTCGACGGAGGAGATCCACTCGCCGCCGGACTTGATGACGTCCTTGGCGCGGTCGGTGAGGGTGAGGAAGCCGTCGGGGGAGATGGTGCCGACGTCGCCGGTCTTGAGCCAGCCGTCCTCGCTGAACTTGTCGGCGGGGCGCAGGGGTTCGGCGTCGGGGCCGTTGTAGTAGGCGCCGGCGACCCAGGGGCCGCGCACCTCCAGCTCGCCCGCCGACTCGCCGTCGAAGGGCAGCCGTTCGCCGCCGGGGCCGGTCAGCCGGGCCTCGACGCTCGCCGGGAAACGGCCCTGCGTCAGCCGGTACTCGAACTCCCGCTCCGTGCCGACCGCTTCGGCCGGCGGGCGGGAGACCGTGCCCAGCGGGGAGGTCTCCGTCATGCCCCAGGCGTGGCAGACCCGCATGCCCAGCTTGTCGAAGGCCGCCATGAGGGCGGGCGGGCAGGCCGAGCCGCCGATGGTCACCTGGGTGAGGGACGAGACGTCGCGGGGCTTGGCGGTCAGTTCGGCGAGGAGGCCCTGCCAGATGGTGGGCACGGCCGCCGCGTGCGTGGGGCGCTGGCTCTCGATCATCTCGGCGAGCGGGGCGGGCTGGAGGAAGCGGTCCGGCATCAGCATGTTCACGCCGGTCATGAAGGTGGCGTGCGGCAAACCCCAAGCGTTTACGTGGAATTGGGGCACTACGACCAGTGAGGTGTCCTGGTCGGTGAGACCCATCGACTGGGTCATGTTGACCTGCATGGAGTGCAGGTAGATCGAACGGTGGCTGAACACCACGCCCTTGGGGTCGCCCGTGGTCCCGGAGGTGTAGCACATCGCGGCGGCCTGGCGTTCGTCCAGCTCGGGCCAGTCGTAGGTGGTCGGCTTGCCGGCGATCAGGTCCTCGTACTCGTGCACGCGCACGTGGGTGCCGTCGAGGGGGGTGCGGTCGCCGGGTCCGGACACGACGATGTGCTCGACCGTCGGCAGCTTGGGCAGCAGGGGTGCGAGCAGCGGGATCAGCGAGCCGTTGACGATCACCACCCGGTCGGCCGCGTGGTTGACGATCCACGCCAACTGGTCGGCCGGAAGACGGAGGTTGAGGGTGTGCAGCACCGCACCCATGGCGGGGATCGCGAAGTATGCCTCGACATGGACCGCGTTGTTCCACATGAAGGTCGCCGTGCGTTCGCCGTCCACCACGCCCAGGTCCTCGCGCAGGGCATGCGCCAACTGGGCCGCGCGGGCACCGATCTCCGCGAAGGAACGGCGTTCCGGCTCTCCCTCACCGGTCCAGCTGATCACCTGCGATGTTCCGTGGACCGTCGACCCGTGGGTCAGGATCCTGGAGATCAACAGCGGTACGTCCTGCATGGTGCTCAGCACGGCGTCCTCCCGGGGCGACATTGCCTACGCGGTAGTAAGGGGTCGCGCTGATTCTGCTCACATACCGCACGGTATGTCACTAGGGACGGATGATCGATCACCCGTCACCCGTCATCCGTCTGGCTTCCTCTGGCTTACGTCTGCCTTCCGTCTGGCTTGCGCCTGGCTCCTACCGGGCGAGGACCAGCTCCGGGTCCTCGCGCAGCTTGCCCAGCGCCCGCGACACCGCCGACTTCACCGTGCCCACGGACACCCCGAGCACCTCGGCCGTCTGGACCTCGCTGAGATCCTCGTAATACCTGAGGACCACCATCGCCCGCTGCCGGTCCGGCAGCTTCGCGATCGCCCGCCACATCGCGTCGTGCAACGCCTGCTGCTCGGCCGGGTCCTCCGCGGCGCCGCCCGTCTCCGGCTCGGGCAGCTCCTCGCACGCGAACTCGTCGACCTTGCGCTTGCGCCACTGCGAGGTCCGCGTGTTCAGCAGCGCCCGGCGCACATAGCCGTCCAGCGCCCGGTGGTCCTCGATCCGCTCCCAGGCGACATATGTCTTGGTCAGCGCGGTCTGCAGCAGGTCCTCGGCGTCGGACGGGTTCGCGGTCAGCGACCGGGCGGTCCGCAGCAGCACCGGCTGCCTGGCCCTCATGTACGACGAGAAGGAGGGGTACGTGAGGGTCGTGGCGGCAGCGGCAACGGTGGCGGTGGCGGTCGGCTGGGTCTGCGCAGCCCGTGCGGTGGGCCGGGTGGCGGGACGGGCGGCCGGGCGTACGGCGGCGGGGCGTACGGCGGCGGGGCGTACGGCGGGGCGGATGCCGGGCCGTGTCGTGGTCCGAGCGTCGGCCCGTTCGGCGGCCTGTGCGACGGCGTTCGAAGCGCTGGTGCAGACGGCTGTGGTCATGGCTCCACGCTATGAGTCATCGCCGCTTCGGCGGATCGGCCGCAGGTCCCGAAGGGGACTCCGCCTCAGGTTGTAGTGGTGGGGCTGGCTCCACCTCCTGAAGGTGGACGAGCGACCGGGACGTACTGCGGGTTTACCCCTGGGGGCTCACTCGTCGGTGGTGAGGACCAGTCCGGAGGTCGGTACCCCGGTCCCCGCCGTCACCAGTACCCGCCCGGCCCCCGGTATTCGGTTCACCGCGGTGCCGCGCACCTGCCTGACGCCTTCCGCGATCCCGTTCATCCCGTGCAGATACGCCTCCCCGAGCTGTCCGCCGTGCGTGTTGAGCGGCACCCGTTCCTCGGCCACGAAGTCCGCCGCCTCCCCTTTTCCGCAGAACCCGAACTCCTCCAGCTGCATCAGCACGAACGGCGTGAAGTGGTCGTAGAGGATCGCCACGTCCATGTCGTCCGGCCCGAGCCCCGCCGTCCGCCACAGTTGCCGCGCGACCACGCCCATCTCCGGGAGGCCGGTCAGGTCGTCGCGGTAGAAGCTGGTCATCTGTTCCTGGGCCCGCCCGGCGCCCTGGGCCGCCGCCGCGACGACCGCCGGCGGGCGCGGCAGGTCACGGGCCCGCTCCACCGACGTGACGACGATCGCCTGGGCGCCGTCCGTCTCCTGGCAGCAGTCCAGCAGCCGCAGCGGCTCCACTATCCAGCGCGAGGCCGCATGCTCGGCGAGGGTGATCGGTCTGCCGTGGAAGTACGCCGCCGGGTTGGTCGCCGCGTACTTGCGGTCCACGACCGCCACCTGACCGAACACCTCGGGTGTGAGGCCGTAGGTGTGCAGATACCGTTGCGCCGCCATCGCGACCCACGACGCCGGGGTGAGCAGCCCGAACGGCAGCGACCAGCCGAGCGCCGCGCCCTCCGCCGAGGGTTCGCGGTGTGTCACGCCCGAGCCGAATCTGCGTCCAGACCGCTCGTTGAAGGCGCGGTAGCAGACCACCACCTCGGCGACCCCCGCCGCCACGGCCAGCGCCGCCTGCTGGACGGTCGCACAGGCCGCGCCACCGCCGTAGTGGACCCGGGAGAAGAAGGACAGCTCGCCGATCCCGCAGGCCTGGGCGACCGTGATCTCCGGGTTGGTGTCCATCGTGAACGTCACCATCCCGTCCACGTCCGCCGGCGTCAGCCCCGCGTCGTCCAGCGCCGCCCGCACCGCCTCCACGGCCAGCCGCAGCTCACTGCGCCCCGAGTCCTTGGAGAACTCCGTCGCCCCGATACCGACGATCGCGGCCCGTCCGCCGAGGGTGTCGCGGGTGCGGGCGCTCATGCCCCGGCCTCCGTCGTCGTCGGTACGGCGACAGCGACGGCGACGGTGACCACGACCGTGCCGGTCACATGCCGACCGATGCCGTTCGTCCCGAGCACGCGCACCGTCGCGGTGTCACCGTCCGTCTCCTCGATCCTCCCGGTCAACACCATGGTGTCGCCGGGGTAGTTGGGGGCGCCGAGCCGTATGGCGACCTTGCGGAGGACGGCTCTCGGGCCGAAGTGGTCCGTGATGTAGCGGCCGACCAGGCCGTTCGTCGTCAGGATGTTCATGAAGATGTCGGGGGAGCCTCTCAGCCGCGCCGACTCCGCGTCGTGGTGCACGTCCTGGTAGTCGCGGGAGGCGATGGCCCCGGCGACGATCAGCGTGCGGGTGATCTCGATTTCGAGCGGGGGCAACTCCTCACCCACCCTCATGACCGCACCTCCTGATCTCACGACCGCACCCCCCGCCCTTATGGCTGCACCTCCTGCCCTCATGACTGCGCCTCCTCACCGACGATCAACTCCCCCAGTTCCTGCAGCACTTCGGCCCCACAGCCGAGGTACCCGTCCAGCTGGCGCCCCCACAGGAAGTGCCGGTGGACCGGATGCTCCAGGTCGGCTCCCGCGCCGCCGTGCAGATGCTGACCCGAGTCGACGACCCGCCGACCCGCCTCGGACGCCCACCAGGCCGCGGTCAACGCATGTGTGGCGTACGGCAGTTCGGCATCGCGCCGCCAGGCCGCCTCGTACGCCGTCACACGTATCGCCTCGATGTCCATGTACGCGTCGGCGGCCCGGAGTTGGACCGCCTGCCGGGTGGCCAGCGGACGCCCGAACTGCTCCCGCGCGTTGACATGCGCCACGGCCCGCGCGAGCGACCCCGCGCAGACCCCCGCCTGAAGACCGGCGAAGGCGGTACGGGCGGTGGCCAGGACGTCGGCGTGGGCGGAGGCCGGGACGTCGGCATGGGCGGAGGCCGGGACATCGGCGTGGGCGGAGGCCGGGACATCGGCTTGAGGGGCGGCCAGGACATCGGCATAGGCGGAGGCCGGGACTTCGGCTTGAGGGGCGGCCAGGACATCGGCATGGGCGGAGGCCGGGACTTCGGCTTGAGGGGCGGCCAGGACATCGGCATGGGCCTCCGTGGCACCGAGCCGTTCCGCCGTCGCGCCGTCGAGTGTCAGCCGCCCCGCCGACCAGGGTGCCGTGAGCTCGACCGGTTCGATGAGCGTGGCATCCGTGACCGGCGTCAGCCACAACTCCCCGTGTTCGTCGGCGACAAGGACATGCGTGGCGTCGCGCAGCCAGGGGACGACAGGGACCGTACCGGTCAACTGACCCTGCGCAGAGGCCCGTACACCCCCCTGCGCCGGAAACGCCCCGCACACCACCACAGACCCGTCCCCGATGCCCGGCAACAACCGCTCCCGCTGCTCGGCGGAACCGTGTGCCGTCACCGCCAACAGCCCGTACACGCACGTCGAGGCGAAGGGCACCTGGGCCGTCGTCCGCCCCTGTTCCTCCAGGAGGAGGACAAGGCCGAGCAGGCCCAACTCCGCTACGGCGCCCACCAGTCCCGCGGCGCACAGCGCCTTCCACAACTCGGGGTCGCTGCCCGTCCCGGCCGCCGCGAGCCGCTCGGGTGTCGCGAGGTCGCCGAAAATCCGGGCGGCCAGATCACGGGCCGCCGCCTGCTCCTCGGTCGGCGTGAAGTCCATGTCAGCCCGCCCCGCCCTCTCGGCCTTCGAGAACCCGGAAGACGGGGAGCACCAACGGGCCGCCCTCGTCCCCACCCTTGTCCTCGTCGTCGCCCCTGTCCTCGTCGTCGTAGCGCCGGAATTCGAGCCGTACCGGCAGCCCGACGCGCACCTTGTCGTACGGCACCCCCACCACGTTGCTCACGATCCGCACGCCCTCGGCGAGTTCGATCAGCCCGACGGCGTAGGGAGGGTCGAAGGCGGGGAAGGGCGGGTGGTGCATCACCACGTACGAGTAGACGGTCCCGTCGCCGCTCGCCTCGACGGTGTCCCAGTCCGGGCCGCCGCAGGTGTTGCAGCCCGGCAGCCAGGGGTGGCGCAACGTCCCGCAGCTCGTGCAGCGCTGGATGAGGAGTTGGTGCCGCTGCACGCCCTCCCAGAAGCCGGCGTTGTCCCGGTTGACGACGGGGCGGGGGCGGCGGGCGCGAGCCCCTTTCTCGTCCTGTTTCCTCTTCTGCTTCTGTCGCTGCCGCGCGGGGGCGTACTTGAGGATGCGGAAGCGGTGGGTGCCGACGAGGTCCTGGCCCACCCGGACGTCCATGCGCGTCGTGACGAAGTACCCCGTGCCCAGCTTCGTCGTCTTGCGGTCCGAGACCGACTCGATCACCGCGTCGAAGGTGACCTCGTCCCCCGGCCGCAGGGGTCGTAGGTACTCCTGCTCGCAGTCGGTGGCCACCACCGAGGTGCAGCCCGCCTCGTCGAGCAGGTCGAACAGCTCGTCGTAGGCCCCCGTGCGTCCCGAGTGCCCGGAGAGGCCGCCCATGGTCCAGGCCTGGAGCATGGTGGGCGGGGCGACGGCGTCCGGGCCCGTGTACGCCGGATTCGTGTCGCCCATCGCCTCGCACCAGTGCCGGATCATCGGCTCGTTGACGGCGTCCTTGCCCGCGCCCGCGACGGCGGCCGGACGCCCTTCGAACTCCTTGAGCCGCGCCCCCAGTTCGTCCACGACCGCTGCGCTCACCGCCGACTCGCCTGTCACCGCCGCCCCCTGGTCATCCCGAGCCGCATCGTCGCGACGATCTCCCGCTGCACCTCGCTCACCCCGCCCCCGAAAGTGTTGATCTGCGCTGCCCTGTTCAACCGCTCCAGCTCGCCGTCCCCGAAGACCCCTGGCGACCCCGAACGCACCATCCCCGTCAGTCCTGTTGACCCGCCTGGTCCGGCCGATCCGCCGCCCGCCCCGGCGACGTGCTGACATATCTGGTACACCGCCACCGTCGATTCGGTTCCCATGACTTTCACGCCGCTCGCGTCGCCGGGCGCCAGCCGGCCCGCTCCCACGTCGCCCACCAGGCGCCAGTTGAGCAGGCGGGTCGCCGCCAGCCGGGCGTGCGCCTCGGCCAACTCCGCCCGCACCCAGGGCTCGTCGGCCCGGCGCCTGCCCGTCACCGGATCAGGTGTGCGGGCGGCGGTCAGCGCGGCCGTGTAGAAGTCCTCGGCCTGCATGCCGGTCGCGGCGAGGGCGACCCGCTCGTGGTTGAGCTGGTTGGTGATGAGCGACCAGCCCTCGTTCTCCGCGCCGACGAGGTTGCCCGCCGGGACGCGGACGCCGTCGTAGTACGTGGCCGTCGTCCGCTGCCCGCCCACCGTGTCGATCGGGGTCCACGAGAAGCCGGGCGCGTCGGTCGGGACGAGGATGATCGAGATGCCGCGGTGCTTGGGGGCCTCGGGGTCGGTGCGGCAGGCGAGCCAGATCCAGTCGGCGTTGTGGGCGTTGGAGGTGAAGATCTTCTGCCCGTCGATCAGCCAGCCCCGGCCGTCCCTCTCACCCTGCTCATCCCTCTCGTCCCGCACCGCCCGGGTCCGCAGCGACGCGAGATCCGTGCCGGCCGACGGTTCGCTGTAGCCGATCGCGAAGACGAGTTCCCCGCGCAGAATGCCCGGCAGCAGGGCCGCCTTCTGTCCCTCGCTGCCGTACTTCATCAGCGTCGGCCCGACGGTGTTCAGGGTGACCATCGAGACGGGCGCGTTCGCCCGGTAGGCCTCGTCGAAGAACACGAACTGCTCGTCCGCGCCGCGCCCTTGACCGCCGTACTCGACCGGCCAGCCGAGCCCGAGCCACCCGTCGCCGCCGATCCGGCGCAGCAAGTCCCGCTGTCCCTGGGGGTCGTCCGCGCGGGGTGGTCCGTCCGGCATCAACGCGGCGAAGTACGCCCGGAGTTCGGCGCGCAACCGCTGCTGGCGGAAGGTGGGGGCGAGGTGCACGACGCGGACCTCCGGGTCGTCGTAGTCGTACGGAGTGGTCGTCATGGTCGTACCGACGCGGGTTTCTGACTGTCCGTCAGATGCCGTGGACTGTCAAGGTCGTTCCCACGCGGACACCTCGCAGCCGCCCTGCATCCATGCACACGCGCGTGGCCCCCGAAAAACGGCTCCGCAAAGGGCTCAACGGCACGCGAAAAACGTCTGCGCGGTGGCACCGAAGCACCACCGCGCAGACGCGTTACGACCCCACAGAGCACACCTCACACACCCTCAGACGCCCCGGCGCATCCCCGCGCGGGAGTCGTCGGGCACGGCTACCAGAAGTTGGCGAAGTTGACGGCGACGTTCGAGTTCCCCTGGTTGATGGCGGTGAACGCGGATCCGTTGACCTGGGCGGTGTTGCTCTGGTTCGAGGCCCCGGAGCCGACCGCCTGCTGCTGTGTGGTGGACGAGTTGCCCTTGTTGTCGTGCCCGACCCCGCTGCCGCTGACGGTCGCCACACCCGCGTTCGATCCGTTGCCCGCGATGGCGCCGTTGTCCGCCGCCGCGACGCCGGTGAAGAGAGCGGCTGCCAGCGGGAGGGCGGAGACGGCGGCGATGACGCGGGCGGTACGGATGCTTGCCATGTTGTTCCTCCAGAACAGGGTACGTAGCGGCTGCTGAGCCGAACGCACAGGAAGTACAGCTTCAAATACGGCTTCCACCAGGGCAGTTGGCCGACCGCCCCGGTGTGGTGCACGACGTCGCGAGACCAGAGTTGCCCACCGAATCCCCGGCGAACCAGGCCGGAAGCGTTTATTCCCCCTGAAGCGTGATGACAAGTCGATAAACCCCTTTGACTGCCCTGAAGCCGCAATTGGGGGCGGTGCGGACATCCCGCCCCGGGTCGCACAAGAGGCGAAGCGTTCCGGCACATTTCCCGGCGACCACCCCATCCCGGGCGCGCCGTCGCGACCCCTCTTCCCTTTTTCGAACACCCGTACGAACATGGAGTCATGGCCACCATCGACCGGCAGGCCACCACGCTGGCCCTCGCACACGCCCTGTCAGCCGCCGAACGCGGACTGGCCGTGATCCCCCTGTCCAGAACAAAACTCCCGGCCCTGCGCTCACCGCACCGCGACCACGCCGGCACGGTGGGCGTGACCTGGGACGCCAGGAGCGGCGCGAGCGCCTCGGATACCTCGGGTGCCCCAGACACTGCGCACACGCCCTGCCACGGCGAGTGCGGACTACTCGGGCACGGTGTCTACGACGCCTCGACCGACCCGGCGCGCATCCGCGAACTGTTCGCCGCCGCCCCCTGGGCCACCGGCTACGGCATCGCGTGCGGACTGCCGCCGTATCATCTGATCGGCATCGACCTCGACACCAAATCCGGTACGGACTCGTCCTCCGCCCTGCGCGAACTGGCCCTCCGCCACCTGTTCACGATCCCCGAGACCGTGGTCGTCCTGACCCCCAGCGGCGGCCGTCACCTCTGGCTCACCGGCCCGCCCGACGTCGTCGTCCCCAACTCCGCGAGCCGCCTAGCGCCCGGCATCGACATCCGCGGCGCCGGCGGCTACCTGGTCGGCCCCGGCTCCCGCACCGAACACGGCCTCTACGGCGCCGCTCCCGCCACCGCCCACCTCGCCCCGGCCCCCTGCCCGCCCTCCCTCCTACGCCTGCTCCTCCCCCCACCCCGCACCAACCACCCGACCCCCACCTCGACCGGCCAACACGGCCAGGGCCTCGTCCAGTTCGTCCTCGCGGCCCACGAGGGCCAACGCAACACCCGCCTCTTCTGGGCAGCCTGCCGCGCCTACGAGAACGACATCGGCCCGGCACTCGTCGCCCCCCTGGTCGAGGCAGCCCTGGGCACGGGACTGTCCGAACGGGAGGCCCGGGCGACGATCGCTTCGGCGGCGCGGATGACGGGGCGGCGACCGTGAACTCGGGTCCCTCGGTGCAACATCCCTCTGTAGCGTGACCGCATGGAAGAACCTCGCATCAAGGTCTACGGCTCGGCCACCGAGATCACCGTGGCGGGCAACGCGGCCGGCCTCCTGATCCTGGCCGAGCGTCTCACCGGCCTCGCCGACCCCGAACTCCGGGACGGCTACCACGAGCATCTTGAGCCCGGCATCGACCTCATGGACGGGCCGATCAGCCTGATCCTGGAACGCGACGAAGCGCTGTAGGCCCGATCAACCACGAACGGCCCCTGACCGAGTCACCCGGTCAGGGGCCGTTCACCTGCGGTGGGTGTGGGATTTGAACCCACGGTGACATCGCTGCCACGACGGTTTTCAAGACCGTTCCCTTAGGCCGCTCGGGCAACCCACCTGCGCACACGCCCATCAGGGGCGGAGCGGGTACAGCGTACCGGCATCCAGGATGCGTGGGTGGCGTGGTCCCGCCGGAGGCATCCCGTGGAGCTACTCCTGCGCCGCGCCCGAGATGTCGTACCCGATGAAGTCGTACCCGATGAAGTCCCCCACCGGTACGAACCCGAGGCGTTGATAGAGCGCGCTGCTCGTAGCGTTGGCCGGGTCCGCGAACAGGACGACGTCCGTCGCGCCGGCGGTCAGTGCGGCTTGGCTCACCGCGGTCGTCACGGCGCCGGCGTAGCCGTGGCCCCGGAGGTGGGCCGGGGTGTAGACCGGGTCCACGCGGACCATGCCGGCGGTCATCGAGGTCACGGCCGCCATGGAGGTGGGCGTGCCGTCCGGGGTCTCCCAGAACGTGAAGTGTCTGTCGCCGAAGCGCGAGGTGCCCCAGGAGCCGGCGTCGATGAGGTCCATGGAGACGGTCTCTCCGACGTCGACGCAGAACTCCCGGCACCAGCGCACGACTTGGCCGTAGTCGTAGTCGTAGTCGTAGTCGTAGTCGTAGTCCTGGTCGTGGTCGTGGTCTTGGTCTTGGTCCTGGTCGCGCGCGGCTCGGCCCCTGCCTTCCGGGGGCGGCTCCGGTGGGGTGAGTTTGCCGAGACGGTGGAGGCGGGCACCCCAGGTGCGGACTGATGTCGCGCCCGTGTGGCGTTGCCAGGCCTCGGCGAACGCGTCGGCCGTGTCATGGTCCGAGATGACGCCGGAGAGCGGTTGGCCGAGCGCGGCCAGGTGCGCGGCGAGGGTGTCGGCCTGCTCGGGGGTGAGCGAGGTGGGGTTCAGGTGGCGGTGGGCGGCCACGCGGTAGAAGGCCGCGTGGACCTCGCCCCCTTGTTCCAGTCGGCCGAACAGCGGGGTCTCGGCGCCGGGTGCGCTGGGTGCGGCCGCTTCGCGCCTCCGTATCTTCTCGATCGTGGTGAGCGCCATGGTGTGCTGTGCGGGGCGTGAGCGCAGGAACTCTCCGGCCCGGGCGAGGAAGCCGTCGACGTCATGGGTGAGGTGCCAGTCGTCCGGTCGCATGGCTCATGGTGGCAGGGGCGCCGCCCGCCGGGCGACACCCCCTCCGACCTGTACGTCACCTCGCTACGGCCGCTGCATCACCCGGTCCACCACGGCGCTCGCCGCGACGTACGACCACTGTTCGTACGTCGTCCCGGCCGCCGTGCGCCGGTCATGTGCGCCCAGGTAGCGGTACGTCTTCGCGTCGAAGATCAGGATCCGGCCGCCGTCCGCCCAGGGGGTTCCGGGGGGTCCGACGTACTGGATCCCGATGCCCACGCGGCCGTCGGCGTCCTTCTGGTGGGGCAGGACCTTGATGCCGGGGACGGCTGCGAGGGCCTCGTAGGCCGCGGAGCGGAGTCCCTTCGGGAGGACGGGAGCGCGGAGCAGGCCCGACACGAAGAACTGGGTCATCGGCCAATCCGCGGCCGTCATCGGCCTGTTGTAGTCCGGCTTCGGGGAGCCGTCCCGGAGGGCGATCAGCAACTTGTGCGGATCCGTGGGGAGTTGCTTCAACAGGGTCCACCTGCGCGGCGGCCAGTTGCCCTGGCCCGGCTGGTACACCGGGACCCACTGCTTGTGGCCCAGTTCGCTGACGTACGACTTCTTTGAGCCGTCGACCGAGTTCCAGCTCTCGTCGACGTACGTCCTGGTCGAACTGCCCCCGGCCGGGCGCTCCTTGATGATCTCCTTGGTGTAGATGAACTGGTCGTCGCGCGGGGCGATCGGCTTCTCCAGTCTGCGTTCCTCGGTCGCCGCTCCCCGCAGCACGGTGGTCGCGCTCACCGGCTGGGTGCGGGGGGAGGAGTCGTTGGCGATCAGTACGGTCGTGGCGACCGCCGCCGTCGCGGCGCCGGCCACCGCGATCCGCAGGAACGGGCGGCGACCGACGGCCACGGAGGTGGCGGGCGCGGTCATCGTGTCGTACAGGCGGAGACGGGCACGCGCGCGTGCGTGGTCCGTGAGCGGGGGTGCGTCCGCGTCCCACTCCCTCAGGAGCCGCATCTCATTCATCGTCGGATTCCTCAACGTCGGTTTCCTCTCGGAAGGTTGTCGGATCGGATCCGCCCAATGCGTCGCGAAGCTTTCTACGGGCCCTGTGCAGCCGTGACCGGACCGTTCCCACCGGTATCTCCAGGGCGCGGGCGACCTCCTCGTAGCCGAGGTCGGCCCAGGCGACCAGCAGCAGCACGTCCCGGTGGCGGGCGGGCAACCGGGCCATGCCCAGGGCCAGTTCGCCGCGTACGGCCTGTGCGCTGACCCGCGCGGCCACCTGGTCGGCGACCGTGTCCTCGGAGCCGTCGGCGGGAGCGGCGGACGGCAGCCGGCCGATCGCCTTCAGCCGGCGGGCCTCGGCGCGCCGGTGGCGGCCCACGAGGTTGGTCGCGATGCCGAACAACCACGGGCGGGCGTCGGCCAGTTCCGTGTTGTACCGGAAGCGCTGCTGGAACGCGATGGTGAACGTCTCCGCCATCAGGTCCTCGGCCACCTCCGGACCGAGCCGGCGCGCCGCGTAGCGGTGCACCGAGTCGGCGTGGCGGTCGAAGAGCACGGCGAATGCCTCGGGCTCGTCCCAGGACCGTTCGATCTCCGAGGCGTCACTCGTCGAGGCGTCACTGTCCTGCCCCACCCTGACGCCTGGTTCGACGGTCATCGGGGCTCCTCTCGTCCATGCGAATCGCCATGCGAATCGTCCAGGCGAACACGCTGTTGAAGATTGGGCTTTCACCCGTACTTCGCCGCGGGGAGGAATCCAGTTCCCGTGGTGTGTGCGCACCCATGGAGGAGAGGGCGGAAAACGGGCGGGCCGGGCAAGGAAACCCCTTGCCCGGCCCGCCGGTTGGTCGCTCGGCGCTACGTCAGTTGTCGCCGGTCCGCGAAGTCAGGGTCAGTTCGGTGGTGTGCTCCGTGCCGCCGCGCTTGTAGGTGATCGTGACCTTGTCGCCCGGCTTGTGGGTCCAGATCTCGCCGATGAGGGTCGGGCCGCTGTCGATCACCGAATCGTCGAACTTGGTGATGACGTCGCCGGCCTTGAGACCCGCCTTGGCCGCGGGGCCGTTGGCCTCGATCGCGGAGGAGCCGGTGGTGATCGTCGCGCCCCCGGTGCTGTCCTCCAGGGAGACGGAGGCGCCGATCTTGGCGTACACCGGCTTGCCGGTCTTGATCAGCTGCTGGGCGACGTACTTCGCCTGGTTGATGGGGATGGCGAAGCCCAGGCCGATCGAGCCGGACTGGCTGCTGCCGCTGAGGCCGCCGCTGCTGGTCGACTGGATGGCGGAGTTGATGCCGATGACCGAGCCCTGGGCGTCGAGCAGCGGGCCGCCCGAGTTGCCGGGGTTGATGGAGGCGTCGGTCTGCAGGGCGCTCATGTAGGACGCCTTGCTGGTGGCGCTGCCGTCGCTGGAGGCCACGGGGCGGTTCTTGGCGCTGATGATGCCCGTGGTCACCGTGTTGGACAGGCCGAAGGGGGCGCCGATGGCGATCGTCTCGTCGCCCACGGCCACCTTGTCCGAGTCGCCGAGGGCGAGCGGCTTGAGGTCGCTGGGGGCGTTCTTGAGCTTGATGACCGCTACGTCGTAGCCCTGGGCGTGGCCGACGATCTCGGCGTCGTACTTCTTGCCGTTCGGGAAGGTCGCTGTGAGCTTGCCGCCGTCGACCGCGTCGGCGACGACGTGGTTGTTGGTGACGATGTGGCCCTGGGTGTCGAAGACGAAGCCCGTGCCGGTGCCGCCCTCGCCGCTGGTGCTCTCGGCCTCGATGGTGACCGTGCTGGGCAGGGATTTGGCGGCCACCGCGGCGATGGTGCCCGGGTCGCGCTTGACGGAGGCGCTGCTGCCGGAGTCGGCGGAGACGGTGGTGGAGTTGCTGTTGTCGTCGTTGTCCTTGGCCAGGGTGTAGCCGAGGCCACCGCCCAGGCCGCCCGCGACCAGTGCGGCGATCAGGACGGCGGCGATGAGCCCGCCGCGGCCGCCGCCGGACTTCTTGGGCGCCGGCGGCTGCTGGTACGGGGTGCCCCAGCCGCCGGTGCCGTCACCGCCGTAGCCACCGGCACCGGCCGCGCCGTCGGCTCCGTAGCCGTCGCCGCCGTAGCCGCTCACGCCCTCGCCGCCGTACGCGCCCGCGGCCGTGCCTCCGTCGGCGTACGACGGTGTGGCGGGCGGGGGCGGCCAGGCGGCGTCGGGAGCGGATCCCGTGCCCTCGGGGCCGGGTGCCTGGGGCGCGGCGCCGTACGCGGGCGCGTGCCCGGCGTGCGGGGCGCTCGGAGGCACGGACGGGAGCTGCGTGGTGGGCGCGCCCCCCTCGGGCGCAGCCGCCTGCGGGGAAGCTGCGGGAGATTCCACCGGCACAGGAGGTGCAGACGGGGCCGGGGGTACCTCAGTGCCCTCGTTCTCGGTGCTCACAGCTCTTCTCCTCGGTCCACGGCTGTTGTTCTCGGAAGCATGCGGTCACACTCGTTCACGCTTGTCGACGGTCCGGCGCGAAACAGCTGTGCTGGTGCTTTTGTATGCCGTCAGCTTTTCCCACCGGACGTCAGGGCACCATAAGCGGTGCCTGTGGGTCCATGGCGATCCTTTATAAGCGGTCACAAGCACCAAAAAGCCGCATACCTACACCTTCTCGGTTCCACGTGTACCCCTTTGCGGTGGCACCATGACGCGGTGACCCACGCACGGCAGCACCGGATCCAAGTCGTCGCCCACCGCGGAGCCTCCGAAGAGGCCCCCGAACACACCCTCGCCGCCTACAAGAAGGCGATCGAGGACGGCGCGGACGCGCTTGAGTGCGATGTACGACTGACCGCCGACGGCCATCTCGTCTGCGTCCACGACCGACGCGTCAACCGTACGTCGAACGGACGCGGAGCGGTCTCGGCACTGGAACTCGCCGATCTGGCCGCCCTCGACTTCGGCTCCTGGAAGAGCCGCGACCTGTCCCGCGACTCCTGGCGGACACGGGACGAGGAGCCGGACTGGGAGCACCTTCCGGAGGACCGCGGGGACACCTCCGTACTCACCCTGGAGCGGCTGCTCGAACTCGTCGCGGACGCGGGCCGGCGGGTGGAACTGGCCATCGAGACGAAGCATCCGACGCGCTGGGCGGGGCAGGTCGAGGAACGGCTGCTGGTGCTCCTGAAGCGGTTCGGCCTGGACGCCCCGGCCTCCGCCGCCGACTCCCCGGTACGGGTCATGAGTTTCTCTGCGCGATCTTTGCACCGGGTGCGGGCGGCCTCCCCGACGCTGCCGACGGTCTACCTGTTGCAGTTCCTCTCGCCCCGCCTGAGGGACGGTCGACTTCCGGCCGGTGTCCGGATCGCAGGCCCCTCGATCAGGATCGTGCGCAATCACCCTGCGTATATCGAGCGGCTGAAAAACGCCGGTCATCGGGTGCATGTATGGACCGTCAACGAGCCCGAGGACGTCGATCTCTGCGTTGACCTGGGCATTGACGCCATCATCACCAACCGGCCGCGGGCCGTTCTGAGCCAGCTCGGTAGGGAACAATAAAGAACCTCATAAAGACCGCCAAACACCCCTTGACCCGGGCGCCTCACCTGCACCATCCTCCGAACTCGGCCACACCATCGAAAACAAGCCACCCGATTACAGGGAGTGCTCCGGCGCGTTCGGTCCGTGTTCGATCGTTGCGAATGCGTCACTGAACGTGGATTGGCCGGTTTCCGGTACAGGCCAAGAGGGCATCCACACCGTGGCGTGGGGCGAAGGAGGTCTCGGGGGTGGCGTTGGTGGTGGCACAGGAGGTGCCCACGTCGTCGAGCATGGCCGTGACCCATGGCCCTGCGGGCGTGGGGCAGGCAAGACATCGCATGCGCGACCAGTTGCGTACGGGCGGTGTGTCGGAAGCGGTCATCGACGATGCCGTACTGATCCTTTCCGAACTTCTGAGCAATGCGTGCAAACACGGCCGGCCCCTGGGCGACGCCCTGGCCGGTGACGGTGACGTCCGCTGCGCCTGGCGCGTGGACACGGGCGGACGACTCACGGTCGAGGTGACGGACGGCGGCGGCCCGACCCGCCCGGCTCCGGCCACCCCGTCGGTCACGGCGCACGGCGGGCGCGGCCTGAACATCATCACCGCGCTGGCCGACGACTGGGGCGTACGCGACGACACCCGGGGCGAGGTCACGGTGTGGGTCGTCGTCCACGAGGACGTTCATGATCCGGATGCCGCGCACCGGCGCGACGACTTCGCTGCGCGCGTCACGGCCCCGACGGTCTCAGGTGCCCGGCTCGGCTACGCGGACGCCTTCGACGACCTGGACTGACACGTCCGCGCAGAACCGACGCGTCCGTCCACAGGCGCCGGGTTTCCCACAGGCGGCCCGCCGCCGACCCGCGCCGAAGGTTGTCCACAGGCTCCCGTCGGTCATGGCGTGAACGGCTAGGCTCCCGCCCGTACGAGACGAGCCGTAACCGGGAGACACCCACGATGGCCAAGAAGCGACCCCAGACCACGGCCAAGCGGCCTCAGCTCAGCGACACCGAGGTCCCGGTGGTCGGTGCCCGCGAGCCCTGCCCCTGCGGCAGTGGCCGCCGCTACAAGGCGTGCCACGGCCGGGCTGCCGCGCACGCGGTGACCGAGCTGGTGCAGCGGCCCTTCGAGGGGCTGCCCGGCGAGGGCGACTGGGTGGCGCTGCGCGAGCTGGTGCCCGCCGCCACGGTCGCGCTGCCCCTGAAGGGCGGCCTCCCCGAAGGGGTTCCGTCGGTCACGCTCGCCACGGTGCTGCCGATGGCCTGGCCGGCCCTGCGCCGCGACGACGGCTCGGTGCTGCTCGGCCTGCAGAACGACACGGCGTCCGGCGACATCAGCCGCGACCTCGCCGACACCCTCCAGCGTGCGCTGGTCGCGGACCCGGGCACTCCGGTGCAGTCCCGCCGCGCCCCGGCCGACGGTCCGCGACTGCAGGAACTGCTCGACCCTGAAGGCACGTTCGAGCCAGTTGTACACGCGGGCTTCGAATTCTGGGTTCCGGAGGCGGAGAACGCGTCGCCCGAGGTGACCGCCTCCCTGGAGCGCGCCAACGCCGCCGCCATCCCGACCGTGAAACTCCAGGGCGTGGACGCCGCGTACTGGTGCGAGACGCCGGACAAGAACCACTTGCGCTGGGTCATGCCGTACCCGGAGGAGCAACTTCTGGACGCTCTCGCCCGGCTGCACGCCGCCGGCCGCTCCGGTCTCGGTGAGGGCACCCGCCTCGTGGGGTCCTTCCGTGCTCACGGTCTCACCGTGCCCGTCTGGGACCTGCCGAGCGGGTTCGGCGCGGACGACGTGGAGAAGCCGGCCGCCGAGTTCGCAGAGCGGCTCACCGCCGCGCTGGCCACGGACGCCCCGCTCACCGCGGACGAGCGCCGCGCGCGCGGCGGCCTCACCAACCGGCAGGTCACGCTCAGCTGACACCCGGAAGGGCGCAGGGGTTCGACTGACCGACCGGTGAGTCGTAACAGGCCTGTTCACTCCGGTGACTCCTGTCGCAACTCCCCGTTGTGAAAGGCAAGTCGGTGTCCGAATAGCCGAGATCGAATTTGCGAACCGCCGATCTCTTGTTACCGTTCGAGTAGCCCGGTTGCTGGTGCATCCCCCGTCGCCAGCAACCGGGTCTTTTCATGCCCGGCTCGCGTGTACGGAACGACGCCGTCCGTCAACTCGCCGTAGGCGCCGAGGAGTTGCTCCCCGAGCGCAGCAACAGCGGCCCACGCCCGCCCGGCCCGGCGGCGAACTCCGCGACAGCCGTGTAGGCCGCCGGACCGCCCTGTGTGTGCTCCCGGGGCGTCTCGCACAGCGAGGGCTCGTCCTCGGCGCTCACGGCGCAGTGCATCTGCACGGTGCGGTCCGCCGGCCCCATGAGACTCAGCACCGCGTCCAGGTCGTCGCCGGTCGCGTTCCGGTAGTAGGTGCGCGCCCAGGTGTCCTCGCCCTGCGTCATGACACAGGTCTGCGCCTCGACGCCGTCGGGGGTGGAGAGTTCGGGTCCGCAGCGGGCCGCGGTGGCCAACCCCAGACCGAGTGCCAGCGGGGAGCGGGTGGGCGTCGGCGAGGGCGCGGCGGACGGCTCCTTCCGGTCGTCGTCGGAGGAGTGGACCAGGGAGCGTACGACTGCGTGGCCCTCGTCGCGTACGGGTCCCGCGGACGCCACGGCCAGCGGCAGCGCGACCGCGCACACCGCGACGCCCGCGAGGGCGAGCAGACGAAGGTTCATAGAGCGGAAGATAACTACCAACCACGGGCGCCACGGTCCGCGCGCGCCCGACACCCCTACAACTCGGGGGCGCTCACACCCGTACGAGTGAGGGCCTCGACCACGGCGTCCACCACGGCCTCGACATCGGGGACCCAGGGCGAGGAGGAGCCGGGCAGTGGTGCGCGCTCCCAGCGGATCTGGCCCTGGCCGGTCTCGGAGGGCGGCAGGGCGAGATAGCCGCCCTCGCCGTGGAAGCGGAGCGAGCCGGGGACATGGTCCTTGGCGTAGAGCAGCTCGCCCAACTGCTCCAGGGAGTACGGCTTGACGAGCAGCGACCAGCGGGTGGGCGCGGCGACGACCGGGCCCAGGCGCATGCCCTGGAGGTCGAGCGCGGCGAGGGCCCGGGAGGCCGCGGGTGCGGGCAGGCTGACCGCGCAGGGAGCCTTGTCGCCGGTGGCGAGGACGATGGGTGCGGCGGGGCGGTTGCCCCACCACCAGCGCACCATGCGGGCGTCGGTGGTGGCCGCGAGGAGGCCGGGGTCGAAGGGGTGGGCGCCGGGCACCGTGCACTCAGGGTCCGGACAGCCGCAGCGGGCCCGTCCCTGGGGATCGGGTGCCACGCCCGGGAGTACGGGCCATTGCCATTCCGTAGCGAAGGTCAGGGCCGCGCTGAGCATCTCAGACCTCCTGTTGTCTCGCCTGGACAGGAGCCTGCGTCGCTTTCCGAGGATCTCGCGCATGAGCGCTCGTTCCTTTCCGTTGCACCGCTGGCAACACCGAGGACCACATCACACCATGTGTCGATCACTTCACTGTGCGTACCTGTTGGCGCATCACACCCCTGCGTGAAGCAGGGGGAACCCGTGCGTGCATGAAAAGCATGGGCGTGGCGTGGGGGTGGCGAAGTCTGGCGTTTTGCCGTCCCGCGTATTTCTCTCCGCCTCCGCCACGGGAGGATGGGGCACGATCGTCGGTGGTTAAGACGCCCGGGTCCCTCACCAGGTTCCGGGCGGCCCCCGCCACCCCTGGTCTTCTCCGAGTACGTACCCATCACGACCGCTGTGACGCTCCGTCGAGCAAACCCAGTCGACCTCAATGGACCGTCCCCTGATGCAGTTTTAAGCCAACTTTGCCAATCCGCAAGGGGAGAGCGAAATGCCCCCGCGAAACCCATGGACACCAGGAATCCCGGCAGGACAATGCTGGACATCCCCTCACGAGTGCGTGTACATGTGGAGACACTGCCAGCGGCGCAGAATGACATGGGGGTTTGCGATGCTTTTGAGCAATACGCACCGGTCGGAAAGCCGGACGCCATGAACGCCCCTCACCCTCCGAAAGTGGCTGGAATCGATTCAACGGTTCCCTCGCCCGCACACACTGTCGCGCCCGCGCCTGCCGCCACCGGTACCCCTCCGGCCCCTTCCCCGAACGTCCAGAACCCGCCGGATACCGCTCCGAACGCGCCAAGTGCCCTGCTCCAGGACCGTCTCGCCGGCTGGGTCTCCGACCTCACGACCCTCCACGAACTCACGGAACGACTGGCACGCACGGACGCACTCGCGGACGCACTCCAGGAGCTGCTGCGCGCCGGAGCCGCCCTGGTGGGCGCCCGGCGCGGACTCGTCGTCCTGGAACCCGGCGACGGCCTGGGCCCGGACACCACCATCGGCCTGGGCCTGGACCGCTCCGACCTCGGCCACATCGAGACCGTCCCGCGCGGAGCGATGTCATACGGCCAGATTCTGGACGGGGCCCCTGGCGGCGAGGGCGGCGAGATCGTCCACCCCGACCTGTTCGCCGAGGACGGCCTCGACCCGCGCCACCGCGAGGTGGCCGTACGCCTGGGCTACGCGGCCAGTTACGCGCTGCCCCTGGCGACCGACGCGGCCGGGCGCCTCGGCGCCGCCGTGTGGCTGTACGACGAGCCCGCCGAGCCGGTCGAGCGGCAGCGCCACCTCGCCGGCCTGTACGCCCGTTACGCCACCGAGCACCTGGCCCGGCTCCTCGAAGTCGAGCGCACGCGCGCGTGCATGGCGACCATCGCCGAGGAGCTGCTGCCGTCCCGGCTCCCCCGCGTGGCCGGTGTACAGCTCGCCGCGCTGCACCGCACGGGTCCGCGCGGCGGCGGCGACTGGTACGACGCGCTGCCGCTGCCCGATGCCGCGCTCGGTCTCGCGGTCGGCTCGGTGACGGGTTCCGGGCCGAGCGCGATCGCCGCGATGGGCCGGCTCCGGGCGTCCCTGCGGGCGTACGCGGTGATGGAGGGCGAGGACCCGGTCGCGGTCCTGTCCGACCTCGAACTGCTCCTCAGGCTCACCGAGCCCGCCCGCTCGGCCACCGCCCTGTTCGCCTACTGCGAGCCCGCGTTGCGCAAGATCACCCTGGCGGGGGCAGGTCACAGCCCGCCGCTCCTGGTCGGCGAGCGGCGCACGGAGTTCGTGGAGACCTCCGTCTCCGCGCCGCTGGGCATGCTGGCCTGCTGGGAGGCGCCGAGCGTGGAGCTGGAGGCGGAGCCCGGCGAGACGGTTCTGCTCTACACCGACGGGCTGCTGCACCGTACCGGCGACCCCATGGACCGCGCCTTCGCCCGTCTGCACGCCGCGGCGGCGAGCGTCCCCAAGGCGCTGCGCGCCGACCCGGCCGCGATCGCCGACCACGTGCTGCGGACCGTGCTGCCGGACGGCCTCGACACGGCCGACAGCGACGAGGACGTCGTCCTTCTGGCGGCCCGTTTCGAGTAGTCGCCCGGAAGCCATGTGTAACAGGCCATACGGCCCTGGGCCCCCTTCCGTACGACCGTACGATGGATGGGGTCCAGTGCCGTATCTAGGAGGATGACCGTGGCCGACGAGCTCACCCCGGAGACCCCGGAGACTGAGTCTGCGGAGCCTGAAGAGCCCATCAAGAAGCGGAAGAACGGCCTGTACCCGGGCGTGTCCGACGAGTTGGCCGAGAGCATGAAGTCCGGCTGGGCCGACACCGAGCTGCACGACCTGCGGCCCGTCGAGCAGGCCGGGCACACCGCCCGCCGCCGTGCCGCGCTCTCCGCGCGCTTCCCGGGCGAGCGCCTGGTGATCCCCGCGGGCAACCTGAAGACCCGCTCGAACGACACCGAGTACCCCTTCCGGGCGTCGGTCGAGTACGCGTACCTGACGGGCAACCTCACCGAGGACGGCGTCCTCGTCCTGGAGCCCACGACCGAGGGCCACAAGGCGACGATCTACCTCCTGCCGCGCTCCGACCGCGAGAACGGCGAGTTCTGGCTCTCCGGCCAGGGCGAGCTGTGGGTCGGCCGCCGCCACTCGCTGACCGAGTCCGAGGCGCTCTACGGCATCCCCGCCTCCGACGTCCGCGAACTGCCCGAGGCCCTGCGCGAGGCCACCGGCCCGGTCCGGGTCGTACGCGGCTACGACACGGGCATCGAGGCCGCGCTGACCGACAAGGTCACCGCCGAGCGCGACGAGGAGCTGCGGATCTTCCTCTCCGAAGCCCGCCTGGTCAAGGACGAGTTCGAGATCGCCGAGCTGCAGAAGGCCGTCGACTCGACGGTCCGCGGCTTCGAGGACGTCGTCAAGGTCCTCGACAGGGCCGAGGCGACCAGCGAGCGCTACATCGAGGGGACGTTCTTCCTCCGCGCCCGCGTCGAGGGCAACGACGTCGGCTACGGCTCGATCTGCGCCGCGGGCCCGCACGCCACCACCCTGCACTGGGTCCGCAACGACGGCCCCGTCCGCTCCGGCGACCTGCTCCTCCTGGACGCCGGCGTCGAGACGCACACCCTGTACACCGCCGACGTCACCCGCACGCTCCCGATCAACGGCCGCTTCACCGAGCTCCAGAAGCAGGTCTACGACGCCGTGTACGAGGCCCAGGAGGCCGGTATCGCGGCGGTGCAGCCGGGCGGCAAGTACCGCGACTTCCACGACGCGGCGCAACGCGTGCTGGCCGAGAAAATCGTCGAGTGGGGCCTTGTCGAGGGTCCCGTGGAGCGCGTCCTGGAGCTGGGCCTCCAGCGCCGCTGGACGCTGCACGGCACCGGCCACATGCTCGGCATGGACGTCCACGACTGCGCCGCCGCGCGCACCGAGACGTACGTGGAGGGCACGTTGGAGCCCGGCATGGTCCTCACGGTGGAGCCCGGCCTGTACTTCCAGGCGGACGACCTGACCGTCCCCGAGGAGTACCGCGGCATCGGCGTCCGCATCGAGGACGACATCCTGGTCACCGAGAACGGCAACCGGAACCTCTCCGACGGCCTGCCCCGCACCTCGGCCGACGTCGAGAGCTGGATGGCGTCCCTCAAGAGCTGACAGCCGATAACTGATACAAGACTGATGGCCGGGCACACGTACGGTGCCCGGCCATTCGTGTGCCAAGTCGCATGACGGTCGCATGCCAGTCGTGTGCCTAGGGGGAGGGCTTTTTTCGTGAACGACTTCTGGTCCGGCGTCGGGGTCGACCTGCATCTGGAACCCGACCCGGAGGGCGGCCGGCGCGCCGGTCTCGAACGCGCGCTCCGGGACGCCGTACGCGACGGCCGCCTGGCCCCCGGAACCCGCCTCCCGGCCACCAGACGCCTCGCGACCGAACTCGGCGTCTCCCGGGGCACCGCGAAGGCGGCCTACGACCAGCTCGTCGCCGAGGGCTATCTGACCGCCCGCCAGGGCTCCGGCACCCAGGTCGCGCTGCTGCCCTCCGTCGACGCGGAGACACCGGGAGCGACGGCACGCGCGCGTGTACCCCGTTTCGACCTGCGGCCCGGCAGCCCGGACGTCGGCGCGTTCCCGGCGGCGGCCTGGCTGCGCGCGCTGCGCCGCGCCATCGCGACGGCACCCTCCCTGGCGTACGACTACGGCGATCCGCGCGGCCGTGTCGAACTGCGCACCGCGCTCTCGGGCTACCTGGGGCGGGCGCGCGGGGTGATCGCGCCCCCGGAGCGGATCGTGATCACCTCCGGGTACGTACAAGGGCTCGCGCTCCTCACGCGCGTGCTCGGCGGTTCCCGGGTGGCCATGGAGGATCCCGGACTGCCGTTCCACCGGGAGGTGGTCCGGCACAACGGCGGCAACGTGGTCCCCGTAGGGGTCGACGAACGGGGCGCCCGCGCCGAGGAGTTGGGGGACGCGGCGGCCGTGGTGCTGACACCGGCCCACCAGTACCCGACCGGCGTGACCCTGCACCCGGAGCGCAGACGGGCGCTGACCGACTGGGCACGCGCGCGTGGGGGACTGATCGTCGAGGACGACTACGACGGGGAGTTCCGCTACGACCGGCAGCCCGTGGGTGCGCTCCAGGGGATGGCGCCGGGACAGGTCGCGTACCTGGGCACCGCGTCCAAGACGCTCGGGCCCGCGCTGCGGCTCGGCTGGATGGTGCTGCCGCCCCACCTGGTCGACGCGGTCGCCGACGCCAAACTGCACAGCGACCACCACACCGAGACCATCGGCCAGTTGGCGCTCGCCGAACTGATCGACAGCCATGCCTACGACCGGCACGTGCGCGCGTGCCGGCTGCGGTACCGGCGCCGCCGCGACCAGCTTCTCGACCGGCTGGGGGCGCGCAGCAGCGTGCGCGGGATCGCGGCCGGGCTGCACGCGCTGGTGGAGGTCGACGACGAGGAGGCCGTAGTGGCGCGGGCCGAGAAGGAGGGGCTCGCGGTGGGGCGGCTCGGCGAGCACTGGCACACGGCGAGGGAGGGTGACGGGCGCCCGCAGGGCCTGGTGGTCGGGTACGGGACGCCCCGGGAGCGGGTCTATCCGGAGGCGCTGGAGGTGTTGGGGCGGGTGCTGGACGGGGCCTGAAGGACCCGATAATTGGGCCAATAAAAGGAGTGAGTATTGGGTCTCACCGGAGACCCACTGGGCTTCTAACGTCGTAGGCATGACGAACTCGCTCGTCCCGCCCGCGGGCCCGCAACGCACCCTCGCGCTGGCCCAGTTGACCAACTCCGTCGGTGACGGCGCCTACTACGTGACCTCGGCGCTGTACTTCACCCACGTCGTCGGGCTCGCCCCCGCGCGCGTGGGCCTCGGGCTCACCCTCGCGTGGGCCGTGGGTTCGCTGGTGGGCGTGCCGCTGGGGCGGCTGGCCGACCGGCGCGGGCCGCGCGGTACGGCGGTGCTGCTGGCGCTGGCGACCGGGCTCGCGGTGGCCTCCTTCCTCGTCGTACGGGGATTCGTGCCCTTCGTGCTCGCCGCGTGTGCCTACGCCTCCGCGCAGTCGGGGCTCGCGGCGGCCCGGCAGGCGCTGCTGGCGGGGCTGGTGTCCGCCGGGGAGCGGACCGGGCTGCTGGCCCATCTGCAGTCGACGCTGAACGCCGGGCTCGCTGTGGGCGCGGGCCTCGGCGGGCTCGCGCTGCGGGCGGGGACGCGGTCGGCGTACCTCGGGGTGTTCGCGCTGGACGCGGTGAGCTTCCTGGTGTGTGCGGGGTTGCTGCTGCGGCTGCCGTCGGTTCGGGTCGCCCAGGTGCAGAAGGCGGGCGGCCTCGGTGTCCTGCGCGACCGGCCGTATGTCGTCGTCACGCTGCTGAACACCGTGCTGCTGCTGCGGATGCCGCTGCTCAGTCTCGGGCTGCCGCTGTGGATCGCCGAGCGGACCGACGCGCCCACCTGGCTGGTCTCCGCGCTGTTCGTGCTCAACACCGGTGCGGTGATGGTCTTCCAGGTGCGCACGGCACGCGGGGTCACGGGGCTCGCGTCGGCCACGCGCGTGGTGCGCCGTTCGGGCTGGGTGATGCTGGCGGCCTGTGCCGCGTTCGCGCTGTCGGCGGGCGCGTCGCCGTGGGTGGCGGCGGGGGCGCTGGTGGTCGGTGCGGTGCTCCAAGTGGCCGCCGAGATGGGGCAGTCGGCGGGGTCCTGGCAACTGTCGTTCACGCTGGCACCCGTCGACCGGGTGGGCGAGTACCAGGGCTTCTTCGGGACCGGCGTGACGGTGGCCCGGACGATGGGCCCCCTGGTGCTGACGTCCCTGCTCCTGGAGTGGGGGACACCGGGCTGGCTGCTGCTGGGCGGGGCGACGGTGGCGGCGTCGTACGCGATGGGACCGGCGGCGCGGTGGGCCGCCGGTCCGGGTGAAGTGGCCGTCAGGCAGCAGGTGTTGGCGAGCCGGCCGGCACCGGCTTCATCAGGCGGCCCCTGCCGGTGAGTTGACCGGCAAGGAGTCCAGGAACAGCGCTCCCGCCAGGAGCCCCGCGCTTCCGCGAGGGCTCCACGTGCGCGCGTGGAGGTCGGTGTCGAAGGCGGCCAGCGCCTCCGCACCGGCCTCCGTCGCCGTGCCGCCCGCCTCCAGGACGGCGCGGGCGCCCGCCTGGACCTGGCGCAGGCCCAACGGGCCCGCGGTGTGCAGGAGTTCGGTGTCCTGGAGGGTGGACATCACGGTGAGGAGGGCGTCCAGGCGGGCCTGGGTCTCGGTGGCACCTGCCTTGCGGGCTGTGGCGAGGGCGTCCAACGCCCTGCGTACGTGCGGGAATCCGGCCCTGGCCTCGCCCCGGGCGCCGGCCGCGCCGTACTTGACGGAGATCGACGAACCCCGGGAGGGGCGCCTGGGGGCGCCCTTGTCGTTGAACGCGGTGATCTTCCGAGTGCTCACGGCGATCTCGCGGGCCTTGGCGCCGGGGTCCAGGGCGACCGCGGCGACCAGGAAGCCGAGGGCCCACAGGGCACCCTTGTGGCCGCCTCCGGCCAGGCCGACCGAGTGCTCGGTGCACCGGCCGATCGCGCCCAACTCCGCCCGCAGCGCCGGCGTGGCTTCGCCGGCACGGCGGGCGGCGGCGGCCATCGCCGCGAGGCCGGGCGCCAGCGCCCTGGCCGACCAGCGCAGACTGTCGTGCTCCCGGCGCGTGCTGCGGGCGTCCAGGTCACGCGGGTCGGGCAGTCCCGGCTTGGGAGCCAGGGCCAGTTGACCGGTGAGCGCGGTCACGGCGGCCCACGCCAGCGCGTCGTCCTCGCGACTTGTCATGTCCCTTACCTTATGAGGAGGCCGAGGTGGAAGGGGAGGCGCTGTCACTGGGCGCATCACTGGGCGGGGCGCCCGTGGGGGTGCCGCTCGGCGGGGTGCCGCCTCCGCCGCTGCCCGCGCCCGTGCTCTCGGCGTCCGGGTCGACGCCGAGCGTCAGGGAGCCCTTGTAGCCCTTGGAGGGGTCCTTCTTGTGGACGGCCTTGAGGGTGAGCAGTCCGCTGGCGGCGCCTCCGCCGTCGTAGACCATGTCGTCGGCGAGGACGGTGTACGAGCCCGTGTGCTTGGCGTACGGGTCGAGGGTGAAGATCTCCTCGGCGATGTCGTCGGCGAAGAACAGCTGGCCGGTGTAGTTGACCTTGCCGCCCTCGTAGGTGCCGTCCTCCTTCTCGCCGCCGGTGTGCACCTTGACGTGGATGTGGCAGGTGCGCGGGGTGTACCAACCCGGGAAGATCGTCTCGAACTTGACGACCCCGTTGGCGTTGGCGACCTGGTAACCGCGCAGGTAGGTCAGGTCGTTGGCGCTGTCGCCCTCCTCGCTCTCGGCGGGAGCCGAGCCGCCGGGGTTGGCGGTGGTGTAGCCGGAGTAGTAGCCCCAGGCGTCGCAGTGCCAGATCTCCACGGCCGCGCCCTTGACCGGGGTGCAGCCGTCGGTGGCGTCGACGACGGTCAGGCGCAGGGTGAGCGGGACGCCCGCCTTGCCCTCGGTGATGTCCTTGCGCACCAGGGCACCGTCGAGGTAGTAGGGGCCCTCGGTGACGCTCGTCATCAGCGTCATGCACTCGCTGCCGGTCGAACTCGCCGAAGCCGAGGCCGTGGCGTCCGCGTCGGCCGTCGTGTCCGCGGTGTCGGCGAACGCCGACTGGAACCCGGCCGCCACCAGTCCGCCGGCCGCGACCGTCCCTCCGGTCACCGCGAGGGCGCGGCGCCGGCTGATGGTCTTGTCTCTGTGTTTCCCGTGCTTCTCATGGTTTCCCGTCATGATCGCGAAGCTAGGGACGGCGGCCGTCAAGGGCGTGAGCGTGCGCTGTGCGCAAGGTAAGAATTCTCAGAAAGCTGAAGTCGGGCCGTCGGCCGGGTCGTCGTCGTGCAGGATCCGCTGGAACAACCGGTGGTCCTGCCACGCCCCGCCGATGTGCACATAGCGCGGAGCCATCCCGATCGGCTCGAACCCGCTCTTCTCCAGGACGCGTTGGGAGGCCAGGTTGTCGAGCCGTGTGCTCGCCTCCAGCCGGTGCAGCCCGACCGTCTCCCGCGCGATCCGGCACACCCGCCCGACACCGGCGGTGGCCAGACCGCGCCCCTGCCGGTCGGCGGCGATCCAGTAGCCGAGCGAGGCGCTGCGGAAGGAGCCGAGCACGATCCTGGCCAGGGTGAAGGACCCGACGACCCGCCCGCCGGACACGAGGAGCAGGGGCACGACCCGGCCCTCCGCGTACTCCCGCACCTGCGCCTCCAGGCGCTCGCGCTGTCCTTCGGCGGTGAAGAAGGAGTCGGGGCGGTACGGCTCCCAGGGGCTTCGGTTCTCGACGAAGGCGGCGGCGAGGGCGGGGGCGTCGGCCGGCTCGGCGAGCCGCAGTGTCACATCGTCGGCCAGTTGTTCGGGGTGGATGTCCATCCGCGGATTCTGCCGCCGGGGCACCGAAACCGAGGCGCCGCTTCGGACGCGCCCTCAGACCGCCATCAGCGGCGCGTCCTTCCGCCACTTCAGGATCTTGTCGAAGCTCACCACCGCGCCGCCCACACCCGGCTTGTTGCCGATGTGGACGTGGTCGGCGAGTTCCTGGATGAGGCACAGGCCCCGGCCGTTCTCCGCCTCGCTCGGGGCCGGGCGGACGGCATGGGCGCGCGCGAAGCCGGGGCCCGAGTCGGCGACCTCGATACGGCACTTCTCGCCGTCGAGGTACGCGGTGACGCGGTACGCCTCCGAGGAGGCGCCGGGCTCGGTGTCGCCGCCGTGCTCCACGGCGTTGGCGCACGCCTCGCTGAGGGCGACCGAGAGGTCGTAGGAGATGTCCGGGTCGACGCCCGCGGTCTCCATCGTGCCGAGGAGAAGTCGGCGGGCGAGCGGAACGCTCGCGGCCTCGCGCCTCAGATGGAGTGACCACCAGATGCTCATGCTCCAGCCTCCCGGCCGCGGCTCGACATACCGATACCTATTGCCGCCAGTGCCCCTGTGTAAGCACGGAGTTGACGTGATGCCGCCCATATGGGGGATGTGTCCGAAACGTAATTGGTGTATCCGGTGGTAGCTCACGTCGGAGAGTGACCTTTGTGATCTATGACACATTATCGTCCCGGTGTGGTGGACCTGCCGTATGGCGCCGACAAGGCCGGTGCGATGATGAGCCCGCCATGACTGCCCCCCACCCACGTACGGCGCGCTCCGGAGGTGAACTCCGGGTCCTGCGGGCCGCGGTGTTCGCCGCGGTCTGTGGCGTGCTGGCCGCGGCCGGTCATGCCATCGCCTCCTGCGCCACCGTGCCCCTGTGGACACTCGGTGCGGGCTTCCTCGCCACGTTCCTGGTCGTCGCGCCGCTCGCCGGACGCGAGCGCTCACTGCCGGGCATCGCGGCACTGCTCGCGGTCGGACAGACCGTGCTGCACACGCTGTTCGGGCTCGGCCAGACGGCCGCCGGTACGTCGACCACCGGCGGTTTGTCCTCGTCCGACGCCACGCTCGTCGCGCGCGCCGCGCACCTGCTGTGCGGGACCACCGCGGCGGCGATCAGCCCGGCGCAGGCCCACCAGATCCTCACCGCCGCCCGGCTGCTGCCGACTTCGGGCACGACCGGCTCGACGGGGTCGGCGAGTTCGATGGGCTCCATGGGGTCGATGCACCACCCGGCGGACGCCATGTCCACCTCCGCCGCCGCCTCCATGTCCCTGTTCCCGTCCGTGTCCATGCTGCTCGGCCACCTCCTCGCGGCGCTCGCCGCGGGCTGGCTGCTGCGGCACGGGGACCTGGCGCTGCGGCGCCTCGTGGAACTGTCGGCGCACGGAGTCGCGGAAGGCGCGCTCGTACGGTCCCTGCGCGGGGCGCTCGCCCTGGTGCGCGCCCTGCGGGCCGGGCTGCCGGGGGCGCCCGGGACCGGTCCGCGACCACGGCGTACGGCCCTGTTCGCACCGCCCGCCCCGCACACCACCGCACTCCAGCACTCGGTGATCCGCCGCGGCCCGCCTTCGGCCGCCGCACACGTCCTCGCCGCCTGACGCGACGCGACCACCACCATTTCCGTCGAGCACAGCTCTCCGGGAGGGGACGGCCGCCGTCGTGCGGCACGCGCGCGTGCCCGAGTTTTTCGCCCGGGAAACCACGCGCCCCCTCTTCACCACCCGGAACTCACTCGAACTCGAAGTGGAGTGCTCCTTTCCATGAAGGCCTCTCGTATCGCCGCCGCCGCTGCCGTCGCCGGCTCGGCGGTTGTCGTCCTGTCCTCCCCCGCCTTCGCGCATGTCTCCGTGCAGCCGGAGGGCGCGGCCGTCAAGGGCGGCTACGCGGTCGTCGACTTCAAGGTCCCGAACGAGCGCGACGACGCCTCGACCACCAAGCTCGAAGTCACCTTCCCGACCGACCACCCGCTGGCCTCCGTGATGCCGGAGCCGATGAGCGGCTGGACGGTCAAGGTCACCAAGTCGAAGCTGGCCAAGCCCGCCGAGATGCACGGCGAGACGATCACCGAGGCCGTCACCAAGGTCACCTGGACCGCGACCGGCAAGGGCGTCGAGCCCGGCTACTTCCAGAAGTTCCCGGTCTCCGTCGGCATGTTGCCCACGGACGCCGACCAGCTCGTCTTCAAGGCACTGCAGACGTACTCCGACAAGCAGGTCGTGCGCTGGATCGAGGTGCAGAAGGACGGCGAGGAGGAGCCCGAGAACCCCGCTCCGACGCTTGAACTGACCTCCGCCGCCACCTCCGCCTCCGGCGCGACCGCCGAGGACGCCTCCGAGAAGACCGAGAACACCGCCGCCGACACCACGTCCGCCGCCGACTCCTCCGACACCACCGCCCGCGTCCTCAGCGTGGTCGGCATCGCCGTCGGCGCGGCGGGCGTGGCGTACGGCGTTCTCGCCGGTCGTCGGCGTACGACCGTCTGAGGCCCGTCCGCTCATGGCGCGCACAGGGGTCCGTGCGACTCTTGCGTAACGACCCCGGTGCGCGCCGGAGCTCTCACAACTGGGACATTTTTCCTATGCGCAAGAAGACGTTCGCGGCGGCAGCGCTGCTCGCCGCCGCCACCCTGACGCTCTCCGCCTGCGGCAGCGGCGACGACGGCAACAGCCCCGTCGCCGTGGTCTCCGAGGACACCGCGACCCAGGCCGCCACCGTGCTCGACACCCCGTTCGAGAAGCCGGACCTGGTCCTCACGGACACGCACGGCAAGAAGTACGACTTCCGGGCGGAGACCAAGGGCCGGCCGACGCTGATCTACTTCGGCTACACCCACTGCCCCGACATCTGCCCACTGACGATGAACAACATCGCCGTCGCCAAGAAGTCGCTGCCCAAGGCCGAGCAGGACAAGCTGCTGGTCGTGTTCGTCACCACCGACCCGGCCCGGGACACCGCGCCGGAACTCGGCAAGTGGCTCAAGGGCATCGACACCCAGTTCGTCGGCCTGACCGGCTCCTTCGCCACCATCCAGGCCGGCGCCCGCACCCTGGGCATCTCCATCGAGCCGACCTCGAAGGACAAGAACGGCAAGCTCGTCTCCGTCCACGGCACCCAGGTCGTCGCGTTCTCCCCGAAGACCAACGGCGGTTATCTGCTCTACGGCCAGGACACCACCGTCGACGACTACACCAAGGACCTCCCCAAAATCGTCAAGGGGGAGACACCGTGAGGCGGTTCGCCGTGCCCGTCGCGGTGCTGAGCGGCGCGCTGGTCCTCACCGGCTGCGGCTCGGGCGACACGAAGGCCCAGCTCTCCGTCAGCTCCGCCTACATGCCCCAGCCGGTCTCGGACATGGCGGCGGGGTTCCTGGACATCGCCAACAAGGGCGGCACGAAGGACGAGTTGACCTCCGTCACCAGCGATCTCGGTCCCGTCTCCGTGCACGAGACGGTCGGCCAGGCGATGGAGGAGGTGACGTCCCTCGACGTGCCCGCACACGGTCAACTCGTGTTCAAGAGCGGCGGCAACCACCTGATGTTCGACAAGCTGAAGCACACGCTGAAGCAGGGCGACAACGTGACCGTGAAGCTGCACTTTGCCAAGTCCGGCCCCCTCACGGTTGAGATGCCCGTGAAGTCGGCGACGTACAACCCCACGACCGGGCACTGAGGGAGGGACCCACCTTGAAGACGACCATCACCCCCCGAGTCCGCACTCTGGTGCTGCTGTTCCTGGCCGTCGTCGGGATGCTGTTCGCGGGTGCCGGGACGGCCTCCGCACACGCCGCCCTGACCGGCAGCGACCCCTCTTCGGGGGTGGTGGTCAACAAGGCTCCGACACAGGTCTCGCTCACCTTCTCCGAGAAGGTCGCGACGAACAACGACTCGCTGCGCGTGCTCAACCCGAAGGGCAAACGCGTCGACGTCGGCAAACCGTCCAACATCAGTGGTACGACGTACGCCGTGCAGATCCGCAGCGGGCTGCCCGACGGCACCTACACGGTGGCCTGGCAGGTCGTGTCCGCGGACAGCCACCCCGTGGGCGGCGCCTTCACCTTCTCCATCGGCTCCCCCTCGCAGACGACCGTCTCCGCGTCGGCCGAACAGGACGTCGGCGGCGGGCTCGTCGGCGGGCTGTACGGCTTCGGGCGCTACATGTCGTACGCCGGCTTCATCGTCATGGTCGGCGGCGCCGCCTTCGTCCTGGCCTGCTGGCAGCGGGGCGCCGGGGTGCGGTCGCTGCAGCGGCTGGTGGTCTCCGGGTGGGTCTCGCTGACCGCGGCCACACTCTGGCTGCTGCTCATCCGCGGCTCGTACACGACCTCCGGGAAGTTCGGCGACATCTTCGACCTGAACCTCCTCGGCCAGGTCCTCCAGACCAAGACGGGCGCCTCGCTCGTCTCCCGGCTGCTGCTGCTCGCCGCCGCCGCGCTGTTCATCGCCGTCCTCTTCGGGGCCTACGACAAACGTGAGGACGAGGAGAAGCGGGACCTGACCTTCGGGCTCGCGATCGGCGGCGGTGTGGTGGCCGCCGGGCTCGCCGCGAGCTGGGCGCTGTCCGAGCACGCCTCGACCGGGCTGCAGCCCGGCATCGCGATGCCCGTCGACGTCGTCCACCTGCTGGCCGTCGCGGCCTGGCTCGGCGGCCTCACCGCCCTGCTCGTCTCGCTGTACCGGGCGCCGGCCGACAACCCCATAGGACGGGCCGCCGTACAGCGCTTCTCGCGCCTCGCGTTCGGCAGTGTCGTCGCGCTCGTCGCGACCGGCATCTACCAGTCCTGGCGCCAGCTCGGCTCCTGGTCGGCGTTCACCGACACCGGCTACGGGCAGCTGCTGCTCGTCAAGATCGGGCTCGTGGCGCTGCTCGTCGGGATCGCGTCGATCTCCCGGCGCTGGACGGGCCGACTCGCGGACAGCGGCACCGACACGGCCACGGCTGAGACGGTCGTCGAGGAAACAGCGGCAGCCGAGGAACACGAGCCGGAGAAGGAACACGTCACGGCGTCCGCCAAGACCGGCGGTTCGTCGGCCGCGTCCGGAGACTCAAAGCGCGCCACCCAACTCGCGCGCCAGCAGGCCGCCGTGGACACCACCCGGCAGAAGCGGCTGCGGGACGCCGACCCGAACCTCTTCGGGCTGCGCCGCTCGGTCCTCGCCGAGGCCGCCGTCGCGGTCGTCGTCCTCGCCGTCACCACGGCCCTGACGACCACCGAACCGGGCCGCACGGAGGAGGACGCCAAGGCGGCCAAGGCCTCCTCCTCGTCCTCTTCCTCGTCGTCCTCGGGCGCGCTGACCCTGGACATGTCCTTCGACACCGGAGGCACGGACGGCAAGGGCGTCATCCGGGTCGACATCGACCCCGCGAGGGTGGGCGGCAACGAGATGCACGTCTATGTGCAGCGCCCCAACGGCCGGGCCTTCGACGTCCCCGAGGTGAAGGTCGCCTTCACGCTCGCCGCGAAGAAGATCGGTCCGCTGCCCGTGACGCCCGACCGCATCACCACCGGGCACTGGGCGGCGAACGGAATCCAGATCCCCATGGCGGGCGACTGGAAGATCTCGGTGACCGTGCGGACCTCCGACATCGACCAGACGACCGTCGACAAGAACGCGCAGATCGGCTGAACCACGCCATGCCTGACCAGTCCATTCCCGAGGCCCGCACCGTAAAGGCACCTCCTGGGGAGACCGTTTCCGAAAACGCCTCCCCAGGGGAGGGCGTTTCCCGCCGACGGCTCCTCGGCACGGCCGGTGCCACCGGGCTTGTGCTCGGTGCGGCTGGCGGAGCCGTCGGCTATACGGCTGCCCCGGCCGGGGCCACTCCGCTCACCTCGCTCGGCGCGGACAGGGCAATGTTTCACGGGAAACATCAGCCCGGCATCACCGAGGGCCTCCAGGCGCGCGGCCACCTCGTCGCCTTCGACCTGGCGGCGGGCGCGAGCCGCAAGGAGGCGGCGGCCCTGCTGCGCCGCTGGTCGACAACCGCGCAGCGACTGATGGCGGGTGAACCGGCAGCGCAGGACGACACGGATGTCGCCCGGGATGCGGGGCCCTCGTCGCTGACGATCACCTTCGGCTTCGGCAACAGCTTCTTCTCCCGCACGGGCCTGGAGAAACAGCGCCCCGGTTCCCTCGACCCGCTCCCCGACTTCTCCTCCGACCAGCTCGACAAGTCGCGCAGCAACGGCGACCTGTGGGTGCAGATCGGCGCCGACGACGCGCTTGTGGCCTTCCACGCCCTGCGCACGATCCAGAAGGACGCGGGCAGCGCGGCCAAGGTCCGCTGGCAGATGAACGGCTTCAACCGGACGCCGGGCGCGACGGCCCACAAGATGACGGCCCGCAACCTCATGGGCCAGCTCGACGGCACCCGCAACCCCAAACCGACCGAGTCCACCTTCGACAAGCGGATCTTCGTGCCGGCGTCCGGTTCGGCCGACCCGGCGTGGATGGCGAACGGCTCCTACGCCGTCGTACGCCGGATCCGCATGCTCCTCGACGACTGGGAGAAACTCTCGGTCGGCGCCCAGGAGAACGTCGTCGGGCGCCGCAAGACCAATGGGGCGCCGCTTTCCGGGGGCGGTGAGACGACCGCGATGGACCTGGAGAAGACCGACGCGAAGGGCGCCCTGGTCGTCCCCATCAACGCGCACGCCCGGATCGCCCGCCCCGACCAGAACGGCGGCGCGGCAATGCTCCGGCGCCCCTTCTCGTACCACGACGGCATCGCCGCCGACGGCACCCCGGACGCCGGGCTCCTCTTCGTCTGCTGGCAGGCCGACCCGCTGCGCGGCTTCGTCACCGTGCAGCGCAAGCTCGACCGCGGCGACGCCCTGTCGACCTACATCCGCCACGAGGCGAGCGGCCTGTTCGCGGTGCCGGGCGGGGCGGCGGAGGGCGAGTACGTGGGGCAGCGGCTGCTGGAGGGGTGAGCTCTTCGCCCTGGCAGGGCAAGCGGCTGGAGGCGGTGCCCGTCGCTCTGACGGGTGGCCGGGCCGGGAAGCGTGCGCCCGGTCTCGCAAGGCCCATTAGGGTGAAGTCATGCCAGCCAGCTACGCGTATCTCGGCCCTGAGGGCACCTTCACCGAAGTCGCCCTGCGCACGCTTCCCGAGGCGGCGACCCGGGAGCTGATCCCTTATGTGTCGGTGCAGTCCGCCCTGGACGCGGTGCGCACCGGCGAGGCCGAGGCCGCGTTCGTGCCGATCGAGAACTCCGTCGAGGGCGGTATCACCACCACCCTGGACGAGTTGGTCGCGGGCGCCCCGCTGATGATCTACCGCGAGGTGCTGCTGTCGATCACCTTCGCGCTGCTGGTCAGGCCCGGCACGAAGATCTCCGACATCAAGACGGTCTCCGCGCACCCGGCCGCCCAACCGCAGGTCCGCAACTGGATGAAGGCGAACCTCCCGGACGCCCTGTGGGAGTCGGCCGCCTCGAACGCGGACGCCGCCCGCCTGGTCCAGGAGGGCCGCTACGACGCCGCCTTCGCCGGTGAGTTCGCCGCCGCCCGCTACGGCCTTGAGGCCCTGGAGACGGAGATCCACGACGCGGAGAACGCCCAGACCCGGTTCGTGCTGGTGGGCAGGCCCGCCCGTCCGGCGGCGCCGACCGGCGCGGACAAGACGTCCGTCGTCATCTGGCAGCGCGACGACCACCCCGGCGGTCTGCGCGACCTGCTCGGCGAGTTCGCCACCCGGGGCATCAACCTCATGCTGCTCCAGTCCCGCCCGACCGGCGCCGGCATCGGCAACTACTGCTTCTGCGTCGACGCCGAGGGACACATCTCCGACCGCCGGGTCGCCGAGGCCCTGATGGGGCTCAAGCGGATCTGTCTGCAGGTGCGCTTCCTCGGTTCGTACCCGCGCGCGGACGTCGGGGTCGACGGGGTACGGCCACTGTTCCCGGGGACCTCGGACGAGGAGTTCCTCTCCGCGGCGGACTGGGTCGCACACTGTCAGGACGGCCGTTTCTGACCGGCAGTGCGCCGGCAGTGCACGGACGGTGGCCCGGTAGTGGCCCGGTAGTACCTGCGTATCTTCGTTATCCACAGAAGTTATCCACAGGCCCACTTCTCGACCTGGGGACAAGTCGACAGTGGAGCATCAGTCTGTCGACAAATCGCCCTGCAGGCCCCTGGTGCGTGCACCGGCGCGTAGGTCACTCTTCGTCCACCCGTTTCCTTCGGGCAATCCTATGGAGCGACGCAATTCCACCCGAAAGTGGGTGTGAGGGACGTTTGGGTCGGGAATTCCTTGATCCCGGGACCCCTTTAGGAATGATCACTTCCGGCATCCACAGATCTTCCACACAGCCTGTGGATAACTCTTCCGGGATGTGGATTCCTGTGGACAACCGCGCCCTCAAGTCCCGTTTCCCACAAGGGATTCGAGTCAACAGGCCGCCTCACGCCTGCCTCGTTCCGGCGAGCGGGGCGCCCTTTTATTGACTCGCATTGAAGGATGCCGACACTCTCCGCAATTGCCGCATAACTGGATGTAAGGCGCAGTTCGGAATACCAAGTCGTGAGCCGGAACCCGGCACCGGTAGCCTGGTCGCGTGATTGACCTTCGCCTGCTCCGTGAGGACCCCGACCGTGTGCGCGCGTCCCAGCGCGCCCGTGGAGAGGACGTCGCGCTCGTCGACGCTCTCCTGTCCGCCGACGAGCGGCGCAGGTCGTCCGGCGTCCGCTTCGACGAGCTGCGTTCCGAGCAGAAGGCGCTCGGCAAGCTCATCCCCAAGACCTCCGGCGACGAGAAGGCCGAGCTGCTCAAGAAGACGGGCCAGCTCGCCGCCGACGTCAAGGCGGCCGACGCCGAACAGCACGAGGCGGACGAGGAGACCAAGCGCCTCGCGCTCCAGCTCGGCAACCTCGTGCACCCCGATGTGCCGGTCGGCGGCGAGGAGGACTTCGTCGTCCTGGAGACGCACGGCACGATCCGCGACTTCGGCGCCGAGGGCTTCGAGCCCAAGGACCACCTGGAGCTCGGCGAGGCGCTGGGCGCCATCGACGTCGAGCGCGGCGCCAAGGTCTCCGGCTCCCGCTTCTACTACCTCACCGGCGTCGGCGCCCTCCTGGAGCTGGCGCTCGTCAACGCGGCGATCGCACAGGCCACGGAGGCCGGCTTCATCCCGATGCTGACCCCGGCGCTGGTCCGCCCGCGCGCCATGGAGGGCACCGGCTTCCTCGGCCAGGCCGCGGAGAACGTGTACCACCTGGAGAAGGACGACTTCTACCTGGTCGGCACCTCCGAGGTCCCCCTCGCCGCGTACCACATGGACGAGATCCTCGACGCCGACAAGCTGCCGCTGCGCTACGCGGGCTTCTCCCCGTGCTTCCGCCGCGAGGCCGGCACCTACGGCAAGGACACCCGGGGCATCTTCCGCGTGCACCAGTTCGACAAGGTCGAGATGTTCTCGTACGTCCTCCCCGAGGACGCGGAGAACGAGCACCAGCGGCTCCTGGACTGGGAGAAGCAGTGGCTCACCGCCCTCGAACTGCCCTTCCAGGTCATCGACGTGGCCTCGGGCGACCTGGGCGCCTCCGCCTCCCGCAAGTTCGACTGCGAGGCGTGGATCCCGACCCAGGGCAAGTACCGCGAGCTGACCTCGGCCTCCAACTGCGACAGCTTCCAGGCCCGCCGGCTCTCCGTCCGCCTGCGCGACGGCAAGAAGGTGCAGCCGCTGGCCACGCTCAACGGCACGTTGTGCGCCGTACCGCGCACGATCGTGGCGATCCTGGAGAACCACCAGCTGGCCGACGGCTCGGTGCGCGTACCCGAGGTGCTGCGCCCGTACCTGGGCGGCCGTGAGGTCCTGGAGCCGGTCGCCAAGTGAGCACCGGCTTCCCGTACAAGCTGATCGCGACCGACCTCGACGGAACGCTCCTGCGCTCCGACGAGTCGGTCTCGCCGCGCACCCGTGCCGCCCTCGCGGCGGCCACGGAGGCCGGTGCCGCGCACATCGTGGTGACCGGCCGCGCGGCTCCCTGGACCCGGCACATCCTCGACGACCTCGGCTACGAGGGCCTCGCGGTCTGCGCCCAGGGCGCCCAGGTCTACGACGCCGGCGAGCACCGCCTGCTGACCTCGGTCACCCTGGACCGGCAGCTGGCCGCTGTGGCGCTCGCCAAGATCGAGGCGGAGGTCGGCCCGCTGTTCCTGGCGGCGAGCCAGGGCGGCCTGGACGGCGAGGTGCTGGTCGGTCCCGGGTACCGGGTCACGGGGGCACTTCCCGCCACCCCCTTCACGGACGTGTCCGAGCTGTGGGCGGCTCCGCTGAACAAGATCTACATCCAGCACCCGACCCTCACGGACGACGAACTCGCCGAAGCCGCCCGAGAGGCAGCGGGCGGCTTCGTCTCGGTCGCGATGGCCGGTGAGGGCATCGTCGAACTGCTTCCGCTGGGCCTGTCCAAGGCCACGGGCCTCTCTATCGCGGCCCGCCGACTGGGACTGAAGGCCGCCGACACGATTGCCTTCGGCGATATGCCCAACGACATCGCGATGTTCGCGTGGGCGTCCCACAGCGTGGCCATGGCCAACGCGCATGAGGAACTCAAGGCTGTGGCGGACGAGGTGACGTCCTCCAACGAGGACGACGGCATCGCGGTCGTGCTGGAGCGGTTGCTCGCATAGGTGTGGGCAACCGCCCCAGCCTCGGCATGCCCCCTGCGATGGGGGCAACAGGGAGGGCGGCCCACGCGATAATGAGTCGCGTGCTCGAAGCGGCCGCCCCGGGCAGCTCCCCGTGGTGGGCGACTCGACGGAGGGTAACTACTCCGGAGACCGCCGCGGGCTGCCCTGAAGGGAGTTGGACGTCCTGTCGTGCATCGACATCGTCCAGCTCCTCTCCCAGTCAGTGGCGCCGGCTGATCCGGCGTCGACAGAACAACTGTGCCTGTACGCCGAGTTGGACGCCACCGAATAAAGGGGCAGCCGGGGGGCGGCTAACGCAGACGCCACCTGCGACGCCGCGCCTTGCTGAAGAACCAGCCTGCGGGCGGCTCGTCGGAGCGCCAGGGCTGCGGCTCGGGCGACTCGCTGCGCCAGCGCGCCGCGAGCATCCGGGCGCGCGCGGACGGCTCGGCCGTCTCGGCGGACCGTATGAAGTCGTCGTCCAGGACCAACTTGTCCCAGCCGTCCCCTGATTCGGCCTGACCGCCGCCGTACGGTGCCTGTCCCGCCATCCCCGTTCCTCCTAGCCGTGCGTCCCCGTTTGCCCAGTGTGCCCGGACAGAGATGAAGCCCCCGTCAAGATCAGGACCTGTCATTCCTCGCCGACGAGCTTCAGCGAGCGCAGCTTCTGTCCGGCGTACCAGGTCGCTCCCACGGTGACCGCGACCAGGAACACCGTCGCCGTGGTCAGTCCGACGTCCGAGGTCACCAGGTCGCCGCCGGCCACCTTGTGGGCGACGGCCAGCGACCACTGCTGGACGCTCAGCGTGCGGGCGCCGGCGACCAGGGAGCCGAACAGGGCCTCCCAGACGAGGGCGTAGACGAGTCCGAAGACCACCGCGTGCCGGGACACCGTACCGAGCAGCAGGAAGAGCGCCGCGTAGGCGATGGAGGCGACCAGCGCGGCCACCGTGTAGGCGACGGCGATCTGTTGGCCGTTGCCGTTGAGGATGAGCCCGGCGATCAGCATGGGGACCGCCGAGAACACCATGGTGACGCCGACCGCGACGATCAGCTTGGTGAAGATGATCGTGGGCCGCTTCAGCGGCTTGGACAGCAGATACACCACGGAGCCGTCGTCGATCTCCGGTCCGATCGCGCCCGTGCCCGCGATGACGCCGATGATCGGCACCATCGTGGCGAGGCCGAGGCCGCCCAGGACGTCGACGGCGGTCTGGTCGTCGGCGCCGGTGAGGCCCCGCACCACCACGGAGATCACGATCAGCAGCAGGGGCAGGGCGCCCAGGATGAGGGCCCGGCGCTTGCCGAGCAGGGCCCGGTAGGTGAGTCGGGCGACTGTGGGGTCGTACATCTCTTGGCCTCCTACGCCGCGACGAGATACGAGAAGACGGATTCGAGCGACTCGTCCGACGGCGAGACCGTGAGCAGCCGGATGCCGTGGTCCCTGGCCACCCGGGGCAGCAGGGCGGTGAACCGGCCGAAGTCGACGGCCTGGATGCGCAGCGCGCCCTCGGCCAGGTCGACTTCGATGCCCGAGGTCGACGGGTCCGCGATCAGCGCGGCGGCGAGGGCGCGGTCGTCGCTGGAGCGGACCAGATAGCGGTGCGGGCGGTCGGTCATCAGGCGGCGGATCTTGCGGAAGTCGCCGCTGGCCGCGTGCCGTCCGGCGACGACGACCTCGATGTGCCAGGCGAGCTGTTCGACCTCTTCGAGGATGTGGGACGAGAACAGCACCGTGCGGCCCTCGTCGCCCATCCGCCGCAGCAGGTCCATGAGTTGCATGCGCTGGCGCGGGTCCATGCCGTTGAAGGGCTCGTCGAGCAGGAGCAGCGACGGGTCGTGGACCAGGGCGGACGCCATCTTCACGCGCTGGCGCATGCCCTTGGAGTACGTGGAGATCTTGCGGTCCTGCGCGTACTCCATCTCGACCGTAGCGAGCGCCTTCTGGGCGGCCTTGGCGCCGAGGCCGTGCAACTCGGCGTTGGCCACGACGAATTCGCGTCCCGTGAGGAAGTCGTACATCGCCTCGCGCTCGGGGACGATCCCGATGTGCTTGTAGATCTGTTCGTTGCGCCAGACCTGCTGGCCGTCGAGGGTGACGGTGCCGGTGGAGGGGGCGAGGAAGCCGCCCATCATGTTGATGAGGGTGGACTTTCCAGCGCCGTTGGGGCCGAGGAGTCCGGTGACTCCGGGGCCGACGTTCATCGTGATGTCGTTGACGGCGACCACGTTGCCGAACCAGCGGGAGACGTGGTCGATGGAGAGCGTGGTCACAGGCCCACCTTCCGGTAGCGGCGGATCAGGAGGCCGTAGGTCGCGGCGATCAGGCCCAGCACGGCGAGGACGTAGACGACGCCTTCTCCGTGGGTGGGGCCGACGCCTCCGGGGAACGCCGAACTCGCGCCCAGGAAGGCCGACTGGAGGCCGTCGATGAGCGTGACGGGCGAGAAGAGGCCGATCCAGGGGATGGCATGGGTGGCGGTCTGGTCGCTGGCGATCGCCTGGAGGGTGGAGACGGCGCCGTAGGAGATGGTCAGTACGGCGATGACGGCCGCGATGCCGAAGCCGCGGCGCGGGGTGACCGCCGCGATGACCAGGCCGATGCCGGCGAAGAGCAGGGAGAGGAGGGTCACGGAGACGAGGCCCTGGGCGAAGCCCTTGGTCTGGTCGGCGAAGTCGAGCTTCGCGAGCAACGCTCCTACGTAGAGCACGATCAGGGGAGCCGCGGTCAGGATGAACATGGCCGAGGCGAGGGCCGCGAACTTGGCCCTTACGTAGTCGGCGGTCTCGATCGGCCGCGAGAAGTACAGCGGTACGGTCTTGAAGCGCAGGTCGCGCGAGACGGACTGGGGTGCCTGCGAGGCGACGTACAGGCTGATGACGGCCTGCATGATGATCGCGTAGCGCGTGTAGTCGACAGGCAGGTCCTTGGCCTTCGTGGCGACCGCGACGGCCACCATGATGGCCGCGGGCACGCACATGACCACGAACAGCAGCATCGGCAACACCTTGGACTTCACCGAGCGCCCGAGGCCGTAGGAGCCGCGCAGGGACTGCGAGTAGAGGGAGCGGCGGGCGTAGGCGCGGCCCAGACGGGGGCCGTCGTAGTGGCGGTAGCCGATGTTGTGGATGCGGGTCTGGTCGCCCGGCTGGGGGACCAGGGGCTGGTCAATTGCCATGGCCTACGGCCTCCTTCCGCTCTGCGTCGCTGTCGGTGCCGGTCTCGGTGTCGCTGAAGACCTCGGAGATGTGGTGTCGGCGCTGCTCCATGCGCACCAGGCCGAGGCCGAGGTCCGCGATCACGTCCCGGACCACGTCGTACGTCTCCTCGCCCGAGGCCGTCAGGAGCAGGACGTGGCCCGCGCCCGGCAGGCCGCTGCCGTCGTGGGTGTCCACCCCGCGCGCGTGGAGCGCCTCGCGCACCGCGCGGGTGCCGTCCGGGTGCTCGTCGGTGTCGGTGACCTCGATCGCCAGGGTCGTCGTGGTCTGGGTGAAGTCCGTGGTGGAGCTGGAGCGCAGGAGCTTGCCGCCGTCGACCACGATCACGTGGTCGCAGGTGCGCTCCAACTCGCCCAGCAGGTGCGAGGTCACCAGCACCGAGATGCCGAAGTCCGTGTAGATACGGCGGATCAGGCCGAGCATCTCGTCACGGCCGACCGGGTCGAGGCCGTTGGTCGGCTCGTCCAGGAAGACCAGCTGCGGGTCGTGGACGAGGGCCTGCGCCAGCTTGACGCGCTGCTTCATGCCCGTCGAGTAGCCGCCGATGGGGCGGTAGCGCTCCTCGTACAGGCCGACATGGCGCAGCGTGTCCGCGGTGCGCTCGCGCGCCGCGGTGGGCGGCAGTCCGGACATGCGCGCCATGTGGACGACGAACTCGGTGGCCGAGACGTCGGGCGGCAGACAGTCGTGCTCCGGCATGTACCCGACGCGCTCGCGGATGTCGGCACCCTTGGTGGCGACATCGAGGCCGAGCACTTCGGCTCGGCCCTCGGAGGCGGGGGACAGACCCAGCAGGATCTTGATCAAGGTCGACTTGCCGGCTCCGTTGGCACCGACGAGCCCCGTCACACCGGGGCCGACGTCCACGGAGAGCCGGTCAAGCGCGGTCACCCTTGGGAACCGCTTGCTCAGGCTTTCGGTCGCGATCACAGTCACGTCTACGAAGGTAGTGACGCGGACCACTCCGGTCGTCACCCCGCAGAGCTGTCCTCACGTCAGACTCCAGGCGTACGGGTCCGTAGGGGATGCCCCTACTTAAGAGCTACGTGAGCGACCCGCGCACTTGTCCACAGGTAGAGATCAAGCCTATTGACGCAGCCTCTAACAACTGTCACATTCACCAGTGTCAAGTTACGGGCACGTACCGCAGTCGGTGTGGACAGGTGGGGCGGTGGCATGACTACGGCGGTGACACGCGAACTCTCCGCGGAACTGCGGGGGTTCAGGGAGGTCCAGCGGCTGGCGTACGAGTGCGCCGAGGCTGTGGCGGCCCGGCTGGAGCCCGGGGTGACCGAGCGCGACGCGGCCCGGATGCAGCGGTCGTGGCTGCGCGCGAAGGGTGTGCGGGACTGGTTCCACCTGCCCTTCGCCTGGTTCGGCGACCGCACGGCGTTCACGAACTTCCGGGTGCCGCTGCAGTTCTTCCCCACGAACCGCCGGCTGGAGCCCGGGATGCCGTTCATCCTGGACATGGCCCCCGTGTACAAGGGCTTCACGGCCGACATCGGGTATTCGGGCTCCCTGGGTGCGAATCCGCTGCAGGACCGGCTGATCGCCGACCTGGAGGCCCATCGCGAGCTGCTCCTGCGCGAGGTGCGCGAGCGGCGCCCGCTGCGCGAGATCTACGAGGACGTTGACCGCCTCATGGTCCGCCAGGGCTACGCCAACCGGCATCGCGCGTATCCCTTCGGCGTGATCGCGCACAAGGTCGACCGGGTCGCCGAACGCCCTTGGTCCCCGCGGTTGTTCGGGTTCGGCACGCAGTCCCTGAAGGGGCTGGCCAGCGACGCGCTGCACGGCCACCGCGACGGCTGGTCCCCGCTGTGGTCGCCGTACCGCTTCTCCGACCACCCCCCGCACCCCGGCCTGTGGGCGGTCGAACCGCATCTCGGGTTCCGGGGCACGGGCGCCAAGTTCGAGGAGATCCTCGTCGTCACCGACTCCAAGGACCCCGAACAGAGCGCCTTCTGGCTCGACGACGATCTGCCGCACGTGCGGCGCTGGGCGGAGGACAAGTGACGCTTGAGGGTGCGCGCGAGCGCCGGGTGCGGACCGGCGGAGTCGAGCTGTGCGTGGCCGAGCTGGGGGACGCGTCGAACCCCACGGTGGTCCTGGTGCACGGCTATCCCGACAGCAAGGAGGTGTGGTCCGAGGTCGCGTCCCGGCTGGCCGACCGCTTCCACGTCGTGCTCTACGACGTCCGGGGCCACGGCAGGTCCACGGCCCCGCAGCCGCTGCGGGGCGGGTTCACCCTGGAGAAGCTGACGGACGACTTCCTGGCGGTCGCGGACGCGGTCAGCCCGGACCGGCCGGTGCACCTGGTGGGGCACGACTGGGGCTCGGTGCAGTCCTGGGAGTTCGTCACCGTCGGGCGCACGGAGGGTCGTATCGCCTCCTTCACGTCGATGTCCGGGCCATCACTCGACCACTTCGGGCACTGGATCAACAAGCGCATGACCCGGCCCACCCCGCGCCGCGTCGGCCAACTCCTGGGACAGGGCGCCAAGTCCTGGTACGTGTACCTGCTGCACACGCCCGTGCTGCCCGAACTCGCCTGGCGCGGCCCGCTCGGCAGACGCTGGCCGAAGATCCTGGAGCGCGTCGAGAAGGTCCCACGCGGCGACTACCCGACGTCGTCGCTCCCCATCGACGCGGCCCACGGCGCCTGGCTGTACCGGGACAACGTCCGGGCCCGGCTGCGCAGGCCGCGCCCCGACGCGTACGCGCACGCGCCCGTGCAGCTCGTCACGCCCCTGGGGGACGCGTTTCTCTCCGAGCGGCTCTACGACGGGCTGGAGGAGTGGGCACCGGAGCTGGTGCGGCGGACGCTGCCGGCCAAGCACTGGATCCCGCGCACGCGGCCCGATCAACTCGCTTCCTGGATCACGGAGTTCGTGACCGCCAACGAAGGGGGTCCGGTGACGGCCGGCGAACGAGCTCCGGTGACGGCCACGGGGACGGGAAAGTACGCCCAGCGGTTCGGCGGACAGCTCGTGCTGGTCACGGGGGCGGGCAGCGGGATCGGGCGGGCCACGGCGTTCGCGTTCGCCGAGGCGGGCGCGCGCGTGGTGGCCGTCGACCGAGACGCGGAAAGTGCCGCCCGCACCGCCGAGTTGGCGCGGCTGATCGGTGCCCCCGAGGCCTGGGCGGAGACGGTCGACGTCTCCGACGCGCAGGCCATGGAGAAGCTCGCCGCGAAGGTCGCCGGCGAGTACGGCGTGGTGGACGTCCTGGTGAACAACGCCGGAATCGGACTATCCGGTTCCTTCTTCGACACCACCCCGGAGGACTGGAAGAAGGTCCTCGACGTCAACCTGTGGGGCGTCATCCACGGCTGCCGGCTCTTCGGGAAGCAGATGGCCGAGCGCGGCCAGGGCGGACACATCGTCAACACCGCGTCGGCGGCGGCGTTCCAGCCCTCCAGAACACTGCCCGCCTACAGCACCTCCAAGGCCGCCGTCCTGATGCTCAGCGAGTGCCTGCGCGCGGAGCTGTCCGGGCAGGGGATCGGTGTCTCGGCGATATGCCCGGGCCTGGTCAACACCAACATCACCTCGACCGCGCACTTCGCCGGGGTCGACGCCGACGAGGAGAAACGCCGCCAGAAGAGGTCGGCGCGGCTGTACGGGCTGCGGAACTACCCGCCGGAGAAGGTAGCCGACGCGATCCTGCGGGCGGTCGTCCGCGACCAGGCCGTCGTACCGGTCACTCCGGAGGCACGCGGAGCCCATCTGCTGTCCCGGTTCGCACCGCGCGCGCTGCGGGCGGTGGCCCGGCTGGAGCCGCCGCTGTGACCTCCGCGAACGAGCACGACGTCAGCGAGTACGACGAGAACGACCACCACGAGAACGAGCACCACGCGCGCGGGCACCACGCGATCGCGCCCCGCCGGGTCTCCTTCGACTGGTCGCGCACGCCCCTGCACTGGATCCCCGACGAGCCGACCGCCACGCATGTCATCAACGTGCTGCATCTGCTGCTGCCGGCAGGGGAGCGGTGGTTCGTGAAGGTCCTCAAGGAGGGCCTGCCGCTGGTCAGGGACCCCGAACTCCTCGCGGACGTCAAGGGGTTCATGGGCCAGGAGGCCACACACAGCGTCCAGCACGCGCACGTGCTGGATCATCTCGCGGCCCAGCGGCTCGACACCGCCGACTTCACCCGGTACGTCGACTTCCTCTTCGAACGGCTGCTGGGCGAACGCCCGCCGCTCGGCGCGCCGTTGCCGGAGCGCGAGTGGCTGCGCTTCCGGCTGGCGGTCGTCGCGGCGATCGAGCAGTTCACGGCGGTGCTGGGCGACTGGATCCTGGCCGCCGAGGACCTCGACCGGGCGGGCGCCGACGAGATCATGCTCGACCTGCTGCGCTGGCACGGCGCGGAGGAGGTCGAACACCGCGCGGTGGCCTTCGACATGTTCCAGCACTGCGGAGGCCGCGGTCTCCCCCGGTACGTCCGCCGTATCGCCGGCATGACGGTCACCGCGCCCGTGATGCTCTACCTGTGGGCCTGGGGCACGGCCTACCTGATCCGCCACGATCCCCAACTCGCCGGGCGCGTCCGCTACTCGCTCGCCGAGCACAACAGGGCTGTACGAAAAGGCCTGTTGCCCACCTGGCGGTCGCTCGGCGCGGCCGTCCCCCGCTATCTGCGGCGCTCCTACCATCCGTCGCGGGAGGGATCGCTGAGCCGGGCGGTGGAGTACCTGGGACGGTCACCGGCGGCGCGGGCGGGGGCCGCGTGAGTGCCGCGGGCGGTTCGGACACCGGGAGCGGGATCGTCTCCGGCGCTGGCGCCGACACCGGGACTGGCTCTGGCTCCGGTGAGGTCGCCTACCGGATCGAGGATCTCGCGCGGCTCAGCGGGGCCACTGTCCGGACGATCCGCGCCTATCAGGACCGCGGTCTGCTCCCCCGCCCCGAGCGGCGCGGGCGGGCCAACGTGTACGCCGACGTCCATCTCGCCCGGCTCCGCCAGATCGCGGACCTGCTCGACCGCGGCTACACCCTGGCCTCCATCAAGGAGTTGCTGGCGGCCTGGGACGCGGGCCGGGGCCTGGGCGGGGTGCTCGGGCTGGTCGCGGAGGTCGACGGGCCGTGGACCGACGAGGAGGCGGCCCGGATCTCCCGCGCCGAACTGGAACGGCGCTTCGGCGGCAACCCGGACGACGCGGCCGTCGCCGAGGCCGTCGAACTCGGCGTACTGGAACCGGTCCCCGGAGTCACCGACTCCTTCCTCGTGCCGAGCCCCCAAGAGCTCGCGGTGGCCGTCGAGTTGCACGCCTCGGGTGTTCCGCTGTCCGCGATCTCGTCCCATCTGCGGGAGTTGAGGGTCCAGGTCGAGCACATCGCGTCCCGTTTCCTGGAGTTCACCACCGAGCACGTCTTCGCCCGCTACCTCGAAGGACCGCACCGTCCGACCGACGCGGACGCGGCCGAGGCGGCCTCGCTCGTACGACGGCTGCGCCCGCTCGCGCAGCAGACGGTGGACGCGGAACTCGCCCGCGCGATGCGGCTGTTCGCCAACCGTTCGCTGCGGCAGCACCTGGGGGCGGTCGAGCCTTCGGCACCGGCGTTCTCGTCACGTTCCGTGGCCGTCCCCGAGGAGACGATGCGGGCCGTGGAAGGGTTGGTTGGGCCGGCGAGGGCGGCCGAGTTCGTCGCGCTCGCGGCCGAACGGGAGCTGCGGGCAAGGGCGTTGGATGCGCTCATGCCAAATGGCCGCCCCCCGGCTGATCTTGACGAACAGGTATGACATGACAGGGAGTTGTCCACAGAAACGCCAAGTACCCCTGTGGATAACTACAGTTGGTTGTGGACCAAACATCGACTCCAAAAGAAAATGCGTGATCCGCGTCTCTCCCGCCATGCTGAGCGGATGGATGAAAGACGCACCGTGAAGGTGTCGAAGTACCTCTCGAAGCACCTGCGCCACCAGCCCGAGCGGATCGGGCTCACCCTCGACGAGGCCGGCTGGGTCGAGATCGACACGCTGATCGCCGCCTGTACCGCGCACGGGTTCCGCTTCAGCCGTCAGGAACTCGACCATGTGGTGGCCACGAACGACAAGCGCCGCTTCGCGATCGAGGGCACCCGAATCCGCGCCAGCCAGGGCCACAGCATCGAGGTCGACCTCGGACTGCCCCCGGCCACCCCGCCGTCGTACCTCTTCCACGGCACGGTGGCGCGCAACCTGGACGCGATCCGGGCCGAAGGGCTCCGGCCCATGAACCGCCATGCCGTGCACCTCTCCGCCGACCGGGAGACCGCGACCCGTGTGGGCGCCCGTCGCGGCCGACCCGTCGTGCTCGCCGTCGACGCGGGCGCGATGCACGGCGACGGCCATGTGTTCCGGGTCAGCGAGAACGGGGTGTGGCTCACCGAGGCGGTACCCGTGGGCTACCTGCGGTTCCCCGAATCCCACTGATTCCGCGCGGCCCGACATGCGCTACCGGGGTACGGCCTCGGCCGTCACCGACGGGATCTCGCGCCGTGGCTGAACGGCCGCAGGAGGTGACGGTTTCACGTGAAACATGGACGAGCGGTTGCGGTGGGCACCGTCGTCACGTCAGCTGGGCCAACGCTTCCATGGCGATCTGCTCGAAGGTCTTCTCGTCCGCGGCGAAGTAGGAGTCGGGGATGGGCCAGTGGATCACGATGTCGGTGAAGCCCAGTTCCTGGTGCCGGCCCGCGAAGTCGACGAAGGCACCGAGGGACTCCAGCGGACGGCCGCGATCGGGGGTGAATCCGGTGAGCAGGATCTTGTCGAGCCCGTCCATGTCCCGGCCAATCGCCGCGCAGGCGTCGGCCAGCTTCTCGACCTGCCCGTGAAGGGCGTGAACCGACTGCTCGGGAGTCCCGCTCTCGAACAGCTTCGGATCTCCGGTGGTCACCCACGCCTGCCCGTGGCGGGCGGTGAGCTTCAGACCACGGGGCCCGGTGGCGGCCACCGCGAACGGCAGCCGGGGTCGCTGCACACACCCCGGAATGTTCCGGGCCTCGTGCGCCGAGTAGAAGTCACCCTCGTACGACACCGAGTCCTCGGTGAGCAGCCGGTCCAGCAGCGGCACGAACTCCCCGAACCGGTCGGCACGCTCCCGTGGGGTCCACGGATCCTGTCCGAGCGCGGTGGCATCGAAGCCGGTGCCGCCCGCACCGATACCGAGGGTGATCCGGCCTCCGGAGATGTCGTCGAGCGAGATCAGCTCCTTGGCGAGGGTCACGGGATGCCTGAAATTGGGCGACGTGACGAGGGTGCCCAAACCCATCCGCTCCGTGACGCCCGCCGCTGCCGTCAGCGTCGGGATCGCGCCGAACCACGGGCCGTCCCGGAACGAACGCCAGGAAAGGTGGTCGTAGGTGTACGCCGTGTGGAACCCGAGCTGCTCCGCGCGCTGCCATGCGGCACGGCCTCCCTCATGCCAGCGGCGGTGCGGAAGGATCACGGTACTCAGGCGCAGACTCATGTCTCAGAGCCTACGGCGACGCTCGACGAGTCCGGGACACAGAGCCCTCGGGCACCGGGCTGGGAAAGGCCCGCTGCACCCCCGGCGACCTGGGCCGCCAGAGCGAGCTGGCGGCGCTGTACGCGTGCGGAGAGGGATGCGACACGGCAGGCGTGGTCGGCACCGGCGCACCACAGGAGCTGGGCGAGGACGAAGCGGTCGCGTTGTTCGGGGAGCAGAACCAGATCGGGCAGGGCTCGACCACGACGGCCGCGATCTGACCGCCCTGCCGGGCGAGGAGGGTGCGCAGTTCCCCCGGGTCGTTCGGCGGCACGTGCCGTACGAGCCGTTGGTCGACGCCGTACAACTGCTGGCCCAGGTCCTCGCCGGTCAGGGCGAACCCTCCGAAGGTCAGCCCGTGGTAGCTGCCGCGCAGCCCTACGACGACCTTGCGCAGGGCCAGGTAGTGCCTGGCCACCTTCATCGCGAGGTCGTTGGCGGCACCGCCCGAGGTCGAGAAGAGGACCCGCCCGTAGTGTTCCGCGCCCGCTGCCTGCACGAGGGCGTCGGCGGCGCGGCGCGCGTACACGTTCTCGTAGCGGAAGGTGCTGAGGTACGAGGCCGAGCGCAGCGCTTCGGCGGCTGCCTCGGCGACGGCCCTGTTGCCGTATCCGAGGTTCGTGTTCCACAGGCCGCTGGAGACGCAGAGGAGTTCACGGCCGTCGGCGAAGCGGACCCGGACGCCCTCCGCGGCGACCGCGCACAGCTCGTCCTTGCCGTGGTGCTCGGGGGCGAGAAGGGAGGGCCAGAGGGCGCCGGTGCGTGCCTGCCCCGGCCGTGTGTCCGTCGTCGTCATGCCGCGTCTCACCTCCCCGCGTTCATGAGCGGCTCGACCACCAGGGCGAGCCCCGTACCGGTGAACTGCCGCAGCACGGCGTCCGACTTCGCCCGCTCGACGTGTCGCACCGGCCTCCTGCGCTCGTTCGCCCTGGCCTCGGGCGCGACGGCCCTGCCGGGGGCCGTAACCACTCACATGTGCGCACCCTCGCACGACCGTGCGGGCAAATGCGGGAGAATGGCCCGGTGACCTCAGCGACTCGACAGCCCGAGACCCCGGCCTCCGCCGTCCCGCCACGGCTGATCGCCACCGACCTGGACGGCACTCTGCTGCGCGACGACAAGTCGGTGTCCCCCCGCACGGTGGCCGCCCTGGCGGCTGCCGAGGAGGCGGGTATCGAGGTCTTCTTCGTGACCGGCCGCCCGGCCCGCTGGATGGACGTCGTCAGCGACCATGTCCACGGCCACGGCCTGGCGATCTGCGGAAACGGCGCCGCCGTGGTCGACCTGCACGGCGGCCCCGGCGCCCACCGCTTCGTGAAGGTCCGCGAACTGGCCCGCAACAACGCCCTCGACGCCGTACGACTGGTGCGCGAGGCGGCGCCCGGGACGGTGTACGCGATCGAGCAGACCTACGGCTTCTACCAGGAGCCGGAGTATCCGAAGCTGCACATGGAGATCCCGGACACCCTGGCGCCCGCCGAGAAACTCCTCGCCGCGGACGCCCCGGGGGCCGACGAGCCGGTACTGAAGATCCTCGCGTTCCACCGCGACCTCGACCCGGACGACTTCCTGACCACGGCCCGCCTCGCCCTGGGCGACCGGGCGAACGTCACCCGGTCCAGTCCCAGCGCCCTGCTGGAGATCAGCGGTCCCGGTGTCTCCAAGGCGAGCACGCTCGCCCTGTGCTGCGCGGAGCGGGGTATCGCGCCCGAGGAGGTCGTCGCCTTCGGGGACATGCCGAACGACGTCGAGATGCTCACCTGGGCGGGGCGGTCGTACGCGATGGGCAACGCGCCCCCCGCCGTACTCGCCGCCGCCTCGGGACGGACCGTCGACAACAACGAGGACGGCGTGGCCGTCGTGATCGAGCAGATGCTGGCGGAGCGGCGGTAGCTCAGCCGACGTCCACTCCGCGCGCCGCCAGCCACGGCAGCGGATCGACCGCCGACCCCGTCTCCGGAGTGGTCCGTACCTCGAAGTGCAGGTGCGGGCCTGTGGAGTTGCCGGTCGTGCCGGACCGGCCGATCCGCTGGCCGGTGGCGACGCGGTCCCCCTCGTCGACGGTGACGGCGGAGAGGTGGGCGTACTGCGTGCAGTAGCCGCCCGGATGCTCGACCACGATCTGGATACCGAAGGCGCCACCGCAGGACACCCGCACCACCCGGCCCGCTCCGGCCGCCCGCACCGGCGTGCCGACGGGCACCGCGAAGTCCTGGCCGGTGTGCCGGTTCGCCCAGCGGGAGCCGTCGCTGCCGAATCCGGCGGACAGTTCGACCGGCTCCACCGGCGCGACCCATGCGGCGGATTCAGTGGTCGGCGGCCGGTCGAGGCGGACGGCGCCCGGGCAGGAGCCCGCCGCGGCCGAGGCGTCCGTCTGCCCGGCACCGACGGTGTGGCCGTCACCGTCGCCGGGGCGGGCCGCCAGCACGGCGAGCGCGCACAGCAGCACCGGAACGAGCAGCGGGTGACGGCGAGATGAGCCCATGTCAGCGATCGTGACCCGCGCGGCGGACCGGTGCCCTGTTCACGTCGTACGCATGGGGGACAGGGTGGCGCGAACGGCTCAGCGGGAGGCCGTGGTCACGGATGCCGGCCGGGCTCAACGGGAGCCCCTGGGTTACGGATGCCGGCCGGGCTCAACGGGAGCCCCTGGGTTACGGATGCCGGCCGGGTTCAGTGGGGCGCCTGCCACACCACCGTCGTGCCGCCTCCACTCTTGTCGTCGCCGATGCCGGGCCCGTGCCAGCTGTCGCCGCCCAGGGATTCGGCCCGCCGCTTGAGGTTCCTCAGGCCGCTGCGGCGACCGCCCTCCGGGATGCCGATCCCGTCGTCCGCGACGGTGAGCCGTACGCCCGGCCGTCCGTCGGGCAGGGTCGCGGTGGCGTCGACGACGACCTCGATCCGGGTGGCCGCCGCGTGCCGGAACGCGTTGGAGAGGGCCTCGCGCAGGGCCGCGATGAGGTTCTTGCCGGTCAGGTCGCCGACCGCGGTGTCGACCGCGCCGACGAAACGGTGGGCGGGGGTGAAACCGAGCGGCACGGCGGCCGTGTTGATCTCCCGCAGCACCCGCGTGCGCAGCCCGGAGGGGGCTTCGGTGGGACCTTGTTGGAGCGCGAAGATCGCGGTACGGATCTCCTGGATGGTGATGTCGAGTTCGTCGACGGCGTTGCCGACGCCCTGCCGCACCTCGGGGACGAGCGAGTCGCGCCGGGCGCTCTCCAGCATCATCCCGGTGCCGAACAGCCGTTGGATGACCAGGTCGTGCAGGTCGCGGGCGATGCGGTCCCGGTCCTCGTACACCGCGAGGCGTTCCCGGTCGCGCTGGGCCTCGGCCATCATCAGCGCGAGCGCGGCCTGCGAGGCGAACTGGATCGCGAGGGTGCGCTCCGCCTCCGTGAACGGCCGCTCGCCCCGCGCCCGAGGCGTGACGAGGGCTCCCAGGACACGCCCGCCGCTCTGCAGGGGCAGCACCATGACCGGCCCGTACGCGCCCGCGAGGCCGGTGACCGTACGGGGATCGGTGGCCGCGTCCGCCATGAACACCGGCTGTCCGTCGAGCAGTTGGGCCACGATCTCGCTCTCCGGGGGCACGACCGCGCCGAGCGCCTTCGACGGCCGTTCCGAGGCCACGGCGACGATCTCCATGCCGCCCCCGTCGGCGGGCAGCAGCACGATCCCGGCCGCCGATCCGGACAGCCTGCGGGCCCGCTCCGCGACGACCTGGAGCGCGTCCTCTGCGTCCCCGCCGGACAACAGGGCGGTCGTGACGGCCACCGATCCGTCGATCCACCGCTCGCGCTGCTGGGCGGCCTCGTACAGCCGGGCGTTGCCGATGGCGATACCGGCCTCGGTCGCCAGGACCCGGACCATGTTGACGTCGTCGTCGTTGAAGGGGTCCCCGTCGCGCTTCTCGCCCAGATAGAGATTCCCGAACACCTCGCCCTGGACGCGGATCGGAACGCCGAGAAAGCCGCGCATCCTGGGATGGTGCGCGGGGAAGCCCCAGGCACGCGGATCCTCGGTCACATCCACCAGTCGGACCGGATCCGGCTCCCGGATGAGAGCGCCGAGCAGCCCCTTGTGCCCGTCGGGAAACCGCCCGATGCGCCGCGCGGTTCCCGCGTCGACCCCGTGGAAGACGAAGTCGGCGAGGCCGGCGCCGTTTTCGTCGACGACACCGAGCCCCGCGTAACGGGCGTCCGTCAGCGTGGCCGCCGCCTCGCAGATCCGCTCCAGCGTGGAGTGCAGTTCGAGCCCACTGCCCACGGACCGCATCGCCGCCAGCAACTGCGGCACGCGTACGGCCAGTTCGGCCGACAGCCCCGAGGAGGGCGACGGGGGACCGGCACTCGGGGCAGCAGACATACCCCGAGCCTAATAAGTCCCCTTTGTCACGGAAAGTCGAGCGCCTCGGCCGCGAGCCTCCCTACCCCGCCGCCACCAGCAGCTCCGACTCCGCCTCCCGCTCCGCCATCCCCCGCAACGGTCCATCCGCCGAGGCCAGTTCGGCATAGGGCCCCCGCTGTACGACCCGTCCCTCGTCCAGCACGATCACCTCGTCCACGTCCTCAAGTCCCGCCAGCCGGTGCGTGATGAGCAGGGTCGTACGGCCCTCCGTGGCGGCCAGCAGATCGGCGGTGAGGACGTCGGCGGTCGCCAGGTCCAGGTGCTCGGCGGGCTCGTCGAGCACGAGGACCGGGAAGTCGGCGAGCAGCGCGCGGGCGAGGGCCAGCCGCTGCCGCTGCCCGCCGGACAGCCGCGCCCCGTGCTCACCGACGAGCGTGTCCAGCCCGGCGGGCAGCCCGTCGGCCCAGTCGAGCAGCCGGGCCCGCGCCAGCGCGGCCCGCAGCTCGTCCTCGGTCGCGTCCTTCTTCGCCAGCAGCAGGTTCTCCCGCACCGAACTGTCGAAGAGGTGCGCGTCCTGGGCACACAGCCCGACGAGCCGTCGTACGTCGTCGCCGTCCAGGGCGTAGGCGTCCTCGCCGGCCAGCGTGTACGAACCGGCGTCCGCGTCGAGGAAGCGCAGCAGCACCTGTGCCAGCGTCGTCTTGCCGGACCCGGAGGATCCGACCACGGCGACCCGGCGCCCCTTCTCCAGCGTCAGGTCGAGCCCGGCGAGCGCGTCGCGGTCCTGTCCGGTGTGGCGAGCGGCCAGTCCCTGCACGACGAGCGGGAAGGGTGTCGCGGGCGCCCGGCGGGGCCGCTCCGGTTCCCGTACGGGCTCGGGGGCGTCCAGGACCTCGTACACACGCTCCGCGCTCTTGCGGACCCGCTGCCGGTACTGCACGGCGAGGGGCAGTCCGAGGACGGCCTCGAAGGCGGCGATCGGGGTGAGGACGACGACGGCCGTCACCACACCGCCGAGCCTTCCCGCGGCGACGGCCTGGGCGGCCACCAGTGCGGTGGCGGCGACGGTCAGGCCGGAAATCAGCGCGGTGAGGCCGTCGCCGAGCGCGGTGGCGGTGGCGGCGCGGGAGGCGATCCGGGTGAGTACGCCGTCCGCGCGTCCGGCCTCGGCGGTACGGGCGGGCAGTGCTCCGGCGACCGTCAATTCCGCGGTGCCGGTGAGCAGTTCGGTCACGCGGATGGCAAGCACTCCGCGAGCCGGGGCCAGCCGCCGTTCGGCACGGCGGGCCACGGCACCGGTCACGAGCGGAACGCCGACGCCGGCCGCGAGGAGACCCACCGCGAGCACGGCACCGGCCTCGGGCAGCAGCCAGGCCGTGAAACCGACCGTCGCCGCGGAGACGGTGGCCGCGACCCCGGCGGGCAGCAGCCAGCGCAGCCAGTAGTCCTGGAGCGCGTCCACGTCGGCGACGAGACGGGACAGCAGATCGCCCCGGCGGGTGTCACGCAGCCCGGCGGGCGCCAGCCGTTCAAGACGCCGGTAGACGGCGACCCGGGTGTCGGCCAGCATCCGCAGCACCGCGTCGTGCGACACGAGCCGCTCCGCGTACCGGAACACGGCCCGCCCGATCCCGAAGGCCCGGGTCGCCGTCACCGCCACCATCAGATACAGCACGGGCGGCTGCTGCGAGGCCCGCGAGATCAGCCACCCCGAGGTGGCCATGAGCCCAACAGCACTGCCCAGCGCGAGACTTCCGAGCAGCAGTGCCAGGGCGAGGCGGCCACGCCGGGCACCGGACATCGCACGGACGCGGGAGAGGACGCTGCCCGTGTGTGCCGCGAGCCGGGTCTCCGGCTCGGCGGAGGCTTCGGAACCTTCCAGCACCGCCGGTGTCGTGTCAGCGAGCGCCGGTGCGGCCTCCGCGCGAACCGCGGCCTCGCCCTCCGCCACCCGCACCACCCGGTCCGCCACCGCCAGCAGGGCCGGCCGGTGCACCACGAGCAGGACCGTCCGTCCGACCGCCAACCTCCGTACCGCCTCGACCACTTCGGCCTCGGTCGCCCCGTCCAGCGCGGCCGTCGGCTCGTCGAGGAGCAGGACGGGCCGGTCGGCGAGGAAGGCCCGGGCGAGCGCGAGCCGCTGCCGCTGCCCGGCGGACAGTCCGGCCCCGTCCTCACCGAGCACGCTCCCGATGCCCTCGGGCAGCGCGTCCACGAACTCCAGGGCACCCGCATCGGCCAACGCCCGCCGTACGGCGGTGTCGTCGGCGTCGGGCCGGGCGAGCCGTACGTTCTCGGCGATCGTCCCGGCGTACAGCTGCGGGTGTTGCGGTACCCAGGCGATCCGGGACCGCCACCGCTCCAGGTCGGCGTCGGCGAGATCGACTCCCCCGACCCGCACCCGGCCCTCGGCGGGCCGTACGAACCCCAACAGGGCGTTCAGCAATGTGGACTTGCCCGAACCGCTCGGGCCGACGAGGGCGACCGTCTCACCGGGTTCCACGGCGAAGGACACGTCCGACACAGCGTCCACGGACCGCCCGGGATACCGGACCGTCACGCCTTCGAAGGCCAGGGCGTCGGAGGGCACTTCGGTGGTTCCCGTGGCCGGTACCGGTGTCTCCAGTACCGAGAAGATCTCCTCGGCCGCCGCGAGGCCCTCCGCCGCCGCGTGGTACTGGGCGCCCACCTGGCGCAGCGGCAGATACGCCTCGGGGGCCAGGACGAGGACGACGAGACCGATGTAGAGGTCCATGTCGCCGTGCACGAGCCGCATGCCGATCGTCACGGCGACCAGGGCCACGGAGAGGGTGGCCAGGAGTTCCAGGGCGAACGAGGAGACGAAGGCGATCCGCAGCGTGCGCATGGTCGCCTGCCGGTACTCGCCGGTGATCCGCCGGATCGACTCGGCCTGCGCCTTGGCCCGCCCGAACACTTTCAGGGTCGGCAGCCCCGCGACCACGTCCAGGAAATGCCCGGAGAGCCGGGAGAGCAACTGCCACTGACGGTCCATGCGGGACTGCGTGGCCCAGCCGATCATCACCATGAAGAGCGGGATGAGCGGCAGGGTGCCAACGATGATCGCCGCCGAGACCCAGTCCTCGGTGACGATCCGCGCCAGCACCGCCACCGGGACGACCACCGCGAGCCCCAACTGCGGGAGATAGCGCGAGAAGTAGTCGTCGAGGGCATCGACACCTCGCGTGGCGAGGGCGACCAACGACCCGGTCCGCTGCCCACTCAGCCATCCGGGGCCCAACTCCACCGAACGCTCCAGCAGCCGTCGCCGTAGCTCCGACTTCACGGAGGCGCTGGCTCGGTGGGCGGCGAGTTCGGTGAGCCAGGAGACCAGGGCACGGCCGCCCGCGACAGCGACCAACAGCAGCAGGGGAGTGCCGAGTTCACTCACGGACTTGCCGTGCTGGAAGGCACCGACCACGACCTCGGCGATGAGCATCGCCTGGGCGATGACCAGCAGCGCCCCGATGGCACCCAGGCCGACGACCGCCATCAGGAAGAGGCGGGTGGCGCGGGCGTATCGGAGCAGACGTGGGTCGATTGGTTTCACGTGAAACACACCCTCTTCTCAGGAGGTCCCGACGGGGCATGTTTCACGTGAAACATGCCCCAATCCGGACTCAGTGCGCTGCCTCGGCGATGTGCTGCGTACCGATCCGCTTGCGGAACACCCAGTACGTCCAGCCCTGGTAGAGCAGGACGATCGGGGTGGCGATCCCCGCGCACCAGGTCATGATCCGCAGGGTGTACGGGCTCGACGAGGCGTTGGTGACCGTGAGGCTCCAGTCCGCGTTGAGCGAGGACGGCATGACGTTCGGGAAGAGCGACAGGAAGAGCATCGCGACGGCGGCCACGATCGTGACCCCGGAGAACGCGAACGACCAGCCCTCGCGCCCGACTTGGATCGCCCCCAGCGCCGCGACCAGCGCGACGACGGCCACGATCAGGGCGACCAGACTCTTGCCGTCACCGCTGTCGACCTGGGTCCAGATCAGGAAGGCCAGCGCCAACAGGGCGGTGACGAGACCGACTTGAAGGGCCAGCTTCCGTGCCCGCACCCGGATGTCCCCGACGGTCTTGAGCGCCGTGAACACCGCGCCGTGGAACGTGAACAGCGTCAGCGTGACCAGGCCACCGAGGATCGCGTACGGGTTGAGCAGGTCCCAGAAGGTGCCGACGTACTCGAAGTTCTTGTCGATCTTCACGCCCCGCACGATGTTGCCGAAGGCGACACCCCACAGGAACGCGGGGAGCAGCGAGGTCCAGAAGATCGCCGTCTCCCAGTTGCGCTGCCAGTTCTCCTCGGGCCGCTTCGCCCGGTACTCGAAGGCGACGCCCCGGACGATCAGGCAGACCAGGATGATCAGCAGGGCGAGGTAGAAGCCCGAGAAGAGGGTGGCGTACCACTCAGGGAAGGCGGCGAAGGTCGCGCCGCCGGCCGTGAGCAGCCAGACCTCGTTCCCGTCCCAGACCGGGCCGATCGTGTTGATCAGCACCCGCTTCTCGGTGCGGTTCCGGGCGAGCAGCTTGGTGAGGATGCCGACCCCGAAGTCGAAGCCCTCCAGGAAGAAGTAGCCGGTCCACAGGACGGCGATGAGGACGAACCAGACGTCGTGAAGTTCCATTGCTGTTGCAGCTCCCTGGGCCTAGTACGAGAAGGCCATCGGCTTGTCGGCGTCCTGGGAGTCGCCGCCGATCTTCGTGGGCGGGTTGAGGTCGGCCTCGGTGAGTTCGGGCGGGCCGGCCTTGACGTACTTCGCGAGCAGTTTGACCTCGATGACGGCGAGGATCGCGTAGAGCGAGGTGAAGACGATCATCGAGGTGAGAACCTCGCCCTGGGAAACGCTGGGGGAGACGGCGTCACGGGTCTGGAAGAGGCCGTAGACGACCCAGGGCTGACGGCCCATCTCGGTGAAGATCCAGCCCCAGGAGTTGGCGATCAGCGGGAAGCCGAGGGTCCAGATGGACACCAGCCAGTAGAGCTTGGTCAGCTTCGGGCCGAGGGCCTTCTTCTTGAAGAGGACCACGTTCGGGACCTCGTCGTCGCCGACCCGCAGATGCTGGGGCAGCATGAACTTCTTGCGGGTCAGCCAGAGTCCGGCCACACCGATGGCGAAGGACGCCATGCCGAAGCCGATCATCCAGCGGAACGCCCAGAAGGTGACGGGGATGATGGGCCGGTAGTCACCGGGACCGTACTTCGCCTGCTCGGCCTTGTTGGTGTCGTTGATGCCGGGGACGTAGGAGCTGAAGTCGTCGTCGGCGAGGAAGGACAGTATCCCGGGGATCGAGAGCTCGACGGTGTTGTGGCCCTTGCTGACATCGCCGTAGGCGAAGATCGAGAAGGGTGCCGAGTCCTGGCCGTCCCACAGGGCTTCGGCGGAGGCCATCTTCATCGGCTGCTGCTTGAACATGACCTTGCCGAGGGTGTCACCGCTGACGGCGGTGAGCAGGCCGGCGATGGTGACGGTGATCAGGCCCAGCCGCAGCGAGGTCTTCATCACCGAGATGTGCTTCTTGCGGAACAGGTGGAAGGCCGCGATGCCGACCATGAACGCGCCGCCGGTCAGGAAAGACGCGGAGAGCGTGTGGAAGGCCTGCGCGAGCGCGGTGTTCTGGGTCAGCACGTGCCAGAAGTCGGTGAGTTCGGCACGCCCCTTGGCTTTGTTGATCTTGTAGCCGACGGGGTGCTGCATCCACGAGTTGGCCGCGAGGATGAAGTACGCCGAGAGGATCGTGCCGATCGAGACCATCCAGATGCAGGCCAGGTGGATGCGCTTGGGCAGCTTGTCCCAGCCGAAGATCCACAGCCCGATGAAGGTGGACTCGAAGAAGAACGCGATCAGCGCCTCGAAGGCGAGCGGGGCCCCGAAGATGTCACCGACGAACCGCGAGTAGGCGGACCAGTTCATGCCGAACTGGAACTCCTGCACGATGCCCGTGACGACACCCATGGCGATGTTGATCAGGAAGAGCTTGCCCCAGAACTTGGTGGCCCTGAGGTACTTCTCCTTCTCCGTGCGCACCCACGCGGTCTGCAGCCCGGCCGTGAGAGCGGCGAGCGAGATCGTCAGCGGGACGAACAGGAAGTGGTAGACGGTGGTGATGCCGAACTGCCATCGCGCCAGTGTCTCCGGCGCCAGAGCCAAATCCACGTCGTCAATCTCCTTATGTCGCCGTGGTCACAGCGGCAGTTTGCCCCTTATGTCTCACGCATCACTGGACAAGCAGGACACGCTTGTGAACGCGTTCACATTCACAAGCAATTATGACGCATGCCCGTTCGATGAGTAATGGGCAGGGGGTCCCTAAGGCAGTCCCGTACGTCACACCAGCCGGGGCCGGTCGGCCCATAGCGCGCGGGGCGCCTTGGTTTCACGTGGAACCAAGGCGCCCCGCAGGCACGTACTGGCCGTCCGTCACAGCTCCTTGTGGAACCCCTCCGCCACCTTCAGGAAGATGTCGTTGCCCTCGGTCTCCCCGATCGTGATCCGCACGCCCTCACCCGCGAACGGCCGCACCACCACGCCCGCCTGGTCGCACACCGCCGCGAAGTCGAGCGTGCGCTCCCCCAGCCGTAGCCACACGAAGTTGGCCTGGGTCTCCGGGACCGTCCAGCCCTGGGCACGCAGCGTGTCGACCACGCGGGTGCGCTCGCTCACCAACGAGCCGACCCGGCCGAGCAGTTCGTCCTCGGCGCGCAGCGAGGCGACCGCCGCGTCCTGCGCGAGCTGGCTCACCCCGAAGGGCACCGCCGTCTTGCGCAGCGCCGCCGCCACCGGCTCGTGGGCGATCGCGAAACCGACGCGCAGCCCGGCGAGGCCGTAGGCCTTGGAGAAGGTGCGCAGGACGCAGACGTTCGGCCGGTCACGGTAGAGCTGGACGCCGTCCGGCACCTCCAGGTCCCGGATGAACTCCCGGTACGCCTCGTCCAGTACGACCAGCACATCGCCGGGCACCCGGTCCAGGAAGCGCTCCAGCTCGGCCCGCCGTACGACCGTGCCCGTCGGGTTGTTGGGGTTGCAGACGAAGATCAGCCGGGTCCGGTCGGTGATGGCGTCGGCCATCGCGTCGAGGTCGTGGACATCGCCCGGGGTCAGCGGCACCTGCACAGCCGTGGCACCGCTGATCCGCGTGATGATCGGATACGCCTCGAAGGAGCGCCAGGCGTACATGACCTCGTCACCGGGGCCGGCGGTCGCCTGGATCAACTGCTGGGCCACACCGACCGAGCCGGTGCCGGTGGCCAGGTGGGAGACCGGGACGCCGAACCGTTCCGCCAGCTCGTTCATGAGGCCGGTGCAGGCCATGTCCGGGTACCGGTTGAAGGACGCGGCAGCCGCCGTCACGCTCTCCATGACACCGGGCAGCGGCGGGTACGGGTTCTCGTTGGAGGACAGCTTGTAGGCCACCGGACCGTCCACCGAGGCGGGCTTGCCCGGCTTGTAGGTGGGGATACCCTCCAGCTCGGCGCGCAGCTTGGGGCTCGTCTCGCTCACCGCAGTCCTCCTTGTGACCACCACCGGATTCCAATACTGCTCACCTTATGAGGATTCGACGCCGACGCGTACAGATCGCGTCCGGGTCAGCGGCCTCCGGGCACCGGCCATGACCGCCTCACACGTCACATGCGCATCAGGGGCAACACCGCACGAAGGCGCACGAACTGGGGGCGCGCTGTACATATATCTATGCGCTGGTAGCTCACGCCGTGGCGCGCATCCCTCGTACAGGTGAGTTGAGACCTCTTCGAAACATCGGGGACTTGGCAGGCCCATGCGCGCCGACAAGTCACGTAATGCCATCGAAGCGTTTAACTGACTTTGTTTCTAAGGTAGTTGACCCTTCCTGACCTTGCAGAAACGTGCCTGTCAACGCGTGCATATGCGTCCGCACTACCCCACCGCATGAGCCCTACTATCGGCTCGCCATGACAGCAGCAGGGAAGCACCAGGTGAGCCGCGCGGAAACCTCTCGTCGAGGAAGCCGGCCGGGCCGGGCGGGAATCAGAGACGTGGCCGCCGCGGCCGGAGTCTCCATCACGACCGTCTCCGACGCCCTCAACGGCAAGGGCCGGCTCCCGGACGCCACCCGACGCCATGTCCGCGAAGTGGCCGACCGGCTGGGCTATCGGCCCTCCGCGGCGGCTCGCACGCTCCGTACCGGGAAATCGGGCCTCATCGGCCTGACCGTCACGACGTACGGGGATGAACCTTTCACCTTCACCGAATTCGCGTACTTCGCCGAGATGGCGCGCGCCGCCACCTCGGCCGCGCTCGCCCGCGGCTACGCCCTCGTGATCCTCCCCGCGACCTCGCGCCACGACGTGTGGTCGAACGTCGCCCTGGACGGCACGGTCGTCATCGACCCGTCCGACCAGGACCCGGTGGTCAGCGAGCTCGTCCGGCAGGGTTTACCGGTCGTCTCCGACGGCCGCCCGGCCGGCTCGCTCCCGGTGACCGCCTGGGTCGACAACGACCACGAGGCCGCCGTCCTCGGCATCCTCGACCACCTGGCCGACGCCGGCGCCCGCCGGATCGGCCTGCTCACGGGCACGAGCACGGACACGTACACACATCTCTCGACCACCGCATACCTGCGTTGGTGCGAGCGGGTGGGCCAGGATCCGGTGTACGAGTCCTATCCGGCGCACGATCCGTGCGCGGGCGCCGTCGCCGCCGACCGGCTGCTCGCCCGGCCCGACCGGCCCGACGCGGTCTACGGCCTGTTCGACCCCAACGGCACGGATCTGCTGGCCGCCGCCCGTCGCTACGGGATGCGGGTGCCGGAGGATCTGCTGCTGGTGTGCTGCAGCGAGTCCACGGTGTACGCCAACACCGAGCCGCCGATCACCACTCTCTCGCTGAAGCCGCGACGCATCGGAACGGCGGTGGTGCAGCTCCTCATCGACGCCATCGAGGGGGTCGATTCGGATCTGCCGATCGAGCAGGTGATACCGACCGAACTGATCATCCGCACGTCGTCCCAGCGCCGCCCACCCCGGACGACGGTCAGCCCACCTCGGTCGCCGGAGGGGAAGTAGGGCGGGCGGGCCCGTCCGCCAGTCGGTCCGGCGGTGAGCTGTCGTCAGGTCTGGCGGTGGGACTGCGGTCGGCCGGACCTGATCCGGCCGGTCGGCCGGTCGCCCGGCCGGTGAGTTGGTCGAGCGAGCGGGCAGAACCGGCCTTTGGGGCAGTGGGGTTCGTCTGCCGGTCTGCCGGTGGGTTGACCGCCCGACGGTCCGTTTGCCCGCCCCGAGGGCTGCTCAGCGTGTGGTGACGGGCGAGGGCGGGGTCGTAGCCGGGACGGATCGGCACTGCGCCCTTTCTCGCGGCCTGCGCCTTGACGGGTGGGGCCGAGTGAGGGAGGACACCATGACGGGCTCGGTGAGGGGGTGGGCGCGGTGCCGGGCACCTCTCGGGGCGGAGCGGAGGGCGGGCGGGCGATGCCCAGATGCCTCCCTCGGGCTCCGGTACGGGCCGAACGGTACCGGGACTCCCACCCGGCGCCGTTCGGCCCGTACCGCCTGCCCTGCCCCCTGCACCGCCCCCACTTCTACGGCGCCCAGGCACCCACCCGGCACCGGCGTCGGCGGTCGGCGTCCGCACCGAAGTCGGGAAGCGTCGGCTGACAGTCGTACCGGAGTCGGCAGGCGAAGGTCGGCGCTCTCAACGAACTCGGAGGTGGAGGATGGCAACCGCCGGAGGCAACCGCACCGGCGAAATCCAGCCGCCCTTCCGGCGGGAACCGATCGTCCCTCGGGTGCTGGTCGAGTGGTCGAAGACCTGCCCAATCGGGGCGAAAGCCACGGTGAACCGGAGTCCTGCTCTGATTCACCACCCCTGGGTCATCACATGGCGCGATCCGCATTCCTATGATGGGCCCACGACACCGCGGGCCGCTGCGACCAGGCAGTCCGACGCGGTGCAGACGCGGCGTGATGGTGGAGGGGTCGATGACTCAGGGGGCCGGTCAGGGACCCGAGATGGAGCGCACGGCGACGTTGCGCGACTTCCGGGTGCCGGCATACGTCCACGAGACCGGTCCGTACGCCGACAGCGCGCAGCCCGGCGGCGCCGTACGACCCGACGAGGAGGCCTTTGACGAGGCCTTCGAGGAGGTCTATCCGGAGGGCTACACGCCCACCCGGCGCGATCTGCCGGTCATCCATCGGGGTGACACGGTTCAGGTCGCGGTGGACCCGGCGTCGGTGGGCATCCCGCGGCAGTCGGAGGGTCCCGGTCCGCTGTTCGTCGTAGGGGATGTGCACGGCTACCTCGACGAACTGGTGGACGCACTGCGGGAGAAGGGTCTGATCGACTCGGCCGGCAGCTGGTGCGCGGGCACCGCGCGGCTCTGGTTCCTCGGCGACTTCACCGACCGCGGGCCGGACGGCATCGGCGTCATCGACCTGGTGATGCGGCTGTCCGCCGAAGCCGCAGCGGCCGGCGGTTACTGCAAGGCCCTCATGGGCAACCACGAGCTACTGCTGCTCGGCGCCAAGCGGTTCGGCGACACCCCCGTCAACTCCGGCGCGGGCACCGCCACCTTCCAGGCGGCCTGGCTGCTCAACGGCGGCCAGAAGACCGATATGGACCGCCTCCAGGACGTCCACCTGCAGTGGATGTCCCGGCTGGACGCCATGGAGCAGGTCGACGGCCATCTGCTCGTCCACTCCGACACCACCGCCTACCTCGACTACGGCGACTCGATCGAGGCGGTCAACGACAACGTCCGCGAGACCCTCACGCGCAACGACGCGGACGAGGTGTGGGACGTGTTCCGCAAGTTCACCAAACGCTTCTCCTTCCGCGACGAGGGAGGTGCCGAACATGTCCGCTCATTGCTCGACATGTACGGCGGGACCCGGATCGTGCACGGCCACAGCCCGATTCCCTATCTCCTGGGCGATGTCGGTTCCGAGGACGGCGAGGACACCGCCGGCCCCGTGGTCGAGGGACCGCACGTCTACGCCGAGGGACTCGCCATCGCGATGGACGGTGGAGTGACCATGGCCGGAAAACTGCTGGTCCAGCAACTGCCGTTGGATATCTGAGCGTTTAACGGGCAGACGTCCCCCTCGGAGGACCGGCGGACGACAGCGCTGGCCAGGGGCCAATTTCTGGAAACCCCCTGTCACCGTGTGCCGTCGCCGCTCTACCATCGGCTTATCCGTAGCAGGCTCCCCTCCGTTTCTGCCCGACGGCTCGTTGGCATGCGAGCCCCAAGCCCTACGGAGCATCGGGGGATGCACATGAACAGCGTTCCGCAGCACCTGCACAGCGAGGACCGCCAGGAGTACGAGCGGATCCTCGACGAGGCGCTGCGCTCCGCCCCTACCCGCCCGGAACTGGCCGCTGTCGGTAAGCGGCTCAACCCCGAACAGCTGCGCACCATGGCGCTGAACGCCACCGCACTCATCACGGCGGCCGCGGCGACCGAGTACCAGCACTACGTGAAGGTCCGCGAGGAACTGCGCCAGCCGGCGTCGTCCACCCCGTCGTCCGTCCACGAGACCGGCTCCGCGGAGCCGGGCGGCGTGGGCGCGATGGGGCTCGCCACCACCCTGGGGGAGGCTGCCGAGGGTGCGGGTGCCGTCGCCGTCGCCGCCGTCCTCACCCCCGTCCTCGCCGGCACGGCCGCGGCGATATTCCTGCTCGTGGGTTACATCCTCAAGATGCTCACCCCCGAGCCCGCGTTCGCGCAGACCATGCTCACCGCCGGCTGGGTGTTCGGCGCGATGACCGCCGCGGCGATCCTCGTCGCCGCCATCGGCCTGCTGCTCACGGCCCTGCGCAACCGGCCGACGTTCGACACCGACCCCTACGGCGAGTCGGGCGGTGAGGTGACCCGGGCCAGGGAAGCCTGGCACGACGCCCTTCTGGAGCGCGGCATCCTGCCGTTCCTCCAGGAGGCGCTCGCGGCCCCGGGCACGACGGCACGACGCCGTACGACACCCTCGGCACCGAGTCGCATGCCGCACCTCGGCTACGACCGTCCGGGCTTCTCCAGCCCCGACGACGGCCCGGAGCCGGGTCACCGACCGAGCTTCAGCAGCCCGGACTTCAGCAGCCCGGACTTCGGGGGGCCCGAGCACGCGCCGGAGTAGCCCCTCGGCTTGCGCCCCCACCCAGGGGAGCGCAAGCCGAACACCCGAATTAATTGAATTGACCGAATTCACTGAATTCGGCGAATTATCTGCGCTGCGGCCCTTTCCACCGGGGCGCGGCTGTGGACGTGTACCAGTGCGAGATGGAAGAGCGCCGGTGCGACAGGGGCCCACCGGTGAATGCGATCGGCGCGCAACATGTACTTGATCACCGCCGAAGGGCGGAACGGAACGAAATCGATGGTCTGGTGTTCCCATCTGTCCGCCACCCCTCTGCTCATTCGCGCCTGCATATCGACGCAACTCACGTCCTTGAGGCGGGCGTAGAAGTGAGCACTCCAATGACGCTTCTCGATGTCCAGCACGAAGGCGAGCATGTCGAGTGCGTACTCGTGCGGTTCTATGGACAGTTCCTCGCGCATGCCGCGCCGTGCGACCGCGTGCAGATCCGGGGCGTTCCTGCCGGACGAGTCGATATGCCGTGACATGCCCTCGTTCACGGACGAGTTCCAGACGCCCGGGGCCATACGGACCCTGTTGCTGCGTTGACTGACGATCAGCATGTCGTCGGCCGTCACCACCGCGATGTTCACCGCGAAACTGCATTGCAGAAATGCGGGTGCCGACAGCGGGTCCTCGGGATCGAGATAGCGCGAACGAGGGGTGGTCCCGTCGGACAGCCGACGGTCCAATTGCTGGGCCGCGAGGAAAGTGTAGTAGTCCGTCGGACGCAGACGCAGATGGATTTCCGGCTGTTCGTCGAGCGCGGTTCGGGAAATACCGACCGTCTCGACCGCGTATCGCGGTCCGTTCCACAACGGTGTTCGGCCCTCTGCCTGCAGGCGCGCGCTTTCTTCCTCGATCTCGGCCCGCCAGCCCACCATGTCCGGGGGCAGCTCGATTTCCTGGTCCAATACCTGGATGTAAACGGCTTGCGCCTGTATGGACGACTCCCCGTCGCCCTCGACTATCAGGGCAGAGGTGTGAAGCGGACCGAGGGAGAACGTCTGCCACGCCGGGCTGGACTCCTCCCGCCGGCGCAGACCGCGTACCGCGCTCTTCGAACGGGCGCGCAGCCGGTACCAGCCGTTCTGTATCGGATCCTGGAACAGCACCGCGACCAGCATGCCCAGCACCGCGCCGACTACCCCGTTGGCCAGATCGATCCCACCCATGCCAGGCAGGGTAGAGACCGGGTGGAGACCTTGATCGCGGCACGTGTGATCTTGTCTCTTCCGTTACGACGTCCAGCGGGGTCAGCCGCGACGGACTCGTAGGGGGTTACCTGGACCCCGCATTCGGCGGGCAGCCCCATCCTCCCCCGCGTCTTGATCGGGTTGGCTGGTGATCGTCACCGATCAGGACCAGGATCAACGGGGGATTCGGACATGCAGACACCGTCGTCGAGGAAGACCGGCGCCGCCGTGCTGGCAGCGGCGTTGCTCGCACTGGGCTCACCCATGGCAGCGACCGCCACCACCGGACACCCGACACCGAACCGCCCCTTCCACGTGTACGACGAGGCCGTGCTCCAGCGCGACCTGGCAGCCGTACGGCAGGCCCGAGGCGGCGATGTGAACGTGCTGGCCAGGGTCGACGGACCGAACGGCGCACCCCTCATGGCCCGCATCGGTACCCGCGCGGCCGACTCCACGGCCCCGATCCCCTGGAACGCGCACTTCCGTGTGGCGAGCACGACGAAGACGTTCGTGGCGACCGTCGTCCTCCAACTCACGGCGGAGAAACGGCTGTCACTCGACGACACCGTCGAGCACTGGCTGCCGGGAGTCGTCACGGGCAACGGCAACGACGGCACCCGCATCACCGTCCGCGACCTGCTCCGCCAGACCAGCGGCCTGTACGACTACATCGACGACCCGGAGATCCAGGACCGCCTGTTCAACCACCTCGACGAGATCCGCTACGACACCACCCCGGCGGCCGACATGGTCGCGATCGCGATGAAGCACCACCCGCTCTTCGTCCCGCAGCCGGACGGAGCCACCCGATGGACGTACTCCAACACCAACTACCTGCTGGCCGGGATGATCGCCGAGAAAGCCGGTGGCGCGAGCTGGCAGGACCTGGTCGCTCACCGGATCATCGCGAAGCTCGGACTGCGCAACACCTCCGTCCCCGGGCTCGACCCGTTCCTGCCCGACCCGCACGTGAACGCGTACCTGACGACCGCCGACGGCAAGCGTCTCGACGTCACGGATCACAGCCTCCAGCACACCGCGGACTCCGGTGTGGTGAGCACCACCGCCGACCTGAACACCTTCTTCCGGGCTCTGGCCGACGGCAGGCTGCTCCCCGCCGCACAGTGGCGCGAGATGCGGCAGACCGTGCAGCGGACCGACGACCCGGAGGACGTGGCCGAGATGCCCGAGGGCACCTACGGCCTCGGCCTGCGCAAGATCCCGCTCTCCTGCGGCGGTTCCTACTACACCCACGAGGGCGACGGAGTCGGCGTCAACACCCGCCCCGCGGTGAGCGCCGACGGCAGGCGCGCGGTGACCGTCTCCATCACGACCACCACCGCACCCCCGGACCTCACCGCCCTCAACCGCGCGACAGGCACCCTCGTCGACCACGCCCTGTGCGACAAGCCGGCCAAGGACTCACCGAAGAACTAGGCCGGGTCCGACCCAGCCGCTCGTCATCAGTCGGCGATCGGCAGATACACCCGGTTGCCCGCCGCCGCGAACTCCTTCGACTTCCGCGCCATGCCCTCTTCAACCTCGGCCTTGGTGCCACCGTGTTCGCGGCGGATGTCCTGGGAGATCTTCATCGAGCAGAACTTCGGCCCGCACATCGAGCAGAAGTGCGCCGTCTTGGCCGGCTCCGCCGGCAGTGTCTCGTCGTGGAACTCCCGTGCCGTGACCGGGTCGAGGGCCAGGTTGAACTGGTCCTCCCAACGGAACTCGAAGCGGGCGTCGGACAGCGCGTCGTCCCACTCCTGTGCACCTGGGTGCCCCTTGGCGAGGTCGGCTGCGTGGGCGGCGATCTTGTAGGTGATGACGCCGGTCTTGACGTCGTCACGATTGGGCAGGCCCAAGTGCTCCTTGGGCGTGACGTAGCAGAGCATGGCCGTGCCCCACCAGGCGATCATCGCGGCACCGATGCCGGAAGTGATGTGGTCGTACGCAGGCGCGACGTCCGTCGTCAGCGGGCCGAGCGTATAGAACGGAGCTTCATCACAGATCTCCTGCTGAAGGTCGATGTTCTCCTTGATCTTGTGCATCGGGACATGTCCCGGGCCCTCGATCATGGTCTGTACGTTGAAACGCTTCGCGATCGTGTTGAGTTCCCCGAGGGTCCTCAACTCGGCGAACTGTGCCTCGTCGTTGGCGTCCGCGATCGAGCCGGGGCGCAGACCGTCGCCCAGCGAGTACGTGACGTCGTAGGCGGCGAGGATCTCGCACAGTTCCTCGAAGTTCTCGTAGAGGAACGATTCCTTGTGGTGGGCCAGGCACCAGGCCGCCATGATCGAGCCGCCGCGCGAGACGATGCCGGTCTTGCGGTTCGCCGTGAGCGGTACGAACGGCAGCCGCACGCCCGCGTGGACGGTCATGTAGTCCACGCCCTGTTCGGCCTGTTCGACGACCGTGTCCTTGTAGATCTCCCAGGTCAGTTCCTCGGCACGGCCGTCGACCTTTTCGAGTGCCTGGTAGAGCGGCACCGTGCCGATGGGGACGGGGGAGTTGCGCAGCACCCACTCGCGGGTGGTGTGGATATTGCGGCCGGTGGACAGGTCCATGACCGTGTCGGCGCCCCAGCGGGTCGCCCAGGTCATCTTCTCGACCTCCTCCTCGATGGAGGAAGTGACCGCGGAATTGCCGATGTTGGCGTTGACCTTCACCAGGAACCGCTTGCCGATGATCATCGGCTCGATCTCGGGGTGGTTGACGTTGGCCGGCAGCACTGCACGCCCCGCCGCGATCTCCTCCCGGACCACCTCGGGCGAAACCTTCTCCCGTACGGCCACGAACTCCATCTCGGGTGTGACCTCGCCCCGTCGCGCGTAGGCGAGTTGCGTCACCGCCGTACCCTCACGTCCTCGGCGCGGCTGCCGCGGGCGACCCGGGAACACCGCGTCGAGGTTGCGGAGTCCACCGCGCGGTGACGTGTGCTTGATTCCGTCGTCCTCGGGGCGGACGGGACGGCCCGCGTACTCCTCGGTGTCGCCCCGGGCGATGATCCAGTTCTCCCGCAGCGGCGCCAGCCCCCTGCGGACGTCGGTGTCGACGAGCGGATCGGTGTACGGGCCGGAGGTGTCGTACAGCGTCACGGCCTGCCCGTTGGTGAGGTGCACCTGACGGACCGGCACTCGCAGATCGGGGCGCGAGCCCGCGACGTACCCCTTGTGCCAGCCGATGGACTTCCCGGCCTCCGTGGGCCGATCGGCCCCCGTCGACTGCTCGGCCCGCGCCGACTCCTCGCCCGGAATGGGCTGTTCGTCCTGGCTGAAGGCAGGCGTGTGTGCGTCCTTGTTGGTCACGAGACCTACTCCCTACGCCGGCATTACCCGGTAACAGGTTCGGCGGTCGACGCAGCGGCTTCCGTCAGCCGATGTTTCATGTGAAACATCACTCGATACAGGTGACGTTTCCCGTGAAACATCGCAGAGACAGAGGTCAGCGCCCTCTCAGCCCGGTGCTCCGAGCTCCCGCGTGTGCAAAGGTGCCTCCACGCTAGCGTCATATGTGGCGCGGTGAACAGTGGGCCTCCGGCGTTCTTGCGATGATCGGGCGGTGACCACGACGCAGCAGCCCCCGTACCCGCCGACCGGGCCGCCGCATGGCCATGACCACGGCCACGGTTCCGATGACGACCATGGTTCCGGGTCCGGGGACGACCACAACTCCGGTGGGGACGGCGGGCACGGTTCCGGCGCGGGTGGTGGGCACGGCCACTCGCACAGTCATGGTCCGGCCGCCCCCGTCTCGCGTCACCTCCGGAAGGTCATCGCGGCGATCCTGATCCCGTTCACAGTGGCGGTCGTGGTCGGCATGGTGGTGCTGTGGCCGGGCGGCGCCCCGTCCCACAAGCGCACCGGCGTCGGCTTCGACCGGCAGACGCAGCAGGCGACCGTCACCAAGGTCGTCAGCGTGAGTTGCGCCTCGGTGAACGCCTCGGGCGGGGGCGCGACCGGGGACACCTCCACGGCCGAGGGCTCCTCGGCGCAGCAGGAGGCGGGCGGCACCTGCAAGAAGGCCACGGTCACGGTCAACACGGGCAAGGACAAGGGCCGCACGTTCACGGAGATCGTGCAGCCCGACCAGTCACGGCAGTTGCATCAGGGCGAGAAGGTCGTCGTCGCCTACGAGCCCTCCGCGCCCAGGGATCTGCAGTACTCGGTCACCGATGTGAACCGAAAGTTCCCGATGGCGCTGCTCGCGGGCATCTTCGCACTGGCCGTCGTGGTGGTGGGCCGGCTGCGCGGCGTCATGGCACTGGTCGCGCTGGCCATCAGCTTCATGATCCTCAACTTCTTCATCCTGCCCGCGATCCTGCACGGCTCGAACCCGCTGATCGTGGCGGTGGTCGGATCGAGCGCCATCATGCTGATCGCCCTCTACATGTGCCACGGGCTGTCGGCCCGCACGTCCGTGGCGGTGCTCGGCACGCTGATGTCGCTGGTGCTGATCGGTGTCCTGGGTTCAGTGTTCATCGGCTGGGCCGCGCTGACCGGCAACACGGACGACAACACGGGCCTGATCCACGGGCTGTACCCGTCGATCGACATGAGCGGTCTGCTGCTCGCCGGCGTCATCATCGGTTCGCTCGGTGTACTCGACGATGTGACGGTCACGCAGACGTCGGCGGTCTGGGAGCTGCACGAGGCCAACCCGTCGATGGGCTGGCGCGGGCTGTACCGCGCCGGTATCCGGATCGGCCGGGACCACATCGCGTCCGTCGTCAACACCCTCGTCCTCGCTTACGCGGGTGCCGCCCTGCCGTTGCTGCTGCTCTTCTCCATCGCGCAGAGCAGCGTGGGGTCGGTCGCCAACAGCGAGTTGGTCGCCGAGGAGATCGTGCGCACGCTGGTGGGCTCGATCGGCCTGGTCGCTTCGGTACCGGTCACCACAGCGCTCGCCGCCCTGGTGGTCTCGGCGGACCGGCCCGGCTCCACCCCGGCTCCGGCGGGGGTTGCGGTGGCGGCCACGGCGGCGCCCGGTGCCACACCCGCTGCGGCGCCGGGTGCCAAGTCCGGGCCGGCGCGGGGCGGGAAGGGCCGACGCCGCAAGCACTGAGGACGGCAGTACCGCTACCTGGGGCCACGCAGAAGCGTTACTGCGGCCCTCCGGGCTCCTCCCGGGCTTCCCAGGCCGCTCCCGGACCTCTCGGCCCCGCAGGCCTTTCAGGGCTCCCCAGATGCCTCCAGGGGCTTCCGGACCCTTGGCGAAGCGTTACGCCAACTCCCCCCGCCGCCATGACAACGCGTCAGCCGGCGCTCTGCTCCTCCGCCAGGATGCGGTCCAGTGCCTCGTCGAGGTGGGCGTCGAAATCCGCGAGCGCACCCTCCTGGCCGAGCGGAACCAGCCGGTCGGTGCGGTCGAGGAACGCCACCAGCGGAGCCGCGCCGGTGCGGAACAGCGCCTGGTCGCCGCCCACCTGAAGCCTGATCAGCACTTCGCCCAGCGTCTCGGGATCAACCGGCTCGATCCGGACATCGCCGTCCCCGGACGCCCGTCCCACCCCGTCGATCAGCAGCTCCCGGCCGAAAGCCCAGGTCACCGGGGCATCTCCCGGCAAATGGAAGGTCAGCCGTACGGCGTACGGATCGGACGTCTCGTAGCCCAGTTCGACCGGGATACGGAAGGAGAGCTCCTCGGAGACGAGGAAGCTCATCATGACCTCTGCCTGTACGGACTCGCGCATCGCCTATCCCGTCAATTGCCGCCGACTGGCCGGGAATGATCCCCGTGACACTGAAGGAATATTGCTGAACGTACACAACAGATCACAAGGAGTAAGTTTTCAGATACTGATAGAGAGCGCGAGCGACCCCAGCAGCCTGCCGACCTCGGTCTGCAACTGCCGAGCAGCGGCCAGCAGACGATCGGCCTGATGCGAGGGGAGAGAAATGGCCATCGTGGCGGCAGTGCTGCCGAGCGTGATCGGAATCGCCGCGCAGACCGTCCCCAGCGCGTACTCCTGACGCTCCACCACCAGCTCCATCCGCCGCATCCGGTCCACGCGCCGCAGCAGGGAGTGACCGTCCCGCACGGTGTACGGCGTGAGGGACCGCGCGGGGTAGCGGTCGAGGTGGTCGCGCCGGGCGTCCTCGTCCAACTGGGCCAGCAGACACTGGCCGATCGCGTGCGCGTGCCCCGTCTCACGGAAGTCGGCCCACTCCTCGACCGCCGGGTTGCCCGGGGTGTCGGCGACGCACATGACCTCGATCTCGCCGTCGCGGTACATCGCGTAGTAGACCGGTACACCGATCGAATCCCGCCAGGCCGCCAGCGCGTCCACGAGCGTGCTGCGACGTTTCTCCTGCGCTCCGCTGCTGCTCAGCCTCTCGGCCGCTTCGCCGAGGAAGAACAGCCCTTTGTCACGCCGGAGATAGCCCTCGTACACGAGGGTGCGCAGCAGGTGGTAGGTCGTGGGCAGCGCCAGGCCGGTCTCGCGGGCCAACTGCTTTGCGGGGGCTCCGTGTTCGTGCGCGGCGACGGACTCCAGCAGCCGCATCGCCCGCTGCACGGAGCCGATGAGGGTGGCTGCCGACTGGGGCTGCGCCTCGGGGGCCGTCGCGGAGCGCTGCCGCGGCGGGGTCGCCACGGGGCGCAGCTGGGCGGGGATCGCCACTGAACTCGGCCATGTCGGCGGGCCGGGCTGGGTGGGAGGTGCGTGCGGTTCTACGGATGCGGTGTCAACCGTGGCCAAGGGTCACTTCCGGAGCGCGAGAGGGCAGCCCGTGCGGGGAACACGGGGAGGGTGTGCGCCGCCCGCGGGGTTCGTCCCCGCGTCGAATTCCGGACTGTAACCGCCCACCACCGCCTGCAGACGGCCTGTCCGGAAAACTTCCCCCGCCCGAGGGAACCGGTGATTCCTGTTACCGATCACCGGTTGCCCAGCAGGGCCTCACCAGTCGCTGCGTGAGGAGGAACCCGCCGTGAACTTCCGCACGACGTAGATCAGTCCGCCGACCAGCGCCACGAAGACCAGCGCCTTGAAGAGCAGTCCGATGACAAAGCCCACGACGGTCGCTATCAGCCCGCCGAACACGACCAGGGCGATGACCGGCACCGCGACCCACTTCACCCACCACGGCAGTCCGCCGAAGATCTCTCGCATCGCCCTCGTCCTTTACCTCTCCGCCCGTCGCTCGCACCGGGTCCTGTCGGTGTCCGGTACTGCTGTACCGGATCTCTGATGTCCTGCACTCGATGCTAGGGCGGCCGAAGGCAGAACGGGGGCCTCGCATCCCTTGTCCTCCCCTGACCGTTCCCCTAGGGAACCCTGAGACGCAGGGTCAGGCTTCAGGGGGAGAGTCAGGCCTCCGGCGGCGAGAACACCACCAGCACCCGCAGGTCCTCGCTGATGTGATGGAACTTGTGGGCCACCCCGGCCGGCACGTAGACCACGCTGCCGCGCGCCACCTGGGTGGTCTCCATGCCGACGGTGATCGCGGCACGGCCGCTCACGACGAAGTACACCTCGTCCTGGTTGTGCGGCTGCTGCCGGTCGTGTTCGCCCGAGTCGAGCGCGTACAGGCCGACCGACATGTTCTTCTCGCGCAGGAACTGCAGGTATGCCCCGTCGTTGGCGGCACGCTCCGCCTCCAGTTCATCCAACCGGAATGCCTTCATCGCCCTCGTCCACGCTCGGATTCGATCTCTTCTGTCACGATCAGACACATGAAGAATTTTCTAGTCAAGACGATCGCCAACGCGGGCGCCCTGGCGGTCGCCGTATGGCTCATCGACAAGATCACCCTGACCGGCGACAGCACCTTCAAGAAGGTCTGGACCCTGCTCCTCGTCGCCGTGGTCTTCGGCCTGGTCAACTTCCTCGTGAAGCCGATCGTCAAGCTGCTGACCTTCCCGCTGTTCATCCTGACGCTCGGTCTGATCACCCTGGTGGTCAACGCGCTGATGCTGATGCTCACCTCGTGGCTGGCCGACAAGCTCGACCTGAGTTTCCACGTCGACGGCTTCTGGACGGCCGTCCTGGGCGGCCTGATCATCTCGGTCGTCTCCTGGGCGCTCAACCTCGCCCTCCCCGACGGGGACTGAGCGCGCGATGACCTACCGCGTCAGCTTCGTCTGCACCGGCAACATCTGCCGCTCCCCGATCGCCGAATCGGTCTTCCGCGCGCGGGTGGTGGAGGCCGGGCTCGACGATCGGGTCGAGGTCGAGAGCGCGGGCACCGGCGGCTGGCACGAGGGCGACGGCGCCGATCCGCGCGCCGTCGCCGTCCTGGAGGAGCACGGCTACGGGACCGACCATGTCGCACGCCAGTTCCAGGCCTCCCGGTTCGCCCGCCTGGACCTCGTCATCGCCCTCGACTCCGGTCACCGCAAGACCCTGCGCCATCTCGCCCCGACCGAGCAGGACGCCCAGAAGGTCCACCTGCTGCGCTCCTACGACCCCGCCGCCGGCGACGACCTCGACGTACCGGACCCGTACTACGGGGGTCTGGACGGCTTCGAGGAGTGTCTTGAGATGGTGGAGGCGGCGAGCGAAGGCCTGCTCGCCGCGGTACGCGAGGAAGTGGAGGGACGAGCGATATGAGTGATTCCGCTACAGACGGAGGTGTCAGAGGCGGTGCCGGGGACGGCACGCTCGCGGTGCGGGCCGGTCTGCCCGAGCCCGTCAGGCACGAACCGACCCTGCCCGGACCGGTGTTCGCCGCACACTTCCATCTCCCGGGCGAGGTGACGGGCCCGTACAGCTACGGCCGCGACGACAACCCGACCTGGACCCACCTGGAGCGCGCCATCGGCGAGCTGGAGGCGCCGGAGCTGAACGGCGTCGAGACCCTCGTGTTCGCCTCCGGCATGGCCGCCATCTCGTCGGTGCTCTTCTCCCAGCTGCGCGCCGGCGACACGGTCGTCATGCCGAACGACGGCTACCAGGTACTGCCCCTGGTGCGCGCCCAGTTGGAGGCGTACGGCATCGAGGTGCGCACCGCGCCGACCGGCGGGGACGCCCAGCTCGACCTTCTCGACGGCGCGAAACTGCTGTGGATCGAGACCCCCTCGAACCCCGGACTCGACGTGTGCGACATCCGTCGGCTCGTCGAGGCGGCACACACGCGTGGCGCCCTCGTGGCCGTCGACAACACCCTCGCCACACCCCTGGGACAGCGCCCGCTGGAACTGGGCGCCGACTTCGCCGTGGCGAGCGGCACCAAGCAACTCACCGGGCACGGGGACCTCCTCCTGGGATACGTCTCCGGAACCGACGCCTCCGCGATGACCGCCGTACGCCGTTGGCGCAAGGTCGTCGGCGCGATTCCCGGGCCCATGGAGGCCTGGCTCGCGCACCGCTCGATCGCCACGCTCCAGCTGCGGGTGGACCGGCAGGACGCCACCGCGCTGATCCTCGCCGAGGCCCTGCGAGGACGGGACGACGTCACGGGGCTGCGCTATCCGGGGCTGCCCGACGATCCCTCGCACAAGGTCGCCGCGCGGCAGATGCGGCGCTACGGATGTGTGGTTTCGTTCACCTTGCCCACGCGCGCGCGTGCCGAGCGTTTTCTCGACGCGCTGCGGCTCGTGGACGACGCGACGAGTTTCGGCGGGGTGCGGTCCACCGCCGAACGCCGGGGACGCTGGGGAGGGGACGCGGTACCGGAGGGCTTCGTTCGCTTCTCGGTGGGCGCCGAGGACCCCGAGGACCTGGTGGCCGATGTGCTGCGTGCGCTGGACGAGTCGGCGCGGTGACCGCTTTACGTACCGCCGGTCGGTGTCCGGCTACGCACAACGGACGGTCCGAGCCTCCCCCCTCGTGGCTCGGACCGTCCTCGGTTCTGCGCGCGAAGAACCGCGCGCACAAGGCTAGTTGACTCTGTGTCAGTGTCCAATCACAGTAGCGACAGAGACCTATCGACTTATTTATAGTTGGGCCCTGCCCGGGGCCGGAAGAAGGGTGGGGAAAGGAGAGTGCGTGCCATGGACCTGGCCTTGCTGCGCACGTTCGTGACCGTGCACCGGGCCGGCTCCTTCACTCGTGCCGCAGCCCTGCTCGGTCTCTCGCAGCCCGCGGTGACGTCCCAGATCCGCACCCTGGAACGGCAGTTGGGCCGCCCCTTGTTCCTGCGCCAGGCCCGTGGAGTCACCCCCACGACCATGGGCGACGAACTCGCGCACAAGGCCGCGCCGCATCTCGACGCCCTCGTGGAGATAGCCGAGACCGGTCCCGACAACGACTCCTCCCTGCGCACCCTGCATCTCGCCGGGCCCCCCGAGTTCACCGCCGAGCGGGCGCTGCCCGCGCTCACGGAGCTGACCGGCGACGACGGCCAGTCCTTCGCACTGCGGGCGTCCTTCGGGAACGCCGAGGAAACCCTGGAGGGACTGGCCGCCGGACATCATGATCTGGCCATCAGCACGGCCCGTCCACGAGGTGCCCTGCTCACGGCGACAACGCTCTGCGACGAGGAGCACGTCCTGGTCGCCGCTCCGCAGCGGGCCGAACAGATCCGTTCCGGCTCCGGCACCGGCTCCGCGAAGCTCGATCGCATGGACGCACCGGCCCTGGACGACCTCCCCGTGGTCGAGGTGCACGAGTCGCTGCCCTTCGTCTCCCGGTACTGGGCGTCCGTCTTCGACTCCCGCCCGGCCGCCTCGGGCAGCGTCATCGTGCCCGACCTGCGCGCGGTGCTCGCCTGCGCGACCGCGGGCGCCGGACTCGCGGTGCTGCCCCGCTATCTGTGCGCCCTCGCACTGGAACGCGGCGAGGTCGTCCCGCTCCACGAACCGGCGGTACCACCCCTGCGGACGTATTTCCTGGTCGTGCGCACCGGAACTCTCGCGATGCCGCACATCGCCCGGGCCCACGAGTGGCTGCACCGCGCGGCCACCGGATGGGGCTGACCAGGCACTTTGTCGTCGCTTCGCCTCGACGGCGCCGAATGTCACGCTCTGAACCGTCAAGGTGACGTTTCGCGATGTTTCACGTGGAACCAGCCGGGCCACATTTCTCCCATGACCGTCCGACCCGTGGTCAAGCGCACCGCACGTGCCGTTCTCCTCGACGGCGACGACCTGATCCTGATCAAGCGCACCAAGCCCGGTGTGGATCCCTACTGGGTCACGCCCGGTGGCGGAGTCGAGCCCGAGGACACAACCGTCGTCGATGCCCTGCACCGTGAGGTGCACGAGGAGCTCGGCGCCAAGATCACTGACGTGGTTCCCTGCTTCGTGGACACCGTCGAACACATCGGCGCGGACGCCACGGCAACCGGCGTGAAGGTCCAGCACTTCTTCGTCTGCCACCTGGAGTCCATGGACCCGGCGCTGCGCCACGGCCCCGAAGTGGACGCTCCCCTCGGCGAGTACGAGATCGTCAGAGTCCCGTTCACCCGGGTAGGCATCGCGTCCGTCCATCTCGTGCCCCTGTCCCTGCGGCACTATCTGGACGGCAACATCGAAGGGGTCCGCGCGATGCACGCCCCCGACCTCGGCTGACCTCTCCGGCGCCGGATCAGTCCCCGGCGGCCACCAGCTCCTCGACCGAGTCGTGCCGTATGCGCTCGGCCGGGATGCCGACGTCCTTCAGAGCATCGACCCCGCTGCGGATCATTCCGGGCGGGCCCGAGACATAGGCGTCGTACCCGCCCCACGGCCCGTACGTCCGTATGGCGTCCGGGAGTTGGAGATGCGCCTGCTGGTCGACGACCGTCCGGACCGTGAGCCACGGATACGCCTGCTGGAGCCGGAGCATCGTGTCGATGTCATAGAGGTCGTGGTCGGTACGGGCCCCGTAGAACACCTCCACCGGTCGCCGCGCGCCGTGCTCGACCACGTCCTCGACCAGTGCCCTGATCGGCGCTATGCCGGTGCCACCGCCCAGGCAGAGCAGCCCGCTGTCGGTGGTGTGGTCCACGGTCATCGAGCCGGCCGGCGGACCGAGCCGGATGACGTCACCGGGCCGGGCGCGGTGCACCAGCGCGTTCGAGACCCAGCCCGCCGGGACGGCCCTCACATGGAAAGTCAGCAGTCCGTCCGAACGGGGCGCCGAGGCGAAGGAGTAGTGCCGCCAGATCCGCGGCCACCAGGGCGTCTCCAGGCTCGTGTACTGCCCGGCAAGGAACGGGTAGGGCTGGTCGGGGCGGACGGTGACGACCGCGATGTCCCGGGTCCTGAGATCGTGGGTGACGACCTCCGCGTGCCACCAGGCCGGGGCGCGCAGTTCGTCCGCGGCAGCCGCGTCGATCATGACCTGCGAGATCGTCGTGTACGCCCGGACCCAGGCTGCCTCCGTCTCGGCGTCCCAGATACCGGAGGCGTACTTGTTCAGCGCACCGATGAGGCACTCGCCCACGGCCGGATAGTGCTCGGGCCGGGTGCCGTACTTACGGTGCCCACGGCCGAGGTTCTGCAGATACGCGACGAGGACCTCGGTGTTGTCGATGTGCTCGGCCGCGGTGAGCAGCGCCTTGAGCAACCGGTCCCGCTGGGTGTCCATCGCCGCAGGGAACAGCGACCGCAGCTCGGGGTGGCGTACGAAGAGCAGCGCGTAGAAGTACGAGGTGACCTTGTCGGCCACCGGGGCGACTTCGGCCATGGTCCGGCGGATGAGCACTGCGTCCGGGGATGCGTTCTCGGTGACGGTGGCGAAAGACCGTTGGGCGGGCACATGCACGACGGCCGCCGAATCCGTCGCGACGACGGGCGGCACGGGTGCGGCCGACCACCGCGCGGGAGGCAGGGCCTGAACGGGCATGGAGGGCAACGGCTGCGCGGGTGACGGGGGTACGGGAGGGGGCGCTTGAGCAGGGGGGAAGGGCGACCGAGGTGCGGGAGACGAGGCTTGAGCGGGAACGAAGGGCTGCGCAGGTACGGCAGACGGAGGCTGAGCCGGGGTGAAGGGATGAGGGGCGGTCACGGTCGGCGGTATTCGCTCCTGGCCGGGCGGACCGCCCGGCTGCGAACCGTGGCCGTGCGGCTCCGGCGCGGCGCCGTCGGCGCTCTGCGCGGACCGATCCGAACTCGCTGCGGGCGGAGGCTCGTTGACACCCGCCGCGGACCTGCGCACCGGTCGCATCACGGCCGGACGCCGTACCCCTGTCGTCTCCCGCTCCTCGCCCGGAGGCACCTCCGGCTGCTTGCGTGGCGTGAACCAGCCGCCTCCGCCGTTGCCGCTTCCGCCGCCGGACGGGCCGTTGTCGGCCGACGTGGTGGTCGGAGCGTCCATGGTGTGCCTCGCCTCGAACATCTTTCGGTCGGTCGGCGTGCTTCCTCATCGGAAGCTGCCTGCTTTCCGCGCGGACTGCTTGCTTTTCCCCGTTCGTTCAAGCGGCCAATACAGCCATATCCAACCCACATTCCCGCCGCGTACGGACAAGTAAGGCGGGAGTGTGACATTGCCCGCAGTACCCTCCTTCGGCACCCTGCTGCGGACCAGAACCGGAGTCGACCATACCGGCACTCGGTGCGCGCACAAGTCCCGCCTTGCTCCCCCGTGAACAGGCGGAGGGGCGAACCATCAATTCCCTCAACTACCGGGCGCCGCGCACCAATTCGTAGGCATCCCACAGATCCCGTCCCGCATAGGAGTGGGTGGCAAGGCCCGCCACATGTCCATCGGCGTTCACCGCGACAGAGACAGGCACAGCGCCGAACAGATCCCTGTCCGACATCGAGTCGCCATAGGCGACACAATCCGCCCTCGTCACCCCGAACTCCTCACACAGCCGATCCGCGATCAACACTTTGGCGGCGCCATTGAGGACTCCGCCCAGGTCCATGGAAGGCTCGGTGAAGGGCACGGCGGGGAAAAGCGATCCGTGTGCCGCATGCGCACCCCAGCCCGTGAGCCGCTCCACAAAGAAGGACGGCGAGAGCGATACGACGGCGCAGTATTCGCCGGCGCTCCTGATCTCGGCCCAGACCTCACGGATCCGCGCCAGCCAAGGGGCCCCTTCAAAGGCAGCCGCCACATGCGCCTCAGTGAGATCCGCCCAGAGCGCGTACACACGGGTCGCATACTCCGGCGGCCCGATCAGCCCGGCCGAAATCTCCTGCTCAAGCGCCACCGTCTCGGCTTCCAGACCGAGTTGACGTGAGATCTCCAGGGGGGCGCTGGTCCCGTGCAGCAAAGTGCCGTCAAGGTCGAAGAGATGAAGTCTCGCCATGGGCCACGAGGTTAGTGGGCGGAACTGTGACGCCTTCCGCGACCCTGCCGGATGCTCGCCGTTTGCCGCTGTTTCACGTGAAACATCCGGCTTCCGCCGAGGTGTTGTGCCGTCGGCCATGACATGGCCAAAAGCAAGTACGTCTCCCCGGAAACGGGTGGACGCCGACAACGCAGTCAGAGAGCCTGACCTGCGTGCCGACTCATTCCCTCGCCGCTCTGCCCATCCGCCGGCTGACGCTCCGCGATCGCATCGCCTGCGCCGACCTGTCCGAGGACCGGGGGTGGCCACGCGAGGAACACAAATGGGGCTTCCTCCTCAGCGCAGGGACGGGGTACGGCATCGACAGCCCGGAGGGCGGCCTCGTCGCGGCGTGTGTCGTCACGGAGTACGGCCCGCAGGACTGCCCGGATCTGGGCGCCATCGGCATGGTCCTGGTCGCCGAACGCCATGCGCGCCAGGGCGTGGGACGCCGACTGATGCGCCACGTGCTGTCCGTGTTGAGCCCCACGCCACTGACCCTCCACGCGACCCCGAACGGTCGCCCGCTCTACGAAGAACTCGGCTTCAAAGTGACCGGCCGAGCCGAGATGCTCCGGGGTCTTTTCACGCCTGCTCGATCCGACGGACCTGAGTCCCGGATCGCCACCCGTGCGGCCACGGCCGAGGACCTCACCGGCATCCTCCGGCTCGACGAGGAGGTGTTCGGCACCGATCGCACACCCCTCATCACACGGCTGCCCGCCTTCGCCGACCAATTGCGGGTGGCACAGGACAACGGCCGGATCATCGGGTACGCGGCGGCCTGGCCCAACATGGACACACAGGTCGTGGGCCCGCTGATCGCACAGGACTCGGAGACGGCGAAGGCTCTCCTCGCCTCACTCGCCGCCCGCGCCGACCGCCCCCTGCGCACCGACATCGACGTACGCCACGAAGACCTGCTGTCCTGGGCGAAGGCACGTGGCCTGGAGTACTGCGCGTCCAACTCCGTGATGACGTACGGGATCGCGGAGCTGCCCGGCGACTGGACACGGCGGTTCGCGCCCCTCACGGTCGCGGCCGGCTGACACCTCCGGGCACGGCGAACGCCGGCTCCCGACCTGGTCGAGAACCGGCGTTCAGCCGTCTTCAGACGTCAGACGAGTGCCTCCACGGCGGACTGGGCGAACCCGTGGTCCTGCGACGGCGCGCCGCCACCGACCCCGATCGCTCCGATCAGTCGGCCGTCGCGGTGCACCGGGAGACCGCCCGCGATGAACAGCAGCGGTCGGTCGAGCGCGGTCGGCAGGGTGTGGAAGAGACCTCCGGGCTGAACGGCGTCGACCAGGTCGGCGGTGGCCGCGTTCAGCTGAAGCGCGGTGTACGCCTTGCGGGTGCTGGTCTCCCCGGAGATCAGCACGGCCCGGTCGTCACGCCGGAAAGCGAGCAGATGACCGCCCGCGTCCAGCACGGTGACGCTGACCGTGACCCCGGCGGTCTCCGCGGCGCGGCGAGCGTGGTCGACGAGCGCTTCGGCGTCCTGGATGGTCAGCGGGGCTACGGCGGTGGTGGTGCTCATCAGGGTTTCTCCTTGCGGGTGTTGCTGTTGGTGGCGTCGGAAGGTGGGTCGGACGGCCAGGTGCGGTCGAGGGTCACAGGGACGGCCCTGGCCCCGCGTCTCCCCGTTCCGGCCCGGCGGGGTCAGTGGTGGGCGACGGTCCGCTGCTCGCTCGGCAGGCCGCCCGCCACGACCGTGCCGTGGGCGCCGGTGCGGCGCTCCAGGGCGGCCGAGAGGATCGCGAGGACCAGAGCTGCCGCGGCGAGGGCGGCGCCGACCCAGTTGGGGGCGGTGTAGCCGAGGCCGGCCGCGATGACGATGCCGCCGAGCCAGGCGGACAGCGCGTTGCCGAGGTTGAAGGCGCCGATGTTCACCGCGGAGGCCAGCGTCGGGGCGCCGTGTGCCTGGTCGAGGACCCGCTTCTGCAGCGGCGGCACGGTGGCAAAGCCCAGGGCGCCGATGAGCGCGATGGTGACGGCTGCCGCGATCTTGTTGTGCGCGGTGACCGTGAAGAGCGCGAGCACCACCGCCAGGGCGCCGAGCGAGACGTACAGCATGGGCATCAGGGCGCGGTCGGCGAACTTGCCACCAATGAGGTTGCCACCGACCATGCCGAGGCCGAAGAGGACGAGTAGCCAGGTGACGGAGCCGTCGGCGAAGCCCGCGACATGGGTCATCATCGGCGCGATGTAGGTGATGGCCGCGAAGACACCGCCGAAACCGAGGACGGTCATCGCCATGGCGAGCAGCACCTGGGTGTTCTTGAAGGCGGCCAGCTCGTGCCGTAGTTGCACGCCCTCGGGCTTGGGCAGGTCGGGCACGAGCTTGGCGATGCCGACCAGGCCGATCACGCCGAGGCCCGCGACGATGGCGAAGGTGACGCGCCAACCGACGGACTGCCCGACGAGGGTGCCCAGCGGGACGCCGACCACATTGGCGACGGTCAACCCGGTGAACATCATCGCGATGGCTCCGGCCTTCTTGTCCGGGGCGACGAGCTCGGCCGCAACGACCGAGCCGATGCCGAAGAAGGCGCCATGTGCGAGCGAGGCGACCACACGGCCGATCAGCATCACGGAGAAGCTGGGGGCCACGGCGGAGAGCAGATTGCCGACGATGAACAGGCCCATCAGCAGCATCAGCATCCGCTTGCGGGGGATCTTGGTGCCGAGCACGGTCATCAGCGGGGCGCCGATCACCACACCCAGCGCGTAGCCGGTGACCAGCAGGCCGGCGGTGGGGATGGAGACCCCGAAGTCACCCGCGACCTGGGGCAGCAAGCCCATGATCACGAACTCGGTCGTTCCGATTCCGAAGGCCCCGATCGCGAGGGCCAGAAGCGCGAGAGGCATGGGGATGTACCCTTCCCAGAAGATTGCAGGAGCGCTTTACGTGCGTTCACAATAGTTGCATACGCGGGCTATATGCAAGCGCGGACTATTTCATCCTTGCCCTATCCTGGGTTCAGCCGCTCCGGGACGGAGGAAACGCCAATGACAGCGACAGACCCCGCACTCACCGCCCTTGCCCAGGGCTGGTGCGCCCTCTCCCTGCTGCACGGGAGGATCGAGGCGCACATCGAGCGCGCCCTACAGGCCAAGCACGACCTGAGCATGCGGGAGTACTCCCTGCTCGACGTGCTCAGCCGGCAGCACGACGGGGAGGGGGGCCATCTGCAGATGCGGCAGGTCGCCGACGCGGTCGTCCTCAGCCAGAGCGCCACCACCCGGCTGGTCACCCGACTTGAGGACCGCGGTCTGCTCGCCCGGTATTTGTGCCCGACCGACCGACGGGGCATCTACACGAACGTCTCCGAGGCCGGCCTCGGCCTGCTCGAAGAGGCCCGGCCCACGAATGACACCGCCCTGCGGGAGGCGCTCGACACAGCGGCCGGGAACCCGGAGCTGGCACCCCTGGTCCGCGTCGTGGAGTCGATGCACGCGCCCGCGTAGCCCGTTCCCGCCGCACACCGCTGCCTAAGGTGTGTCCATGGGAGATCTTGAGATACGAGCCGCGGTCACCGAAGACGTACCCGCCATCGTCGGCATGCTGGTCGACGACCCCCTGGGCTCCCAGCGCGAGTCACCCGACGACCTGACGCCCTACCTGGCCGCGCTGGAACGCCTCACAGCCGACCCCAACCAGCACCTGGTCGTCGCCGTGCGCGAGGGCCGCGTCGTCGGCACCCTCCAGCTCACGGTCATCCCTGGGCTCTCCCGCAAGGGCGCCACACGCTCGATCATCGAGGCCGTACGCATCCACGCGGACGAGCGGGGCAGCGGCCTGGGGACACAGCTCATCGAGTGGGCGATCGCCGAATCGCGCCGCCAAGGCTGCCAGTTGGTCCAGCTGACCTCCGATGCGACTCGCACCGACGCCCACCGGTTCTATGAGCGCCTCGGCTTCACCGCCTCACACGTGGGCTTCAAGCTCCCGCTCTGAAGAAGAGAGGCGCCATGTTTCACGTGAAACACGACGCCTCCCCCGACTGTGACGGCTAGCGGATCCCCCGCCACCCCTCCGGGTCCACCCCACCCGGCACAGAAGCGCTCTCGTCGTACGGCTGACGCGTGAAGACGAACGATCCGAGGTCCAGTTGGCTCACGGACCCGTCCGGGCGCCGTACGGGCCGTAGAAGCTCTCCGGCGTAGTACCCCTCCAGGCCGGTCCAGGTGCCGTCACCGTTGGCCCGGAAACGTGAGCGGCGACCCCTGCCCGCCAATGGCTCCAGCGAGGCCCTTCCGTCCGCCGTCAGCCGCAGGGCGAAACCATGCGTACCCCAGTACCACTGCCCGGCCAACTCCAGTACGGAGGCGTTGACTTCGGGCATCGGGCGCCACGGCTCGGGAATCCTCGGTTCGGCCTCGGCGACGATACGGACGAGGTCGGCACCCACCAACGACAGCAGCGGTCCGGAGGTGCAGTTGGCCAGCACCACCGCCGAAACGTCGTCCTCCAGGCTGATGGTGAGGTTCGCCAGGAAGCCGGGCAGCGACCCGGAGTGGCCGATGAGCAGTCGGCCGTCGTGGTTCTGGAGCTGCAGGCCGAGACCGTAGGCGACGCCGTCCACGACATCGGCCGCCTCGGCCGGTGCCGCGGGAGTCCTCATCTCCCGCACGGACTCCGCACTCAGGACCCGGTCGTCCCCGCTGGCCAGGAAGACGGCGAACTGCGCCAAGTCGCCCGTGGTGGACCAGAGTTGACCGGCCGGCGCCATGAGACCGAGGTCCACGGCGGGTTCCGGAAGCAGTGCGTCGGCCCATGGATGCACCGCCCAGGCGCCCGCGTGGGGTGCCTGAGGCTGAGCACTCGTGCGATGGAGGCCCAGGGGTTCGAGCACTTCCCGCCGGAGTACGTCCTCCCAGGGCGCACCGCGCAGCTCCTCGACGAGCGCGCCCAACACCGTGTATCCGGGGTTCGAATAGTGGAACCGGCGGCCGACCGGATGCAGCAGGGGCTGCTCGCCCAGCACATCGCGGAGTTCGGGGCGCAGGGAACCAGGCGTCCGTTCCCACCAGGGCGCGGGTGATTCGGCCGCCAACCCGCTTGTGTGCGCGAGCAGTTGGGCGATGGTGGCCTCCCCCGCGCCGGTGCCCGGCAGATGCTTCTCCAAGGGGTCACCGAGATCGAGGACGCCTTCGTCCCGCAGCCGCAGCACCAGGACGGCGGTGAACATCTTGGTGATGGAACCGATCCGGTACTGCACGTTCTCGTCCGGCCCGTGCCCGTCCACCGAGGTCCGCGCACCGTGCCACACCGCCCGCCCGTCCCGCACCACCGCCGCGACCAACGACGGTGCCCGCCCCTCGGCCTGAGCGACGGCGATCCGATGCAGCAACGCCCGGCGGGTAGCGGGAAGCAAGTCGTCCAGAGATGTCGTCATGCCCCCAGTCCATCCGGCGGGATGGGCGTACGTCGAGCACATTTCTCGGGACACGGCGCCGGGTCGGCCGCCTACGGTCGCCCGGTCACGTCTGCGCCATGTCCACGAAGCGTGAGTAGTGGCCCTGGAAGGCGACAGTGATCGTCGCCGTCGGACCGTTACGGTGCTTGCCCACGATGATGTCCGCCTCGCCCGCGCGCGGTGACTCCTTCTCGTAGGCGTCCTCGCGGTGGAGCAGGATCACCATGTCGGCGTCCTGCTCGATGGAGCCGGACTCACGCAGGTCGGACACCATCGGCTTCTTGTCGGTGCGCTGCTCGGGACCACGGTTGAGCTGTGAGAGCGCGATCACCGGCACCTCAAGCTCCTTCGCCAGGAGCTTGAGGTTTCGGGACATGTCCGAGACTTCTTGCTGACGGCTCTCCTGACGCTTGGAGCCACCAGCCTGCATCAGCTGCAGATAGTCGATGATCACGAGCTTGATGTCGCTGCGCTGCTTGAGCCGACGGCACTTCGCGCGGATCTCCATCATCGACAGGTTCGGTGAGTCGTCGATGTAGAGCGGAGCGGACGACACCTCGGGCATCCGACGCGCCAGCCGGGTCCAGTCCTCGTCGGTCATGGTGCCGGAACGCATGTGGTGCAGGGCGACGCGGGCCTCGGCGGACAGCAGACGCATCGCGATCTCGTTGCGCCCCATTTCGAGGGAGAAGATGACGCTCGGCAGGTTGTGCTTGATCGATGCCGCACGCGCGAAGTCCAGCGCGAGCGTGGACTTGCCCATGGCGGGCCGGGCGGCGATGACGATCATCTGGCCCGGGTGCAGACCGTTGGTGAGCGAGTCGAGGTCCGTGAACCCGGTGGGCACACCCGTCATCTCGCCGCTGCGCGAGCCGATCGCCTCGATCTCGTCGAGCGCACCCTCCATGATGTCGCCGAGCGGAAGGTAGTCCTCGCTGGTCCGCTGCTCGGTGACCGCGTAGATCTCGGCCTGGGCCCGGTTGACGATCTCGTCGACGTCGTCGTCGGCCGCGTATCCCATCTGCGTGATGCGCGTACCGGCCTCGACCAGGCGGCGCAGGACGGCGCGCTCGTGGACGATCTCCGCGTAGTACTCCGCGTTCGCCGCCGTCGGCACGGTCTGGACGAGCGTGTGCAGATACGATGCGCCGCCGACCTTGTTGATCTCGCCGCGCTTGGTGAGTTCGGCGGCGATGGTGATCGGGTCGGCCGGCTCGCCCTTGGCGTAGACGTCGAGGATCGCCTGGTAGATCGTCTCGTGCGCGGGCTTGTAGAAGTCGTGGCCTTTGAGGACCTCAACGACGTCGGCGATGGCGTCCTTCGACAGGAGCATGCCGCCCAGTACGGACTGCTCGGCATCGAGGTCCTGCGGCGGCACGCGTTCGAAGGCCGAGCCTGCGCCCTCCCACTCGCCGCCTTCCCGGCCGCGGTCGTGCTGTTCGTCGCGACCCCGGCCTCCGTCACCGCGCCGTCGGGAAGCAGGCAGACGATCACTTGGACCGCTCTCGGCCCACGGGTCGTCCAAGGGCTCGGAAATACTCAACCGAGCCACCTCCTCCCGTCCGCCGAGCGGACCTCGCCGTGCCCCTCATTTCTACGGCACGGCACTGACAAATGAGACGCCCAACTCCGGTACGGGCGCGTCGGTTTTGTGATGTTTCTCAGTCCGACTGACGGGGCGGGTGCCGGTCCACCGTAGGCCCGCGGGCACCGTCAGCCAATCTGGTTATCCACAGGCCATGTGGACGACGGCCCGGATGCTGTGGAGAACCCGCCAAAACCTGTGCACGACCCGGTGGACAGCCCTGTGAACAAGACCGCTCCGCTCCGAGCACAACCCATCTGACCTGCCCTTTCCCCATCCACCGGCTGTGCAGAAGAAAAACTTCTCCAGTCGGACCAAGATCGCTTCGAACAGTGCGCGAGAGGACACGAGGCGAGATCAGAGGTAAGGGTCACACAGTAATTGCATCTCTTACCTGTGGACGATTAGATTAGTGCTCATGACACAGGCTCCCGCGACCACCAGGGCCACCCGACGCCGGCACGACCGCGAGATCGTCATGCTGGCTGTCCCGGCCTTCGGTGCACTCGTGGCCGAGCCGCTCTTCGTCATGGCCGACAGTGCGATCGTGGGTCATCTCGGCACGCCACAACTCGCCGGACTCGGCGTGGCCTCGGCCCTCCTGACGACAGCTGTGAGCGTCTTCGTCTTCCTCGCCTACGCCACCACGGCGGCCGTCGCCCGACGTGTCGGCGCGGGCGATCTTCAAGCGGCCATCCGCCAGGGCATGGACGGCATCTGGCTCGCCCTACTAATAGGTGCCACCGTCATCGCCGTCGTGCTCCCCTCGGCGCCCGCCCTCGTCGACGTCTTCGGCGCCTCGGACACGGCAGCCCCCTACGCGACGACCTATCTGCGGATCTCCTCGCTCGGCATCCCGGCCATGCTGGTCGTACTCGCCGCCACCGGGGTCCTCCGTGGACTGCAGAACACAAAAACACCGCTGTACGTCGCCATCACAGGCTTCGTCGCCAACGGCGCCCTCAACCTAGGGCTCGTCTACGGCGCCGACCTCGGCATCGCCGGCTCCGCCTGGGGCACCGTCATCGCCCAATGGGGGATGGCCGCCGTGTATCTCGTCGTGGTCGTCCAAGGGGCTCGCCGACATGGAGCCTCGCTCCGCCCCGACACGGCTGGAATCCGAGCTTCGGCGCAGGCGGGCGCGCCTCTCCTGGTACGCACGCTCTCCCTGCGAGCGATCCTCCTGACCGCGACAGCGGTTGCCGCCCGTCTCGGCGATGCCGACATCGCCGCCCACCAGATCATCCTGTCCCTGTGGTCTCTGGTGGCCTTCGCACTCGACGCGATTGCCATCGCAGGCCAGGCCATCATCGGCCGCTACCTCGGTGCGGACGATCCACAAGGCGCCCGGGCCGCCTGCCGCCGCATGGTGCAGTGGGGCGTCGCCGTCGGAGTGGTGCTCGGTCTCCTGGTGATCGTGTCCCGGCCGCTGTTCCTCCCCTTGTTCACCAGCGACTCCACCGTCAAGGACACCGCCCTGCCCGCCCTGATCATGGTGGCGCTCTCGCAGCCCATCTGCGGTGTCGTCTTCGTCCTGGACGGGGTGCTGATGGGCGCGGGAGACGGGCCGTATCTCGCAGGAGCGATGTTGGTGACCCTGGTGGTGTTCGTCCCGGTGGCTCTGCTCGTACCGGTCTTCGGCGCCGGACTGACCGCTCTCTGGGGAGCGATGACCCTGATGATGACAGTGCGCATGCTGACGCTCCTGCTGCGCGCCCGCTCGGGCCGCTGGGTCGTCACGGGCGCGACCCGCTGACCGTTTCACGTGAAACACCGCTCGCTGCCACGTTTCACGTGAAACATGCACGCCGTTGCGCCGCCCTCACCAACACACACTCTGCCCTGCACATCCCGGACCCAATACGCGGGCCATGGCCTGCCCGTCCCGAGGACGGGGACGGCAGAGGGGCCGCACCCCAACGGGTGCGGCCCCTCTCTCCGCTATGCCGAGCGCAGCGGTCAGGCCGCGATGACCTCGATGTTGACCTTGGCGGCAACCTCGGGGTGCAGACGCACGGACGTCTCGTGGGCGCCCAGCGTCTTGATCGGGGCAGACAGCTCGATACGACGCTTGTCGACCTCGGGGCCACCGGAAGCCTTGATCGCCGAAGCGATGTCGGCCGGGGTGACGGAACCGAAGAGGCGACCGGCGTCGCCGGAGCGGACGGCCAGACGAACCTTGACGCCTTCGAGCTGGGCCTTCACGGAGTTGGCCTGCTCGATGGTCTGGATCTCGTGGATCTTGCGAGCACGACGGATCTGCTCGACGTCCTTCTCGCCACCCTTGGTCCAGCGGATAGCGAACTTCCGCGGGATCAGGTAGTTGCGAGCGTAACCGTCCTTGACGTCGACGACGTCGCCCGCGGCACCGAGGCCGGAGACCTCGTGGGTGAGGATGATCTTCATTGGTCGGTCACCCTTCCCTTATCGCGCGGTGGAGGTGTAGGGCAGCAGCGCCATCTCACGGCTGTTCTTCACGGCCGTGGCGACGTCACGCTGGTGCTGCGTGCAGTTGCCGGTCACCCGGCGGGCACGGATCTTGCCACGGTCGGAAATGAACTTCCGCAGCATGTTCGTGTCCTTGTAGTCCACGTACTGGACCTTGTCCTTGCAGAATGCGCAGACCTTCTTCTTCGGCTTGCGCACAGGCGGCTTCGCCATGGTGTATCTCCTGTGTGATCAAGAAGTGTGGGTACGACCCACCCTCGGCCCGAAGGCCTAGAAGGGGGGTTCGTCCGAGTAGCCGCCGCCACCGCCACCGCTGGCGCCGCCGGAGTTTCCACCCCAGCCGCCGCCACCGCCGCCCTGGCTGCCACCGGCGGGAGTGCCGGTCGCCCACGGGTCGTCGGCGGGAGCGCCGCCGGCCGGCTGACCGCCGCCGGAGTTTCCACCCCAGCCGCCGCCACCCTGGCCGCCACCACCACCGCCGCCGAAGCCGCCGCCCTGGCCACCGCGAGCGCCACCGGCGGTCTTGGTGACCTTGGCCGTGGCACTGCGCAGGCTGGCGCCGACTTCTTCGACGTCCAGTTCGTAGACCGTGCGCTTGACGCCCTCACGGTCCTCGTAGGACCGCTGCTTCAACCGGCCCTGCACGATGACGCGCATGCCTCGCTGGAGCGATTCGGCGACGTTCTCCGCCGCCTGCCGCCAGACCGAGCAGGTGAGGAAGAGGCTTTCGCCGTCCTTCCACTCGTTCGTCTGGCGGTCGAAGGTGCGGGGAGTGGACGCGACACGGAACTTCGCGACCGCCGCACCGGAAGGGGTGAAGCGCAGCTCGGGGTCGTCGACAAGATTGCCGACGACCGTGATGACGGTCTCGCCTGCCATGGGGGAACCTCTCGGCGGGTTTGCTGCTGGCTGCTTGGTGCTGCTACTCGAATCCCGAGATCAGCTGAGCAGGATGCTCAGTGGGTCTCGGGGCGGAGGACCTTGGTCCGGAGGACCGACTCGTTCAGGTTCATCTGGCGGTCGAGCTCCTTGACGACCGCAGGCTCGGCCTGCAGGTCGATGACCGAGTAGATGCCCTCGGGCTTCTTCTTGATCTCGTACGAGAGACGACGACGGCCCCAGGTGTCGACCTTCTCGACCTTTCCGTTGCCCTCACGGACGACGGAGAGGAAGTTCTCGATCAGGGGGGAGACAGCGCGCTCCTCCAGATCGGGGTCGAGGATGACCATCACCTCGTAGTGACGCATGTGGAACCCACCTCCTTTGGACTCAGCGGCCACGGTCGATCCGTGGCAGGAGGGTTGTGATGCGTAAGCAACAGTGTGTGCCAGTAAAACAGCCGCCACTGACATCGGGGCCCCTTGCGGGGATTCCGATCCGTGACGACGTGGGCAGACACCAGTGCAGAGGGTACAGAGTACCCGCACACCGGCTTCCGGTTGAAATCCGGTGGCGGAGAGCGTCAATCTGTACACATCGGGTGTGTCCGGCGCGACGACGCGCCGCCTTCCGCAGGAGGTGCCACATGGCACAGGCATTGCGACCCAACACCGCCGGTTCCCTTTTCGCGACGGACGGCAAGCCCCATCCGCTCCAGGACACGCTGCTCGCGGTGACCCTGGTGCTCGGAGTGACGGCGTTCACCACGTCGTTCTTCCACAGCCTGCATCTGCTCAGCTCATGGACCGGCCTGGTGGGGATCCTCACCGGCGCGTACGGACAGTGGATCTCGGAGACGACGAGGGAACGCTTCGGCCTGATCCTGGGTCTCGGTGCCGCGGGTGTCGGATTCTTCCTCGGCATGGCGCACGGCGGACTGTTCGGTGGCGTCATCAACTGACACTCCGGCATCGCGGTCCGAACACCGCGTAAAACACCACGGAACGCCTCGGCGACCCACAGGCCGAGGCGAAGGTTGCATACGCCCAGTCGGGGCGCTCGCACGGCGCAGTAGGCTTCGGCGCGAGAGCCGGAGCCCCTGTACCCATGGGGACACACCAGCCCGAGGAGCGCCCCGAATGAGCCTGACCCTGAGGACCATCAGCCGAGAGCAGCATCTGGCATTCATCCAGAGCCTGCCGTCGGCTAGCCACATGCAGGTCCCGGCATGGGCTGATGTGAAGGCGGAGTGGCGCTCCGAGAACCTCGGCTGGTTCGACGAGAAGACCGGCGAGCTGGTCGGCGTGGGCCTGGTCCTCTACCGCCAACTCCCCAAGATCAAGCGCTACTTGGCCTATCTGCCCGAGGGCCCGGTCATCAACTGGTTCGCGCCGAATCTGGACGACTGGATCCAGCCGATGCTGGCCCACCTCAAGCAGCAGGGCGCCTTCTCGGTGAAGATGGGCCCGCCGGTCATCATCCGGCGCTGGGAGGCCACTTCCATCAAGGCGGGCATCCAGAACCCGGACGTGAAGCGGCTGCGTGACATCGAGGCCGACTACATCGAACCGCGCGCCTTCGAGGTGGCCGACAAGCTGCGCCGTATGGGCTGGCAGCAGGGCGAGGACGGCGGCGCCGGCTTCGGCGATGTCCAGCCGCGCTACGTCTACCAGGTGCCGTTGGCGAACCGCTCGCTCGAAGAGGTCCACAAGAACTTCAACCAGCTGTGGCGCCGCAACATCAAGAAGGCCGAGAAGGCCGGTGTCGAGGTCGTCCAGGGCGGCTACCACGACCTTGAGGAATGGCAGCGGCTGTACGAGATCACGGCCGTGCGCGACCACTTCCGGCCCCGCCCGCTGTCGTACTTCCAGCGCATGTGGACGGCCCTCAACACCGAGGACCCCAACCGCATGCGGCTGTACTTCGCCCGCCACAACGGGGTGAACCTGTCGGCGGCGACGATGCTCGTGGTCGGCGGACACGTCTGGTACTCCTACGGCGCCTCCGACAACATCGGGCGTGAGGTCCGGCCCTCGAACGCGATGCAGTGGCGGATGCTGCGTGACTCCTATGCACTCGGCGCCACCGTGTACGACCTGCGCGGCATCTCCGACTCGCTGGACGAGACCGACCACCTCTTCGGTCTGATCCAGTTCAAGGTGGGCACCGGCGGGCAGGCCGCCGAATACCTCGGCGAGTGGGACTTCCCGCTGAACAAGCTGCTCCACAAGGCGCTCGACATCTACATGTCGCGCCGCTGACCCGACGGTCCTCGCTTCGATAGCGTCGACAGCTCTCATACTCCTGATACACCGCAGCCACCCGAAAGGTTCCAGGTCCGGCCATGGCGCTCACGCTCTACGTCGACACTGCGCGCTGGCGGGCGCACCACAAGCACGTGGCCGAGCAGTTCCCGGGGCTCGTCCCGGTCTGCAAGGGCAACGGCTACGGCTTCGGGCACGAGCGGCTCGCGGAGGAGGCGACGCGTCTGGGCGCGGACGTCCTCGCCGTCGGCACGACGTACGAGGCCGCCCGGATCAAGGACTGGTTCGGGGGCGACCTGCTGGTGCTGACGCCATACCGCCGCGGTGAGGAGCCCGTTCCGCTGCCGGACCGGGTGATCCGTTCGGTGTCGTCCATCGACGGTGTGTACGGCCTCGTGGGCGCCCGTGTGGTCATCGAGGTGATGTCCTCGATGAAGAGACACGGCGTCAGCGAGCAGGAACTGCCCCAGCTGCACTCGGCCATAGAGAACGTCCGCTTGGAGGGCTTCGCCATCCACCTCCCGCTGGACCGCACCGACGGCTCGGACGCCGTCGAGGAGGTCATCGGCTGGATGGACCGGCTGCGTGCCGCGCGGCTGCCGTTGCACACGATGTTCGTGAGCCACCTGAAGGCCGAGGAACTCGCCCGGCTGCAGCAGCAGTTCCCGCAGACCCGTTTCCGGGCCCGCATCGGCACCCGGCTGTGGCTGGGGGACCACGAGGCCACCGAGTACCGCGGGGCGGTCCTGGACGTCACGCGGGTCTCCAAGGGCGACCGCTTCGGCTACCGGCAGCAGAAGGCGGCCTCGGACGGCTATCTGGTGGTCGTGGCGGGCGGTACGTCGCACGGGGTGGGCCTGGAGGCACCCAAGGCACTGCACGGCGTGATGCCACGCGCCAAGGGCGTCGCCCGCGCCGGCCTGGCCACGGTGAACCGGAACCTTTCTCCGTTCGTCTGGGACGGCAAGCAGCGCTGGTTCGCCGAGCCTCCGCACATGCAGGTCTCGATCCTGTTCGTGCCCTCGGAAGCGGCCGAGCCGAAGGTCGGCGAGGAGCTGGTGGCCCATCTGCGGCACACCACAACCCAGTTCGACCGCATCGTGGATCGCTGAGCCTCCCCGGAACAGCAGAAAGGCCGTACACGGAAGGTTCCGTGTACGGCCTTTCGCGTGTCCTGGCCAGGCTCTGTTCGCTCAGAGCGAACGGTCGGCCGACCCCTCGCCGCCCCATTCCACCTGCGGTCCGTCGAAGGGGGCCGCATGCCGTCCGGGACGGGCCGCGGCCCCGAACACGAACACGTCCTCCGCCCGGTCGAGCACCCCTCCCGAGGGGTCGTCGTCGCCCGCCAGGCGCACCACGTCCCGCTCCGGCATGAGGATGTCGCGCACGATCACGGCGCACAGGTAGAGCGTGCCCAGGAGGTGCAAGCCGATGGCCCAGTGATAGCCGTCGGTCGGCAGGCCCTTGTGGGCGTCTCCGCTGGTCGTGTACGCGAGGTACATCCAGATCCCCAGGAAGTACGCCACCTCGCACGCCTGCCAGATCAGGAAGTCCCGCCACTTCGGCCGGGCCAGCACGGCCAGGGGGACCAGCCACAGCACGTACTGCGGCGAGTAGACCTTGTTGGTCAGGATGAACGCCGCGACGATCAGGAAGGCCAGCTGAGCGAACCGCGGCCGGCGTGGAGCGGTCAGCGTGAGCGCCGCGATGGCTCCGCAGCACAGGAGCATCAGCAGGGTGGCGAACGTGTTGACGGTGTCGGTGCTGAGCGGGTCGGTGGAGTTCTGGGCCAGGATCAGCCAGAACGACCCGAAGTCGACGCCCCGTTCCTGGCTGAACGTATAGAACTTCGACCAGCCGTCGAAGGCGAAGAGCATCACCGGCAGGTTCACCGCCAGCCAGGCGACGGCGGTTCCGCCGAACGCCTTCCCGAAGTCCCGCCACTTGCCCGCACGCCAGCACAGCAGGAACAACGGGCCGAGGAGAAAGACGGGATACAGCTTGGCGGCCGTGGCAAGGCCCAACAGGACGCCGAAAGCGAGGGAACGGCCCCGGGACCACATCAGCATCGCCGAGGCCGTCAGAGCGACGGCCAGCAGGTCCCAGTTGATGGTGGCGGTGAGCGCGAAGGCGGGAGCCAGGGCGACCAGCAGTCCGTCCCAGGGCCGGCGAGCGTGCGTGCGGCTGACGCATACGACGATGACGGCGGCGCACACCATCAGCATCCCGGCGTTGACCATCCAGTACCACTGTTCCTGGTGCTGGATGCTGCCGCTGCCCGGTGTGAGCCAGGCGGCCACCTCCATGAACACACCCGTCAGCACCGGGTATTCGAGGTACTGCATGTCGCCGGGGAGCTTGTCGAAGTACGGGACGAGCCCGTCGGCGAAGCCGCGCCCCTGGTACAGGTGCGGGATGTCCGAGTAGCACGCGTGCGTGTACTGCGAACTCGCGCCGAAGAACCAACCGCTGTTGTAGCAGGGCGCCTTCTGGACCAGGCCGAGGGCGAACATACCGATCGCCACCAGCGCGACGACCCGTACGGGAGTCCACCAGGACGTCCCGAGGAGGGCGCGCCGGCCGATAGGGCCACCGATCAGTTCGCTGCCGGCGGCGGCGACCTGGTCAACCTTGGTCGGCCTTACCGGATCCGGCTCGTGCACGCTCGTGGGCGTCAGTTCTGCACTGGGCATGGGGCACATCCTGCCGTACACACCTAGGAGTACGCCGAGGGCCGCCGCAACCTGGTGGATGCGACGGCCCCTGTTTCACGTGAAACCGTCCACGATGGGTGTTTCACGTGAAACACCCATCGTGGACGGTATGGCGGCTAACCGGTTGAGCCTCCGAAGAAGCCCCCATTGCCGTTGCCGTTATTGGTGCCGCTGGACTCCGTCGCAGTAGCCGTGTCCGTCGGTGTGGACGTCGTGCCTCCGTCGGTGCCGCCATTGTCACTGCACTGCCAACTGAACCGGCAGGACTCGGATGCCGATGGCGTCGAACTCGGTGTTTCACTGGGCGTCTCGCTCGGTGTTTCACTGGGCGTCTCGCTCGGCGTCACCACGGGCGTCGGAGAGGGAGACGGTGCGCCGTCCTCGTTCTGAACCTTGTCGATCTTGGTGGCGTCCGGGAAGCCCAGGTCGGACTTCCCCTTGAGTGCGGCCTCCATGTACTCGGTCCAGATCGATGTCGGGATGTCACCACCATGGATGGAGGCGACCCCCGCCGTACCGTTCATGGAGAGCAGTTCGGCGTCCTTGGGGTTCTCCCTGAACATCGCGATCGAGGTCGAGAGCTGCTGGGTGTAGCCGACGAACCAGGCCGACTTGTTGCTGTCGGTGGTACCGGTCTTGCCGGCCGCCGTGCGGCCCAGAGCCTTGGCGTTCTTGGCCGTACCGTTCTGGATGACGTTCTCCAGGGTGTCCGTGACGTTGTTCGCCACGTTCTCCGGCATCGCCTGCTTCACAACGGGCTTGCTGAAGCCGGACACCGGCTGCCCGCCATGCTTGACGGCCGTCACCGAGTACGGGTCCGCCTGCTTGCCCGAGGCGGCGAACGTCGCGTAGGCGTCGGCCATCCGGATCGCGCTGGGGGTCGATGTACCGATGGCGAACGACGCGTTGAGGTCCTTCGCCATGCTGCCGTCCAGGATGCCCGCCGACTTGGCGACGGCCTTCACCTTCGTCATCCCGACGTCCATACCGAGCTGCACGTACGGCGTGTTGATGGACTGCTCCATCGCCTTGCGGAGCGTGATGTAGCCCCAGGGATAGTTGCTCTCGTTGTTCTGGTAGAAGATCGAGTTGTCCTTGTTCAGGACGTACGAGCCGTCCTGGTTTCTGACCTTGAGATGGTCGTCGCCGTTGTACTTGCTGAGCGGCGAGATACCGACACCGTCGGTCTTGTACGTGCCGTACTCCATGGCCGCGGCGAGCACGAACGGCTTCCAGGTCGAGCCCACTGGGACACCCGAGGTGTCGGCGTTGTTGGTGAAGTGGCCGTTCTCGTAACCGTCACCTCCATAGAGGGCGACGATCGCTCCGTCCTTCGGCGTCACCGACGCCGCGCCGAACTGGACGTACTTGTCCAGACTGCGCTTCTTCGGGTCGATGCGCTCATTCTGGATCTTCTTCACGGCCGCGCTCAGCTCGTTGACCTTGTCCTTCTGGAAGGTCGTGTAGATCTGGAAGCCGCCCTGGTCGAACTCGGTCTGCGAGATGTTCGAGTGGCTCAGGACGTACTTCTTGGCCGTGTCGACCAGGTAGCTGATCTGGCCGGTCATGCCCTTGGTCGCCTTCAGGCCCTGGGGCGTGGGGTACTTCTTGATGGCCGTCTGGTACTCGGCGTCCGTGATGCGCTTGTCGTCGTGCATCTGCTCGAGGATCCAGCTCCAGCGGGCCTCGGAGCGCTTGCGGTTGGCGGCGGGAGTGGCCGCGGAGTCGATGTTCGTGGCGCCGATCGGGTCGTAGTACGTCGGCCCCTTCAACAGGGCGGCCAGGAAGGCACACTGACTGGGCGTCAGCTTGACCGCGTCCACGCCGTAATAGGTCTGCGCGGCGGCCTGTATGCCGTAGGCGCCGCGGCCGTAGTACGAGGTGTTCAGGTAGCCCTGGAGGACCTGCTCCTTGCTGAGCGACGTCCCGACCTTGATGGAGATGAACATCTCCTTGAACTTACGGCTGACCGTCTGTTCCTGGCTCAGGTAGGTGTTCTTGACGAACTGCTGGGTGATCGTCGAACCACCCTGCGTCTCACCGCCCCGGGCCATGTTGACCAGGGCCCGGGCGATACCCATGGGGTCGACGCCCGAGTCCGTGTAGAAGCTCTTGTTCTCGGCCGAGATCACCGACCACTGCATGGCCTTGGGGATCTGATCGATGGTGATGTTCTGACGGTTCGCCCCGGTGCCCGTGGCGACCATCTGGTCGCCGTTGGCCCAGTAGTAGACGTTGTTCTGCGACTTGGCGGCGGTGTTCTCGCTGGGGATGCTGACCATCGCGTAGCCGACACCGACCGCGGCCACGAGGCTGCCGAAGAACAACAGGGACAGGCCGGAGACAAGCCGCCAGGAGGGCATCCAGCGGCGCCATCCGTACTTGTCGAAGCGCGGATAGTCGATGAACCTCTTCTTGCCGGGCGCGGGACCGCGTCCTCTGCCCCGGCCGGGCCCGTTCGGGCCACCGGGACCGCGGCCTGCCGGCTCGGCCCCTCTACGACGGCCGCCGCCTCTCTGCGTGGCCCGACGGGCTTCGGCACGGCTGCCGTACTGGCGGTCGTCACCCCCCGCATCGGCGGGGTTGGACCCATAGGAATCGGATGGAGACCCGGTGGTGGCGCCTCGCGGTGCCGCGCGGCGGCCGGAGGTCGGTCCGGACTGGCCGCGTCGGTCCGCGGCACGTCCGCCTCCCTGCGGCTGCGGCGGTTTGCGACGGTGCTCGCTCATCGAACGATTACTCCTCGGGCAGGCGCACCCGTGCGCGCCTGGAAACGGCGGCTGGTTTCCGGTCCCCCCGAAGTACGGATGTGGTCGGTTCTGCATTCATCCGTACCGCACCGGGGACGTTGACGCCCCCACGCGTCACTTGGTTCCCGGTGGTGTGCATGCCGCACAGACTACGCACCGTCAAAACCTGCTTAGCCCCGAAGTTCACCCCAAATCAGGCAACTTGCTTCCAACGAATCAGTGATGTGACGCCGCTCACCATCTCCCCACTTGTCGCATCCGGAAGGCCGTTCTATCGTCTGGATGTATCGAGTCGATACATCAGCTCGGCATAAAGACCGTCATGGTCGGACCGCGGACAGGGAGGAGGCGACGATGAGCCGGCGCTCCGGCATCCTTGAGTTCGCCATCCTCGGCCTTCTCCGCGAATCCTCGATGCACGGCTATGAGCTGCGGAAACGACTCAACACATCACTGGGTGTGTTCCGTGCGTTCAGCTACGGGACGCTCTATCCCTGCCTCAAGACGCTGGTCGCCAACGGCTGGTTGATCGAGGAGTCGGGGAACACTCCTGAGGACGCCCTCACGGCCACACTCGCCGGGCGTCGCGCCAAGATCGTCTACCGGTTGACGGCGGAAGGTAAGGAGCACTTCGAGGAGCTGCTCTCGCAGACGGGGCCCGACGCGTACGAGGACGAACATTTCGCCGCTCGTTTCGCCTTCTTCGGGCAGACGTCACGCGACGTACGCATGCGCGTACTGGAGGGCCGCCGCAGCCGGCTGGAGGAGCGTCTGGAGAAGATGCGTGCCTCCCTGGCGCGGACCCGGGAGCGCCTCGACGACTACACCCTTGAGCTCCAGCGCCACGGAATGGAGTCCGTGGAGCGCGAAGTGCGCTGGCTGAACGAGCTCATCGAGAGTGAGCGGGCCGGACGTGACCTGAAGGGTCCCGTTCCGGACGGCACCGCTCAGCAGGACAGCACATCTGGGGAGTCGGGCGGCCTGCCCCGGCTCGGGGGTGCCACCCCCGGGCCGGATCCGTCCGATGACACCACCACATGAGGTCCAGTCAGGGCCTCACCTCGCACACACAGGGAGCAACCGGAATGGGTTCGGTTCGCGTAGCCATTGTCGGCGTGGGCAACTGCGCCGCCTCACTGGTACAGGGCGTCGAGTACTACAAGGACGCCGATCCGGCGGCCAAGGTCCCGGGTCTGATGCACGTCCAGTTCGGCGAGTACCACGTCGGTGACGTCGAGTTCGTCGCCGCGTTCGACGTCGACGCGAAGAAGGTCGGACTCGACCTCTCCGACGCCATCGGTGCCAGCGAGAACAACACCATCAAGATCTGCGACGTCCCGAACAAGGGCGTCACGGTCCAGCGCGGCCACACCCTCGACGGCCTGGGCAAGTACTACCGCATGACGATCGAGGAGTCCGCCGAGACCCCGGTCGACGTGGTCCAGATCCTCAAGGACAAGCAGGTCGACGTCCTCATCTGCTACCTGCCCGTCGGCTCCGAGGACGCGGCGAAGTTCTACGCCCAGTGCGCCATCGACGCCAAGGTCGCCTTCGTCAACGCCCTCCCGGTCTTCATCGCCGGCACCAAGGAGTGGGCGGACAAGTTCACCGAGGCGGGCGTCCCGATCGTCGGCGACGACATCAAGTCGCAGGTCGGCGCCACCATCACGCACCGCGTGATGGCGAAGCTGTTCGAGGACCGCGGTGTCCGCCTTGAGCGCACGATGCAGCTCAACGTCGGCGGCAACATGGACTTCAAGAACATGCTGGAGCGCGACCGCCTGGAGTCCAAGAAGATCTCGAAGACGCAGGCCGTCACCTCACAGATCCCGGACCGCGACCTGGGCGAGAAGAACGTCCACATCGGCCCGTCGGACTACGTCCAGTGGCTCGACGACCGCAAGTGGGCCTACGTCCGCCTCGAAGGCCGTGCCTTCGGCGATGTCCCGCTGAACCTGGAGTACAAGCTGGAGGTCTGGGACTCCCCGAACTCCGCGGGTGTCATCATCGACGCCCTGCGCGCCGCGAAGATCGCCAAGGACCGCGGCATCGGCGGCCCGATCCTCTCCGCGTCGAGCTACTTCATGAAGTCCCCGCCGGTCCAGTACTTCGACGACGAGGCCTACGCCAACGTCGAGAAGTTCATCAAGGGCGAGGTCGAGCGCTAGGACCCGCCGGGTTGGTCGTCGAGGGTCCCCGGGGCATTCCGCCCGGGGACCCTCCTCGTATGTGAGGCTGTGCCCATGGCCGTCGTCCATGACCTGCGCGTCCTTCTGCGCTTCCAGGGCTTCCGGCACCTGCTCGCCGTGCGGCTGCTCTCCCAGGGCGCGGACGGCGTCTATCAGGTCGCACTCGCCACCTACGTCGTCTTCTCCCCGGAGAAACAGACCTCGGCCACCGCGATCGCCTCCGCGATGGCGGTCCTGCTCCTCCCGTACTCCCTCATCGGCCCCTTCGCCGGCGTCCTCCTGGACCGCTGGCGCCGCCGCCAGGTCTTCCTCTACGGCAACCTGCTGCGCGCCCTGCTGGCCGCGCTGACGGCCGTTCTGATGGTGAGCCACGTCCCGGACTGGCTCTTCTACGTCTCCGCGCTGTGCGTCACCGCCGTCAACCGCTTCGTCCTCGCCGGTCTGTCCGCCGCACTCCCTCGCGTGGTCGACGACGAACGGCTCGTCCTCGCCAACTCCCTTTCCCCCACGGCCGGAACGCTGGCGGCGACCGCGGGCGGCGGCCTCGCCTTCGTCGTCCGGCTGCTGGTCGCGGACACCGACGCCACGGTGGTCCTGCTGGGCGCGGCCCTGTATCTGTGCGCGGCCCTCACCTCCTTGCGCATGGCCCCCGAACTCCTCGGCCCCGACCTCGCGTTGACCCGCCCCCGACTGACATCAGCCCTCGCAGGCACCGCCCGGGACCTCAAAGCGGCGCTACGGCATCTCGCCGCACCGCAGCGCCGGGAAGCGGTCCGGGCTCTCCTTGCGATGACACTGATGCGCTTCTGTTACGGCGCCCTGACGGTCCTGCTGCTGATGCTCTGCCGGTACGCCCTGTCGTCGACCCCGGACGGCGGACTGCGCCTGCTGGGGCTGGCGTTGGGGGTTTCCGGCGCCGGCTTCTTCGTGGCGGCCGTGGTGACACCCTGGGCCGCCGGACGACTCGGCCCCGGCCGCTGGATCGCCGTGTGCGCCGCGGGCGCCGCGGTCCTGGAACCGGCCCTCGGCCTCCCGTTCACCACCGCCCCGATGCTGGCGGCGGCCTTCGTCCTGGGCCTGACCACACAGGGCGCGAAGATCGCCACGGACACGATCGTGCAGTTCTTGGTGGACGACGGCTTCCGCGGCCGGATCTTCTCCGTCTACGACGTGCTGTTCAACGTCGCTTTCGTCGGCGCGGCGGCGATGGCCGCCCTGGTACTGCCGCCGGACGGCCGCTCGGTGACGCTGGTGGTCACGGTCGCCGTTATCTACTCGACGGTTGCTGCGGCTATGGCCCACTTTGAGCGCCGAAAAGTGTCACATCACTGATACGGAGTCGATCCGGGTCACGGCGGTGTCAGTGGGTGCCGGTAACTTACGTGCGTCTTACTTCGCACCATGCCGCGTGCCATACCGCGTCATGCGCCCACGTTCCAGGGGGGACCCCAAATGACAACTCCGCCGCCTCAGGGCCCGAACCCATACGCCCAGGGCCAGCAGCCCTACGGCCAGCCTCAGCAGCAGGCTCCGTACCCGCCGCAGGGCCAGGCCCCGTATCCGCCCCAGGGCGGCTACCCGCAGCAGCCCGGCCAGCCCGGATTCCCGCCCCAGGGCGCAGCCCCGTACGCTCCGGTCCCGCCGCAGCCGAGGCGCCGGTTCAGCCCCAAGCTGATCCGGCTCGCCATCATCATCGTGATAGGTATCGGCGCCGCCATCTACGGCGTCATATCGAGTCAGAACGACCCCGACACGGCAAAGGTCGGCGACTGCATGCACCGGGGCAGCACCAGCGACACCAACCCGGACCTCAAGGTCGTGAAGTGCAGCGACGCGAAGGCCCAGTACACGGTACTGGCCAAGATCAGCGGCAATTACTCCGCGAGCGAGGCTGACGCCAAGTGCTCGGCAGCCGCGAAGGACTTCCAGTACTCGTACACCGAGAGCGGTGACGGCAGTGACTTCCTGCTCTGCCTGAAGGACTACAAGAAGTAAGGCAGTTGCAGCGCGGGGCGGTGTCTCATGTTTCACGTGAAACATGAGACACCGCCCCCGATGCTGTCCGGGGTCATGTTTCACGTGAAACATGACCCCGCTCGATGGCCTCAGCTCTCCGAGGCCCACCAATCCTTGAGTGCGGCCACCGCCGCCTCATGCTCCATCGGCCCGTTCTCCAGCCGCAGTTCCAGCAGGAACTTGTAGGCGCGGCCGATGACCGGCCCCGGTGTAACGCCCAGGATCTCCATGATCTGGTTGCCATCGAGGTCAGGACGGATCGAGTCCAGCTCCTCCTGCTCCTGAAGCTGCGCGATGCGTTCTTCCAGCCCGTCATACGCACGGGACAGTGCGGCAGCCCTGCGCTTGTTCCGTGTGGTGCAGTCCGACCGGGTCAGCTTGTGGAGTCGGCCGAGAAGCGGGCCGGCGTCACGGACATAGCGCCGGACAGCCGAGTCGGTCCACTCGCCTGTGCCGTAGCCGTGGAAACGCAGGTGGAGTTCGACAAGATGCGAGACGTCCTTCACCAGCTCGTTGGAGTACTTGAGCGCCAGCATGCGTTTCTTGGTCATCTTCGCGCCGACCACCTCATGGTGGTGAAACGAGACCCGGCCGTCGTTCTCGAAGCGGCGGGGGCGCGGCTTGCCGATGTCGTGCAGCAGCGCAGCCAGCCGGAGGGTCAGGTCGGGACCGTTCTCCTCCAGTTCGATCGCCTGCTCCAGCACGATCAGCGTGTGTTCGTAGACGTCCTTGTGCCGGTGGTGCTCGTCGCTCTCCAGGCGCAGGGCAGGCAGCTCGGGCAGGACATGGTCGGCGAGACCGGTGTCGACGAGCAGCGTCAGGCCCTTGCGGGGGTGGGCGGAGAGGATCAGCTTGTTCAGTTCGTCCCGCACCCGCTCGGCCGAGACGATCTCGATCCGCCCGGACATCTCCTTCATCGCCGTGACGACCTCGGGGGCGACCTCGAAGTCGAGTTGCGCGGCGAAGCGGGCCGCCCGCATCATCCGCAGGGGGTCGTCCGAGAAGGACGCCTCGGGAGTACCCGGGGTACGCAGCACCTGGGCCGCGAGGTCGCCGAGACCGCCGTGCGGGTCGATGAACTCCTTCTCCGGGAGCGCGACAGCCATCGCGTTCACCGTGAAGTCGCGCCGGACGAGGTCCTCCTCGATGGAGTCGCCGTACGACACCTCGGGTTTGCGCGAGGTCCGGTCGTACGCCTCCGACCGATAGGTGGTCACCTCGATCTGGAACCGCCGGTCGATGTCTCCGACGCGGGCGTCCTTCTGCACCCCCACCGTGCCGAAGGCGATCCCGACCTCCCAGACGGCGTCCGCCCACGGACGGACAATCTTCAGTACATCCTCGGGCCGCGCGTCCGTCGTGAAGTCCAGGTCATTGCCGAGCCGGCCTAGCAGCGCGTCACGAACCGAGCCACCGACCAGGGCAAGAGAGAACCCGGCCTCCTGGAAACGGCGGGCGAGGTCGTCGGCGACGGGAGCCACCCGCAGCAGTTCGCGCACCGCGCGCTGCTGCACCTGGCTCAGGGCACTGGGGTTGTCTTCGTTGGCGTTCGGCACAACAGAAAAGGGTACGTGGCCCGGGCGACCGTGAGCGCCTCCATTAAACGTCCACGGACATGTCCACTGATAACCATTCAAGAACAGCCCTTACGACGTTCCTTATCGCTTCCCTTTATACGTACACATACAGGACGCACCGATATCGATCTGCGATCTTGTGGAGCAGTCCGCGGCACTTCCCCTCAGCGCGCATCGTTACCATGCGTGGACGCACATTGCGACGACCACTGACGATGACGAGGGACGGGCGAGCGCGTGGCCGAGGCGGCAGACTTCCAGGGGACGTGTCCCTCACCTGCCCGCCGGTGGCTGCGGCGCACCGGCGCACTGCTCGCCGGGGCGCCTCTGCTGGCCGGCCTCCTCCAGATGTCCGTCGCCGCGCCCGCCGGTGCGACCGAGCAGACCTCCGCGCGAGCCGCCTCCGGTTCGCAGACGGTGTCCGTCTCCGTGGACACACTCACCCCCGGCATCCCCACGGACGGGGACACGCTGACCGTCTCCGGGACGGTGACGAACAACGGCAAGCAGGCGGTCACCGACGCCCACGTAGGCCTGCGCCTGGGACAGGCGCTGAGCACCCGCTCGGCGATCGACAGCGTCGCCCAGCGCACCGACTTCGTCCAGGGTGTCGACGGCTCGGAGATCGACGACAAGTACACACAGAAGTTCTCCAAGCTCACTCCGGGCGTCGCCGAACCCTTCACCCTCTCCGTCCCGGTCGACAAGCTGGACCTCGGCGACGACGGCGTCTACCCGCTCGGTGTCTCGCTCTCCGGTCAGACCTCCGCCCAGCCGTGGGACCAGGTCCTGGGCATCCAGCGGACATTCCTGCCGTGGCAGCCCGACGACGCGGACACGAAGACGAAGACGACGTATCTGTGGCCGCTCGTCTCCACCGTCCATATGACGGCACAGACAGGTTCCAATGAACAGCAGACGCCGGTCTTCCTCAACGACGACCTCGCCAAGGAGATCGCCCCGGGCGGCCGGCTCGACCAGATGCTCTCGCTCGGCAAGGACCTCGACGTCACCTGGGTGATCGACCCGGACCTGCTGGCCTCCGTCGACGCAATGACCCGCAGCTACAAGATCCAGGGCGACGGCGACACCACCACGACCGGCACCCACCAGGCGGTCGCCAAGGCGTGGCTGGCCGCACTGCAGTCGGCGGTGGCGGGCAAGGAGGTCGTGGCCCTCCCCTTCGCCGATCCGGACCTGGCGTCCCTCGCCCACAACGGCACCAGCGTCACCGGCTCGCTGAGCCACCTCAAGGACGCCACGGACGTCGCCGCGACCACCGTGGAAACGGTGCTCCACGTGACACCGACCACCGACTTCGCGTGGCCGGTGAGCGGCGCCGTGGACCCGTCGATCATCAAGGTCGCCACCTCGGCCGGAGCCGACAAGGTGATCGCCCGCAGCGACAGCCTCCAGGAGACCGGCGGCCTGCCGTACACGCCCTCCGCGGCCCGACCCATCGGTGGCGGAACGACGGCGGTGGTCGCCGACGCGCGCCTGTCGACGGCGTTCGAGGGCGATCTGACGAAGGCTGGGGCGGCCACGCTCGCCGAGCAGCAGTTCCTGGCCCAGAGCCTGGCGCTCGACCTGCAGACGGACAAGCAGCGCAGCGTCGTCGTCGCCCCGCAGCGCATGCCGACCGCGAGCCAGGCCCAGGCGATGGCCGAGGCACTGACCACCCTTCAGGGCAGCACCTGGACCGAGTCGCAGGATCTCGCCGCGGCGGCCAAGGCCAAGCCGGACCCGGGTGCCACCACGAAGATCCCGTCGTCCTCCAGGTACCCCTCCTCACTGCGCAAGCAGGAGCTGCCGAGGTCGGCCTTCGAGGAGATCGCGACCACTCAGGACAAGCTGGACAACTTCCAGGTGATCCTCAGTAACGAGTCCCGCGTGGTGACCCCCTTCGGGCGGGCCATGAACCGCGAGATGTCCACGTCGTGGCGCGGAATGGCCGGCGAGGCGGAGAACTTCCGCCAGAGCGTGCTGGGCTATCTCGACGACCTCACCGATCAGGTCAAACTGATCGACAAGTCCGAGACCAAGCTCTCGGGCCGCAGCGCCACAATCCCTGTGACCGTGCAGAACAACCTGGTGCAGGGCGTCGGCCATCTGATCCTGCGCCTCACCTCGACGAACCCCACGCGCCTCAAGATCGGCGGCGAGGCCTACGCGGAGCAGCGGGTCACGGTCAACGGCGGGCACAGCCAGTCGATCAAGTTCACCACGACGGCCAACGCCAACGGCAAGGTGGGCGTGGTCGCCCAGCTGTACACGGAGGACGGCCAGCAGTACGGGCAGGCCGTCCGGTTCGACGTGAAGGTCACCGAGGTCACGGCCACCGTCATGCTGGTCATCGGCGGCGGTGTCCTGCTGCTCGTCCTGGCCGGCTTCCGGATGTACACCCACCGCAAGCGCGCCGTCGCCCGCCAGGCCAAGGAGGAGGGCCCCGAGGGGCCCGATGACGGGGCGGCCGAGGATCGCGACGGGCCGGGGAGCCCCGAGGACCCCCAGGACCGTCTCAAGGAGGAGTCCGGCACTCCGTCCCGGGCAGACGACCCGGAGCAGCCGAGTGACCCGACACCGGACACCGCACCGGAAAGCGCCGACCCGTCCGGCACGGGTGAGAGAGTGGACCGTTGAGCGATGTCGTGGCCGGTGGGCCCGGGGACGATGAGGTGGGGTAACCATGAACGCGCCGTACGACGGTGACCGCGGTCAGGGCGCGGGCGGCTCGGGCTACCCCGAGGGTCCGCCGCCCGAACACGGCCAGGTGCCGCCGCAGCCCCCCGCGGACATGTACCTCCAGGACGCCTACGACCAGGATCCCTACCGGGCGCAGGACCTCTCCGCCCAGGACCCGGTCGCCGAGGCGCTCTACGACCGCGCCGCCCACCCCCCGCCGCCTCCGGGCACCTACCAGCCGCAGCCCCCGCTCTATGCCCAGCCGCCCCAGTCCCCGTACGCCCCCGACCCCCGTGTGTGGGCGCAGACCCCGGCGCCCGAGCCCGAGGGTCCGACCCAGTACCTGCCCTACGGCGACGATGCGCGCACGACCCAGTTCGTGGGCGTCGACGACCTGGTGACAGGGGCCGGCGAGGACTATCAGGAGCCGGACGCCTTCGCCCATCTCTTCCGGGACCAGGGCCAGGGCGGCGGACGCCCGTCGATGGATCCCCCGGCGGTCCCCGGCCCGTCCCCGGCACCGCCCTCGGGCCGGGCACCCGTCGCGCCGTCCCCGGCGCCGATGTCCGACGCCACGATGCAGCTCACCCCGACGGCACCCGCGCCGTCGGCCGCTCCCAAGAAGGGCGGGAAGGCCGGCGGGCTCCTGAAGTCGAGTGCCGTGATGGCGGCGGGCACGATGGTCTCCCGCCTGACCGGCTTCGTACGCTCCGCACTGATCGTCTCGGCCCTCGGCGTCGGCCTGCTCGGTGACACCTTCCAGGTCGCCTACCAGCTGCCGACGATGATCTACATCCTGACCGTCGGCGGCGGACTCAACTCCGTCTTCGTGCCGCAGCTCGTGCGCGCCATGAAGGAGGACGAGGACGGCGGCGAGGCGTTCGCCAACCGGCTGCTGACCCTGGTCATGGTGGCGCTGGGCGCGCTGACCGCGCTCGCGGTCTTCGCGGCCCCCCTCCTGGTCCGCCTGCTGTCGGTGAAGGTCGCCAACGACCCGGCCGCCAACGAGGTCGCCGTCACCTTCACCCGCTACTTCCTGCCCTCGATCTTCTTCATGGGCATCCATGTGGTGATGGGCCAGATCCTCAACGCACGCGGCAAGTTCGGCGCGATGATGTGGACCCCGGTCCTGAACAACGTCGTCATCATCGTGACGCTCGGCATGTTCATCTGGGTCTACGGCACCGCGGCGAACTCCGGCATGCAGGTCACGACGATCCCACCGGAGGGGCAACGACTCCTCGGTATCGGGGTTCTCCTCGGCCTCGTCGTCCAGGCCCTCGCGATGATCCCGTATCTCCGGGAGACCGGCTTCCGGCTGCGGCTGCGCTTCGACTGGAAGGGCCACGGCCTGGGCAAGGCCGCGATGCTCGCCAAGTGGACGGTCCTGTTCGTCCTGGCCAACCAGGCGGGCGCGCTGGTCGTCACCCAGCTCTCCACGGCCGCGGGCAACGACACGAAGGTCGACGGCACCGGATTCGCCGCCTACGCCAACGCCCAGCTGATCTGGGGTCTGCCGCAGGCGATCATCACCGTGTCCCTGATGGCCGCCCTGCTGCCGCGCATCTCGCGCTCGGCCGCCGAGGGCGACGGAGGCGCCGTCCGCGACGACATCTCCCAGGGCCTGCGGACCACGGCCGTCGCGATCGTGCCCGTCGCCTTCGGCTTCCTGGCACTCGGCATCCCGATCTGCACCCTCATCTTCGGCTCCTCGGGCACCAGTTCAGCCACGAACATGGGCTTCATGCTGATGGCCTTCGCCCTCGGCCTGATCCCGTATTCGGTGCAGTACGTCGTCCTGCGTGCCTTCTACGCCTACGAGGACACCCGGACGCCCTTCTACAACACCGTCATCGTCGCCGCGGTCAACGCGGGCGCCTCGGCGGTCTGTTACTTCGTGCTCCCGGCCCGCTGGGCCGTGGTGGGCATGTCGGCCTCGTACGGCCTCGCGTACGCGACCGGTGTCGGTGTCGCCTGGAACCGGCTGCGCAAGCGGCTCAACGGCGACCTGGACGGCGCTCGGGTGCTGCGGACGTACGCTCGGCTCTGTATCGCCTCGGTGCCGGCCGCACTGCTCAGTGGTGCGGCCTGCTACGGGATCGGACATACGCTCGGCCAGGGTGTCGTCGGCTCGTTCGCCGCGCTTCTGGTGGGCGGTGCCGTACTGCTCGGAGTCTTCTACGTCGCCGCACGTCGCATGCGTATCGAGGAGCTCAACTCCCTCGTCGGCATGGTGCGCGGGCGCTTGGGGCGCTGAGGCGGGGCACATGCACAACCATCGTCCGCCCCTGTGTGTCGTGCATAGCGGCAGACTGTGGGCACAATTGGTTTCGGCGTCGGACAGCGTGCAACGGATGGGGAGGCAGGAGCGGCGGTGGCGGAACGGAGCACGGCTGCCGTCGACGTGGCAGACAACAGCGGCGACGAGCCGCTGACCGCCAAGGCGGACCAGTCCACGGCCGACGGGGTGGCCCAGAACCCGGAGCGGGACACGGACAGCGACGAGGCACAGGGGAGTGGCGGGATCGAGGAAACCGAGAAGGCCTCACCTCCCGAACTGCACAGCGGGCACAAGCTCGCCAGACGCTATCGCCTCGAAGAGTGCGTCACCCGTCTGGACGGCTTCAGCAGTTGGCGCGCGGTGGACGAGAAACTCCGCCGTGCCGTCGGCGTGCACATCCTGCCCGCGGACCATGCGCGGGCCCGCTCGGTGCTGGCCGCGGCCCGTTCCTCGGCGTTGCTGGGTGATCCCCGTTTCGTCCAGGTCCTGGACGCCGTGGAGGAGAACGACCTCGTCTACGTCGTGCACGAATGGCTGCCCGACGCCACGGAACTGACGGCGCTTCTGGCGCCCGCCCCACTGGAGGCGCACGACGCCTACCAGATGGTCAGCCAGATCGCCTCGGCCATGGCCGCCGCCCACCGCGAAGGCCTCGCCCATCTGCGCCTGAACCCGAACGCGGTGCTGCGCACCTCGTCCGGCCAGTGGCGCATCCGGGGCCTGGCCGTCAACGCCGCACTGCGCGGCATCAGTTCGGACACCCCGCAGCGCACGGACACGGAAGCGATCGGCGCCCTGCTGTACGCGGCGCTCACCCAGCGCTGGCCGTACGAGAGCGACGCCTACGGCCTGTCCGGACTGCCCAAGGGCGTCGGTCTCATCGCCCCCGACCAGGTGCGCGCGGGTGTCCACCGAGGTCTCTCGGAGCTCGCCATGCGCGCGCTCGCCAACGACGGTGCCACGGCCTCCCGGCACGAATCGGCGTGCACCACTCCGGAGGAGCTGGTGAAGGCGATCGGTGAGATGCCCCGCATCCGCCCGCCGGAGCCCGCGTTCACCGCGCCTCCCGAATACCAGCGCACGACCTACCAGCAGGGCACGTACGGCCGCCCCGCGCCGCGTCCCGGTGCCACCCAGGCGGTGCCGACCCCGCCGCCCCCGCTGCAGAGCCGCACCGGCAAGGCCCTCAAGTGGGCCGTGTCCGCGCTGCTGATCGCCGCGCTGGGCCTGGGCAGTTGGCAGCTCGCGGACGCTCTGATGGATCAGGGCAACAAGTCCGAGGACACGAAGCAGACGCAGACGTCGGACGGGAACGACAAGAGCGGCGGCAAGACCAAGCCGGCCGCCGCCATAACGATCGAGGGCGCGAAGGAGTACGTCGCGAGCGGGGACGCCCAGGCACCGGACGACGTCGCCAAGACCTACGACGGTGACAGCACCACCTACTGGCGGACCAAGCGCTACAACTCCGGCCCGAAACTGGCGCCGTACAAACCCGGCGTGGGTATTGTCTACGACCTCGGTTCGGCCAAGAAGATCTCGGCCGCTTCGATAGGGCTCCGGTACACCGGCAACCACACGACGATCCATCTCTACGCCACCGACTCGCTGACCCCCTCAACGGGAGTCGACAGCATGACCGAGATCGGAACCGCCACCACCAGCGGAACCTCTCTCACGGTGAAAGCGACGAAATCGTTGAAGACGCAGTACGTACTGTTGTGGATCACCGATGTGCCGATGGCGCCCAGCGACGGGTACAGCGGTGCCGGCTACAAGCAGGCCATCACCGACGTGAAGTTCACGGGCTGACGTCTCACCGGAGGGGGAGGGGGTCTGATGGCGGAAGGCGCCGGATACGACGGCACGAGCGATCAGGATCTGCTCGCCCGTCATGTCGAAGGCGACCCGGACGCCTTCGGTGAGCTCGTACGGCGTCACCGGGACCGTCTCTGGGCCGTGGCCCTCCGCACGCTGGGCGACCGCGAGGAGGCCGCTGACGCGGTCCAGGACGCCCTGGTCTCCGCCTACCGGGCCGCCCACACCTTCCGCGGCCAGTCGGCCGTCACGACGTGGCTGCACCGGATCACCGTGAACGCCTGCCTGGACCGCGCCCGCAAGGCCGCCTCCAGGAAGACGTCCCCGGTCGACGACACCGAACGACTCGAACAGCTCCTGGAGCCGCACGAGTCGGCCGCCGCCCCGGCAGAACGCAACGACCTGCACCGCCAACTGCTGGAAGCCCTGGGCACCCTCCCGCCCGACCAGCGCGCCGCGCTCGTCCTTGTGGACATGCAGGGCTACCCCGTCGCGGAGGCCGCTCGCATCCTCGATGTGCCGACGGGCACGGTGAAGAGCCGCTGCGCCCGCGGTAGAGCCAGACTGCTTCCGCTCCTCACCCATCTGCGGCCGGAAAGAGCCGCTGACGACGAGGAACCGGGCGCACGACGGAACCGGGCGCAGGGGACATCCGTCCCACCGGCAGCGGGACCACGCGAATCGGGTCCCAGGGATGCAGGGCCGAGCGATTCAGCTGTTGTGAAGGGCGGAGGTGGGCGAGCGTGACATCCACGACGGACACGGCCGGGCACCCGGACGTCGCGGAGATCTCCGACCTCACCGAGGGCCTCCTCCCGCCGTCCCGGACGACCGAGGTACGACACCATCTGGACGAGTGCGAGCTCTGTGCCGATGTCCATGACTCGTTGGAGGAGATCCGGGGACTGCTGGGCACACTGCCCGGCCCGCCGAGGATGCCCGCAGAGATCGCGACCCGTATCGACGCGGCGCTCGCCGCGGAGGCTCTGCTTGGCGCCACCGCCCCGGAGACCCTGAGCGCACCGACATTGGTGAGCGCGTCCCGATCGGTGTCCGGCGAGGACACCGGGACGCATGTTTCACGTGAAACATCGCCTCCGGCAGACCGGCCGTCAGGGCGTGCGCATGCGGCGACCGGTCCTGGACGCAAGGACCGGAGTCGCAGCGGTCGCCGCGGGAGGATTGTCCTGGGAGCCGTGTTCACCGCGGCCGTTCTCGGAGCGGGTTCCCTGTTCCTCCAGTCGCTGGGCGACCACAAGACGTCCGACGCGGCTCATGGGAATCCGACCAGCACCGCAGACACGTTCTCGAAGGGGAAGTTGGAGAGCGAGGTCGCGGATCTTCTCTCCAAGAAGACCGCCACGAGTCGGGGCCCCGGCACCGGGGAGCCCTGGAACGCCGCAACTGTGCCGGACGGTCCGAAGTCCTCTGTCAAGACCCCCCAAACCCTGATCCAGCCCTCCAGCACTATCCCGAACTGCATCAGGCAGGGCATCAACCGCGGCAACGAAGATGTACTCGGTGCCAAGAAGGGCACCTACAACGGGAACGCCGCGTATCTCGTGGTGCTGCCCGATGCCTCCGACAGCACCCGGGTCATGGCCTATGTCGTCGACGCGGCCTGTGTCAGTGGGCAGACATCCACCCCTGGCAAGCTTCTTCTGAAGCGGTCGTACCCGCGTTCCTGACTTCGGACGTCTCATCGCCGACCGGCGCGGTACTTCCCTCCGGTGTGCCGTCTCCGTGTGCCCGGACACACCGGGAATGCGGGCCCCGTAGGATCCGTTGGGTGGGGTGGAGGCTCTGACAGGGGCTCCCACCGGTCGTACTGACGCAGTCCAGAGACGAGGAACCAAGCCGTGAGCGACGTCCGAAACGTGATCATCATCGGCTCCGGGCCCGCCGGCTACACGGCGGCGCTCTACACCGCGCGCGCGTCGCTGAAGCCGCTGGTGTTCGAGGGCGCCGTCACCGCCGGTGGCGCGCTGATGAACACCACCGAGGTCGAGAACTTTCCGGGCTTCCAGGACGGCATCATGGGCCCCGAGCTCATGGACAACATGCGCGCCCAGGCCGAGCGCTTCGGCGCCGAGCTGATCCCGGACGACGTGGTCTCCGTCGACCTGACCGGTGAGATCAAGACCGTCACGGACACCTCGGGCACCGTACACAAGGCGAAGGCCGTCATCGTCACCACTGGCTCGCAGCACCGCAAGCTGGGCCTGCCGAACGAGGACGCCCTCTCCGGCCGGGGTGTCTCCTGGTGTGCCACCTGTGACGGCTTCTTCTTCAAGGACCAGGACATCGCCGTCATCGGCGGCGGTGACACAGCGATGGAGGAAGCGACCTTCCTCTCCCGCTTCGCCAAGTCCGTGACGATCGTCCACCGCCGGGACAGCCTGCGTGCCTCCAAGGCGATGCAGGAGCGTGCCTTCGCCGACCCGAAGATCAAGTTCGTCTGGGACAGCGAGGTCGCCGAGATCGAGGGCGACCCGAAGCTGGCCGGCCTCAAGTTGCGCAACCTGAAGAGCGGGGAACTCTCCGACCTCGCGGTGACGGGACTGTTCATCGCGATCGGCCACGACCCCCGCACGGAGCTCTTCAAGGGCCAGCTGGACCTGGACGGGGAGGGCTACCTGAAGGTCGAGGCACCCTCGACCCGGACCAACCTGACCGGTGTCTTCGGCGCCGGTGACGTCGTCGACCACACCTACCGCCAGGCGATCACCGCCGCCGGCACCGGCTGCTCCGCGGCTCTCGACGCCGAGCGTTTCCTCTCCGCCCTCGCGGATGAGGAGAAGGCAGAGCCCGCGAAGACCACCGTCTGACCCCCATCCGCCCCACCGCACGATCAAGTTAAGGAGCCCGCCGTGGCCGGCACTCTGAAGAATGTGACCGACGATTCCTTCGAGCAGGACGTCCTCAAGAGCGACAAGCCCGTCCTCGTGGACTTCTGGGCCGCCTGGTGCGGTCCGTGCCGTCAGATCGCTCCGTCCCTCGAAGCCATCGCCGCCGAGTACGGCGACAAGATCGAGATCGTCAAGCTCAACATTGACGAGAACCCGGGTACGGCCGCCAAGTACGGCGTGATGTCCATCCCGACCCTGAACGTCTACCAGGGTGGCGAGGTCGCCAAGACCATCGTCGGTGCGAAGCCGAAGGCCGCGATCGTCCGCGACCTTGAGGACTTCATCGCCGAGTGATGTTTCACGTGAAACATGAATGGGCCGACTCCCCGGAGTCGGCCCATTTGCTTTCGAGCTGTCGCTGACTGCTCCCTAGAGCGGCCGCAGCGCTGGTTCCTTCTGTACGGCCCCCAAGAGCCGGTCGAGCGCCAGCTCCACGTCTTCCTTCCAGGAGAGCGTTGTACGCAGCTCCAGCCGCATTCGCGGATGGGCGGGATGCGGGCGAACCGTCTTGAAGCCCACGGCGAGCAGATGGTCGGCAGGCAGTATGCAGGCAGGCTCTTTCCAGCGGGTGTCACCGAAGGCCTCGATCGCCTTGAAGCCCCGGCGCAGCAGATCTTTGGCAACCGTCTGCACCATGACTCGGCCCAGCCCCTGTCCCTGATAGTCGGGCATGATGAACGCCGTCATCAGCTGTACAGCGTCCGGTGAGACAGGGCTCGTGGGAAACGCCGTGGAGCGAGGAACGTAGGCGGGGGGCGCGTAGAGGACGAAGCCCACCGGCACGTCATCGACGTAGACGACCCGCCCGCAGGAGCCCCAGTCCAGTAGGACGGCGGAGATCCAGGCTTCCTTCTCCAGGGCTGTCGTGCCCGCTCTTACCGCGGCCTGGCCGCTGACGGGGTCCAGCTCCCAGAAGACGCACGACCGGCAACGCTGGGGAATGTCCGGGAGGTTGTCCAACGTGAGCGGTACGAGCCGACGCCCCATGAAGGCTGATCCTCGCTTCCTTCGCCCGCAGCGTCGCGGGCGGCTGTCAGAGCGCTGCGTTCCCTGAGCAGACTGCCGACGAACCCGCCGACCGCCCCCAGGCCCAGACCCGCGCTCACCAGTCCGGTGCGGCTCACCGTTCGCATGGCCCCCGCCTCCCCTAAGAGGTGCTGCCAGGTAGATGCGCCATACCCGATCGCATCGTATCCATGATGCGATTCCATCGATACCGACAGAAAGCAAAGAGCGAGCCGTGTTCCGGTACACACCGGACACGGCCCGCTCCGCAGGTGGGACGAACAAAACCCATGCCGTGGACGCACGGCTCAGGCTTCGTCCTCCGATTCGTCGTCCAGCAGGCTCCTCTGCAGGACCGGCCCCTCACCCGGAGCCAGCGAGCCGAGGATCCGCTCAAGGTCCTCCATCGAGGCGAACTCGACAGTGATCTTGCCCTTCTTCTGCCCCAGGTCGACCTTCACCCGGGTCTCGAAGCGATCCGAGAGACGCGTGGCGAGGTCGGACAGCGCCGGGGAGACCAGGGCGCCGGCTCGCGGTCCCTTGGAGCGCTGAGCGGTCTGGGGCCGTGAACCCATCAGGGTCACGATCTCCTCGACGGCCCGCACGGAGAGCCCCTCCGCCACGATCCGGTGAGCCAGCCGGTCCTGCTCCTCAGAGTCGTCGACGGAGAGCAGTGCCCGGGCATGGCCGGCGGAAAGCACTCCGGCCGCGACACGGCGCTGAACCGACGGCGAGAGCTTCAGCAGACGCAGGGTGTTGGAGACCTGCGGGCGGGAACGCCCGATACGGTCCGCCAGCTGGTCGTGGGTGCAGTTGAAGTCCTTGAGCAACTGATCGTAGGCAGCTGCCTCTTCGAGCGGGTTCAGCTGGGCGCGGTGCAGGTTCTCCAGGAGGGCGTCCAGGAGAAGCTTGTCGTCGTCCGTTGCCCGCACGATCGCCGGGATCGCTTCAAGCCCTGCCTCACGGCAGGCACGCCAGCGCCGCTCGCCCATGATGAGCTCATAGCGCGTCGGAGCGATCTGACGTACGACGACTGGCTGGAGGAGACCGACCTCCTTGATGGAGGTGACGAGCTCCTGCAGCGCGTCCTCGTCGAAGACCTCACGCGGCTGGCGCGAGTTCGGCGTGATGGAGTCGAGAGGCAGCTCGGCGAAGTGGGCACCGATGGGAGGCGCGAACGTCTCCACGGCGCCGTACGACGGCTCCTCCGTGTCGTAGGAAACCGGCGGCAAGGTGGTGACCTTCGCCGCGGCCACTCCTCGGTCGCCGGTGATGACCGGAACGGCCGTGGGGGACACGGATGCAGAGCCGCCTCCCATGGCGGCCGGAGCCACCGTCTTCTCCCCGGTCGGGGCTGCGGGGATCAGTGCGCCGAGCCCACGGCCCAAACCCCTCCGTCGCTCGCTCACTGGATGCCCTCCACCATGCTCTGGTCGCTCTGCGCGCCGATGTGCGCATGTGGTGCGTCGTAGCTGACGCCCACACCCTTCAGTGCGATTTCCCTTGCTGCTTCAAAGTAGGAGAGGGCACCGCTCGATCCGGGATCGTAGGTCAGTACCGTCTGCCCATAACTCGGTGCCTCGGAGATACGGACCGAGCGGGGAATGCTCGTCCGTAGTACTTCGTCGCCGAAGTGGCTGCGCACCTCGTCCGCGACCTGGGACGCGAGACGCGTCCGGCCGTCATACATGGTGAGCAGGATGGTCGACACATGCAGGTTGGGGTTGAGGTGGCCCCGGACCAGGTCGACATTGCGGAGCAGCTGTCCGAGGCCCTCCAGCGCGTAGTACTCGCACTGGATCGGGATGAGAACCTCCGCACCGGCGACCAGCGCATTGACCGTCAGCAGGCCGAGCGAGGGCGGACAGTCGATGAGGATGTAGTCCAACGGCTGCTCGTAGGCCTGAATCGCCCGCTGCAGTCTGCTCTCTCTCGCCACCAGGGACACCAGCTCGATCTCCGCACCGGCGAGATCGATCGTGGCAGGGGCACAGAAGAGACCCTCGACATCGGGAACCGGCTGAACGACCTCGGAGAGAGGCCTGCTGTCGACCAACACGTCATAGATGGAAGGAACTTCCGCGTGATGGTCGATCCCCAGCGCCGTGGAGGCATTGCCCTGTGGGTCGAGGTCGACCACCAGAACACGGGCCCCGTGCAGTGCCAGCGAAGCGGCAAGATTGACGGTCGTCGTCGTCTTGCCCACCCCGCCCTTCTGATTGGCGACAACCATGATTCGGGTCTGCTCGGGTCGCGGCAGGCCCTCGCCCGCACGACCTAGGGCTTCCACAGCCAGTTGGGCAGCACGACCGATGGGAGTGTCGTCCATAGGGGGCGGTGTTTCACGTGAAACATCCTCCCCCATCGACTCGGTACGGGGACCGGGGACCGGATCGGTCATCGGTCCCGCGATGTTGGCGTCGGACCGCAAGGATTCACTCTCCTCGACTTCAGGCTCGCAATGAACAGAGCCTCCCATGTCTTCAGGGTCGTGAACCAGTGAGGCCTGTTGTTCTGTGGAGAATTCCACCTCTGTGGACAACTCCGTGCCCTCTCCGAGTGATCCGAGAGGCTTCCGATCGCGGGGTTCGGCCGCGCGGCTGCGGCTGATGATGCCGTGGAGCAGTGAGCGACGTTTCACGTGAAACACGATGCACAGCAGCCGAGGCCGAACTGTCCGCGACACTCCGGCATGCGTAGGTTTGGCAGCTTGTGTGGAGTAAGTCTCGTCGTCAGGACGGATCAGCGACGACGGCGGGTCCGTCCGGTGCGCGCTGCCTTCGCGCGTTTGGCGGCGAAGCGGACGCCACCGGGACTCTCCCCCACCTCGACACGCACGACGGTGGACAGCGGATCCACGATGCCCTCGCCCACATGGAGGATGGACGTCTCCACGGCACCGAGCTTGCTCAGGGCCGTTGCCGCCGCCTTGAGCTCTTCCTCGGCGGTGTCGCCTTTGAGGGCGAGCATCTCTCCATAGGGGCGCAACAACGGGATGCCCCAGGTGGCCAGCCGGTCCAGCGGTGCCACGGCCCGTGCCGTCACGACATGGACAGGCTGCAACTTGCCCATGACCTCCTCGGCCCGACCGCGCACAACGGTCACATGGTCCAGGCCCAACAGTTCGACGACCTCGGCGAGGAAGTTGGTCCGCCGGAGCAAGGGCTCCAACAGCGTGATCTTGAGGTCCTCCCGGACCAGCGCCAGGGGAATGCCTGGCAGGCCGGCGCCCGAACCGACGTCGCAGACGGTCACGCTCTCCGGCACGACCTCCGAGAGCACCGCACAGTTCAGGATGTGCCGTTCCCACAGGCGGGGCACCTCGCGTGGGCCGATGAGACCACGCTGCACGCCCGCGTCGGCGAGCAGCTCGGCGTATCGGACCGCATCCTCGAAGCGATCGCCGAACACCTCGCGCGCCTCCTCGGGCGCAGGGGGAAGCTCCGCTGCCTCCGTCACGGGGGACCGTCCTTCCGTACCGCAAAAGCGCATGGGGCGCTGACCATCAGGACCACCAGAACTACAGGACTATCAGGCTGACAAAATTCGGCCCCGTCTGCTCAACAGACGGGGCCGGTGGAACTTGGGGACCGATCAGGCGGGAAGCACGACGACGAAGCGCTGCGGCTCCTCGCCCTCGGACTCGCTGCGCAGTCCCGCGGCCTTGACGGCGTCGTGCACGACCTTGCGCTCGAACGGGGTCATCGGGTTCAGCTTCACCGGCTCGCCGGTGTTCTTCACGTCGGCCGCGGTCTTGGCGCCCAGCTCGGAGAGCTCGGTGCGCTTCTTGGCGCGGTAGCCGGCGATGTCCAGCATCAGCCGGCTACGGTCCCCGGTCTCCCGGTGCACGGCCAGGCGGGTGAGCTCCTGGAGTGCTTCCAGCACCTCACCGTCACGGCCGACGAGCTTCTGGAGATCGCGGCCGCTGCTGTCGCTGATGATCGAGACAGCGGCGCGGTCGGCCTCGACATCCATGTCGATGTCGCCGTCGAGATCGGCGATGTCCAGCAGACCCTCAAGATAGTCCGCCGCGATCTCGCCCTCCTGCTCCAGGCGGGACAGGGTGTCTGCACCCTCAGCGGCGGCGGAGGTGGTGGTGCCTTCCGTCACGGGATGGACTCCTTCTTACTTCTTGGACGGGGACTTGGGCCGCTGCGGACCCTTGCGCTGTCCGGACTGGGCCTTGCTGCGGGTGCCGCCTGCGGGCTTCGGGGCAGCCTTCTTGGCAGCGGTGGCGGGCTTGGCGTCCTCGGGTTCGTCCGACTTGCTCAGCGAGGTCTTCGGCTCGGCGTCGTCGGCCGTGTTGTCGGCACTGTCGTCGGCCGACTTCGCGGCGGTGGACTGGCGCTGGGACTTGGTCTGCCGCTTGGGCTGCTGGCGCCGGGGAGCGGCCGTGGTGGGCGTACCGTCCTCGGACTCCACCGGGCTCTCGCCCTTCACCACAGTCCCGTCCGGCTGGGCCACGAGGCCCACCTTGGTGAGGCTGTTGACGAACTTGCGCTCGAACTCGTTGCGGTCGCGGCCCTTGGAGACGATCGCCTTGACGATGGCCCTCTCACCCCGGCTGCGGGTCTTCTCGTGGTGCGTGACGTGCTTGGTCAGGCGCTCCAGGTAGGCGGCCTGGGCCTTGGAACCCGGGGTCGGGTTGTTGCGGATGACGTACATCTGCTGGCCCATGGTCCACACGTTGGTGGTCAGCCAGTAGACGAGGACACCGACGGGGAAGTTGATGCCGAAGATGGCGAACATGACCGGGAAGACGTACATCAGCATCTTCTGCTGCTGCATGAACGGGGTCTTCACCGTGGTGTCGACGTTCTTCGTCATCAGCTGGCGCTGCGTGTAGAACTGCGACGCCGACATCATCACGATCATGATCGCGGTGACGACCCGGACGTCGGTCAGCGTGGCACCGAGGGCCGCGACCTTGCTGCTGCCGTCCGTGAACTTCGCGGCCAGCGGGGCACCGAAGATGTGCGCCTTCTGGGCACTGCCCAGCAAGGACTCGTTGATCACGCCGATGGTCTTGTTCGACGCGATGCCGTTGAGCACGTGGTACAGGGCGAAGAAGAACGGGGACTGCGCCAGGATGGGAAGGCACGAGGAGAGGGGGTTGGTACCCGACTCCTTGTACAGCTTCATCATCTCTTCGGACTGACGCTGCTTGTCGTTCTTGTAGCGTTCCTGGATCTTCTTCATCTCGGGCTGCAGGGTCTGCATGGCCCGGGTCGCCTTGATCTGCTTCACGAAGAGCGGGATCAGACAGATGCGGATCAGGATCACCAGGGACACGATGGACAGGCCCCAGGCCCAGCCCGTGTCGGGACCGAAGACCTTCCCGTACACCGAGTGGAACTGGACGATGACCCAGGAAACGGGTGTCGTGATGAAGCTGAAAAGACTGGCAATCGTGTCCACTAATCATGCTCCTTGGGCATGGGACGGTGTCTCTGCGGCCGGGCTCGAAGGACTCAGCCCTTCAGTGGCCGTTTCGGCGGCGGAGGTCCCGCCCTTGTCTGCGCGCCGTACGCCCCGCAGCATCTCGTGCCACCGCGGACGCTTGCGCGGCGGGACATGGTCCACACCGCCGAGCGACCACGGATTGCACCGCAGGATGCGCCAGGCCGTGAGCGCGGTGCCCTTGATCGCGCCGTGCCGGTCGATGGCCGTATAGCCGTAGTGGGAGCACGACGGGTAGTACTTGCACACCGGCCCGAGCAAAGGACTGATCGTCCACTGGTACAGCTTGATCAGTGCCAGTAGTGGGTACTTCATCGCGCGCCCCCTCCCAGCAGCCGCTGAACGGCGGCATCCAGGTCTTGGGCCAGCTGTGCATGGTCGGCGTCGCCCGCTCCGGGCAGCGCTCGTACGACTACCAGGCTACCGGGGGGAAACAGAGCGACTCGCTCACGCATCAGATGGCGAAGTCTGCGCTTCACTTTGTTGCGCACCACGGCGCCGCCCACTGCCTTGCTGACGACGAAACCCGCACGCGTCGGGGGAGCGCTCTCCCCTGGCGCGTGCGGGTCCGTGGCACCGCTACGAAAGTGGACGACGAGAAGCGGGCGGCCGGCCCGGCGACCCCGTCGTACCGCGGTCGCGAAGTCTTCGCGCCGCCTCAGCCGATGCTCGGTAGGCAGCACGACGTCATGACCTGATCGGGATCAGGCGGACAGGCTGGCGCGACCCTTGCCACGACGGTTCGCGAGAATCGCGCGACCGGCACGGGTACGCATCCGCAGGCGGAAGCCGTGGGTCTTGGCCCGGCGACGGTTGTTCGGCTGGAAGGTGCGCTTGCTCACGAGGGGGCTCCAGAAATAAATCGGTGGTTGCGGGTGCCGTCCTGGCTGTCACCGTGCGCCCACGAGTAGCTCGCAGTAACGCCCGAGTGCACCGCTGACCGATCACCCACATGCGATCTGTGCCCATCGGAGGCAGGCGGCAGCAGCCATCGACAACTCGACCTGGTCACGGTACGCGGGGCTACGCCATCCGGTCAAACCAGCAGTCACAGCGAGACACTATCCACAGGCTGGGGACAACAACTTGAACCGCACCCGTCGCCCTGACTACCGTGGCTGGACTCTGATTCGTTCCTTTGTCCCCTGCCCCGACACCTTTTTCCCCTGCGTCCCACCCGATTCACATCCCGTCCCGTCCGCGAACCACACGTTCGTGGGACCCGTTAGAGAGCGTGCCCTGTGGCTGACGTACCTGCCGATCTTGCCGCAGTGTGGCCACGAGTGCTGGAGCAACTTCTCGGTGAGGGGCGTGGGCAGGGTGTCGAGACCAAGGACGAGCACTGGATCCGGCGCTGCCAGCCCCTGGCACTCGTCGCAGACACCGCCTTGCTCGCCGTACCGAACGAATTTGCGAAGGGCGTGCTCGAAGGCCGCCTCGCGCCGATCGTCAGCGAGACCCTGAGCCGCGAATGCGGTCGGCCGATCCGTATCGCGATCACCGTCGACGACTCCGCGGGCGAGCCCCCGGGCCCGCCCGCGCCCCCCGCCCCGCCCCAGCGCCGCTACGAGGAACCCGAGCAGAACCGGGACCCGTACGAGGGCGGCTACGGCCGTCATCGCGCCGAACCGCTCCCGGGCGGCCCCGGCGACCAACTGCCCACCGCCCGCCCCGCCTACCCGTCGGAGTACCAGCGGCCCGAGCCCGGCGCCTGGCCGCGGCCGTCGCAGGACGACTACGGCTGGCAGCAGCAGCGGCTCGGCTTCCCCGAGCGGGATCCGTACGCGTCACCGTCGCCGGACCAGTACGCACCGCCGCCACAGGACCAGTACGGCTCGCCGGCACAGGACCAGTACGGGGCTCCGTCGAAGGACCAGTACGGCGCACCGCCCCAGGACTCCTACAAGCCGCAGCAGGACCAGTACGGTCCGCCGGGGGCGGAGTACCGCCCGCAGTCGATGGACCGTCCGTCGTACGAGCAGCAGCGCGCGGAGTACGAGCAGTCGCGGGCGGAGTACAACCAGCGCGACGCGCGCCGCGATCTGTCCGACTCGCGCTCGTCGTCGAACTCCGGTCATGTGCACCGCGGCGGTCCGGGGTCGACAGGACCGCTGGGCTCGAAGCCCGCGCCGGCGGCCGGCCCGGGTGAACCGACCGCGCGACTGAACCCGAAGTACCTCTTCGACACGTTCGTGATCGGCGCCTCGAACCGCTTCGCGCACGCCGCCGCGGTCGCCGTCGCCGAGGCGCCCGCGAAGGCGTACAACCCCCTTTTCATCTATGGGGAGTCGGGGCTCGGCAAGACGCACCTGCTGCACGCGATCGGGCACTACGCGCGGAGCCTCTACCCGGGCACGCGCGTGCGGTACGTGAGCTCGGAGGAGTTCACCAACGAGTTCATCAACTCGATCCGCGACGGCAAGGGCGACAGCTTCCGCAAGCGGTACCGCGAGATGGACATCCTTCTTGTCGACGACATCCAGTTCCTCGCGGACAAGGAGTCGACGCAGGAGGAGTTCTTCCACACCTTCAACACGCTCCACAACGCCAACAAGCAGATCGTGCTGTCCTCCGACCGGCCGCCCAGGCAGCTGGTGACGCTGGAGGACCGGCTGCGGAACCGTTTCGAGTGGGGCCTGACGACCGACGTCCAGCCGCCCGAGCTGGAGACCCGTATCGCCATCCTTCGTAAGAAGGCGGTGCAGGAGCAGCTCAATGCCCCACCGGAGGTGCTGGAGTTCATCGCCTCCCGCATCTCGCGCAACATCCGCGAGCTGGAGGGGGCGCTGATCCGGGTGACGGCGTTCGCGTCTCTCAACCGGCAGCCGGTGGACCTCGGTCTCACCGAGATCGTCCTCAAGGACCTCATCCCGGGCGGTGAGGACTCGACCCCTGAGATCACCGCGTCGGCGATCATGGGAGCGACCGCCGACTACTTCGGCATCACGGTCGAGGACCTGTGCGGCAGTTCGCGCGGGCGCCAGCTGGTCACGGCCCGGCAGATCGCCATGTACGTGTGCCGCGAACTGACCGACCTCTCCCTGCCGAAGATCGGCGCGCAGTTCGGCGGTCGCGACCACACCACCGTCATGCACGCCGACCGCAAGATCCGCGCCCTGATGGCCGAGCGCCGTTCCATCTACAACCAGGTCACCGAACTGACCAACCGCATCAAGAACGGCTGACAGCCGCGGAGTTACAACGCCGACGGCAGCAGGTCTACGACACCGAAGGGCGCCCAGGGATCTCTCCCGGGGCGCCCTTCGGCTTGCCGGAAGGCGCCCCGGGGAGTCCTCCAAGACGATCCGCAGCCGTTCTGGAGGCACTCCGAAGGCGGTCCGGAGCTGGTTTGGAGCTGGTTTGGAGGTGGTCCGGAGGTGGTTTGGAGCAAGCCGGGAGCCGCTTTGAAGCGGTCCAACGCCCTTCCGGGGCCGATCCCGCAGCCGCTCGGGACGCGTTCGCCGTCCATCCACAGCTGTGCGTAGACCGCCCGCTGTTCGAATACCCGCCGGGTTACGGCCACCCTCCACAGATTTGGTGACTTTCTTCCGTCCACATCCTGGGGACTGCGAAGTTGTCCAGAACGTGTCCACAGGCCTCGCGGGTGAGAGACCATCAGTCCAGGTCAGGTGCTTGTGGATTCGTGGACAAAAGATCTCCACAGGCTGTGGACAAATCCGTGATCCACAGGCTGGGGACGGAGTTGTCCACCGACAACCCACAGGCTGGGGTCAGTTGTCCCCAGCGATCCCCAGCTTCTCCACACCGCCGTCCACTGTTCGGCAACGCGACGCGCCATCTCACCGTGTCGAGTGAAAGGCGTCACACGAAGGTGCCGGGTTGGGCTGTGGGAAAGGTGGGTAAAGCTGGGGACGGCGCTGGGGAGAAGTGGCCCTCGGCTGTGCATGGGGTGTGCAGAACTTTCCGTTCTCCACAGAAACCCGAGGTTGTCCACCGCCGTCACCCACAGGACCGGTGGACAAAATTCCTGCTCTGAGCTGGGAAAACGGGGTTATCCACGGTATCCACAGCCCCTACTACTACTAGCAACTAGAGAGAGCTGGGAAACCGTTTCGAAGCGGGGCCTGTGCACAACTCGCGCTTCGTCGCCCGACCGCCCCTCGTCACGACTTGACCCCGAGGGGCACCTACTGTCAGTGCTGTGCGTCAGACTGTTCCCCGGTTGTCCTTCCCCTCACAGGGACCGACGACACCGAGACAGACGACAAAGCCAGGCAGGCCGAGAAGCGCCGGCAACAGCAGGAGGCGGCAACAGTGAAGATCCGGGTGGAACGCGACGTACTCGCGGAGGCAGTTGCCTGGGCGGCACGCAGCCTCCCGGCCCGTCCGCCGGCGCCGGTCCTCGCCGGCCTCCTGCTGAAGTCCGAGGAGGGACAGCTGAGCCTGTCCAGCTTCGACTACGAGGTCTCCGCACGCGTGTCGGTCGACGCGGAGGTCGAGGAGGAGGGCACCGTCCTCGTCTCCGGCCGGCTGCTCGCCGACATCTGCCGCGCCCTTCCCAACCGGCCGGTGGAGATTTCCACAGACGGTGTACGGGCGACGGTGGTCTGCGGCTCCTCACGCTTCACGCTGCACACACTCCCTGTGGAGGAGTACCCGGCGCTGCCGCAGATGCCGGGTGCGACCGGCACCGTCCCCGGTGAGGTGTTCGCCTCGGCCGCTGCCCAGGTGGCCATCGCCGCCGGGCGCGACGACACGCTGCCCGTCCTCACCGGTGTGCGCATCGAGATCGAGGGCGACACCGTGACGCTGGCGTCCACCGACCGCTACCGCTTCGCGGTCCGCGAGTTCCTGTGGAAGCCGGAGGACCCGGAGGCGTCCGCGGTCGCCCTGGTGCCCGCCAAGACGCTCCTGGACACCGCCAAGGCCCTCACGAGCGGCGACAGCGTGATCCTGGCGCTGTCGGGCTCGGGCGCGGGAGAAGGCCTCATCGGCTTCGAGGGCGCCGGACGTCGTACGACGACCCGTCTCCTGGAGGGCGACCTCCCGAAGTACCGCTCGCTGTTCCCGACGGAGTTCAACTCCATCGCCGTGATCGAGACCGCCCCCTTCGTGGAGGCCGTCAAGCGCGTGGCCCTGGTCGCCGAGCGCAACACTCCGGTGCGGCTGAGCTTCGAGCAGGGTGTGCTGATCCTGGAGGCCGGTTCCAGCGACGACGCACAGGCTGTGGAGCGGGTCGACGCGCAGCTGGAGGGCGACGACGTGTCGATCGCCTTCAACCCGACGTTCCTGCTGGACGGCCTGAGCGCCATCGACTCCCCGGTGGCCCAGCTGTCCTTCACGACCTCCACCAAGCCCGCGCTGCTCAGCGGCAGGCCGGCCCTGGACGCCGAGGCGGACGAGGCCTACAAGTACCTGATCATGCCGGTCCGCCTGAGCGGCTGAGCCGTACCGACGAGAACACCGCAGGTCGGGGCATACCGCCCAGTACTTTTGAGCGCGTATGCCCACAGGTGTGCATGACCGTCCGGGTTTAGGCTCGGACACAGGTACGCAAGTGCCTTCATGCCACGTCGCACCCTAAGGAACAACTGATGGAGCTCGGTCTCGTCGGCCTCGGCAAGATGGGCGGCAACATGCGCGAGCGCATCCGCCGCGCAGGCCACACCGTCATCGGATACGACCGCAACCCGGACCTCGCCGATGTCCACAGCCTGGGAGAGCTTGTGGACAGGCTCAAGGCCCCCCGCGTCGTGTGGGTGATGGTCCCGGCCGGTGCCGCCACCCAGTCGACCGTCGACGAGCTGGGCGAGCTCCTGGAGCCCGGTGACGTCGTCGTGGACGGCGGCAACTCGCGCTGGACGGACGACGAGAAGCACGCCGAGGAGCTGGGTGCCAAGGGCATCGGTTTCGTCGACGCGGGTGTCTCCGGCGGTGTGTGGGGCCTGAAGAACGGCTACGCGCTGATGGTCGGCGGCG
>NZ_JALJRY010000015.1 GCF_024519455.1 Streptomyces sp. STR69 | reverse complement strand
CGAACCCGAACGTCTTGTCCAGGAACGCCCACAAGAAGACGAACCCGGTCAGCAGGCGCAGAGATGCGAAGGCGTAGGCACGCGTCGCAGTGGTCGCCGCCGTCGTGGCGGTGGCGGCCTGTGCCGTTCCGGTCCGGTGCAGGGACGGGAAGCGGAATCGCGGGTGGTGTTGGGGGTGGTTTTGGACTGCCATGATGCTCATCCCTTTCGAGGGAACGACGCTTGGGATCCGACGACTCTCGTTGCGCCCTCAATGTCTCGCGGCGGGCGCCGGCGGCAGAGGGGCTGCAGGTCCCCGGCCGAGGGCCCGAACGGCCCTGTCTGCCGGGTCACTTGGCGATCGGCACCACTACGACAGGGCAGTGGGAGCGGTGCAGCAGGGTGTGCGCGACCGGACCCAGCCGCGGGCCGAACCGGTGGGTGCGGTGATGGGCACCGACGACCACGACGGCGCAGTCCGGGGTGGCCTCCAGCAGTGCGTGCGCCGGCCCGGTGCGGACCGTGCGGCTCTCGACCTGGATGGCGGGGTGCCGCTCGCTGAGCCGGGCCAGGCTGAAGCGCGGTACGGAGTCCTCCGCCCTTCCCTGCTGGGCGAGTTGCTTCTGGCCCGGGCTCGTGGCCGGGATCAGCGAGGGGAGTTCGGGGGTGATGTGCCGGTGGGTCCAGGAGTGCAGGACGCGCAGCGGGACACCGCGCCGCTCGGCCTCCTGGAAGGCGTAGAGCGCCGTGTCCTCGTCGTTGTCGCCCTCCAGGCCGAGCAGCACGGGCTGTCCGGCGTCGCACGCGTGGTCGCCGCGGACGACGAGCAACGGGCTGTGCACGTGCGCGGCCAGCCGCAGGCTCACCGAGCCGAACAGCAGACCGGCGATGCCTCCCATGCCCCGGGTCCCCACGACGGTGAGATCCGCGCCCTCGCTCTCCCGCACGAGCGTGCGCACCGGGCCACCGACGGCGTCCTTGGTCACCACCCGCAGCTCGGGGTGGCGTACGCGGACGCGTGTGACCGCGGACGCCAGGACCGGTCCTGCCTCGTCGCTGTCGGGCACGGCGTACACGACGACCAGTTCGACGCCTCGGCGCACGGCTTCGTCCGCGGCCCAGTCCAATGCTCGGACCGAGACCAGCGAACCATCCACTCCGACGACCACATGATGGAGAGTCATGTCCTGTTTCCCTTCTGACTGTTGCGTGCTCACCGTGCTCGGTGGGAATGGGCCGCCCATGCGCACAACGGCTCCTCCGGCGATGCTCGTCCCGCGCGGACGGACCGGGTCAGAGTCCACGGGAACCTGCCTGCACGCCGTACGGCCCCTTCTTGTGGGGCCGTACGGTCCCTGCAGACCGCGTTGGCGCCGCTCGTCCTGATGCCCGTACCTGCCCCGTACCGCGAGGACGTCACGGTCGTCAGGTCGCGCCGGTGAGATCCACCCCGTACATCGAGCGCCCGCCGACGAGTTCACGTCCCGTCACCAGCTCGGGGTCGACGCGTACGAAGACCTCCTGGGGCGAGGGCACCCAGGAGGTCGGGCCGGTTCGGGTCAAGCGTTCGTGTTCGGCCGGGTCGGTCACCACGGTGGCCGACCCGGTGACGACGACGCTCCAGCCGGAGTGTGCGACGGTATCGACCTCGTCGGCTTCGAAGGCGACCACGGAGCCGTCGATCGCGCGCACCAGCTCCGAGGCCGCCGAGGTGCACAGCAGTACCGCACCGTCGTGGTCCAGGGAGAAGTTCACGGGCAGCACGGCGGGCAGTGCCTGGCGGGTGTGAACGATACGGCCGACGAGTACCTGCCCCAGCAGGCGCAGGCACTCGTGTCGTTCCAGTTCGCGGAATCCGTCGTTGGAATACATCAGCCAGTCCGTCTCTCGCCCTGTGCGCGGGTCTGCGGGTCTGTATATGGGTGTCACTCCATGTTTCGCCCCGCGGCGTCGGCGGGTGAGGGGCCATCAGTCCCGCTCGCTTCGGAGAACGTCCCTTGACGCGTGGTGATCCGACGTCCGGTGAGGCTCAGCGCGTCGATACGCACCCACTCCTCGCGTGGACCACCGGCCCACGGCGTGCTGAACGCGCGTTCCGTCAGCCGCCGTACGTCGTCCGCGTCGGTCACGGCCCGCGCCCGACCGAGCGCCAGAACACTCCAGCCTTCCCCGAACGCCTCGTCGATCCGGTCGATCTCGAAGGTCACCTGGCTGCCCGCCGCCCGGGACGGCATCGCACCGGGAGCGGTCCGGTACACGATCGCGCCGTCGACCACGCTGTAGTTGACGGGGACGATGACGGGTCCCGAGGCGGTGGGTATCGCGATCCTGCCCACCCCGTGCGTCGACAGCAGCTCGCGGCACTCCTGGACGGTCAGTGCGGTGAACGTCGGGTCGGAGCCGGCTCGCCCCTGGCCGGGCGTCTGGTCGCTGTCGCCTCCGGCGAGGTCGGTCACGGTCGTGTGCAGGACCTCGGCGAGCCTGAGCAGAACACTCCGGCCCGGAGCGGCGCCGGGAAACTCCTCCAGGTACTGGAGGTAGCTCGCCGCCACGCCCGCCTGCGCGGCCGTCTCCTCTCGGGAGAGGTCAAGTGCCGTGCGCCGTACGGCGATCCGGCGTCCGAGGTCACCCGTGGGTGTGCCCTCTGTCACGTTCAACGGGAACGGGTCAGGCATGGCTCGTCACTTCCTTTCGTCCTGCCGCCCGGACGGCGACTTCCTCGTGCCGGGTCCCGCCGAGCACCACCTTGAGGGCGCCGGTGTCGGCCGCCTTGGCGAAGACGTCGTACGCCTCCTCCATGAGCTCCAGCGGGAAAGTGTGGGTGACCAGCGCGCCGGTGGGCAGCCGGCCGGCCGCGGCCATGCGCAGCAGGGTGGGAGTGGAGTGGGTGTCGACCAGACCGGTGGTGATGGTGATGTTCTTGATCCACAGGTCTTCGAGGTGCAGGGTCGCGGGCTTGCCGTGGACGCCGACGTTGGCGACGTGCCCGCCGGGGCGCACCATGCGGGTGCACAGTTCGAAGGTCTCGGGCACGCCGACCGCCTCGATGACGACGTCGGCGCCGAGCCCGTCGGTGAGGTCGGCGATCAGTTGCTCTGGGGCTTCGCGGGCGTCCACGACGGCGTCGGCGCCGAACCGCTTCGCCGCGTCGAGTCGGGCGGGCGCCAGGTCCACGGCGACGACGCGTTCTGGCGAGAACAGCCGGGCGGTGGCGATCGCCGCCAGCCCGACCGGGCCCGCGCCGACGACGGCGACGGTGTCTCCGGGACGCACCTGTCCGTTGAGCACGCCCACCTCGTAGCCGGTGGGGAAGATGTCCGCCAGTAGGACGGCGTCCTTGGCGTCCAGCGTGCTGGGCAGCGGGTGGACGGAGAGGTCGGCGTGCGGGACGCGGACGTACTCGGCCTGGGTGCCGTCGACGAGGTGACCCAGGATCCAGCCTCCGCCGCCGCGGCACTGCCCGTACATGGCTTTGCGGCAGTAGGCGCAGCGCCCGCAGGCGGTGATGCAGGAGACCAGGACCCGGTCTCCGGGCCGTACGGTCCGCACGTCGGAGCCCGCTTCCACGACCTCGCCGACCGCCTCGTGGCCGAGAACGGTGCCGGGGCGGACCTCGGGCACGTCGCCCTTGAGGATGTGCAGATCGGTTCCGCAGATGGTGACGGCGTCGACGCGCACGATCACGTCGGTGGCGTCCTTGATGCCGGGATCCGGGACGGTGTCCCAGGAGGACTGTCCCGGGCCGTGGTAGACGAAGCCCTTCATGACGTTCCTTCCTCGTACGGTCGGCTGCCCCCTGTGTCCAGCCTGTCCGGGTCCGTCGGTCCTGGCTTGGGCCGGTCGGCCCTCATCGGCCTGCCGGACGGGGCCGTTGCAACCGGGTGGTCGCGGGTTGGGCCGAGTGGCCCAGGTCGAACTGGCGGACGGGGCTGGTCGGCCCTTCCGTGCGGGACCACCTGGCCGGTTGGCTCGCACCATGACCGAGATCCACACCACCGCTGCCCTGCGCTCCTCGGAACGTGTGATCGCCGGGACGACCGTCGTGGCGCTGTCCGGTGAGATCGACCTCCTCACGGCGCAGCCGCTGTCCGCGCGCCTGGACATGCTGACTTCCGGCCCACGCCCCGATCTCGTACTGGACCTGCGCCCTGTGTCGTTCATCGACTGCGCGGGGCTGAGCGTGCTGTGCCGGGCCCGGAACCGGACAGCGGCCCGGGACGGACGGTTCCGGTTCGTCACCGGGGACACCGGCTTCCTGCGGATCCTGCGCCACGCCCAGCTCGGCGGCGTCTTCGAGATCCACGCACGGCTGCCGAACGCCCTGGCCGCCAGGCCGGAGTCCGGCGACGCCTCCGCCGCAGCGGGCTGAACGGCCCATCCGGGTGCCGCATGCAGTGCCGATGGGGTACTCCACAGCCCCTGTTCGGCCCAAGCGACGCCTTGTTCCCGACTGACACCTTCGAAGAGACGACCCCGACGAGGAGGTGCGGACTCATGGGCAGGAACAGGCGTCTGAAGAAGCGGCTGTGGCGGTTGCGGAGCAATCCGTTGCGCCGACACGACGACATCGTCGAGGCCTGGATCGTCCTGATCATGTGGGCGGTCGTCGCGGTGGGCGGCGCACTGGCCGGCCTGGTGACGTCCCACGCCGCCGACGAGGTGTTCGCCGCACAGCGCACCGAACGGCACGCCGTGCAGGCCGTCCTCCTCACGGACACCCCGCCCGCGAGCTCGACGCCCGGCGGGGTGCGCGACCTGATCAAGGCGAAGGTCCGCTGGACAACCGCCGACGGCCCCCGCCGTACGGGCAGCGCTCTGGTGGACACGGGGCAGAAGGCCGGATCCACGGTCGTGGTCTGGCTGGACTCCGCGGGCAACTTCACCATCGAGCCGCCGAGTTCGAAGGAAGCGACTCTCGAATCCGCCGTCCTGGGCCTGACCGCCGCACTCGCCTTCACCGGCTTGGCGTTCGGCACCGGGGCCGTCGCACGGTACCGGCTGGACCGGCGCCGTATCGACTCCTGGGGCACGGAGTGGCAACTCGTAGGTCCGAGTTGGGGCCGCAAGACCAGCTGATGCCTGGCAGTGCCACCGCTCCTCCTCGGCTCCTCGGGTACCGTGCGCCGGGTACGAGGAGGAGCGCGCGATGAACGCGGAGAGAGCCCCGGTGGGCACGGGTGGGATGGAACGGCGTCTGGACCTGTCCGATGCCGTGGTGATCGGTCTGGGGTCGATGATCGGAGCCGGGATCTTCGCGGCCCTCGGCCCGGCGGCCGACGCCGCCGGTTCCGGACTGCTGCTCGCTCTGGCCCTGGCCGCCGTCGTGGCCTACTGCAACGCGACGTCCTCGGCACGACTGGCCGCCCGATACCCGCGGTCCGGCGGCACCTACGTCTACGGTCGCGAACGCCTGGGCGACTTCTGGGGCTACCTGGCCGGCTGGGCGTTCGTCGTCGGCAAGACGGCCTCCTGCGCCGCCATGGCCCTCACGGTCGGCGCCTATCTCTGGCCCGGCCAGACCCACGCGGTGGCCGTGGCCGCCGTAGTGGCGCTGACCGCGGTCAACTACACCGGGGTGCAGAAGTCCGCCCTCCTCACCCGCGCCGTCGTCGCGGTCGTCCTGGCCGTGCTCGCCGCCGTGGTCGTCACCGCCCTGGCCTCCGCCCACGCGGACACGACTCGGCTGGGCATCGGCCCGGACACCACCGTCACCGGGGTGCTGCGGGCCGCAGGCCTGCTCTTCTTCGCCTTCGCCGGATACGCCCGTATCGCCACCCTCGGGGAGGAGGTCCGCGACCCGGCCCGCACCATCCCGCGCGCCATCCCGATCGCGCTCGGGATCGCCCTCGCCGTCTACGCCCTCGTCGCCGTCGCCGTTCTGACGCTGCTCGGCCCGGCCGGGCTGGCGGACGCCGCCGCCCCGCTGTCGGACGCCGCGCGCGCCGCAGGCGCCGACTGGCTGGTGCCGGCCGTACGCATCGGCGGCGCCGTCGCCGCGCTCGGCTCACTGCTCGCGCTGATCCTCGGGGTCTCCCGCACCACCCTGGCGATGGCCCGGGACCGGCACCTGCCGCACACCCTGGCCGCCGTCCACCCCCGCTTCGGTGTTCCCCACCGCGCCGAACTCGCGGTCGGCGCGGTGGTCACCGTCCTCGCCGCGACCACTGACGTGCGCGGTGCGATCGGCTTCTCCTCCTTCGGCGTCCTGGCCTACTACGCCGTCGCCAACGCCTCCGCCTGGACGCTCACCGAGGAAGAGGGCCGGCCGAACCGCCTGATCCCTGTCATCGGCCTGGCCGGCTGTGCGGCCCTCGCCTTCGCCCTGCCCGCGAGCACCGTCGTCTCCGGCGCCGCGGTCCTCGTCCTCGGGGCTGCGTTCTACGGTCTTCGACGGGTCACGACGGCATCGGGCAACGGTCAGTAGGCGTGGATCCCGTGACGTGCGATTCAGGCGGTCATCCTTCGTCGCAGCAGAGGCAGAAGGGGTGGCCGGCGGGGTCGAAGAGCACTCGGACGTTCACCTGCGGCTGGGACTCCGCGACCGTTGCGCCCAGGGCGACCGCTTCGGCGACCGCCGAGTCCAGGTCGCCCACCTGGAAGTCGAAGTGCATCATCGGGCGCTGTTCCCCGTCGGCCGGAGGCCAGACCGGGGCCCGATAGTCGTCCGCCTGCTGGAACACGAAGAAAGGCCCTTGCGGTGAGGCGGCGACGACGGCCGTTCCCGGCTCCTCGTGTCCGATGTGCCAGCCGAGCAGTTCGGCGTAGAACCTCGCCAGGCCGCTCGGGTCCGGCGCCTCGATCGCCGTTCCCCACCACATGCCATCAGTTCGAGACTTCATTCCGGCAGCCTGCCGTACGCACCCTGATCTGTCGCGCGTGAGGCGTGATCGGGCAGCGGTGGTTCCCTGGCGCTCGACCAGGGCGCCACTGCTTGTCAACTGACGACTGTGGCTTCAGGACGGCGCCGGTACCAGCGCCGTAGTTCGTCGGCTCCCCAGACATGGCCGAGACGGTGGTGGTGAAGTCGTCGTCGGTGAGCACCATCGTGGAGGCTTCCCGGGCGACGTCGGTCCCGGAGCGGCCCATGGCGATCCCGATGTCGGCCCTGCGCAACGCGGGTGCGTCGTTGACACCGTCCCCGGTCATGGCGACGACCTGGCCCTCGGCGCGCAGTGCGTCGGCGATGCGGAGTTTGGCTTCGGGTGTGCTGCGGGCGAAGACCACTTCGCCTTCCGCGGCCAGGAGTTGGTCCAGTTCCGGTTCGGAGAGCCGGTCGAGTTCGGTGCCGGTGATGACGTGCGGCTTGTCGTCGCCGATGCCGACCTGGCGGGCGATCGCCGCCGCGGTCGCCCCGTAGTCGCCGGTGACGACGTGCACGCGGATGCCGGCCTGGTGGGCGCGGGCGATCGCGGCTGCCACCTGAGGGCGGGGAGGGTCGGTCATGGCGACCAGGCCGAGCAGGCACAGGTCGAGTTCGGCTTCCTCGCGCCGGGCGGGAACCGGGGCCCCGGTGGGGAGTTGGCGGACGGCAACGGCCAGGACGCGCAGCCCGGCGTCCGCGTAGTCGTCCATGGCCGAAGTCACGGCGTCACGGTCGGCGTCCGTCAACGGGCTTGCACCGTGCGGGTGTTGGAGGTGGGTGCACCTGGGGAGCACCTCTTCCGGCGCACCCTTGGTGTGCACCGTGAGGACAGTGCCGCCGTCCCCGCCCTGTTGCTCGTCCACGGTGGTCATCAGCTTGATCCGTGAGTCGAAGGGGAACAAGGTCCGGCGCCCAGGGCGCGTTGGTCGGGGGTGACCGGACGGCCGAGGGCTGCGGCCAGTTCCAGGAGGGCCAGTTCCGTGGGGTCTCCCTTCGCCTCGGCCGTGGCGCTCCCGGGCAGTTCGGCGTTGGTGCAGGCCGCGGCGGATCGTACGACGAGGTCGGTCTGCGGCGTCGGCACCTGCGGGTCCGCGGAACCCTCGGAGGTCCACAGGGAGGTGACGCGCATGTGGTTCTCGGTCAGGGTCCCGGTCTTGTCGGTGCAGATCACCGTCGTCGAGCCGAGTGTCTCGACCGCGCTGAGGCGCTTGACGACCGCGCCGCGCCCGGCCAACTCCCGGACGCCCACGGCCAGCGCCAGGGTGATGGTGGGCAGCAGCCCCTCGGGCACATTGGCCACCAGCAGACCGATCGCGAAACTGATCGCCGCGCTCCAGCCCAGTCCGGCCAGCAGGCCCAGCGGAAGGAAGCCGACCCCCACCCCGACGGCGACCGCGGCGATCAGCCAGGCAACGCGTTTCACCTGGTGCTCCAACGGGCTGTCCTCACGCGTCACGCGCGCGGTGAGCGCGGCGATGCGGCCCAGTTCGGTGTGCATCCCCGTCGCGGTGACCACCGCGAGGGCCCCTCCCCCGGTGCACACCGTCCCGCTGAACAGCACGTCGCGCGCCTGGAGGAGGGGAACGTCGGTGTCCATGGTCTCGGCGGAGCGGGCGACCGGTTCGGACTCACCGGTGAGGGTGGAGATGTCGACCTACACCGCTCCGCTGAGCAGCCGCGCGTCGGCACAGATGCTGTCGCCCTCGGCCACGACCATCACATCGCCCGGGACCAGACCACGGCCTCCGCCTGTCGCGGGTGACCATCACGCAGGACCCGGGTGTGGGAGGGGAGGAAGGCCGCGAGTGCCTCCACGGCCCGCTCCGCCTGTACCTCCTGGAAGAACGCGAAGCCCGCGTTGAGCACGATCACCGCCGTGATCGCCACCCCCGGGGTCGGGCTCCCACTGACCCAGGCCAGTACCGCGGCCACCGCGAGGACCAGGGCCAAGGGATGGGTGAACTGCCGCGCGAGTTCGGTGGGCCACCGGGTTCCGCCACGGCGGACCAGTTCGTTCGGCCCGTAGACCTGCGACCTGCGCGCCGCCTCCCGTTCCGACAGCCCCCCGGCCGAACTGCGCAGATGTTGCAGCAGGAGGGTCAGCGGCTCCAACGGGTCGGCAAGCCGTGACCCGGCCCCGTCGCGTTCCGCCACGGGATCACGTACGACATGCTCAGGGCCCACTGGACCCACCGCCTCCGGAAACTGGCAGCACGCCGCACTCCGGCCGCCGAAGACGTCCTCCCGGCCCGCGTGGCTGCTGCTGATGTGCCGCGGCCCGTGGCAACTGCCGCACGGACCGCGCTCTCCGTCCCATTGACACGCGGGATCCACCACGTGCGAAAGGGGCCACTCGGTCATGGGAAGGGCCGTCTGGCCCCCTCGGCCACCAGGGCCGGACGCGTTGGTCGCAGACGGCGTCGCCAACCGTGTGATCGCGGGCTCCGTGCGGCCTGTGCCCAAGGCGCCCGGGACACCCCTGCAACCGCCTCCTCGGGGACCGTTCGGCCCAAGCGGCAGACGTACGCGGCGAGCAATGCTGGACGCACGGCGGCCCGCGGTCCATACCGCGTCACGCCCCGCTCATGCGGCGGCGTGGCTCAGGCGCCGCCACCCCATCATCGGGACCTCGCGACAACGACGTGGTCCTCATCCGAGGAGCAGCACATGGAAGTTCTGGTCTTCCTTCTGGTCGTCGTCGCGGTTCTTGCCGTCCTGGCACTCGCGATGGCCGTGAAAATCGTCAAGCAGTACGAGCAGGGAGTGCTGTTCCGCTTCGGCCGCCTGGTCGGAACCCGGTCCCCGGGACTGCGGGTCATCATCCCGTTCGTCGACGTCCTGCACCGGGTGTCCCTGCGGATCGTCACCATGCCCATCCAGTCCCAGGGCATCATCACCCGGGACAACGTGAGCGTCGACGTGTCCGCGGTCGCCTACTTCCGGGTGGCCGACGCGGTGAAGTCGGTCATCGCCGTCGAGAACGTCCACGCGGCGATCAACCAGATCGCCCAGACCACCCTGCGGAAAGTCGTCGGACAGCACACGCTCGACGAGACCCTGTCGGAGACCGACCGCATCAACCTCGACATCCGCCAGATCCTCGATGTGACCACCGCGGACTGGGGTGTTCAGGTCACGCTGGTGGAGCTGAAGGACATCCAGCTGCCCGACACCATGAAGCGCGCCATGGCCCGCCAGGCCGAGGCCGAGCGGGAGAAGCGAGCGAAGATCATCAACGCGGAGGGCGAGTCCCTGGCCGCCGCCGCACTCGGCGACGCCTCCGACACGATGATGGCCCACCCCCTCGCCCTCCAACTCCGCAACCTGCAGAGCCTGGTGGAGATCGGCGTCGACAAGAACACCACCGTCGTCTTCCCCGCCCCCCTCATGAGCACCATCGGCGAACTCGGCTCCTTCCTCGCCCGGGAAACGGCCTCGGCCACCTCCCCGGCGCCGCCCACCGAACTCCCCACCAAGACAATCCCGGCCCCCACGTCGAACGGCGTGCCCGAGACCGTGTGACCGCCGTACGCCGAGGTCGCCCATGCGGGTGGAGGCCGAGGTTTTCGAGGTGGTACGGCACCGACGACGTGCTTTTCATCCCCACGCCGTCGGCAAGCCGAGCACGCGGTTGAGGATGCCCTCCTCGGCGAGGTAGACGGCGAGGCCACTCAGTCGAACGATGCGGAGAGGCAGGCGAACCGCCGCTCCGCATCGTCATACGTGACGGCGGTCAGCTCTTGCCGAGCAGCCGCCAGATCTGGTTCTTCTTGGTGCTCAGTACGCTCGCCGCGTCGCAGGTCCACTGGTGGACCAGCGCACCGGCGGTCGTCGAGACGCCGGTGACGTCGACGCACTTGCCGCTGTGGACGGCGACCAGCTGGTAGTCGTGGCTGTTGCCGAGCGCGGTGACGGGGTTGAGGGTGAACTGCTGGTTGGTGGCGCCGTTGCAGGTGTACTGGATGACGGCGGCGCCGTCGGCGGTGGAGGCGCCCGAGACGTCCAGGCACTTGCCGCTCAGCTCGTTGACCACGGTGTAGGTGTTGGTCCTGCCGCTGACCGGCTTGAGGTCGAGCATCTGCTGGTAGCCGCCCTCGCAGTAATACTGCTGGTACTGCGTACCGTTGGCGGTACTGACACCCGTGTCGTCCAGGCACTGGCCGCTGTTCTGGCTCACGGCGACCGTGGAGACGGTGGTGTTGGACGGGGACAGCAAGGTGACGGTGTAGCCGTCCTTGGCGTTCGTCCAAGGGAGGCTCACCGAGGCGGAGTTGCCGCTGACCGTGAGGGTGGTGTCGGCGATGGTCTCCGGGCCGGTGACGGCGGCCCCGCTGTTGTACGGGACGCGCTGGACGACGGCGCGGACCTGGCTGTTCGCCACGACGGACGTGGTGTTGAGCCCGGTCAGGTTGACGGTGACCGTGCCGGTGTTGCCGCTGCTGCCGAGCAACACCTTGGCGTTTCCTGCCGAGTTGTCCTTGGTCGCCAGACCGTCGGTGCCGGTGCCCGGCGTGAGCTTGACGATGTTGCCGGTCTGGGAGCCGTAGTAGCGGTACATGAACCACTCGCCGAGCGGCCGGTACTGGCCCGCGCTGTTCTTGGTGAGCAGGTTGGCCTCGTTGTCGTGCAGGGCGGTTCCGGAGGCCCAGTTGCCGCGCAGGCCGTCGGCGCCGGCGCGTTCCAGGCGGCCGATGAACCAGGCGCCGCCGCCCGGGGACTGCATGGACAGGGTGGCGTACTCGTTGATCTGGTACGCCCGGGTGTTGGTCAACCCGGCTGCGGCGAGCGTGGAGTTGGCGCGGCCGACGTCGGTGGCGGGGTCGCCGGGTTCGTCGTGCCAGCTGTAGATGTCGGGCGCGACGTTGTTCGCCTTGATGTACGTCAGATACGTCGTCCACCAGCTGTTGGAGGAGTTCGGCTGGCCCGCGATGCTGGGGCCGACGATGAGCTGGGCGGGGAACGCGGCGCGGACCCTGGCGTAGAAGCGCGACCACATCTGGAGGTACTGCGTCTGGGACGCGCCCCAGAAGCCGCTGCCGTCGGGCTCGTTCCACAGGTCCCACTGGACCGTCATGTTGTTGGCCTTGACGTCACTGATGAGCTGGGTGACGAAGGCGTCGAACTGCGTCCAGTCGCCGTTGTCGCCGGGCCAGCCCTGAGTGGTGGTGCCATCGGCGCCCCACAGGTCGTGCGGCAGGAGGACGAAGGTGCCGCCGAGGGCCGCGGTGCGCTTGTACTGGGCGAGGGTGGACGCCCAACGGGTCTGGTAGTCGGCGAGGCTGGTGGCGTAGCCGCCGCTGTTGAGCTGGGCGCCCCCGGCTCGCATGAAGTGCCACTTGATGTCGGTGAAGAAGTGGTCCTGCGGCAGCGAGCCGTCCGGGGTCATCCCGTAGATCATGCCGGAGGCGTGGTACGTGGGGGCGCCGCCCGCGGTGGAGAAGTCGACGGTGACGGAGGTGTCGGCGGCCTGGGAGGGGGCGGCGGGCAGGAGGGTCCCGGCCAGTGCGGCGAACAGGGTGACGAGGGCCGAGGCCGCTCGCCGTCCGGGGCGGTGTCTGCGTGCTGTTCGGGGTGGCGGTGTGGTGTGCATGGCGGCTCCTGGTTGAGGGGGTGCTGCCTGGGCGTGGACGGCCCAGGTGGTCTGTCAGCCGCCGACGGCCTCGGCGGTCTCGGTGGCCTCGGCGCGCCGGGACTCGTGGGCCTCGGCGAAGAGGAGGTAACTGCTGGCGGTCCAGGTGTAGGCGCGGTCGCGCAGACCCGCGCCGGTAAGAGCGTCGAAGTTCTCGGCGAAGCCCGAGGTCTCGCACAGGGCGCGGAAGCGGTTGCTGATCTCGTCCGCGAGGCGCTCGTGGCCGGCGCGGCGCAGGCCGTCCTCGATCAGGACGGTGGACGGGGCCCAGATCGGGCCGCGCCAGTAGCCGTCGTCCAAGTAGCGCTGTGAGGTGGGCAGTTCGGTGGCGAGACCGTACGCGGTGAGGTGGGCCTCGATGCGGTCGGCCAGCGCGTCGCCGATGCTTTCGGGCAGGTGCTCGCCGAGCACGACGGGTATCAGGTCGAGCAGGCTGGAGCTGGTCCAGGTGACCCCGCTGTGTGCCGAGCGGGCGACGAACCGGTTGCCGGTCCACAGCTCGTCGAGCAGCGCGGCCTGCGTCGCGTCGGCCGTTCGCGTCCATCTGCGCGTGTCGTCCGACAGCCCCAACTCGCCTGCCATTTCGGCGAGTTCACGCAGTTGCAGGACGAGAAACGCGGCGAGATCGGCGCTGACGATCACGCGCTCGGGGTCGAAGGTGGTGGCGTTGTCCCAGCCGCTGTCGTTGCCGTGCTGGTAGTGCGGGAGGGCGGCCCCGGGTGCGCGCCGCATGGTGAGCCAGAACTCCGTCCAGCGGACCAGCCGGTCGTACACCTTCGCCAACTCCGCCTGGCTGAGTGGCTCGGGGAGCCGTCGGCGCAGGTGGCGGAGGGCCCAGCCGTGGATGGGGGGCTTGACGAAGTTGTAGAGGATCTCCGAGTGGGTCACCGAGTCGGGCAGCGCGCCGGTCTCGTCCTGGTGGTCGAAGGGCAGGGAGAACTGGTCCAGAGCGAGTACGGGGCTTCCGGCAGCCAGGGCAAGGGAGTTGAAGCAGTGGTCCCAGCTCCACACCTTGTCCATCCAGTGCTTCGACATCAGCACCGCGGGCCGGGTGACGAAGCCCAGCGGCCGGACCGTCGCGGACCACAGCACGTAGGCGGCGAGTTCCGCGGCGGGCGTCTCGGACGTACGCCATGGTGCGACCGAATCGGCGAAGGCGCCGAACGCGTCGCGCGCGGTGTCCACGACCTGGTCGAAGGGGGCCGGGGACGCGTACGGACGGCGCGCGGTCTCGTACTCCTCGACCGCGACTTCCCAGGCCGCCCCGGCCTCGGCTGCGATCGAGACACCTCGCGCGGCGCTGCCCAGACTCTGCGTGCCGGACGCCTCGGTCACGGTTCCCGACAGGACGGTGACGCGGTAGCGCCGACCGGTCTCGTACGAGGTGAACACATAGGCGCCAGTGCCGGGTTCGCCGTAGAAATAGGTGCCGCTGAACGGCGTCAGTACGGCCGCCGCCGCGCCGATGTGCAGACCGAGCCCGTCACCACGTAGGCGTACGGTGTCCGACGATTCGTAGGCGAGGTCGATGCGGCCTGCGGTACCGGTCCAGCTGAGCAGGCTCGGTGTCGCGTGCGGGCTGGTGGCGGCGCGGTCGCCGGTGGCCGGGTCGAGCGGGACGAGGCGCAGCACGGCGTGCATGCCGTTCTGGTGCGAGACGAGGTGCAGGTCTTCGGCGTACGTCTTCTCCGCCACCACGGGTGAGATGCCGAACCATGACCCGCTCGTGCTGAACGGGATGTCGTGGACGGAGAAGGCCGGGCCGGACGGGGCGGCGGTCATGCAGCGTGACTCGTTTCTGGAGCAGGGGTGATCGGCACGTGGGCAGGGGTGATTGGCCCAAGGGCGAGCAGGAATCGGGGAGGGGTCAGTCCTTGACGGCGCCTGCGGTCACGCCGGCGGCCACATAGCGCTGGGCGAGGACCAGGATCACCGTGGCGGGCAGTGAGGCCACGACGGCGGTGGCCATGATGGCGTTCCACTGCTGGTTGTTGTTGCCGATGTAGTGGTAGATGCCGAGGGTGATCGGCTCGTGCGCGCCACCGTTGGCCAGGGTGCTGGCGAAGACGAAGTCGGACCAGGACCACAGGAACGCGAACAGCGACACCGTGACGATGGAGTTGCGGCTCATGGGCAGCACGATCGACCGGAAGGTGCGCACCGGCCCGGCGCCGTCCGTCTTCGCGGCCTGGAGGAGTTCGCCGGGGATGCCGGACATGAACGCGGTGAAGATCAGCACCGCGAACGGCACGGCCAGCGTGGAGTCCGCGACGATCAGGCCGGGTACCGACTGGAGCAGGCCGAGGCTGAGGTAGATGGCGTAGAACCCCATCGCCATGATGATGCCGGGGATCATCTGGGCGACCAGGAAGAGGAAGCTGAGGACGCCGCCGCCACAGGGGCGGAGTTTGGCCAGGGCGTAGCCGGCCGGTGCGGCCAGGGCCACTGTCAGTACTACCGTGCCCAGGCCGATGACGAGGCTGGTGCCGAGGTAGGGCAACTGCTGGTCCAGGACGGCTCGGTAGCCCGTCAGGGTGCCGTGCAGGGGGATCAGGTCCGGCGGGCTTTTGCGCATGTCCTGGTCGCGGGTGAAGGACACGTTGAGCATCCAGTAGACCGGGAAGAGCATCACCGCGGTGAGCAGGACGCCGATGGCCGTCTGCCACCACGTACGGCCGGTGCTTCGGTTCATGACGGTGCCGTTCATGACAGTGCCTGCTTCCGCTGGACCCTGACGTAGACCAGTCCGAACACCAGGGCGGCGACCACTAGCAGGTTGCCGACGGCCGCTCCGGGGCCGAAAGCGGGCAACAGGTTGCCGAAGCCGAGTTGGTAGGACCAGGTGGCGAAGGTGGTGGAGGAGTCCGCCGGGCCGCCCTTGGTCATGATCCAGATGATGTCGAAGACCTTGAGCGTGTAGACGAGGCCCAGCAGCAGGGTGATCGCGGACACCGGGCGCAGCAGCGGAAAGGTGATCCGCCAGAACCGCTGCCAGGCGTTCGCCCCGTCGAGGGCCGCGGCCTCGTAGAGGCTCGCGGGGATGGACTGGAGGCCGCTGTGGAGGACGACGAGGTTGAAGGGGACGCCTATCCAGATGTTCGCGATGATCACCGAGGCCAGTGACCAGCCCGGTGCGGTCAGCCAGTTGACCGGTCCGATGCCGACGGCGTGGAGTACGGCGTTGACGACACCGGAGTCGCTGTTGAGCATCCACGACCAGGTGGACGCCGACACGATCAGCGGCAGCAGCCACGGCACCAGGAACAGCGCGCGCAGGGTGGCCGACAGCCGGAACCGCTGGTTGAAGAAGACCGCGAGGGCCAGGCCGATGGCGTACTGGAAGACCAGGCACACGGAGGTGAAGACCACGGTGTGGAGCAGGGCCGGGGCGAAGGTCGGGTCGTCGAAGACGGTGCGGTAGTTCGCCAGGCCAGTGAAGGGGGCGTCGCCCTGGACGAAGGACCGGACGGTGTAGTTGCGCAGGCTCAGGTCGATGTTGCGGTAGAGGGGATAGGCGTAGAAGAGGACGAGGTAGAGGGTCACCGGGGTGAGGAATCCCCAGGCGGCCCACTGCTGAGAGGTGGGGCGGCGCCGGGCCCGGGGGTGTGCGGTGGGGGCCGCATCACTGGCCAGGCGCACGGGCCGCCGGTGCGGCACTTTAGTCGTGTGGCTCATCAACAGGCTCTGGTTCCCGGCTACTTGACGGCGGACTGCGCCGCGGCCAGTGCGTCCTTCGGTGACTGCGCACCACTGAGGGCGGACTGGACCGCCTTCCACAACTGCTCGGAGATCTTCGGGTACTTGGTGCCCAGGTCGTCGCTGGTGCGTCCCTTGGCGGCCTTGACCGCGTCGACCCAGGGCTTCAACTCGGCGTTCGCGGTGACCTGTTTGTCCTGGACCTCGGTGGTGGGTGCCACGTAGGACAGCGTGGTGTCGGTGTTGAGGAGGTTGTCGGTGCTGGTCAGGCAGGTCACGATCTTCTGGGATGTGGCGTAGCGGTCGGTCTTGCCCTGGACCGGGATGGTGACGAACTCGCCGCCGGTCGGGGCGGACGCGTTGCCGCCGTCGGCGGCCGGGACGGGGACGACTCCGTACTCGAAGCCGGCCTTCTTGGCGTTGGCGAGCTGCCAGGTGCCGTTCTCGCTGAACGCGTAGTCGCCGGTGGCGAACTCCTGCCAGCTGGTGGTCTGGGTGTTGTTGAGGACCGAGTTCGGGGCGTAGCCGTTCTTCAGCCAGTCCTTCCACAGCGTCAGTGCGGAGACGGCCTTCTCCGAGTCGAGCGCGGTCAGTTGGGCGCCCGATCCCCAGTACCAGGGCAGGAACTGGAAGGTGCCCTCCTCCGTGCCGATCGCGGAGAACGTGATGCCCTTCTTGCCCGCCGCCTTGACCTTCGCGAGCGCGGCGGTCAGCGACTTCCAGTCCTTGACCGTGGCTATGTCCACCCCGGCCTGCTTCAGCACCTTCTTGTTGTAGTAGAGGGCCAGGGTGTTGGCGCCGATCGGCGTTCCGTACGTCTTGCCGCCCGTCTGTCCGGCGGCGAGGAGGTTGGCGTCCGTCTTCGAGGTGTCCAGCTTGTTGTCCGCGGTCGTGGTGAGGACGCCGGCCTCGGCCAGGGTCGACACCACCGGGTTGTCGACGACGAGGACGTCGGCGGAGTTGTCCTGCTGGGCGGCGAGCAGTGCCTTGTTCGCCAGGTCGCTGGTGTCGAACGCGGTCCGCTTGATCTTCACCCCGGCCTTGGTGCCGCAGGCGTCGAGCAGCTTCGTCCACGCGGAGCTCTTGTCGAACTGCGGGTACGGGTCCCAGATCGTGTAAGTGCCGCTGTCCGCCGCCTTGGTACCGGTGCTGCCCGACCCGGAGGAACAGGCGGTGGCGGTACCGGCGACGGCGAGGACGGTCATGGTCGCGGCGGTGAGGCGGAGTCGTCTGAGGGAGCTGTGCATTGCGCGTTCCTTCGTTTTTGGCATGGAGGTGCCGAGGGAGGGTGACGAGGGGGGAAGCGGACACGCCGGACCGCCACGGCGGCGATGAGGGTGACGCCGGTGCCCGTGATCCGTGGTGAGCAGGCGGTGGGGGCGGGGCTAGGTCAGCGGGCCTCGATGGACGACCGCGTGCCGGTGCCGGGCCCTGTGCTGGCTCGCAGCGAGATGGGCGGGGTCAGCAGGTGGTGCCGGGGCGGTGCGTCGGGGTGGTCGAGCCGCTCGACGAGGAGGTCGACGGCGTGTCGGCCCATCTCCTCGGCCGGTACGTCCGCCGCGGTGAGCTGCGGGGTCACCGTCTCCGCCCAGCGGCCTGCCACGACTCCGGTGACGGAGAAGTCGCGCGGTACATGACGGCCGGCCTGGGACAGCCCGCGGTACAGGCCGCCGAGCGCGGCCTCGTTGAGGGTGACCAGGGCCGTGGTGGCCGGGTCGTCGTGCAGGATCTGTTCGAGGCAGGCCTGGCCGGACGCGGCATCGTCCCCGCAGCAGTACGTCCGGACGGCCAGCCCGCGTTCGGCCGCGGCCTTGGTGAAGCCGTCGAGGCCCCGGTGTGCCGACTCGTATCCGGCCCGCAGGAGCTGCTCGGGACGGTTGACGAAGGCGACCCTGCGGTGACCGAGGTCCGCGAGATGGTGGACGCACGCCGCAGCCAGCGCGGTGTGGTCCAGGCCGACCCACCAGGTGCCCTCGGGATGTGCGGTCCGGCCGATGGCGACGGAGGGGAAGTCGAGGGCTGCCAGGTGATCGACCCGGTCGTCCTCCAGTCTGATCTCCATCAGGATCGCGCCGTCGACCCGCCGCTCCCCCAGCATCCGCTGGAACGAGCGGTCGCTGTCGACGCCGCTGGGAGACAGCAGTACGTCGTAGTCCCGGGCGGCGGCAGCCTCCACCACGCTGCCGATGAAGTCGAGTTGCATCCCGGTGTAGTGGTTGCCGGCCGGCGGGAAGACCAGGCCGATCGTGTTGGTCCGGCCGTTGGCCAGGGCGCGTGCGCTGGCGTTGGGCCGGTAGCCCAGCTCGTCGATGACGCGCTGGATCTTCCGCCGGGTGTCCTCCGACACGGGGCGCTTGCCGCTCAGCGCGTAGGACACGGTGCTCCGCGAGACACCGGCTCGCCGGGCGATCTCACCGATGTTCACGGGCACTCCTTGGATGGATCGAACCGGTTCGATGTTTCCGATACCGCGAACCAGCCGTCGAACCGGTTCGCGTGAAGTGAAGGTAGGAACACCCCCCGCCACTGTCAACACCTCTCGCGACACTTCCCGTAACACGCTTGGAATCCAGAGGGAGCAACAGAGACACCTGCACAGGGGGCTGCCGCGACAGCCTCCGCCGGAGGTATTGCCGGTGGATTTCCGCGCTGCTAGGTTCCGTCGAACCGGTTCGACCCATGCATCGGAGACGTGACTGTGCCCGCATACACAGACTCGGCGGGCACGGGCGATCCCAGGATTTCCGCGGTCGAGGCCACAGCCACCTCCATCGGGGCTTGTGGGCATGGCAGTTCAGCGGGGCGCGGTCTTCCTTTCCGCCCCCACTGTGAAGTTGTCGAGTGGGCTGGGGCTCGCGTTCATGGATGGCCTACAAGCGGACGGCGGTGATCGCGTCGGCGGGAGCGGTGTATCGACGGCAATTCGGTGATCTCGCCATGAGGCCGTGCGGTGAGTCCTGCGGGCGTCCACGCCCATGAGCGTCCCAGCTCGTGACCTTCGCTCCCGCAAGGTCGATACTTCCCCTACGGACTCCCCCGCCGGAACCCGCTTCCGACCGCCATGGACCGCCAAGATCGATGACCGCCACAACCCTTCACTGACCAGCAAAGACACAGGTCAGAGGCCCATCTGCCAGTCTCGCCAGGAGGTACCCATGAAGATGTTGATCAACGTCGCGGAGACCGTGGTCACGGACGCGCTGCGAGGTATGGCGTCCGCCCATCCCGAGTTGACCGTGGACGTCGAGAACCGGGTGATCGTACGGCGGGACGCTCCCGTGGCCGGGCAGGTCGCGCTTGTTTCCGGTGGCGGGTCTGGGCACGAGCCGTTGCACGGTGGGTTCGTGGGTCCGGGGATGCTGTCGGCGGCCTGTCCCGGTGAGGTGTTCACATCGCCGGTGCCCGACCAGATGGTGCGCGCCGCGGCGGCCGTGGACAGTGGGGCCGGGGTGCTGTTCATCGTGAAGAACTACACGGGGGACGTCCTCAACTTCGACATGGCGGCCGAGCTCGCCGAGGACGAGGGCATCCGGACCGCCAAGGTGCTGGTCAATGACGATGTGGCCGTCACCGACAGCCTCTACACCGCGGGGCGGCGCGGAACCGGCGCCACCCTGTTCGTGGAGAAGATCGCCGGTGCCGCCGCGGCCGAGGGGCAGCCGCTGGACCGGGTGACGGCGATCGCCCGGCAGGTCAACGAGAACTCGCGCAGCTTCGGCGTCGCGCTCAGCGCCTGCACCACCCCGGCCAAGGGCAGCCCCACCTTCGATCTGCCGCCGGGCGAACTGGAGTTGGGCGTCGGCATCCACGGCGAGCCGGGCCGTGAGCGGCGGGCGATGATGACCTCCGGCGAGATCGCGGACTTCGCCGTGCACGCGATCCTGGAGGACATGCCGCCGCGCAATCCGGTCCTGGTCCTGGTCAACGGCATGGGCGCGACCCCGCTCCTGGAGTTGTACGGCTTCAACGCCGAGGTGCAGCGGGTGCTCGCCGAGCGCGGGGTCGCCGTCGCCCGCACACTGGTCGGCAACTACGTCACGTCCCTCGACATGGCGGGCGCCTCGGTCACCCTGTGCCAGATCGACGAGGAACTGCTGCGGCTGTGGGACGCGCCGGTGAAGACGCCGGGGCTGCGTTGGGGCGTGTGACACGTCGGCGCGTTCGGCCAACTCACCCACCAGGCAAGGAGATCCAGTGCTCGACGCCGACTTCTTCCGCCGTTGGATGACGGCGACCGCCGCCTCCGTCGCCCGCGAGGCGCAACGGCTCACCGACCTCGACTCACCCATCGGCGACGCCGACCACGGCGCGAACCTGCAGCGCGGGTTCACCGCCGTGGCGGCCATCCTGGAGAAGGAGGCGCCGGACACCCCCGGCGCCGTCCTCACCCTCGCCGGGCGCCAGCTCATATCCACCGTCGGCGGCGCCTCGGGACCGCTCTACGGCACGCTGCTGCGCCGCACCGGCAAGGCGCTCGGGGACGCCGCCGAGGTGAGCGAGGCGGAGTTCGCCCACGCGCTGCGTGTCGGGGTCGAGGCGGTCATGACCCTCGGCGGGGCCGCGCCCGGGGACAAGACCATGATCGACACCCTCGTCCCGGCGCTCGACGCGCTCCCGGACGGCTTCGCCGCGGCGCATGCCGCCGCCGAGGAGGGCACGCGGGCCACCACGCCGTTGCAGGCCCGCAAGGGCCGGGCGAGCTATCTCGGGGAGCGCAGCATCGGACATCAGGACCCGGGCGCCACGTCCTCGGCACTGTTGATCGCCGCGCTCCAGGAAGCCGCGGAGGCCGACGGTGAGTGACAAGAACCTCGTGGGCATCGTGCTGGTGTCGCACAGCGCCCAAGTCGCCGCTTCCGTGGCCGAGTTGGCGCGGGGACTGGCTGGCTCGGGCGCGGCCGTGCCGCTCGCGCCGGCCGGCGGCACCGAGAGCGGCGGACTCGGCACGAGTTCCGAACTGATCGCCGCCGCTGCCGCGTCCGTCGACCGCGGCGCCGGAGTCGCCGTCCTCACCGACCTGGGCAGCGCCGTACTCACCGTGAAGGCCCTGCTCGCCGAGGGCGACGAACTCCCGCCCGGCACCCGCCTGGTGGACGCCCCGTTCGTCGAGGGCGCGGTGGCCGCGGTCGTCACGGCGTCGACCGGAGCGGACCTCGATGCGGTGGAGGCGGCAGCCGTGGAGGCGTACACGTATCGGAAGGTGTGAGACACCCACCTGTTGAAGGGCCCGCCCCGAAACCCCCTCCTACGTCACGAGCGTCACGAGACCCCTTTCGCCGCGATCACCAGCGCCGCGCGCAGCGTCTCCGCCACCTCGGCCTCCCCGGTCGCCGCGTCCGTCGCGGTCCCGGGCGGGCTCCACGCGAAGCGTTCGACGGCCGCGCGCAGTGCCGCGTTGAGCATCGCCGCCTGGATCATGGGGCGCAGGTCGCCTGCGGGCAGGCCGGCGCGGTCGGCCAGGGCGCGGGCGAACGCCGGTTCCGCCTCGTCGTAGGTCTGGAGCCAGATCGCGCGCAGGCCCGGTTCGGTGCGGGTGAGGCGTACCAGTGCGCTGCCCGTGGCGCCGTCGGGGCCGGTCGCGGCGAGCAGGTCGGTCGCGAGGTTCGGGGCGAACAGGTCCTCCAGGGGGAGGTCGTGCGGCCACTCCCGCAGCCGGGCGGCGATGACGTCGATACCGGCCGAGAACAGCGGCCGTACGCAGCTCTCCTTGCTCGGGAAGTAGCGCCACACCGTGCGCGCCGAGACGCCGACCGCCTGTCCGATCTGCTCGCCGGTGGTCGCCGCCACGCCCTGGGCGACGAACAGTTCCACTGCCGCCCGGGCGATCTCCAGCCGGATTTCGGCCTTGCGCGCCTCGGTGAGCGGCGGTCGTCCCGTGCGTCCGCTGGATGCGGTCATCAGTTCCCCTCCGGCTGCGGTCGTGACCTCCCGGGATTCTGCACCATGACCCGACCATGACTTTATGTCACTCGCAGACATTAAGTCGTATGGTGAGCGCACAACGGGCGTGGAGCCCTCGCACGACGAACAGGAGCACCTCATGACCAGTGGACTCGACGGACGCAGCGTCATCGTCACCGGAGCGGGTTCGGGCATCGGGCGCGCCACCGCGCTGGCCTTCGCCGCGGCGGGTGCCAAGGTCGTGGTGGCCGACCTGAACGCCGACGGCGCCGAGGCGGTCGTCAAGGAGATGGAGCAGGCGGGCGGTACGGCTGTCGCGGTCACGGGCGACCTGAGCGAGCAGGCGGTCGTCGACGAGGTGACCGCGACCGCCGTGGAGCGTTTCGGCGGGGTCGACGTCCTGGTGAACAACGCGGGGATCATGGACCGTATGTCGGCGCTGGCGGACGTGGCCGACGCGGAGTGGGAGCGGGTCATCCGGGTCAATCTGACCGCGCCCTTCCTCCTGACCCGGGCCGTGCTGCCGCACATGCTGGCGGCGGGCCGGGGCGCCATCGTGAACACCGCCTCGGAGGCGGGCTTCCGCGGCAGCGCGGCGGGCGCCGCCTACACGGCCTCCAAGCACGGGGTCGTGGGCCTGACGAAGTCGCTCGCGGTGATGTACCGCAAGCAGGGCATCCGCGCCAACGCCATCGCCCCGGGCGGTACGGCGACCAACATCTCCGTGGACGCCGACCGGACCGCCCTCGGCCCGGCGGCGCTCGGCCCGCACTTCGTCAACGTCGGCCGCGTGGCCCAGCCCGAGGAGCAGGCCGCCGCGATCGTGTTCCTCGCCTCGGACGCGGCGAGCAACATCAACGGCGTGATCCTGCCGGTCGACGACGGCTGGTCGGCGGTCTGACGCCCCTCCGGAGGACTCGGCCGACAGCGTGCTACGACCCCGCCGGCTCGACCGCTCCTCCCCGTGGTCGCCCCACGAACAGCCGCGCCAGCCGCTGCCCCGTCTCGACGGCGGCGGCATGGTCCTCGATGGGCTTCACCCGGGAGTCCTTGAACACGATGTAGGTGACCCCGGTGTCCGTCCCGCCGCCGCGCGGATCGGCAGGGATGCCGAGGGCCTTGGCCGTGGCGTAGGACGCCTCGCCGATGATGTCGCGCGGCCCGACGTCTCCTACGACGGCGTACTGCACCCGGTCCCGGTAGACGACGGCGGCGACCGAACCGCCGCCGATCCGGTGGTCCCGGTGGTTCCAGAGGGCGCTGGCGGCCGGAACCACGATGTACGGCAGCCGCTCGGCGTCCAGGTAGCGGCCGTCGGACTGCTGGTACGCCGTCATGGCCGCGAAGACCGGGTCGGTGCGCGCGTTGCAGCGGGTACCGGCCTGCCCGTCGCAGTCGATGTCCATGTCGGCCTTCCAGTAGACGGCCTCCTTGGTGCCGCACACCGGGATCGACGCGGGTTCCCCGTCGTCGGTGCGGTACCGGCCGCGCGAGACGGGGACGCAGTCACGCACCTTGGCCAGCAGGTCGGCCGCCGCGACGTCGCCCTCGCGCAGCGCCGCCGGCCCCGCTTGGGGTCGGACGAATGCGGCGGGCGAGGCGGGAAGCGCGGTCGGGGCGAGCAGGACGGCGCCGGCCGCGACCAACGTCAGCGTCTGGACACGCACGATGAGGATCCTCTCCTGGGGGATCTGACGGACACTCAGCCCACCCTGGTACCGGTCCGATCGCGCGGCCACTGATAGGGGGCCGGACGGTGCACGCCCCCGAATCCCGGCGAGTCCAGGTCGCCCCCGACGGGGGCCGGGGGCCCGAGCCCATGTCGGCCCCGGCCGCCCGACCACCCGCGCCGGCGCGGGATCAGCGACGACAGCGGTCCGCGCCACCGGCATGAACTCCCCACTCACAGGGGTGAGTTCAGCCGTGAGGAATCAGCATACGTAACGTTCGCGACCGATCTTCAACGGCGCCCCTCTTGATGCGATTGCCCCACCCGCGTCATATTGGTCCGGACCTTTCAGGTCGTGTGATGCCCGTGCAATGCCGGGGAGGCAGAATCGTGCGACGCGTCCGGGCCACCCTCACTCTCCCCCGTGCCGCCCTCACCTGTGCCGCGCTCCTGCTGCTCGCCTCCTGCGGCACGGGCGGCGACACGGACGGCCACGCGCCCGGTGCCCCGGTCGGCGTCACGGCCGCGGCGGGAAGTGCGACCAGCGTGCATGTCATGTGGGACGCGGTGACGTCGAGCCCGGGCGTCCGCACCTACGAGATATATCGGGACACCACGAAAGTGAAGGAAGTACCGGGTTCCGAGCACATGGTGGACGTCACCAGGCTCAAGCCCGCGACCATGTATGCCTTCACCGTGCGGGCCCGGGACACCGACGGCCGCCTGGGACCACGCAGCCGGGCGGTGAAGGCGCGGACGCCGGTCGCCGTCGCGGCGGACCACTCGGCGCCCACCCGCCCGAGCTCACCGCAGGGCCGGGCCATCGGCAGCCGGGCGGTGCAACTGTCCTGGGGCGGCTCCACGGACGACCGGGGTGTGGTGTCGTACGACATCTACCAGGGCGGGGCGAAGATCCACAGTGTGGGCGGCGCCCAGACGGCGACCGTGGTCACGGGGCTGCGGCCCGGCACGCGCTACTCCTTCACCGTGCGGGCCCGGGACGCCGCCGACAACCTCTCGCCCGCGAGTACGGCCGTCCCGCTGACCACGGCACCGGGCAGCGACGACGGGCGGGGCACCGCCCCCACGGACTTCGGCGTGAAGACGCGCCGGGGCGACGACGGGGCGTACTACATCGACCTGTCCTGGGTGCCGCCGCGCACGGACGGGGTGGTCACGGAGTACCAGATCCACCTCGACGGGCAGCCGGCCACCTCGCTGGTCTGGGGCGGGACCGCGCCGCGCGACCGGGCGACCTACAGCTTCTACGTGGGCCGGGAGGCCGGCGACAGCCACCGGGTGCGACTCAGGGCGCGACTGCCCGACGGTACGTGGGGAGGGTTCTCGGCGGAGCGGACGGTGACGACGGGCGAGGCCGTGCCATAGGAGTTTCCTAGAGTTGTCGGCATGACCCATAGGGATGCCCATAGGGAGACCCATAGCCCGGCGGGGCCGCTCGACCTCTCCCTCCTGCGCACGTTCCTCGCCGTGCACCGGGCCGGTTCGTTCACGGCGGCGGGACGGCTGCTCGGGCTGTCGCAGCCGACGGTGACGACTCATGTCCGGTCGCTGGAGGAGCAGTTGGGCCGGGAGCTGTTCGAGCGGCGGTCGCGCGGTGTCGTGCCGACCTCGGTGGCGGACCAGCTGGCCGCGCAGGTCGCGGCACCCCTGGACGAGCTCGCCGTCGTGGCGGACCGCGCCGCCCTCGGCACCGACCAGCCCCCGGAGCCCGTGCAGGTCGCGGGACCGGCCGAGCTGCTGTGCACCCGGGTGCTGCCCGCCCTGGCACCGCTGACCGAGGAGGGCGTACGGCTGCGGGTCAGCCCGGGGCTGACGGACGACCTCCTCGACGGGCTGCGGGGCGGCCGTTTCGACCTGGTGATCGCCACCGCCCGGCCGCGCGGGCGGACGCTGACCTGGGAGCCGCTGGCGGACGAGGAGTTCGTGCTGCTCGCCGCGCCCGCGTGGGCGGAGCGCATCGGCGCCGGGCGGGTCGCGGCGGAGGGGCCCGCCGCGCTGCGCGGGGTGCCCCTCGTGTCGTACGCGGAGGATCTGCCGATCGCCCGGCGCTATTGGCGCCACGTGTTCGGTACCCGGCTCGGCGGGCAGGCCGCGATCACGGTGCCCGATCTGCGCGGGGTGCTGGCGGCGGTCGTGGCGGGTGCCGGGATCACCGTGCTCCCCCGGTATCTCTGCCTGGACGAACTGGCGTCCGGCGCGCTGGTGCCGCTGCTGACACCCGAGGACCCGCCGATCAACACCTCGTATCTCACCCGCCGCCCCGGCTCTCCGGACAACCCGCACATCACGCTCGTACAGGAGCGGCTGCTCCGTGTGGCGCCCACATGGTGAGCCCACACATGTGGTGAGCCCACACCCAGACGATGAACCCGCGCAGGCCCGTCCACCCCCTGCCCCCACACCACCCCTGGGCCGGACGAAGGAATCCGTCACCTGCCCGGTCGCCGTCCGGGTGCGGGACGGGCCGGGGGCACGTTGGCTTCCTTGGAGGCAGCACGGCCGTTTCCCGATCCCGGCGGCGCAAGGGATGTTCCGCCAACCGTGCCGTTGGAGGGCAGTCCCATGCGCACTTTTCAGCTCCTACTCCGCTCCGGCCTGACCGTGACAGCCGCCGCCGCTCTCCCCCTCGCCCTCACCGCCGGCCCCGCCGGCGCGGCCTCGGGGATTTCCGTGAGCACCACCGGGACCACCGTCTCGGTCACGACCAGCTCGTGTTCCCAGAACCGCACCACCGGCGTCTGGGGCACCGGCTCACTGCTCACCAGCAGCCAGGCGAGCTTCGCCGAGGGGCGGAAGGCGACCCTGGCGGGCACCACCGTCAGCCAGTCCACCGCCTGGACGAACGTCACTCCGGGCACCTACACCGTCATCGTCATGTGCCAGAACGCCACTACGCCCGCGGGCACCCAGTCCGTGATCGTCTCCGCCGCCGCGACCCCCAGGGTCACCGCGACGGCCTCGCCCTCGCGCGGTGTCATGGGTGGGCTCGGCGGGGCCACGAAGGACTACGGCCCGCTCACCCTGGGAGTCGGCGCGGGCCTGGTGGGAACCGGCGTCATTGCGACGGCCTGGTTCCTGCGCAGACGCGCCAAGCCCTACCGACTCTGACCGTCCCACGTCCTCACTTCCCCACGGTTGAGGGGCCGCCGGCCACCGGCGGCCCCTCCCCCATGTCCTACGGCAACTCGGCGAACTCCTCGATCGCGTGTGTGAGCCACTGCGTCCAGAAGGTCTCCAGGTCGATGCCCGCGCGCAGCACGAGGTGCCGCAGCCGGTCCTGGGGGCTGTCCCTGTCGGGCGGGAAGTCGTGCTTCTCGATCTCCTCGTACTCCGCCAACTGCCGCCGGTGCAGGTCGAGATGGCGGCGCAGGTCGGCCTCGATGCCGTCCGTGCCGACCACCGCCGCCGCGCGCAGCCGCAGCAGCATCGTGTCGCGCAGCGGCTTGGGGTCCTGGGAGGACGCGGTCCAGCGGGCCAGTTCGGCACGGCCCGCGGGCAGGACCTCGTAGCTCTTCTTCTGGCCGCGGGCAGGCTGCTCGGACGCGAGCGCCCGGATCTGGCCCTCGGCCTCCAGTCTTCCCAGCTCGCGATAGATCTGCTGATGTGTCGCCGACCAGAAGTAGCCGATCGACTTGTCGAAGCGCCGGGTCAGCTCCAGCCCCGAGGACGGCTTCTCCAGAAGGGCGGTGAGGATCGCGTGCGGGAGTGACATGGGGTCATCCTAGGGACGGCTCTCAGAGTGCGGCGGCGACCTCGGTGCCCTGCTTGATGGCCCGTTTGGCGTCCAGTTCGGCGGCCACGTCGGCACCGCCGATCAGATGCACGCTGCGTCCGGCGGCGGCCAGTTGGTCGTAGAGGTCGCGGCGCGGGTCCTGTCCGGTGCACAGCACGATCGTGTCGACGGCGAGGACCGTGCTCTCCTCGCCCACGGTGACGTGCAGTCCGGCGTCGTCGATCAGGTCGTACTGGACACCGGGGACCATGGTGACGCCCCGGTGTTTGAGTTCGGCGCGGTGGATCCAGCCGGTGGTCTTGCCGAGTCCGGCGCCGACCTTGGTCGCCTTGCGCTGGAGGAGGTGGACGCTGCGCGGCGGGGCGGGCCGCTCGGGTGCGGTGAGGCCGCCGGGGGCCGCGTAGTCCATGTCGACGCCCCAGGCGCGGAAGTACGTCTCCGGGTCCTCGCTCGCCTTGTCGCCGCCGTCCGTGAGGAACTCGGCGACGTCGAAGCCGATGCCGCCCGCGCCGAGGATCGCGACGCGGTCGCCGACGGGGACCCGGTCGCGCAGGACGTCGAGGTAGCCGATGACGCTGGGGTGGTCGACGCCGGGGATGTCGGGGGTGCGCGGGGTGACTCCGGTGGCGACGACGATCTCGTCGTAGTCCTCCAAGTCATCTGCTGTTACAGGGGTGTTGAGGCGTACGTCCACCTCGTGCTCGTCGAGCCGCGTGCGGAAGTAGCGCAGCGTCTCGTCGAACTCCTGCTTGCCGGGGACCTGTCGGGCGACGTTGAGCTGGCCGCCGATCTCGTTCGCGGCGTCGTACAGCGTGACCTGGTGGCCGCGTTCGGCGGCGGAGACCGCGCAGGCGAGTCCCGCCGGGCCGGCGCCGACGACCGCGACGCGTTTGCGCAACCGCGTTGGGGCGAGGACGAGTTCGGTCTCGTGGCAGGCGCGCGGGTTGACCAGGCAGGAGGTGATCTTCCCGCTGAAGGTGTGGTCGAGGCAGGCCTGGTTGCAGCCGATGCAGGTGTTGATGGCGTCGGAGCGGCCGGCGGCGGCCTTGGCGACGAAGTCCGGGTCGGCGAGCATCGGGCGGGCCATCGACACCATGTCGGCGTATCCGTCGGCGAGCAACTGCTCTGCCAGTTCAGGGGTGTTGATGCGGTTGGTGGTGACGAGCGGAATGGACACCGCGCCCATCAGCTTCTTGGTCACCCAGGTGTACGCACCGCGCGGCACCGAGGTCGCGATGGTCGGGATGCGCGCCTCGTGCCAGCCGATGCCGGTGTTGATGATGGTCGCCCCGGCTGCCTCAACCGCCTTGGCCAGCCTGATGACTTCGTCGAGTGTGGAGCCGCCGGGCACGAGGTCCAGCATGGACAGCCGGTAGACGATGATGAAGTCCTCGCCGACCGCCTCGCGCACCCGGCGCACGATCTCGACGGGGAAGCGCATGCGGTTCTCGTAGGAGCCGCCCCAGCGGTCGTCGCGGTGGTTGGTCTGCGCGGCGATGAACTCGTTGACGAGGTAACCCTCGGAGCCCATGATCTCGACGCCGTCGTAGCCGGCCTGCCGGGCGAGGCGGGCCGTGCGGACGTAGTCCTCGATGGTCTGCTCGACCTCGTCGTCGGTGAGTGCGCGGGGCGGGAACGGGCTGATCGGCGCCTGGAGGGGGCTCGGCGCGACGAGGTCCCGGTGGTAGGCGTACCGGCCGAAGTGCAGGATCTGCATCGCGATCCGGCCGCCCTCGCGGTGCACGGCGGCGGTGATCCCGGCGTGCTGGGCGGCCTCGGCGTCGGTGGTCAGCTTGGCGCCGCCCTCGTAGGGCCGGCCGGCCTCGTTGGGCGCGATACCGCCGGTGACGATCAGGCCGACGCCGCCCCGCGCGCGGGCCGCGTAGAACTCCGCCATGCGCTCGAAACCGCGCTCGGCCTCTTCCAGGCCTATGTGCATGGAGCCCATGAGGACCCGGTTGGGCAGTGTGGTGAAGCCCAGGTCGAGGGGGTTCAGCAGGTGCGGGTAACGGCTCATCGGGCCCTCCGTGCGCGGTGTCGTGCCTCTTTTGTAGAGGACGGGACCGCGTTTGTGCAACTAGTTGCATAAAGACCCGGGCGAGCCCGCCCCCGGATTCACAGGGAGCCGTTACCTGTTCCTTATCGGGGGGAGTCGAGAATCACAGGGAGGCGTGCCGTGGGATGCCGGGCGCCCGGGCCGAGGGAGCGAGCCGTGACGCACGACCCTGAACACGACGACCACAGCGCCGGGGCGATACCGCCGATGCCGGACCACGCACCCGAGTGGGAGGTGCTCGCCGGACCCGGCGGGGCCGAGCGGGACCACGGTCTCGACCGGCTGTGGCGGCGGCGTTCGAAGCGGGCCCGGGCGGTCATCGCAGCGGTCACCGTGGGTGTGCTCGCGCTGGGCGGAAGCGTCGCCTACGCGGCGACCTCAGGGAATTCGGGCAGCGCCGCGGTGCCCGCCGCCGGGTCCCCCGCGCCGTCCGGTTCGCCCTCGCCCGGTGGGCCCGGCTTCCGGCACGGGGGCGGCATGTGGTTCGGGTTCGGGGTCGGCGGCAAGGCCGTGCACGGCGAGGCGACGGTCAAGGACGACTCCACCGGCAAGTGGGTCGTACGGATCTGGCAGCGCGGAACGGTCACGAAGGTGGACGGCGACCAGGTCACCGTCCAGAGCGACGACGGGACCTCGTGGACCTGGACCGTGAGTTCCGATGCCACGGCCCAGAACTCCGCCGCGCTCAAGAAGGGCGACACCGCCTCCCTGATCGGCACCCGCTCCGACAGCGGCACCAGGACCGCCGACCGGGCCTTCACGGGCACCCTCGACCGCAAGGGCCAGGGCGGACCGGGCGGGTTCCAGGGCGGCCACGGCCCCTGGGGACGCGGCGGCCCGAACGGTTCACCTTCGCCCAGCCCGTCCGGCAGTGGCGCTACGACCTGACCGCGCCGGCCGGCCCGACACCGATCACGACGTTCGCGTACAGCTCCTCGGAGTAGGCCGCCCGCGTCTCCAGACCCGCGCTTCTGAACGCCTCGACCGCTGACGGGAGTTGACGCTCGCTGGTCTCGACGACCAGACAGCCGGCGGGGGCGAGCCAGTCGGGTGCGCCGGCGGCGACCTCGCGGAGTATGTCGAGGCCGTCCGCGCCGCCGTCCAGCGCGACCAGCGGCTCGTGCTCACGAGCCTCCGCGGGCAGAAAGCCGACCTCGCCGCTGGGGACGTAGGGCACGTTGGCCGCGAGGATGTCGACGCGCCCGCGCAACTCACCGGGCAGCGCGGCGAACAGGTCGCCCATGTGGACCTCCCCGCCGAAGGCGGCGACATTGCGGCGGGCGCAGCGCGTGGCGGCGGGGTCGATGTCGGCGGCGTGCAGTTCGACTTGGCCGAGGGCGGCGGCGAGGGCCGCGCCGACCGCGCCGGAACCGCAGCACAGGTCCACGACGACGGACGCGTCCGGTGCGTGGGCGAGGGCCTGCTCGACGAGGAACTCGGTACGGCGGCGGGGCACGAACACGCCGGGTTCCACGGTGATGCGCAGGCCCCTGAACTCGGCGTGGCCGACGACGAGTTCGAGGGGCAGGCCCGCGACACGGCGGTCCACCATGGCGGCGGCCTCGTCCGGGGTGCGGGCGGCGGCGAGGATGAGCTGCGCCTCGTCCTCGGCGAAGACACAGCCCGCGGCACGGAGCGCGGCGACGACGGAGGCGGGGGAAACGGGGGAAAGAGGAGGCATGGAAGCCGAGAGCCTTTCGGAAGGTTGCCGAAGGGCGCTCTCGCGGTCACCTGCTATCGGTGATCCGATCCGTCCTGAGGTGAGAGCACCCGGCATGACACAGCGGAAATGGGTCTCACCTCCCGGGAGTTCAGGGTCGCGGACGTCCGCGACCGGAGGGCAACACTACCCGAAGCACCGGATCGACGAGGAGCCGGGCTCCCCACTGAGTTGTAGTGTGCAACCAGGACAGCGAAGGAGACGCAGTGCGAACGGACCGGGCCGTGGAGACCATCCAGCGCGAGATGACGGCCTTCGCGCGGCGCGCCCGGGCCTCAGCGGGCCGGCTGCACCCCGAACTGTCCCTGGTGTCCTACACCCTGCTCAGTCATCTGGAGGAGCGCGACGGCCGCCGGGCCACCGACCTGGCCGCGCACTACGCCCTGGACAAGTCCACGGTCAGCCGCCAGGTCGCCGCCCTGGAGCGCGCCGGTCTCATCGAACGGCGTGCTGATCCCGAGGACCACCGCGTCCAGGTCCTGCATCTGACCGACGCCGGCCGCCGGATCCTCGCCCAGGTCACCGAGAACCGCCAGGCCGCCTTCCGTGAGCGGCTGGCGGACTGGCCGGAGGAGGATCTGCAGCGGTTCGCCGGCTACCTGGAGCGCTACAACGCGTGGTCGGGCGAGGCTCCCGCCGAGGAGAACTGAAGAGCCGGGCCTACGACACCCCGACGGCCCGGGTCTCGGTCAGGTGCTCCGGCGCCCGTGCCGCGAGGAACGCGGTGCGAAGGCGCAGCCGGAAGCCGAGGGACTCGTACAGCCGTATCGCGGTGGCGTTGCCCGCACCGGTGTGCAGGAACGGGGTCTCGCCGCGTTCGCGGATGCCGTGGGCGACGGCCCGGATGAGACGGCTCGCGAGTCCCTCGCCGCGGACGGAGGGGTCGGTGCAGACGGCGCTGATCTCGGTCCAGCCGGGCGGGTGAAGACGCTCGCCCGCCATGGCGACGAGGGCACCGTCGCGGCGGATGCCCAGGTAGGTGCCGAGTTCGACGGTTCGGGGCAGGAAGGGGCCCGGCTTGGTCCGCTCCACCAGGTCGAGCATCTCGGGGACGTCGGCCGGACCGAGGATGATCGCCTCCGGGTCCGGTGCGGCGGTCATCCCGTCGTCCACCATCTGCACACCGTCGATGTCGAAGGTGATCTCCCAGTCGTCCGGGACCCGGCCCCGGAAGCCCAGCAGCGGGATCTCCGCGCCGGGCCCGGCGAGCGCGGCGACGTCCGCCCAGTCGTCGGCGTCGGGCACGTCGGGCACGTCGGGCAGGGCCAGCCACGGGGTCACGTCGACCGGGTAGCGCAGGACCCGGCCGCGCCGCTCGGCGAAGTGGGCGTGCGGTCCGGTGAGGGCGGCGCGGGCGGGGTTGTCGAGGACGCGTTCGTCGGACGTGCTCATGCGGTGACCTCGATCACGATCTTGCCGCGCGCGTGGCCGTCCTCGACGGTCCGCAGGGCCTCGCCCGCCCGATCGAGCGGGAAGGTCTGCGTGACGTGCGGATCCAGTCGGCCGCCCACCACGAGCCGCGCGACCTCGTCGAGGACGGCCGCGGTGCGGGCGCGTTCGACGCGGGCCCCGCCGAGCTTCTCGACCTCGGGTGCGGGGGCCCCGGCGGTGATCAGCTTCGTGGGGTCGGTGAGCAGGGTCGCGGCCTCGGCGAGCACCTCGCCGCCGACGAGGTCGTAGACGCCGTCGACGCCGTCCGGCGCGACCGCCCGCACCCTTACGGCCAGGTCGGGTCCGGACGGGACGTGGACCGCGCCCAGCGACTCCACGAAGTCCTTCTTGCTCTCGCTCGCCACGCCCACGGCACGCAGTCCGAGGGCACGGGCGATCTGTACGGCCGCGGAGCCGACACCGCCGCCCGCGCCGGTGACCAGCACGGTCGCGCCGGCCGGCAGGTCGAGCTGACGGGCGCCGTCGAAGGCGGTCGCCGCCGCGACCGGCAGTGTGGCGGCGTCCTCGAAGGACAGCTCCGCGGGCTTGTGCGCGGTGACCGTCGCGGGCAGCAGGGCGTACTCGGCATAACCGCCGGCCACCGTGTTGCCGAAGACCTCGTCGCCGACGGCGAACCCGTCCACATCGGCGCCTGTCTCCGCCACGGTCCCGGAGACCTCGCTCCCGAAGACCGCGGGGAACGTGCGCGTATCCGTCTCGCCGGGCCGCCGGTAGCCGGTGCGCAGCTTCCAGTCGACCGGGTTCACCCCGGCCACGCGCACCGCGACAAGGACTTCACCGGGACCGGGACTCGGCCGGTCGACCTCTGCGAGCGCCTCCGTTTCAGGTCCCCCGTATCGCGTGAAGACGTATGCCTTCGGCATCTGCTCCCTCACTCTCCTTCGCAGTCACCACATCACCGGCACTGAAGACCAAGGTCGGCCACCGGACTGCTATTCCCCGGAACCCGGAGAGTTCATACGGCCGCAATGATCGGCGGTACCCCTCGGACCTGGGCATACCCGGTGGACGCGTACCGTTGAAGCGATAAACCACTGATCGCGCTCGCCCGGCGGACCCGCGCCGCAGCGACCTGGAGGCTCCACCCGTATGCACGTCACCCGAGGCTTCACCGGACGCCCCCGCGTCCCCGACGCCGGCCTGCCGCCCGGTCAGTACGACGCGGGCGACGACTGGCCCGTCCTGTCCGCCGAGGTCACCCCCGACCTGGCGCCCGCCGACTGGACGTTCCGCGTCGACGGACTGGTCGAGGAGCCGCGCACCTGGAACTGGACGCAGGCCCATGAACTGCCCGCGTCGGCCTACGAGGGTGACATCCACTGTGTGACGAGCTGGTCGAAGTTCGGGGTGCGGTTCGGGGGCGTATCGCTGGACGCGTTCCTCAATGTGGTGCGGCCCCATGTGTCCGCCACACATGTGGTCGCCTATTCGCACACCGGGTACACCACAAACCTCCCGCTCGAAGACGTGACCGGGGGACGTGCGTGGATCGCGTGGGAGTACGGCGGCCGGCCGCTGCCCGCCGAGCACGGCGGCCCCGCCCGGTTGCTGGTGCCGCACCTGTACTTCTGGAAGAGCGCCAAGTGGATCGCGGGCCTGCGTCTCCTCGACCACGACGAGCCGGGTTTCTGGGAGCAGAACGGCTATCACGCCCGGGGCAACCCCTGGGAGGAACAGCGGTACTCCGGTGACTGACACCTTCGCCCCCGCCACCAAGTTCGCGGTGCCGGGCCGCATCGCCGTGAGCAACCGGGCCGCCGCCGTGTGGCAGACCGCCACGCTCACCGAGATCCGCCGGGAGACCCCGCACGCCTCGACGTTCCGGTTCGCGGTGCCCGGCTGGACGGGCCATCTGGCGGGCCAGCACCTGATGCTGCGGCTGCGCGCCGAGGACGGCTATGTGGCGCAGCGCCACTACTCCATCGCCTCCCACCCGGACGACACCGGGCATGTGGAACTGACCCTGGACCATGTCGAGGGCGGCGAGGTCTCCGGCTGGTTCCACACGGTGGCCCAGCCCGGAGACCAGGTCGAGGTGCGCGGCCCGCTGAGCGGCTTCTTCGCCTGGCCCGGCGACCGGCCCGCGCTGCTGCTGGGCGCCGGTTCCGGGGTCGTACCGCTGATGTCGATGCTCCGGCAGCACCGGGCGCGGCGGCTGTCCGTGCCGCTGCGGCTGGTGGTGTCGGCGCGCGGTCCGGAGGAGTTGATCTACGTGCGGGAGTACGGCGCGGAGACGACGGCCGTCTTCACGCGCAGCGCGCCACAAGGTGTGCCGGTGGGACGTATGGCCGCGGCACATGTGGCGCCGCTCCTGGCCGAACAGCCTCCCGGTGGGTGGGAGGCCTATGTGTGCGGCTCCAACGGGTTCGCCGAGCACGCCTCACGGCTGCTGGTGGAGGCGGGCCAGCCGGTGGACCGCATCCGCATCGAACGCTTCGGCTGAGGCCGTCCCTCCCGCCGTGCCTGCCGGTCCCCTCGGCTCCGGTTGAGGGAAGTGCCTCCGAGGGGGTACGACTGCTGTGTGGACGCTCGCATGCGTGCGCGGTGTCGAGGCAGCGGGATCTTCACGTTCCTCGACTCCGGTGACGGCGAGGAGGTCGACGTGCGGAACCGGGTACGGAGTCGGCGCAGGCGGCACAATCCGCTGCGGCGCCGGTCGGATGTCGTGGAGACGTGGACGGCTGTTGCCGTCGCCGTCCTCCTGTTCGTCTGCGCGCCACTGGCCGGGGCCGCCGCGGGTCTGTGGGCCCACGACCAGGCCCGGACCGTCGCCGCGACCGCGCGCGCCGACCGTCACCGCGTCCACGCGGAGGTGATCGGCGCCCCGCCCGCCGAACTCCCCGACGTGGAGGGCAGCCGCCCGGACAGTTTCCTGGTGGCGGTGCGCTGGACGGAACCGGGCAAGGGGACGCGTACGGCCACGGCCGCGGTCCCCGCGGGGACCGGGCGCGGTGACGCGGTGGACGTGTGGTTCGACGCCAAGGGCCGCGGTGTGGCACCGCCTCCGGGCGAAGTGGCCGTCTGGCAGCACACGTTGACGGTCGGCATGTGGGCCACGGGCGGTGTGGTCGGGCTCGTGCTGCTCGCGTCGACAGTGACCCGACGGGTCGCGCTGCGCCACCGGTTGGCCGAGTGGGAACGGGACTGGGCACTCACCGAACCGCAGTGGACTCGACGACGGGCGTGACGCAAGAACCGCGAAGCAAGGACCGTGACGCGAGAGCCGCGAATCCCGCCCCACGGACCGCCGCTACACCCCCTGCTGCATACGCCGTGCGACCCGCCCGTGGTCCCGCAGCACATCCCCCAGCGCGGGCAGCACTGGTTCACCGCGATCGACGAGGACCCGCCCGCCCACGACCGTGGTCCACGCCCGCGCCGGTCCGCAGCGCAGCCACGCCTCGACGGGGTCGCTCAGCGCGCCGGCCAGGGCGACTTCGTGCAGGTCCCAGACGACCAGGTCGGCACACGCTCCCGGCCGCAGGTGTCCCAGTTCGTCGACGCGGCCCAGGCAGCGCGCCGAGCCGCGGGTCGCGATGTCGAGGGCGTCGCGCGCGGTCATCGCACCGGGTCCCCCTCGGTAGCGGCCGAGCAGCAGGGCACCCCGGGTCTCCATCCACAACGACGCGTGGTCGGTGGAGGCCGAGCCGTCACATCCGATGCCGACCGGCAGACCGAGCTCGCGCATCTCCTTGACCCTGGCCGTGCCGCCGCCGATGAGCATGTTGGAGCTGGGGCAGTGCGCCACGCCGACGCCGGCGGCGGCGAGGCGGCGCAGTTCGTCGTCGTTCGGGTAGATGCAGTGCGCGACCCAGGTGCGGTCGCTCATCCACCCGGTGTCCTCGAAGTACTCGACGGGACGGCAGCCGTAGGTCTCCAGGCAGTAGGTGTCCTCGTCCCGGTCCTCGGCGAGGTGGGTGTGCAGCCGTACGTCGTACCGTTCGGCGAGTTCCGCGGTCGCCGTCATCACGTCCTTGGTGACCGAGAACGGCGAGCAGGGTGCGAGCGCGACCCGGATCAGCGCGCCGGGTGCCGGGTCGTGGTGGGCCTTGATCAGCCGCTCGCTGTCGGCGAGCACCTCGTCGGTGCTCTGGGTGACGCTCCTCGGCGGCAGTCCCCCGTCCTCGACGGACCGGGTCATCGAACCGCGGGTCGCGTGGAACCGGAAGCCGATGTCGCGGGCGGCACGGATCTCGGCGTCGACCAGGTAGGGGCGTGGATGCACATAGAGGTGGTCGGAGGATGTGGTGCAGCCGCCCATGAGGAGTTCCGCCATACCGACGTACGCCGACACGTACGCGGCCTCCTCGTCGAGGCTCGCCCACAGCGGGTAGAGCGTGGTCAGCCAGTCGAAGAGGGTGCCGTTGACGGCGGGGGCGTAGGAGCGGGTGAGGTTCTGGTAGATGTGGTGGTGCGTGTTGATCAGGCCCGGGGTGACGAGCCGCCCGGCGGCCGAGACGGTCGTACGCGCCTCGGGTTCGGTCCCTCCCTCGCCGACGGCGGTGACCCGACCACCCGTGACGGCGACCCAGCCGCCCGGGATCTCGCGTTCCCCGTCCACGACGAGCAGTTCGGCGTCCTTGACCAGCAGATCCACGGCAGGCGACATGCCGACATGGTAGGCGCGGGGCGCCGCACAGACCTGGCGAGTCCTCCGATGTCACACGTACGGTGTGATCATCCGTACTCACCCTTCACAAAGGCGGTCATCGATGGCTCTGTTCGACCTTCCGCTCGACGAACTCCGTGAGTACCGCAGTGAGTCCGCCGAGCCCGAGGACTTCGACGCCTTCTGGTCCAAGACCCTCCAGGAGGCCCGCGAGCACGATCTCGACGCCCGCTTCGAGGAGGTCGACACGGGGCTGTCCACGGTGCGGGTGTACGACGTGACGTTCGCCGGGTTCGGCGGTCACCCGGTGAAGGGCTGGCTGCGGCTGCCGGCCGGCGCGGCCCAACCCCTGCCGCTGGTCGTGGAGTTCGTCGGCTACGGCGGCGGGCGGGGTCTCCCGCACGAGAACCTGTTGTGGGCGTCGACCGGCCGCGCGCACTTCATCATGGACACGCGCGGTCAGGGCAGCGCGTGGGGCGGTGGCGGTGGCACCCCGGACCCGGTGGGCGGCGCGCCCGCGTACCCCGGCTTCATGACCCGGGGCATCGACGCCCCCGAGAACTACTACTACCGCCGGGTGTTCACGGACGGGGTGCGTGCCGTGGAGGCGGCCCGCTCGCACCCGTCGGTCGACCCCGCACGCACGGTGGCGCTCGGCGCGAGCCAGGGCGGCGGCATCACCGTCGCCGTCGGCGGACTGGTCGGCGACCTGGCCGCCGTCGCGCCGGACGTGGCGTTCCTGTGCGACTACCCGCGCGCGGCGACCCTCACGGACCGCGACCCGTACCGGGAGATCGGCAACTACCTGAAGACCCATCGTGGCCGCACCGAGGACGTGCTGCGCACGCTCTCGTACTTCGACGGCGTCCACTTCGCGGCCCGTGGCCGCGCCCCCGCCCTCTTCTCGACCGGCCTGGAGGACCAGACCTGCCCGCCCTCCACGGTGTTCGCCGCGTTCAACGCCTGGGCGCACGAGGACAAGCGGATCGAGGTCTACGACTTCAACGACCATGAGGGCGGCGGCCCTTACCAGGAGGCGGTCAAGCTGGACTGGCTCCGGTCGTACGTCTGAGAGGCGCCCCTATGGACATGGCCACCGATGAGGCCGCCGAACGGTTCGTGCGCGTCTGGGCCCGCGCCTGGGCGCAGCACGATGTGGCGGCGCTGCTGGAGCTCTACGCCGAGGACTGCGTCCACCGCTCGATGCCGTTCCGCGAACCGCACCGCGGGCGGGCCGGGTTGGCCGCGTATCTGCGCTGGTCGTTCGCGGCGGAGCGGGTGGGCGACGTGCGGTTCTCGGCACCGGTCGTCGGCCGACACGGCGTCGCCGTGGCCGAGTTCAGGGTGCTGGCCGAGGAGGACGGTGAGCCGTCCACGCTCGCCGGCTGTGTCTTCGTGCGCTTCGACGCGGCAGGGCTGGCCGTGGAGACCCGCGACTACTGGCACACGGAACCGGGCCACCGGGAGCCTTCGGGCACGCTGTTCCTCAACTGAACGTACGACACCTTCCACCCAGTCCGACCAGTCGGTATGTTCAGGGGGTCCGGGTCGCAGCGTCGCGGCCCGGACCCACGGCGGACCACGGAGGCACCATGTCCGAGCACCAGCCAGCCATCGACGGCCACTGCGACCCCCGCTTCACTGCGGTGCGCACGGCGTTCGAGGAGAACTTCCGGGACCGGGACGAACTGGGCGCCGCCGTGACCGTCACCGTGGACGGCGAGACCGTGGTCGACCTGTGGGGCGGCTGGGCCGACGCGGCACGGACCCGCCCCTGGGAGCGGGACACGGTGGTCAACGTGTGGTCCACGACGAAGGGCCCGGTGGCCCTGTGCGCCCACATCCTCGCCGACCGGGGCCTGCTCGACCTCGACGCCCAAGTGGCCACGTACTGGCCGGAGTTCGCCGCCGCCGGCAAGGAGAACATTCTCGTACGACACCTGCTGTCGCACCGCGCAGGACTGGCCGGCCTGCGCGAGCCGCACTCCCTCGCCCAGCTCTACGACTGGGAGTTGACGACTCGGCGCCTCGCGGCCATGGAGCCCTGGTGGGAGCCGGGGACCCGGTCCGGGTACCACGCGCTCACCTACGGCTTCCTCGTCGGCGAAGTCGTGCGCCGCGTCTCGGGGTTGCTCCCGGGGGCGTTCCTGGAACGGGAGGTCACCGGTCCGCTCGGGATCGACTTCACCATCGGGCTGCCGGAGAAGGAGGCGGGGCGGGCGGCCGAGCTGGTGCATCCGCCCGTCGCGTCGAGCAGTGAACAGGCCGCGATCTTCAGCCAGTTGGCGCCCGCCGCGATCGCCGCTCTGACCAACCCGATCGCGGGCGCGGCCGAGGCCAACACCCCCGAGTGGCGCGCGGCGGAGATCCCGGCCGCGAACGGCCACGGCACGGCCCGCGCGATCGCCGCGCTCTACGGCGTGTTCGCCGGACGCGGCTCCTACGGCGGCCACCGCATCCTCTCCCCCGAGGCGGCCGAGCGGGTGCGCGAGGGCCAGGGCAGCTGCCGTGACCTGGTGCTGGGCGCGGGCTTCACGCACGAGACGGAGATCGGGCTCGGCCTGTGGCTCAGCGGCCCGAACGGCTCGTACGGTCCCGACCCGAGGGCTTTCGGACACGACGGCTTCGGCGGCTCCTGCGGCCTGGCCGACCCGGACCGGGGGGTGTCACTCGGCTACGTGATGAACCGGATGGGGCCTCATATCGCCGACGACCCGAGGAAGTTGGCCCTGATCGACGCCCTGTACGGCGCGCTGTGAGGAGTGATCGGCGCGGGTCGGTTTCGGCCTAACTGCCCTGCCGCTCTTCCCTGGTGGTTTAGACCAATGCTAGATCTGGTCGCGCAACGAGCCCGCACGGCTACGTTTCGTCACCAGTTCTGCCCTCAGTCTTGTCACCAACAGGAGGCGCGGCATGGCCCGCACCACCCCCCACCACCCGACCGCCGACGACCAGCCCCTCTACGGGCAGGTCGCCACCCAACTGCTCGCCGAACTCCACGACGGCACCATCCCGCCGGGCGAACGTCTGCCCGGCGAGCGGCAGTTGGCCGAACACTTCCAGGTCAGCCGGGAGACCGTACGACAGGCACTGGAGGTGCTGCGCAGGGACGGCCTGGTCTCCACCGACCGGCGCGGCAGCCACGCCACGCTGCCCGGCCTGCCCGTCGAGACCCCGTCCTCCCTCACCTTCCCGGTCGGCGCCCGCAGCACGGACCCGACCGGCTTCGACCGGACCTCCGTGACCTGGGAAACTCCCCCGCCGGACCACGCGGAGGCCCTGAGGATCGCCCCGAACCGCCCGACCCTGGTGCACCGCTACGCGTCCGCGGCGGCCGACGGCAGCGGACTGCGTACGGCCGTCACGTCGTTCTCGGCGGTGGCGCTGGCCGAGGTGGAGGAACTCGCCCGCTACCGCGACCGCGCCGACGGCTCCGCCTCGGCCCAGCTCCGGCGCGCCTACGACTGGATGCGCCGGGCCGGTCTGACCCTGCACCACCGGGACAGCATCACCCAGGTCCCGGACGCGCCCTCGGTGCGGGTGACCCGGCGCGTGCACGACCAGTACGCGCGCCCGTTGGAGATAACCGACCTGGTCGTGGAGGCCCAACAGGACGCCCTGATCTACGAGTTCACGGTGCCGTCGGCAGGCTGAACCCCGGGCCGGACGATGGTGCGCGGCGGGTCCGTTGTCGAACTCGCCGCGCACCGCCCGGCGTTACGCGCCCGTGAGGACGACCAACTGCTGAGTCGCCCGGGTCATCGCCACATAGTGGTCGACGGCCCCTTCGATGCCCTCGCCGAACTTCTCCGGGTCGACGAGCACGACCAGGTCGAACTCAAGTCCCTTGGACAGCTCGGGAGTCAGTGACCGGACGCGGGGCGTCGCCCGGAAGTCCGGGTCACCGATGACGCAGGCGATCCCCTCGGTGTGTGCGGCGAGCCAGGTGTCGAGGACCGACTCCAGGTCCGAGACGGGCCCGTGGCCGACGGGGATGCCGCTGCTGCGGATCGAGGTCGGCACGTTGGCGTCCGGGAGCACGGCGCGGATGACCGGCTCGGCCTCCGTCATGATCTCTTCCGGGGTGCGGTAGTTGATGGTCAGGGAGGCCAAGCCGATCCGGTCGAGCCCGATCCGCTTCAGCCGTTCCTGCCACGACTCGGTGAACCCGTGCCGGGCCTGCGCGCGGTCACCGACGATGGTGAAGCTGCGGGACGGGCAGCGCAGGAGCAGCATCTGCCACTCCGCGTCGGTGAGTTCCTGGGCCTCGTCCACGACGATGTGTGCGAACGGCCCGGCGAGTTGGTCCGGTTCGATGCCGGGCTGGGCGGCCTCGTCGATCAGGGCGTCACGCAGGTCCTGTCCGTGGAGCATGCCCATCGCGCCCTCGCTCTCGTCGATCTCGACGTTCTGCAGCAGGCTGTCGATGACGTCGGTACGACGGGCGTGCTCGGCCGCTACGGCCGCTTCCTGCCGGCGCTTGCGGAGCGCCGACTCCGGGTCGCCGAGCCGCTGTCGCGCCGCGTCGAGCAGCGGCAGGTCGGACACCGTCCAGGCGTGGGCGTCCGCGCGCTGCAACCGCTGGACGTCGTCGCGGCTCAGCGAGGGGGCGCACTTGCGCAGGTAGGCCGGCACCGTCCACAGGTCCCCGACGAGGTCTGCCGCTTCGAGCAGCGGCCACGCGCGGTTGAAGGCCGTCAGCAGTTCGCGGTTCTGGCGCAGCGACTTGCGGAGCAGGGCGGGTGTGACGGCGCCGTCCTGGGCGGGAGTGGTGTCCTCGTGCTTCTCGACCAGGATGGTGAGCAGTTCCTGCCAGACCTGCTCGCGTCCCTCGTTGTGCGGGGTGCCGGGTTCGGCCGCCTCGAAGGCGACGGCCCAGTCCTCGGCGCCGAGCCAGATGTCGGACCAGTGGGTGGTGACGTTCATGCCCTTGGTGGGCGGCTCCTCGTAGAACCGGACGGCCGGCTCGATCGCCCGCACCAGCTCCACGGACGACTTGAGGCGGGCCACCTCCGGGTCGGGCTCTACGGTCGCGGCGGCGCCCTCGGCGACGAGGTCCCGCAGGATGCAGGTCTGCACCCCCTCCTCGCCGAGGCTGGGGAGGACATCGGCGACGTAGTCCAGGTAGGGCCGGTGCGGACCGACGAACAGGACACCGCCCCTGCGGTGGCCGAGGCGCGGGTCGGAGTAGAGCAGGTAGGCGGAGCGGTGCAGGGCGACGACGGTCTTGCCGGTGCCCGGGCCGCCGTCGACGACGAGCGCACCGCGTGATCCCGCGCGGATGATGGCGTCCTGGTCGGCCTGGATGGTGCCGAGCACATCGCGCATCCGGCCCGAGCGGTTGCCGCCGAGGCTCGCGATGAACGCGGACTGGTCGTCGAGCGCGGCGTGCCCGACGAAGCCGTCCGCCGTGAACACCTCGTCCCAGTAGTCGCTGATCCGACCGCGCGTCCAGCGGTACCTGCGGCGGCTCGCCAGCCCCATCGGGTTGGCGTGGGTGGCGCCGAAGAACGGTTCGGCGGCGGGCGAGCGCCAGTCGAGCAGCAGCCGTCGGCCCGTGCTGTCGGTGAGGCCGAGCCGCCCGATGTAGACGGGCTCGGAGGTGTCGGTGTCGACCATGTGGCCCAGACACAGGTCCAGGCCGAAGCGACGCAGTGTCCGCAGCCGTGTGGTGAGCCGGTGGATCTCCGTGTCCCGGTCCATCGCCGCCCGGCCGATGCCCCCGGGCGCCCTGCGCTCGGCGTCGAGCTGCTCGGTGAGTTCCGCGATCGACTGGTCGAGGCACTCCGCGATCGCCACGAAGTGCTGCTCGTCACCGGCGATCAGTGTCGGGTCGGCCTTGGCCGAGAGCCGGTCGGGAAGGTCGAAGGCACTGGTGGTCAGGGGGTTCACGGCATCAATTCCGATCTGAGGTCGCTCACGGCCGTGCGGGCGGCAGGCCGTGTGGACCGGTGCGTACGGGTTCTCGTGTGCGGGGTTCGGCCGGTTCACGCGCGTGTGGTCGGCCTTTCCCCGCCGGCCGGGTCGAGGAGCATCTTCGCGGCCACTGTCGTCCCGTCGGTGCGGATCGTGCCGGCCACGGCCCGCGCCCGTGCCCGGGTCTCCGGAGCCAGGACGATGGTGAGCGCGGCCGACAGGGAGTCGTAGGTCGGCGTCGGACCGTCGTGTGCCGCGCCGATGCCCAGCTCGGCCACCCCTGCGGCCCAGTATGGCTGGTCCACGATCTGCGGCACCACCAGCTGAGGCACGCCGGCCAGTGCGGCGGTCGTCGTGGTGCCCGCGCCGCCGTGGTGCACGACGGCAGCCACCCGACGGAAGAGTGCCTGGTGGTTGACCTCTCCTACGACGAAGCAGTCGTCCCGGTCGTCGATCGGGGCGAGGTTCGCCCAGCCCCGGGCGAGGACGACACGGCGACCTCGCGCGCGGATGGCCTCGATGGCGATCCCGGCCAGGTCCGGTGTGGTGCGCAGGGCGATGCTGCCGAAGCCGACGTACACCGGCGATTCGCCGGCCTTCAGGAACGTCTCCAGCTCGTCCGGGAGCGGGCGTTCGTCCGGCAGGATCCACGGTCCGGTGGTCACGACGTCGAGATCCGTCAGGTCCTGCCACGGGACGAGGGCCGGGTCCGCCGCCAGCCACGGCCGCTCGGTGAAGACGTAGTCGCGGACGTTCTCCACCGGTGGCAGCCCGATCTCCGCCCGGTGCCTGTTCTCGGCCTCGCCGTACAGGGCGTTCACGCGCTGGGCGTCCTGCTCCCACAGCACCTTGTTGTCGGTCTCTTCCTCCGGGGACGGTGTGCCCGGCCGCGACGGCGGACGGCGGTGCCGCGACGGCAGGCCGACCGTGTGGAAGCACGCGAACACATAGCGGATGCCCAGTTTCTCAGCCACCGAGCGGGCGCCCGCCGGCATCAGGCCGGTCGCCAGCAGCACGTCACACCCCTCGGCCGCCGCCGTCAGCGTCTCGTACCGGGCGGCGACCAGCTCGGGCGCGAGCCGGAAGGCGGCCCCGGGCGACGGCGGCCTCGCCCCCGTGACCACCGAGTGCACCGTCGGCCCGAGCGGCACCAGCGGCACGCCGATCCGGGCCAGCAGCTCCACGAACTCCTCGTCCGCCGGCGCGCACACCCGGACCTCCGCGCCGAGTTCCAGCAACCGCGCCGCGAGTCCCGCCAGCGGTTCGACATCCCCGCGCGATCCCCACGTCGTCAACAGCACACGCATTCCGCGACTCCCATTTCCGCAGGTCATGCCCTCAGGCCGGACATTCTGCGGTACGACGGGGGCCTTGCCGCAAGCCCCCCGGTGCGCTATACGTTAAGAAGGGAAGAGGAGTGAGTACGCCTCCCTTTCCGCCCTCCCCCCACAGAGCCCGCGAAACTCGCGCGAAGAAATCCGCTCACCCATGTCGAGAACCCGCGCCCGGCTCCGTCCCCGAGGTGAACGCGACCACAATGGGTCGTGCCGGCACCGAGGAGAACGACCATGGCCAAGTACCTGCTGCTGAAGCACTACCGCGGCGCCCCCGCCGCCGTGAACGACGTCCCGATGGACCAGTGGACACCCGAGGAGATCACGGCCCACGTCCAGTACATGAACGACTTCGCGGCCCGGCTGGAGAAGACCGGCGAGTACGTGGACAGCCAGGCCCTCTCGCCCGAGGGGACGTTCGTCCGCTACGACGGCGAAGGGCGCCCGCCGGTCACCGACGGCCCGTTCGCCGAGACCAAGGACGTCATCGCCGGCTGGATGATCATCGACGTCGACAGCTACGAGCGGGCCGTGGAACTGGCCGGCGAGCTGTCGGCCGCCCCCGGAGCGGGTGGCAGGCCGATCCACGAGTGGCTGGAGCTGCGCCCGTTCCTGGGCGTCCACTCCACCACCACGGACTGCACTTTCAAGTGAACGAGGTCCTGCTGAGGAGCCTCACGCCGAGCGTGCTCGGCATCCTCGTCCGCCGCGGAGCAGACTTCGCGGCGGCCGAGGACGCCGTACAGGACGCACTGGTCGAGGCGGTCCGGGTCTGGCCGGACGATCCGCCGCGCGACCCGAAGGGGTGGCTCGTCACGGTGGCGTGGCGGCGGTTCCTCGACGCGACGCGCGCGGACACCGCCCGCCGTAGACGCGAGGACCTGGTGGACGAGGAGCCGTCTCCCGGCCCCACGCCCGCGGCGGACGACACGCTCCAGCTCTACTTCCTGTGCGCACACCCGTCGTTGACGCCGTCGTCGGCCGTCGCGCTCACGCTGCGCGCGGTCGGCGGGCTCACCACGCGCCAGATCGCGCAGGCCTATCTGGTGCCCGAGGCGACGATGGCCCAGCGCATCAGCCGGGCCAAGCGCACTGTGTCCGGCGTGCGGCTCGACCAGCCCGGCGATGTCGCCACCGTGCTGCGCGTCCTCTACCTGGTCTTCAACGAGGGCTACTCCGGTGATGTCGACCTCGCCGCAGAGGCCATCCGACTCACCCGGCAGGTCGCGGGCGCGATCGACCACCCCGAGGTGTCGGGCCTGCTCGCGCTCATGCTGCTCCACCACGCCCGCCGCGCCGCCCGGACCACGCCGGACGGCACCCTGGTGCCGCTCGCCGAGCAGGACCGCGGGCGGTGGGACACCACGTTGATCGCCGAGGGTGTCACGATCCTTCAACTCGCCCTCGCCCGGGACCAGTTGGGTGAGTTCCAGGCGCAGGCCGCGATCGCGGCGCTGCACGCGGACGCGCCCGTCGCCGAGGAGACGGACTGGGTGCAGATCGTCGAGTGGTACGACGAACTCGCCGGCCTGACCGACAGCCCGGTGGTCCGCCTCAACCGCGCGGTGGCGGTCGGCGAGGCCGACGGCCCGCGCGCGGGTCTGGCCGCACTCGCCGCCGTGGACGACTCGCTGCCCCGCCACACCGCCGTGGCGGCCTACCTCCACGAGCGCGACGGCGATCCGACGACGGCGGCCCGGCTGTACGCGGAGGCGGCACACAAGGCCCCCAATCTCGCCGAGCGCGACCATCTGACCCGCCAGGCAGCCCGGCTGAATTCCCTCCGATCCGTGTGAGCTGTTTGCTTTTTCCCGGAAAGTATGGGCAATTGACGGGCGTCCCGAATTCCCCTTGCCCACACCATGGGAGGCTTCGTCAAGGGCGATATTGGCAACACCGGAAAGGGAGTTGTCGGGTCACGACCGACGGTGAATCGCTGCTACGGTGAGCACTCGTCCCGAGGTCGAGCGATGTGCCGTGTCGGCGCCCCGACCTCGGATTGCACAGCGAGTGTTCCGCTTCTCACCGGATTCCGTTCACTCTCACCTTTCCCTGTTCGCGGCACTCCCTGGAGTTCTTGAACCATGTCTGCTGAGAGCGTGGCCACCGCCACTTCCACGGCACCGGAGCATTCCGCTCCCGCCCCCAGAGACCGGCATCTCGGTCTCGCCCTTTTCGTCATCGCGGCGGCCCAGTTGATGGTCATCCTCGATGCCACCATCACGAATATCGCCCTGCCCGCCATCCAGACGGACCTCGGCGTCTCCGACGCGAATCTGGCGTGGATCGTCAACTCGTACGCGCTGGCCTTCGGCGGTCTGCTGCTGCTCGGCGGAAAGGCCGGGGACCTGTTCGGCCGCCGCCGGATCTTCCAGGTGGGCATCGCCGTCTTCACCCTCGCGTCCCTGCTCGGTGGACTCGCCCCGAACGAGGGCCTGTTGATCGGCGCGCGCATCCTCCAGGGCGTCGGCGCGGCCCTCGCCGCACCCAGCGCGCTGGCGCTGATCACGACCACCTTCCCGGCGGGCAAGCCTCGCAACCGGGCGATGGGCGTCTACGCCGCGATGGGCGGCCTCGGTGCCACGGTGGGCCTGCTGCTCGGCGGTCTGCTCACCGATGTGCTGGACTGGCGCTGGGTGTTCTTCGTCAACATCCCCATCGGCCTCGCCGTCCTCGCCGGCACCCGCAGCCTCGTCGAGGCCGAGCGCCACCCGGGCCGCCTGGACGTCCCTGGTGCCGTCACCGGGACCGGCGGTCTGATCTCCCTCGTCTACGGCATCACGCGCGGCGGCGAGCACGGCTGGACCAACGGCCTCACACTGGGCTGCTTCGCGGTCGCCGCCGTTCTGCTGGTGGCGTTCCTGTCCCTCCAGGCCCGTACGCCGGACCCGATGATGCCGCTGCGCCTGTTCAACGACCGTAATCGGTCGGGCAGTTACGCCACCATGCTGTTCATCGGCTCCGGCATGTTCGCCTTCTTCTACTTCCTGACGCTCTATATGCAGCTGATCCTCGGCTACAGCCCCATCAAGACCGGCTTCGCGTATCTGCCGTTCAGTTTCGGCATGGCCGCGGCGGCGGGCATCAGTTCCAAGCTCGTCGCCCACATCGCGCCCCGGCTGATCGCCGCACCGGGCCTGCTGGTCGCGGCGGTCGGCATGTTCTGGTTCGCCACCCTGGAGCCGGACTCGTCCTACGCCGGGCACCTGATGCCCGCAATGTTCGTCACCGCTCTTGGTCTGGGCATGAGCTTCGTGCCGATGACGCTGGGCGCGGTGAGCGGTGTCGCCCACCAGGACACCGGTATCGCCTCGGCCCTGCTCAACACGGCCCAGCAGATCGGTGGTGCCCTGGGCCTCGCCGTCCTGTCGACGATCTCGAACTCGGCGGCCGACGACAAGCTGCCCCATGCGGCCTCCGCGCTCTACCGCGGCCTGGCGACAAGGGACTTGGGCCTTGTCTCGAAGGCGGGTGACGCTCTCACCCACGGCTACACGATGGCCTTCGTCGCCGCCGGAGTCGTGTTCGTGGCCGGTGCCGCCGTGACCGCGTTCGCCGTCGACGCGGGCCGGCAGCAGCACACCGAAGGCGCTGCCCCGGTCCACATGGGCTGAGCCCCCGCACATCCAGGCACCATCACGTCGAACCGGCGCGAAGACCGTGCCCGCGGCGCCCCGCAGCCCTGCGCGGCGGGGCACCGCAGGTGGGTAGGGCCACCGCGCCGCTGGAGCCCCGTATGACGAAGCAGCTCTCCTCAGCGAATCCCGAACTTCCCCCGCCCGTCGAGGCGTTGACCCACGCGTTCGCCCTGCTCGGCAGGCGCTGGAGCGGCCTGGTCCTCGCCGCGCTGGCCAAGGGCCCGGCTGGCTTCGGCGAGGTGCGCGAGCGGGTGCCCGGCATCAGCGACCGCATGCTCGCCGACCGCCTGCACGAACTGGCCGCCGCCGGTCTCCTCACCCGCATCCCGCAGCGCTCCTCCTACGCCCTCACCCCGCACGGCGACGCCTTCCTGATCCCCCTCGCCGCGCTGGCCGTCTGGGCCGAGGAGCACCTCATGGTCACTCCCACTGGTACTGGAGGTACTTCCCGTCGAGGGTGATGACGACTCGGTCACCGGCAGGGTCGGGCACGCGGCTGACGTCGAGGCGGAAGTTGATGGCGCTCATGATGCCGTCGCCGCACTGCTCGTGGATCAGTTCCTTGATGGTGGGGCCGTAGACCTGGATGACCTCGTAGAGCCGGTAGATCGTGGGGTCCACGGGAACCGCCGCGTCCAACGCGCCCCGGGTCGGCTGGAGTTGGAAGGCGAGGGCGGCGTCCTCGCCGAGTTCGAGGAGGGCTGCGGCCGTCGCTGCCTCGTCCTTGGTCATGGGGTGCTGGCCGAGCAGCGCCGCCGTGGTCCACGCGAGCGGCCGGCCGACGGCCTCGGCCAACTGGGCCCATGTGACACCGGTCTTCACCTTGGCCAGGCGGACCGCTTCGCCGGCTTCACCCTTGCTGAGCATGCGCAACTCCGTTCCCGGACAGCACTCTTGGCCACACGCCGCTCAGCGTAGGAGATCACCCGGGCCGCGACAATGGCGTCCTCCTCCGCCAAGTGCGGTCGTATGCCGGACTCCAGGACCCCCTCGGACGCATACTTCCGAACATGACCCACATCGACGTACAACAGCTCGAAAAGGCGAACGCCGTCGAACGTACGCCGGTCGTCTTCGTCCACGGTCTGTGGCTGCTGCCGAGCAGTTGGGACCGCTGGGCAGCCCACTTCGAGCAGGCCGGGTACGCGCCAGTCTCCCTGTCCTGGCCCGACGACCCGGAGACGGTCGCGGAGGCCAACGAGCACCCCGAGGTCATGGCGGGCAAAACGGTCGGCCAAGTCGCGGACCATCTCACGCAGTTGATCGGCACGCTGACCCGCAAACCGGCCATCGTCGGCCACTCCTTCGGCGGACTGCTCACCCAGATCCTCGCCGGGCGCGGACTGTCCGCCGTGTCCGTGGCGATCGACCCGGCGCCGTTCCGGGGTGTGCTGCCGCTGCCGGTGTCCGCGCTGCGCTCCTCCGCACCGGTCCTCAGCAACCCCGCCAACCGCAATCGCGCGGTCCCCCTGACCTACGACCAGTTCCGCTACGGATTCGCCAACGCCGTCAGCGAGGAGGAGGCACGGGAGCTGTACGAGACGTACGCCGTACCCGCGCCCGGTGCCCCGCTGTTCCAGGCGGCCACGGCGAACCTCAACCCGTGGACCGAGGCCAAGGTCGACACGGAGAACCCCGATCGCGGGCCGCTCCTGATCATCTCCGGCGAGAAGGACCACACCGTGCCCTGGTCGATCGCCAACGCCTCCTACAAGAAGCAGCAGCACAACAAGGGCGTCACCGAGATCACCGAGATCAAGGGCCGGGGCCACGCACTGACCATCGACAACGGCTGGCAGGAAGTCGCCGACACCGCCCTGTCGTTCGTGCGCCGCTACGCCTGAACTCCGGCACCACCTTCCTCGACTTCACCCGGAGCTGACCCATGTCGATTTCCCGTAGACCCTTACTTCTCGGGGCGGCTGCCGCGGCCGGCGCCCTCGCGGCCACCGCTCTCCCCGCCTCGGCGGCACCCGCCACCGGAGGCAGGCCCAGCGCACCGAAGCCGACCGTGGTCCTGGTGCACGGGGCGTTCGCCGACGCGTCCAGCTGGTCGGCCGTGACCTCACGGCTGCAGAAGGCGGGCTACACCGTCGTGGCGCCCGCCAATCCGCTGCGCGGACTGACCTCGGACGCCGCCTACCTCTCCGCGCTCCTCAAGACGATCGACGGCCCGAAAGTCGTCGTAGGACACTCCTACGGCGGCGCCGTGATCACCCAGGCGACCGCGGGCGACCCGAGTGTGAAGGCGCTCGTGTACGTCGCGGCCTTCGTGCCCGACAAGGGCGAGCAACTGGGCGAACTCGCCGCGCGGTTCCCCGGGTCGCAGCTGAACGACGCGCTGCAGCCGCTGCCCGACGGCTCCGGCGGTACCGATCTGGCCATCCAGACGGCGAAGTTCCACGCGGTGTTCACCGCCGACCTCCCGGCGTCCACCTCCGCACTGCTGGGGGCCTCTCAACGCCCCATCAGTGCGGCGGCGTTCACGGATGTCACCACGGCGGCGGCCTGGCACGACATCCCCTCGTGGGCGGTCGTGGCAGCGCAGGACCGGGCGATCGCGCCCGACCTGGAGCGCTTCGAGGCCAAGCGGGCCGGTTCGCACACGGTCGTGGTTGACGCCTCGCACGTGGTGATGATCTCCCACCCCGATCTGGTCACGAAGGTCATCAAGTCAGCGGCATCCGCGACGAGTTGACACCCGCACCAGCCGCTACGGCAGCCGTCGCGCCGCGATCGTGCGGACGCAGGGGCTGCCGTCGCCGCGGTGCCCGAACTCAGGCAGGGCATGGAGTTCGACGTCGAAGCCGATCCGCTCCAACTCCCGGCGCACGAATCCGAGTTGGAAGTCCCGGTAGTACATGACGAAGGGCGGTCGCCAGACGGCGTTGCGGACCTTCATCACCGCGTCGAAGCCGGACAGCATCCAGTACGCGGGCGAGGTGGGGCGCGGCGGCGCGAGGACGGGGAACGCGAAGCATCCGCCGGGCCGCAGCACGGAGTGGACCTGGCCGAACAGCCCCGGCAGTTCGCGGGGCAGGAAGTGGCCGAACGCGCCGAAGCTGACCACCAGGTCGAAGTCGGCCCCGAACGGCAGGGCCCGCGCATCACCGCGCACCCACGAGACGCTCGGTTCGTCGCTCTTCACGCGCTCTCGCGCGACCGCGAGCATGCCCGCGCTGAAGTCGACGCCGGTGACGCTCTTCCGGCACACCGTCGTCAGCGCTTCGGCGCCCGCGCCGGTGCCGCAGCACAGGTCGAGTCCGTCGTCGAAGGGCCCGATGCGCCGCAGTGCCGAGGCGACCGCGTCGAGCACCGGGGCCGGTGTCCGGAAGGGGGTGTGGTCGAACTTGGGCGCCAGCAGGTCGTAGCCGTGCTCGACGGACGACAGTGCCTGGACGGCGAGTTCACGCAGACTGGGACCTTCGGGGCTGAACATCCGGGTCAGCCTAGGGCAACCCGGTGCTTCAGGATCGCCAGAGCGCGTTCACACCAGCGCAGGTTCTCCTCCTCGAAGGTGATCCCGGCCATCAGAGTGAGGTACGGGCCGATGCGGTCGGCGTCCCGGAGGTACTCCTCCTCGGTCCGCCCGTCGAGGAGCCGGTGCCGCATCCGCTCGTAGCGGTCCAGCTTGCCGCGCGCCCACGTCCCGCGCTCCTCGATCAGTCCACGGATGACGGCGGGGTCGGTGCCGTCCATGGCCTGGATCTTGATGAGGAACTCGTCTCGGATGGCGGTGGGTCGCCTGGGCGGCTCGGCGGCGAAGGTGTCGAGGTCGCGCCGGCCGGCCTCGGTGAGCGTGAACATCCTTTTGTTGGGTCTGCGTTCCTGCTGTACGACCCGCGCCTCGATCAGTCCGTCCTGCGCGAGGCGTTCCAGTTCGCGGTAGAGCTGCTGCGGTGTCGCGGGCCAGAAGTTCGCCAGCGACACGTCGAAGGTCTTGGCCAGTTCGTAGCCCGAGGCCTCGCCTTCCAGGAGGGCCGCGAGGACCGCGTACTTGAGGGACATGTGGACACGCTAACAGCGGTTGATTAGTCTCATCCACACCTACTCAACAAATTGACTATGAGGTGAGCCGATGCGTGCGTTCCGTGAGGCGGTCGAGGCGCAGGACATGGACGCCGTCGAGGCGCTGCTGGCCGAGGATGTGGTCTTCACCAGCCCCGTCGTGTTCAAGCCGTATCCCGGGAAGGCGATCACCGCGGCGATCCTGCACGCCGTCGCCCGGGTCTTCGAGGACTTCCGGTACGAGCGGGAGATCGGCGACCCGGACGGCGCCGACCACGCGCTGGTGTTCCGTACGCGGGTCGGCGACCGTGAGCTGACCGGCTGCGACTTCATCCACGTCAACGAGGCGGGCCTGATCGACGAGTTGACGGTCATGGTCCGTCCGTTGTCGGGCGCCCAGGCTCTCCAGGAGGCCATGGCGGCGCAGTTCGAGCAGATCGCCAAGGAGGCGGAGGCGCGGCTCGGGTGAGTACCGCGCCTCCGAAGCGACTTACCCGACGGTCAGCGCGAGCGCGCCGGTGTAGGTCTGGCCGGCCGTGATGGCCGTGGCCGTCCCGTCGACCGTCAGCGTGACCTTCTTGCCCCTGGGCGCCTTGACGGTCGCGTCGGCGGCGAGGGCGAGCCGGGTCAGGTACGAGGTGCCGGTGACCGTCCACGTCGAGCCGCTGTTCAGCTGCACGATCGCGCCGTTGTTGACGGCGGCTCCCACGGTGTTGGTGACGATGCCCAGCTCGTAGAAGGTCGACGCGTCGATGCTGGAGACGCGGTGCTTGGCCGTCGTCGCGGAGATGACGCCCTCGACGCTCGCGTCCTCGAAGGTGAGGACCATGTTCTTGCCCTTGCGCATGCCGTTGTAGAAGTCGCCCTTCAAAGCTATGGAGTTGAAGGTGGCGGCTCCGTCGGTGGTGTGCACGGCGGTCGGGTCGAAGCTCGCGTCCTTCGCCGGGTCGCCGGTGGGTTCGGTGTAGACGCCGATGTTCATCATCTTGCCGTTGACCGGCACCGGGCCCGGGTCGTCCAGCTCGATCATCTGGAGGATGATCCCGTCGCGCGGGTTGAGCCGGGCGCCCTGGGAGCCGTCGACGCTGATCGTGGTCTGCTGGCCCTTGTTGAGGAAGGTGGCCCGCTCGGAGTTGATCACCGTCCCGCCGTCGAGGGTGAGTTGGCCGGTCCCGAAGAACATGTAGCCGAAGTGACCGGAGTCCACGACCGTCCTGCGCACCGGGATCGCCGCCAACTCGCCCTTGGACAGCCCGAGTTCCAGCTCGGTGTTGAGCGCGGAGACGGCGGACCTGGTGCTGTCGCCGTAGTGCACGACGGCCGCCGGGCCCGCGATGATGGTCGCGTAGCTGCCGACGTCGAGCCGGGAGCCGAGCACCCGCACGGTCGCGTCACCGATGGCGTAGGTGCCGTAGCCGTACTCCCCCGTGTTGCCGAAGTGGCTGTTGATCGCGGTCAGTTTGAGTCCGCTGCCGCCCTCGACCGACAGGGCGCCCCAAGTCTCCGAGAAGATCGTGGAGTTGAGGTAGGTGGCCTTGCTGTTCTTGCCGATCAGGTTGGTGGCGCGGACATTGCCGTCGAGACCGAGCATCCAGGGCACGGACTCCATGTACGGCGTTTCCACGGTGGCTTGGTAGTCGGCGGGCAGTACGCCGTTGCGGGTGCGGAGAAGCGAGTCCTTGACGATGACGTTGGCGCCGTCGTCGGCGATGACGGCGGTGCGGACCACTCCCCTGGTGTCGATCCGGGCGCCGTCCACGACCAGCGTGGTGGCCGAGCCGTCGCCGACCACTGCGGCGCCGTAGCCCGCGAAGTCCGAACGGCCGTTGCCAGTAAGGGAGATGGTGGGCCGGTCGAGCGTGAAGGTGGCGTCCCGGACGTACACGCCGTCGAAGCACTCGCCGGTCGAGGTGATCGACACGTTTCTGGCGTAGGCGTCGGTGAGCTTGCCGCCGAGGACGGCCGCGAGGACGGACTTGTCCTTGACCACGCCGTCGCCGTCGACGTACACCGCCTGCCGGAACGGGAAGGTGAGCGTCTGGTACGTCACCTCGTTGGCCGCGGCGACGGTCAGGACCACATCGCCCCGGTAGGTGCCGGCCTGGATCAGGGTGGCCGTGGCGCCGGTGGCGGTGAGCAGCTGGCCGGTCTCCACGCCGTCGACGGTCAGCGAGAGGCTGGAGCCGTCCGGGGCGACGATCTTCCCGCCTGCCGCGATGGTCAGTTCGCTCACGCGGGTGGTCGCGGCGACCGTGTACGTCTCACCGGATCCGACCGAGATCCGGGTGCCCGAAGCCTTCTTGGCCGTCGGCGCGGCGGTCGCGGAGACCGCCGGCACCAGTACGGCTCCGGCCGTGGCGGTACCGGCGATCAGGACCGAGCGTCGGGTGATCAGCGTCATTGCTTGCCTTCCCAGGGATCGATGCGCCGTTGCGCAGTGTGACCGGCCGGCCGTCGAACGCGGTATGCGGACGGGCCCGGCGGCGGCACCGAAGGTGCGCACGAGGGAGTGAAGCAGCCCTGAGAACCAGGGAATAGGCGGGCGGCAGACGCATATGGGAGTCCGATGCCTCGGATCACGCCGACCATTTCATGGCGGTCACACAGAGTCGTCATAGGGAGTCAACGCCCGTGCGTACGCCGGTGAGGCGGGCGGCTCACGGGCCGTCCACCTCACCGTTTCCCGGACGCTGTTCGGCTATGCCGGGGCGATCATCCCCGCCGAGAGGTCGATGTCCGCCCCGCACAGGCCGGGCATCGCGAGCATCGCCACCAACGCCTGCGCGACCTCGTGCTCCTCGACGAGTCGGCCGAGGGCGGCCCGGGAGGCGAAGTCGCGTTCGGCCTCGGCGACCGTGCAGCCGGTGAGTTCCGCGGTGAGCCGGAAGTTGCGGTCCATCCGCGGGCCCCGAACCGGGCCCGGTGAGAGGGAGTTGACCGCGATCCCGCGCGGCCCGACCTCCCCGGCGAGGGTCCGGGTCAGGCCGAGCAGCGCCATCTTGGAGGCCGTGTACGGGGTGCGGTTGAGGAGGGGGCGTTTGCCGCTGACCGAGGCGACGTTGACGATGTCGCCGCGTCCGGCCGCGAGCATCGGCGGCAGGAAGGCCCGGCACATCAGATAGACGCCCCGGACGTTGGCGGCGAACACGTCGTCCCACTCGTCCGGCTCGATGTCGACGAGGGGCCGGACAGGTCCTGCGACTCCGGCGTTGTTGACGAGCAACGACACGTCCTCGTCGGCGAGTTGGGCGGCCAGGGCACTGACGGCGGAAGGGTCGGAGACGTCGCACACTCCCGTACGGGCCTGTCCACCGTCCTTGACCACATGTGCCGCCGCCTCCGCGAGCGCCGTCTCGTTGCGGCCGACCAGGATCACCCGGGCGCCGGCGTCCGCGAGGGTGAGCGCGAAGGCGCGCCCCAGTGGTCCGCCGCCGCCCGTGATCAGTGCCGTACGACCGTCCAGGGCCCTGCGGCGGTCCGACGTCACGGGGTGCTCCGAGGTCACGGAGTGTTCCAGGGCAGCTCGTCACCCGCGGCCTTCGCGGCGCGTACGTCACCGGAGCGCGCGTGTCCCTCGAACAGCTCGACACGGGCCGCCCGCCCGCACAAGCGGCCCAGCAGCGCCTGGGAGTCGGTGTCGGTGACCTCCTGATAGGTGACCGTCTTGAGGTACTTCCCCACCCACAGGCCGCCGGTGTAGCGCGCGGCACCACGTGTGGGCAGCACATGGTTCGTGCCGATCACCTTGTCGCCGAACGACACACACGTGCCCTCGCCGAGGAACAGGGCGCCGTACTGGGTCATGCGCTCCAGCGCGAGGCGTGGTTCGGCGGTCAGCACCTCGACGTGCTCGAAGGCGAACTCGTCGGCGAGGGCGTACAGCTCGTCGAGGGTGTCGACGACATGGACCTGTCCGTGATCGCGCCAGGCGGGCCCGGCGAAGTCGCGGGTGGGCATGCCCGGCAGCAGGCGTTCCACCTCGGCGATCGTCTTCTCGGCGACCTCGCGGGAGGTGGTGATGAGGACGGCCGGGGAGTCCGGGCCGTGCTCGGCCTGCGAGAGCAGGTCGACGGCGCACACGAACGGGTCGGCCTGGTCGTCGGCCAGGACGAGTATCTCGGTCGGTCCGGCGAACAGGTCGATGCCGATCTCCCCGAAGAGCTGCCGTTTGGCCTCGGCGACATAGGCGTTGCCGGGTCCGGCGATGAGGTTCACCGGCCGCATCGTGTCCGTCCCGACGGCCATGGCGGCCACCGCCTGCACTCCGCCGAGCAGCCAGATCTCGTCGGCACCCGCGAGATGCATGGCGGCCACGGTGGCGGCCGGGATCTCGCCGTGGATGGGCGGTGTGCAGGCGACCACGCGCGGTACGCCCGCGACCTTGGCGGTGACGATGGTCATGTGGGCGGAGGCGGTGAGCGGGTAGCGGCCACCGGGGATGTAGGCGCCCGCCGCCTGCACGGGGATGTGCTTCTGCCCGAGCCTCACACCGGGAAGGGTCTCGACCTCGAACTCCCGCAAGGAGTCCAGCTGGTGGCGGGCGAAGGTGCGCACCTGGTCCTGGACGAATCGGATGTCGTCGATGACCTGCTGCGGCACCGACGCGACGATCTTCTCGACCTCCTCGTCGGACAGCCGGAAGGACTCCGGGGTCCACTTGTCGAACTTCTCGGAGTAGGCGCGCACCGCGTCGTCGCCGCGCTCACGGATGTCCGCGATGACGCCGGTCACGGTTTCCCGCACCTGGTCGAGGGAGGCGGTCACCTCCGCCTTGGGCACGGCGTGCTTCAGGATCGTTGCCACAACTACGGCCTCTCTCATGCGGGTTGGGTGTTCTGCTCAGACCGGCGGTGCTTCGAAGAGCACGTCGGGGTCGTTGAACTGCTCCTTGGCGACCGACTCGCTCATCGGGTCGGCGGTGCCCCACTGGTCCTGGGTGATCGGGTCGTCGACGTCATGACGGCCCGGGTGCCACAAGTCCTCTTCGAGGACGGCGAGTTCGGTCGTGTACTCGACGGTGTTGCCGTGCGGGTCGTGGAAGTAGGAGAAGGTGTTGTCACCGGCGAGATGCCGGCCGGGCCCCCAGGTGAGCCGGGTCCCCGCGCGCAGCGCCCGCCCGGTGCCTCGCATGTACTCCTCGACCCCGCGCATCTCGAACGAGGCGTGGTGCAGGGAGACATGGGGTCCCCGGGCTATCGCGAACGAATGATGGAGCGGGCTGCACCGCAGGAAGTACATGAGGTCGCCCATGTGCGCCGAGTACAGGGTGTCGGTGAGCCGGAACCCGAGGTGCTGGACGTAGAAGTCCCGAAGCCCCTCCGGGTCCTGGGAGTTGACCACACAGTGCGAGAGCCGGACGGGGATCGCCTCGCGCTCCTCGATCCTGCGGTGGGTGCGGGTGGCGACGTCGGCGGAGACCTCGACGACCCGCCCGTCCGGATCGAAGAACCGGAAGCCGTAGCCACCGCCCGGGGTGTCCAACGCACCGGGCTCACCGAGGAGTTGGACACCGGCCCGCCCCAGCCGCCCGTGCAACGCGTCGACGGCCTCCGGTGAGACGGCCCCGAAGGCGACCAGGTCCATCCGCTTCCGCTGGTCCTCGCGGATGCGGACGATGTACTGCTCGGGGCTGCCCTCGGCGGCGAAGAAGGCGACACCGCCGTCGCCTGCGACCTCGGTCAGGCCCCACGTCGTGCCGTAGAAGGCGCGCTGGCGGGCGAAGTCCGGTACGGCCAGGTCGACATGGCGCAGATGGGTGATGGGCTGGAAGGTCACTGTCCGCTCCTGACGGTGTTGCGCTGGTGGCCCAGGCCGGTGATCTCCGACTCGACGACGTCGCCGGGCTTCAGGAAGACGCCCCAGTGCGCGCCGTTGCCGGCCGGTGAACCGGTGAGCAACAGGTCGCCGGGGCGCAGGGTGGTGGTCGTGGAGACGTAGGCGATGAGCCGTGGGATGTCGAAGATCATGTCCTTCGTCGACTCGTCCTGGCGGACAACTCCGTTGTGGCGCAGGGTGATCCGCAGGTCCCCGGGGTCGCCGACGAAGGCGGCCGGTACCAGGAAGGGCCCGGTCGGCAGGAAGGTGTCGGCGTTCTTCGCGGTGAACCAGTCGGTGCCGATGGCCTTGAGGTCGGGCCGGTAGAGACGGTCGCGGGTGGTGAGGTCGTTCGAGATCGTGTATCCGGCGACGTACTCCATGGCCTCCTCGGCCGGGATGTTCTTGCCCGGCTTGCCGATGACGAGGGCGAGTTCGAGTTCCCAGTCGTGCTGTTCGCCGAGCGCGGGGAGCACGATGTCGTCGTAGGGGCCGCTGATCGCGCGCGGGGAGCCGAGGAAGACGTACGGCACTCCGTTGCGGGCGCGTTCGTCCATCATCAACTCGGCGTCGGCGCGGGCCTCTTCGGGGGTGGCGCCGTGCACGCTCTCCTTCTCGGCGGCGACCAGATCGACCACATGCTTGCGGTAGTTGGCGCCACTCTGCAGGACCTGGCCCGGCTCGATCGGGGTCAGGACGCACAGTGCGGCCAGCTCGTACCAGGAGCCGGTGTCGTCCATCGACGTAGCGAGGTCGCCGAGCCGGGGCAGCCAGTCGGCCCAGTCCTCGACGAGCGCCCGGACCGACGGCACGAGGTCGGAGAGGTCGCGCACTCGGGAACCGGTGACCAGGCCGGGGAAGACCGCCGCGCCGGAGGCGAACGTACCGAGGGCGAAGGGTCCGGCATGGGTGGGCTGTTGATCGGGCACGGCGCTCTCCTCGTACGGGTGGGGGCTCGCCCTCGACGCTAGGCAGCCCGGGGACCCGGCGGAAATGGCGATCCGCGATGCCTGCCATCACCGGCCGCGCGGGCCCTCAACTGCGGCTCCATCGCCGTACGGGATGCATGACGTCCCCCTTGGCGATGCCTCGATCCGTTGACCGTGGATCGACCGCCCACGCAGGCTCGGAGCACCCACTTTCCCGAGGAGAAGAACGTGATAGTCGAGCATGCCGAGCTGACCGTCGAGGCGGGTCGGGAGCGGGAGTTCGCGGAGGTGTTCGGCAAGGCCCGGGAGGTGCTGGCCGAGGCCGACGGGTTCCGCTGGGCCGAGTTGCTGCGCGGGGCCGAACGGCCGGGAGTCTTCCTGCTGTTGGTCGGCTGGGACTCGGTCGAGGCACACATGGTCGGCTTCCGGGAGTCCGAGCCCTTCGCGCGCTGGCGGGCCCTGGTCGGACCGTTCTTCGCCGAACCGCCGGCCGTCGAGCACTTCCACGAACTCGGGCCGCGCTTCTTCCGGTGACCCCCCACTCCTTTCTTCTACGTTCGCAAGGATCGCCCATGCCCGTACAGAAGGTGCTCGTCGTCGGCGGCGGCATCACCGGTAGCGTGCTGTGTCTCGCGCTCGCCCAACGGGGCGCCGAGGTGGAGCTCGTCGAGATCTCTCCGCAGTGGTTCGGTGTGGGCCATGGCATCACCGTCCAGGGCAACGCGCTCAAGGCGCTGCGTTCCGTGGGTGTCCTGGACCGGGTACTCGCCCGGGCGGTGCCGTTCGACGTCATGCGGCTGCGCTCGGCCGACGGCGGGCTGATCACCGAGTTGGACACCCCGCACACGGGCGGGCCCGAACTGCCGTCCACGGCGGGCGCGTTGCGCTCGGATCTGCAGGACGCGCTCTGCGACGCGGTGCGCGGGCACGGGGTGCGGGTGCGGCTCGGGCTGAGCGTGGACCGGCTCGACCAGGCGCCCGGCCATGTGGACGTGACCTTCATTGACGGTACGACCGGCCGCTACGACCTCGTCGTGGGCGCCGACGGCATCAACTCTGCGATGCGCGCACTGATCGGCATCGACGCCAAGCCCCGTCCCGTCGGCATGTCGATCTTCCGGGTCGTCGCGGACCGTCCGGCCGAGATGGACTGCGCCGAGGTGTACTACGGCGGGCCCCGCTTCAAGGCCGGCTACAGCCCGATCTCGCCGGACCAGTGCTACGCCTACCTCCTCGACGAAAACCTCGACACCTCGCTCATCGGCCCGCGCGCCCCGCTCTCCCTGCTGCGCGAGCGCGGCGCCGGGTACGGCGGGACCTGGGGGAAGATCCTCGCCTCGCTGCCCGACGACACGGCGGTCGACTACCGCTGGATCGAGGCGATCCTCGTCGACGAGCCCTGGCACCGGGGCCGCGCGATGGTCATCGGCGACGCCGCACACGCCTGCCCGCCGCTGATCGCACAGGGCGCGGCGATGTGCATGGAGGACGCGGTGTTGCTGGCCGAGCTGGTGACGGCGGACGAGCCGACGGACCAGGCCCTGGACCGCTTCATGGCCAGACGGCTCCCCCGGGTGCGGATGGTCCTGGAGAACTCCCTGCGGCTCGCCGACTGGGAGATCCACCCGGGCACGCCCGGCGCCGACCCGGCCCGCATCATGTCGGAGACGCTGGACAACCTGACGGCGGCGGCATGACCGGCTCGCCGGTGGTCGACTTCCACGGCCACCTCGCCGTCCCCGCCGCCGACGCCCTGGTCGCGGGCACCCCGGGTCTCGCCGCCGAACTGGCCTCGGAGCAGCGCGCCCACTCCCCCGCGTCCCTGGCCGTCAATCGTGCCCAACTCCAGCGGCTGGCAGGCAGGTTGACGGACGTCACCACCCGCCTCGCGGACCTCGACGCGATGGGCGTCGACATCCAGGTGGTCGGCCCGATGCCGATGCATCACTACTGGGCGGACCAGGATCTCGCGATCCGGCTCGCCCGTACCGTCAACGAGGCCGTGGCCGCCCACTGTGCCACCGCGCCGGACCGGCTGTTCGGCCTGGGCACCGTTCCGCTCCAACACCCGGACCTGGCGGTCGCGTTGCTGGACCAGGCGGTCAACGACCATGGCCTGTACGGCATCAGCGTCTCCACGACGGTCGACGGCCGCGAACTGGCCGACCCCGCACACGACACGGTGTGGCAGCGGGCCGAGGAACTCGGCGCGGTCGTGTTCATCCACCCCTGGGGCTGCTCCCTCGGCGAACGCCTGGCGACCAACTACCTGGGAAACACGGTCGGTCAGCCGGTGGAGACGGCGGTCGCGCTCTCACATCTCATCTTCACCGGTGTCCTGGACCGCTTCCCGCGACTGAAGCTGGTGGCGGCGCACGGCGGCGGCTATCTGCCGACGTACATCGGCCGCTCGGACCACGCCTGGCGGGTACGCCAAGACGCGCGCGGCAGTGCCGAGTTGCCCAGCTCCTATCTGCGCCGGATGTGGTTCGACGCGCTGGTGTACACCCCGCGCGCACTGCGCCGGCTGGTCGAGGAGGTGGGCGCGGACCGGGTCGTCCTCGGCACCGACCATCCCTTCGACATGGGAGTCGACGACCCGGTGGCCCGCCTGGACTCGGCCGGGTTCGCCCCCGCCGACCGGGCCGCGATCGCCGGGGGCAACGCCCTCGACCTGCTGTGGAAAGGACACACCCGATGACGACCCGCCCCGCCCTCGGCCCGATCGAGGAAGAACTCGCCAAGGCCCGTGCCGCCTACCGCAATTGGGGCCGCTGGGGTGAGGACGACGTGCTCGGCACCCTGAACTTCATCGACGACGCGATCCGCGCCCACGCGGTGGGCCTGGTGCGGCGGGGGCGGTCCTTCTCGCTCGCCCAGGAGTTCAACGAGTCCGGCCCGCAGCGCGGTTTCCGCGGCCGTATCAACCCGGTGCACTACATGAAGGACACCGGTTCCGACGCGGCGGCCGGCACCCAGGGTTTCCCGCACGGCTTCGGCGGCGCCGACGACCACATCGTGATGCCCCTGCAGGCCTCGACGCAGTGGGACGGTCTGGGCCACATCTACGACAACAAGCAGGCGTGGAACGGCCGTCCGTGCACCATCGTCAACGGCGACGGCGACTCGGTCACCGGCATCGAGCACATGAAGGACGCCTTCACCAGCCGCGGAGTCCTCCTGGACGTGGGCCGAGCGGTCGGCGACGAGCACGGTGAACTCCCGGACGGATTCGCCATCCTGGAGGAGCATCTGCGCGCCACCATCGAGGCGCAGGGCGCCACGAGTTCGGTCCGGCGCGGCGACCTCGTCCTGATCCGCACCGGCCAACTCGGCCGCGTACGACGCCTCGGCGCGTGGGGCGGCTACGCCGCCGGGGACGCGCCCGGCCTCTCCTTCACCACCCTCGGCTGGCTGCACCGCACCGAGATCGCGGCGATCGCCTCCGACACCTGGGGACTTGAGGTACGGCCCTACGAGTTCCCACAGCCCGCGATGTCCCCGCTGCACCAGATAGCGATCCCCAACATGGGCCTCCCGCTGGGCGAGATGTGGGACCTGGAGGCACTGGCCGAGGACTGCGCGGCCGACGGCGTCCACGAGTTCCTGCTGGTCGCCGCGCCGTTGCCGGTGACCGGCGCGGTGGGCGCCCCCGTCAACCCGATCGCGATCAAGTGAGTACGCCCTTGAACCTGAACCGATTCTCCGGCACCCTCCACCTCCCCGACGACGAGGACTTCGAGACGGCGTGCTTCGCCCGGGTCTTCAACGCCCGTCGCCCGTACGACCGTTCACCGGCGGCCGTCCTGATGGCCGAATCGGAGCAGGACGTGGTGGAGGGGGTACGGCTGGCTCTGGAGCGGGGCTGGCAGGTCGCCGTCCGTTCCGGCGGGCACAGTTGGGCCGCCTGGTCGGTGCGCGAGGACGCGCTGCTGATCGACCTCGAGGGCTTTCGCGAGATGGTGTACGACCCGGGAACGGGGATCGTGACGGCCACCCCCAGCGTCAAGGGCGGCGACGAACTCAACCCGTATCTCGGCGAGTTCGGCCGCTTCTTCAACGGCGGGCACTGCCCCTCCGTCGGCATCGGCGGCTTTCTGCTCCAGGGCGGGCAGGGCTGGAACGCGCGCGGCTGGGGCTGGGCAGCCGAGAACATCGTGGCCATCGATGTCGTCACCGCCGAGGGCGAGTTGGTGCGCGCCGACGAGACCCGGCACAGCGACCTCTTCTGGGCGGCACGCGGAGCGGGCCCGGGCTTCTTCGGGATCGTCACCCGCTTCCACCTGCGCACGCGCCCGCTGCCGAAGTACCTCGGACACACCGTGCACGCGTATCCGCTGGACCTGTTCGACGAGGTCATGACCTGGCTGCACGGCATGCACCACACGGTCTCGGACCTGGTGGAGATCGTCGCGCTCACGCAGACACCGCCCGACCTCGACGAACCGGTGCTGCTGGTCACGGGCGTGTCGATGACCGACACCGCCGAGCAGGCCGCCGAGGCGTTGGCACCCCTGCACGCCAACCCGTACGCGGACCGGGCCCTGTTCCGCGTCGAGGCCCAACAGACCACGTTCGCCGAGCAGTTGGCTGGACAGCGCACCGCCAACCCCGAGGGCCACCGCTACCTGGTCGACAACGCCTGGCTGTCCGGCCCGGCCGAGGAGGTCGTACCGGCGATCCGCAGGGCGTTCACCGAGCAGCCCACCCGGCAGACCTTCACCATCTGGTTCTCGATGGCCCCGCTGCGCCAACTCCCCGACATGGCCTTCTCGTTGCAGTCGGAGATCTACTGCGCCACGTACGTCATCCACGACGACCCCGCGCGGGACGCGGAGTTGCGCTCCTGGCTGGACGGCGCGATGGCGGACATGCAACTGGTCACCGCCGGCCAGTACCTCGGCGACTCGGACTTCACCGTGCGGCAGTTGCGGTTCATGGGCGACGAGCAGTGGCGGCGGCTGCGGGAGATCCGGGCCGCCCGTGACCCCAAGGGGCTGTTCGCCGGCTACCTGAGCGCGGGGACCGTCACCAACACCAACCACTGGGAGCAGTGAACGATGCGTTTCGCGACATACGAGTACGAGGGCGTGGAGCGCGCCGGGGTCGTCCGGGACGGGACCGTCCATCCGCTGCCCGAGGGCGTCACCGTACTGACCCTGCTGGAGCAGGAGGTCCTGCACGCGGCGGGCACCGAAGCACTGCGGCAGCCAAGTGACTTGACGGTGGATCAGGTGCGGCTGCTGCCGCCGCTGAAGCCGCCGTCCATCCGGGACTTCGTCGGCTTCGAGGCGCACATCGAAGGGGTGTCGAAGTCCCTGGACGGACTGGAGCACGTACCCGAGGAGTGGTACCGGGCGCCCAACTTCTACTTCACCAACCCCCATGCGGCGTACGGCGCGCACGACGACGTACCGGTTCCCGCGGGCTGTTCGGTGCTCGACTTCGAGCTGGAGGTGGGGGTGGTCATCGGCCGCGCGGGACGAGATCTCACGCCGGAGCAGGCGCGTGAGCACATCGTCGGCTACCTGGTCTTCAACGACTGGTCGGCGCGGGACCTGCAGAAACCGGAGAAGAACCTCGGGCTCGGATTCTCCAAGGGCAAGGACTTCGCGAACACACTGGGCCCCTGCCTGGTCACCGCCGACGAGGTCGAGGACCGGCGCGACCCCGACGGCTTCCTCGACCTGGAGATGACCGTCACCCTCAACGGGGAGCTGATCGGCCGCGACACCCTCGCCAACGTGTCCTGGACCTTCGAGGAGATGATCGCCTACGCCTCCCGGGACGCCTGGGTGCGCCCCGGGGACATCCTCGGCTCGGGCACCTGCGGCTGGGGCGCACTGGCCGAGTTCTGGGGCCGGGTCGGCGAGCGCACCCCGCCGCCGCTCCGGCCCGGCGACGAGGTGACCCTCGCGGTGGAGCGCCTCGGCACCCTCTCCAACCGCGTGGTGCCCGGCCGTACGGACGTGTACCTGCCGCGCGCCCGCAAGCGCGGCCGAACGCCGAGGCCGTAGCCCCGCCCATCGGTAGGCCTTCCGACCTGCACACATCCGGGGATCCGATGGCAGCTATCGGATCCCTGTGACTTCCCTCCCGGACTCTTCCTCGGCGGGAAGGCGGTCGTTACGCTCCGGTTCCACCGAGCTTCAACGACGCGGCCGGAAGGACACACGCATGGGTCTGGGAGCAATCGACCTGAATCTTCTGGTGGCTCTGGAAGCCCTCCTGGAGGAGAAGAACGTCACCCACGCGGGGGTGCGGCTGTCCACCAGTCAGTCCGCGATGAGCGGCTCCCTGGCCCGGCTGCGGCGGCACTTCAACGACGAGTTGCTGGTGCGGGTGGGCCGCGAGTACGAGCTGACCCCGCTCGCGGAGCGGCTGCTGCCGGTCGTCCAGTCCTCCCTGCACAAAGCGGAGGAGGCCCTGTCGCTGACCAGGCACTTCGACCCCTCGCGCAGTCGGCAGCGGTTCTCGGTCGTGATGTCCGACTACGTGATGACGGTCTTCGTGGAACCCCTGCTGCGGGCCCTCGCGCAGGAGGCCCCCGGCATCCGGATCGACTTCCACCCGATCGTCATCGGGCAGCTGGAGACCGAGACGCATCTGCGCTGCCACGACCTCATGATCGTGCCGCTCGGCTATCAGCTGCCCGGTGTCAGCGAGGCCGTGATGCACGACCGGTTCGTGTGTCTCGTCGACCCGGACAACCCTCGTCTGGTGGACGGTCGACTCTCGTTGCGCGACCTCGCGGAGATGCCGCACGCGGCCTGCGCGGTCGGCAAACTCACGCCTGCGGACCGGCAGTTGGAGACCTTGGGCATCACGCCCCGGGTGCAGGTGAGCACGCCCGGCTTCAACGTGCTGCCGTTCCTGGTGGGCGGCACCGACCTGGTCGCCGTGGTCCCCGAGCGGCTCGCCCGGCGCTACGAGGGCTTCGCGCGCTGTGCCGTCGTACCGACGCCCTTCCCCGACGTACCGCTGGTGGAGGCCATGTACTGGCACCACAACCGGCACTCCGACCCGGCGCACCGCTGGCTGCGCGAGACGGTCCGGAAGGTGGGCGCGTCGCTGGACGACCCGGTGGCGCGCGACATCGCCGCCGAGATCGTCGGCGCGGATGCCACCCATGCCGATCGTGCGTTTCCGGAGCTGACCGCGGCTTCCTAGCGTGGACGGGAGACAGCCCGCATCCCCTGGAGGTAGCCGTGAGCCGCACGCGTCTGGCCGGTCGTACCGTCGTCGTCACCGGGGCCGCGCAGGGCCAGGGAGCCGCCGAGGTGGCAGCCGCGGCCCGGGAGGGGGCGACGGTGGTGGCGAGCGACGTCCTGGACGAGGCGGGCGAGAAGCTCGCCGCGTCCCTGCGCGCCGACGGCCTGGACGTCACCTATCGACACCTGGACGTGTCGTCCGAGAACGACTGGGCGGACCTCGCGGCCTCCCTCACGGAAGTGCACGGCCTGGTCAACAACGCGGGCATTCCCATGCGGGCGCGGCTCGGTGACGTCCAACTCGCCGACTGGAACCGGGCGTTCGCGGTGAACACCACGGGCGCCCTGCTCGGCATCCAGGCCCTCACCCCGCTGATGCCGACCGGTTCGTCCATCGTGAACGTCGGCTCGGTCGCGGGGCTCACCGCGCATCACGCGGTCGCGTACACGACCAGCAAGTGGGCGTTGCGCGGTCTGTCGAAGGTCGCCGCGCTGGAGCTGGCGCCGCGCGGCATCCGTACGAACGTGATCCACCCCGGCTACATCGAGACCCCGTTGATGGCGTCCGCGAACCCGGTGTTCGTCCAGGCCCATCTGTCGCTGACGCCTCAGGGTCGGGCGGGCACGGTGGACGAGGTGGCGCCGCTGGTCGTCTATCTGCTGTCGGACGAGGCGTCGTACGTCAACGGCGCGGAGATCACGGTCGACGGCGGGTACGCGGCGCACGGCGGGGTGAAGGCGATCACGAACGCGCTCGACGCCTCGTGACGGCCGTCGCCCCGGGCGGCACCGGCCGTCGTGGGTGCGGAGTCCGGCGCTACTGATCGGTGCGGTCGGTGCGGAGGTTGGCGGTCAGCCGGTTGATGCTCTTGACGGCGAGTTCGGCGAAGTTCGAGCGGGCGACGATGGCGGTCGTCTCGCCGTGCCGTCGGACGCTGCGCAGGTCGCGTTGGACCTGGCGCGAGAGCTGGTGGAGTTCGCGTTGGGCGGTGGCGAGCCGCTGCTCGGCGGCGCTTCGGGCCTGTCGGTGCTCCCGTCGGGTGCGGGGAGTGCCGGTGCCGTCGGACGAGGTCTCTGTGGGCATGGCGGTGCTCGCTTCCGTGGTGGTGGGTCGCGTCGCCGCGAGGGGGCGGACGCCGACGGTCTCCAAATAGGCTTCTACGGCGCCGAGTTCGGCCGTGTCGAGCACGGCGGCGACGTATCCGTCCGGGCGGACGAGCACCCACTGCTCGGAGGACAGTCCGTAGGCGTTCTGGACGCGGTCGCCGCTGTCGAGGATGTCGCCCCGGGTGCCGATGGTGTGGATGTGCAGGCCGGGGCGCGGTGCCGGGGCCGAGGCCTCGTCGACGTCGTGGCCGAGGAGGGTCCAGTGCGGCCCTTGGAACAGGCTGAACAGGCGGGTGGGGAGGCCGCCTGTGCCGGTTACGGGCGCGTCGGGCGCGCGGTCGCCGGCCAGTACGCCCTTGTCTCGCCCGGAAGTGCGCAGCGACAGGGGCGAGTTCAGGTAGCCGAGGTCGAGCTGACTGACTTCGCGGCCCCGGTGGATGTCGCGGTTCTTGGCCGCTTCGAGCAGCTTCTCGGACAGGCCGAGGACGGCTTCGGCGATGGGCCGGCGTTCCTGCTCGTAGGTCTCCAGCAGGGTTTCCGGGGCGCCGTCGAGTACGGCGGCGAGCTTCCAGCCGAGGTTGTAGGCGTCCTGGACGCTGGTGTTGAGGCCCTGTCCGCCGGTCGGCGGGTGGCAGTGCGCCGCGTCCCCGGTGAGGAACACGCGCCCCCGTCGATAGGTGTCGGCCAGCCGGGCGTTCATCTGGAACGCTGACGCCCAGGACACGGAGCGGATCTCGACGTCGTCGCGGCCGGTGCGTTCGCGGAGGAAGGCAGTGAGCCCCTCGGCCGAGAGGTCCAGGTCCACGTCGAAGGGGACGGGGGCCTGGAGTTGGAACATGTCGGTGCCGTAGAGCGGGCACATCGAAACCTGCCCGGCGGTGTCCTCGCCCCAGCGGTGCCAGGCGTCCGACGAAACGCCGTCCACGTACACATCGGCCACGATCGCCCGTACGCCGAGGGTCTTGCCGGGGAAGCCGATCCCGAGGGTCTTGCGGACGAAGCTCGATCCGCCGTCGGCACCGATCAAGTACCTTGCCCGTACGGCCTGTTCACTCTCCGGGGTGGCGATGCGCGCGGTCACACCGTCGCCGTCCTGGTCGAACCCGACGAGTTCATGGCCGTAGCGCGGGGCGTGCCCGAGTTCGGCCAGGCGCTCGCGCAGTCGGCGCTCGGTGAGGAACTGCGGGACGAGCAAGGGTATTTGGTACGGCTCCTCGGGCGTCGGCTCCGACATCTCCACGCCGACCTGGTCGATGGGCCCGTCGGCGGTGTAGACACGCTGGACGGGATACTCACCGCCGGAGGCGACGATCCGATCGATCACGCCGAGGTCCTCGAAGACCTCCTGACTGCGGGGCTGGATGCCCTTGCCGCGGGAGCCGGCGAACGGCTGCGGCGCCTTGTCGATCAGCAGGAAGGCGATGTTCCTGCGGGCGAGGTCGAGGGCGAGGGTCAGTCCGGCCGCGCCGGTGCCGCAGATGACGACGTCGGTGTCTGTGGTGGGGGACATGGCTCCGAGCTCCTTCGGTAATTCCAGGACGAGTTGCATGAGAGTCACGCGGGGGTCAGGGCACGAGGACGGTGCGTACGCCGGGCACCTCGGGCGCGTTCCAGGCGCTCTCGACGTCGGCGAGGGGTACCGCCTTCGCGGTGACCGCGATGCCGCCGCTCTCGATCTCCTCGACCAGGGACGGGAGTTCTTCCAGGTACGTCCTGGTGGACACCGCGCCCTGGCCGTTGCCCTGGAGCCGGAAGTTCGCCGAACGCAGTGCGACTGACGGGAGTTCGATGGTGGGACCGGCCATGGCGCCGATCTGGATCCAGTTCAGGGCGCGACCGCGGTCGGCTCGGGCCCGCAGCACCGACATGATCGCGTCACCGGCGGGCTTGCCCCACAAGTAGTCGATGACCAGGTCGACTTCGGCGGCCTCCTTGGCCAGCGCCGTCGCGGTGGCCTCGGCGTCGTCGGTGAGCGCGACGGTCGCGTCCGCGCCGATTCCGAGCAGGGACGCGAGGCGGGCCCGGTCCCGTCCGGCGCCGACGACCCGCCCGGCACCGAGCCGCTTGGCGACCTGGACGGCCATCTGTCCGGCGTTGCCGGTGGCGCCGAGGATGAGCACCGACTGCCCGGCCTCGATCGGGACGCGGCGGCGCAGCGCCACCCAGGACGACATCGCGGGGTTCATCGCGGCGGCGATCTTCACGACGTCCGCGCCGTCGGGCAGCGGGATGCTGTGGCGGCTGTCGATGACGGTGCGGGTGGCCATCGGGCCGGCCAGTTCGTCATCGGCGACGAAGTACACCAGGCGGCCGTCCGCACGTCGGCCGACCCCGTCGACTCCGGGCACCATCGGCAGCTTCCCGGTGCTGGTGTAGTGGCTGCCCGACGCGCCGGTGCGCACTCGGGGATGCAGGCCCACGGCGAGGACGTCGACGACTTCCTGGTCCTCGTCGGTCGGCGCGGGCAGATCGAAGGGCTCGTAGCGGGGCGGGTTGTCGAACGAGTTGACCACTGCGGCATGGATGTCCATGGCTGCTCTCCTCGGATGCGGTGCGCGGGAGGTCGCGGGGCTGGGCGACTGGAGGCACGGATTTAGTAGGTGCCACGAAGGTTTTAGTACGTGACACCAATTAAATTAGTAGGTGCCACGTACCTTTGCAAGTAGAATCCGCAACATGACCTCACCGCGCGACACCGCGCCCCCTGTGGCCGAGGACCTCGGCCTGGTCGACGCCCTCGCCCAGCTGTCGTTCCTGGTGCAGAACGCGCTGGCCGAGCTCGCCGGGGAGCACGACCTGTCGGTCACCCAGACACGGCTGCTCGGGATACTGCGGGACCGGGAGCCGACGATGAACGAGCTCGGCCGTCACCTCGGCCTCGACAAGTCCTCGATCACCGGCCTCGTCGACCGCGCCCAGCGCCGGGGCCTGGTCACCCGTACGCCCAGTACCGTCGACCGCCGCTCGTTCCAGGTGTCGATCACCGACACCGGCCGACAGCTAGTGGAGCAGGTCGCCGCTCAGTTCGCCGAGCGGATCGAGAGGTGTGTCGAGCCGCTTCCCGGAGCCGACCGGAAGCGGCTGTCACGAATGGCGACGCGGATCGTGACCGCCGACGCCCTCGACCGGGGCATCGACCTGCGCACCGATCCCCGCTGACCGGACTCCGTCAGAGGGAGCCGCGCGGCACCGTCACCACGTGCTTGCCCACGACGCCGCCGCGCTCGAACGCCTGGTGCGCCGCGGCGATGTCCGCGAGCGGGTACACGCTGTCGATCACCGGGCGCAGCGCGCCCGAGGTGACACGGTCGGCCACATCGCGCAGCACGGGTGTCTCGGGGTTGGCGCTGAAGGTGCGGATGCGGCGGGAGCCGTGCACGCTCGACGCGGCGATCGCGGCGATGGCGGACGGGGACAGTCCGACGGTGACCATCCGGCCGCCCTTGGCCAACCGGCCGCGGTAGCAGTGCAGTTCCGTGCCGACGGTGTCGACGATGACGTCGAACGGCCCGATCATGTCCGAGGTGGTGGAGCCGTAGTCCAGGACCTCGTCGGCGCCGAGGTCGGTCAGGAGCTCGGCGTGGCGGTCGCGGGCCAGCGCGGTCACATGGCCGCCCATGGCGTGCGCCAACTGCACGGCGGCGGTGCCGACTCCGCCGGCCGCGCCCCGGACCAGGACCTTCTCGCCGCTCTCCAGGCGCACACTGTCGCGCAGCGCGATCAGCGCGGTGGAACCCGCGACCACCAGGGAGGCCGCCTCGACGGACGAGAGGTCCGCCGGGGCGTGCGAGATGCGCTCCGCGGAGACCACGACATACTCGGCCGCCCCCGCGACGGAGTGCCGCTGCCGGGGGTGCACCATGCCCCACACCCGGTCCCCGACCCGGTAGCCCTCGACACCGGCGCCGGTCGCGGCGACGACGCCGGCGAAGTCCAGCCCCACACCGATCGGGAAGCGGCGCCCCGACACCATCTTCAGCTGCCCCGTCCGGACGATCACATCGTGCCCGTTGACGCTGGACGCCTCGACCGCCACCAGGACCTCACCGGAGCCGGGAGCGGGACGGTCCACTTCATTGACCTGCAGAACGTCCGCAGTACCGAAACCCGTGATCTGAACGGCCTTCATGTCGCTGTCCTTCCGTGGTGCGCTGTGTGGTTGATCCGATGCTGGACCCTGCACGCGACATCACGGTCGTTCTCCTTTTCCTGGGTCTGCCAGACCCACCCTCGCGGGCCGTGTCGACGGCATACTGGCGCGGTGACCGACTCCTCCCACGCCATGAGCGACGATCCCCGACGCGAACTCGCGGAGTTCCTGCGCACCCGCCGAACTCGGCTGCGGCCGGAGGACGTCGGCCTGGAACCCGGCCCGCGACGGCGCGTCGCCGGACTGCGGCGCGAGGAACTGGCCCTGCTGGCCGGGGTGAGTTCGGACTACTACCAGCGCATGGAGCAGGGCCGCGACGTACGCCCCTCCGAACAGGTCCTCGACGCCCTCGCGCGCGCCCTCGACTTCTCCGCCGAGGAGACCCGCCACCTGCACGGCCTCGCCGCCGCCGCACGCAACCCGGCCCGCCCGCCGCGTTCGTACGAGCCGGAGGAGGTACCGGACACCACGCTACGACTGCTGCACGGCATGACCGCGCCCGCTCTCGTCGTCGGCCGTTTCCTGGACGTGCTGGCCTGGAACCCGCTCGGCGGTGCCCTGTTGGGGGAGTTCACCCGGCAGCCTCAGAAGGAGCGGAACCTGCTGGCACTGTTCCTCCACCCCCAGGCCGATCAGACGTGCCCCAACCGGGCGGCCACCGTGGCGGAGCTGATCGGGATGCTGCGGACGCAGGTCGCCGCCGATCCCGGCCACCCGCGCGCCGTCGAGCTGGTGGGTGAACTCGCCGTCCGCAGCGACGAGTTCGCGGCGCTGTGGGCGCTCCACGACGTGACGGAACCGACCCGCGGCCAGATGCGCCTCGACCACCCCCGGGTCGGCGAACTGAACCTGGACTGGGACGCCTACCCGATACCGGGCAACCCCGGTCCCGCGCTCATGGTCTGCACCGCCGCCGAGGGCAGCCTCGACGCCGAGCGACTCCAACTCCTCGCGGGCCTGCTCGACGTCCGCTGAGGCCGGTCCTCGGTCAGCCGCCCAGCCGCAGTCCCGCGAGCCGCCGCTCCAGAAACCTCCGCTCCGCCGCGTTCTCCACCAACTCCAGCGCCCGCTCGTACGCTTCGGCCGCTTCCGCCGTACGACCGCTGCGGCGCAGCAGATCTGCGCGGGTCGCGGGCAGCAGGTGGTAGTCGGCCAGTTGGCCCGACCGCTCCAGTTCGGCCACCAACTCCAGGCCCGCGTCCGGGTGTTGGGCCATGCCCACGGCCACGGCCCGGTTCAGGCGCACCACGGCGGAGGGCACGAAGCGCTCCAACTCGCCGTACAGGCCCGCGATATCGGCCCAGTCGGTGTCGTCGGCCGTGGGCGCGGTGGTGTGGCAGGCGGCGATGGCGGCCTGGATCTGGTACGGCCCGGGGCGGCCCCGGCGCAGCGCGGTCTCCAACAGGGCGGCGCCCTCGTCGACTTCGGCCCGGTCCCACGCCGTACGGTCCTGGTCCTCCAATGTCACCAACTCACCCGCCGCGTCCACGCGCGTGTCGCGGCGGGCGTCGTGCAGCAGCAACAGAGCCAGCAGCCCCAGTACTTCGGGCTCGTCCGGCATCAACTGGGCCAGCACGCGGGCCAGTCGGACGGCTTCGGCGCAGAGGCTCGTGCGGACCAGGTCGGCGCCGGACGTGGCGGCGTATCCCTCGTTGAAGAGGAGGTAGACCACGCCGAGCACACCCGTCGTGCGCTCGGGCAGCAGATGCGCGGGCGGTACCCGGTAGGGGATGCCGGCGTTGCGGATCTTCTTCTTGGCGCGCACCAACCGCTGCGCCATGGTCGCCTCGGGGACGAGGAAGGCGCGGGCGATCTCGGGGGTGGTCAACCCAGCGAGCGTGCGCAGGGTGAGCGCGACCCGGGCCTCGATGGGCAGCGCGGGGTGGCAGCACGTGAAGAGCAGCCGCAGCCGGTCGTCCTCGACCCCGCTGTCGTCGCCGTCGTACTCCGGGTCGTACGGTCCCTCGTCCCGCCCCAGCACGGCGACCTCCCGGAGTTTCGCCGCCCCGACCGCCTCCCGGCGCAGGACGTCGAGGGCGCGGTTGCGGGCGGTCGTGGTGAGCCAGGCGCCGGGGCGGCGCGGGATTCCGTCGCGCCGCCACCGGTCGAGCGCCTGGGCGAAGGCGTCCTGCGCGCACTCCTCGGCGAGGTCCCAGTCGCCGGTCACCCGGATCAGGGTGGCGACGACCTGGCCCCACTCCTCGCGGAAGGCGGCGGCGACCGCCTCCTCGACGTCCGGCACGTTCACTCCCAGACCGGCCGCACCTCGACCGAGCCGCCGGCCAGCGCGGCGGGGTGCCGGGAGGCGAGCGAGATCGCCTCGTCGAGGTCGGCGACCTCGATGATGTCGATGCCGGCGACGTACTCCTTGGACTCGACGAACGGGCCGTCGCTGAGCAGGACTTCGTCGCCCTGGACGCGGACGGTGGTGGCGTCGGAGGACGGACGCAGACGGGCCCCGCCGCGCATCAGGTCACGGCTGCGGACCTCGTCGATGTAGGAGGTGAAGCGGGGGTCGGCGGCGATCTCGGCGGGGCTGAGTTCCTCGCCGTCCACGGGTGTGCAGATGAGCAGGACGTACTTCATGACCGTTCCCCGGTCTTCTCGGTGGCGGGTGAGATGTGTTCGTGGACGATCTGCCAGCGTAGTCCGGTGTTGCGGTAGCCGGTGGTCACGCGCAGTACGTCGTCCAGCGGCCGGCCGTCGGTGCGGGTGCCGCGCAGCCGGACGAGGGCGTGCCCGAAGGCGACGGACTCGTCGACGTGGACGTGGAACTCCAGCACCTCGCGGGTCAGGGGCCAGGTCACGCCCCCGAGGACGTCCTCGACGGCCTTGCGGAAGGCGGCGGTCCCGGGCCGTTCGGCGTCCAGCGCCCGGATCTGCGTCTCGGCGTCCTCCTCGCCGTCCATCGGCCAGAAGGGGCGCACCTCCATGGCGCCGAGGGTGGCCACGGGGTGCTTGGCGGCGGCCTCGACGGCCTCCTCCAGTGTGTCGCACTCCAGGATGTCGAATCCGGCGACGTACTCCTTGGTCTCCGCGAACGGCCCGTCCGTACGGAGCACCTCCCCGCCGCGCACCCTTACGGTGACGGCGTCGGCGGGCAGCGCGAGCCGGTGACCGTGCAGCCGTACGCCGCGGTCGCCCAGTTCCTCCACCCAGGGTTCGACGGGTGCCATCCCGGAGGCGTCGGCGGTGTCGTCGCCGCACACGAGCAGCATGTACTTCATGGATCCTCCCGGTCCTCATGAGCTTCCTACACCCCACCGACGAACGCAGCCGCGCCGAATCGACACCCCTTCCGAAAAACATGAAGAGGCCGGGGCGGCAAGGCCCCGGCCTCCTTCTACGACGTACGGCCTACGCGGTCGCCGCCTGCACCGACGGCTCCCCCGCGGCCACGGTCGAGCGCTCGGTGTTCTTGCGCACCAGCAGCAGGGTGACGACCGCGCCCAGCAGGGAGGCGCAGCCGCAGATCACCACGCCGAGGGCCATGCCGTGGCCGAGGGCGGTCTGCGCGGCGGCCTTGGCCTGGGCGCTGCCCGCGTTGACGACGGCGAGCGGACCGGCCGCCTTCTCCATGCCCGCGTCGGCCCCGCTGAGCTTGCCGACGAGGGCGGACGACGCGGCGCTCATCGCGATGGTGCTGATGACGGCCGGGCCGAGGCCCTGGCCGAACTCGCGGACCAGGCTGGTCGCGCCGCTGGCCATGCCGGTCATGTTGATCGGTACGGCGTTCACGGCGGCGGAGGTCAGCGAGGACACCACGCAGATGAAACCGACGCCGAGCAGCAGCACCGGGCCGATGAAGGCCGCGAGGGAGGTGGTGGTGATGGGCAGGGCGGCGATCCAGAACTGTCCGGCGGCCATCGGCAGCAGGCCGCCCATCAGCAGCCAGCGGGCGTCGATCCTCGTGAGCATCCGGCTGAGCACCGGCGCCAGCAGCAGCGGGATCAACTGGAGGATCACGAACGGCATTCCGGCCCGCAGCGGGCTCAGGTGCATCACCGCGCCGAGGCGGATCGAGACGCAGTAGGCGGTGCCGATGAAGCCGAACATGCCGGCCAGCGCGACGACGGCCGCCGCAGCGAACGAGGGGATCTTCAGCAGGCCGAGGTTGAACATCGGGGAGGCCGCGCGGGTCTCCGCGACGACGAACCCGACGAGCGCGACGGCCGCCAGGGTCAGCGAGCCCACGATCGCCGCGCTGCCCCAGCCGCGGTCGCCGCCCTCGATGACGCCCCAGAGCAGGGCGGTCAGGCCGACGGCGATGGTGATCTGCCCGGGCCAGTCCAGCGCGCGCCCCTCGGGCGCCTTGGAGTCGGTGACGAGCTTCCAGGAGGCGACCGCGACGACCAGACCGAGGACGACCGGCGGTACGAACGCCCAGCGGAAGTCGGCGACCGTGGCGAGGATCCCGGAGGACAGCGGGCCGAGCGCGGAGGCCAGGGAGATGGACAGCGCCCAGGTGGAGACGGCTTTCGCCCGGTCCTTGCCGTCCGGTGTGGCCGCCGCGATGACCGCGAGAGAGCTGGGGAAGAGCGCGGCGGCGCCGATGCCGGCCAGGGCCTGCCCGGTCCACATCATGGTGATGTTCTGCGAGGTGGCGTTGAGGAGTTCACCGAGCGCCAGGACGAGCCCGCCGAGCACCAACAGCCGCTTGCGGCCGAAGAGATCGCCCACCACACCGAAATTCAGTTCCAGAATCGCGGTGGGGAGAATGAATGCGGAGGTGACCCAGGCGACCTGGGAACCCGAGGCGCCGAATGCGGCCTGGATTTCCCCGTTGATGGGCGAGGGAACGGTAATGCACAACTGTGCCGCCGCGACCGCGAGACAGCACGCTATGAGCGTTCCGGGGTCCAGTCTTTTCAAGGAGATCGAATCCGTCATCGTGCGTGCCCTCACTCTGCGTTTTTCTCTATGAGTTCGATGAGATTTCCCTCGGGGTCGCTGACCCAGGCCATGCGCACTCCGGGCTCGGGGGACGGCCCGGGTGCCATGACCTCGCCCGCGCCACGGGCCACCAACGCCTCGTGGACGGGGTCGAGTTCGGGGGTGGTGACCGCGAAGTGCCCGTATCCCTCGGTGAGTACGGCGGTCATCGGGTCCGGCGCGCGCGGGCCGGGGGCGGAACCGGGCCTGGCGAGCAGCTCGATGCGCCAGCCCCGCGGATGCTCCAGGACGACGCCGCGCAGACCGGGCCCTTCGAGGTGGAACTCGAAGACGCTCTCGAGCCCGAACGCGCTCTGGTACCAGGCGACTTGGGCCACCAGATCGCGTACGTTGACGCCCACATGGTCGAGTCGGACGGTCACGGCGGCTCAGCCCGCCATCGCGCTGTCGCCGCCGTCGACCATGAGGTTGGCGCCGTTGACGAAGGCCGCCTCGTCGGAGCAGAGGAAGGCGGCGACCCGCGCGATGTCCTCGGGCTGCCCCACCCGCCCGACCGGGATACGCGCCTCCAACTGGGCCCTGGGGCCGTCCGGATCGTCGAGGAAGGGCGCGGTCGCGGAGGTGCGGGTCATGCCGGGAGCGATGGTGTTGACGCGGATGCGGTGCGGGGCGCCGGCCGCGCACAGGTGCATGCTCATCGCCAACACCCCGCCCTTGGCGGCCCCGTGGGGCACCATCGGCATGAACGGCGCCCCGCGTACGGCGGCCACGGAGGCGACGTTGAGAACGGCTCCGCCACCACGCGCGATCAGGTGCGGCCAGGCGGCCTGGGTGCAGAAGTAGGGGATGTCCAGCTCGTTCTTGATGGTGAAGTACCAGTCCTCGGCCGGCATGGTCTCGAACGGGCCGTTCCGCAGCGCGGAGGCGTTGTTGTAGAGGATGTCGATCCCGCCGAAGGCCGCGATCCCGGCCTCGATCCACTCGCGGGCGCCGTCCTGGGTGGACAGATCCACGGGTGCCGGGGACCGCATGATTCCGCCGGCCTTTTCGACGAGTTCCACGGTCTCGGCCGCACTGTCCTCGTCGATGTCACAGCCGAAAACCTCGGCGCCCTCGGCCGCGAATATCTGCGCCGCGGCCCGCCCTATTCCTGCCCCCGTCCCACTGATGAAAGCGATTTTCCCGGCCAGTCGACCCATGATTGCCAAGTCCCTTGTCCCGTGCCGCCGTGGTGCGGTGGTGGCAGCGTAGGTACGGCCATTGACCAGAACAAGAAATGGGTCAACGAAGGGCCATCGGGGGTTCGTATGGCTGGTATGAGGCGCGGAGTGAAGGACTCGTCCCGGGTTTCACAGGAATCGTCAGAGGACGTCGAGAACGGCCTTCCCACGCAGGCTGCGACCGCTCAGCGCCTGCACGGGCTCGGCGATCCGGTCCCACGGGCCGCGCCAGCCGACCGGCACCCGCAGCCGGCCGTCGCCGACCAGCGCGAGCAGCCGCTTCAACTGCGCCTGCCGGTCGGCGAGTCCACCGCCGTTGTAGACCGACACGATCGCCTTGGTCACTCGTCTCGGGGCAACCTGCCCGGAACCGGTGTTCTTCCCGCCGTCCGCCACCCGATCACGGTTGGATGGAGCCATGAGCACCGACGAGCACGCACGGCTGATGCGCGCCAACCAGGCCAACTGGGACGCCCGCACCCCCGTCCACCTCGCCAGCCGGTTCTACGGCCTCGACGGCGACCCGGACCCGGAGCGCTGGTTCGCCGCCTTCGAGTGGGACGACCTCGGCGAGCTGACCGGCCGTGACGTGCTCCACCTCCAGTGCCATCTCGGCACCGAGACCCTCGCGTTCGCGCGGCGCGGGGCGCGTGCCACGGGCCTCGACTTCTCCGAGGCTTCGGTGGCCGCCGCGAACGACATCGCGGCGAAGGCGGGCCTCGACGTCGGCTACGTACAGGCCAACGTGTATGACGCCGTGGAGGCCCTGGGACAACGGCAGTTCGACGTCGTGTACACCGGCAAGGGCGCCCTGTGCTACCTGCCCGATCTCCCGCGCTGGGCCGACGTGATCGCCCAACTCCTGCGCCCCGGCGGCCTGTTGTACATCGTCGAATTCCATCCCCTGCTCAACTCCCTGGGCCCGAAGCCGAATCCGGGCGAGGGACCCGAACTGCTGCTGCGCCACGACTACCTGGGTGGCGGTGGTCCGGTGCACCGGGACGCGACGTTCACGTACACCGACGGCCCGGCCGTGGTGGACGCGACCGACAGCTACGAGTGGATGCACGGAATAGACGAGGTCATCAACGCGTTGTCGACGGCGGGACTGAGCATTCGACGGCTCCGCGAGAGCGACGAACTCCCGTGGCCGCGCTGGCCCCGGATGGAGCGCACCCCGACCGGCTGGTGGCGACTGCCCGAGCCGCGGATCCCTCTTCTCTACGGCCTGCTGGCGAGCCGCTGAGCCGTATCTCACAGCCGGACCCGCACCGGGTGTGCTACGGTGCGGTCAGCACTTGTGTACGCCCCGTTCCGGGCGCCGGTGCCAGCACCACTTCTTCTCCGCCGACCGGCCCGTCGATTCCGACCGGCACACGGCTTCTTCACATCACCTCGTGACCGGCTTTTTTCCGTCGCACCCGAGGTGATGTTCCCGCCGCCCCGAGGAGCGCTCATGCGCCCTCCCTCTGCGGCTTCTCCCCCTTCCTTCCGCATGACACATGCAACCGTCCTTGAAAGGACCACCCATCATGACCACCACACTCGAACCCCCCGTACAGGACCAGCCCCGCACCCAGACCGCGACCGGTGTCCTCGACATCGACGGCAACGGGAAGGGGCACCTGAGGGCGCTGAACCTCCAGCCCTCATCCACCGACCTCCAGGTCTCCCCCGCGCTGATCCGCCGTCACGGCCTGCGCAAGGGCGACCTCGTGGAAGGCGTCCGCGGCGGGCAGCGCGCCCTGACCGAGGTCGCGTTCGTCAACGGCCGTACGCCCGAGGAACTGCGCGGCCGACGCCACTTCGGCGACCTCACTCCGCTGCACCCGCGTGAGCGGCTGCACCTCGAACACCCGGCGGCCGGCCTGACCGGACGCGTCGCCGACCTGATCGCCCCCGTCGGCAAGGGCCAGCGCGGGCTGATCGTGGCCCCGCCCAAGACCGGCAAGACCGTACTGCTCCAGCAGATCGCGGCGGCCGTCGCCGGCAACCACCCCGAGGCCCGGCTGATGGTCGTGCTGCTCGACGAGCGGCCCGAGGAGGTCACCGACATGCGGCGCTCCGTGCGCGGCGAGGTGTACGCCTCCACCTTCGACAAGGCCCCCAAGCAGCACATCGCGCTGGCCGAGCTCGTGATCGAACGGGCCAAGCGGCTCGTCGAGGCCGGCGAGGACGTAGTGATCCTGCTCGACTCCCTGACCCGACTCTGCCGGGCGCACAACAACGCGGCGGCCTCGGGCGGCCGTACCCTCAGCGGCGGTGTCGACGCGACCGCGCTGATCGGCCCGAAGAAGTTCTTCGGCGCCGCACGCCTCGCCGAGGAGGGCGGCTCGCTCACCATCCTCGCCACCGCACTGGTCGAGACCGGTTCCCGTGCCGACGAGTTCTACTTCGAGGAGCTGAAGAGCACCGGCAACATGGAGCTGCGCCTCAGCCGCGAGCTGGCCTCCCGCCGGGTGTTCCCGGCCGTCGAGATCAACCCGTCCGGCACCCGCCGCGAGGAACTCCTGCTCACCCCGGCCGAGTTGACGGCAGTACGCGGCCTGCGTCGCGTCCTCCAGAACAGGGACGGCCAGAGCAGCACAGAAACCCTGCTGGAGCGCATGCGCGAGACTCCGGACAACGCGACGTTCCTGCGCCGCATCCAGCCCACGCTGCCTTCCAACTGACCCGAGCCTCATCCCCTGGGGGCGCGGGGCTGTGTCGATATGCGGCTCCGCCGTGTGGGCGCGACCAGCCCCCACCGACCGGCAGACAAACCACTAGCGCATCCGGGTGCACACTCACCCCGCTCGGCCCCGCCAGCACCCTCGGCGACGACTCCGTTCCTACGTTTGCGGTATGACAATCGGATTCTCACCCCGGATCGCAATGTCGGCCTGCGCCCTCTGCCTGACAGGCGTCCTCGCGTTCACCCCCGTCACGGCGACAGCCAACACCGGGTCGGATCCCAGCACCCAGGTCCACCTCCATCCCGGCGCCCCCCAACTCCCGGACATCTCCGCCCTCTCCTGGCTCGTCGCAGACACCAACACCGGGGAAGTACTGGCCGCCCACGACGCGCATCGCAGACTCCCGCCCGCCAGCACCCTGAAAACCCTGTTCGCCCTGACCGTCCTCCCCACGCTCCCCGGAGGGCTCCGGCACCGCGTCAGCGAACAGGACCTGGCCGGCATCGGCGAGGGCAGCAGTCTGGTCGGGGTCGAGGCGGGGCACACGTATCGCGTCGCCGACCTGTGGCGCGGGGTCTTCCTCAACTCCGGGAACGACGCCGTGCACGTCCTGGCCGCCCTCAACGGCGGCTGGGACGTCACGGCCGCCCGGATGCAGGCCAAGGCGCGCTCTCTGGGCGCGCTCGACACGCATGTCATCTCGCCGGACGGCTACGACACCGACGGCCAGGTGTCCTCCGCCTTCGACCTAGCGGTGTTCGGGCGGGCCGGGCTGCGCAACGCGGACTTCGCGCGGTACTGCTCCACCGCCGAGGCCGAGTTCCCGGGTGACGGATCGTCGTACGCGATCCAGAACACCAACCGGCTGCTGACCGGCAACGACGGCGTCGAGCCGTATCCGGGGCTCATCGGTGTCAAGAACGGCTACACCACCCACGCGGGCAACACGCTGGTCGCGGCAGCGCGTCGGGGCGGGCGGTCGCTCGTCGTCACGGTGATGAACCCTCAGGCGGGCGGCGGCTTCACCGTGTACGAGGAGGCGCGCGAGCTGCTCGACTGGGGTTTCGCGGCTGCCGGGCGGGTCGATCCGGTGGGGTCGCTGGACGCGTTGCGAGCGAGCCCGCGGCCGGGTCCCGCCGCCGTGCCGGTGGCCGCCGCGGTCGCGGCGGACGACGGTCCGGGGTGGGCGGAGACGGCCGCGGTCGTAGGCGCCGCCGTACTCGGTGCGGGAGCGGTGGTGCTGGCGTTGCGGCTGAAAGGCCGGCGGCTTCCCGGGGCCTGACCGGTCGGCAGCCACAGCAGCAGGCCGAGCGTGACCCAGGTGTACGTGTTGCTGCCGAGGAAGCCGTCGATGCCCGAGGAGTCGTCGAACCACAGCCACACGACGCTGGTGCACATCACCGCGTACAGGGCGCCCGCGATGCGCCGGTGCCCGGCGCGGACCAGCACGGCGAACGAGGGCAGCAGCCACACGAGATGGTGCACCCAGGTGATCGGGCTGATCAGACACGCGGTCAGCCCGGTCAGCGCGAAGGCCGCCGTCCAGTTCCCCGCGACGACCGCACGCCGGACCCGCACCGCCCATACGCCCAGCACGAGCAGGACGACCGTCGCCCAGAGCGGGCGGCCGGTCTCGCCGAGGCGCGCCAGGACGCCTTGCAGGGACTGGTTGGAGACGTAGTCGAGGCGGCCCACGCGGGTGGTGTCCCACATCGCCCGGGTCCAGTAGAACTTCGAGGCACTCGGGACCACCAGGGCCGCGAGCCCGGTCGCCGCGAGCGCCACGGCCGTCGCCACCGCGGCGGCTTTCCAGCGTCTGGCCACCAGCAGCAGGCCGATGAAGAGCGCCGGCGTGAGCTTGATGGCCGCCGCGAGGCCGATGCCGACACCCGCCCAGCGGCTCCGGCCGGTGGAGAGCAGCCAGCCGTCGCCGAGGACGAGGGCCAGCAGCAGGAGGTTGACCTGGCCGAAACTGAAGGTGTCGCGCAACGGCTCGAACAAGGCCAGCCCGCAGGCCACCAAGGCCCACCCGAACCAGCCGTAGCGCCGCCATCCGGGCCCCGCCAGGATGCGCAGCACCACGGCGAGCGCCGCCAGGTTGAGGAGCAGCGCGGCGACGATCGCGGCGCCGAGCCCGAGGTATCCCATCGGGGCCATGCTGACGGCTGCGAACGGCGGGTAGGTGAAGCCGTATGTCGTGCCGGGCACGTGGTAGTCGTAGATCCGGCCGCCGTGGTGGAGCCAGGTGTGGACGGTGCCGTAGTAGACGCGCAGGTCGAACCAGTCGCGCAGCAGTGGGACGGTCGCGGTGAAGACGGTCACGGTGGTGGCGAGGGCCAGCACCAGGAGGATTCGGCCGCGGTCGGTGGTGGGTGTTCTCATGCCGTACGTCCCAGGGCCGGGGCCTCTGCCGCCTGGCGGGCCTGCCAGAGGACGACGATCGCGAGGACGCCGCCGGAGACGGCCAGCACGAGTTGTCCGATGTCCGCGGGCCCGCCACTGGGCAGGACCGCGAGCGCGAGGACGCCTGTCACGGCGGCCACCCGGTGGCGTACGGACGTGCTGGGCGCGGCGGCGGCGATGAGGAAGAGACCCCACAGGGCGTACCAGGGACGGATCGCCGGACCGAAGGCGGCCACCACCGCGAGGCTCAGGCCGAGCGCGTAGACCGGGCTGGGCCGCAGCCGCAGCCATATGGCGAGGATCGCCGCGCCGGTGACCGCGAGTCCGAAGGCGTGCCAGGCCGGGATCGCGAAGGGGGCGAGACCGCTGCCGAGGTGTTCCAGCAGGGCGCCGGTGGCACGGCCGAGGAGGCTGGTGAGGGCCCAGTTGTGCGCCGAGACAGGGGTGTCGAGGGCGCCTATCCAGCCGTAGCCCGTGCCTGCGACGGCCGTGGCGGCGACCGTGGTGACCGCGGACGCGACGACCGTCGTCGTGACGGCCTTGGCCGGGCTGCGGCCCGCGCGGATCTGGAGCAGCACGACCGCGGCGAGCCCGAGCGCGGCGGGCGCCTTGACGAGCGCGGCGAGCGTGACGAGTACGGCGCCCAGGATCGGCCACCGGCCACGTGCGGCGACCAGGCCGATGCCCAGCAGTCCGAGCATGATGGCGTCGTTGTGGGCGCCCGCGACCAGGTGGAGCAGCACCAGCGGGTTGAGGGCGCCCAGCCAGAGCGCGGCGGCCGGGTCCGCGCCGCTGTGCCGGGCGAGCCGGGGCAGCGCGGCGGCCATCAGTCCCACCCCGAGCAGGGCGACGAGCCGCATCCCGAAGAGTCCGGCGGGGAGTTGGCCACGGGTCAGTCCGGACAACCCCGAGGCCATGGCGAGGAACACCGGGCCGTACGGCGCCCCGGTGTGCTGCCACAGGGGGGCGACCTCGTCGGCGAGGGGACCGCCGAGCGCGGCGGGGCCGTGCGCGTAGACGTCCATGTGGGCGTCGACCATGGCACCCTGCGCGAGATAGCTGTACACGTCCCGGCTGAACAGCGGCGGCGCGAGCAAGAGCGGGGCCGCCCACACGGCGAGGACCAGCAGCAGGGAACGCGGGGTCGGCGGTTCGGCGCTGCGGATCAGCTTGCCCAGCAGCAGCCAGGCCGCTATCAGCAGGACGACACCGAAGTAGACCCCGACCAGCCCCAGCGCGGCCTGTGCGGAGGCCGGGGAGAAGAGGTCGGCGGACGGAAGCGCGCCGGCCGTCTCACCGCCCAGCGCGAGGACGGCGGTACCGGCCAGACCCAGTACCTGGCAGCGGCGGAGATCGACGGGAAAAGCCATGGCCAACACTCGGTCAGCTTGTCAACGCGGGATGGCGGGAAAGCGACGCCCCGCTCTCCGTGCGGCGGACTGCGCGTGACCTCCGTGTGCTCGGGCCTCGCTGTCAGTCAATTCGCCATGCGAGTGGGGCTCCGGTCAGAAGACCGACACCCCGGTGAGCGTGGTGAAGCGGTCCAGCGCGGCGACCCCGGCGACCGAGTTCCCCCGCTCGTCGAGTCCCGGGCTCCACACGGCGAGAGTGCACCGGCCGGGCACGATGGCGATGATCCCGCCTCCCACCCCGCTCTTGCCGGGTAGACCGACCCGGTAGGCGAACTCGCCCGCCGCGTCGTACGTCCCGCACGTCAGCATCACCGCGTTGACCTGCTTGGCCTGGGTGAGGGTGAGCAGTCGGGTGCCGTCGGCGCGGCTGCCGTGCCGGGCCAGGAAACCGGCCGCGAGGGCTAGGTCGGCGCAGGACGCCATGATGGAGCACTGCCGGAAGTACTGGTCGAGGAGGACGGGCACCTCGTTGTCGATGTTGCCGTAGGACTTCATGAAGTGGGCCAGGGCCGCGTTGCGGTCGCCGTTCGCGGACTCGGAGGCGGCGACCTCCTTGTCGAAGTCGAGGCTCGCGTTGCCGCTCTCCGCGCGCAGGAAGGCCAGCAGTTCGCCGGCCGCGTCTCCGGTACGGGTCTGCAGCCGGTCGGTGACGACGAGCGCGCCCGCGTTGATGAACGGGTTGCGCGGGATACCGCTCTCGTACTCCAGCTGGATCAGGGAGTTGAAGGGGTTGCCGGAGGGCTCGCGGCCCACGTGCTCCCACAGCTCGTCGCCCTCGCGGGCCAGGTCGAGGGCGAGGGTGAAGACCTTGGTGATGGACTGCGTGGAGAACGGCTGCCGCCAGTCCCCCACGCCGTACACCGTGCCGTCCAGTTCCGCGACGGCCATGCCGAAGCGGCGCGGGTCGCAGGCGGCGAGCGCCGGGATGTAGTCGGCGGCCCGGCCACGGCCGGGCATCCGCTCGATCTCGCCGGCGATGCGCTCCAGGACCGGCTGGAAGGTCATCGAGGGGGACATGATCACCATTGTGCCTCCGGGCCGGTCCTGGTGCGCGTCTGCGGTCAGCCGGCCACGGGGCCGCTGCCGGCCAGGACCTCGGGCCGCAGCAGGGCCGCGAGGGTATCGGCGGGCAACAGGCCCTTCTCCAGGACGAGTTCGGCCACGCCCCGGCCGGAGGCGAGGGCCTCCTTGGCGATGTCGGTGGCGGCCGTGTACCCGATGTGCGGGTTGAGCGCGGTCACCAGACCGATGGAGTTCTCCACGCTCGCGCGCAGCGCCTCGGTGTTGGCGGTGATGCCGTCCACGCAGCGCTCGGCCAGCGTGAGGCAGGCGGCCCGCAGATGCGTGATGCTCTCCGACAGCGAGTGCAGGATGATCGGCTCGAACGCGTTGAGCTGGAGCTGTCCCGCCTCGGCGGCCATCGTGATGGTGACGTCGTTGCCGATCACCTCGAAGGCGACCTGGTTGACGACCTCGGGGATCACCGGGTTGACCTTCCCCGGCATGATGCTCGAACCGGCCTGTACCGGCGGCAGGTTGATCTCCCCTAGCCCCGCGCGGGGCCCCGAGGACAGCAGCCGCAGATCGTTGCAGCTCTTGGAGAGCTTGACGGCGACCCGCTTCAGCACACCCGACATCTGCACGAACGCCCCGCAGTCCTGCGTGGCCTCGACCAGGTTGGCCGCGGTCACCAGCGGCAGCCCCGTGATCTCCGAGAGATGCCGCCGGGCCGACTCCGCGTATCCCGCGGGCGCATTGAGCCCAGTCCCGATGGCCGTGGCCCCCAGGTTGATTTCATGGATCAACTGGACAGCCTCGTCAAGACGTTGACGATCCTCGTCAATCATGACCGCATACGCCGAGAACTCTTGACCGAGCGTCATGGGCACCGCGTCCTGCAACTGTGTACGGCCCATCTTGAGCACGTCATGGAACTCGACGGCCTTACGGGCGAACGCGTCCTGCAGTACGGACATTGACGCGATCAATCCATGCACGGCAAAGACAGTCGCTATCTTGACCGCGGTCGGATACACGTCATTGGTCGACTGCCCGAGGTTGACGTCCTCATTGGGGTGCAGGTACTGGTACTCACCCTTGCCGTGTCCCAGCAACTCCAACGCCCGGTTGGCGACAACCTCGTTGGCGTTCATGTTGGTCGAGGTGCCGGCCCCGCCCTGAACCACGTCCACCACGAACTGGTCGTGCAGCTTCCCGTCCCGGATCTCCCGGCAGGCGGCGACAATGGCGGCCGTCTTCTCCGACGGGAGCAGCCCCAACTCCTCATTGGCGAGAGCGGCGGCTTCCTTGACGGCGGCAAGGGCATTGATCAAGTGCGGGTAGACGGAGATCGGCGTCCCGGTGATGGGGAAGTTCTCCGTGGCCCGCAGGGTGTGAACACCCCAGTAGGCATCGGCGGGAACGTCCCGGTCTCCGAGGAGGTCGTGTTCGCTGCGGTACATGAGGGTGGGGGTCCTTTCTCAATGACGTCAGAGCAAGCGCCCCTTTCAGGGGCGCGGGGAACTGCGCGACCAGCCACACCCGGCCCGCAGCTCCCCCACAACCGATCTAGGCACACGCTGACAACGGCGACACCGGGTCCAAAGCCCGCACAGGCCGAACACAACCCACCGGTTCTCCACCCCCGAGCAACGACTCCCCCGCGAACTCGGCAAGCTGAACCGGATCAACCCCAGCCCGCACAAGCCCAGCGGCAGCGACAGGCACCCGCGCCCGATTGGCCCCGTCCGCGATCTTCACGGCAACAGCCCGCCCATCGGGCAACGCGGCGACCTCAACCCCCTCGAACCCGTCCTTGGCCAACAGCCCCGGCACGGCCCGCATCAGCGCGGCCACATCCCGCCCCGCCCCGGACGCCATCTCGGCGTACCCCCGCATCGCGTCCGCGACCCGAGCCTCGGGCGTACCGGGCGCAGCGGTAGCAATCCGCGAAACAGCCCGCGCAAGCCCATGAAGAGAGATGGAGAACAAGGGAGCCCCGCACCCGTCGACACTCACCCGAGCGATCCGCTGCCCGGTGAGATCCTCGACGATCTCCGCGATCACCTGCTGAAGCGGATGCGCGGGATCGAGATAGTCGTCCAGGGACCAGCCATTGAGCTTCGACACGTACAACATCGCCGCATGCTTCCCGGAGCAGTTCTGGGCGAGCCGGGACGGCAGCCGCCCCTCACGCACCCAGGCATCGCGAACAACCGGGTCGAAGGGCAGATCCGGGACGTTGCGCAGATCGTCCTCGGTGAGTCCGGCGAGTTCGAGGATGCGCCGGGTCCCGGCGAGGTGGCGTTCCTCGCCGGAGTGGCTGGCGGCGGCGAGCGAGAGCAGCTCGCCGTCGAGCGGCAGTCCCGCCCGCACCATGGCGACGGCCTGGACGGGCTTGATCGCCGAGCGCGGGTAGAACGCGGCCTCGATGTCGCCGAGTTGGAGCTGGACCTGGCCGTCGCTGTCGAGGACGACGACGGAGCCGTAGTGGATGCCCTCGATCATCCCGCCGCGTATGAGGTGGGCGACGGGTGCGTGGAGGGGTTCACGGATGAGGGGTGGGTCCGCGAGGGGACTGCTGTACATCACTGCCTGTCGGGGTCAGGACGGCGTGGGTCTCACGCGTCGGGTGCGGTGGTGGACGTGCTCGCCACGCGGCGGCGGACGGCGAACCATCCGGCGACCAACGCGGCGGCGATCAGCGGCAGACACAGCACGGTGGTGCGTCCGGCGCCGCCGTCGGCGTACATGAGGACCAGGACGGAGGCGAGGAAGGCCAGCGTCACGAGTTCGGTCCAGGGGGAACCCGGCAGCCGGTAGCCGGGCCGGGAGAGTTCGCCCTTCTCGGTCTTCCGCCAGAAGAGGAAGTGGCAGAGCATGATCATGCCCCAGGTGGCGAGGATGCCGATCGCCGCGAAGTTGAGGACGATCTCGAACGCATCGGCGGGCACTACGTAGTTGAGGCCGACGCCGAGAACGCAGATGCCGCTGGTCAGCAGGATGCCGCCGTAGGGGACCTGGCTGCGGCTCATCACCGAGGTGAACTTGGGGGCCGAGCCGGACATCGCCATGGAGCGGAGGATGCGGCCGGTGGAGTACAGGCCGGAGTTGAGCGAGGACATGGCCGCGGTGAGGACGACGAGGTTCATGACGCCGCCCGCCGCCGGGATGCCTATGTTCGACAGCACGGTCACGAAGGGGCTCTGGCCGGCGCTGTACTTGTTCCAGGGCAGCAGCATCGAGAGCAGGAGCACCGAGCCGACGTAGAAGAGGCCGACGCGCCACATGATCGAGTTGATCGCCTTCGGCATGATCTTCTCGGGGTTCTCGGTCTCTCCGGCGGCGACACCGACGAGTTCGACGGAGGCGTAGGCGAAGACGACGCCCTGGATGATCAGGAGCATGGGCAGCAGGCCGTTGGGGAAGATGCCGCCGTTGTCGGTGATCAGGGACGGGCCGGGGGTCGTGCCGTCGACCTGGTGCTGGGTGACCAGCAGGAAGATGCCGATCAGCATGAAGACGACGAGTGCGCTGACCTTGATGATCGCGAACCAGAACTCCAGCTCGCCGAAGAGCCGGACCGAGATCAGGTTGACCGTCAAGACGACCGCGAGGGCGATCAATGCGATCAACCATTGAGGGATGTCGGAGAACATGCCCCAGTAGTGGGTGTAGACGGCCACGGCGGTGATGTCGGCGATGCCGGTGGTGGCCCAGTTCAGGAAGTACATCCAGCCCGCGACGTAGGCGCCCTTCTCGCCGAGGAACTCCCGGGCGTACGACACGAAGGCGCCGGACGAGGGCCGGTAGAGGACGAGTTCGCCGAGGGCGCGGACGACGAGGAAGGCGAAGAGTCCGCAGACCGCGTACGCGATGAAGAGGGAGGGTCCGGCGTCGGCCAGGCGACCACCCGCGCCGAGGAAGAGGCCGGTGCCGATCGCGCCGCCGATGGCGATCATGTTGACGTGCCGGGACTTCAGGGACTTGCTGTAGCCGGCGTCTCCGGCATCGACATGGCCGGATCGTTTCTGCACTCCGTCGTGCAGGGGCTGCTCGCTGTCGTGCAGGGACTGCTCGCTCACGCCTCGGGTCCGCCTTCCGTGGGGGTGTCCGTGCGCGCGGGGCGCACGATGTCGGTGAGGGTCGTCTCGACCCGGTCGAGGTGGTGGGACATGGCCTCGACGGCGTCCGGCTCGCTGCCGTCGATCAGCGCCTCGACGATCGCCCGGTGCTCGCGGTTGGACTGCTCGCGCCGGCCGCCGAGTTCGTTGAGGAACGCGGACTGGCGGGCCAGCGCGTCGCGGATCTCCTCGATCACCCGGCGGAACACCGGGTTCTGGGCGGCTTCCGCCACGGCGAGGTGGAAGAGGGTGTCCATCGCGACCCACGCGGTGGTGTCCGTCTCCCGTTCCATGCGGTCCAGGAGGTGGGCCAGATGGTCCAGGTTCTCCGGGGTGCGGCGCAGTGCCGCGTATCCGGCGACCGGGATCTCGACGTGGCGGCGCACTTCCAGCAGGTCGCTGGCCGCGTAGTCGCCGAAGGTGGGGTCCTCCACGGCGTTGGCGACCACGAAGGTGCCCTTGCCGGTCTTGGAGACGGTCAGGCCCATGGTCTGCAGGGCCTCGCGGAGCACGGGTCGGCTGATCTCCAGGGTGCGGCACAGCTCGGCCTCGGAGGGCAGCTTGTCGCCGATGGCGTAGTCGCCGCGCTCGATGGCGCCGCGGAGGTGGACGAGCACCGCTTCCATGGCGCTGACGCGCCGCGGTCCGACTCCACCTGTCTGGCTGTCTGACAGGTTCACGGACGTGATCCTGCGGGTGACGGGACAGTGCTGTCAAGCGATCGGAAAAGAAAAATACAGCGGGCGTGAAGCCTGAAAATCCGGCTTCACGCCCGCTGCGATGATCGTCCGTGCGGTGTCGGTGACTGTCAGCTGTTGAGCACACCCGTGCCGAGCAGCCCGAACAGCAGCAGCCCGATGATGATCCGGTAGATCACGAACGCGTTGAAGGAGTGCTTCGCGACGAACTTCAGCAGCCAGGCGATGGAGGCGTAGGCCACCACGAAGGACACGATCGTGCCGACGGCCAGCGGAGCGGCGCCCACGCCCGCCCCGAGCGCGTCCTTCAGCTCGTAGATACCGGCGCCGGTCAGCGCCGGGATGCCGAGGAAGAAGGAGAGCCGGGTCGCGGCGACGCGGTCCAGGTCGAGGATGAGCCCGGTGGACATCGTGGCGCCGGAGCGCGAGAAGCCGGGGAAGAGCAGCGCGAGGATCTGCGAACTGCCCACCAGCATCGCGTCCTTGAACGTGGTGTCGTCCTCACCTCGCTTGTGCCGGCCCATCTGGTCCGCCGCCCACATGACACCACTGCCGACGATGAGCGAGGCGGCCACCACCCACAGCGAGCCGAGCGGCCCGTCGATGAGCGGCTTCGCGGCCAGACCCACCAGGACGATCGGGATCGTCGCGTAGATCACCCACCAGGCGAACTTGTAGTCGTGGTGATAGCGCTCCTCGCGATTGCGCAGGCCACGGCCCCACGCGGTCACGATCCGCACGATGTCCTTGAAGAAGTACACGAGCACGGCGGCGATGGCGCCGACCTGGATGACGGCCGAGAACCCGACGACGGAATCGTCGTCCACGGGGATCTTCATCAGCCCCTCGACGATCTTCAGATGGCCGGTCGAGGAGACCGGAAGGAACTCGGTCACCCCCTCGACGACTCCGAGGACGGCGGCCTGACCGACGCTGATGACGCTCATGAGATCCAGTTCTTCGGGGTTGGTCGACAGTGCTGTAGACAATAGCGCTGGAGGCGGTCCTGTTCGGGCGTGGGATCCGCCCGATTTCTTACGCCCACAGGGCCTGCGCGATCGACACCCCGACAAATGCCGCACCGAGGCCCGCCATCACGCTGCCGACGACGTTGGCGGCAGCGTAGAGCCCCGCCCCTGTCTCGGTCAGTCGCAGTGTCTCGTACGAGAAGGTGGAGTACGTCGTCAGGGCCCCGCAAAGACCTGTACCGACGAGGAGTTGGAGATGCGAGCCCGCCGCGCCGGCAGACACCGCTCCGGTCAGTGTGCCCAGGATCAGACAGCCGGTGACGTTCACCGCGAAGGTGCCCCAGGGGAAGACGGAGTCGTGTCTGGTCTGCACGGCACGGTCGGTGAGATAGCGGAGCGGAGCGCCGACGACGGCTCCCGCGACGACCAACAGCCAGTTCACAACGACTTCTTACCCTTCGTGCCCGGTTCGCGGGACGCATCCGTTCGGCCCGCGTACCGGATGACCTCGCAGTCGTCGAGGATCACGAGTCCCTCGGTGACCAGTTCGTCGAGCTGCGGCAGAAAGGCCCGTACGCACTCCTCGGCGTCCACGATCACGATCGCCACCGGCAGGTCCTCGCTGAGCGACAGCAGCCGCGTGGTGTGGATCAGGGAGGAGGCGCCGAAGCCCTCGATGCCTCGGAAGACGCTGGCGCCGGCCAGCCCGGCGGTGTGCGCGCGGTGGACGATCTCCGTGTAGAGGGGCTTGTGGTGCCAGGTGTCGTTCTCGCCGATGAAGACGGTCACGCGCAGGGCGCTGCCGGTCAGCCTGGTCATCGCTGCCTCCACTTCAGGACGCGCCGGGCCGCCGTCACCGCGAGCCAAACCGCCGCGAGCGCCGCGAGCAGGGTCGCGGCGAGATAGGCCAGCGCGGTGCGGGGATGGCCCGCGTCGACCAGTTTCTGGATGTCGACGGCGTACGTCGAGAAGGTGGTGAAGCCGCCGAGCACACCGGTGCCGAAGAACGGCCGCACCAGCCTGTGCGCGGCCCACACATCGGTGATCACCACCATGAACACGCCTATCACGGCACACCCGACGACGTTGATCCAGAACGTCGTCCAGGGGAAACCGCCACTCTGCGCGGGCCACCACAGGGAGGCCGCGTAACGTCCCGTGGCCCCGATCGCGCCGCCGAGTGCCACCATCGCGACCACGGGTCCCTGGCCGCGCCAGACGGACGGCCGCGGGGCCTGTGGCCGGGTGCGCACGCTCTCGGCTTCGGGGGCTGTCATGGCCGTACGTCTCCTACTCGTCGGGGGCCCTGGGGGCACACGCCTCTACAAGTAGGGACCGTTGGCGGCACCTCTGCCGCGGTTCGGGTACGGCGGGCCCCACCGCCGCGCCGCGAGGAGTGCTCGCGGCCGGGCAACAGGGTAACGCCGGTGACCTGCCGGGGTCACTTCGGAGCGGGCGGCTCGCACAGCGCGATCCCGCGCTCCCGCACGCTCCCCAGCACCAGGTGTCCGGACGCCTCGCACACGCTGGTGGCCATCCGGTACGAGGAGCCGCGCGCGACGAGGTGATGGACGACGGCTCCGTCGTCGTCGAACGCCATGGCTCCGATCATGCCGGTGGGGCGGAAGGGCACGCGCACGGCGACACGGGCCGCCGCCTGCCGTACGGCGGGCGAGGCCTGGTGGAGGAGTTCGAGCGGCGCGACGCGCGGGCCGGCCAGCGCCACCCAGATCGGCCCGTCCGGGCCGGCGCGCCAGAGGTTGTCGGGCATTCCGGGGAGGTCGTCGACGAAGGACTCGCTCCGGCCCGCCTTCGGTCCGGTGAGCCAGTAGCGGGTCAGCCGGCGGGCGCCGGTTTCCGCGACGACCAGGAAGGACTCGTCGGCGCTCGGGGCGAGCCCGTTGGCGAACTGGAGCCCGTCCAGGAGGACTTCGGGACTGTCGGCACCGGGTGCGAGTCGCAACAGCCGTCCCGTGCCGGTGTGTTCGACGATGTCACCGATCCACCGCTCCATCGGGTAGCGGAGGCTGAAGACGGTGAAGTACGCACTGCCGTCCGACAGCGCGACCACGTTGCTGCAGCCCCGCAGCGGCTCCCCCGCCACCGAGCCGGCGAGGACGCGTACGGTTCCGTCCACCAAGTCGACGCGCAGCAGCCCGCGTTCCGCGTCGGCCACCAACAGGGCGTTGTCCGGGAGGAGTTCGAGGCCGAGCGGCCGTCCGCCGGTGTCGGCGAGGGTCTCCACCCGTACCGCCTCGGGGTCGATCAGTCCGTCGAGGCGGAGGATGCGGCCGTCCTCAACGCCGGTCAGCACCCGGCCGCGGGCGTCGGCCACCACGTCCTCGGGACCACGGCCGCCGATCGCGACGTAACGGCGGGCGAGCAGCGCCTTGGGTCGGTCCACGAACACCTCCACGGTTGGGACCGGCGCGCGTACTCTTGCTGTTCTTCCCGGTCATCGCGGCACCCGGTCACGTTTCCCGAGCGTATTCCCGGTGACCCGGATCGCGCTGCCGGTCGGCGAGAAGTGAGAAGGGGGCCCCGCATGTCGTGGTCGGCCGCCCGCCGCGCGGGAACCCCTCGGTGAACCGCCTCCGCAGCGCGTGGCAGCGCCTCGGCCTGGCCGAACTCAACCGGCGCGGGCGGGAGTTGGAGCTGCTGCACCGGGCCATGGGGTTCGCGACGCTCGCCCTGGTCACGCTGGCGCCGCTGCTGATCGTGGTGGCCGCGGCCGATCCGATCGGGCACGGCGGGTTCGCGCTGTGGCTGGTGGACGGCATGGATCTGTCCGGCCGCTCCGCCCGCGCGCTCACCGACGTCTTCACCCCGCCCCGCAAGGTCATCGGCACCACCAGCGCCTGGAGCGTGGCGCTGCTCGCGCTGTTCGGTCTGTCCTTCGCGTCGAGTGTGCAGAGCGGCTACGAGCACGTGTGGCGCCCGACCGGCACTCCCTGGCACCGCATCTGGCGCCAACTGATCTGGCTGGTCATGCTGATGGGCTATCTGTACGCGCAGGTGCAGACCCGTAACGTCCTCGCGGGCACGCCCCGGATCCTGCTCAGCATGGCGGCCGGCCTGTTGTTCTTCTGGTGGGGCCCGCACTTCCTGCTCAGCCGTCAGGTCCACTGGCGGTATCTGCTGCCGGGCGCGCTCGCCACGATGGCGGGCCTGGTCGGCCTGCGCTGGTTCTCGTACCTGGTGTTCACCCCGCTCCTGGTCACCAACGCGGTCAGCTACGGCCCGGTCGGCACGGTGCTGGTGGTGGAGTCCTGGCTGGTCGGCGTGGGGTTCGTGCTCTACGGCGGCGCGCTGGTGGGCAGGCTGCTGTGCGAGCGGTTCGGGGACCCGGAGGCGTCGTTCCGCACCGAACCGGAGTCACCGGAGGAGGCGGACTCCGGGCAGGACACGGTGTGATGCCCGGCCCACCGGTCCTGCTACCAGCCCTTCTCGAACATCCGGGCCACCTCGGCGATCCGGACCTCGTCGCGCTGGTAGTAGGTGCGCAGCCGGATCCGCCGGGTGCGCAACAGGCCCAGGGACGCGAGGAGTTCGAGGTGGGTCTCGGCGACCTGGCGGGACACGCCCAGCTTGGCCGCCACCGCCTCCGAGCCGACCCCGGCCTCGGCGAGATACCGGTGTGCCGGGAAGTGGGCGGCCGGATCTCTCAGCCACTCCAGGATGTCCAGTCGTCGCTGACTTGCCGGAGTCCTCAGCATCTCGTGCCCCTCCGTCCTGCGCGCCGCTTGCCGCGTCCCCCCACTCTCCCGCAGCACGGTCCACCGCGTCCCGGACTCGGTGCCCCTTGTCCGGGACCGACCGTTCCTGTTCGGCACGGCCGTCGCCGCCGGGGCATGGGACAACGGGCGGGACGCGGTGACACCACCGGGAACGAACTCCGGCGTCCGGAACGGGTGTTGGCCGAACCACACCGTCGCAGCCGCTCAAGAACGCACGCGTACGGAGCGGTCGGACGTCCCCCTCCGCCCGCGGCTCACGGCTCTCGCGGGCGGAGGGGAGTCGGCTCAGCCGTCGAGTCGCACGACCCGCACGGCACCCGCGGGAACCGCGAGACCGCCCGCGGCACGTTCCCCGGTCAGCAGCTCCGTGCCATCGGCGCCCAGCGGCACCTTGACGTCCGAGGCGCTGTGGTTGACCGCGAAGAGAAAACTGCCCGACTCGCCTTCCCTGCGCACGACTTCGACGTCGTACGGCAGCTCGGCGCGCGGCGCGATCCGGGCGTCCTCGGCGGCCCAGCCGAGCAGCGCGTCGAGGCCATGGGCGTCGAGACGCGTGGACACGTACCAGGCGGTGCCCTCGCCGAGGCGGTGCCGGGTGACAGCCGGGTGATCGGCGGTGAGACCTTCGGCGTACGTCCACACGGTCTCGGCGCCGCGCGGGACCACGAACTCGGTCCATACGTCGCCGGTGAGTTCGGAGCCGTCGGGTCCGGTGACACGCACCCGCTCGCCCGCGAGCAAGGGCGAGAACTCCTCGACCGTCAGGCCGAGTACGTCCCGCAGGGCACCGGGGTAGGCGCCCTCGTGGACGGCGTCGTGCTCGTCGACGATGCCGGAGAAGTAGGAGACGACGAGGGTGCCGCCCTGCTCGACGTACCGCTTCAGGTTGCGGCCGGCCGCCTCCGTCGTCAGGTAGAGGGCGGGTACGACGACAAGGGGATAGGCCGACAAGTCGGCTTCCGGGTGGGCGAAGTCGACGGTGAGGTGGCGGTCGTAGAGGGCTTCGTAGAAGGCGTCGGCGCGCTCGCGGGCGTCGTGGTCCTGGCTGGGGCGCCACTCCAGTTTCTGCGCCCACCACGACTGCCAGTCCCATACGACGGCCACGTCGGCCTGGGTGCGGGTGCCGCGGATCCGGACCAACTCCTCGACGGAGGCGCCGAGTTCGACGACCTCGCGCCAGACGCGGGTCTCGGTGCCGCCGTGCGGGAGCATCGCGGAGTGGAACTTCTCGGCGCCGCGCCGGGACTGGCGCCACTGGAAGAACATCGCGCCGTCGGAGCCGCGCGCCACGTGGGAGAGGGCGTTGCGGGCCATCTGGCCGGGGGCCTTGGCGGGGTTGCGGGGCTGCCAGTTGACGCCCGAGGTGGAGTGTTCGAGGAGCAGCCAGGGGGCGCCGCCCGCGACGGAGCGGGTGAGGTCGGCGGCCATCGCGAGGTTGACGTGGGTGCGGCGGCCGTCGGTGATCAGGTAGTGGTCGTTGGTGACGAGGTCGACCTCGCGGCCCCAGGCCCAGTAGTCGACGGACTCGCACTGGCTGAGGGCGGTCATGAAGTTGGTCGTCACCGGGATACCGGGCGCGAGGCGGTGCAGGATGTCCCGTTCCGCGATGAAGTTCTCGCGCATCGTGGCGTCCGCGAACCGCGTGTAGTCCAGCGCCTGGGCCGGGTTGACGGCGGTCGGGGTGAGCCGGGGCGGGTTGATCTGGCCGAGGTCCGCGTACCGCTGGCCCCAGAAGGCCGTTCCCCAGGCCTCGTTGACGCCTTCGACGGTCTGGTACGTCGTCGTCAGCCAGCGGCGGAAGTGGGCGGCGCAGGAGTCGCAGTAGCAGGCGGAGACGGGGACGCCGTACTCGTTGAAGACGTGCCACAGCGCGAGGGCCGGGTGGGAGCCGTAGCGCTCGGCGAGCTGTGTGGTGATGTTCGCGGCGGCGGCGCGGTAGTCGGCGTTGCTGTGGCAGATCGCGCCGCGTGAGCCGAACTCGTAGCGGGTGCCGTCGGCGGTGACGGGGAGGGCCTCGGGGTGGGCGCGGTAGAACCAGGCGGGCGGCGAGACCGTGGGCGTCCCGAGGTCGACGCGGATGCCGTTCTCGTGCAGCAGGCCGATGATCCGGTCCAGCCAACCGAAGTCGTACACACCCTGCTCGGGCTCCAGCAGCGCCCAGGAGAAGATCCCGACGCTCACCATGGTGACGCCGGCCTCCCGCATCAGCCGGACGTCCTCCTGCCAGACGCTCTCCGGCCACTGCTCGGGGTTGTAGTCCCCACCGAAGGCGAGCCTGGTGAGGCCCTTGGGTGTGGTCTCCGGCATGGATCTCTCCCGTAGTCGATCATTTGGGAACGTGCACACAGCGCGCCCTGGGGCGCTGCCTCAACATAACCGCACGTCCGTGACCGCTGACAAGTGTCCCTGATGTTTCTCTACCGTGAATGCTGTGAACGCTCCCATAGGCGTGCTTCAGGCTCCGGGCCCGGGAGCCGTAGAGTCGTGACCATGAGCAATACGGGGGGTCGGCGCAGGCCGCCGACGATCCACGACGTGGCACGCGAGGCGGGCGTCTCACGGGGCACGGTGTCGCGGGTCCTCAACGGCGGGCACTATGTGAGCCCGGCCGCGCAGGAGGCCGTCAACGCGGCCATCCGCAGGACGGGTTACGTCGTGAACCGGCACGCCCGCTCGCTGATCACCGGGCGCTCGGACTCGGTCGGTTTCCTGTTGACGGAACCGCAGGAGAAGTTCTTCGAGGACCCCAACTTCAACATCCTGCTGCGCGGCTGCACCCAGGCGCTGGCCGCGCACGACATCCCCCTGCTGCTGATGCTGGCCGGTACCGAGGACGAGCGGCGGCGCATCACGCGGTACATCACCTCCGGGCACGTCGACGGGGTGCTGCTGGTGTCCAGCCACTCCGGGAACCCGGTGGCTGAGGAGCTGAGCGAGGCGGGTGTGCCGCTGGTCGCGTGCGGGAAGCCGATCGGGCTCGGCTCCAAGATCAGTTACGTCGCCGCCGACGACCGGGACGGCGCCCGTGACATGACCCGGCATCTGCTCTCCCTGGGCCGTCGCCGCATCGGCACGGTCACCGGACCGCTGGACACCCCGGGCGGTGTCGAGCGCCTCGCCGGTTACAAGGAGGTGCTCGCCGAGGCGGGCGTCGAGGTGGACGACCGGCTCGTCGTCTCCGGCGACTACAGCCGGCTCAGCGGCGAGCGGGGCGCCGAGCGGCTGCTCGCCCAGGTCCCGGATCTGGACGCGGTGTTCGTCGCCTCCGACCTGATGGCGCGGGGTGTGCTGACCACGCTGGAGCGGGCCGGGCGGCGGGTGCCGGAGGACGTGGCGGTCGGCGGCTTCGACGACTCCCCCGCCGCGCTCGCCTCCAGCCCCGAACTCACCACGATGCGGCAGCCGTTCGACCGGATCAGCGCGGAGATGGTGCGGGTGCTGCTGGCGCAGATCGGGGGCGAGGACACGGCGGCGGTGATACTGCCGACGGAGTTGGTGAAGCGGGAGTCGACGTAGGAGGGGGCGAGCTCGCGGCGCGCCCCCTCGTCGTCGCCGTCAGGCGGTCGGGTTGACGACCACCTCGGCCGTGTTGTTCGCGCTGTTCGGGTCGAAGGTGACGGGCTTGTCGGTGTGCGGGTGGACGACGACGTGGCCCGTCGCGTCGGGGACGACCCGGTCGATGCGCAGCTGGAACGGGAAGCTGATGTCCAGGCCGGGCTTGACCCACATCTGCGGGTAGCAGGCGTAGTGGCCGATGGCCGGGTCGTCGCCGGACGTCCAGGCGGTCTCACAGCCCTCGGGCACGGACGTGGCGGTGGTGCCCTCCGGCAGATAGAAGTCGATCACGGCGACGGGGTCGCCGGAGCCGATGTTGCCGACCCAGGCCGGGCCGTCGTTGGTGAACCGGAAGGCGGCGGTGACGGTGTCGCCGGCCGCGCCGCTCACCTCGGTGCCGTGCGCGGCGAAGTCGGCGGTGTTGTCGGCGACGATGCTCCAGGCGCGGCCGTTGTCCGAGCTGTCGAGGTCGGTGATGCCGTCGACGGGCTCGACCTCGTAGTCGAACCGGTCGAAGAGCGCGTGATCGGTGACGGCGAGCCGCAGCGGCGCGGGCAGTTCGACGGTGGCGCCGGGCGCGATGTCTGTGTCGAAGGCGCAGGTGGCGTGAGTCGTGGGCATGGAGGTGCCGCTGACGTCGGGCTCGGTGTAGGTGCACTGCGGGTAGCGGGTGACGACGTCGAGGCCGTATGTCGCCCACATCTGCACGGTGAAGCCGTGGGCGGTCTCGTTGCCGGTGTTGGTGACGGCGAAGGGCACGGTGAGGTCGGTGCCGACCGCGACGCCGCTCGTGTCCTGCGGGGCGTCGATACCGAGGTCCGGGCCGGAGCGGACGGTGACGGGGGTCTCCGCGCTGCCCTCCGGAGCGGTGAGCGTGCCGTCGGGTCCGCCGGTGGCCTCGGCGGAGTACTCGATCGCGCCCTGCGCTCCCACGGCGGCGCCTGCGACGGCCCGCACCTGGAGCTGCACCTGTGCGCTGTAGCGCGTGGGCACGTCCCCGGTGTCGCACACCGCGACGGTGCCCGCGCCGTTCGGCGTGCAGTTGTCCGGCCAGGCCACCTCGGCGACCCCGGCCAGTCCGGAGACGTCGACGGTCAGGCGGCCGTCCGTCACCGTGAAGTTGCCGTTGTCGTGGTACAGACCGAGCTTCAGCGTCCGGTACTGCGCCGTGCCACCGTCCGGGGCCACGGTGACCGACTGGTCGTACGGCGCCTGGATCCACAGTTGGTCGGTCTGCGGCTCGTCGTCGGCGAAGGCCGCCCCGCTCCCGAGACCGGTGAGGACCAACGCCCCCACGGCTCCGGCACAGGCTCCGCGACGCAAGTGGCGCCCGACGGAGACAGATATCATGACATCCCCCATGTTGGTACGGCAGAGACCCCGGCAAGTAGGAGATGCCGGGCGGGAGTTGGACGGTCTGCCGATACGGAAGGTTGTAGTGGGAGGCGTGTCTATACCCTTCGGTAGAGACGTCGATCCTCCGTCGCGCCGACGCTTCGTCGTCCGGCGGGCGGAATGCTCGTGGCCATGGACATCACTTCGCTCACCGTCGTACTCAGCGTGATCGTGGTCCTCGCCGCCTCGGTCCTCGTCGTCTCCAACGAACCCCCGCTGTGGGTCTACTTGTTGAGCGGTGCGGGCTCGCTGCCCCTGAGCGGTGTCCTGCTCGACCTGCCCGCCGTCTCGTCCGTGCTCGTGGACGGCTCCGCCGCGACTTGGGGTCTGCGGCTCGCCGTAGCCTCGACCGTCACGGTCGTGCTGAGCTTCTTCTTCGGCGGGGACGGTCCGTCACTCGGGACGGGCGAGGGCGGTCACGGTGAGCGCGAGGACGCAGGCCAGGCAGAGCCAGGCGAAGGTGTCGCCGATCCGGTCGTAGATCGTGGTGACGCCGTGGACGGGCACGTAGGCCACCATGGTCTGGTGTTCGGTCGTGAAGTAGTCGGTGGCGGCGAGGACATGGCCCTCGTCGTCGTAGGCGGCCGAGACGCCCTCCGCGTCCTGGCGGATCAGTGAGTAGCCGCCCTCGACGGCCCGCAGGCTCGCCTTCTCGGTGTGTGCGGCTCCGTACTCCCGCCAGTCGTGGGAGGGGACGAGCATGATGTCGGCGCGGGTCCGCATCATGGCGGGGAAGTCGGCGTCGTAGCAGATGACGTTGGCGATCCGGCCGTACGGGGTGTCGGCGACGGGTACACGGCCGTCGCCCGGCGTGAACTTCTCGGAGCCCGGGATGGGGTGGGCCTTCTGGTAGGTCCACAGCACCTTGCCGCGCGGGTCGATGAGGATCGCCTCGTCCTTGTCGTGGGCGGGCCCGCTCCTGCTGTAGACGCGGACGCCGATCTCCAGGTAGACGCCCGACCGGCGGGCCCGGTCCTGTGCGGCGGCGACGGCGGCCGACTCGTGGGACTCCTGGGCCTTGACGGCCTCCTCGGGCCAGATCACGATCTTCGCGCCGGCGGCGGCCTCGCGCCCGGTGGCGGCCAGCAGGTCGTTCTCGACCGCGGTCATGGCGGGTTCGACCGTCACGGCGGGCGCGGTGGCGATGTCCGGGACCTTCGAGAACACCGCCTGTTGGGCGTCGGTCACGGTCCGGCCGGGGCTGATGCCGGCGACACGGACGGTGGGGGCCGTGGAGGGGGCGAGGGCCAGACGGGCGCCGCCGGCGAGCACGACGGTCAGCAGTACGGCCACGTAGACCAGGCCGCTTCGCCAACTGGGCTGTTCCCAGAGGCGGTTGACGGTACTGGCGAAGTAGGCGATCAGGAAACCGATCCCCCACGGGCCGGTGACGGACACGACCTGGAGGAGCGGAAGGTCGCCGTACTGGGTGACCGCGAGTGAGCCGTAGGCCGTGCCGAACGGGGACACCACGGTGATCAGGAACTCGGTGGCGGCGACGGCGGCCGGGAAGGCCAGGGCCGCCGGGCCGGGGCGCAGCCGGCCGGTCAGCAGTCTGTCGGCCAGGAACGGCAGCGTCTGCAGGGCGGCCAGGGCGACGGCGCCCGCGACCACCACCGGCCCGAAGCCGATCGCCGACTCCTGGACCCAGAAGACGGCGGCCACCGTGTGCGCCGCCCAGATCCACAGGGCTCCGGACCACGCACGGCTGAGCCGCGTGAAACGCAGCAGGAGCACCAGGCAGATCCAGGCGGCGGCCGGGACGTCCCAACGGCCGCCCACGGCGAGCAGCGTCGTCCCGGTGCCGAGGAGGAGAAGGGCCCACCTGGCGGCGAGACGTGAACTCCCCTTCTTGTCAAGGAACTTGGCCGCCGTGGCCGTAGCGAGAGAGGGGCGGGTCTGCTCTGTGGGGAGGTTCGTCATGGGGAACGACGCTAGGAGGGCGGGACCCCGGGACGCCTCCGTCCCTGCGGCGATCTCCGGCCGGACCGCGCAACCATCGATGCGCGCCCGGCGGAGGATCCCGGCGGACACCCGCTGCCCTAGCCTGATGACTGAGATGGTCATGGAGACAAGGGCCCTGCCACGGGCCGCACAGCGCTGGTTCGCCGCCCGGCCGCGTCTGACGGATGTCGCGCTCGGCGGCGGTCTGACGCTGTTCGACATGGCCACGGTGCTCGGCCGCAGCCCCGCGCCGGGCGCATGGGCCGTGGCCCTGTGGGGAGCGCAGACCGTCCCGCTGCTGTGGCGACGGCCCCGTCCCCGTACCGTCCTGGCCGCGATGACCGTCCTCTACGTCACCTTCCAGGTGCTCGGCCCGATCCCGGGGAAGATCCCCGGCCCGTTCCTGCTGATGATCGGCGTATACGCCCTCGCCCGGTACGAGCCGGTCGCGGCCAGCGTGCCAGGGACTCTGCTGTGCCTCGCCGCCGCCATGACCGCCGACGCTCTCAGCGGACACTGGCAGACACCCCAGCTGGGGTCGCTTGAGCCGATCAGCGCCACGACGTTCGTCTTCTTCTTCGCCCTCGCCTGGACCCTGGGACACGGCAGACGCAGGATCGGCGCCGACGCCGACCGGCTGCGCGACCTCAACCGGCGGCTCAGGGCCGAGCAGGAGCTCAACGCCCGGCAGGCGGCGATCGCCGAGCGGGCCCGTATCGCCCGCGATCTGCACGACGTCGTCGCCCACCACGTCAGCGCCATCGCCGTACAGGCGCGGGCCGCGCAGGACGTCATGGACGACGATCCGCCCCTCGCGGCCCACGGGGTGGAGCTGATCGCCGTGACCGCCGACACCGCGCTCGTCGAGATGCGGCGCCTGCTCGGGCTGCTGTCGTTCCGGGAGCGGGAACTCGCGCCCGAACCGTCCCTGGACCACCTCGACACGCTCATCGACGCCGCCAGGTCGGCGGGGTGCCGCGTGACGTACGCGCCGGAGATCCGGACGGGGACGGCACCGTCCGCGGGGATGCGGGTCTCGGCGTACCGAATCGTCCAGGAGGCGCTGACGAACGTGGTCAGGCACGCGGGGCCCGTGGATGTGCTGGTCAGCGTGTGCGGCGACGACAGCGGGCTCGTCATCGAGGTGCGCAACGACCCGGCCGCTCCGGGCCACCGGTCCGTCATCGGCTCCGGTCGTGGGCTCATCGGCATGCGGGAACGCGTGGCGGCCTTCGACGGTGAGCTGGCTGCGGGGCCGCGCCCGGACGGCGGCTGGGGGCTGCGCGCCGTCCTGTGCGGGACGGCGCCACGACCCGTGGAGGCGGCCGGATGACCGTACGCGTGCTCGTCGTCGACGACCAGGAGATCGTCCGGACCGCGCTGCGGCTGGTCATCGACCGCCGGGAGGGCCTGTCGGTCGTCGGCGAGGCGGCGGACGGGGAGCAGGCCGTGGCCCGGGCGCTCGAACTCCGGCCCGACGTCGTGCTGATGGACGTACGCATGCCCGGCACGACCGGCGTCGAGGCCACCCGGCGCATCGTCGGCGACTGGCCCGGGCCGGGGCCCGCGCCGCGGGTGGTCGTCCTCACCACGTTCGACCTGGACGAGTACGTGCACACGGCGCTTCGCGCGGGCGCGGACGGCTTCCTGCTGAAGAACAGTCATCCCGACGACCTCGCCCGCGCCCTCCACGCGGCGGTCGGCGGGGAGCCCGTGCTCGCGCCGAGCGTCACCCGCCGGCTCATCGACACCCTGACCGCGCTGCCGACAGCGCTGCTCGCAGAGGCACCGGCCCCGGCACCCGGCGAGCCCGCGCTGACGGAACTGCTCACCGAGCGCGAGCTGCAGGTCCTCGTCCTGGTCGCGCGCGGTCTGTCCAACGCCCGGATCGCCTCGGACCTGGGGCTCACCGAGGCGAACGTGAAGAGCCGCGTCAACCGCATCCTCACCCGCCTCGGCCTCGACAACCGGGTGCAGGCCGCCCTGATCGCGCAGCGGGCGGGCCTCACCGGAACCGCACCGATGCCGAGAAGGCCTTACGGACCGGTGACGCGACGGCCGTGACACTGCCGCGCGGTGGGCCGGCGGTCCTAGCGTCTGACACATGCGAGTACTGGTCACCGGCGGTGCCGGGTTCATCGGGTCCCATGTCGTCGAGGCACTGACCGCACGCGGACACGAAGCAATCGTCTTCGACCTGCGTGACGGCCACGAGGTGCGCAATCCCCAGGCGGTCGCGTCCGCGCTGCCGGGCGTGGACGCCGTCTGCCATCAAGCGGCGATGGTGGGACTGGGCACGGGATTCGGCGACGCGCCCGACTATGTCTCCCACAACGACCTCGGTACGGCCGTGCTGCTCGGCGCGATGGCCGACGCGGGGGTGCGCCGACTGGTGCTCGCCGGGTCGATGGTCGTCTACGGCGAGGGCGCCTACACCTGCGAACGGCACGGCCCGGTGCGGCCGGGGCCCCGAGCCGTGGCCGATCTGGACGCCGGGTGCTTCGAGCCCCGGTGTCCGCGCTGCGGCGAGGAGTTGACGCCGGGACTGGTGGGCGAGGACGCTCCGGTCGACCCCCGCAACGTGTACGCGACGACCAAGCTGACCCAGGAACATCTGGCGGCGAACTGGGCGCGCGCCACGGGTGGTTCGGCCGTCTCGCTGCGCTACCACAACGTGTACGGCCCGAGGATGCCGCGCGACACCCCGTACGCCGGGGTCGCCTCCTTCTTCCGGTCCGCGCTCGCCCGTGGTGAGGCACCGAGGGTGTTCGAGGACGGCGGCCAGCGGCGGGACTTCGTGCATGTACGGGACGTCGCGGCGGCCAACGTGACGGCACTGGAGTCCGAGCCCCGGGAAGGGGTGCTGACCGCGTACAACACCGGCAGCGGGGACCCGCACACGGTCGGCGGGATGGCACACGCGCTGGCCTCCGCGTACGGCGGGCCCGAGCCCGTGGTGACCGGGGAGTACCGGCTCGGCGACGTCCGCCACATCACGGCGGACTCGGCACGGCTGCGGGCCGAGCTGGGCTGGAAGGCGGAGGTCGGATTCCCGGAGGGGATGCGCGAGTTCGCGCTGTCGAAGCTGCGCGGGGAGCGGTAGCCGGGCGGCCGAGGGAGCCTTCGGTGTTCACCCCTCGGCCATCGGCAGCGTCACTTCGAAGCGGCAGCCGCCGGACACGTTCCGTACGGCGGCCCGTCCCTGGTGGGCCTCCACGATGCCGCGCACGATCGCCAGGCCCAGGCCCGCCCCCGCCGGGGGTGTCCGCGCGTGGGTGCCGCGCCAGCCCGTGTCGAAGACGCGTGGCAGATCCTCCTCCGGGATACCGCCGCAGCCGTCCGTCACGGACAGCACCACACCCTCGGCGGACCGCTCGGCGGCGACCGCGACCGTGCCGTCGGCCGGTGTCCGCCGGATCGCGTTGACCAGCAGGTTCCCCAGCACCCGGCTCATCTCCCGGCCGTCCACCTCGACCGGCACCGCCACGATCCGGTCGCCGACCAGCCGCACCCCGTGCTCACGGGCGAGCGGGTCCGCGCCGGCGAGGGCGTCGCCGATCAGGTCGTAGAGCGACATCCGGGACGGGGAGAGCGTGAGCGTCCCGGCGTGTATGCGGGAGAGTTCGAAGAGGTCGCCGACCATGTCGTTGAGGCGTTCGACCTCGGTGCGGATCTGGCGCAGATAACGGTCGGGGTCGGCGGCGACCCCGTCCTCCAGGGCCTCGGACATCGCGCGCAGACCGGCGAGCGGGGTGCGCAGGTCGTGCGAGATCCACGCGACGAGTTCGCGGCGCGAGGACTCCAACGCGCGTTCACGGTCCCGGGATTCGGCGAGCTTGGCGCTGGTCGCGGCCAACTCCCGGCTCAGGTCGGCCAGTTCGGCCGTCGCCGCACCCTCGGGTGCCGAGAAGTCGCCGCCGTCGCCGAAGTCCCGTGCAGCGCGGGCGAGTTCACGGCTGCGGGCGACGACCCAGCGGCCGAGCAGCAGCGCGGTGGCCAGGGAGACCACGGCCGCCATGGCGACGACGGTGGTGACGACGGACAGGTCGTGCGAGGACAGGAACATCGCCTGCGCCACCGCCAGCGTGCCGGCGAGCATCGCGGTCACGGCGACGGCGGCGACCACGGACACGGACGTGGTGAGCGACCGCCGGCGCAGCAGCCACAGCGCGCCCGCGCCGAGCACCCCGGCTCCGGCCGCGCCCAGAAAGGCGAACAGGGCGATGAGCAGCATGTCGCGCATGATCAGCCCTCCTCCACGGAGCCGGTGCGAGCCGGTTCGAAGCGGTAGCCGACCCCCCACACCGTCTGGATCAGGCGGGGCCTGGCGGGATCGTCCTCGACCTTGCCGCGCAGCCGCCGCACATGCACGGTGACGGTCGACAGGTCGCCGAAGTCCCATCCCCACACCTCCCGCATCAGGTCCTCCCGGCTGAACGCCCGCCCGGGGTGTCGTAGGAAGAAGGCGAGGAGGTCGAACTCCCGCAGGGTGAGGGCGAGTTCGGTGCCGTTCTTGGTGGCGCGGCGGGCGGCGGGGTCGGCGGTGAGTCCCGCCGCGCGCAGGGGGCGGGTCGCGGCCGGGGGGCCGCTGCGGCGCAGTACGGACTCCACGCGGAGGACGAGTTCGCGCGGGCTGAACGGCTTGGTGACGTAGTCGTCGGCGCCGACCTCCAGACCGAGGATGCGGTCGTCCTCGTCGCCGCGCGCGGTGAGCATGATCACCGGCACGGGTCCGTGGCCGCGCAGCCGACGGCACACCTCCAGGCCGTCCATGCCCGGCAGCATCAGGTCGAGGACGACCAGGTCCGGCCAGTGCGCGGCGGCCCGGGCGAGCGCGCCCGGCCCGTCCTCGGCACGGTCCACGACGTATCCGGCGCGGTCGAGGTATCCGGAGACGACCTCGGCGACGGTCGGGTCGTCGTCGACCACGAGGACGCGCGTCGGGTTCGCGTGCGCGCTCGGGGCGGGTACGGCACCTGGGGATTCGTACGGTTGCTGCATGTGATCCAGGGTCCCACCGGCCGCGCCCTCCTCCCGGATCCACTGCCCGGACGTCCGTGTTTCGTAAGGAACCGAAGTCCGGTATGCCGGATTCGCGCTCGTAGGGTGAAAGCCGTGACGACCTCTCCCCCACCAGAACCGGACCCGGCGCCCGTCGACGTGGTCCTCCCCTGTCTGAACGAGGCCGAGGCCCTGCCCTGGGTGCTGGCCCGCATTCCGCGAGGCTGGCGCGCGCTGGTCGTGGACAACGGATCCACGGACGGTTCCGCGGCACTCGCCCACAGCCTCGGCGCCACCGTCGTGCGCGAGGAGCGCCGCGGGTTCGGCGCCGCCTGCCATGCCGGGCTGCTGGCCGCCACCGCGGACATCGTCTGCTTCTGCGACTGCGACGCCTCGCTCGACCCGTCCCTGCTGGTGGACTTCGTGTGCGAGGTGCGCGACGGCGAGGCCGATCTCGTGCTCGGGCGGCGCCGTCCGCAGGGGCGCGGGGCCTGGCCCGCGCACGCCCGGGCGGGCAATCTCGCGCTGGCCCGGATGCTGCGCCGCCGCACCGGGCTGCGCCTGCACGACCTCGGCCCGCTCCGGGCCGCCCGGCGCGCGGATCTGCTCGCGCTCGGCCTCACGGACCGCCGCAGCGGCTATCCGCTCCAGATGGTGGTGCGTGCCGCCGACGCCGGTCTGCGCGTCGCCGAGCACGACGTGCCGTATCTGCCGCGCACCGGCGCCTCCAAGGTCACCGGGACCTGGCGCGGCACCCGGCAGGCGGTACGCGACATGCGCCGGGTACTGGCAGAACCCCCGGCTCCCGCGACGGTGCCGACGGCCGCCCCCTCACCTCAAGGAGCCCAATCCCGGTGATCACCCTTCTCGTCATCGCCAAGGAACCGCGACCGGGGCGGGTGAAGACCCGGCTGACTCCGCCGTTCACACCCGAGGAGGCCGCCGCTCTCGCCGAGGCCTCACTCGTCGACACCCTGCACGTACTGCTGGCGACACCCGCACGGCGGCGGGTGCTGGTGCTCGACGGAGCGCCGGGCCCCTGGCTGCCGCCCGGCTTCGACGTCGTGGCGCAGTGCGGCGGAGGGCTCGACGAACGGCTGGCCGCCGCCTTCGCGGGCTGCGCCGGGCCCGCGCTGCTGATCGGCATGGACACCCCGCAGGTGACGCCCGCGCTCCTCACCGTCGACTTCGCCGGCTGCGACGCGTATTTCGGCCCGGCCGAGGACGGCGGCTTCTGGGCCCTGGGCCTCGCCGACCCCGATCCGGCGCTGCTGCGGGGCGTACCGATGTCGACGCCCACCACCGGCACCGTCCAGCGGGCCCGGCTGACCGCCGCGGGCCTCCGCGTCCGCGACCTCCCACCCCTGCGAGATGTCGACACGGCGCACGACGCAGAACTGGTCGCCGCCCAGGCACCGGAGGGACGGTTCGCGAAGGAACTGGCGCGGCTGAGGACGGGAGTCGGCAGGTGAGTGCGGCGCGTCCGGTGCCGACCGGCGAGGGCACGCGCCCGGTGACCGCGCTCATCGACTGCCCACCGTCGGACTCCCCCGCACGCCCCTGGTCCGCCGACCCGTACACCGACGCCCTGCGCACCGGTCGCGGTCCGCTCTTCCTCCGCCGTACCGACGGCTGGCTGCTGCCCCTGGAGGTGGAGCGCTGGTGCGCGGCGGCCGACGCGGCGGACCGGGAGGTGCTGCGCCGGTGCGAGGGGGCCGTGCTCGATGTGGGCTGCGGGCCCGGGCGGCTCGTCGCGGCGCTCGCCGCGCAGGGGCGGCCGGTGCTGGGCATCGACGTCAGTGAGGCCGCCGTCGCGCACACCGTGCGGCTGGGCGGGCAGGCACTGCGCCGGTCCGTCTTCGAAGCCGTCCCCGGCGAGGGCCGCTGGGACACCGCCCTTCTCATCGACGGCAACGTCGGCATCGGCGGCGACCCGCACGCCCTGCTGCGGCGGTTGTCCCAACTCATCGCGCCTGGCGGGCTGTTGGTCGCGGAGACCGCTCCGGTCGATGTCGACGAACGGGTGCGGGTGCGGGTCGCCGACGGTCGTGGAGCCTCCGGTACGTCCTTCCCGTGGGCCCGTCTCGGCACCCCGGCCCTGCTGCGCCACGCCGGCTGGGCGGGGTGGCGCACGGAGGGTCAGTGGACGGCCGACGGCCGCTCCTTCCTCACCCTGCGCAACCGCAGCGACCGCAGGACGGGCAACACGGCCGAGCCGCCGAACAGCGCCGCCGTGACCAGCAGCCAGCGGGACAGGAACCCCTCGCCGGAGAGCGTGGTGGCGGACCTGTAGCGGTCCGCGACCTGCCCGCCGATCAGCGGGAACCACACCAGCAGCAGTAGGCCGGAGAGCAGCGCCGGGACCCGGACGTACCCCGTCCACTCCCGGTGTCCGGCGCTGCCCAGCACCCGGGCGAGCGCCCGGTCCGCGCCCGCGTACAAGGGCACCAGCACCAGGTCGTGCAGCACCGCCGCGCCCACGAACCACAGCGCCACCCCGAACCAGTCGTCAGCGAGCAGCCGCGCGCCCGCGTACCCGGCGAGCGCGAACGAGCAGGCCAGCAGCAGGAGTTGGAGCGGACTGCCGAGGGCCGGCCGCCTGAACGGAACGCGCATCACAGGTCTCCGAACGTCATACGGGCCACCCATTTGGTGTTGAGCACACCGGGCGCCGCAGGGACGATGACGCGTGCCGGGTAGCCGTGGTCGGGGGTGAGGTCCGCGCCGTTGACGAACAGGGCGAGCAGCGAGCGCGGGTCGCGGACCTGATTGTCGCGCAGGGCGGACCGGCGGAACGCCCCGTGGCGTTGCAGGGACTCCACCAGGACGTCGGGTGCCGCGTCCGTCTCGTAGCCGACGAGTGCCGCCAGGTCCCGTAGCCGTACGCCTCGCCACCACTGGTCGGAGGTCGACCAGCCCTCCACGCAGGCGATGGGCAACGCGGCGCTGTGCAGCGGGAGTCGGAGCAGTGCGGCCCGGCCCAGGCGGACCGTGCGGCCGTTGCCCTCGACCACCAGTCGCCACGCGTCCTCGGACGTCTCCCTGGCGTCGATCCCGACCGCCACCGCCGTCTTGTTGATCTGGAAGGCGCCGGGTCCCGACCCCGGTTCGGGCCCGCCGTGCGGTGCGAGCAGGGCGGTCTCCCGCAGTGGTCCGTCGAAGCCGCGGCCCACTGTCGTGCCGAAGAGCAGCAGCGATCCCCCGCCGACCACACCGAGGGCACCGCGTCGGGAGACGGTGGGTTCGGCGGGGTTCGGGGACACCAACTCCCCTTCCCCATAAGGGTGTTCCTGTCGGAGGTGGCGCAGGTTGCGCAGGGCCGCGGGGGTCTTCAGGACGGCGTGCGCGAGGAAGGCGGCGAAGAAGACCCAGGCGCCGTAGAAGTGCAGGGGGTAGAAGGAGCCGGGGAAGACGTAGTCGAGCTGGACGTTGAGCACGCCCGTGGTGAACTCGAACAGGCCGCCGCCCACGAGGAGCAGCAGCGAGAGCCGTTCCAGCGCGTGGGCGAGGGAGCGGGCCGGCGGCAGGGCGAACAGCTTGGGGACGACCGACCACAGCTTCGCCAGCAGTACGGGGATCAGCGCGATGCCGAGGGTGACGTGCGTGCCCTGCGTGAGGCGGTACAGCCAGGACGGGTCGGTCGGCCAGGCGAAGAGATAGAAGCCGAGGAGGCCCTTGTCCGGGGTCTGGTCGTTCACCGGCGACAGGTCCGGGTTGTAGGCGGCGTACGACAGCAGCCCCGTCACGAACAGCACGGTGATCCCGACGAGCAGCACGAGGCCCAGCACGGAGGTGAACCAGGGGCCGCGCAGTGGGCTGCGCCAGAAGGCGGGCGAGGAGGGGGAGCGTGGCATGCCCCGACCGTAGGCCGGAAACACCCCCCGAACGGGTTCGCAAACCATGACGAAACCCTGACGTCTCCCTCGGCGGCGGCTCCGCCGGGCACACCCCGACCTAACGTGTCGGCGTGAACCCCGATCTTCTCCGCGACCACGAGCGCCACCAGGATGCCCGCGCCGACGACCGTCCCCGTGACGTTCCGGGCGACCGTCCGCGCGACCACGTCCGCGATCTGTCGGCCGCCCTCGCCGCCGCGCTGCTCGTCCTGGTGGCGGTGCTGGTCGGTACCGCGATCCAGCACCGCCACCACTCGCTCTTCGTCGGCTGGCCGCCCGTGTTCGCGCAGTGGGAGCCGCACGTCGGCCCCGGAACCCCGGCGGCACTCGCCGTCGCGGTCGCCGTGGTGGCGTACGGTCCCGCGCTTGCCGCCCAACTGCCCTGGCGCGCACTGCTGTTGACGGTCTGGGGCACCGCCATGGCCTGGACGTTCTCGCTGGCCCTGGTCGACGGCTGGCAGCGCGGTATCGCGGGACGGCTGACGACCACGAACGAATACCTGACGGTCATCGGCCGCTTCCACGACATCCCCGCCACCCTGCGCGACTTCACCCACCACATCCTCAGCCACTCCCCCGCGCCCTGGCCCGCGCACATCGCCGGGCATCCCCCGGCGGCCACCGTCACCTTCGTCCTCCTGGACCGGATCGGACTGGGCGGCGGGGCCTGGGCGGGCGTCTGGTGCATCACCGTCGGGGCGACGGCGGGCGCGGCGGTTCTCGTCACCGTGCGCGTGCTCGCCGGTGAGCAACTCGCCCGCCGCGCCGCGCCGTTCCTCGTCCTCGCCCCGGCCGCCGTGTGGATGGGCACCTCGGCGGACGGATACTTCGCGGCGGTCGCCGCCTGGGCCGTCGCGTTCCTCGCCCTCGCGGTGACCGGACACCGGCCGCGACCGGCAGGCCTCGCCGCCGGGCTGCTCCTCGGCCTCACCGCGTATCTCTCGTACGGGCTGACCCTGTTCGCGGTGATCGCGGGCGCAGCACTGCTGCTCGGGCACCGGCGGCTTCGTCCGCTCCCGTACGTCGTCGCCGGACTCGCCGTCGTACCAGTGGTGTTCACGCTGCTCGGCTTCAACTGGTGGGAGGCGTACCGCCTGTTGATCACCCGCTACTACGAAGGCGTCGGCGGGACCCGGCCGTACGGCTACTGGGTGTGGGCGAACCTGGCCTGCACAGTCCTGATCGTGGGCCCGGCAACGGTGGCGGGCCTACGGCAGGCGGGCACCGCTCCCGTACGCCCCCAACTCCCGGACCTGCGGGGCGGTTTGCGCACCCCCGCACCCCAACCCCGGCTCGCGCTGCTGGTGTTCGCCGCGCTGCTGGCCCTCCTCCTCGCGGATCTCTCCGGTATGAGCAAGGCGGAGACGGAGCGCATCTGGCTGCCGTTCGCGATGTGGCTGCTGCCCGCCTGCGCATTCCTCCCCCGGCCCCGCACCTGGCTGACCGCGCAGGCCGTTCTGGCCCTGCTCCTCAACCACCTGCTCCTGACGGGCTGGTGACGACCGGGACAGGGCACCGACCTACGCCACCTCGTGGGGCTCCGGAGCAGTGCTGTTCGCGGTCCCTGCCGCTTCGGCCACGGGGGCTGTCTTGTCCCGTCGGCGCCCGGTCAGGCGGGTGGCCAGCGGCTCGGTGTAGCGGGCACTGAGCGGGCCTACGACGACCAGGATCAGCACGTACGCCGTCGCCAGCGGGCCGAGCGAGGGTTCGATGCCGGCGGTGACGGCGAGGCCGGCGATGACGATGGAGAACTCGCCGCGGGCGACCAGAGTGCCGCCCGCCCGCCAGCGGCCCTTGGCGGAGATGCCCGCGCGCCGGGCCGCCCAGTACCCCGTGGCGATCTTCGTGCCGGCGGTGACGACCGCCAGGGCGAGCGCGGGCAGCAGGACGGGCGGGATGCTCGCCGGGTCGGTGTGCAGGCCGAAGAAGACGAAGAACACGGCGGCGAACAGGTCCCGCAGCGGGGAGAGCAGACTGTGCGCACCCTCCGCGGCCTCTCCGGACAGGGCAATGCCGACCAGGAACGCGCCCACGGCTGCGGACACTTGGAGCTGCTGGGCGACACCGGCCACCAGCAGGGTCAGGCCCAGGACGACCAGCAGCAGCTTCTCGGGGTCGTCGCTGGAGACGAAACGGGAGATGTGGCGGCCGTAGCGGACCGCGACCAGCAGGACCAGGGCCGCGGCACCGAGGGCGACGACCAGCGTGAGACTGCCCGAGGCGAGACCCGTGCCGGCGAGCAGTGCGGTGATGATCGGGAGGTAGACGGCCATCGAGAGGTCTTCGAGGACGAGGATGCTCAGGATGACGGGGGTCTCGCGGTTGCCGAGGCGGCCCAGATCGCCCAGGACCTTGGCGATGACGCCGGAGGAGGAGATCCAGGTGACCCCGGCCAGCACCACGGCGGCGACCGGTCCCCAGCCGAGGAGCAGGGCCATGGCGGCGCCGGGCAGCGCGTTCAGGGCGGCGTCGACGAGACCCGCGCTGTACTGGGTCTTGAGGTTGGAGACGAGATCGCTGGCCGTGTACTCCAGGCCGAGCATCAACAGCAGCAGGATGACGCCGATCTCGGCGCCGATGGCGACGAACTCCTCGCTGGTGCCCAGCGGCAGCAGCCCGCCTTCACCGAAGGCGAGCCCTGCCAGCAGATAGAGCGGTATCGGGGAGAACCGGAAGCGTGCGGCGAACCGGCCCAGCAGTCCCAGGGCCAGGATGATCGCGCCGAACTCGATCAGGAACCTCGCGGAGGAGTGCATCGCGGTCACTCCCGCCCGAGTATCGCGGCGGCCGACTCGACGCCCTCGCGGGTGCCGATCACGATCAGGGTGTCCCCGCCGGCCAGCCGGAAGTCCGGCGTCGGGGAGGGGACGGCCTCGGCCCGGCGCAGCACGGCCACGATCGAGACACCGGTCTCGGTGCGCATCCTGGTCTCGCCCAGCACCCTCCCGTTCCAGTACGAGAGCGCCGACAGCTGAATGCGCTCGGCGACCAGGCCCAGTTCGGTGGTGGACAGCAGGTTCGGGCTGTGGTGCTCGGGCAGCAGGGCGTCGACGAGCGCGGCCGTCTCCGCCGTGGTCAGCCGTACGGACAGGGCGCAGGCGTCCGGGTCGTCGGACCGGTACGCGTTCAGGGTCCGCTCGCCGTCCCGGTGCGCGACCACCGACAGCAGGCGCTGTTCACGTGTCGTCAGGTCGTAGCGGACGCCGATGCCCGGCAACGGCGTACTGCTCACGCGTGGAGTGCCCATGACGTGTCCCCCTGTTCCTCGCGGATCTCCGTGAACCTTACATGTTCTTGACCCTTCTTTGCCATTTCTTGACCGATTCGCCGTCGGACCTGCTTGGAGTAGTGCGTCCCAACACGGGCAGAAGGAGAACCGGGTGAGAGGTGGATGGGCATGAGCACACCGTGGGCGGGGATGATCGCGGTCCGGCCGCCCGCCGCGTGGTGGCCCGCGCTGCGGCGGACGCCGGTCGCGCTGTGGAACGACGACATCACGGACTACGCGGCGGCGCTGACGTACTACGCGATCCTGACCGTGCTCCCCGCGATGCTCGCGACGGTCCTGGGGTTCGGGATGATCAGCCCGGACACGGCCCAGGAGTTCATCAGCCATGTCGCCGCCTACGCCCCGGCCGACTCGGGCGCCGATCTGCACACCGTCCTGTCGCACGCGCTGGACGCGGACGGCACGGCCTGGCCGTTGCTGGTGACCGGTGCGGGCAGCGCGCTGTGGTCGGCCTCCAGTTATCTCGCCGTGTTCCGCCGCGCCCTGCACCGGATGCACCGCACCGAGGACCGGCGTTCGACCTGGCGCAAGGCGCCCCGCATCGTGCTCACCGCGCTCTTGGTGCTCGGACTGCTCCTCGTCGGCTCGCTCACGCTGCTGCTGACCGGCCCGCTCGCGGAGGTCGTCGGCCGGATCTTCGGCATGGGCACCAGCGCGGCCTGGGCGTGGAGTCTGCTGCGCTGGCCGGTACTGCTGTGCCTGGTGGTCCTCCTGGTCGTGGTCGTCTTCCACACGGGCCCGGCCTCAGCGCGCCGACGCGGGCACACCCTGCCCGGTGGCGCCCTGGCCGCCGCGCTGTGGCTGGCCGTCTCGGCGGGCTTCTCGTCGTACGCCTCGACGCTCGGCGCCTACAGCAGGCTCTACGGCTCGCTCTCCGGCATCGTCGTCTTCCTCATCTGGCTGTGGCTGTCGAACCTGGCGCTGCTCACGGGAGCGCAGTTCGCCGCCGAACTGGCCGGGCCGACCGGTGGTCCAGTTCCTCGGTCATCCGGTCACAGCACCGGGAAGTCGGCCGTCCCGTAGGACTCCTCGGGCAGTGGATCCGGTGCGCCGGCGGGGTCGAGGAGGTGGGCGACGAGGGCCGCGGCGGTGTCGTGCCAGAGACGGTGGCGGCGGAGCATGGCGTGGTCGCCCCCGCCGACGAGCGCCATTGCGGTACGGGTCGCCGTGGTCCGCGCCCTGCGCACGCAGTCCGCCGAGTCGGCGGGTGAGGTGACGCGGTCCTGGTCGCCGTGAAGGCAGACGACGTGTCGGCCGGCCGTCTGTTCCACCGGTTCGCCCGGCGGCCACCACGGCGCCAGCGCGACCACACCGCACACCTGCGGATGACCGGCGGCACGCAGAGCGGCCCGGCCACCCATGGAGTGGCCGAGCAGCACGGTCGGTACGGGGCCCGCCAGTTCGGCGAGTTCGTCCAGCGCGCGGTGGGTGTCCCGCACCGGGTCGGCGCACTCGCCGTTCCAGCCGCGCACGCGGTATCGGGCCCGGGCGAGCAGGACGTCGTCGTCCGGCAGCGCGCCGGACACCGCCCGCACGAACGGTCCCATCCGCAGCGCGGCGAGCTGCCAGGGCCTGGCGGGACGGTGGCTCGTCTCCTGACCGCCGTGCAGGACCAGGACGGCCGCTCGCGGGCGGGCCGGGCGGTGCCGGAGCAGCAGTGCGCCTCCGGGCACGGGCGGCGGAAGTTCGGTCTCGTCCTGCTGCACCACGCTGTGCCCCCTGTTCCGGTGTTCCGGCCTCACCGCGACCTCCGCGTCGCGGGTCACGGAGATGATCCTCTCCCGGACGACGCCCCGCCCCGGCCCCGGGTCGGGCGGCGGACCGGCCGGCATCGTCGACGAGCCCGCCGGGCGCGGCAGTTGGCAACGGATTCGCCCGGCACGGCAACCGGTGACGGACCCGCCCCGCGCGGCAGCCGGTCAGGATTGGAGAAGCCTCCAGCCGCTCCCCCGGCCTAGCCTGAATTCACCGGCGAATTCCGCCGGACCACGCTTCACAGAGGAGTTCGCCATGACCGACGGTCTGAACACGATCATCTACCCCGTCAAGGACCTGGACCGCGCGAAGGCCCTGTTCGGCGCCCTGCTGGGGGTCGAGCCGTACGCGGACGAGCCGTACTACGTCGGCTACAAGGCCGCAGGGCAGGACGTCGGCCTCGACCCGAACGGGCACTCCAAGGGCATGACCGGACCGGTGCCGTACTGGACCGTGGACGACATCCGGACACGGGTGGCGGCGCTGGTGGAGGCGGGGGCCGAGCTGGTCCAGGACGTCCAGGACGTCGGCGGCGGCAAGCTGATCGCCTTCGTGAAGGACGCGGACGGGAACTTCGTCGGGCTGACACAGAATCCGGCCGCCTGACACCGTTGCCGTACCGGCCCGGCGACCCGCACGCGCTACTTGCACGCGCACTAGTTGCAGACTCAACGATTGGCCGGATCGGTGTTACCGTGCAGGTATGGCAGTGAAGTCGGCCGGTGCCCGGCAACTAGAGGACGAGTGGCGGGACATCCTGTCCGTGCACGCGCGCACGATGTGCGAGATCGACCGCGTGCTGCACCCGCACGGGCTGGGCGCGAGCGACTTCGAGGTGCTGGACATGCTCGCGTCCGAGGCGCCCCGGGACGGCGACCAGTGCCGGGTGCAGAACCTGGTCGGACGGGTCCATCTCAGCCAGAGCGCGCTCTCGCGGCTCATCGGCCGGCTGGAGAAGGACGGCCTCGTGGAACGCTCCGTGTGCGTCGAGGACCGACGCGGGGTGTGGGTCGCCCTGACCCGCAAGGGCCGCGACCTGCACGCGGAGGTACTGCCGCTCCAACGGGGCGTGCTGGCAAGGATGTTGGACAGCGCGCAGGAGTAGCCGCCGCCCGGTCTGCGCGCCTCACACCACGAACTCGGCTCCGTCCATGAGCACTTCGACCCCCGCTGCGTTCACCTGCGCCCGCGCCGTCGAGCCGGGGTCGAGCAGCGGGTTCGTGTTGCCGAGGTGGGTGTAGATCCGGCGGACGCCGGGGTGCCGGGCGAGGGCGGTGAGGCTGCCGTCGGGGCCGGTGACGGGCAACTGTCCCGTGCTCGGCCGACCGGTGCCTGCCACGCTCACCTCGTCCGCGCCGAGGAAGGTGCCGTCCAGCGCCGCGCAGTCCGCCGTCTCCAACAGGTCGTCGAGGGTAGCCGTCCAGGCGGCGACGCGTGGTGCGTAGACGAATGCCCCGCCGGTAGCCAGATCCTCGACGCGGTACGCGACCACCCAACGGTCGTCCGGACGACGGCGAAGCGGCGGCACGTACTCGGGTGGCCTGTCGCCTACCGGATGGGCCGTGACGACCAGCCCTCCGGCGAGCACGAACCCGCCCTCGGCGAGGCTGTCGGCCCATTCCCAGGGGGCGTAGCGGTCGAGGACGGTCCGGGCCGGGGTGAGCGCGGCGAGGACGGGCCGCGGGGCGTACACCTTGAGGCCCATCGCCCCGCGCAGCGCGGTCAGACCCGCCACGTGGTGGGGCTCGGCGTCGGTGAGGAGCACACCGCGGACGGGGCTGTCGCGCGGGCCGGGGCCCGGCCAGAGCGCGGAGGTGGCGGCGAGCTGGGTGCGGACGTCGGGTGAGGCGTTGAGCAGCCACCAGTCGCGTGCGTTGCCGGTGACGGCCACGCAGTCCTGGGTGCGCGAGGGCAGTTTCCCGTCGCGGGCGGCGGCGCACAGCGCGCAGGCGCAGTTCCACTGCGGGAAACCGCCACCGGCGGCGGTACCGAGCAGGACGACCCTCACGACGATCGCGCCCCCTTGCAGAATCGGATTCGGAATCAGCGTCGAAATCGCCTCACCGAAATCTCCCCGGGGGATCTTTCCTCCGAAACGGACCGGACTACCCCACCGCAGGGGACAGTTCCGGCCGATCTCCGTCCGCGGCTCTCGCCCGTCTCAGCGCAGCAGATCCCGTACGGCGGCGAAGGCCGCGTCGACCGTCGCCGGGTCGGTGCCCGGGCGGGCCAGCGCGCTCATGGGGATCGGGGTGACCGAGGGCAGCCCGTCGTACGGGGTGAGGCCGTCGGGGGCGGTGCCGACGGCGGCGAGCAGGGCGACGCCCTGTCCGGTCCGGGCGATGTCGAGAACGCCGGCGAGATAGCCTGCGTCGCCGACGACCGCGGCGGGTACGCCGTGCGCGGCGAGGGTCGAGATGGCACGGCGGCGGATCGCGCACGGATCCTCGATGGCGACCAGCGGAACCGGTGCGGGCGCGGCCGGTGGCCGCCAGCCGGGTGTGGCGTGCCAGGTCAGCGGGAGGCCACCGACCGGTGTGCCCTCGGTGGCGGCGGCCTCGGTGACGTACACCGCGACGTCGACGCTGCCGCGTTCCACGGCCTCGACCAGGCGGGCCGAGCGGTCGATGCGGAAGCGGACGCGGCAGCCCGGCCGCACTTCCTGGACGGCCGCGGTCAGCCGTGGCAGAAACTGGTCGGCCGCGTGTTCGGTGGAGCCGATGGTGATGGTGTCGCCGTCCACGTCGAGCAGGGTGCGTACGGCCTCGTCGTGCACGGCGAGGATGCGCCGGGCCTGTTCGAGGAGCAGTCGCCCCTCGGGGGTGAACCGGGTGCCGCGCCCCTCCCGCTCGACGATCGGCAACCCGAGCGTCTTCTCCAGCCTGCGCACATGCTGGCTGACCGCGGACTGGCTCAGGGCGAGAGCCCGGGCCGCGCGATGGAAGCCGCCGCAGTCGGCTATCGCGGTCAGGCTGCGCAGGGCCACGATGTCGAGGACAGGTTGGGGCATGCCGGTGACGGTAGCCGTTCCGGACATCGATCGCGACAACTGATCGATTTCGATGCGGAATCATCGTTGGACGCGATCGGTCGGGGCCGGTCATGATGAGCGCATGCTGCACACGACCGCTTTCGCTGCCTTTCTGACGCAGCGCCGAGTCATTGACTTCGGCGTGGCGTGCAGCGCGCGCTGTCGTTGACCTGACGCCGTTCTCCGGCACCCACTCCGCGTTCTCGCTGATCACGTCCGCCCTGCGCACTGACACGTGACGGCGGCTCCGGCCTGCTCGCTTCCTCCCCCCTTGCTGAATTCCCCTCCCCTTTCCCCTCGTTGGGAGTTGTCGCCCCATGCCCTCTCACTCCGTCTCGTCCTGGGACGAACCCGAAGGCCTCGCCGCGCGCGGCACGTTGATCGTGCTGGCCGGGCGGGGCGAACACGGCGGTGTCTACGAACGGTTCGGCCGCCGGCTCGGCTACGACGCCTACCGCGTCCGCGCCCTCGGCGACCCGGCCGCCGATCCCGCCGTCCTGGAGCAGGCCGCCAAGCTGCTCGCCGACGAGTCGCTGCCGGGCCCGAAGGTGCTGGTCGGCTCCGACACGGGCGCGCGTTACGCCCTGCAGCTCGCCGCCGAGCACACCGCGGGCATCGACGCGCTGATCCTGGCCGGGCTGCCCACCGGCGCCTGGACTTCCGGGAGTTGGGAGGAGGAGGCCGCGGCACGCACCGCCTGCCCGACCCATCAGGGGCGCCTCACCAACGACTCCGAGTTCCGCCGGGGTGCCATCGACAACACCCCCGAACTGCCGGAACCGCGCCTGGACCTGGTGCGCGTCCCGGTGCTGGCCCTGCACGGCAAGGACGACACGATCAGCCCGCTCGACCGGGCACTGAACGTCTACGACGGTCATTCGAACGTGCACACCGTGACCTTCGTGGACGGCCGGCACGACGTCCTCAACGACGCCCTGCACCGCACCGTCGCCGCCACGGTCGTCCTCTTCCTCGAACGGCTCCGTCTCTCCCCCGAACTCCCCTCGATCGCCGAGGAGTTGACATGAGCCGCCGAGTGACGACCACAGTCCCCGAGCTGGCCGGACTCCTCCGCTCCGAGCAGCCGCCGGTGCTGCTCGACGTCCGGTGGGCCCTCGGTGATCCCTACGGCCGCGACCACTACGCCGACGGACACATCCCCGGCGCGGTCTATGTCAACCTGGACACCGAACTGGCCGCGCCGGCGAGTCCGGACGGCGGCCGGCATCCGCTGCCCGACCTCGCGGAGCTGCAGGAATTCGCGCGCCGTTGGGGCATCGGGAGCGGTCGGCCCGTCGTGGTCTACGACGACCTGGGCAACACGGCGGCGGCCCGCGCCTGGTGGCTGCTGCGGTACACCGGCGTCGACGAAGTGACGCTGCTGGACGGGGCGTTGGGTGCCTGGCGCACGGCCAGGCTGCCGCTGGAGTCCGGGATCCCCGCCGATCCGGAACCCGGCGACGTCGTACTCCGCGCGGGTGCGCTGCCGATCACCGATGCCGACGGTGCCGCCGAACTCGCCGCGTCCGGGCTGCTGTTGGACGCCCGCGCCGGTGAGCGGTACCGGGGCGAGGTCGAGCCGGTGGACCCGCGCGCCGGGCACATCCCGGGGGCGGTGTCCGCGCCGACCGGGGAGAACCTCACGGCGGACGGGACCTTCCGCTCGCCCGAGGAACTGCGCAAGCGGTTCGAGGAACACGGTGCCGGTGAGGCGGTTCGCATCGGCGTGTACTGCGGGTCCGGTGTCACCGCCGCCCATCAGATCGCGGCGCTGGAGATCGCCGGGTTCGACGCGACACTCTTCCCCGGTTCCTGGTCCGCCTGGTCCGCCGACCCCGCGCGCCCGGCGGCGACGGGAGGCCGGCCATGACGACGAAACCGCTGAACGCGCCGGTGCTGCCCGCACAGCCCACCCCCGAGGACAAGGCCCCGGTGGCGGCGGCTCGCGTCACCATCCGCGGCACGGCGAAGACCGCCCGCCGCTTCACCGTCCCGCGCTCCGTGCGGCGGGCCGCCGGACCGGTCGGCCTGGTGCTGCTCTGGTTCATCACCTCCGCCACCGGAGTACTGCCCGAATCCGTGCTGGCCTCCCCCGTCGACGTCATCCGACAGGCCGTCGAGCTGACGAAGGACGGTGAACTCCCACGCGCCATCGCCGCGTCGGGCCGCCGTGCCGCCATCGGATTCCTCATCGGCACGAGCGTCGCGCTCGTCCTGTCCTTGGTGGCCGGGCTGTTCCGGCTGGGCGAGGACGTCATCGACTCCTCGATGGGCATGTTCCGGGCGATCCCCTGGGTGGGTCTGATCCCGCTGTTCATCGTGTGGTTCGGCATCGAGGAGACCCCGAAGATCGCCCTGGTCGCGCTCGGCGTGACCTACCCGCTGTACTTCAACATCTACGGCGGCATCCGCTCCACCGACGCCCAACTCGTCGAGGCCGCACGGATGATGGGGCTCGGCCGGCTCGGTCTGATCATGTACGTCATCCTGCCGAGCGCGCTGCCCGGGGCACTCGTGGGACTCCGGTACGCGCTGTCCACCGCCTGGCTGGCGCTGGTGTTCGCCGAGCAGATCAACGCGGACGCGGGGCTCGGCTATCTGATGAGCAACGCCCAGCAGTACTTCCGCACGGACGTCATCGTGCTGTGCCTCGTCGTGTACGCGCTGCTCGGGCTGGCCTGCGACTTCGCCGTACGGATCCTGTCGCGCCGCCTGCTGACCTGGCGGGCCAACTTCGAGGGCGAGGCGTAGTCATGGCCAACTCCGTGGAAATACGGGGCCTTTCGCGGGCCTTCGACGGCAACACCGTGCTGCACGAGCTCGATCTGGACATCCGTGAGGGCGAGTTCGTGGCCCTGCTCGGGCACAGCGGCTGCGGGAAGTCGACGCTGCTGCGGATCCTCGCGGGGCTCGACGACGAGATCGGCGGCGAGGTGACCGTACCCGCGCGGCGCAGCGCGGCCTTCCAATCGCCGCGCCTGCTCCCCTGGTTGAAGGTGTGGCGCAATGTCGTGCTCGGCCTGCCGGGCCGCCCCGACCGGGCGCTCGCGCTCAAGGCCCTCGACGAGGTCGGCATCGCGGAGCGCGCGACCGTCTGGCCCAAGACGCTGTCCGGCGGTCAGGCGCAGCGCGTCTCGCTGGCCCGCGCCCTGGTCCGGGAGCCCGAACTCCTGCTCCTGGACGAGCCGTTCGGCGCCCTGGACGCGCTGACCCGGGGCAAGGTGCAGGCGCTCGTCGCCGAGCTGTGGCGGCTGCACGGGTGCGCGATCCTCCTGGTCACCCATGACGTGGAGGAGGCGCTGCTGCTCGCCGACCGCGTGCTGGTGATGGACGAGGGGCGTATCGCCCACGAGTTGACCGTCGACCTGCCCCGTCCCCGTGATCTGACCGCCCCCGAGTTCGTGACCCTGCGCGCCCGCCTCCTGAACTGGCTCGGCGTGACCCGCACCCTGGAAGGAACCTCCTCGTGATCCGCAGAATCGCCGCCGCCTCCCTGAGCCTGACCGCCCTGCTGGCGTTGAGCGCCTGCGGCGGCAACTCCTCGGCGGACGCCGCCTCCGGTGGACAGGTCACCCTCACCATCGGCGACCAGGCCAAGACCCTCCAGACGATCATCGCCGCCTCCGACGCGCTCAAGGGCGCCAAGTACAAGGTGAAGTGGGCCGAGTTCCAGGGCGCGGCCCCGCTCTACCAGGCCGTGCAGGCGGACGCCGCCGACACCGGGTTCTCCGCCGACCTGCCCGCGCTCCAGGCGCTCAGCGGCGGCGTCAAGATCAAGAACGTGGCCGCCCTCAAGAACGACGGCACGCACGTCGGGATCGTCGTGCGCAAGGACTCCGGCATCGACAGCGTGAAGGACCTCAAGGGCCAGAAGGTCGTGGTGTCCTCGGCGAAGGGCAGCGTCTCGGAGTATCTGCTGGCCAACGTCCTCAAGCAGAACGGGCTCAGCTACAAGGACGTCAAGGTGCAGTACCTGCTGCCGACGGACGCGCAGGCCGCGTTCGCCTCCGGGAAGATCAAGATCTGGGCGACCTTCGGCGTCTACCAGGCCGTCGGCCTGGAGCAGGGCGGCAGGCTCCTCGTCGACGGCGGGGACGGCCGGGTCAGCGGCATCGGCTTCGTCAACGCCTCCGAGAAGGCGCTCGCCAACTCCGCGAAGAAGACCGCCCTGAGCGACTTCCTCCAGCGCCTGAGCACGGCGCTGAAGTGGACCAGCACCCACCAGGACGCGTACGCCAAGGCCATCGAGCAGCGCAACGGCGCCGACGCCTCGGTGGCGAAGGCCCTCGCCTCGGCCGCCTACAGCCAGGTGCTGCCGGTCACCTCGGACGTCAACACCACCGTCCAGCAGGTCGCCGACCTCATGAACAGCATCGGCGTCCTCGACCCGAACGTGGACGTGGCCAAGTCCACCGACGCCTCCCTGATCAAGTGACCTTCACGTCTTAGGAGTTCGCTCATGCCTGTCGAGTTCATCAGCGCCGTCCACACCGACTCCGGAGCCTCGGGTCCCGCCGCCTCCAGCCGCACCGGTCTCGACGTCGACCACCTGCGCAAGTACGCCCGGGCACTGGACGACGGCGGTTTCGACCACACCCTGGTCGCCTACCACTCGGCCTCGCCGGACGCCTTCCAGATCGCCCAGTTCGTCGCCACCCACACCGAGCGGATCGGCCCGATCCTCGCCCACCGGCCCGGCGTGATCTTCCCGACGCACGCGGCCCGCGCCCTGGCCACCCTGGACCGGATCAGCAATGGCCGGCTCACCCTGCACATCATCTCCGGGGGCAGCGACGAGGAGCAGCGCCGGGAGGGCGACTACCTCAACAAGGAGGAGCGGTACGAGCGTTCGGACGAGTACATCCAGATCCTGCGGAAGGTGTGGCAGGCCGAGGGACCCGTCTCGCACGAGGGCAAGTACTTCAAATTCGAGGGCTACTACTCCGACGTGAAGCCGGTCGACGGGCTGGTCCCGATCTCCGTCGGCGGTTCCTCCCAGGACGCGTACCGGGTGGGCGGTCAGCAGGGCGACATCTTCGGGCTGTGGGGCGAGCCGCTGAAGGAGACGGCGGAGCAGATCGCCGCCGTCAACGCGGTCGCCGACGCCGCCGGACGCCCGCACCCGCGTATCTGGGTGTCGTTCCGCCCGATCATCGCGCCCACCGAGGAACTGGCCTGGGAGAAGGCCCACCGCACCCTCGGCGTCCTCAAGGACCAGGCGAAGAACACCGAGTTGCTCCGCCACTACCGCACCACCGGCCGCCCGGCGAACGTCGGCTCGCAGCGTCTCCTCGACATCGCCGAGCGCGGCGAGGTCCAGGACCGCTGCCTGTGGACCGCGCCCGCCGTCGCCACCAACGCGGCCGGCGCGTCAACTGCCCTTGTCGGCACGCCCGAGACGGTCGCGCAGGCACTCCTCGACTACGTCGACATCGGCTGCGACCTGCTCTCGATCCGCGGCTACGACCCGCTCAACGACGCGATCGACTACGCCCGCCACGTCCTGCCCCTGGTCCGCCAGGAACTCGCCCACCGGGCGACCTCCTCGCAGGCCGCCTGACCCGTCCGTCACCCCTCTGATTGCGAACCCCCTTATGGAGACCCCGTGTTGTTGCGTCACACCCTGCGCGCGTCCACCGCCGCCCTCGCCCTCCTCCTGCCCTTCGCCGCGGCCTGCGGAGGCAGCGCGACGGCCGACTCCGCTTCCTCCGACGTCTCCTCCGTGACCCTGCGGGTCGGTGACACCGGCTGGAAGGTCGACGAGGCCGTCCTCAAGTACGCCCATCTCGACGACACCCCGTACAAGGTGAAGTGGAACCTCTTCCCCGGCGGCGACAAGCAACTCCAGGCCGTCCGCGCCGGAGCACTGGACCTCGCCTCCTCCAGCGAGATCCCGCCCATCTTCTCGGCCGCCGACGGCAAGCCCGACTTCAAGGTCGTCGCCGTCCAGCGCGGCACCACCCTCAACCAGGAAGTCGTCGTCCCCAAGGGCTCGAAGGTGACCGACATCGCCGGTCTGAAGGGCAAGAAGGTCGGTTACGTCCAGAACACCACGGCCCACTACTTCCTCTACGAGCTGCTGAAGCAAGCGGGCCTCAAGTGGTCGGACATCGACGCCAAGCCGCTGCTGCCCAACGACGGCCTCGCGGCCCTGAACGGCGGCTCCATCGACGCCTTCGCGTCCTACGGCACGTCGATCATCACGGCCCATCAGCAGGGCGCCCGCACGGTCGGCTCCGGCGCGGACATCCTGTCCGGCAACTTCCTCTGGTCGGCGCGCGACAGCGTTCTCAAGAGCCCCGCCCAGCGGGCCGCCGCGGCCGATCTGATCGCCCGGATCACCAAGGCGTACGCCTACGTCCGCGACGGCCACGTGGACGGCTTCGCGACGGTCACCGCCGACGCCACCCACCAGCCGGTGGCGCAGGCCAAGGCGGACCTGGTCGCCGCGCAGAAGCAGCGCCCGACCCAGGCCCGGACGGTCGGCGACGACACGATCGCCTCGCAGCAGAAGGTGGCTGACGCCTTCACCGAACTCGGCGCGCTGAAGGCGCACTTGGACGTGAAGTCGTTCTGGACCACCGAACTCAACTCCGACCTGAAGAAGGCCCTGTGACCGCCCGCATCGCCGAACTGGCCGCCGGCTACGACCAGTCGGGCGCCTTCCCCGCCGAGTCCCTCCGGATCGCCCACGAGGCCGGACTGCTCACCGCGACCATCGGGAAGCAGTACGGCGGTCGGGGCGCCCGCGTGGAAGAGAGCGCGCGCATCCTGCACCGGATCGGCCGGGGCGACCCGTCCGTCGCCCTGATCGCGGCGATGACCCTCAACACGCACGCCCGGCAGGCCGTACAGCCGCACTGGCCCGAGGAGTTGTACGCGCGGCTCGTCAAGGAGTCCTTCGAACGGCCCGTGCTCGTCAACCACGCGCGCGTAGAACCTGAGTTGGGCTCCCCTGCACGCGGGGGACTCCCCTCGACCCTCGCCCGGCGCACCCCCGACGGCTGGTCGCTGAGCGGCACCAAGCGCTTCGTGACCGGCGCGGAGGGCCTGGACTGGTTCCTTGTATGGGCCACCACCGACGAACCGGAGCCGCGCGTCGGCACCTTCCTGGTGCCGGGCGGCTCCCCCGGTATCGAGATCACCGGCCGCTGGGACCAGTTGGGGCTGCGGGCCAGCGGCAGCCACGACGTGACGTTCCGGGACGTGGAGATTCGGTACGAGCACGTCATCGGCATCGGCCCGTACGGTGCGGCGGCCGAGCAGGACAACCGGGCGGGCGCGGCGCTCCATCTCCCGCTCGCTGCCCTCTACTTGGGGGTCGCGCGGGCCGCGCAGTCCTTCTTCCACACGTTCGCCCACGAGCGGGTGCCCGCCAACCTCGGTCATCCGGTGGCCCGTACGGAGCGGTTCCGCAGGACCGCAGGGGAGATCGAGGTGCTGCTGACCGCCGCCGAGGAGCTGGTGTTCGGCGGAGCCGCGCGCGTCGACGCGGGCGACTCCTCGTACGCCCCCGAACAGGCGCTGGGAGCAAGGGTGTTGGCAGACCGGCACGGCGTCCGGGCCGTGGAACTGGCGGTACGGCTGCTCGGGAATCCCGGTCTCGCGCGCGGCAATCCGCTGGAGCGGCACTTCCGGGACATCCAGTGCGCGCCCGTGCACGCGCCCCAGGAGGACATCTCCCTGCTCGCGATCGGAACGAAGGCGCTGAATCCGTGAAGGCACGCACAGTGAAGGTACGGAACCCGTGACCACAGCTCCCCCGACCACCCCCACTGCCGCCGCCCGACTCCTCGGACTGCTCGCCCGGGATCTGCCGCCCGACCGACTGGCCACGGATCCGCGCACGTTGGCCGCGCACAGCACGGACCGTTCGGGCACCCGGCCGGACGGTGTCCCGCTGGCCGTGGTGCACGCACGGCGTACCGAGGACGTGACCGTCACGCTCCGGCACGCGAACGCGCTACGGGTACCGGTGGTGCCGCGCGGTGCGGGCACCGGTCTTTCGGGTGGGGCGTCGGCGGGTGAGGGCGTGCTCGTGCTGGACCTGTCCGGGATGAACCGCATCCTGGAGCTCTCGGCCGACGACCAGTTGGCCGTGGTCGAACCGGGCGTGATCACCGCCGAGTTGGACCGGGCGGCGGCCGGGCACGGGCTGCGGTACGCGCCCGATCCGGCGAGTGCGTCGATCTCGACCATCGGCGGGAACATCGCGACCAACGCGGGCGGGCTGCGGTGCGCGAAGTACGGGGTGACGCGGGACAGCGTGCTCGGCCTGGAGGCCGTACTCGCCGACGGGACGGTGGTCACGACCGGCCGCCGTACCGTCAAGGGCGTCACCGGTTACGACCTCACCGCGCTGCTGACCGGCTCCGAGGGCACTCTCGCCGTCATCACGTCGGCGACCCTGCGGCTGCGCCCGGTGCCGGTGGCGACCGCCACGGTCGCCGCCTACTTCGACTCGTTCGAGACGGCGGCCGAGGCGTCGCACGCGATCGGGCGGGCCGGGGTCGTACCGGCGCTCGCGGAGCTGCTCGACGGGCCGGTGCTGCACGCCGTAGACCCGGCGTTGGGGGCGCGCGGGGCGGCGCTGCTGCTGGTGCAGTGCGACGGGGCGGGGGCGGGCGCCGAGGCGGAGCAGGTCGCGCGGATGCTCGCGGCGACGGCCACGACCGTGGAGACCACGGCGGACCCGGTGGAGGCGGAGGCGCTGCTAGCGGCCCGCCGACTGGCCCTGCCGGCGCTGGAGCGGCTGGGCCGGCCGCTGATCGAGGACATCGCGGTGCCGCGTTCCCGGCTCGCGGAGGCGGTTCGCGAGATCCGCGCCATCTCGGCCCGCCATGCCGTGCCGGTCTACACGCTCGCGCACGCGGCGGACGGCAATCTGCATCCGATCATCGTGGTCGATCCCGCCCTGGACCGGCTGCCCGACGCGGCCTGGGAGGCGGCCGGCGAGATCTTCGCGCTGGCGCTGCGGCTCGGCGGGACGCTGACCGGCGAGCACGGTGTCGGGGTGCTGAAGCGGCAGTGGGTGGCGGACGAACTCGGCCCCACCGCCCACGCGTTGCAGCGGCGGCTCAAGGACGCCTTCGATCCGCACGGGATCCTCAATCCCGGCAAGACGCTGTGAACGGCCCTGTACCGGATACCCCGAAAGGGTGATGCCGGGTCAACCGGGGGTCGTGCGGAGGCACGTGCGATCGGCATGTGCCTCGACCGCCGTCCCGGATCATCACTCGTCGTGACCGATGACGGGTAGCTGTACGCACGGAACGTGACGGGACGCAGGCATTCCGTCATCCGTGCGACAGGAGAGAAGGCACCATGTCGGTCGAGACCGGTACCGCGCCCGAGGCGGGCGCCGAGGAGCGGGAACAGCAGAGCCTCGGTACCGCCGCGGCACGCACTCTGGCGACCACGACCAAGTCCGAACCCCAGATGCAGGGGATCAGTTCCCGCTGGCTGACCCGGATGCTGCCCTGGGTGAACGTGCCCGGCGGCACCTATCGCGTCAACCGCCGGCTGTCGTACACGCGCGGCGACGGACGGGTGACGTTCGTGCAGACCGGAGCGCAAGTGAGGGTGGTCCCGGCCGAGTTGAGTGAACTCCCGCTGCTGCGCGGCTTCGCGGACGGCGACGCGCTCGGCGCGCTGGCCGAACGGTTCGAGCAACGGGACTACACGCCGGGGCAGTTGATCGTCCAGGCAGGGCAGCCCGCCGACTCGGTGTTCCTGGTCGCGCACGGCAAGGTGGAGCAGCTCGGGGAGGGTCCCTACGGTGACGAGGCGGTCGTCGGGCTGCTGGCCGACGGTGACACCTTCGGCGGGCAGGTGCTCGCCGAACCCGACGGCGCCTGGCAGTTCACCGCCCGCGCGGCGACGGCCACCACGGTGCTGACGCTGCCGCACGCGGCGTACCAGGCCGTCGCGGACCGGCACGCGGAGCTGCGCGCGCATGTGGAGGCGCGCGCCGGGGACGAGCCCGGTCCCCTCAACCCGTTCGGCGAGACGGCGATCGCGCTCAGCGCCGGGCATGTGGGCGAGCCGGACCTGCCCGGCACGTTCGTGGACTACGACCTCGCGCCGCGCGAGTACGAACTGAGCGTCGCCCAGACCGTGTTGAAGGTGCACTCCCGGGTCACCGACCTCTACAACCAGCCGATGAACCAGACGCAGCAGCAACTCCGGCTGACCGTCGAGGCGTTGCGCGAGCGACAGGAGAACGAGCTCGTCAACAACCGGGACTTCGGGCTGCTGCACAACGCCGACTACGACCAGCGGATCTCCACCCAGTCCGGGCCGCCGACCCCCGACGACCTGGACGAGTTGCTGAGCATGCGGCGCGACACCCGTTTCCTGTTCGCGCATCCGCGGGCTATCGCCGCGTTCGGCCGCGAGTGCAACAAACGGGGCGTCTACTTCAGCGGCATCGACGTCGGCGGCCACCATCTGCCGGCCTGGCGCGGAGTACCGCTGCTGCCGTGCGGCAAGATCCCGGTCAGCGCGTCCCGTACGTCGTCCATCATCGCGATGCGCACCGGCGAGGACGACCAGGGCGTGATCGGCCTGTACCAGACGGGCATCCCGGACGAGCTCGAACCGGGCCTCAACGTACGGTTCATGGGCATCAACGAGCAGGCGATCATCTCCTACCTGGTGAGCACCTACTTCTCGGCGGCGGTCCTGGTTCCGGACGCGATCGGCATCCTGGAGAACGTCGAGGTCTCCCGCCGGGACGGCAACTGACCGAGGAGAGACGCTAGTTCAGGAACGCGTCCAGCCGTGCCGCGTCCGGCGCGGTCGCCGGGCCGGACGCGGTGACCGCCAGAGCGGCGCCCGCGTTGGCCCGGCGGGCGGCGATCACCGGGTCCAGCCCTCGGGCCAGGGCGGCCATGAAGACCCCGGTGTGCGCGTCACCCGCGCCATTGAGATCGACGGCGTCCACGGCGAACCCCGGGACGTCGACGAGGCGTCCGCCCCGGTCCACAAGACAGCCACCGGGACCGGTGCGGACCAGCACCGAGCCACGTCCCAGGCGGGATTGGAGGATGCGGGCGGCTTCGACCACGTCATCGACGCCGGTGAGCAGCGCGGCCTCGCGGGCGTTGCAGCTCCACCAGTCGGCGCGGGCGAGCAGCGACGCCAGTGCGCCGCCCGGGATGTCGGCCGCCAACGGGCCCGGATCGACGACCAGCGTGACGGCCGGGTCCAGTCGGGGCAGGAGGTCGAGCAGGGCCGCCCGGTTACTGTCGTACAGCAGGCTGTATCCGGTGACGTACACCAAGTCGCCCGCTCCGGGCCGGAGTTCGACCAGGTCGGCAGCGGTCAGGGTCGCCTCGGCGCCGGGGCTGGTGACGAAGGTGCGCTCACCGTCCGCGTCGACCAGGCAGACCACGAAGCCGGTGTCCGGTTCCGGGCGCGGGGCGAGGAGGGCGTCGATGCCCTCGCTACGTAGGGCCGCGCGGGCCCGGTCGCCGAAGGGTCCGGTGCCGTGGGCTCCGGCGTAGGTCACCGGGAGGCCCTGGCGGGCGGCGGCAGCCATGCCGTTGAAGCCGCCACCGGGGGTGCGTTCGGTGCGGGTGGCGAGGACATCGCCGCCGCGCTCGGGAAGGGCGGGGACCTCCAGGACGAGATCGACGACGACGTTGCCGAGGTGCCAGAGCCGCGCGCTCATGTCCGCTCCCGCAGGCCGAGCGGGGCCATGGACGTGGCATCCCGGTCGACCACGAGAGTGCCGAGGTGCCGGAACCGCCCGCTCACGGGCCGCCCGCTCATGACCCGACCCGAAGGCCGAGCAGGGCGGCGGCCGTGGCATCCAGGCGGACGACGAGATTGCCGGGGTACCAGAGCCGCCCGTTCACGGCCGCTCCCGCAGGCCGAGCAGGGCTGCCGCCGTGGCGTCCAGGTCGAGCGCCGGGTTGACGCGGACGAGCGTCTCCCGCGCGTCGGCCGGGAAGGCGTCCACTCCGTGGCAGGCGCCGCCGACGGCGCCGGTGATCGCGGCGATCGTGTCGCAGTCGCCGCCGACGGACGCCGCGAGCAGCGCGGCCTGCCAGGGGTCGTCGGGGCAGGCGGCCAGGACGGCGAAGGCGGCCGGTACGGACTCCTGGGTGGCGAGGCTTGTCCCGACCAACGCGTAGACCCGCTCGCAGACTTGGGCCCGACCGAGGCCCCGCACGAGGCCGGTCGCCCACACGATCCGCTCGGCGACATCGGCTGCGGCCACCCAGTGCCCCCGCCCCGCCGCCAACCGGGCCGCCGACACGGCCACTTCGACCGCCTCGGGAATCGACGCCCCGTCAACTCCCGCGCTCACGGCGGCAGCCACGGCCGCGGCTCCGGCGAGTGCGACCCCGGTGTTGTGGGTGAGGCTGCTCGCCTCCACCACCCGGTCCACCAGAGCGGCCGGGTCCGCGACCGGCACCGCGATGCCCACGGGGGCGATGCGCATCGCCGCGCCGTTGGTGGTGCCGTAGCGTCCCACCTCGTCGACGGGGGTGCCCGCGAGGACCTGCTCCACGGCACGCTTGGTGGACGGGCCGAGGAGGTCGAGCGAGCCCCGGGCCCGCATGTCGTCCTCCCAGGCGACCAGGCGCCGGGCCAGCTCTGCCGGGTCGACGCGCCCCTTGCCGTCGAGCAGCAACTCAGCCAGCAGCAGAGCCTGTTCGGTGTCGTCGGTGACGGCTCCGGCCGGCATTCCGGCGGCGAGGGGATGGTCGGGGTCGGCCGGGTGGAAGCCGGTGAGGAAGGGGCCGTAGCGGGCGGTGATCTGTGGGCGGGACAGCATTTGGGTGGGCATGCCGAGGGCGTCGCCGAGGGCGAGCCCGTGGAGGGCTCCGGTGGCGCGGCTCTGGAGGGTCATGAGTACTTTCCGGGGCGGGTTCAGCGGTTCAGCCGAACGCGAGGGTGAGTTGGAAGTGGTCGGGGTCGAGGAGGCTCACGACATGTTCGACGAAGGAGCCGTCGGCGGCCCGGCTGGTGCGGCGCGTGTCGAGGAACCAGTCACCCGCTTCGCGGCGCAGCAGCTCCGCCTCCCGGCCGTCGATCCGCCGTCCGCCGACCCGCTGTTCGCCGTGGTCGGGCCGCAGCCCGGCCCGCAGCATCACATCGGTGAGCGACTCCTGCCCGAGCCCGCGCGACGGCAGGTCCCGCACTCCGGGCACGGGCGGCAGGAAGCTGCGTTCGTACGATACGACGACCGCGTCCGCGACCAGCTCCCGTATCCGCTCCACGCACACGAACTCGGCGGTGTTGAGAGTGAGTTGACTGGCCAGCTCCTCGTCCCGTCTGGCGTCCACCGCGAGCGTCCGGACCCGGGTGTCGATGCCCTGGGTGGCGAGCGCGTGGGCCCAGCCGAGGCTGTCGTCCAGCGGGCGGCCGTCGAAGAGGACGTAGGAGCCCTTGCCGGTGCGGGTGGCGATCAGGCCTGCCTCGCTGAGTTCGGCGAGGGCCGCGCGGACGGTCGTACGGCTGACGCCGAAGCGCTGGGCCAGGGCGTGTTCGCCGGGCAACTGCTCGCCGGCGGGGCGGTGGCCGCTGCGGATCTCCTTGGCGAGGACCTCGGTGATGCGCTGGTGTTTGAGCCGGACGCCGGTCATGAGGCCTCCCCGACCGCCTCGGCGGCGGTGACCACGCGGATCAGGGGCCGGTAGAGGTCCATGACGTGCAGTGCCTTGGCGTGGGAGTCGTCGTCCACACCGGCGCAGGCGTCGGCGACGACCAGTACCTCTGCTCCGGCGTCGGCGGCGGCGAGTGCCGTGGACAGGACGCAGCAGTCGGTGCTGACGCCCGCGAGGAAGAGGCGGCCGGTGGGGGCGACGCGTTCGGCGAGTGCGGGGGTCCACTTGCCGAAGGTGGGCGCGTCCACCAAGTGCCGTGCCTCGGCGGCGAATTCGTCGGTCAGCCGCCAGAGCGGGGCGTCCGAAGGCTGGAGGGCGAAGGGCCACTGGTCGTAGTAGGCGCGCCAGCTGCCCGCGGGTTTGTCAGGGGCGATGAAGCGGGTGAAGGTGACGTCTTCCGCGAAGGCCGGCAGCAGTCGTCGTACGCCTGCCGCCGCCTCCTCGAAGCGGGGGGTGGCCCAGGGGCTGTCGGGTTCGGCGAAGACGCGCTGCATGTCGATGACGGCGAGGTGGCCCGGTGCGGTGGTCATACGGCGGGCACCGCCTCGGGGCTGGCGGCCTGCTGCTCCTGCCGCTGGATGCGGGCGCGGCCCAGGGCGAGGGTGCCGAGGAAGCCGAGGGCGAGGGCGGCCAGGACGCCGAGGTTGGCGTAGGCCCAGGCGCCCGACTTGCCGCCGAGGCCGAGCGGGTCGAGGAGGTAGCCCTGCCAAGTCAGCCAGCTGGCGGCCGTGTTGGTGACCAGGCCCCAGCCGATCGCGGTCGCGCCGAGGGTGAGGAGGAGAGGTGTGAGCTGGACGTCGCCGTAGCGGCCGGTCCGGCGGAAGAGGTCGCCCTCGTCGTAGTCGCGGCGGCGCAGGGCGAGGTCGGCGAGCATGATGCCGCACCAGGCGGCGATGGGGACGCCGAGGGTGGTGAGGAAGCCCATGAACTGGCCGAGGAAGTTGTCGGCGAAGAACACGATGTAGATGGAGCCCGCGATCATCAGGACGCCGTCGACGAGCGCGGCGAGGTAGCGCGGCACCCGCAGGCCCGCGGAGAGGAGGGCCAGGCCGGAGGAGTAGATGTCGAGGACCGCGCCACCGACCAGGCCGAGGACCGCGACCACGACGAACGGGACCAGGAACCAGGTGGGCAGGATCGTCGTCAGCGCGCCGATCGGGTCGGCGGCGACCGCCTTGTTGAGCGTGCTGGAGGAATCGGCGAGCAGCAGGCCGAAGACCAGCAGGAGCAACGGGGCCACGGAGGCGCCGAACGTGGTCCAGCCGATCACGCCTCTGCTGGAGGAACTCCGGGGCAGATAGCGGGAGTAGTCGGCGGCGGCGTTGACCCAGCCGAGGCCGAAGCCGGTCATCATGAACACCAGCGCGCCGATGAACTCCTGGGCGGAGCCCGCCGGTACGGCACTGACCGTGCTCCAGTGGATGTGGTCGGCGACGAGGGCGATGTAGACGACGGTGAGCACCGCGGTGACGACGGTGATGACCGTCTGGAGCCGCATGATCAGGTCGAAGCCCATGACTCCGCCGACGACGATGAGCGCGCCGACGATGATCAGCGCGACCACCTTGGTCTCGGTGCCGCCACCCCAGCTGAGTCTGCTGAAGACGGTCGCGGTGGCCATGGTCGCGAGGGCGGTGAGGACGGTCTCCCAGCCGACGGTGAGGATCCAGGAGATAGCCGACGGCAGCCGGTTGCCGCGCACGCCGTAGGCGGCGCGGCTGAGCACCATCGTGGGCGCGGAGCCTCGCTTGCCCGCGACCGCGATGAAGCCGCAGAGCAGGAAGGAGAAGACGATCCCGATGACACCGGCGACGAGCGCCTGCCAGAAGGAGATCCCGAAGCCGAGCGCGAACGCGCCGTAACTCAGGCCCAGGATCGAGACGTTGGCCCCGAACCAGGGCCAGAACAGCGTGCGAGGGGTGCCTTTGCGTTCGTCGTCGCCGATCACATCGAGGCCGTGGGTCTCGACCTGAAGTTGCCGGGACTGGGAAGTCTGGGAGTCCGCCATCGTCGACCTACCTGTCTAGACGTGTTCATTCGAGGCTAGGTGCGGTGGTGACGGGCGTCAAGAGGAAAGGGTGGGTCCACGGCCGTTCCGCTGAGCGGATCCATGGGCGACTTCCGCGTGCCGGTGCAGCACGCTGGCCATCGGTCGCCGACGGCCCCGGGCCGCTCGGTGTGCGGAGTGCAACCACCTAGGGGGAGTTATGAGAGAGGCATCGAATCCGGCGCGTCGTCACGTGCTCGCCGGGGCAGGGGCGGGGTTGCGGAGGTGGGCGGCCCGGGTGGCGCGCTCGCCGAAGGCGGTGGTGCTCGTCGTGACGGCGCTGGTGGCCACCGTGTTCGCCGTGACACCCGCCTACGCGGACGATCCCGGGCTGAACTGCGCGGTCACCGCGACCGCCAACATCACGGTGACGCCCTCCCCCGTGGTCTACGGACACACCGCCCTGGTGCAGTGGAGCGCGGACTGCGTGTCCAATACCGCCGAGGACGCGCTGCAGATCGTCGGGCCGGGCTTCGACCCGACGACCACCATCTTCCCGGTCGGTGGCGGATCGCAGTCGGTGTTCATCAACCAGACCGGGACCGTGGGCTGGAGTGTGACGGTCCTCGACCTGTCGTCGGACACCGGATACAGCCGGGGCCTGGCGTCCGTGTCGGCCTCGGTGGTCGGTGTGACGACCGTGCCCAACGTGGTGGGTGACTCACAGACGCAGGCCGGCCAGGACCTCGCGGCTGCCGGATACGTCCTCGGCACCGTCGGCAGCGTCGTCGACTGCGACCACGTCAAGACGGTGAGTTCGCAGTCTCCGACCGCGGGCACCGTACTGCCCACCGGGTCCTCGGTCTCGATCAAGATGGGCAAGAAGCCCACCCCGCCCGCCCAATGTGAATGAACCGTCCGATCGACAGCCTCCTCGCCCTCGTGCCGGGACCGCATCCCGCGGCCCCGGCACGTCCCGGCACTCAGACGAAGACGGCCATGATGTCACCGCCGAAGTAGCCGCTGCCCGCCCAGGCCACCGAGGTGTTGGGGGCGTTGACGATGTTTCCCCCGATCGTGGTGCAGCCGCCCGCGCTGCACGCCGTACCGACGACGTAGTAGCGACCGGTGGTGCAACTGACTCCCACGTACTTTCCGTCGGAGGAGCGGGACGTGGTGCACCTGGCGGCGGCCTGGTCCGACTGAGCCGCCGCCGGAGTCGCCAGACCGATCGCGACCACGGAAGCGGCGGCGCACAGGGTCGCCGCGAGACGTGTCCGAGTCATCATGTTGGTACTGCCTTTCGCGAGAGGTGACTTTCCGTCAGCGGGGATCCGTCAGCAGTTCTTGATCCAGTGAACCCGGTACCAGGGAGCGTCCGGGTCCTGCGAGAAGGCACCCGCGTCGTGCCACTTCGAGACGCCGTCGTCATCCAGGAAGTTCGCGACCGTTCCCTTGGACTGGTTGTTGATCCACGATCCGTTCTGCAGCCATGGGATGCGGAAGTTGTCCCTGCGCCTGCGCGCCGGTCAGTCCCAACTCCTGCGCCTGTTCGGCGAAGTCGGTCCGGACGGGCCCGCTCGCGCCGGCCGCCGCTCCGGTCGCCGACGCGAACACGAAGGCACCCGCCGCGAGGACGGTGATCAGACCGCGTCTCGCCCCGTTTCGTCTTGCCATAGAGCCATAACCCCCATTGAGTGCTGCGGCGGGAGGTCGCCCCGCTCACCCGGACATCGTTCGCGAGGAGGCCACCCGCCTCAAGGAGTTCGATGCTCGTCGAATACATGGGCAGACCCCGGGCCGATGGACGTGCGGGCCTTCGCTCCGTGGAGTCGGAACCGTCCGGCGGGTGGCCCCGCGTCGGCCGGGATCGTCGGCCGCGGTCCTCGAACTCCCGGGAAATTGTCCGTAGTCCGTAACAGCGGGATCCTTCCGCTCGTTTATCCCGTCCTGACGAATGCACGGAACCGGACAACAGGACAGGGAACAGGGCGGACATGGCACGGCATGGCGGGCGGGGATGGTACGGCCGGGTACTCGCGGCGGCGGTCGGTGTGACGGCGGTGGCCGCGGCCACCTCGGTGTGGACCGCGCAGGCCGGTGTGGTCGACGCGCAGCGGGGTGGAGCCAACGCGCGTCCCGGCGCCGCCAGTTCGGCTCCGGCCCGGGTGGCGGCCGTGTCGGCGGAGATCGTGCACGCCTCCGACCGGGGCGCGCGGGGCGTCAACATCACCATCGACGACGGTCCCGACCCGACCTGGACACCGCAGGTGCTCCAAGTGCTCAAGGAGTACGGGGTGAAGGCCACCTTCTGCATGGTGGGCCCCCAGGCCGAGGCCCACCCGGACCTGGTCAAGGCGGTCGTCGCGGCCGGGCACAGGCTGTGCGACCACTCGGTGTCGCACGACACCACCATGGACAAGAAGTCCGAGTCCTATCAGTCGCAGGAGATCCTGAACGCCGCCGCCATGATCACCAAGGCCTCCGGCGGCGTACGGCCGCTGTACTACCGGGCGCCGGGCGGCGCCTTCACGCCGTACAGCCGCCATCTCGCCGCCGCCCAGGGCATGCGCCCGCTGGGGTGGAACGTCGACTCCAAGGACTTCGAACTCCCCGGCACCGGCGCCATCGTCACCACCGTCAAGAGCGAACTGCCCAACGGGCCGACCATCCTGTTCCACGACGCGGGCGGTGACCGCTCCGAGACCGTGGCCGCGCTCCGCGAGATTCTGCCGTGGCTGAAGCAGCAGGGCTATTCGTTCGGGTTCCCGATGCGCTGAACAGTGCGTTGAGCATGGTGTGGAACGATGCGCCGAATTGACGGTCGCCGTTTTTCGGGTGGCGAATATGTGTGGGAAATGTGGAACGGCCGACGAGGTGGCGGTATTTAAGCGTGTCGGTGCCGGTTCGCGCAGCTGTCGATTCGCCATCAAGTCTTGCGGCGATTTCACTCGTGCAGTAACTACGTGAAGCATGAACCTGTTCAACCGTGCTGCGCCCCTCCGCCGCCCGGCACCCCCCACAGCTCCGCAACGCCCCGCCGCCCCACCGGCGTTCACCGCCTCCGGCCTGCCAGATCCCGCCCTGGCGGCGCTGACCGGAGAGTGGATGATCGACCCCGCGCACAGCCGGATCGGTTTCTCCGTCCGGCACGCCATGGTGACGACCGTGCGCGGGTCCTTCGCCGAATACAAAAGCCGGCTCTACTTCGACGGCCGCAACCCGGCCCGTTCGCAGGCGGAGATCGTGGTGTCCACCGGCAGTGTCGACACCGGTGTGGAACAGCGCGACGCCCACTTGGTGGGGCGCGACTTCCTGGACTCCGCGACCTACCCGCGTATGCGTTTCGCCAGTACCGCGGTGCAAATGGCCGGCAACGATGTCTACCGGATGCTCGGCGACCTCACCATCAAGGACGCCACCCGTCCCGTCGTGCTGGAACTCACCTACATCGGACATGTCACCGACCCGTTCGGCTACGAACGGGTCGGCTTCGACGGCACCACCACCATCGACCGGTCCGACTGGGGCCTGACCTACAACTCCCGGCTGGCCGAGGGCGGTGCGATGGTGAGCGAGAAGGTACGGCTCCAGTTCGACATCGCCGCGATCAGGACGATGCCGACCACCTGACGGACGTCTACCGGGTGACCGGACGGCCGCCGACGAAGGTGTGCAGGGGGTTCAGGTCGCGCAGGGCGTCGCTCGGGCAACGGGCGGGGTCCCGCTCCCAGACGGTGAGGTCCGCCAGACGGCCCGGGCTCAGCGTGCCGCGCAGATTCTGGTCGCCCAGCAGCAGCGCCGCGTTGGCGGTGTGCAGGGTGAGGGCCTCGTCGTAGGTGATGGCGTGTTCGGGGCCCTTGGGGCCGATGACGGTCTGGCGGGTGATCATGCCGTAGACCGAGCGCATGGCGCCGAACCGGCCGACGGGGAAGTCCGATCCGGCGCTGACCTGGGCGCCGAGGTCGATCCAGCCGCGGGCGGGGAAGAGGCGGGCGACGCGGTCCGGGCCCCAGAAGCCCTCCTCCACCTCGGCGGTGTCGTGCAGCAGCGGCTGCTGGATGGTGACGGGGATGCCCAACTCGACGGCGCGGGCGCGCTGTTCGGGACCGGCCAGACCGCCGTGCTCCATCACCAGCGTGCCGGCGGGCAGTCCGGGGTTGCGGGCGAGGACCCGCTCGTAGACATCCAGGAGCGCACGGACCGCGCGGTCGCCGTAGGCATGGGTGCCGACCCGCCAGCCGCGCCGGACCACGGCCTCCACGGCCTCCACCAGCGCGTCGGGCTCCCAGCTCAGCGTCCCGGAGAACGCGTGGTCACAGGCGTACGGCTCCTCGGTCGCGCCGGCCTCCAGGCCGCCGTCGAGCCCGAACTTCACGCCCCACACCCGCAGCCACCGGTCGGAGTCGTCACGCCACTTCTCCATGGCGTCGAGCAGATCCTCCACCTGGGCCGCGCTGGTCATGCCGAGCGCCGAGATCAGGGCGCGCACCCGGATGCCGAGCGCCCCCGCCTCGCGGGCGGCCAGCAGTACGGCGTAGTCCTCAAGGCCGACCGCGCAGTCCCGCACGGTGCCGATGCCGGTGGCGGCGTACTGGGCGGTGGCCAGCCGCAGCCCGTCGACCCGCTCGGCCCGGTCCGGGGCCGGGACCAGGCGCTCCACCAGGCCCATGGCGTTGTCGATCAGCCGCCCGTCGAGCCGGCCGTCGGCGTCGCGGCCGATGACCCCGCCCGGCGGTACGGGGGTGTCCTCGGTGATACCCGCCAGGCGCAGCGCGTAGCTGTTGACGACGTCGTTGTGGCCACCGCGCTTGACCAGGACGGGGTGCCGGTCGGTGGCCAGGTCGAGTTCGGCGGCGGTGGGCATGCGGCGCTCGGCCAGGTTGAGTTCCTGCCAGTTGGTGGTGGTGCGGATCCACTCGCCCTCGGGGGTCGTCTTCGCCCGCTCCCGGATCAGGTCAAGGAACTCGGGGATGTCGTGCGCCTCGTGCACCGGGACGTCGTGCGCGCCGAGCGCGGCATAGATCAGGTGGGTGTGGGTGTCGTCGAAGGCGGGCAGCACGGTGGCGCCGGGCAGGTCGTGCACGGTGGTGTGCGGGCGCAGCAGGTGGTCGAGTCCGTCGGGGTCGGGCGAGAGGGCCGTGATGCGGTCGCCCCGCACGGCCAGCGCCCGCTGCGGGGCCTGGCCGGGTACCAACGTGTGGATCGCCCCGGCCCGGATCACCAGATCGGCTCCGTGATCAGTCATCGTTCTCTCCCACTTCCTCGGTGCATCCGCTGACCAGGCTGTTGTACGGGCGATTAGCCGTTTCATGCACTTGGGGCGGGTTCTGGCGCAGGAAACACGCCATCACAGCCGTCGGAAATGGAGATCATGCGCCAATTCACCGACAGGTCTCGTCCGCCGCTCCGGATCATCATTGACAAGGCGATTCCGCAACGGTTGTCATGAACACATGCTCAGACGCCCGGAGACTCGCCGCACGCGCCGACCCGCCCGCCCCGCCGTGGCGCGGAAGTGCGGTCGTTGACCGGGCACCGCGAGCTGATCGGCACCGCCCGCACCGAGTTGACGGACCGTCAGGGAGTGCTGCTGCACGGCCCCGCGGGGATCGGCAAGTCCGTGCTCGTGGCCGCCCTCGTGGCGTCCTCGGGCGCCCATCTCCAGCCGTCCGGAACGGTGTTGCACTGCTCGCCCGCCGAGGCGGACGCCCGGCTGCCGTTCGCCGGTCTCGTCGACCTGTTCGCACGGGTGCCGGAGAGCTGCCTTGAGGCCCTGGCACCCGAACCCCAAGGGGCGTTGCGGGCCGCCCTGTTGCGCGGCGAGGTACCGGGCGGCGACCGTGGCGGGCTCGCCGTCCGTGTCGCCGTTCTCGAAGTGCTGCGCACCCTCGCCGTCACCGGCCCGGTGCTGCTGGTCCTCGACGGCCTCCAGTGGCTCGACGAACAGACCGTCGAGGTGCTCGCCTTCGTCGTACGCCGTGTCGAGGGCCTCGACGTACGGGTGGTGGCCGCCGAGCGGGCGGCGGACGGCGATCAGCCCGAACGGCCGCGCTGCTGCCCGCCCGACACCGTCGAACTGCCCGTGCCGCCACTGACGGACGACGAGATGGCGCGGCTGCTGCCCGCCGACCTGCCACCGGCGGTGTTGCGGGCCGTCCAGGACACGGCCGCCGGAAACCCTTGGTACGCCCTGGAGTTGGGGCGGGCCGCCCCACGCGACGGAGCGGCCGTCGGCCTCGGCCGGACGCTGCCGGTCCCGCACCGGCTGCGCACCCTGCTGCTGGAGCGGGTGCACACCCTGCCGGAGCGCACACGGCACACCCTCCTCGTCATGAGCGCCGCCGCCCGCCCGACTCTCACGCTGCTGCGCACCGCCGGGTTCGACGACCCGGCCGCGGACCTGGCGGAGGCCGAACGGCTCGGGGTCGCCACGGCCGACGCCCACGGGACCGTCCGCTTCCGGCATCCGCTGCTCCGGGCCGCCATGTATGCCGACGCGCCGGAGTACGGCCGCCGACAGGCGCACGCGCTGCTGGCCCGCGCGGTCACCGATCCCGTCGAGCAGGCCCGGCACCTCGCGCTCGCCCACCCCTACGAGGACGAGACCACGGCCCGTACGCTGCTGGCCGCCGCCGAGTCCGCCCGCCGCGACGGCGATCCCGACGCGGCCTTCGAACTCGCAGGGCTCGCGGCCCTGCGCACTCCGGCCGACCGCCCGGCCGAGCACGCCGACCGGCTGCTGGCGGCGGCCGAATACGCCTGTGACGCCGGGCAGTTGGAGCAGGCCGGACAGGCGGCCGAGACCGTCCTCGCCGGTTCGGGCTCGGCCCGGCAGCGGGTGCGGGCCCGGCTGGTCCTGCTGCGCAACGCCGGTCAGGCCCTGCACGGCACCCACCAGCTGATCGAGGAAGGGCTCCGGGACGCGGCCGGCGACCCGGAGGCGGAGGCGTGGCTGCACCACTGGGCGGCGGTACGGGGCCTGCTGTGCGGGGAGTTGGCGGCGGCCGCCCGGCACGCCCGGCGCGCGGCCCGGCAGGCGGCCGTGGCCGGTGACACCGACACCCGGATCGGGGCGCTCGCCACCCTCGCCCGGGTGCGCTCGCTGGGCGGTGAACCGGTCGCCGCCGACGCCGCGTTGGCGGAGGCCCTCGCACTGACCGGCGGCGCGGGCGCCGGCCCGGAGAGCTGGGGGCTGATCCGGATGCGGGCGATCCTCGCCCTGGACTCCGACAAGGTCACCGAGGCCCAGCGGAGGGTCACCGAACTCCTCGCGGAGATCGGGGAGTTCGCCGGGGTCGAGGAGTTCATGGCGACCCTGGTCGCGCTGACCCGCATCCAAGTGCGCGCCGGGCACTGCCCGGAGGCGCTGGACACCGCCGCCCGCTGCACCCGCGCCGTGGCCGAGACCGGCGTACAGGCGGCTCCGGCGCTGTACGCGGCGGCGCTCGCGGCGACCGCCGGCGGCAGTGCCGACGAGGCCCGGCAGTTGGCCGGGCAGGCGGTGCGGGCCTCGGAGGCGGACGGCGACCGGCTGTTCCTGCTGCGCGCCCTCGCGGTGCTGGGGCAGGCCGAGTTGCTGGCCGGCGATCCGCGCGGGGCCGCCGCGGCGGTCGAGGTGCTGCAGCGCGTCAAGGAGCTCGGCGAGGCGATGTCGGCCGCCGATCCGCCCCTGCTGCACTGGTACAGCGACCTGGCCGAGGCCCTGGTCGTACTGGGCGAGACGGACGAGGCCGGCGCCGTGCTCGACGAGGCCCGCGCACGGGTGACCGGCGACGCGCCCGGCAGCGTACTGGCGGCCCTGGAACGCGCGGAGGGGCTGCGCGAGGCCGGGCTCGGCCGGGCGAAGGAGGGGGCGGTACGGCTGCGCACCGCCGTGGACCGGCTGCGTCAACTCCCCTTGCCCGTAGAGCTGGTACGCACGCTCATCTCACTCGGTGCGGTCGAGCGCAGGGCCCGCCACCGGAACGCGGCCCGCACCGCGCTCGGCGAGGCTCTGGAGACCGCGACCCGTATCGGCGCCGCTCCGCTGGCGGCGCGGGCGGGCGACGAACTGGCCCGGCTGGAGGCGGGCGACCGGGACGGTGAGGGGCGGCCAGAACTCACGCCCACGGAGGCGCGGGTGGCCGAACTGGTCGGCGGCGGGGCCACCAACCGGGAGGTCGCCGCCGAGCTGTTCATCAGCGTCAAGACGGTCGAGGGCACCCTGTCGCGGGTCTACCGCAAGGTCGGTGTCCGCTCGCGCACCGCACTCGCCCATGCCATGGCGGTCGCCGTCATCGCGTCCGGAGCGGCGACCGTGAGCGTCGGCGACGACGACCAACAGCTGCCCACGACACAGGCGGTGACGATCAGTCAGCCCGGTCGGCTGCGCACCCCCCGCACCCTCGACACCCGCCGCTGACCTGTCATCCGCGGTTCATGTGACACCCGCAGTTAACACGTGACGCAAGGGTTCCCCCGCTTATGCGGGTGGGGCCGCTGTTCCTACGGTGAAGCCGTTCCGCTTCCGGGACAGCAACCCCCCACTCCTCGGAGGACCTCCGTGACGTCACGTCTGAAGCTGGTCGGCCTCGTCGCCGTACCGGCCCTGCTCGCCGCCGCCGTCCCCAGCGCCTACGCCGCCGTCCAGCCGCACTCAACTCGCGCCGCCGTCGCGGGAGATGTCCTCAAGGGCCTGAACCACGACGCGTCCCGCACCGGCGCCGTCGCGGCCGGCAAGCGCATATCGGTGGCCATCAGCCTGACGCCGAGAAACGACAAGGCGCTGGACACGTTCGTGGCCGATGTCAGCAATCCGAGGTCGAGTTCGTACGGCCACTATCTGACGAAGGCGCAGTTCGCGGCCCGGTTCGGCCGGACGGACGCCGAGGTCAAGCAGGTCAAGGACTTCCTGCGGGCCCAGGGTCTCACCGTCGGCAAGGTCCACTCGGGGAACCTGCTGGTCGACGCCAGCGGCACGGCCGCCCAGCTGGAGAAGGCCTTCGGCACGAAGCTGTCGACGTGGAAGGACGCCAAGTCGGGCCGCGCGTTCTACGCCAACGAGACCGCGCCGACCCTGCCCACCGGCATCGCCGGCCTGGTCAGCGACGTGACCGGACTCAACAACCGCGCCCAGCTGCACCACCAGGGGTCCGCCAAGGTCAACCCGCACAACGGCCCCGGCGGCGGCTACACCCCGGCCCAGATCAAGGGCGGCTACAACGTCTCCAGCACGTACACCGGCAGCGGCCAGAAGATCGCGCTGCTGGAGTTCGACGGCTTCGCGCAGTCCAACATCACGAAGTACGACACCAACTACAGCCTGGGCTCCCCCACCCCGACCGTGTCGAAGGTGGACGGCGGTTCCGGCGCGCTCGGTGACGGCCAGGTCGAGGTCGAGCTCGACATCGAGGTCCTGCACGCGATCGCCCCGAAGGCGAACGTGACCGTCTTCGAGGGTCCCAACTCCGACGCCGGTGAGGTCGACACCTACCAGGCCATCGTCGACAGCGGCATCCCGACCACCTCGATCAGCTGGGGTGCCTCCGAGAGCCAGCGCACCACCTCCAACATCAACGCCGTGGACGCCGTCTTCAAGGCGGGCGCGGCCGAGGGCCTCGGCTTCTACGCGGCCTCCGGCGACGACGGCTCGGACGACGCGGGCGACGGCACCACCACCGTCGACTACCCGGCCAGCGACCCGTACGTCACGGGCGTCGGCGGCACCACGCTGACCGTGACCTCCGCCAACGCGTGGAGCAAGGAAACGGCCTGGTCGGGCGGTGGCGGTGGCAAGTCCTCCGTCTTCAAGATCCCGAGCTGGCAGACCGCGGTGCAGAAGACCGCGGGCGGCGGCTACCGCCAGGTGCCCGACGTGTCGGCGCTCGCGAACCCGAGCCCCGGTGTCTCGATCTACTCGCAGGGCAGCTGGGGCACGGTCGGCGGCACCAGCGCCGCCGCGCCCGAGTGGGCGGCCTTCGGTGCGCTCTACAACCAGCAGGCCGCGGCGGCCGGCAAGGCCAACCTCGGCTTCGCCAACCCCGCGCTCTACACGGCGAGCGGCACCGGCTTCCACGACATCACCAGCGGCAGCAACGGCGCCTACTCCGCCGCCACCGGCTGGGACTTCACCACCGGCTGGGGTTCGTACAACGCCGCGACCCTGGCGGCCAAGCTCCTCGGCTGACCGCCGATAGCTGAATGAGTTGACTGAAGAGCGGGCCGGGATCCCTCCCGGCCCGCTCTTCACGTGGGTCAACCTGTCGTGGCCCGCCTCAGCTGTCGTAGTCGACGGCGAGCGTGTCGGACACCGGGAAGGTCTGGCAGGTGAGGACGTAACCGGCGTCGACCTCGGCGGGTTCGAGGGCGTAGTTGCGCCGCATGTCCGCCGTGCCGTCGGTGACCAGCGCGCGGCAGGTGCCGCAGACGCCGCCCTTGCAGGCGAAGGGCAGGTCGGGCCGGGTCTTCTGGGCGCCGTCGAGGATCGAACGGTCCTTGTGCAGCGCGGAGTTGGTGGTGCGGCCGTCGAGGGTGACGCTGACCTGGCTGACGGGACCGTCGTAGACCTTGTCGATGTGTTCGTTGGTCCGTACGGGCTCGTCGTCGGCGTAGAACAGCTCCTGGTGGACGCGTTCGGCGGGGACGCCGAGTCCGGTGAGGACCTGTTGGGCGTCGCGGACCATGCCGTGCGGGCCGCACAGCCACCAGTGGTCGGCGGTCTCCACGTCCACGAGGGCGTCGACGAGCGTGGTGAGCCGATCGGCGTCCAGGCGGCCGGAGAGGATCTCCGCCTCGCGCGGTTCGCGGGACAGGACGTGCGCGAGCTGGAACCGGCCGGGGTGCAGGTCCTTCAGGTCGGCGAGGTCGTCGGCGAACATCACGGTGTCGGAGCGCCGGTTGCCGTAGAAGAGCGTGACGCGGGAGCGGGTGTCGGCGGCGAGGACGGATTCCGCGATGGACAGCATCGGGGTGATGCCGGAGCCTGCGGCGATCAGGACGTGGTGGCCGGGGCGGGTGAGGTCGGGGGTGAAGGCGCCGGTGGGGGCCATCACCTCGACGGTGTCGCCGGGGCGTACCTCGCTGACCAGCCAGGAGGAGAACAGGCCGCCGGGGACGACCCGTACGCCGATGCGGGGGCGCGCTCCCGCCGGGGAGCAGATGGAGTACGAACGGCGCTCGTCCCGGCCCTCCACCTCGCGGCGGAGCGTGAGCGACTGGCCGGGCCGGTAGGCGAACTCCTCGGCGAGGTGGTCGGGGATGTCGAAGCTGATGGCGGCGGCGTCCTCGCACAGCGGCTCGGCGGCGGCGACCCGCAGCGCGTGGAAGGCCGGGCGGCGGCGCGCCGGGCGGGCGGGGGTGGTGGGGGTAGTGGGGGCCGGGGCGGTCACTGGTCCACCGTCCTTTCCACGAGCGGGAGTTGAGGACTCGCCGGGCTCGCCGCAGTCGAGTGGTGGGGGCTCGCCATCAGATCTCCTTGACGTACTCGAACGGCTCGCGGCAGGCGCGGCACCGCCACAGGGCTTTGCAGGAGGTCGCGGCGAAGTGCGAGGTCTCCTCGGTGTCCGTCGCCCCGCAGCGGGGGCAGGCCACCGTACGGCGGGTCGGCGACAGCGTGAGCACCAGCGGACCGCGCGGGGCGGCACCGGGCGGTGCGATGCCGTGTTCGGCGAGCTTGGCGCGGCCGGCCGGGGTGATCCAGTCGCTGCTCCAGGGCGGGGTCAGGACCGTACGGATCTCCACGCGCGCGTACCCGGCATCCGTGAGCCGCGCGGCCACCTCGGCGCGCATCTCGGCCATGGCCGGGCAGCCGGAGTAGGTGGGCGTCAGACTCGCGACGACCGTCCCGTCCTCGCCCACCTCGACGTCACGCAGTACGCCGAGGTCGGCGAGCGTGAGCATCGGCATCTCGGGGTCGGGCACCTGCGCGGCGATGTGCCGGGCGCGCCGCGCGTCGAGCAGGGTGGTCACCATGTCGCCTCCGGGTGGGCGCGGGCCACGCTCTGGAGTTCGGTCAGCAGCGGGGCCAGGTGTTCGGTGTGGTCGCCGTCGCGGCCGTGTCCGGGGACCGGTGCCGTCTCGGGCCAGACGAGCCCGGCGGCGTCGGTGACCTGGCGGAGCACGGCCAGTACCTCGGCCTTCAACTCCCCTGTCTCCGCGAAGAGTTCGTCCAGGTACGGCACGATGGCGGCCAGTGCGTCCCGCATCCTCCGCTGCGACTCCTCGGTGCCGTCACCCAGCCGTACGACCCACTCGGCGGCGTACTGCCGGTGGTACGCCAGCTCCTTGACGCCCTTGGCGGCGATGGCGGCGAGCACCGGGTCCGATGTGGTGACGGCGAGCCGCTCGAAGAGGGCCAGCCGCCAGGAGGACAGCACCAGCAGCCGGGTGATCGAGAACGCGAAGTCCCCGTTGGGGAGTTCGGCCAGCCGTACGTTGCGGAAGGCGTCGGCGTCACGGAAGTAGGCGTACGCGTCCTCGCCGCGTCCGGTGCCGTCGACCTGGCCGGCACGCGCGTAGAGCAGACGCGTCTGGCCGAGCAGGTCGAGCCCGATGTTGGCCAGCGCGACCTCCTCCTCCAACTCGGGGGCGGCGGTGCACCATTGGGCCAGCCGCTGGGCGCTGACGAGCGTGTCGTCGCCAAGTGCCAGGCAGTACGCGGCCAGTTGAGCGGCGTTCGTCCCCTCCGGCACGCTCTGGTCGACGCCGTGCAGCGGGTCCTCGAAGCCGGTGCCGAAGGCCCAGCGGGCGTCGCTGTCGTCGTGTCCCTCGGCCAGGGACAGATAGAGGTGGTCGTCACTCATTCCCTGCTCCTAGATGTGGGGGACGTCGTCGGGGATGTCGTAGAAGGTGGGGTGGCGGTAGACCTTGTCGGCGCTCGGCGCGAAGAACGGGTCCTTCTCGTCCCGGGTCGAGGCGGCGATGTGTTCCGAGCGCACGACCCAGATGGACACGCCCTCGTTGCGCCGCGTGTAGAGGTCGCGGGCGTGGGTGAGGGCCATGGCGTCGTCGGCGGCGTGCAGCGAGCCGACGTGGACGTGGTTCAGGCCGCGCTTGCCACGGACGAACACCTCGTACAGGGGCCAGTCCTGCGTCATGCCGCCGCTCCTTCGGTCTTCCGGGTACGGGCGGCCTGCTTGGCCGCGTGGGCGGTGGCCGCCTCCCTGACCCAGGCGCCCTCCTCGTGGGCGGTCCGGCGGCGGGAGACCCGCTCGGTGTTGCGCGGTCCGTCGCCGCGGATCACGCGTTGCAACTCGGACCAGTCGGGGGTGCCGAAGTCGTGGTGGCCGCGCTCCTCGTTCCACCTCAACTCCGGGTCGGGCAGGGTGACTCCGAGCTTCGCCGCCTGCGGGACCGTCATGTCCACGAAGCGCTGACGCAGTTCGTCGTTGCTGTGCCGCTTGATCTTCCAGGCCATGGAGCGGGCCGAGTTGGGCGAGTCGTCGTCGGGCGGACCGAACATCATCAGCGACGGCCACCACCAACGGTCCACCGCGTCCTGGACCATGGCCCGTTGGGCGTCCGTGCCGCGCATCATCGTGAGCAGCAGCTCGAAGCCCTGGCGCTGGTGGAAGGACTCCTCCTTGCACACCCGCACCATCGCCCGCGCGTACGGCCCGTACGAGCAGCGGCACAGCGGCACCTGGTTGCAGATCGCCGCGCCGTCCACGAACCAGCCGATCACGCCGACGTCGGCGAAGGTCGGCGTCGGGTAGTTGAAGATCGACGAGTACTTCTGCCGGCCCTCGATCAGCGCCTCGGTCAGCTCCGCGCGGTCCGCGCCCAGGGTCTCGGCGGCCGAGTACAGATACAGGCCGTGTCCGGCCTCGTCCTGCACCTTCGCGAAGAGGATCGCCTTGCGGCGCAGGGAGGGCGCGCGCGTGATCCAGTCGCCCTCCGGCTGCATCCCGATGATCTCCGAGTGCGCGTGCTGCGCGATCTGCCGGATCAAGGTCTTGCGGTAGCCGTCGGGCATCCAGTCGCGGGGCTCGATCCGCTGGTCCTTCGCGATCGTGGCGTCGAACTGCTCCTCGAACCGCGTCTCGTCCCGGTCGGCGGCTGACGCCTCCGTGCCTGTGCTGGTCATCGACACATCAACTCCCCTACCGACCATTCGTTCGGTTCCCAGTGTGAAGGGTTTCCCCGGGTGAGGCAAGACCTGCCGGGCGAATGGCTGGTCAGCGGCGCGCGCAGCACGGCTCCGGCCTCGCCCCCGCCCTGCTCTCCGCTCACTCCCACGTGTAGAACCCCTGTCCCGTCTTGCGGCCCAGTTCACCGCGGGCGACCTTCTCGCGCAGCAGCCGGGGCGGGGCGAAGCGCTCGCCGAGGGTGGAGTGCAGGTATTCGGCGATGGCCAGGCGTACGTCGAGGCCGACCAGGTCGGTCAGGCGCAGCGGCCCCATGGGGTGCTTGTAGCCGAGGCTCATCGCGTCGTCGATCGCCTCCGGCTCGGCGACGCCTTCCTCGATCATCCGGATCGCCTCCAGGCCGAGCGCCAGTCCGAGGCGGCTGCTGGCGAAGCCGGGCGAGTCCTTGACGGTCACGTCCTTCTTGCCGAGGGCGTGCGTCCAGTCGAGAGCGGCGCCGACTGCGGCGGCCTCGGTGCCGGGCGCGACAACGATCTCGACGAGCGCCGAGGCTGGCACCGGGTTGAAGAAGTGCATGCCCAGGAAGCGGCCGGGCCGGGTGAGCGCGGCGGCCAGCTCGGTGACCGACAGGGAACTGGTGTTGGTGGCCAGGACGGTCGTCGCGCCCACCGCCCGCTCGGCCGCCGCGAGCACGCGGGCCTTGAGACCGGCGTCCTCGGGGACGGCCTCTACGACCAGGTCGGCGTCGGCGGGCAGCCCGTCGACCGAGTCGGCCATGGTGACGCGGGCGAGCACCTGCTCCGCCGGCTCGCCGAGCAGGCCGCGCTCGGCGGCCCGCTTCAGTCCGGTCGCGACCCGGTCCAGCGCGGCGGCCGAGGCCTGCTCACCGCTCTCCACGACGGTCACGGACGATCCGGCGGCGGCGAAGGACTGCGCGATACCGGAACCCATCCTGCCACCGCCGATCACACCGACAACTGCGGGCGCGGAGCGGGGTGTTGGGCTCATGCGCGGCTGCTCCTCTTCTCCGGTCCCCTCTTGTCCAAGAAGCGTGTCATGCGGTCCCTCTTGTCCTGCCCCTCGAAGAGCACGGCCTGCGCGAGGTCGTCGGCGACCGGATGGGCACCGGGTGAGTCGACCACGAGTTTGGTGAGCCGGAGGGCGGTGGCCGAGGACCTGGCCATGCGGTCGAGCAGCGCGTGCGCCTCGTCCAGCAGTTTCTCCGTCGGTACGACGTCGATGACAAGGCCTGCGGCCAGTGCCGCCGCCGCGTCGAGGTTCCGTCCGGCGAGCAGCACCTGCTTGGCCACGGACTCACCGACCAGCTCGGGCAGCCGCCAGCAGGCACCGGCCGCGGCGAGGATCCCGAGGCCGGGTTCGGGGTTCCCGAAGACGGCGTCCGGACCGGCGATCCGCAGATCACAGGCGTACGACAGCTCGGCGCCGCCGCCCAGCGCCCAGCCGTCCACGGCGGCAAGGGTGGGCATCGGCAGCCGGCGTACCCGCTCGAACAGCCGGCTGTTGATGCCCCGCAGCGCCTCGTCCCGCCCGCGCTCCAACAGCTCCGCGATGTCGGCCCCGCCCGCGAAGACCCCGCCATGACCGGTGAGCAGGAGCAGCTTCGGATCCTGCTCCAACTGCTCGCAGACGGCGTGCAGTTCGCGGATCATCAGCCCGCTGATGGCGTTGCGGGCCGCGGGCCGGTGCAGGGTGACGACGACTCGGTCCGCGCGCTCCTCGACGAGGAGGGTCTCGTACGGACCGGAGACGGCCGGGGCGCTCACACCCGCTCCACGAGCATCGCGACACCCTGGCCGACGCCGACGCACAGCGTGGCCAGGCCCCGCTGGGCATCCTCCCGCTCCAGACGGCCGAGCAGCGTGAGCAAGATACGGGCACCGGAGCACCCGAGAGGATGGCCGAGGGCGATGGCACCGCCGTCTGCGTTGACCTTCTCCTCGTCCAGCTTGAGGCGGCGCGTGACCGCGAGCGCCTGGGCGGCGAAGGCCTCGTTCAGTTCTACGGCGTCCAGGTCACCGGTCCCCCATCCGGCGCGGGCGAGCGCCTTCTCGGTGGCGGGTACCGGGCCCAGCCCCATGAGGTGGGGCCGCACTCCGGCCGAGGCGGAGGTGACGATCCGGGCCCTGGGGGTGAGCCCGTGGCGCCGAACCGCCGCCCCGCTCGCGACCACCAGGGCGGCGGCGCCGTCGGACAGCGGTGAGGAGGAGCCGGCGGTGCTGATGCCGCCGTCGCGGAAGATGGTGCGCAGGGAGCCGAGCTTCTCCAGCGTGGTGCCGGGACGCGGGCCCTCATCGCGGGTCACCTCGCCGTCCTTCACCGCGACCGGCACGATCTCCCGGTCGAAGTGGCCCGACTCCTGTGCGGCGACGGCCCGTTGATGGCTGCGCAGCGCGAAGGCGTCGGAGTCGGCGCGGGTGATGCCGTCGAGCGCGGCGACCTCCTCGGCCGTCTCGCCCATGGACAGGGTGTCCTGGGCGGCGAAGCGCGGGTTGGTGAAGCGCCAGCCCAGCGAGGTGTCGTGCACCTCCCCCGGTTTGGCCCACGGGGTGCCGGGCTTGGCCATCACCCACGGCGCGCGGGTCATCGACTCGACCCCGCCGGCGACGACGAGGTCCGCCTCTCCGGCGCGTATCGCCTGGGCGGCCGAGGCCACGGCGGTCAGTCCCGAGGCGCAGAGCCGGTTGACGGTGTAGCCGGGCACGGTGTGCGGCAGCCCGGCCAGCAGGACGGCCATACGGGCCACGTCGCGGTTGTCCTCGCCGGCCTGGTTGGCGGCGCCGAGGATCACCTCGTCCACCTCTTCGGCCGGAATCCCGGCACGGCGGACCGCCTCGCCGACGACCAGCGCCGCGAGGTCGTCGGGCCGCACGGAGGCCAGGGCGCCGCCGTAGCGGCCCTGCGGGGTGCGGGCCCCGTCGATCAGATAGACCTCGTCGGAGGACGGCTCGGAGCTGGTCTGGGGCATGCGTTCCACCTCTTGACAGGCAGTGGTGATGCTGGATTACTTGGCCGTGCCGCACGCTAACCGAATGTTCGGTCGGTCCACAAGGTGGTGGAAAATGACGCAGGCCACGAACACGGCCCCCGGTCCCACGGAGAAGATGTTCGCCGCGGACGAGGCGTCCCGGGCTCTTGGTATCGAGCTCGTCGAACACGGCGAAGGGACCGCCGTGCTGCGTATGACCGTGACCCCGGCCATGGTCAACGGACACGGGACCGCCCACGGCGGCTATCTCTTCCTGTTCGCCGACTCCGCCTTCGCCTGTGCCTGCAACGGCCACGGCCCGGTGACCGTGGCCGCCGCGGCCGACATCGACTTCGTCGCCCCGGCGCACGAGGGCGACGTCCTGGTGGCGACCGCGCGCGAGCGCACCCGGTTCGGCCGCAGCGGCATCTACGACGTGCGCGTGGAGCGCAGCGACCAGGTGATCGCGGAGTTCCGGGGACGGAGCCGCAGTATCAACGGCACGAGGACGAAGGAGTCTCCATGAGCAGCGACCCGACGGCCCGGGTGACCGCACCGGCTTCGGCGCCGGCGAGCCCGCGCCTGGGCGAGCCGCTCCCCGAAGGGCTGCTGGACGCCGCCGAGCGACTCACCCGCGAGGAGCTGTGCGCGCACCAACTCGGCCTGCTCCAGGCCACGTTGCGGCACGCGTACGACAACGTGGAGCTGTACCACCGCAAGTTCGACGAGGCCGGGGTCAAACCCGGTGACTGCCGCACCCTTGAGGATCTGGCCCGGTTCCCCTTCACCACCAAGGCCGACCTGCGGGACACCTACCCCTTCGGCATGTTCGCCGTCCCCATGGACCAGGTCCGCCGTGTCCACGCCTCCAGCGGCACCACCGGCCGCCCCACGGTCGTCGGCTACACGGAGAACGACCTCTCCATGTGGGCGGGCGTGGTGGCCCGTTCGATCCGCGCGGCCGGCGGCCGTCCCGGTCACAAGGTCCATGTGTCGTACGGCTACGGGTTGTTCACCGGCGGCCTGGGCGCGCACTACGGCGCCGAGCGCGCGGGCTGCACCGTGATCCCCGCGTCCGGCGGCATGACGGCCCGTCAGGTGCAGATCATCCAGGACTTCGAGCCCGAGATCATCATGGTCACCCCGTCCTACATGCTCACCCTTCTCGACGAGTTCGAGCGCCAGGGCATCGACCCGCGCACCAGCTCCCTCAAGGTGGGCATCTTCGGCGCCGAGCCGTGGACGGAAGAGATGCGCCGCGAGATCGAGGAGCGCATGGACATCCACGCGGTCGACATCTACGGCCTGTCGGAGGTGATCGGCCCCGGTGTGGCGCAGGAGTGCGTGGAGACCAAGGACGGCCTGCATGTGTGGGAGGACCACTTCTTCCCGGAGGTCGTCGACCCGTTCACCGACGAGGTACTGCCCGACGGCGACAGCGGCGAACTCGTCTTCACCTCCCTCACCAAGGAGGCGCTGCCGATCATCCGCTACCGCACCCGCGACCTGACCCGGCTGCTGCCCGGCACGGCCCGCCCGGGGTTCCGGCGGATCGAGAAGATCACCGGCCGCTGCGACGACATGATCATCCTGCGCGGGGTGAACGTCTTCCCGAGTCAGATCGAGGAGATCATCCTGCGCACCCCCGCCGTCGCCCCGCACTTCACGATCCAGCTGACCCGCCGCGGCCGGATGGACCACATGACGGTCCGCGCCGAGGCCCGCCCCGGCGCCGACCCCGAGCAGCGGACGGCCGCGGCGGCGGCGATCGGCAAGGGCGTCAAGGACGGTGTGGGCGTGACCGTGGACGTGGAGATCGTCGACCCCGAGACGCTGGAGCGCTCGGTGGGCAAGATCCGCCGGGTCAAGGACCTGCGGGAGCAGTGACGTCCGTGGCGGTGGTCACCGGGCCGGCTCCGCACTGCCGGTGACCGGCTCGTCCGGGCCAACTCCCCTCCCCCACAGGCCACATGACCGTCCCGAGTACGATGATCGAGAGCTCGGCCCGATCCGTCCACTCGGCACGATGGAGTTGCCATGACGACCGACCCCCAGTCGGCACCGCAGATCGACACCGGCAGGGCACATCCCGCACGGGTCTACGACTGGCTGCTGGGCGGCAAGGACAACTACCCGGTCGACGAGGCCGTCGGGGAGAAACTGCCGCCGGAGGCGAAGGACGCGGCCCGGCAGAACCGTCAGTTCATGCACCGCGCGGCGACCTGGCTGGCCGGCCGGGGCATCGACCAGTTCCTGGACATCGGCACGGGCATCCCCACCGCGCCCAACCTGCACCAGATCGTCCAGCGGACCGTGCCGTCCGCGAAGGTCGTCTACACCGACAACGACCCGATCGTGCTGCGCCATGCCGAGGCGCTGCTGGTCAGCCACCCCGACGGGGTCACCGACTACATCCAGGCCGATGTGCGCGAGCCCGAGGCCATCGTCGAACACGCCCGCCACGTCCTGGACTTCGACCGCCCGATCGCCCTCTCGCTGATCGCGCTGATGCACTTCATCCCGGACGAGCAGGACGCCCACGGCATCGTCCGCGACCTCGTCGCCACCATGCCGTCCGGCAGCTGTCTGGTCCTGTCGCACGCCGCGTCCGACCTCTACCCCGAACTGGCGGCGCAGGTCACCGCCGAGTACGCCAAGGGCGGCATCAAGCTCGGCTTCCGCACCCGCCCGGAGGTCGCCCGCTTCTTCGACGGCCTCGACCTGGTGCCGCCCGGCCTGGTCACGGCGACGGAATGGAACCCTCCGACACCGGGCGAGACCCCGGAGGGCAGCGGGATCTACGCGGCGGTCGCGCGGATCCCCTGAGCCTTCGGACCTACCGTGCTGTCAATGCGCGGTATTGGTCTGCCATACGACCCCGCCGTCGGTGGCGATGACCATGTTGCCGTCCTCCAGCACCTTGAGGGTCGCCCCGGCGGTGCCCCCTGTGTTGCTCGCCCACACCGGCTGCGTCTGGGCGTTGTAGACCACCAGGTTGCCGTCCGCCTGGAACACCGCCGTGTTCCCCTCGCCCGAGGTCTGGCTGGCCCAATGTGCCGTGCCGTCCTGGTCGTAGAGCACCAGGTTGCCGTCCGTCTGCATGATCAGCTTGGAGCGGACGGTCTCCACAACCTTCCCGGGGTCGAACGTGAAGGGCGGCTTCACCACCACGGCATCGGCCAGGCGGGCCGCGCCCGTGCCGGAGGCGGAGGCGGAGGCGGAGGGAGACGTCGTCGCACCGCTCGCGGACGGACTGGCGGACGTCACGGCGCCCCGGCCGGAACTCACGGACGGTGAGGCGTGGGCGGAGGTGGAGTCCTTGTCCTCGAAGGCGTGGGACAGCAGCAGCGCACCGGTGACGGCGACGACCAGCGAGGCCGCGCCGATGGCGGCCCACAGCACGCGGCGCCCGCGTCGGGTCCCGCCACCGTCCGGCTGCGCGGGCGGGTAAGGACCGTAGGTGCCCGGCGGGTGCGGCGGCGTGAGGGTGTCGAGGTCCGCGTCCGGTGCGAGGAGTGTGACGGCGCGGGGCTGACGGGCACTGTCCAGGGTGGTCGTCACCGCGTCCGGAGCCACGGAGACCGCGCCGCCCCCGAGGTCGGCGACGGTCGCGGCACGCTGCCGGTCCGTCAACGAGCCCACGGCGAGGGCGCGTTGATAGGCCGGATGGTGGACGAGGTCGGCCTCGGCCCGGGCGAGTTCGATGATGCGCTGCGGGGTGGGGCGCTGCGCGGGATCGCTCCGCACGCAGGCCTCGATCAGCTCGGCGACACCGGGGTCCACGCCCCGCAGGTCGATCTCCCCGTGCACCGAGCGGTAGGACACGGCCGCGAACGGCCCGTCCCCGTACGGCGGTCGGCCGGTGACGGCGAACGCCAGGGTGGCCCCGAGGGCGAACACATCAGCCTCCGGACCGGTCCGGCCGCCGGTGAAGGTCTCCGGCGCGATGTATCCGGGGCTGCCGATCGCGCTGCCGACCTGCGTGAGGTTGGACGCGTCGGTGGACCTGGCGATGCCGAAGTCGATCAGTTGCGGGCCGGTGGCGGAGAGGATGACGTTGTGCGGCTTGAGGTCCCGGTGCCACACACCGCGGACGTGGATGGCGTCAAGACCCTCGGCCAGCGCGGCCAGCATGACCCGGGCCAGGTCCGCGGGCAGCGGTCCCCCGGTCACGACGGCGGCGTGCAGCGTGGGCCCCGGCACGTACTCGGTGGCCAGCCAGTACGGCGGCGTGCCGAGCTCCGCGTCGATGAGCGAGGCCGTGTACGCGCTGCGGACCGTGGCCAGGGTCTCCACCTCGCGGCGGAACCGGCTCAAGGCGTGCTCGTCGTGCCGGAGGTGGTCGTTGATCACCTTCACGGCGGCGGGACGGCCACCGGGCGACCGGGCGAGGTACACCTTCCCCATCCCGCCCTCGCCGAGTCTGCCGACCAGACGGTAGCGGCCTATGTGCGAGGGGTCGGAGCCATCGAGCGAAAGCACGGAACATGTCCTCCTTGAGCGGAACCGACGATCACCGGATCCACCATGAGGTCGACGCGGCCGGGCTCCGACCCGACATACTAGGGGTGCGATCGTCGACGTCAGGCCAACTACCCGCCATCGACCGCCGGTTGTCCATGGATGTCCTCGTGCAGGTGGACGACGAGCCACTGGCCTTCGGGACGGGCCCGCCGCAGGACCGCCGTGATGCGGGCCAGTTCCGGCGGTGCCGCGCGGTAGTCGACCCGCAGCCAGTAGCGGGCCACCGCCAAGTCACCGAAGACGTCGACGACTTGGTCGTAGGCCGTGAGGCCGGTTTCGTCGGGGCCTCCCTCGGAGGTGGGACGGCCGTCTCGGACCTGGTTCAACTCCGTTCTGCCGCGAATGAGTTCGCGGGTCGCCGAGTCCCAGATGGTGGCCTCGGGATCGAGGAAGCCGTCGATGCGCTCCCGGTCGCCCGCGGTGTAGGCCTCGTACATACCCGTGATCACCGTCCACACCTCCGCCAGTTCGGCGGGCGCGCCACCCGGGCGGGCACCGCCGTCGGCTGCGGGACGGGTGGAGGGGGGCGGTGGAGCGGGCATGGCGGATCCTTGGGGTGGGTGACTGGTGGAGCGGGGCGCCCGGCGGCGTCGGTCAGGGGAGGACGACCAGGTCCCGCGGCCTGCGGTTGAGACGTTCGCCGCCCGACTCGGCGCAGATCACGATGTCCTCGATCCGCGCTCCGTACCGTCCGGGCAGATAGATGCCGGGCTCGACGGAGAAGGCCATGCCGGGCGCGAGCGGGAGCGGGTTGCCGGCCACGATGTACGGCTCCTCGTGGCTCTCCAGTCCGATGCCGTGCCCGGTGCGGTGGATGAAGTGCGGCCCGTATCCGGCGTCGGTGATGATGTCCCGTCCCACGGCGTCGAGTTGACCGGCCGTCAGACCCGGTCGTACGGCGTCGGTCTGGGCGCGTTGGGCGCGCAGCAGCACGTCGTGGAGACGGCGGAACTCGGCGGGCGGCTCGCCGATCGCGTATACGCGCGTGGAGTCGGAGCAGTAGCCGTCCCGGGTCGTACCGCCGATGTCGACCACCACCGGGTCACCGGGGCGGATCACGCGGTCGGAGACTTCGTGGTGCGGGCTGGCGCTGTTCGGACCGGAGCCGACGATCACGAAGTCGACCCGGACGTGCCCCTCGGCGACGATGGCGTCCGCGATGTCGCGGCCCACCTCGCGTTCGGTGCGTCCGGCCCGCAGCCACTCCCCCATGCGGGCGTGCACCCGGTCGATGGCCGCACCGGCCCGCCGCAGGGCGTCCGCCTCCTGCGGGGTCTTGCGCATCCGCAGCTCGTTGAGCACTCCTCCGGCCAACTCCTGCTCCGCGCCCGGGAGTACGGCACGGAAGGCGATGGTCTTCTCCGCCCACATGCGGTTGTCGACTCCGACGCGGGACGTCCGCGCGGGCAACCGGGCCGCGACGAGCGCGTACGGGTCGTCGGTCTCCTGCCAGCCGGTGATCTCGATGCCCAGGTCACCGGCCGGGGACGCCCGCGCGGCGGGTTCCTCCAGGGCCGGGACGAGCAGGAAGGGGTCGTCGTCGGCGGGCAGGACCAGACAGGTCAGCCGCTCCAGCGGCAGGGCGTCGTAGCCGGTCAGATAGCGCAGATCCGCGCCGGGCGAGATCAGCAGGGCGTCCAGACCGGCCCGGGCCGTGGCCTCCCGGGCCCGGTGGAGGCGGCCGGCCGGGTGGAGGGGCGGGAGCGCGGGTTCGGCGGGGTGGTCGTCGTCGGACATCGGTTCTCCGTGAGGTGTCGTGGGAGTCGGCGAGGGCCGTGCCCCGCTCCGGCGGACGGCCGTCCGGTGCGGCACGGCTCAGGCGGCGTACAGCCGGCAGGCCACGCCCCCGGCGATCAGCTGCGGTTCCTCGCGGTCGCAGCCGTCGAAGGCCTGGGGGCACCGGGGGTGGAAGCGGCAGCCGCTGGGCGGTTCGGCGGGATCGGGGACATCGCCGGGAAGCTCGGCGGGCAGCACGCCCGCTCCGTCCGGCTTGGGTACGGCGGCCAACAGGGCCCGGGTGTAAGGGTGTCGTGGGTCGGCCCAGACCTCGGCGGTGGGACCGGTCTCCACGATGCGCCCGAGGTACATGACCGCGATCCGGTCCGCGATCAGCCGTACGACGGACAGGTCGTGGCTGATGAACAGCAGCCCGGCGCCCGACTCGACGGCCAACGACCGCATCAGCGTGGCCACTTGGAGCTGGGCGGAGGCGTCGAGCGCAGAGATCGGCTCGTCCCCGACGAGCAGCCGGGGCCGGGCGGCGAGCGCACGGGCGATGGCGATGCGCTGCCGCTGGCCGCCGGAGAACTCCTGCGGGTAGCGCTCGGCGGCGCTCGCCGTCAGTCCGACTCGGGTCAGCAGATCCTCCGGGGTGGTCCCGTCGACAGCCTCGCCCCGCCCGGTCGCGGTACGGATGCCGTCGGCGATCTGCGCGCCCACCCGGCGCCGGGGGTTGAGGGAGCCGTACGGGTCCTGGAAGACCATCTGGATGCCGGTGAGGGCCGGGGCGCGGCGGCGGACGCGCAGTGGGCGTACCGGTGTGCCGTCGTAGCTGATCCGGCCCTCCGCGGCCGGGGTGAGGCCGCAGACCGCGCGGGCCAGGGTGGACTTGCCGCAGCCCGACTCGCCTACCAGGCCCACGACTTCACCGGCCCGCACCTGGAGGCTGACCCCGGCGACGGCGCGGGTGGGCGAGGCGCCCGGCCGGTGGTACTGGACGACGAGGTCGTCGACAGAGAGGAGGGGGGTCATACGGTGCTCCTTCCGGGGAGCGCGTCCAGGAGCTGGCGGGTGTACTCGTGCCGCGGCTCGGTGAGGACCCGGCCGCGCGGGCCGGTCTCGACGACGAGGCCGTGGCGCATCACGCTCACCTCGTCGGCGATCGCGGACATCACGCCCAGGTCGTGGGTCACCAGCAGGACGGCGAGACCGAGTTCGTCGCACAGGCCGCGCAACAGCCGCAGTACGCCTGCCTGCACGGTCACGTCGAGCGCGGTGGTCGGCTCGTCGGCGATCAGCACCTTCGGCTCGCAGGCCAGCGCGATGGCGATCGCGATGCGCTGCCGCATTCCACCGGAGAACTGGTGCGGGTAACGCCCCAGCGCCTCAAGGGGGTTGGGAATTCGGACCTGCGTCAGCAGATCGACTGCCCGCTCCTTCGCGGCCTTTCGGCTCAGCTTCAGGTGGTGGCGCAGATGGTCGGTGAGCTGGTGTCCGATGCTGAGCATCGGGTGCAGGCTGGTGGACGGGTCCTGGAACACCATGCTCACCGATCGGCCGCGCAGCGCGGCGAGTTGACGGGGCGCGAGGGTCAGCAGGTCGGTGCCCTCCAGCTCGATCCGGCCACCGGTACGGGCACCCGGCGGCAGCAGACCCAGCGCCGCGAGGCCGGTCATGGTCTTGCCCGAGCCGCTCTCCCCCGCGAGCCCGTGCACCTGCCCCGGCCGCACCGCGAGGTCCACGCCGCCGAGGATGCGCCGGCCGCCCAGGTCGAGGGTGAGGCCGCTGATCTCCAGCACAGTGCCTGTGGTCATCCGACACGCTCCTTCTCCGCGCCGATGGTTCGGGCCGTGCCGGGGTCGAGGGCGTCCCGGAGCGTGTCGCCGAGGAAGTTGAAGGCGAGCACGACGGTGAGGATGGCCAGGCCCGGGAAGACCCCGATCCACCACTTGTCGAACTGCTGGGTGCCGTCCGCCACCATCGCACCCCACTCGGCGGTCGGCGGCTTCGCACCGAGCCCCAGGAAGGACAGCCCGGACAGCAGCAGGGTCGCCGTACCGATGTCGAGGGTGGCCAGGACGAGCAGCGGCCCGAGCACGTTGGGCAGGATGTCCACGCGCAGCGAGCGCCAGGCGGAGAAGCCCAACAGCCGTCCACTGAGCACGAATTCGCGGTTGCGCAGGCCCATGACCAGGCCCCGGGTGACGCGTGCGTACGACGGCCAGGACACGACCAGGACGGCCAGCACCGCGTTCTGCAGGCTGGCGCCGAGCGCGGCGGCGACCACCATCGCGAGGATGACGGTGGGGAACGCGAACACCAGGTCCGCGATCCGCATCACGGTCTCGTCCACCCACCGTCCGAAGAACCCGGCGCAGGCTCCCAACACCCCGCCGACCAGCAGGGACATGGTCACCAGCAGGAGGGCGAGGGGGATGGAGACCCGGGCGCCGTACAGCACCCGGCTCAGCACGTCCCGGCCCAACTCGTCGGTGCCGAACCAGTGTCCGGAGCCGGGGGCGGCCAGCCGGGGCAGGTCCTGTGCGAGGGGGTCGTGCGGGGCGAACAGCGGGGCGGCGACCACGATCACCAGCCAGAACACGGCGACCAGGCCACCGGTGACGGCGAGGGGGCGGCGCCAGGCGGGCGGCAGCCGTCGTAGCAGAGAGAACTTCGCCGCACCCTCAGAACTCCGTTTCACCGCCACTTCGGGACTGCGTTTCACTGCACCCTCACCCTCGGGTCGATCACTCCGTACAGGACGTCCACGGCGAGGTTGACGGTCAGGTACACCAGGCCCACGACGAGTCCGACGCCCATGACGGCGGGCAGGTCGAGGGTGGTCGCGCTGCGGTAGGCGTAGGCGCCGAGGCCCGGCCAGGCGAAGATCGACTCGACCAGGACCGTGCCCGACAGCAACGCCCCGAAGGCCAGTCCGGCGACCGTGATGACCGGCACGAGGGCTGCCCGGAGCACGTACTGGAAGAGGACCGTGCGGCCGGGCAGGCCCTTGGCGCGGGCGGCGCGGACGTAGTCCTGGTTCAGGACTTCCAGGACGGCGGAGCGGGTGAAGCGGGTGAGCAGGCCGACCGTGTATGCCGTCAACACCAGTGCGGGGAGGGCGAGATGGCCCACCGCGTTCCAGAACACCGGCCACTGTCCGGCGAGTGCCGCGTCGGCCGTGTAGAGGCCGGTGACGTGTGGCGGGGCGGTCATGCCGGGGTCGAGGCGACCGCTGCCGGGGGCCCAGCCGAGCCGGTAGAAGAAGATGTAGAAGGCGAGCAGTGCCAGCCAGAACGTCGGCACCGACACGCCCAACAGGCTGATGACACGCAGGAGTTGGTCGGTGAAGCGGTCCCGGCGCAGGGCCGCGACCACGCCGAACGCCACCCCCACGATCAGCGAGACGACGATCGCGGCCCCGGCGAGTTCCAGAGTGGCGGGGACGGCGGTGGACAGGTCGGTGAGGACCGACTGATGGCTCTGCTGGGACTCCCCGAGGTCGCCGTGGAGCAGGTTGCCGAGGTAGGTGACGTACTGGACCGGCAGTGGCTTGTCGAGGCCGTAGTGGTGGCGGAACTGCGCGACGATCGCCGGATCGCCGATCGCCCGCTGGCCGAGATTGGCCGCCGCCGGGTCGCCCGGGACGAGGTTGGTGAGGACGAACGTCACCAGGGTCACGCCGACGGCGAGCAGGACGGCGGTGGCGGTACGGCGGAGGAGGAAGCGGGCGAGGGGGTGTCGGGCGAGGAGTCGCCTGCCACCACCCGTGTCCTTACTTCGTGCCCAGCGCGGCGACATCGATCGTCCATACGGGGTTGTAGGCGACGCCGGTGACGGACGCGGCGGAGACGGTGTTGCGGCTCGGCTGCATCAGCGGGATGAAGGGGCCGTCGGCGTTCAGCTTCGTCTGGATCTGCTCGTACAGCGTCTTGCGGGTGTCGTCGCCGATGGTGGTGGCGGCCTTGTCGCCGAGCGCGGTGAGGGCGGGGTCGGCGCCGGCCTTCCAGCCCGCGCGCAGGCCTACCAGGTTGCCGGGCAGGAAGGTCAGGTAGTCGCTGGGGTCCGGGTAGTCCGGGCCCCAGTACCAGAGGCCCAACTGCTCTTTGCCGTTGCGGTAGTTGTCCAGTTCGGTGGTGGTCGGCGCGGGGGCCAGCGTGACGGTGATGCCGACCTCCTTCAGCTGGGCCTGGACCCGTTCGGCGAGGGTCTGCAGGGACAGGCCGTCGACGGTCAGGTCGCTGGCGTAGCCGAGCGTGACGGACGGTTTGGCGATCCCGCTCGCCTTCAGGGCCGCCTTCGCTCCGGCGAGGTCGCGGCCGGCGGCCTCGGAGGCGGGCAGCGCGCCGAGGAAGGTGGAGGGGATGATCCCGGCGGGCTGGACCGAGCCGCTGCCCGCGAGGGAGAGCAGGCTCTCGTAGTCGATGCCCTTGCGTACCGCCTCGGCGAACTTCGCGTTGGCCGTCGTGGAGCTGACCTTGGTGTTCCGGTTGAGCAGCAGGAAGATCACGTCCGAGGACGCGCCGCTGTCCACCTTGAGTCCCCCGGCGAGCCCACTGACCTGGTCGGAGGTGAGGTCGAGGGCGATCTGGCTGTCGCCGCGCTGGACGTTCAGCTTCTGGGTGGGGGCCTGGACGTTGCGGATGACGATCTTGTCGTAGGTCGGCTTGTCCGCACCCGTGTACTTGGGGTTCTTCGTCAGGACGACCTCGGTGTTGGTGTTGAACGAGGTCAGCGTGTAGGGCCCGGACCCGGCCGACGTGGTGTTGAGGTACTTCTCCGCCCCGTCCGTCGAGGTCGCCGAGCCGCCGTGGGCCTGGACCGTCTTGGCGCTGAGGATGCCGAGCGCGGGGTTGGGGAGGATGAAGGGCAGGGCGGGGTTGGCCTTCTTCGACACCAGGGTGACCGTCGAGGCGTCCGTCTTGGTGACCGTGACGCCGTCGAGGAGGAACGACGGGTTGCCCTTGAGCGCGATCACCCGGTTCAGCGAGAACACCACGTCGTCGGCGGTGACCGCGCTGCCGTCCGCGAACTTCGCGCCGGTCCGCAGGTGCAGGGTGAGCGTCTTGCCGTCCGCGGACTGCTCGTACGAGGAGGCAAGGCCCGGCACCGGCTTGGTGACGTCGGAGCCCTTGAAGGTCAGCAGCGTCTCGTAGAGCGCCTTGTCCACGATCTGCCCGGTGGGCTCGAACTCACGGCCCGGGTCGGCGGTCTTCAGGTTGAACGACGTGTCGACGACCAGGGTCTTGCCGGCCGAGGAACCGGAGGCGCTCGTACCGCCGGAGCAGGCGCTCAGGGCGAGCGCCGCGACCGCGACGAGGGAGAGTGCCACCGGGTACGACCCGGCACTGGATCTGGGCATGAGTGCCTCCGTGAGCAGGGCGGAGCGGAAGAAGGCCGGGCGGGAACGGGCGGGCACCGGGAGGGGACCTGGACGATTCGCCGTTAGGGTGGGCTGAAACTAACCAGGACTTTCGGCCGACGGGATCACCGCGAGACGAAAATTGACGGAGAGGCGCGAACATGGAAGATCTGTCGACCCCGGAGACCCCTCCCGAACGCCGCTCTGGACGGATCGGCATCGGCCTTGCCCTGGATTCGGTGCATTTCAAGATCCTGGATGTACTGCGCACCCAGGGCCGTATCTCCGTCGCGGCCCTCGCGGAACGCGTCGGTGTCTCGCGCGCGAACGCCTACACCCGCCTCGAAGCCCTGCGTGCCGACGGCGTGATCAACGGCTTCAGCGCCCGGGTCGACCACACCCGGGTCGGGCTGGAGATCTGCGCCCTGATCTTCGTCACGGTCCGCCAGGAGCTGTGGAAGCAGTTCCGCACGGCTCTCGCCCAGATGCCTGAGGTGGAGTACTGCGCCGTCACGACCGGCCAGCACGACGCCATGATCCAGATCCGGGTGGCCGACGTCTCCGCCGTGCACCGCCTGGTCACCGACCGGCTGTCCACGATTCCCGCGGTCCGCGCCACCGAGACGGTGATCATCCTGGACGAGGTGCTCCGCCGCCCCTACGTCCTGCCGTCCGCGCCCCGCTCCAGCGAGACGACGGCAGGCACTCCCCAGGACACCTCCGGCACGAGCCAGTTCGGCATGACCCGCTTCATCCGCGCCGCCGAGGGCCGGGCCGACCTCCAGCGCACCTCCGATCCGGAGGAGTGACGGGCACCGGACTCCGTGCCCCGAGGCCGCGCACGCCCGGGGCATTGTCAGTGGTGGCAGGCAGGATGACGTCATGACTACAGCAGCTGCAGTGATCGTGGATGCCGCCGGCTACGCGCAGGCGGTCGAGGACGCGGTGAAGGCGTCGGCCGCCTACTACACCGGGGGCACCTCGGTGCTGGACGACGACTCCTACGACCGGCTGGTGCGCGGCATCACCGCGTGGGAGGCCGACCATCCCGATCAGGTGCTGCCCGACTCCCCGTCCGGAAAGGTCGCCGGCGGCGCGGTCGAGGGCGATGTCCCGCACACGGTGGCGATGCTGAGCCTGGACAATGTGTTCTCCCCCGAGGAGTTCACCGCCTGGACCGTCTCGCTGGCCCGAAGAACCGACCACGAGATCACGCGGTTCAGCGTCGAGCCGAAGCTCGACGGCCTGGCGATCGCCGCCCGCTACGTCGACGGCCGCCTCACCAGGCTGATCACCCGCGGCGACGGGACGGCCGGGGAGGACGTGTCCCACGCCATCGGCACCATCGAGGGCCTGCCCGCCGAGCTGACCGAGCCGGTCACCGTCGAGGTGCGCGGCGAAGTCCTCATGACCACCGCCCAGTTCGAGTACGCCAACGAGGTCCGCACCGCGCACGACGGACAGCCGTTCGCCAACCCGCGCGGCGCCTCGGCGGGCACCCTGCGCGCCAAGGAACGCGCTTACACCGTGCCGATGACGTTCTTCAGCTACGGCCTGCTGCCGCTCGCCGACACGGAGGCGGGGCTCGCGGAGCGGCTGGGCGAGCTCGCGCACAGCGAACTCATGGACCGGACGGCCGCGTTGGGCATCAACACCACCGCCACCACACCCGTGCCCGGCATCACCGCCGACACGGTCGAGGAGGTGCTGACCCGGGTGCGCGAGATCGCCGCGCTGCGGGCCGGGCTGCCGTTCGGGATCGACGGGATCGTCATCAAGGCCGACCTCGCCGCCGACCAGCGGGCCGCCGGGTCGGGCTCGCGGGCCCCGCGCTGGGCGATCGCCTACAAGCTCCCCGCCGTGGAGAAGATCACCCGGCTGCTGGAGGTGGAGTGGAACGTGGGCCGCACCGGCATCATCGCCCCGCGCGCCGTCCTGGAACCGGTGGAGATCGACGGGGCCACCATCACCTACGCCACCCTCCACAACCCCGGCGACATCACCCGCCGCGACCTGCGCCTGGGCGACCATGTCATGGTCCACCGGGCCGGCGATGTCATCCCGCGCGTCGAAGCGCCTGTCGCGCATCTGCGTACCGGCGAGGAACAGCCCATCGTCTTCCCCGAGGTGTGCCCGCGCTGCGGTTCCGGCATCGACACCAGCGAACTGCGCTGGCGCTGCGAACAGGGCCGCAACTGCCATCTGGTCGCCGCCCTGTCCTACGCCGCCGGCCGCGACCAGCTCGACATCGAGGGTCTGGGCCACACCCGCGTCGTCCAGCTCGTCGAAGCGGACCTGGTCGCCGATCTCGCCGATCTGTTCGCCCTGACCCGCGAGCAACTCCTGGGTCTGGAAAGGATGGGCGAGACCAGCACGGACAACCTCCTCGCCGCGATCGTCACGGCCAAGGGGCAGCCACTGTCCCGGGTGCTGTGCGCGCTCGGGGTGCGCGGCACCGGCCGGTCCATGTCCCGCCGTATCGCCCGTTGCTTCGCCACCATGGACAACATCCGTGCCGCCGACGCGGAGTCGATGCAGCGGGTCGAGGGCATCGGCACCGAGAAGGCGCCCTCGATCGTCGCCGAACTCGTCGAACTGGCCCCGCTCATCGACAAGTTGGCCGCCGCCGGGGTCAACATGACCGAACCCGGCGCGACCCCGCCCGCTCCCGTGACGGACGACGCCGCGGCCGACGGCGACGGCCCGCTGGACACGGCTGCGGGTGCGGCCACGGCGGACGGTCCGCTGGCCGGGATGGCGGTGGTCGTCACCGGCGCGATGACCGGCCCGCTGGAGAAGCTGAGCCGCAACGAGATGAACGAACTCGTCGAACGTGCCGGTGGCCGCTCCTCCTCCAGCGTCTCCAAGAAGACCACCCTGGTCGTCGCGGGCGCCAACGCGGGGTCGAAGCGCGCCAAGGCCGAATCGCTCGGCATCCGGCTGGCCACCCCCGAAGAGTTCGCGATCCTGATCGCCGACTACCTCGACTGAGGGAACAACCCGGGCCGGTCGGCCGTTGTTCATCATGTGCGGCCCCGGCTGGTCTCCCCCGTCCAGTCGGGGCCCCTTTCACTCCGAGGGGCGACCTCCCGCACTCCGCGGCAGGGGCAGAATGGACGCCACACAGCCGCTGCGGATGGGGAGTTCATGGACACGCGTACGTTCGACGCGCTGACGGAGTCGATGAAGAGCGCGTACGTCGCGGGTCTCGGTGAAGGCGCCGCGCCCCGCCCGGTCATCATGCCGCTCGTGCGCGGCGAGTTGGTCGGGCTGATCTGGCTGCGCCCGGTCGAACCCGGCCGGGACGCCCTCACCGCGATCGCGTCGCTGTCGAACATCGCCGCGGCGGCCGGCGCCGACGAGGTCGTCCTCGCCTGGGAGACCCATGACGTCGCCACCGTCTGCGAACTTCCCGTCGACGGCCCGTCACCGTGCCTCAACATGGTGCACGCCACGAAGGCCGGCCACACGCTCCACCAGTTCCCCTACACCGAGGACCCGGCATCAGCCGAACCGCACTGGCAGCCGGCCCCGGCTCCCCAGCCCGACGGCAAGCTGGTGCCGCCCGTACAGGCCGCCGTCGACTATGCCTTCACGCCCCTCGATCTGGACCACCCCTCGCCGTTCGGCGTCACGGTCGTCCTGATGGAAGAGGACGGCTACAACCTGCGCCTGACGGAGGCGTTCGCCTTCTGACCACCTCGGGGTCCGATGACATCATCATTCGGCACTCAGCAAACTGCCGTTACAGACATGACACAGTTCATGGCGCGACGGCACCTCGCGCCCACCCCGGGCCTAGGCTGTGCCGGTGACCAGTGTCGATGTCGCCGCAGGACCCGCCGCCGAGAGCGGCCCCGAGCCGCGCACCCAGTCCCTGATGCTGACCTTCTTCGGCGCCCATGTACTGGGGCGGCCCATCGCCGTGTCGTCGGGCAGCGTGATCGCCGCGCTCGGCAGGCTGGGCAGCACCGAGGAAGCGGTGCGGACCACCCTGAACCGCATGGTCAAACGTGATCTGCTGGAGCGCAGCCGTCAGGGCCGCAAGACCTATTTCGGACTGACACCGCACGCCGTCCAGGTACTGACGGACGGCCGCGACCGCATCTGGCGCACCGGCGCGGTGAACCGGGACTGGGACGGCCGCTGGACGATGGTCGGTTTCTCGCTGCCCGAGGCTTGGAGCCGCGAGCGGCACGATCTGCGCTCCCGGCTGATCTGGGCCGGCTTCGGCCCCCTGCAGAACGGCCTGTGGGTGGCCCCGGCGCCCGTCGACGTCCGCGAGATGGTTGCGGGCCTCGGCCTGGAGCCGTATCTGCGGGTGTTCCGGGCCGAGGTGGAGTCGCCGACCGACGTCCGCGAGGTGCTTGAGCAGGCGTTCGACGTACCCGCCATCGGCGCACGGTACCGGGCGTTCCTGGAGCGCTGGGACCGCACCGACCCGCTGCCCGCGACGGCCTCCGGCGACGAACTCGCGGGCCAACTCCTGCTGCACACCGACTGGTTGGACCTCGTACGACGGGACCCGCACCTGCCCGCCGAGCACTTGCCCGCGGACTGGCCGGCCGCCCAGGCGGAGACCGTCTTCCGCGGCCTGGCCAGCCGCTGGGACCGCCCGGCGGCACGCGCCGCGGCACATCTGCTGGACACCCTGACGCTGGGCTGACCCCGGCTCGCACCGGATCCGATGTGCCCCCATGCGGACCCGTCCGCCTCTTTATTGGTCAGTCTCTTGACGGCAATGAAAAAAGAGCCCTACATTCGCAGCGCTCTTCCAGCTCGGCCTCCCCACTCGACCCGCGGAGCCGCCGTCATGCCCCGACCCCGTTTCTCGACCCTCGCCGCAGCCTGCGCGACCGCCCTTGCAACCGCTCTGATCGGCCCGGTGTCCAGCGCCCACGCCGCCACCGCGACCCACTACTCCGGCACGCTGACCGACGGCGCCACCTGGATCGCGGACACACCCGACCACTGGAACGGCACCCTGCTGCTGTTCAGCCACGGCTTCGGCCCTACGACCGCTGCCGACGCCCCGTCGCCCGCGGTGGCCCAGGCCCTGCTGGCCGCCGGTTACGCCCTCGCCGGCTCCTCCTACGACCCGAACGGCTCGATGTGGGCGCTCGACTCGGCCGAACGGGATCAGTTCGCCGCGCTCACCGCGTTCCGCCGACAGGTCGGCACCCCGACCCGCGTCATCTCGGTGGGCCAGTCCATGGGCGGCCTCGTCAACGCGGAGATCGCCCGCGACGGCGCCGGCCGAATCGACGGTGCGCTCGGCCTGTGCGGCCTGGTCGCGGGCGGTGTCGACCTGGACAACTACCAGCTGGACGCGGAATACACGCTGGCCACGTTCTTCGATCCCGCCGACGCCGACGACCTGGTGAGCCTGGACGGTCAGGCCGACGCCGGCGCCCTCGCCGGTCGGCTCACAACGGCTGTGGAGACGGCGCAGCAGACTCCGGCGGGACGCGCCCGGATCGCCCTGGCCGCCGCCTACCTCAACCTGGCCGACTGGGCACCCGGCCAACAACCGCCCGCCCGCGGGGACTTCGCGGGCCAGGAGCAGCAGCAGTACGCGTGGCTGGCTCAGGGGCTGCTGGGGTTCATCGTCCCCGCGCGCTGGTCGGTGGAGCAGTCGGCCGGCGGCAACACGTCCTGGAACAAGGGCGTCGACTATGCCGGGCTGCTGCGCGGGTCCGCCCACGCGAAGCAGGTCGAGGCGCTCTACCGTGACGCCCGGCTCGACCTGCGCACCGATCTGAACCGGCTCACCCGTGGTGCGGACATCACGGCCGACCCGGCCGCGGTGGCCCGTCTGAAGCGGACCTCGACCGCCGGGCAGGGCCTGGCCGTGCCGCTGCTGGACATCCACACCACCGCCGACCAACTGGTGCCCGTGGAACAGGAATCGGCCTTCGCCGGGCGGGTGCGCGCGGCCGGCGACTCCTCGCTCCTGCGCCAGGCCTATGTGGCCCGCCAGAGCCACTGCAACTTCACCACCGCCGAAGTCGTCGCCGGTCTGCACGCGGTGGAACACCGACTGGACACCGGGCACTGGGGCGACTCCGCCTCTGCCGCCCAACTCCAGCGCAGCGCCGATGAGTTGGGCCTCGACGGCGCGGCCTTCACCGACTACCGACCAAGCCGCCTGACCGGCACGCGCTGATCCCGAAACGCTCGCCCCATCTCCGTCCCGTCCCCGCCCCGTCCCCGTTCTGCATGCATCAGGAGTCCTCCGTGTCGATGACGACCGAATCCTCCGCCAGAACCGCCACCGGCCCCGGTCTGACCACCGGCACCCTGGTCGCCGGTCTCCTCGCCGTCTGCCTCGCGCAGATCGGCCTGGCCATACCGGCCACCCTCAACGGGCTGTTCCAGTCCGACCTGCATCCGGTCGGTTCCCAACTCACCTGGATCTCCGACGCGTTCCTGCTCCCGGTCGCCGTACTGGAGCTGACCTTCGGCCTGCTCGGCGACCTCTTCGGCCGCAAGCGGCTGCTGGTCGGCGGCGCTTCGCTGCTGGCCGTGGGCGAGTTGGTCAGCGCCACCTCCTCCGGCGTCCACCAACTCTGGACCGGACAGGCCCTGGCAGGGCTGGGAGCCGCCGCCCTGTTCCCGACCTCGCTGGCCATCCTGGCCGCCGGCACCACCTCACCCGCGCAACGGGCCCGCGTCATCGCGATGTGGGCGGCGCTGCTGTCCACCGGCGGGTTCATCGCACCGCTGCTCGGTGGCGTCACCGCCACCTACGGCTCCTGGCGCTGGTCCTTCGTCGTGGTCACCGCCGTCGCCGTGGCGAGCATCGCGGTCAGCGCCCTGTTCGCCGTCAACTCCAGTGCCCCTGAAGGCCGTTCACTCGACATCGCGGGACAGGTCACCATCGGCCTCGGCCTGTTCTCCCTGCTCTACGCCATCATCCAGGGCCCCACGGACGGTTGGGCCTCGCCCTCGATCGTCATCGCCTTCGTCCTGGCGGCCGTGTTCCTCGCCGCCTTCGTGCTGGCCGAGAAGCGGGCCAAGTCCCCGCTCCTCCGCCTGGACCTCTTCCGCAACCGCGCCTTCGCCGTCGCCTCGGTCGTGGCGGTGGTGGGCATGTTCGCCTTCCTCGGCACCGCCTACTCCGTGAGCATCCGGCTCGGTCCGGTGCAGGACCAGGCGCCGATGCGCACGGGCCTGGCGTTCGTCCTCCTCAACGGCATCACCCTGGCGATGCTGCCGCTGACGGAACGGCTGCTGCGAACCGTCGCCCCCGGCCTGCTCCTGGGGACAGGGCTGCTGTTGATCGCGGCGGGCGACTACTGGGCGGCCACGCTCCCGATCACCGACACCGCCTTCACCTCGCTGATCCTGCCGCTCGGTCTGGTCGGCCTGGGCTTCGCGATCACTGTCTCGTCGATCACGGCGACCGCCGTGAACACCGTGCCGACCCACCTGGCCGGCATGGCGAGCGCCACCACCAACCTGCTGCGCGACTTCGGCTTCACCCTCGGCCCGGCCATCATCGGCGCCGTCGCCCTGAGCCGCGCGGCAAGCAGCTTCACCGACTCCCTCAACAACTCCGCCCTGCCCCAGGCACTGAAGGGCGCCGGCACGGCCGTACTGGAAGAGGGCGGCCCGCTCGCGGTGAACGGCGCCTCGGCGGCCTCCCCGAAACTGGCCGACCTGCACCCACTCGCCCTGGACGCCCTCGGCCACGGCTATTCGATCGGCTTCGTCGTCTGCGGCAGCGCCGCCCTGTGCTCGGCGCTGCTCGCCCTCGCCACACTCCGGGGCCGCAGAGCTTCCTCATCCTGACCACAGGAGCGAGCGCGCGGGCGGGTGACGACGTGTGGCCGACGCGGAGTCCGACGAGCTGTAGGGCAGGATCCCGAAGTAGGGCGGCAAGCCTGGAGCTCCGACCATCGTCACAGAGACACGGTAGGGACGGTCTCTTCTCCTCGTCCGCCGCCGACCGGATCGTCGAGGCACTGGGAATCGCCGGGCACGAGTGATCCAGGTGAACGCCGACGCCGCCGCCTCGTAGGACCGCGCCAGGACTTCGCCATGTCGGAGTACTCGAAATGATCGACCCGGCCGCAGGGTCACCGGCGCGGCGAAACCAGCAACCGTCGCAGCCGCAGGGCGAGTTGGATCTCCAGGGCGCGGGCCGGGGCCTGCCAGTCCTCGCCTAGGAGTCCGCCCACGCGCTCCAGTCGCTGCGCCACGGTGTTCACATGGACGTGCAGGTCGTCCTTCGTGCGGGCCGGGCTCATGCCGCAGGCGAAGTACGCGTCGAGGGTGCGCAGCAGATCGGTACCGCGACGCTCGTCGTACCGCATGACCGGGCCGATGGTCCGCTCGACGAATCCGCCGATGTCGCGGTCCCCGGCGAGGAGCAGTCCGAGGAAGCCGAAGTCCTCGGCGGCGGCTCCGTCTCCACAACGGCCCAGGAGACGCAGGGCGTCGAGGCAACGCAGGCCCTCCTGGTAGGCGTTGACCACGGCGTCGGGCGCCGCGGCGGGCTTCTCGACGGGCCCGGAGGCGCCGACGGTGACCGCTTCGTGGACCGCCGCTCCCAGGTGGGCGGCGGTGCGGCGGGCGAGGTCCGTGGGGGTGTCGCCGGAGTCGAGGGGCAGCAGCAGGACGGTGCCCCCGTCGCGGGCGGCGGCCAGGCCGTGCCGGGTTCCGGCGAGATGCGAGGCGGCGGACCACAACCGTCTGCGGGCGGCAGCCTCCTGGTCGGCGTCGCCCGCCGGGCCGTCGAGCCGGGCGGCGAGGACGACATGGGTGGCGTCCAGGTCGGCGTGCAGCCGGGACGCGCGGTCCCGCAGCAGGCGTGGGTCGCGGTCGCGGGCGTCGAGCAGGTCGTCCAGCAGCTCCCCGCGGACGCGCTGTTCGGCCTCGGCCGCCGACCGGCGGGCGAGCAGGAGCAGGGAGGTGACCATGGCGGCGCGCTCCAGGGTGCGCTGGTCGACGGGGTCGAGTCCGGGGTGGCCCCGCAGCACGAGAGCACCGAGCAACTCGCCTCCGGCGGCGACGGCGGCGATCCAGTCGTCCCGGTGCCGGACCGCGTGTCCCTCCGTACGGGATGCCTCCAGTGCTTTCGTGGGTGAGGCGTCGGTCTCGGTGAACTCGACGACTCCGTCGAGGACTTGGGAGACGGCGGCGGCCACGTCCTGGACCCCGCCGCCGCGCAGCACGAGTTCGGCGAGCCGGTCGTGGATGTCCGAGGCGCGCTCGATGACTCGACTGCGGTCCTGGATGATCTCGTTGGCGCGCTCCAGGCCGGCGAGCGCCGAACGGGTCTCCGTGAGGAGGTTCGCGGTGTCGATGGCGGCTGCGGCGAGCGCGGCGAAGGAGCCGAGCAGCGCGATCTGCCCCCGCTCGAAGACCCGCGCCCGCCGGTCCGCCGCGAACAGCACCCCGATCACGCGGTGCCCGAGCATCAACGGCACTCCGAGGATCGCCACCAGCCCCTCGTCCCGCACCCCGGCGTCGATGGTGGGAGTGTGCTGAAAGCGGTCGTCCTTGAAGTAGTCGTCGGTGACATAGGGCCGCGCCGTCTGGGCGACGAGTCCGCCGAGTCCTTCGCCCATGCCCAGGCGCAGTTGCTGGAAGCGGGCCGCGACCGAGCCCTCGGTGACCCGCATACAGGTGTCGCCCCTGGTCGGGTCGTTCAGGCTGAGGTAGGCGACATCGGTGCCGAGCAGCGACCGGGCACGCTGGACGATCGCCCGCAGTACGGCGTCCAGGTCGCGCAGGCCTGCGAGATCGTGGGCGGTCTCGAAGAGCGCGGACAGCTCGGCCTCACGTCGTCGGCGGCCCTCCTGCTCCGAACGCACGTGCAGCGCGAGCGACTTGGCGTGTTCGAGTCCGGCGATCAGCTCGGCCGGTCTTCCCTCGGCGCGGGCGAGCAGCACTGGCTGCTCGTAGGCGTCGGCGGAGGCGCCCCGGGCCAACAGCTCCAGGAACGGCGTCTCGGCACTGCTCGGTCGCGCTCCGGCACTGGTGAGGGTGGCGGAGCGCTCGGCGGACTGCGCGTGATCGCTGGACATGCTCACAGGATTCCCCATCGCCGGGCCGACCGGTCAGGCCTGTGGATAACCCCGAATCGCCTGCGCATCGGGCGGTTCAGTGCGCGGTCCACCCGCCGTCGAGCACCAGCGAGGTGCCGGTGACGAAGGACGCGTGCGGGCCGCACAGATAGGCGACGGCCTCGGCGACCTCCTCCGGCTCGATGAGCCGTTTCACCGCGCTGTCCCGCAGGAGCACCTCGGTCAGCACCTGCTCCTCGGAAATGCCGTGCGCCCGTGCCTGGTCGGCGAGCTGCCGCTCGACCAGTGGGGTGCGCACATAGGCGGGATTCACACAGTTCGAGGTGACGCCGTGGGGTGCGCCTTCGAGGGCGGCGGTCTTGGAGAGTCCCTCCAGACCATGTTTGGCGGCCACATACGCGGACTTGAAGGCGGAGGCTCGCAGCCCATGGACCGAGGACATATTGACGATCCGGCCCCATCCCTGCGCGTACATATGGGGCAGGGCGCCACGGATGAGCCGGAAGGGTGCCTCCAGCATCACGGTGAGCACCGTGTGGAAGACGTCGGGCGGGAACTCCTCGATGGGGCGCACCAGTTGCAGCCCCGCGTTGTTCACGAGCACATCCGTGCCGGCGGCGGCGTGCTCGGCGGCGTCCAGGTCGGTGAGGTCGAGGACATGCGGTTCGACGGTGCCCGCCAGGTCCCGCGCCCGCTCGGCGAGGGCCGCGAGTCCCGGGGCGTCCACATCGACCGCTCTGACCTTCGCCCCGGCGGCGGCCAGCCGCAGGGTGCAGGCACGGCCGATACCGCCGGCGGCGCCGGTGACGAGTGCGATACGGCCACCGAGGTCGAGGAGAGGGGTGGTGTGGGGCCCCGAGAGGGGACTGGGCGCGGTCATGTGTCGAGCCTAGGCAGGGCTGTTGCCCCAACACATATGGGCCGAGCCCATACTTCAGTCAGAAGTCGTGGTGTCGAACCATGTGGGTGCGTCAGCCAGGGTCTGCTTGATCCGGAACAGTTGGTGATCGCTGAGTTCGGGCAGCGCGTCCAGCTCGAACCAGCCGACCTCCAAGGACTCGTCGTCGTTCACGGCCGCCTCGCCGCCGACGGCCCGGCACTGCAGTGTGATGTCCATGAACTGGCAGGCGTCACCGTTCGGGTAGCTGATCGGTCCCCCGGCCTTGACCATGACGATCCGCTCCGCCACGCACTCGACGGCCGTCTCCTCGAACACCTCGCGCACCGCGCACACCGCGGGCTGCTCACCGGGCTCGGGAATGCCGGAGGGCAACGCCCACTCGTGGTTGTCCGACCGCTTGCCCAGCAGAACGCGTCCCGCGTCGTCGAAGACCACGGCGCTCACCCCGGGAAGCCACAGCAGTTGGTGCCCGGCGGATTCCCGGATCGTACGAATGAAATCAGGAGTAGCCATGGTCCGACCCTAACGGGACGATCCATGGCTACTCCACGAACTGCCGTGCGTGCGGCGGGCGTACAGCGGGCGTACGGCTACACGTCGCCCGCGCGCCGTCGGCGCACACCCGCGCCGATCGCCCAGCCGAGTCCGCCCGCGGCGACGAGGACCAGGGCCATTTCGGGCAGGATGCCGAGCTTGGTGGCCGGTGTCTCCGAGGAGCGCAGCGGCACCTTCTGGACCAGGGAGTCGGCCACGAACATGCCGGTCTTCTGGGTGATCTTGCCGTCCGGCATGATGATCGCGCTGACGCCGCTGGTGACCGGGACCGTGACAGTCCGGCTGTGCTCGACCGCGCGGACCCGGGACATGGCGAGCTGCTGGTAGGTCATCTCGCTACGGTCGAAGGTCGCGTTGTTGCTGGGCACCGAGATCAGCTGGGCGCCGTCGGTCACCTCGGAGCGCACGGCCCAGTCGAAGGCGGCCTCGTAGCAGGTGACCAGGCCGATCTTGGCGCCGTTCATGGTGAACACACCCGGCTTGGTGCCCCGGCTGAAGTCCTGGCGGACCATGCTGGTCCAGTTCTTGTTGATCGCCCCGAGGAGAGAGCGCATCGGGAGGTACTCGCCGAACGGCTGGATCTGCCGTTTGTCGTAGGTGTCGGTCGGTCCCTTCACCGGGTCCCAGAGGATCTGCTCGTTGTAGAGCTTGCCGCCCCGCTCGACCACACCGCCGACCGAGATGGGCGCGCCGATCGCCTTGGCCGCCTCGTCGATGTCCGTGTACGCCTGTGCGTCGGCGAAGGGGTCGACGTCGGAGGAGTTCTCCGGCCACAGGACCACGTCGGGCTTCGCGACCTTGCCGGCCTTGACCTTCGCGGCCAGCCGCAGGGTCTCCTTGACGTGGTAGTCGAGGACGGCACGGCGCTGGGCGTTGAACTCCAGCCCCGCGCGCGGGACGTTGCCCTGGATGACCGCGACGGTCGTGGTGCCGTCCTCGGCCTTGTCGCTCACCAGGGATCGCGCCGCCACCGCGCCGACCACCGGTACGGCCACGCTCAGCAGGGCCACGGCCGCTGCGGATCGCCGTACCTCATGGGTGCGCCGGGTCTCCAGGGCCAGGCGCACGATCTCGTACAGGCCGAAACCGCACAGGACGACGGCGAAGCCGAGGACCGGGGTGCCGCCCACCGCGGCGAGCGGCAGGAAGACGCCGTCCGCCTGGCCGAACGCGATCTTGCCCCAGGGGAAGCCGTGGAAGGGGGCACGCGCGCGTACCGCCTCACCGGCGATCCACAGGGCCGCCGCCCACAGGGGCCAGGCGGGTAGTTTCGACACCGCGGTGATGCCCGCGCCGACCAGCGCGACGAAGATCGCCTCGACGGCGACCAGCGCGAGCCAGGGCCCGGGGCCGACCTCTACGCCGGTCCACACCAGCAACGGCAGCAGGAAACCGAGGCCGAAGAGGTAGCCGAGGCCGAGGCCCGCCTTCCAGCTGCGGCCACGAAGCACCCACCCGAAACAGGCGAAGGCGGGCAGCGCCAGCCACCACAGTGTGCGGGGCGGGAAACTGACGTAGAGCAGCACTCCGGAGAGGGCGGCTACGGCGGCCGGGACCAGACGGACGAGCCGGGCAAGGCGCGCTGCGGGCGCGGCCTGGGGCTCCAGCTGGTCCGACTCGTCCACGGAAGTTGCGGTGACGGTCACTCCGGGAGTGTACGGCGGTTGACCTTGGGGCCGACAGCACGGTCCGGATCGCAGCACGGGGCACTGAACAGGCCGGGAGCCGCATCGTTCCTGCGCAACTCGTCCACAAATCGGTCATCAGCCGTTACGGTGTGCCGGAGCCCCTGTCGTGCGGTCGGTCCAGGCCGGCGGCCGGGGTCGGTCACGGGTCGGGGGGCTCGGTTCGGGGGGCGGCGGGGTGGGTTCCACGGGGATGGCGTCGGCGACCGGTCCGGACGCCGACAGTGAGAGACGAAACGTTTCGGATGCCGTGGGTGTCGCGGTGCTCGGGGCGTGTGCCGCGTGGTCGCTGATCACCGCCGCGATGCACGACGGCCGGCCCGAGGGGGTGCTGCTCGCGGTCCTGGCGGTTTCCGCCGGGTACGCGTCGGGGCGGATCTCCGGGGCGCTCGTGCCGGTCGCCGCGCCCTGTGCCGGGGCGCTGGCGGGCCTCGGTCTGGCGCTGGCCGAACCGCGTCTCGCCCCGGGCCCCCAGTTCGTCGCCCCGCTCGGCGACGCCGGTGCCACCGCAGCCCTGCTGACCCTGGCCGTCGGTTGCGCGTGCTGCGCGGCCTGGGCCGCCCCGGCCCCGGCACTGCGGCTCGCGCTGCGGCTGGTCGCGGCCGGGATCACGGTCACCGCTCTCGTCCTGGGCTCGGTCTCGGGGTTCGTCACGTGTACGGCGGTGTTGTTGTGCTCGTTCGCCGCCGGCCGGATGCGTCACCGCGGTCTCGGAGTCGTGGGCCTCGGCCTGGCCGCGGCGCTGATGACCGGGGCCACCTGGGCCATCGCCGGAAACGTACTGCCGGACGGGCTCACCGAGTCCATGGAGGGCCAGCTGAGCCCGCACCGGGTCCAGCTGTGGCAGGACGCCCTGCACATGGCGCACCGGGATTCCGCCCTGGGAGTGGGCCCGGGGCGCTTCGGGGAGCTGAGCAACGCGGCGGCCGAGGCTCTGCTGCCGGACGGGAAGCCGCACTCGGCGCCGTTCCAGATGGCGGCCGAGCAGGGGATCGTCGGTGTGCTCCTGCTGGCGGCGGCCTTCTGCTGGGTGCTCCACGCGTTGTGGCGCACTCCGCGTTCCACCCCGATCGCGCTCACCGCGGGGGCCGCGCTGACAGGGCTCGCGGTCATAGCCTCGGTGGGCAACGCGCTCAGCTTCACCACCGTCACGGCCGGCGCGGGTTTCCTCGCCGGACTGGCCACGGCCCACCCGATCACCGACGGCGCCTCACGCACCGCCGGGGAGGCACGCGCGCGTGGCGATCACCTGGCGCCGTGAATGACGTCAGTGCACCGCGCCGGGCGTGGGCGGCACCAGCCGGTCCGTGATGATCCGTACGGCCGCCTCCGCGTTGTCCACGGTGATGGTGAACGTGTGCCCGTCCCACAGTCGCAGCACGATGCCCTCGCCCCGCCGTACGACGACGGCGGTGCCCTTCTCGGGCCGCCAGCGGTAGCCCCAGCCGCCCCACTGGCGCGGGGTGACGTGCGGGGCGAACTCGGCGCCCGCGACGCTGGCGAGGGGGATACGGCGGCGCGGCACACCGATGTGGCCACAACGCACTTCGAGGGTCTCCGTGTCGACCTTCAGGGCGACGTGCACGAAGGCGAGCGTGCCGAACAGCATGAGCAGTCCGGCCGCGATGCACCCGACGACAGACATGGCGAGCGGGGCGACACCGGACGTCCAGGCGGAGTCCACGGCCAGCTCGATGCCGAGCGCCATGCAGGCGGCACCGGCGAGCGCCAGCAGCCACTGGAACCGGTTGGTGGCGCGTCCGGTCCAGATCTCGGTCTGCGGGAAGGTTTCGTCGCGGGGGTGGTCCCTCATGCCTACGAGACTACTCAGGTTTCGCTGCGCGGGAACCGCGTTGCGCAGGGTGACCGTTTTGCGCAACGACAAGGTGGACGCGCAGCGTCCGCTTCGTCGCCGGTGGTCAGTGGGCGGGGGTGACGGCCCGCAGCAGTCGGCCTTCCGCGTAGGCCGCCGCCTCGACGGGCAGCGGGCCCTCACGACCGCTCAGCAGCACCGTCAGGGTGCCGTCGGCCGACGCCTCGGGGGCGGGCTGCACACCGATCCGACGCAGCGCCTGGGCGGCGACCGCGTCGGCGGAGCCGTGCAGGACGAGCGGCGGGCGGTCGGGGCGCTGGACTGCGGCGCGGATGCGTTCGGCGACGATTTCGTAATGGGTGCAGCCCAGGACGACGGTCGTTACATCGTCGGGGGTGAGCGCGACGGCCGCGGCGATGGCGGCGTCGATGGCCGTCTCGTCCGCGTGTTCCACGGCTTCGGCCAGTCCCCAGCACGGGACCTCGGTCACCGGCACACCTTCGGCGAAGTCCTCGATGAGGCCCCGCTGGTAGGGGCTGCCGGTGGTGGCGGGTGTGGCCCAGATCGCGAAGGGTGTGCCCGCGGCGGCGGCCGGCTTGATCGCCGGGACAGTGCCGATGACCGGGATGCCCGGCTCCAGGAGGTCCCGCAGTGCGGTCAGGGCGTGGACCGTCGCGGTGTTGCACCCGATGATCAGGGCGTCGGGCCGGTGCGCGGCGGCGGCCTCGGCCACGGCCAGCGCGCGCCGCGTGAGGTCTTCCGGAGTCCGCGGTCCCCAGGGCATGCCGTCGGGGTCCAGGGAGAGTACGAGATCCGCGTCGGGGCGCATGCGTCGTACCGCCGCGGTGGCCGCCAGAAGGCCGATTCCGGAGTCCATGAGCGCGATCTTCACCCGGCCACGATAGACGATGGCCTCTGTGGAGCCGCCTCCGTGGGGCAAACTGCGCCCGTGAGCACCGTCGTGTGGACCGCCGCCGTATCACTCGCCGCCTGGCTGTGGCTGCTGCTCTGTCAGGGCTTCTTCTGGCGCACGGATGTCAGACTGCCGGCCCGTACCGACCCGGACGACTGGCCGTCGGTCTGCGTGGTCGTGCCGGCCCGTGACGAGGCCGCCGTACTGCCGGAGAGTCTGCCGTCGCTGCTCGCCCAGGACTATCCCGGGCGGGCGGAGATCTTCCTTGTCGACGACGGGAGTTCGGACGGCACCGGGGACCTGGCCCGTGAACTCGCGCGGGCACGGGGCGGGTTGCCGCTGACCGTGGACTCCCCCGGTGAACCGCCGGCGGGCTGGACGGGCAAGCTGTGGGCCGTACGGCACGGTGTCGAGCTGGCACGCGCGCGTGGCCCCGAGTATCTGCTGCTGACGGACGCGGACATCTCGCACGCCCCGGACAGTCTGCGGGAGTTGGTGGCGGCGGCGCGCACCGGCGGCTTCGACGTCGTCTCGCTGATGGCCCGGCTGCGGGTGGAGAGTCTGTGGGAGCGGCTGGTGGTGCCGGCGTTCGTCTACTTCTTCGCGCAGCTGTATCCGTTCCGCCGGATCGGCCGGAAGGGCGCCCGCACCGCGGCAGCGGCGGGCGGCTGTGTCCTGTTGCGTGCCGACACGGCCGAGCGGGCGCGGATCCCGGACGCCATCCGGCACGCGGTGATCGACGACGTGGCACTCGCGCGTGCCGTCAAGGGCGGTGGGGGCCACATCTGGTTGGGGCTCGCCGAGCGGGTGGACAGTGTGCGCCCGTATCCGCGACTGCACGACCTGTGGCGGATGGTCTCGCGCAGCGCGTACGCGCAGCTGCGGCACAACCCGCTGCTCCTCCTGGGCACCGTCGTGGGGCTGGCGCTGGTGTATCTCGTGCCCCCGGTGGCCCTGTTCGTGGGGCTGGGCGCGGGCAGCGCTGGGGCGGCGGTTCTCGGCGGGCTCGCGTGGCTGGTGATGACGGGGACGTACGTCCCGATGCTCCGCTACTACGGGCAGCCGTTGTGGCTCGCTCCCCTGTTGCCGTTCACCGCGTTTCTGTACCTCTTCATGACGGTCGATTCCGCGGTGCAGCACTACAGGGGACGCGGTGCGGCCTGGAAGGGCCGCACCTACGCGCGTCCTGACGCCGTCGTCGGCGAGGAGAGCTGAGCGTTCACTTGCGACCTGGTGTCCAGTTCATGCCCCACCCGTAGATGCGGTCCACGGTCCGCTGCGGGCTCACCCCGCGGTCCGGGACGAGGTAGCGGGCCTCGCGCTGGACGACGAGGTCGCCCCCGGTGTTGGTGATCAGGGCGAGCGCGCACACCGTGGAGGGGACCGTGCACTCGTCGAGCGAGAAGTCGATCGCGGCGCCGTGCTGCGGCTGGAGGGTGACGGTGGCGTGCAGGTCGGCGAAGGAACGGGCGCCTTCGTAGATGGTCACGAAGACGAGGATGCGCCGGAAGTCCTTGATGTGGTCGAGGTTGACGGTGAGGTTCTCGCCGCTCGCCGACGCGCCGGTGCGGTCGTCGCCGTCGAGGTGGATGTACGGCGGCAGTTGAAGGGAGCCGTACGCGTTGCCCAGGGCCTGGACGACGCCCTTGCGGCCGTCGGCGAGTTCGTACAGGGCGCACAGGTCGAGGTCGAGGTCCGCGTGCATCGCGACCGCCCGGCCGCGTTTGCTGCCCCAGCCCGAGAACTGCTTGCGCACCTCCCAGTTGAGGTTCACGCGCATGGCACCCGAGGTACCGCCCTGCTTGGTCAGGGAGACCGAGGGAGCCGCCTTGGTGAGGGTCACCTTGGAGAGCCGGACTGGGGCGGTGGGCGGCATCGGGGGCGGAGGGGGCGGCGGCGCCATGGTCACGGGTGGAACCACGGTCACGGGCGGCGGGGGCAGGTTCACCGGCGGTCCTGAGGGTGGCGGCATGGTGGCGGCCGGTGCCGCCTGCTGCGGTTCGTCCACGGTGATGCCGAAGTCGGTCGCCAGGCCTTCGAGCCCGCTGCCGTAGCCCTGGCCGACGGCGCGGAACTTCCAGGCGCCCTGGCGGCGGTAGAACTCGCCGAGCACGAAGGCTGTCTCGACCGTCGCGCCCGTGCTGTCGAAGCGGGCGACCACGGTGTGCTGTGCGGCGTCCCGGACCTCGATGTACAGATCGGGGACCTGGCCAAACGTTCCGCCGTCGGCGGAGGCGGCGAGGACGACGCGGTCCACGGCGGGCTCCACGCGCGCGAGGTCGACGAGCAGGGTGTCGGTCATCCGCCCGCCGGCGTTGCCCTTGCCCTCGTGACGGACCGCGCCGGAGGAGTGCGTCGGCTGGTTGTAGAAGACGAAGTCGCCGTCGGTGCGGACCTTCCCGTCGACCAGGAGCAGGGCCGAGGCGTCCGCGTCGGGGACTCCGGGGCCGGACCGCCACCCCAATTCGACGCGCAGTGCCGTCGTCGGCACCGGAACATTCGATCCTTTCGGCATTGACATGTCTGCCCCCATCACGTGTCGCCGTGCCAGGTCACGCCCCGGCAGCCCATTGGGTGTCTACTCGCACAACCTATTCCCCGGGGCCGCGAACGCCCATGAGGAGCGCGGCAACACCCGTGGCCAACCGCTGGTAACCCGCCGGGAACTCGGGCTTTACACGATCCGAACACGGATCCATGCCCTTTTTTGACAAGTTCGCTCGCATTGGGGATCCCATGCCACTGCCGACACGGAAAACAACCCTCTAATCGGTCTCCCCAACCACCACATCGTGGGCTTAACTTATGTGCCATGACCTCCCCCCGCTCCACTTATGGCGGCGGCTACTACTCCGCCTCCTTCCCGGACACTCCGATCTACGACTCCCTCGTGGCCGAGCGGGGGACCCCGCAGATCGCACCGATCCGGGTTCCCGCCGCGTACGACATGCCGGGGAGCAACCTGCCCGCGCTGCCGTCGGCGCTGCCCGCCCTCCCGGCCGGCCCGTCGCAGACCCCCTACGGCTACCCGCAGGCGCAGCAGCCCTCGCCGCTGCAGCAGGCGCCCGCCGCCTACATCCCGCAGCAGGCCCCGCCGCGCGGTTACGGCCAGCAGCAACAGCAGCCGCGTCCGATGGCGGCTCCGGCCGGCTACGAGGCGATGCGTCCGGCGGCTCCCCGCCCGGCCCCCGCTCCGTACCAGCAGGACCCGTACAGCAACAACCAGCAGTACCGCGGTTACTGATCCGCATCCTGCGCTGTCGGTGCCACCTGGCACGATGGAGTGATGGGGAATGCGGAGCTGCGGTCGATCCACGTTCATCCGGTCAAGGCGCTCCGGGGCTTCTCTCCCCGGGAGGCTCAGGTGGAGCCTTGGGGGCCGGCCGGTGACCGACGCTGGGCGCTGATCGACGACGGGGGAAAGGTCGTCACGCAACGCGAGCACCCGCGTCTCGCACTGGCCGCCGCCGAGCTTCTGCCCGGCGGCGGTGTTCGTCTGTCCGCGCCCGGCCTCGACCCGCTGACCGTGCCCGTTCCGGAGCCGGTCGCCACCGTGGCGATGGAGATCTTCGGTACCAAGGTGGACGCGGTACCGGCCTCGGACTCCGCGCACCTGTGGTGCAGCGCGTATCTGGAGTTCGGGGTCCGTCTCGTCCACATGGACCATCCCGCCACGCGCCGCCCCGTCGACCCTCAGTACGGACTTCCCGGTGAGACGGTCGGTTTCGCCGACGGCTATCCGCTGCTGCTGACCTCCGAGGCCTCCCTCGACGCCCTGAACTCCCTGATCGCGCAAGGTGATTACCCGGCCGAGGGGCCGCTGCCCATGAACCGGTTCCGGCCCAACGCCGTCGTGGCGGGTACGGCTGCCTGGGCCGAGGACGACTGGTCGCGTCTCGCGATCGGCGAGGTCGCCTTCCGGGTCGTGAAGATGTGCGGGCGCTGCGTCGTGACCACCACCGACCAGGGCACCGCCGAGCGCGGCAAGGAGCCGTTGCGCACCCTGGCCCGGCACCGCCGTATCGGCGGCAGGCTCATCTTCGGGCAGAACCTGGTGCCCCTGTCCACCGGCACGATCCGCGTCGGTGATCCGGTCCGGATTCTCGCGTAGGCGGGGATCCGCCGATGAGGGTGCGGGTCGGGAACCCTCCCCGTGGGCCCGGTCGTTGAGATCCGTGAGAAGTTCATGAGAGGCCCCGGGAGAGGTGATTTCGCTCTCTCTTCGACACCGGTCTCGCGTGGACGGCTCTCCCAGGAGTTATCACGGAGCGGGAAGGGGGTGCGGGACGGTGGGAGCAATCAGGGGTCTGTGGCGCTGGCGGCGCAATCCGCTGCGTCGCGCGACCGATCTGGTCGAGGCCTGGCTGGCCCTCGTGGTCCTGCTGCTGGTCCTGATCGCCGCACCCTTGATCGGTTCGCTCGTCGGCGCCGTCGCGCAGGACACCCTGCAGCGGTCGGTGCGGGAGCAGCACGCGGACCGGCATGCCGTGACGGCCACGGTGGTCAAGAAACTCAAGGGGACCGAGATCGACCCCGACCCCGACTCGGCCACCGCGCGGGACGTCCGCACCCGGGTCCTCGCCGACTGGACCGCGCCGGACGGCACCGTCCAGCACGGCGCGGTGATGGCGAGCCTCAACACCCCGCACAAGGGCGACCACTTCAGGCTCTGGACGGACCAGCACGGCCGCATAGTGACCCGCCCGCTGGACTCGGCCACGGCGACGACGCACGCCGTGCTCGCCGGGTTCGGTGCGGCGCTGCTGACCGCCGGGCTCGTCGACAGCGGCCGACGGTTCGTGCTGTGGCGCATGGTCCGCCGCAGGTACGCGCGTTGGGACCGGGCATGGGAGCGGGCGGGCCCGGACTGGGGCCGGACCGGCACCGGCAGCTGACAGCCTTCCGGCTCTGGTCAACCCACCGCCCGCACGCACGCTACGGTGGACCGGCGAAGGCTTCGGCATCAACCCGCGTACCACGAGGTGGGGGCACAGCAGCGCCATGGCACAGGGCACGGTCCAGGTGACGCACACCGGTACATCGAGGTGGCGGCGCCGCACAGGTGAGTACGCGTCGCTCGCCGCCGCCCTGGAGGCCGCGGCCGAGGGAGACGTCCTCACCGTCGCTCCCGGCACCTACCGGGAGAACCTCGTCGTCCAGCGGTCGGTGACCCTGCGCGGCCCCGAGGGTTCGCCCGGCTCGGTGCGCATCGCGCCCCTGGACGGCGTGCCGTTGACCGTCCGCGCCTCCGCCGCGGTCCAGGACCTGCATGTCGAGGGCCAGGACTCGGCCGCGCCCGCGCTCCTTGTCGAGGAGGGCGCACCGGAGTTGACGGACCTTCGGATCGTCACGCGCTCCGCGTCCGGCATCGAGGTGCGCGGCGGTGCCCGCCCCACCGTGCGGCGCTGCACGGTCGACAACCCGGCCGGCATCGGGATCGCCGTACTCGACGGCGGTGGCGGGGTGTTCGAGGAGTGCGAGGTCGTCTCGGCCGGCCAGGCGGGCGTCGCGGTCCGCGCGGGCGGCCACCCGCGCCTGGAGCGCTGCCGCATCCACCACGCGTCGGGCGTGGGCCTGTCCGCCACGGGCGAGAACTCCTCGCTGGAGGCGGTGGGTTGCGAGGTCTACGAGACACGCGGCAGCGGCGTGCAGATCACCGCCCGGGCCACCGCGCACCTCACCGACTGCGATGTGCACCGTACGGCCGCGGACGGCGTCACGCTCGACACGGACGCGGTGCTGACGCTCGCCGACTGCCGTATCCACGACATCCCGGAGAACGCGGTCGACCTGCGCTCCCGTTCGGTCCTGACGCTGACACGGACGACTGTGCGTCAGTTCGGGCGCAACGGACTGTCGGTGTGGGACCCGGGCACGCGCGTGGACGCCAACCAGTGCGAGATCTTCGACAGCACGGGCGACTATCCGGCGGTGTGGGTCAGCGACGGCGCGACGGTGGTCCTCGACTCCTGCCGGGTGCACGACGTACCGGACGCGCTGTTCGTGCTCGACCGCGGCTCGCGCGCGGACGTCGTCGACAGCGACATCTCGCAGGTGCGCAACACGGCCGTGTCGGTGAGCGACGGCGCGACCGCGCAGCTCGACGACTGCCGGATCCGGGACGCGGCCACGGGCGCCTGGTTCCGCGACCACGGCAGCGGCGGCACCCTGAACAACTGCACGGTGGACGCCACCCAGACCGGCGTGATCGTCACCAAGGGCGCCGACCCCACCATCGAGCGCTGCACGGTCGACTCCCCCGCCGAGGCCGGTTTCTACGTCTCCGCGGGCGGCCGGGGCACCTTCCAGGGCTGCCGGGTGACGGGCAGCGGTGGCTACGGCTTCCACGTCATAGACGGCTGTCGTACGACGCTCAAGAAGTGCCGTACAGAGCGGTGCGCGCGCGGTGGCTACGAGTTCGCGGACGCCGGACCGGACGCGGGGCCCGGCACCGGACCCGTCGTCGAGGACTGCACCAGCGACGAGAGCGGCCTCAAGCAGCCCACCGCCCATGAGACGGCCGTGGAGACGGCGAGCCAGTCGACCAGCGTGCTGGGCGCGATCCCCGGCCAGCGCACCGCCGAACAAGCGCCCCCGGTCACCGCGCCGGAACCGGACAAGGAGTCCCGCACCTCCAAGGCGGTCCTCGGTGAACTCGACGCGCTGGTCGGCCTGGACAGCGTCAAGCGCGAGGTGCGCTCCCTCATCGACATGATCGAGGTGGGCCGCCGCCGCCAGCAGGCCGGCCTCAAGGCGGCTTCCGTCAAACGGCACTTGGTCTTCACCGGCTCCCCCGGCACCGGCAAGACGACGGTCGCCCGGCTCTACGGCGAGATCCTCGCCTCGCTCGGCGTCCTGGAGAAGGGGCATCTGGTCGAGGTGTCCCGGGTCGACCTGGTCGGCGAGCACATCGGTTCCACGGCGATCCGCACCCAGGAGGCCTTCGACAAGGCGCGCGGCGGGGTGCTGTTCATCGACGAGGCGTACGCGCTGTCCCCGGAGGACTCGGGCCGCGACTTCGGTAAAGAGGCCATCGACACGCTCGTGAAGCTGATGGAGGATCACCGCGACGCGGTCGTGGTGATCGTCGCGGGCTACACGGCCGAGATGGAGCGGTTCCTGTCCGTCAACCCCGGTGTGGCGTCCCGTTTCTCACGGACCATCACCTTCAGCGACTACAACCCCGAGGAACTGCTGAGGATCGTCGAGCAGCAGGCCGAGGAGCACGAGTACCGGCTGGCCGAGGGCGCGTCCGAGGGGCTGACGAAGTACTTCACCACGATCCCGAAGGGTGCCGCGTTCGGCAACGGCCGTACGGCGCGGCAGACCTTCGAGGCGATGGTGGAGCGGCACGCGAGCCGGGTCGCCCATGTCCAGGAGCCGAGCACGGACGACCTGACCCTGCTCTACGCGGAGGACCTGCCCGAGCTGCCCTGAGGCGGCACCTCGGGCCGCAGCCTCGCCAACAGCCGTGCCCGCTCCTCGGCGAACGCCGGATCGGCCTGGTAGTCGGAGTGGCCCAGGATCGGGGCGGGCAGCGGGTGTTGGGCGGTACGGCCGTACTCCAGCGGGTCCTTGAGGGGACCGTGGTCCACCTCGGGGCCGCAGTCGCCGGTCAGGCGCACCGGGCCGCCGATGGGGTCGGTCAGCCGGTACAGATTGCGCCAGCAGTCGACCTCGTGGTGCAGACGGCTGAGCGCGGCCGGTCCGAAGTGGGCGGGGAACCAGCGGCCGTAGAGGCGCTCCAGGGGTGAGCCGTAGGTCAGGAGGGCGACTCGTTTGCGCTGGGCCGGTTTGAGCTGCCAGGCCGCGGCGGCGGCGAGGACGCTGCCCTGGGAGTGGCCGGAGATGACGAGCCGGCCGCCGGTGGCGCGGGTCCAGGTGGCGATCCGCCAGGTCAGGTCGGGGACCGCGCGCTCGGCGTAGCAGGGCGGGGCGAAGGGGTGGGCGGCGCGCGGCCAGAAGGTTCCGACGTCCCACAGGATGCCGATGGTGCGCCGCGCGGAGGGGTCCTTGTAGGCGCGCCTGCCCCAGGTGACGAAGAGTACGAAGCCGAGCCCGATCAGCCAGGAGCCGAGGCCCTGGGAGGTCTGGGCGGCCCCGTGTACGAAGGCATGACCCCCCTGCCCTGCCCGCGACGGTGTTCTGTCGGTGGTGAAGGCACCGATCAGCGCTCCGGCACCCAGGAGCAAGGTGGCGGTCGCGGTGACGGCGACGAGGAGGGGGCCGCGGTCGGTGAGCGTGGCCATCGCGCGCGTGCTCGCGATCCGGGCGGTGCGCGTCCGGTCCTTGCGCCCACCCGGGTAGTCGAGCGCCACGGCGGCCAGTTCGCTACGGCGCAGCCGCCAGGTGCGGTGGCCGAGTGCGCAGCAGAGGACGAGTACGACGACCAGGAGCAGCGGGATCACCGAGGCCTGCCAGGTGAGCAGGACGGGCGGGCCCGCGATGGACGTGCCGGTGCCGTCCAGCCAGTCGGAGACCCGCTGGGACACCCCGCCGGACATCACACCGCCCAGGGCGCAGGCCAGCATCGCGACGGCCGGTCCGCCGAGGCCGCGCATCGCGGCGCGCGGGTCGGGGTGGGTGCGCTGCAGCAGGTGGGCGACGACCGCGAGGACGATCACCAGCAGACCCTGGACCAGGGCGATTCCACCGAAGACGGGGTCTCCCGGCAGCCGGCCGGAGGACTCCCATCCCGGACGCGACCAGCCGGCGTACAGCAGAGCGAGAACGAGCAGCAGGAGCGCGCCGAGCGGCAGGCGTCGTACGAGACGGCGGTCCAGGGCCTGGTCTAGGCGGTGCTCGCTGCGGCCTCGGCGGCACACGACGTAGACCACGACGAAGGCGAGGCCGGCGAGCGCGGCCTCCAGGAGCGCGCCGAGGCCGACCAGTGCGTGGGAGCCGTCGGGGCCGCGGTCGAAGCGGGCCGCCGAGACGGTGACGGCAGCGGCGACCACCAGGAGGCCGGCCGCCGTGTGGGCGGCACGGAGCCGGGCGACCAGGCGGCGGCCGTACCAGAAGCCGGGGCGGCCCAGGGCACTGCTGTCGGGCTCGTCGTCGGGCTCGGCTCTGCGGGGCATCGGCTGCTGGGACTCGTACTCGCTCCAGGTACGGCGCGAGAGGTACCAGAGCAGCACGGTCAGCGCGGTCGGCACCAGGGCGGCGAGCGCGAGGCGGCGGCCGGGGCGGCTCCACCAGCTGTCGTGCGACACGGCGGGCGAAAGGAAGCCCAGCCAGGAGTGGCGCTCGGCGCACGCGCGCGTGCCCGCGCACTGCCAGGCGGCGAGATCGAGGGCGACCTCGCAGGCCGCCGCCACGAGCAGCACGGTCAGGGTGAGTCCCGCGAGCCGCACCAGCAGGCCGTAGAAGCGCACCGTCCGTTTCCGGTCGCGCGCGGTGGGGCGCATCCAGTGCGCGAGGTTGACGACCATGAACGGCAGCAGCAACAGCCACAGGGCGCGGGTGCCGTTGCCGGAGGTCAGGTTGCACCAGACGTACGCCTCGCGGATCGGTCCGGTGCGGCCGTCGGCGGTTCTGGACTCGGCGTCGACGTCGGCGGCGCGCCGGAAGACGGCCGCTGTGTCGTCGCCGGTGATCCGCACCGTGCGCGGATCACCGAGCATCGCCTCGGGTGTGGCGCCGCCGACTCCGTGGACCAGGAGTTCCAGGGCGGGTTCGGTCCGGTCGGGCCGTCCGGCGGGCTCGTCGACCCCGCTCGTGACGGCATGTTCCTGCACACGCTCCACTGTTCGCACATCCCCCGTGACGCACCGTCTGGCTGTGTTCGTGTGCACAACAGGATCGCCCCTTCCGGCGCGTCGCACACGCCCTGTGACCGAATCTCCCCGATCCGTGTGACAACACGGGGGACGGATGAGACCCCGATGACATGTGCGCGTCGGGACAGGCGATGGCGCAGTGCTTGCGGGGGCGTGCGAGGATGGGACGTCCGCGCACCGCAGCCGGGACGAAGGTCCTGCTCCGAGCCGGTGCGCCGGACGGTCGGACGGGTTGAGGCGAAAGGACCGGAGCGTACGTGAGTGAGAATCAGAACCTCCTCGCGGAGCAGCGGCGCGCCCTGATCCTCGACGAGGTCCGGCGCCGGGGCGGTGTCCGCGTCAACGAACTGACCCGCAAGCTCGGCGTGTCGGACATGACCGTACGCCGCGACCTCGACGCGCTGGCCCGCCAGGGCGTCCTGGAGAAGGTGCACGGCGGGGCGGTACCGGTCGTCGAGGCGAGCACGCACGAACCGGGCTTCGAAGCGAAGTCGGGTCTTGAGCTGACCGCCAAGGAGGACATCGCACGGGCCGCGGCGGAGCTGGTCGCGCCCGGCACGGCGATCGCACTCTCGGGCGGTACGACGACGTACGCGCTGGCACACCATCTGCTTGAGGTCGCCGATCTCACCGTGGTCACCAACTCGGTGCGAGTGGCGGACGTCTTCCACGCGGCGCAGCGCACCTCGGGGCAGCGGCAGGGCGCGGCGACGGTCGTCCTGACCGGCGGGGTGCGCACCCCCTCCGACTCGCTGGTGGGCCCGGTCGCCGACCAGGCGATCGCGGCGCTCCACTTCGACATGCTCTTCCTCGGCGTCCACGGCATATCGGTCGAGGCCGGACTGTCCACGCCGAACCTCGCGGAGGCCGAGACCAACCGCAGGCTGGTGCAGTCCGCGCGGCGGGTCGTGGTGGTCGCCGACCACACCAAGTGGGGGACGGTGGGCCTGAGTTCGTTCGCCGCGCTGGAGCAGGTCGACACGCTGGTGACGGACGCGGGGCTGCCGGCCGAGGCGCGCGAGGACATCTCGGAGCATCTGCGGCGACTGGTGGTGGCGGGCGAACCCGACGACGAGGACGACATCTGACGGGACGGGGCAGACATCTGACGGATCGCCAGCTATCGTGACCTCGCTTCGGACGACGTCGTTTCGGTCAACGTCGCTCGGTCAACTTCCCTTCTCCGGCAAGGGGGTTCACGTCCATGGCCCACCGTCTGCGCCCCGTGGGGCTCGACTTCATCGACACCGCTCCGGTACGGCTGGTCTTCGCGCAGGAGATGTCCGCGGCACCGGACGCGGTCTTCCACGCCCTCAACGACGATGTGCCCGGGTGGGCCGAGTGGTTCTCGGCCGTGACCCGGGCGGAGTCCGTCGACGACGGTGCCGGACGTGACATCCGGCTCAGGGGCGGCGGTCACTTCCGGGAGACGGTGATCGCGGCGAAGGAGGCAGAGGTGTACGCGTACCGGGTCGACGTCACCAATGCGCCGGGGGCGCGGGCGATGGCCGAGGAGTGGCGGCTGATCCCCTCCGGGGGTGGGACGCGCGTCCAGTGGACGTTCGCCGTGGAGGGGAACGCGGTGTTTCGGGGTGCGGTGAGGATGGCGCGTCCCGGGTTGGGGCGGGCGTTCAAGGGGGCGGTGGCTGCCTTGGACCGGCGGCTGGGGCGATAGCTCGTCGTTCTTCCGCGGGTCCGTCGCGGCTGGTCGCGCCCGCTCGGCGGAGCCGCGAATCGACACAGCCCCGCGCCCCTGAAAGGGACGCTGACCAACCGGCGCTCTTCAGCTCAGGTCGGCCATACTCCCGTTGCCAAGAGCGACGTGATCGCCTTGCTGTACGGGGTGATGTCCAGGCCCTGTTCCGTCAGCCACTCGTCCGAGTAGTACTTGTCCAGGTAGCGGTCGCCCGGGTCGCACAACAGGGTTACCACGCTGCCTTGTTGGCCCGCTGCCACCATCTCGGCGATGATCTTCAGGGCGCTCCAGAGGCCGGTGCCCGTGGAGCCGCCCGCCTTGCGGCCGATGGCTTGTTCCAGAGCTCGTACGGCGGCGATGCTGGCCGCGTCCGGGACCTGCATCATGCGGTCGATGGCGCCGGGCACGAAGCTCGGTTCCATCCGGGGGCGGCCGATGCCCTCGATACGGGAGCCGCAGTCGCGGGTGACGTCCGGATCGCCGGTGGTCCAGCCCTCGAAGAAACAGGAGTTCTCCGGATCGGCGACACAGACCAGGGTGTCGCGCTGCGTGTAGTGGACGTAGCGGGCGAGGGTCGCCGAGGTGCCGCCGGTGCCGGCCGTGGCGACGATCCACGCGGGCTCCGGGAACCGCTCCAACTCCAGCTGGCGGAAGATGGATTCGGCGATGTTGTTGTTGCCGCGCCAGTCCGTGGCCCGCTCCGCGTAGGTGAACTGGTCCATGTAGTGGCCGTCGGTCTCCACCGCCAGGGCGGCCGACTCCTCGTACATCTTGCGCGGGTCGTCCACGAAGTGGCACCGGCCGCCGTGGAATTCGATGAGGCGGATCTTCTCGGCGCTGGTCGTGCGGGGCATGACCGCGATGAAGGGGACACCGATCAGCTTGGCGAAGTACGCCTCGGAGACGGCAGTGGAGCCGCTGGACGCCTCGATCACCGGGCGAGTGGGCCGGATCCAGCCATTGCACAGGCCGTAGAGGAAGAGGGAGCGGGCGAGGCGGTGTTTGAGGCTGCCCGTCGGGTGGGTCGACTCGTCCTTGAGGTAGAGGTCGATACCCCAGCGTTCGGGCAGCGGGAAGCGGAGCAGGTGGGTGTCGGCGGAGCGGTTGGCGTCGGCCTGGACCCTGCGGACGGCTTCTTTCAGCCAGCTCCGGTAGGCGGCGTCACTGCGGTCGACATCGGGGGTGGCACCGGTCGGGGCCTGTGGGGTGGTGCTCACGGCGGGGCTCCTTACGCTTCGCGCCGACGGCGCCTCGCGCGGCCGACACCTCGATCATATGCACCTTCCACACGCTTCTCACCTGCATAAACATGCCTTTGGGAAGGTCAAAGGCACCCCTGGGGAGCGATCACCGCGGATCCCGGGAAGCGATCACCGCGGATCCTGGGGGCGCATTTATGCGAGTGCTCCGGGTACTCACCGTGACCGCGTCGTGCGTACTGGTGCTCGACGCCCGGTGCGGGCAGACTGCACCGGAGCGGGACGAACGTCCTGAACGGGGGCGCACACTGGATCACGAGATGTCCTGGAGCAAGGGGGCGGGGAAGCATGGCGGAGCCGGAGTTCACGGCCACAGGCGTGCGGATCGGAAAGCGGCTGCGGTCACTCACCCGGGCCGGACAGGTCCGGATCAACGACGGCAGGCTGGAGTTGCTCACCAGTTACGGCAGTGAGATCGACAGCGCGCCGGTGCAGGCGGTACGCGCGTCGAAGCCCTGGTTCGCCCCGGAGGACCGGGCGCTGGCCGACCTGAACGGCAAGCGGTACCTGCTGACGCTCGGCGAGCACGACCCCGCGCCGGGGCAGCCTGGTCCCCCCGCGGCACGACGGTTCATCGAGGCCGTGCGCAAGGCGGCCGGACGCGGGGGCGGCTGACTGATCGGCGGCGGGCGGCGCGGGCCGGCCGCGCAGGGTGGCAGCCGACCGTGGCGCGAGCAGGCGGTGGAGAGCATCGGTTGACCGGTGCCGCGAGCAGGCGGTGAAGAGCGGCAAGTTGCGGGACCGCCACCCCTGCGTCACTCTGGTCTCACGTCACTCTGGGTTTACCGGCGATAACGCTGCGAACCAGCCGCCGGGCACAACAGCAGGCGGCCTATTTCCCTCGACCAGCCTGCTGGATCCGAACTCCGTGTTCTTCCGGACCTCTCGTCGGGGAGTCGCAGCCGTGATCACTCACCCAAACAGGCACTGCGCGGTAGAGCTCCAAGCCCTGCCGTCGCGGATCGGCCAGGTCCGCAGAATCGTATCTGCGCAGTTGCGCTACTGGCATCTGGATCCACTGATAGACCGGGCCGCGCTCGGTGTGACAGAGCTCCTGACCAACGTCCACCGGCACGCCCAGCCCGACAAGACATGCACCGTCGAGATCGAGCTGCTGCTCGACCACCTCGTCGTCTCCGTGCACGACCACGACCCCCGGCTTCCGGTCGTCGGCGACATCTCGGACGTCGCGGCCACTGCCACGTGTGGGCGGGGGCTCGCCATGGTGGCCGCCGTCAGCGAGAGCTGGGGGGTGCGGCCGGACGGGGAGTCCGGGAAGGTTGTCTGGTTCACGCTTTCCGCGCCTTCTCCTGCGCCTGTGCCGACGGCGGTGGCGTCTACGCCGGCATCGGCTCGGCCCGCACGTCGGGTGGGGATTGGATCGGAGAAGCCCACGCACCGGTTCGTCAGTGAGGTCGAGCTTCCGGTGGACGAACACCGGGCCCAGCACGCTCCCGCCCGGTCGGCCGTTGCCGGTTGATCGGGCGGTGATTTGGGTTGGGGGGGCTTGGGGCTGACTGGGCCGGTGTCGGGTAGGCGCCGTTCGCGCACCTCCTTTGGTTCGGTCGCCTTCGGGGCGCCTTAAGCCGGTGTCGAGAGCCCCACCGTGCTCAGCCCTTCGGGCCCTCGCCGGGGTTACTCCGCGGTGATGGCTCGCAGTAGGTCGAGATGTGCGGCTCGACGGGCTGGGCGGAGGCCTGCGAGTGCCCCTGCTGTCAGGCCCACCAGGGCTACCAGGAGGAGTTGTCGGGGTGGGATGGAGAAGGCGAAGGTGCTGTCGCTTGCTCCGTCCGAGGCCTTGACCAGGACCCAGCCCAGGAAGGCGCCGAGGGTGAGGCCGCCCAGCGTGCCGAAGGCTGCCACCAGGACCGACTCCCAGCGGACCATGGCCCGGAGTTGGGGGCGGGTCTGGCCCACGGCCCTCAACAGGCCCAGTTCTCGGGTGCGTTCGTGGATCGCCAGGGTCAGCGTGTTGGCGATGCCCAGGAGAGCGATCAGGACCGCGAGGGCGAGTAGTGCGTAGACGAGGGTCAGCATCATGTCTATGCCGCCTGCCGAGGACTGGGCGTATTCGTGGCGGGTCTGGACTTGTGGGGCGCCGTAGCGGTCGGCGACCTTCTCTACGGCGGCCTTGCCCTTCGCCGTGCTCACTCCGTCCTTGAAGGAGACTGCGACGAATGTGTCGGAGTCCTGGGTGCGGTGTGGGGACCACGCGGCTCGGGTGATGACGTAGTCGCCGGCGAGTTCGGACTGGCCGTAGACCGCGCGGACCGTGAAGGTCTTCTTCTTGCCGTCGGTGAAGGTGAGTTGGGCCTTGCTGCCGGTGGTGAGGTGTTGGCGGTCCGCTTCTGTGCGCGTGATGGCCATGCCGTCGGTGCCCAGGGTGCTCAGGGAGCCCTGGATCTTGCCGAGGTCGAAGGTGCGGGCCAGGGCGGTGGGGTCCGTCACCGTCAACGCCCTTCCCTTGCCGTTGACTTCGGCCACTCCTCGGCCCAGTCCGACTGCTGTGTCCACTTCGGGCAACCTGCCGATGGCCCCTGCCAGTTGAGGGCTCAGTCCGCTGCCGCCCGCACCGAAGGAGGGGGTACTGACGGCCACGTCACCGGCGAAGGACCGGGACACGGTCTGGTCCATCGTGGCCTTCAGTGAGGCGCCGAAGACCGTGAAGAGCGAGACGACGGCCACGCCGATCATCAGCGCGCTCGCGGTGGCGGCCGTGCGGCGGGGGTTGCGCAGGGCGTTGCGCCTGGCGAGGCCGCCGGTGATGCCGCGCAGTCGGTCGAGCGGGATGCCCAGGACGCGTACCGCCGTGGTGGAGGCGACCGGGCCCAGGACCACGAAGGCGATCAGGGCCAGCAGCGCCCCAAGTCCCGCCAGCAGCAGGGATGGTGAGACGAGTACGCCGGTGAGTGTCACGGCGAGCGCGAGGGTGGCCAGGGTCGCTCCGGTGAGCGCTCGGACGCGGGATGTTCCGGACTGGTCCACCGCCGTCTCGCGGAGCGCGGCCAAGGGAGCGGTGCGGCCCGCACGGATGGCCGGCATGAGCGCGGAGGCCAGGCAGACGACCGTGCCTACCGCCAGTGGCAGGACCATGGAGAGAGTGCGGATCACCAAGTCGCCGCCTGGGAAAGGGAATCCGATTGCCGGGAACAGCAGCTTCAGTCCGGCTGCGATGCCGATTCCGCCCGCGAGGCCGGCTGCCGATGCGGTCACGGCTACGACGCTCGCCTCGGTGACGGTGGCCGCGGTGACCTGGCGGCGGGAAGCGCCGAGAGCCCGCAACAGGGCGTTCTCGCGGGTGCGTTGGGCGATGACGATGGCGAAGGTGTTGTGGATGGAGAAGGTCGCCACCAGCAGGGCGATGCCCGAGAAGACCAGGAGGAACGTGGTGAAGATCGTCAGGAATTGGGAGGAGATCATGTCCGTGTTCTCCCGCGCCGACTCCTGGCCCGTGATGGCCTCAACTCCCTTGGGCAGGACAGGAGTCAGGCGGTCGACCAGTTGCTGCTGGCTCAGGCCGGGGCCTGCGCGCACGCTGATGCCCGATGCCTCGCCGGGCTTGGCGGTGAGGTACTTCTCGGCGTCCGCCTGTGTCATACCGGTGAACGTCACCTGTGCCATGCCGTCCTCGCCGGCGAAGGTCGCGAGGCCGACGATCTTCACCTTGACGGGGTCCGGTGTGCGCAGCGTTGTGGTGTCGCCGATCTTCAGGTGGCCCTTGTCGGCGGCGCCTCGGTTGACGACGACCTCACCGGAGACGGCGGGAGTGCGGCCCTCGGCCAGGCGGTACGGGTTGAGTTCCGGGTCGGTGATCCAGTTGCCGGCGAGAGTGGGCGGGCCCTGGCCTCCGATGGGTTTGCCGTCGGCGCCGACTAGTTGGCCCGCGCCCTGGATGCTGGGGGCTGCGGCTGCCACGCCGGGGATCTGGGCGAGGGTCTTCAGCAAGGACGTGCTCACCGGTTGCCGCACCCCCTGGCTCTCGCCGGGTGCTGTGATGGCGTCGGCGCTGCGGATCACTGCGTCCGTGCCGCTGGTCGCGTCGCCGAACATGGTGTCGAAGTTGGCGCGCAGGGTGTCGCCCATGACCAGGGTCCCGGCGAGGAAGGCGACCCCGAGGAACACTGCGAGGAACGTACCGGCGAAGCGCCTTTTGTGGGCCCGCAGGGAGGACATGCTCAGGCGTACGGACGCGTTCATGACCTCACCTCGAAGGCCTTGAGGCGGTCCAGCACCTTGTCGGCCGTGGGGGATTCCATACGGTCCACCAGGCGTCCGTCGGCGAGGAAGACGACCTCGTCGGCATGGGCGGCGGCCACCGGGTCGTGGGTGACCATGACGACCGTGCGGTCCGTCTGCCGTACGGCGCGGCGGAGCAGGCCGAGGACCTCGCCGCCGGAGCGGGAGTCGAGGTTGCCGGTCGGCTCGTCGGCGAAGACGACCTCGGGGCGGCCTGCGAACGCCCTTGCCACGGCGACGCGTTGCTGCTGGCCGCCGGAGAGTTCGGAGGGGCGGTGGTGGAGGCGGTCGCGCAGGCCGACGACGTCGATGAGTTCGTCGATCCAGTCGTGGTCGCCGCCGGCTCCGGAGAGGTCGAGGGGGAGGGTGATGTTCTCGGCGACGGTCAGCGTCGGGATCAGGTTGAAGGCCTGGAAGACGAAGCCGACGCGGTCGCGGCGGAGGAGGGTGAGGCGTCGGTCGTCGAGCGCGCCGAGTTGCGTGTCGCCGATGTAGGCGGCGCCGCAGGTGAGTGTGTCGAGTCCGGCCGCGCAGTGCATCAAGGTGGATTTGCCGGAGCCGGAGGGGCCCATGATCGCGGTGAAGCGGCCGGCCGGGAAGTCGACGCTCACCCCGTCCAGGGCGCGAACGGCGGTGTCGCCGACGCCGTACACCTTGACGGCGTCGACGACCCGCGCGGCCGTGCGGGTGGTGGTCTCGGTGGTCATGCCGGGCCGCCGCCCTTGCCGACACGGCCGAACTGCTCGTCCAGGACGGACAGTCGGCGCCAGTACTCGTCCTCGTCGATCTCGCCGGAGGCGAAACGGCGGCCGAGGACGGCGAGGGGGGAGTCGCCGGTGGGGCGCATGTCGTTCATCGCGCGCCAGGGGGCGACGCGACCGCGCCAGGCCGTGCGGCGGAGCACGGTCACCACGCCGACCACTACGGCCGCCCAGATCAGCGGGAAGAACAGGATCCACGGGCCGGGGCCGCCGCCGTTCCAGTTCGCCAGAGTCTGCATGTCGATTCATCTCCAAGGAGTCCTGAGCCCTCAGCGGGCTTCCGGTGATGTATCGAGACTGGCTCCGGGGAGGGGGTCGGGTCGTCGTACCGCCAGCGGCCGTCTGTGTACCTCCCGGGGAGTACGTGGGGTCGTTCCGGCTGCTCCTTAAGGGCTCGACTTCTGTAACTACTAGTATGTACAGTCGCTGTGTGAGCACTCCGGAGCGGTTGATCGAGTCCACCCGCGAGTTGTTGTGGGAGCGCGGCTACGTAGGCACCAGTCCCAAGGCGATCCTGGAGCGGGCGGGCGCCGGGCAGGGCAGCATGTACCACCACTTCAAGGGCAAGCCGGATCTGGCGCTTGCCGCGATCCGGCGGACGGCCGAGGAGCTGCGTGCTACCGCCGAGGGAGTACTCGACGGTCCGGGCACGCCGTACGAGCGGATCGAGGCGTATCTGCGGCGCGAGCGCGATGTGCTGCGCGGGTGTCCGGTCGGGCGGCTGACGATGGATCCGGATGTGATCGCCAGCGCCGAGTTGCGCGAGCCGGTGGACGAGGCCCTGGACGCGATCCGTGAGCGGCTCGCCGGAATCGTCGAAGAGGGCAAGGAACAGGGGCAGTTCGGGCCGGAGCTGGACGGTGAGGAGATCGCGTCGACGATCCTCGCGACCGTGCAGGGCGGGTACGTCCTGGCCCGTGCGTCCGGTTCACCGGGCGCGTTCGACGCGGCGGTCCGGGGACTGCTCGCCCTGCTCTCCCCGATCTCTCGCATGTCCCCCATTTCTTCCCGATAGGAGTCCAGGTACGTGCAGATCACCAGGAAGCGTCCCGACACACGGCAGGGTCCGGCGGAGAACTTCACCGGCACGGTGTGGCTCGACGAGCTCGCGGCTCCCGAACCACCGTCCCGGATACGGATGTTCAGCGTGCACTTCACGCCCGGCGCGCACACCGCGTGGCACACCCATCCGCACGGCCAGGTGCTGTACGTGACGGAGGGCGAGGGACTCGTGCAGCGCAGGGGCGGTGCCGCCGAGACGATCCGCGCGGGCGACACCGTGTGGATCGAGCCGGGCGAGTGGCACTGGCACGGCGCCGGACCGCGCACGTTCATGACGCATCTCGCGGTCGTCGAGGCCGCCGAGGACGGCACGACCGCCGACTGGCACGGGCACGTCGACCCCGGGAACTACCCCTCCTGAGGAGGCACTTGATGCACGCCATGCAGTACGAACTCACCCTGCCCGCCGACTACGACATGGATGTCATCCGAGGCCGGGTGGCGCGGGTGGGGCATGTGCTCGACGACTGGGACGGCCTCGGCTTCAAGACGTATCTGCTGCGTGAGCGCGGGGTGCACGGTTCGCCGGTCAACCAGTACGCGCCGTTCTATCTGTGGAACACGGTGGAGGGCATGAACCGCTTCCTCTGGGGCGGCGCCTTCCAGCGGCTCGCCGACGACTTCGGGCGGCCGGAGGTACGACAGTGGACGGGCCTCGCCTACGAGGAGGGTGGCGCCGCGGGCTCCCCCACCGCCGTCGCCGTGCGCAGCCGGCGGCGGATACCGGAGGGGGCGGAACTGGCCGCGGTCATGGAGGACGCGGTCGGTGAGACCCGGCGGCTGGCCGGGGAGGACGGCGCGGTGCTCGCTGCGGCGGCCGTCGACCCGCACCGCTGGGAGCTGGTCCACTTCTCCCTCTGGGCGCACGACACGCCGAAGGCGGAGGGGGACGTGTTCCAGGTGCTGCACGTTTCGGAGCCCGGGCGGGGCGCGTTGCCGCGCGGTCGGCAGTGGTAGTGGGGAGTGGCGTCGCCGCCGTTCGTACGGTGCTGGGGGATGTGGAGCCAGGGGAGTTGGGGGTGTGCGACGCGCACGATCATCTCTTTCTGCGCAGTCCCCGACTCCCCGGCCAGGAGCTGGAGGACGCCTCGGCCGCGCGGGCCGAGTTGGCCGCGTTCCGTTCGGTGGGCGGTGCCAGTGTCGTGCAGTGGACGCCGTACGGTATGGGGCGCCGGGTGGCGGATCTGCCCCTGCTGTCACGGGCCACGGGTGTGCACGTGGTCTGCGCGACCGGGCTGCATCAAGCGGCCCACTACAGCCCGGAGTTGCTGGAGGGCCTGCGTGGCGGGCTGGCCGAGGTGTTCGTCGCCGAGTTGACGGAGGGCATCGGGCCGTCCGGTGTCCGCGCCGGGTTCGTCAAGGTCGCGGGCGGCTTCCACGGCCTCGACGCGCATGCCCGCTGGACGATGACCGCCGCGGCCGAGGCCCACCGTGCGACGGGCGCCCCGATCGCCGTCCACCTGGAGATGGGCACGGGCGCACTCGACGTACTCGACCTGCTGTGCGGGGAGTTGGGCGTCGAGCCGCATCGGGTGATCCTCGGTCATCTCAACCGCTCCCCCGACCTCGTGGTCCAACGCCAGGCCGCCAAGACGGGTGCCTACCTCGCGTTCGACGGCCCGTCCCGCACCCACCACGCCACGGACTGGCGCATGCCGGACGGAGTGCGGGCGCTGGCCGAGGCCGGTTTCGGCGACCGGCTGCTGCTCGGCGGGGACACGGTGGTCGCCGGGGCACGCTCGGTGGACGGCGGCCCGGGGATGCCGTATCTGCTGCAGCGGGTGGGGCCGCGGCTCGCGCTGGAGCTCGGCGGGGAACTGGTCGGGCGCGTGTTCCGGGAGAATCCGGCGCGGGCGTTCGCCGTGGCATGGGGCTGAGGGCCGCCCGCGGAAGAACCCCCTGCGCTGTACCCGGATGGCCTCTCGCGCGCTCTCCTCGGAGCCGGTCGCCGAGGGCTGACGGGAGCCCGATATGTTCGACGCGGACATCGAACATGTGGAGCTCGTGTGCAGACGACGGTTGAGCCGCCCAGAGCGGCGGAGGCGGAAGTCGTGGCGGCCGGGTGGCCCCGGTCCTGGCCACTGCTGTTGTTGGGCGCGGCCGTCGTTCCCGGTCTGGTGCTCTTCTCCGTCGGGCGGTGGCTGGACTCGCCGGCCGTGCAGGCCTGGCGGACCGTCTGTCTCGCCATCACCACACAGGCGCTGCCCTTTCTGCTGCTGGGTACGGCGCTGTCGGGGGCGATCAACGCGTTCGTGCCGGCGCGGGTGTTCACGAGGATCCTGCCGAAGCGGGCCGCGTTCGCGGTGCCGGTCGCCGGGATGGCGGGAGTCGTGCTGCCGGGCTGCGAGTGCGCGTCGGTACCGGTCGCGAACAGCCTGATCGGGCGCGGGGTGACCCCGGCCGCCGCGTTCGCGTTCCTGCTGTCGGCGCCCGCGATCAACCCGGTCGTGCTGACCGCCACCGCGATCGCGTTCCCCGCCAGTCCGGTCATGGTGCTGGCCCGGCTGCTCGCCTCGCTCGCCACCGCCGTGGTGATGGGCTGGCTGTGGCTCTGGCTGGGGCGTGAGGAGTGGCTGCGCCCGGTCGCGCGCCACACCGGGCACCAGCCGGGGCACAGCCGCTTCACGGAGTTCCGCACCGGCTTCCAGCACGACTTCCTGCACGCGGGTGGGTTCCTGGTCGTCGGGGCCATGGCGGCGGCGACCTTCAATGTGGCCGTACCGCGCTCCGTGCTCGACACGTTCGCCGGTTCGCCGTGGCTGTCGGTCCTGTTCCTGGCCGCGCTCGCGATCATCCTCGCGGTCTGCTCCGAGGCCGACGCGTTCGTGGCGTCCTCGCTCACGGGCTTCTCCCCCACCGCCCGGCTGGCTTTCATGGTGGTCGGCCCCATGGTGGACCTGAAGCTGATCGCCCTCCAGACCGGCACGTTCGGCCGGGCCTTCGCGGCCCGCTTCTCCGCCGCCACGACGGTCGTCGCGGTCCTGTCCAGCGCGCTGATCGGAGCCGTACTGCTGTGAGACGCCCCCTCCAGGTGACCCTGCTCGTCCTCAGCGGCCTGGGCCTGCTGCACGCCTCGCTCTTCACCGACCTGTGCCTGCGCTACGTCAAACCGAGCATGCGCCCGATGCTCGTCGCCTCGGGGTTCCTGCTGATCCTGCTGGGCATCGCGGAGGCATGGTCACGGTCCCGGCGGGAAGCGGGGATGGACGACCACCACATGGGCCACGCCCACACCGAACCCGCCGAAGAACACATGGGCCACAACCACTCCAAGGTGCCCCGGGTCGCCTGGCTGCTCTTCCTCCCCGCGCTCAGCCTCCTCTTCTACGCCCCACCCGCCCTCGGCGCCTACACCGCATCCCGCGCCGCTCCCAAGGCCGTCCCCCAGCAGGACTCCTTCGATCCGCTGCCCGCGACCTCACCGCTGCCGATGACGCTCACCGACTTCACCAGCCGCGTGCAGCAGGACCGCAAGGGGACCATCAAGGGCCGCACCGTCCAGATGACGGGTTTCGTCACGCCCGACAAAGGAAGCACATCCTGGGACCTGACCCGCATCATGATCTCGTGCTGCGCGGCGGACGCCCAGTCCATCAAGGTGCGGGTCTACGGCATCCCGGCCCTGGCCGCCAACACCTGGGTGACGATCACCGGAACCTGGCACGCGGGCGGAACCCTGGGCACGAGTTCCGCCCCGGCCGCGCTCGACGGCGTCACCGTCGAGAAGGTCGCCAAGCCGGTGAACGCCTACCAGGACGCCCTGCCGTTCCCGACCTCGCGATGACCGACACCCAGGTGGGCTCGGGTGGGTCAGCCAAGGGCAGGGGACATGAGGTCAAGGATCAGCAGGTTCCCCCAGTCGTTGGTGAAGGTGGCACGCATGTCCTCGAAATGCACCCTGATGAACGGGTTGGAATGAAACATCACGGCGACCCACCGCAACGAGGAGTCGGCGTTGAGACGGGCGAGATAGCCGATGTTGCCCATTCCGCCGCCTCCGCCGGACATCCATCCTGATCCGTCCGGCAACGGGTTCTCGAAATTGGCAGTCACCTCGTCCGCGAGGTGTTCCTCAAGGGCCTGGGCCACATCAAACGGCCTTCCGATACGAAAGGGAATCGGCTGCCCGGCATCCGGGTGGAACGCCCCCGGGCCGTCGACATGCAACTCCAAGCCGGTGTCGTCCGGCCGGTACAGCCCGTCGCGAAGCGGCATCTCCCCGGCCTCCCAGAGTCCTTCGGCCCTTCCCATGGCTCACCCCACCGTCAATTGCCGAGGTGCCGAAGTCTGGCTGCACACAAGAGCGGAGGGCGTCCAATGTCGGTTGTGACGACCGACCTGAACACCTTCTCGACCTCACTCTAGGTGCGGATCGACGACGACACTCGTCTAGGCGACGGAGATGTCCACGGACGGCCGCAGTTTCGCCGCTGCGGCCAGCGCCTCGTGCATGGGGTGCCCGTCGAAGGCCGTCAACAGGGCCTCGTTCGGCGGGAGTTCGGACGCCGGGTAGGCGATCTGCTCGTAGGCCGCCTGGAAGCGCGGGCCCCAACGGCGGGTGCCCAGGCGGGCTGTGCGGGAGCAGTTGTCGACCATGTACGCCACATCGCGGGCGTGCATGTAGGGCAGCAGGGAGTCCACCGCCTCGATGACCGACTCGTTGACGATCTCCGACCAGGGGTGGCCGCGCTCGGCGAACTCGTCGACCTGGGCGGTCATCGTCGCCACGAACACCCCGGCGGTGAACGGCTCGACGGGCAGGGCGCGTTCGGCCCGGCGGGCGCGGACCTCCGGTCCGGCGGCCCACATGGGTGAGCCGCCGATCCCGCTCATCTCCCGTGCGCCGAGCCGCCGTTCGGCGAGCACGACGCTGCGCAGTTCGGTGCCGTCGGCGACCTCGTCGTAGATCTCGGCGACGATCTCGCGGGCGGGACCGTAGGTCGCCGAGTAGGCGCGGTCGAAGATCTCGCGTCCGGCCGGGTCCAACTCCTCGCGGACGGCGCGGAGTCCGGTGTGCGAGATGGTTTGGGCGATGGGTCCGGTGACGTTCTCGCAGGAGCGCTCGTACGCGGTCACCGGGTCGTCGCCGGCCAGGCGGTAGCGCGTGTAGAGGCTCTCGACGATGCCGTGGACCGCACCGAGCAGGATGGCGCGCTCGCCGACGATGTCGGAGCGGTACTCGCTCTCCAGAGCGGTACGGAAGGTGTACGGCGAGCCCAGCGCGACCGACCAGGCGAGCGCACGGTCGGTGGCGTGGCCGTCGGGGTCGGCGTGGACGGCGTAACTGCTGTTGATTCCCGCGCCGTTGATCTCGGCGCCCTGTTCGTAGAGGCGGCGCACGGAGTCGCCCATGCCCTTGGGGCAGACGGCGATGACGCCGTGTCCGGGCGGGAACTCGCCGCCGCTTGCCCGGAGATGGCCGAGGAGGAAGCCGTGGGAGAGACCGATGGTGGCGCCGGGCTTGAGGGCCGCGAAGATCTGCTCGTGGTGGGCGGCCAGGGCGGCGTCCGCGATGAGCAGGATCACCAGGTCGCTGTCGGCGGTGACGGCTAGCCAGTCGCCGAGTGTGCCGTCCTCCTCGGTGAAGCCGTGGGCGCGGGCGTCGGCGGCGGACACCGAGCCGGGGCGTAGTCCGACGCTCACCCGGATGTCCGTACCGGCGAGGGAGTCGCGCAGGTTGCGGGCCTGCGCGCGGCCCTGCGGTCCCCAGCCGATGACGCCGATGCGGCGCACGCCGGCGAAGGCCTGCGGGAGCAGCGGGAAGAGGTGTCGGCCACCGCGCAGGATGGTCTCCGTGCCGCCGGGCACGTCCATCGTTTCGAGGGTGAAGACGGCGGAGGTGTGCGTGGTCGAGGTCATGGTCCGGTTGTAGGCTCCGGGCGAGTGTTGCGGCAAGCGCAATCTGCGCAGCGGACTGTTGCGAGAAATGAAAGGACAAGGTCAAAGGATGCGGGACGACCGTCGGGAGCTGCATCTTTTCCTGCATCTGGCACAGACGCTGAACTTCGGGCGGACGAGTCTCGACTGCCATGTCAGTCCGGCGACGCTCACGCGGACCGTGCAGCGGCTGGAGGCCGACCTCGGGCACCAGTTGTTCGACCGTGGGGCGCGCGGGGTGTCGTTGACGGCGGAGGGGCACCGGTTCCGTGAATACGCCGTCCAGGCACTGGAGTTGTGGCGTGCCTACCGCGAGGAGCATCCCGACCCGGCCGAACTCACCGGCAGCCTCGCCCTGTTCGCCACGGTGACCGCCTGCCAGGCCCTGCTGCCCGACCTGTTGGCGCCCTTCCGGACCGCGCATCCACAGGTACGGCTCGATCTGCGCACCGGTGACGCCGCGGCGGCGTTGGCCCGGCTCGACGAGGGTGAGGTGGACGTGGCGGTCGCGGGCATTCCGGCGCGGCTGCCGGAGCCGTTGGTGAGCAGGACGGTCGCGGTGACCGAGCTGGTGCTGGTCACCGCGCGCGACCGTCCCGATCCGGGGCTGGACGGCCCGTTCGTCCTGCCGCACCGGGGTCTGGTCCGGGAGGCGGCCGACCGCTGGTTCCGGGCCCGGGGCACGACACCGGACGTGGCCTGCGAACCGGACGGCCACGAAGGGCTGTTGACGCTGGTCGCGCTGGGCTGCGGGACGGGTGTGGTGCCCCGGCTGGTGCTGGAGTGCAGTGCCGTACGGGAGCGGCTGGCGGTGGTCGCAGCGGATCCGGCGCCGGAGCCGCTCCCGATCGGGCTGTGCGTACGACGGGCGGACCTGCGCCGCCCGCTGGTGGCGACGCTGTGGAGCCTCACGGCTCCCTGGTAGGCCTGGCCGCTCACGCGTCCGCTAGTCGAGGTCCACCGGACCGTCGTCCTTCTTGTCGTCCTTCTTCGCCGGGAGCTGGAGCAGGTTCTTGACGTCCTCGCCGGGGCGGCGGCCGTCGTTGTCCGCATTGCCCAGGTTGCCCCGGACCGAGTCGAGGATGGTGAGGCCCTGCGAGACCAGACCGGCCGCGATCTCGCCGAGGCCGTCCGCGCCGTTGAGGACGTTGACGTTGGCGCCCGCGAGGCCGCCCGCCGCTTCCTTCACGATCTGCGGGAGCTGGTCGATCAGCATGCGGTCGAGCGCGACCCGGTCGTAGGAGGCCGCGGCCTCGGCCTGGATCTTCATGCGCTCGGCATCGGCGATGGCGAGCAGCTTGATCCGCTGGGCCTCGGCCTCGGCCGGCTTGACGATCTCGGCGACCAGCTGCTGCTGGCGCAACTCGGCCTGGCGCTGCGCCAGTTCGGTCTGCGCGGCGAGCACCTCCTGCTGGGCGTGGGCCTGCGCCAGCGGTCCGGCCTGGGCGGCCTGCGCCTGGGCGCGGTCCACCTCGGCCGAGTACTCGGCCTTGACGACGGCGGTCTGCCGGGCGTACTCGGCCTGGTTGCGGGCCGCGGCCTGCTGCGCCTCGGCCGAGGCCTGGGTGGCCTGTGCCTGGGCGATCTGGGCCTGCCGCTGGATGGCCGCCTTGTGCGGGGCGGACATGGCCTCGATGTAGCCGGTGTCGCCGTCGTCGATCGACTGGATCTGCAGCGAGTCGACGATCAGGCCGATCTTCGCCATCTCGATCTTCGAAGTGTCCAGCACCTCGGCGGCGAGCTTCTGCCGCTCGGTGACGATCTCCTCGACCGTCATCGAACCGATGATGGACCGCAGATGACCTGCGAAGATGCGGCCGGTCAGCACCGACATCTGGTCCTGGTCGGACAGGAAGCGCTGGCCGGCGTTGATGATGCTCTCGGTGTCGTTGCCCACCTTGAAGGCGATCACGGCACGGACGTTCAGGGCGATGCCCTGCCGGGTCACGCAGGTCTCGGTGACCTCTGCCTCGCACATCGCCAGGGTGAGGAAACGGGTCTTGCGGAAAACCGGGAGCACGAACTTTCCGTGCCCCGTCACGACTCGGAACGGCGCGCCCCCCAGTCCCCGCCTACCACCCGAGATCAGCATCGCCTCGTCGGGAGCGGGAACGCGGTAACCGAACATTGGTACTCCTCACTCTGCGCCGGCGGGGTCCCCGCCCAGCGCGTCCAATGGATCCACCCATTCGATGACGTGGACCTCACGACCCCCACGCGACTCGATCACGAGCACGGTCGCCCCCGTGGGCAGAGGGTCGTCAGACCAGGCGAGGAAGGTCTCGGAGCCGCCGCGGACGCGCACCAGGATCTCGCCGGGGCCCGCGTTTCCACGGGTTCCGATGATCACCTGCCCCGTGCATCCGATCACGGGCTCATCCTGCGGCATCACCGGCCGCCTCCATCCTCTGGCCTTAGGTTTCCGACGATAGACCTACTCTGCCCCGGCTCCCAACGGGCTCGTCAATTCCTTCCGTCACGTGCCGTCCGCGCGCTCAGGAAAGGGCCGCCAGCGGGTCGTCGAGCACGGGCTGCCACGCCAACTCGGCCGCGCCGACCAGGCTGTTGTGGTCGAGGGTGCAGGCGAGGATCGGCACACCCCCGCTCTGCCCCCACAGGCTGCGGTCGGCGACGACAGCGCGCAGCCGGTCCGGGTCGGCGTCGAGGAGGGTGCGGTGCAGTCCGCCGAGGATGATCCGGTCGGGATTGAGGATGTTCACCAGCCCGGCGAGACCCAGCCCGAGCCGGTCGATGAGGGTCTCGGCGGCCTTCCGGACAGACGGGTCGTCGTAGTGGTGGCGGATGAGGTCGTTGGACTGCTGGAGCAGGGACACCTCGGGGCCGGGGGCGCGGTCGGCGGCGGTGAGGAAGGCGAGCGGGTCGGCCTCGACGTCGAGACAGCCGCGGCTGCCGCAGTAGCAGGGGCGGCCCTCGGGGTTGACGGTGAGGTGTCCGACTTCGAGCGCGAGGCCCGAACTCCCCGTGTGCAGACGCCCGTCGAGGACCAGCGCGCCGCCGACGCCCCGGTGTCCGGTCGCCACGCACAGCAGGTCGCGGGCGCCTCGGCCCGCACCGTGCCGGTGTTCGGCGAGCGCGGCGAGGTTGACGTCGTTGCCCGCGAACGCCGGTCCCGCGATGCCGGCCGCGCGCACGCACTCGGCGAAGATCCGCCGCACCGGCGCGCCCGCGGGCCAGGCCAGATGCAGGGGGTTGAGCGCCAAGCCGTCGGGCTCGGCGACGGCGGAGGGCACGGCGAGTCCGGCGCCCACGCAGCGCCGGCCCGTCTCGCGCAGCAGATCCGCACCGGCCTCGACGACCGAGCCGAGCACCTTCGCCGGGTCGGCGTCCACGGCCTCGCAGCCGGGGGCTGTCGCCACGATCTGGCCGCCGAGCCCGACCAGCGCGGCCCGGAAGCCGTCGGCGTGCACCTGGGCGGCGAGTACGACGGGTCCGTCCTCGGCGAGCGCGAGCCGGTGCGAAGGGCGGCCCTGCGAACCGGCTGCCGCGCCGGGCCGCGCGTCGACCCTGATCAGGCCCAGCGCCTCCAGTTCGGCGGCGACCGCGCCGGCCGTGGCCCGGGTCACCCCCAGTTCGGCAGTCAACACGGCACGGGTGGGCGCGCGGCCGGTGTGCACGAGCTCCAGCGCGGGGCCGAGGGCTCCGCGTCCTCGGTCCAGCCGCGCCCTTGAGGTTGTCCCTTCGCCGCTCATGAGGGGGAGTCTCCCATGATCCGTAGAGAGCCGTTTGGGGTCGTGTTCACAGTTGCGGCCGGTGGGGGCTGGTCGCGCCCACGTGGCGGAGCCGCATATCGATACAGCCCCGCGCCCCTGCAGAGCTCACCGCCGCTTAAAAGCCGCTGACCCTCAGCGTCACGTTTAGTCTCCCCTTGAGCCCCAACGCCCCCGGCGCCGTACCCTCGTGCACCCTCGGCACCCCGTGGTACGCCAGCCTCGACGCCCCGCCGAACACGAACAGGTCACCACTCCTCAACTCGACGTCCGTGTAAGGCTTCGTACGGGTCTCGGTGTTGCCGAAGCGGAAGACGCAGGTGTCGCCGAGGCTCAGCGACACGACCGGTGCCTGAGAATTCTCGTCGCTGTCGCGGTGCATGCCCATGCGGGCGTCGGCGTCGTAGAAATTGATCAATGCGATGTCGTACGACGCCGTCGGCGCCCCCAGTGTGTCGGCGACCGCGCGCCGCCCCAGCTCGTCGAGCCAGGCCGGGAAGGGTTTGACCGGGGTGCCGTCGCCGTCGGCCGTCGTGCGGGAGTAGGCGTACGGGTACCAGTGCCAGCCCAGGCAGACCTGCCGGGCGGTCATCGTGCCGCCGCCGGGGGTGCGGACCGTGCGCAGGCCTGCGGGCGGCCGGGCCCACTCGCGGCAGGCCGTCAGGAGGGCGCGCTGGCGGTCCGGGTCGAGCCAGTCCGGGACGTGCACCGCGCCCGGCGCGATCTCCGTGCGGGCCCGGGGAAACAGCTCGGCGTCCATGCGCTCCATCCTGCCCCGACCGGCCGTGAGCTGGTACTCGGTTAGCCTTGGCGCACGATGGACGACCATATCGACCGCATGACGACTCCGTGGGGCGACCGCGCCCTGGCCCGCTTCCCCGAGGACCCGCGCGACCGGCTGCGCGCCTGGGACGCCTCCGACGAGTACCTGCTGCGACACCTCGCGGCACAGGACACCCCGCTGACCGGGACGGTGGTGATCGTGGGCGACCGCTGGGGCGCCCTGGCCACGGCGCTCGCGCAGCACGACCCGGTGCAGATCACGGACTCGTTTCTCACCCAGGAGGCGACGAAGGCGAACCTCGCCCGCAACGAGGTCACCGCGGATTCCGTGCGACTGCTCACCACCCAGGACCCGCCGCCCGAGCGCGTCGACGTACTGCTGGTGCGGGTGCCCAAGAGTCTCGCGCTGCTGGAGGACCAGTTGCTGCGGCTGGCGCCCGCGGTGCACGCGGACACGGTCGTCGTGGGCACCGGGATGGTGAAGGAGATCCACACCTCGACGCTGAAGCTGTTCGAGCGGATCCTCGGTCCGACCCGGACCTCGCTGGCCGAGAAGAAGGCCCGGCTGATCCACTGCACGCCCCGGTCGTCGGGGACGCGGGCCGCAAACCCCTGGCCGCACAGCTACGCCCTGCCCGACGGCATCGGTACGGTCTCGGGGCGGACCGTGGTCAACCACGCGGGCGTGTTCTGCGCCGAGCGCCTCGACATCGGCACCCGGTTCCTCCTGCAGCATCTGCCCTCAAGTCGCGGTCCCCGCCGGGTCGTTGACCTGGGGTGCGGCAACGGTGTCGTCGGTACGGCGGTGTCGCTGGCCGATCCGGAGGCCGAAGTCCTGTTCGTGGACGAGTCGTTCCAGGCCGTGGCGTCGGCGGAGGCCACGTACAAGGCCAACGGGGTGCCGGGGCAGGCCGAGTTCAGGGTCGGGGACGGGCTGACCGGGGTGCCGGCCGAGAGTGTGGACCTCGTGCTGAACAATCCCCCGTTCCACTCCCACCAGGCGACGACCGACGCGACGGCGTGGCGGATGTTCTCCGACGCGCGGCGGGCGCTGCGGCAGGGCGGCGAGCTGTGGGTGATCGGCAACCGCCATCTCGCCTACCACGTGAAGCTGAAGCGGCTGTTCGGCAACAGCCAACTGGTCGCCAGCGACGCGAAGTTCGTGGTGCTGAAGGCCGTCAAGCGCTAGCCCTGCCGGGCCCGGTGAGTACGCCGATGATGCGGGCCACCGCCCCTGCCATCGCTTCCCGCCCTACGCTCAGGTACTTGCGGGAGTCCACCGCCTCGGGGTGCTCGGTGAGGTAGGCGCGGATCGCGCCCGTCATCGCGAGGTTGAGGGCCGTGCCCACGTTGACCTTGGTGATGCCGTCGGCGACGGCCGCGATCAGCTCGTCGTCGGGGACTCCCGAGGAACCGTGCAGGACGAGGGGGACGTCCAGGGCGGCGGTGAGCCGTTTGAGGAGGTCGTGGTCGAGCGCAGCCGTCCGGGTGGTCATGGCGTGGGAGCTGCCGATGGCGACGGCGAGGGCGTCCACGCCGGAGTCGGTGACGAAGTCGCGGGCCTGGGCGGGGTCGGTGCGGGCGCCGGGTGCGTGGGCGTCGAGCGGTGGCTCACCGTTCTTGCCGCCGACCTCTCCCAACTCGGCCTCGATCCACAGCCCTTGGGCATGCGCCCAGTCGGCGGCGGCGCGGGTCGCGGCGAGGTTGTCGGCATAGGGCAGACGGGCCGCGTCGTACATGACGGAGCTGAATCCGGCGGCCTGTGCCTGCCGGAGCAGGTCGTCGCTCTGCACGTGGTCGAGGTGCAACGCGACGGGCACGGCGGCCCGTTCGGCGGCGGCGACGGCCGCGCGGGCGAGCGGGAGGAGGCGGCCGTGGCGGAACTTGACGGCGTTCTCGCTGACTTGGAGGACGACGGGGGCGTCGGCGGACTCGGCGCCGGCGACGACGGCCTCAATGTGTTCCAGCGTGATGATGTTGAAGGCGGCCACGGCGGAGCGGGCCTCGGCGGCGCGGGTGACGAGTTCGCCGGTGGTGACGAGGGGCACGGCTTCTCCTGTCCTTTCAGGGGGCGAGGATCACCGAGCGGGTGAGGTGGCGCGGACGGTCGGGGTCGAGGTCGCGGTGTGCGGCGACGGCGACCGCGAGGCGCTGGGCGCGGACGAGTTCGGCGAGCGGGTCGAGGCCGCCCTCGATCCACAACCCGCCGGTGGCGCGCACCTGTTGGGCGAGTCCCTCGGGTGCTTCGCCGAACATCCAGGTGGCGGTGCCGTGGGTGGTGATGCTGATCGGGCCATGGCGGTACTCCATCGCCGGGTAGGCCTCGGTCCAGGACAGTGAGGCCTCGCGCATCTTCAGGCCTGCCTCGTTGGCGAGGCCGACGGTCCAGCCTCGGCCGAGGAAGGTGAACTGGGTGCAGGCGACGAGCTGTTGGGGCAGTTCTGCGGCGAGCGCGGTGCGGGCGTCGGCAACCGCGGTGTCGGTGTGTCGGCCCAGGTGGGCGCGGAGCAGGGTGACCGCGGTGGTCGCGAACCGGGTCTGCACCACGGAGCGTTCGTCGGCGAAGTCGAGCACGACGATCTCGTCGGCGGCCGTCATGACGGGGGTGTGCGGGTCGGCGGTGATCGCGGTGGTGCGGGTGCGGCCCTTCAACTGCCCCAGGAGTTCGAGCACTTCGGTGGTGGTACCGGAGCGGGTGAGGGCGAGGACCCGGTCGTACGGGCGGCCGTACGGGAACTCGGAGGCGGCGAAGGCGTCGGTCTCGCCCTGACCCGCCCCCTCGCGCAGCGCTGCGATGGCCTGTGCCATGAAGTACGAGGTGCCGCAGCCGACGATCGCGACCCGCTCCCCCGGCACCGGCAACACATCCCGGTACCCCGCCGCCTCCGACGCGGCGCGTGTCCAGCACTCGGGCTGGCTCCTCAGTTCGTCCTCGACATGGGTCATGCCGTTCCCCTCCCCGGTAATGATTGTTCTTGCAAGATATAGCGAGCTTTCGAGCATAATCAAGCAATCGCGTGGAGGTGGTCTGCGCTAGGGTCGCCGGAGAATCGAGGAACGGAGAGTGCGGATGTCGCGCGACGCCCGCTGGAAGGCGCTGCTGGAGCTGCTCGTGGAGCGCGGGCGGCTCGACGTCGAGGAGGCGGCTGCCGACCTCGCGGTGTCGGCCGCCACGATCCGCCGCGACTTCGACCAGCTCGCCGAGCAGCAGATGCTGGTGCGCACCCGGGGCGGCGCCGTGGTGCACGGGGTGTCGTACGAACTGCCGTTGCGATACAAGACCGCGCGGCACGCGTCCGAGAAGCAGCGGATCGCCAAGGCGGTCGCGGACCTCGTCGCGCCGGGCGAGGCGGTGGGCCTGACCGGCGGTACGACGACCACGGAGGTGGCCCGCGCCCTGGCCGTGCGCGGCGATCTCACGGCCGGAACTCCCGCGCTGACCATCGTGACCAACGCGCTCAACATCGCCAACGAGCTTGCCGTACGGCCCCAGTTCAAGATCGTGCTGACCGGTGGGGTCGCGCGCCCGCAGTCGTACGAACTCGTGGGGCCGCTCGCGGACGGGGTGCTCTCGCAGATCACCGTCGATGTGGCGGTGCTCGGCGTGGTCGCCTTCGACGTGACGCACGGTGCGGCGGCCCATGACGAGGCGGAGGCCGCGATCAACCGGCTGCTGTGCGAGCGCGCCGAGCGGGTGGTCGTCGCGGCCGACTCCAGCAAGCTCGGACAGCGGGCGTTCGCCCGAATCTGTTCGGCCGAGTCGGTGAACACGCTGGTGACGGATACGGCGGTGGCGCCGGAGACGGCAAGGCGGTTCGAGGAAGCGGGGGTTCGGGTCGTCGCGGTGTGAACCCGCTTCACCGGAGCCGGAATTGCGGGACGCCGGAAATCGGCGTCCCGCACCCGCCGAGCAGTTGACGATGTCTCAGCCGAAGACCTTCACGGCCTGGTAGTACGTCCACGCGGTGCTGTTGCAGGCGGTCGCGGTGGCGCCGCTGTAGGCGGCGCAGACGCGCTTGAGATCCTCGTAGAAGGCGCTGTCGAGCCGCGACTTGTTGGCGTCGAAGGCGCCGGCGGCCTTGTAGTTGCGGTAGCCGAAGTCGTGGCGGGCGCAGGACGTGGCGAAGGGGAAGCCGAAGGGGTTGTCGGGCGAGTCGGAGCAGTAGTCGGTGGACCAGTCGAACTCGTAGGCGGACCAGGCGGTTTGGTTGGCGCGAGCCGCGGCCCAGAGGCTGTAGCTCGACGCGCTGGTCTGCGTCCAGCCGGAGAGGACCTGGGGCTTGTCGGCAGGTACGGCGGTGGCGGCTGTCGCGGTGGCGACGACGGCGACCAGGGCCAGGGTCGAGGCGGCGAGACCGGTTGTGAGTCTGCGGTGCATTCAACACCTCCATGAGACCGCGATCCGCCCGTCGGATCGCAGGTTCATGACAAGATGATTTCCGGCTCGACCCCGCCTTCACACCGCATGCGCCCCAATGACCCGTTAACTCTCGGATGTGGCGGGAGAGTTGGACATGAACCCCACGGGGAGAGACCGGCGGCGGGCACGGGCGACCGGCTCCAAGGCGCTGAAACCATCGTGAAACCGCGCTGAATGCGCCCTGCCGCACGCTCTGCGGCATGACGACAACGACATCGCACTCACTCGGCATCGCGGCCAAGGGGCTGCGCAAGGCCTACGGGGACAAGACGGTCCTCGACGGCATCGACCTGGCGGTACCGGCCGGCACGGTGTTCGCCCTGCTCGGCCCGAACGGCGCCGGCAAGACCACCGCCGTCAAGATCCTCTCCACCCTCGTCGCCGCCGACGCCGGCGAACTGCGCGTCGGCGGCCATGACGTGGCCGTCGATCCGCAGGCCGTGCGGGCCGCGATCGGCGTCACCGGGCAGTTCTCCGCCGTCGACGGTCTGATCACCGGCGAGGAGAACATGCTGCTCATGGCCGATCTGCACCACCTGTCGAGGCAGGAGGGACGGCGGGTGGCCGCCGAACTCCTCGCGCGCTTCGACCTCACCGAGGCCGCGAGGAAGCCCGCCTCCACCTACTCCGGCGGCATGAAGCGCCGCCTCGACCTCGCCATGACCCTGGTCGGCAGCCCGCGGATCATCTTCCTGGACGAGCCGACCACCGGCCTCGACCCGCGCTCCCGCCACACCATGTGGGGCATCATCCGTGAGCTGGTCTCCGACGGTGTCACCGTCTTCCTCACCACCCAGTACCTGGAGGAGGCCGATGAACTCGCCGACCGCATCGCGGTGTTGAACGACGGCAGGATCGCCGCCGAGGGCACCGCGGAGGAACTCAAGCGGCTCATCCCCGGCGGACACGTCCGGCTCCGCTTCACCGACCCGGCCGCCTACCAGTCCGCCGCCACGGAGCTGCGCGAGGTCACCCGCGACGACGAGGCGCTGTCGCTGCAGATCCCCAGCGACGGCAGCCAGCGTGAACTGCGCGCCGTCCTCGACTGGTTGGACGCCTCCGGCATCGAGGCCGACGAGCTGACCGTGCACACCCCCGACCTCGACGACGTGTTCTTCGCCCTCACCGGCGACGCCAAGGTCCCCAACCAGCCCAAGGAGAACGTCCGATGAGCACCCTCACCCTCGCCCTGCGCGACTCGAACACCATGCTGCGCCGCAACCTGTTGCACGCCTGGCGCTACCCGTCCGGCACCCTGAACCTGCTGCTCACACCGATCATGCTGCTGCTGCTCTTCGTCTACATCTTCGGTGACGTGATGAGCGCGGGCATCGGTGGCGGCGGCGCGGACCGCTCCGACTACATCGCCTACATCGTCCCGGGCATCCTGATGATGACCATCGGCGGCACGGTGATCGGGGCCGCCGTGCATGTCTCCATGGACATGAACGAGGGCCTCATCGCCCGCTTCCGGACGATGGCGATCTACCGCGGGTCCATGCTCATCGGGCACGTCGTGGGCAGCGTGCTGCAGTGCGTGGCCAGCGTGGTCCTCGTCGGTGCCGTCGGCGTGGCCATCGGCTTCCGGTCCACGGACGCCACCCCGCTGGAGTGGCTGGGGGCGTTCGGGCTGCTCGTCCTGTTCTCCCTGGCGCTCACCTGGATCGCGGTCGCCATGGGAATGGCGAGCCCGAACGCCGAGGCGGCGGCCAACAGCGCACAGCCGCTGATCCTCCTGCCCCTCATCTCCAGCGCGTTCATCCCGGCCGACACGATGCCGGGCTGGTTCCAGCCGATCGCCGAGTACCAGCCCTTCACCCCGGCCATCGAGACCCTGCGCGGACTGCTGCTCGGCACGGAGATCGGCAACAACTGGTGGATCGCGGTCGCCTGGTGCGTCGGGCTGATCGCACTCGGCTACCGCTGGTCGATGGCATCGTTCAAGCGCGACCCGAAGTAACCGCCATGACAGCGCGGGCCGCCTCCCGCAACTCGTCCCGCCCCAGGGCGGCGTACTCCGACACCGCGTCGGCGTACGCCGCCCTGTCGGCGTCCTCGGCCGCCTTACGGGCACGGTCCGCCGACATCGTCGGATGGAACTCCCGCAGCACCCGCAGCCGTTCGGCCAGCGCGAGCATCCGTACGGCACCGGTGTCGCCGGACGCGAGTCCGACCATGCCGAGGGCGTGCAACATCGTGCCGAACAAGGGGAGTTCGGCAGGCGAGCCGACCGGCTCCGAGAGCAACTCGCCCAGCCGCAGCCGCAGTCGGGCGATCAGCTCCGCGACCGGTGCGAGCCGGCCGGCGTGCGCGTGCGCCGTCACCGCGACCGCCTGGATCACCAACGCCCAAGGGGCGAACGGGTCTTCGTCGCCGCGCGCGGGGCCGGCCGCGAGCATCCGCTCCACGACCCCGCGCCACAGGCCGAGCCCGACCTCCGTCAGTCCACGGGTGAGCGCGATCTCGGCGCGACCGCAGAGGTCGGTCCGGTAGAAGTCGTCCTGGTGGGGGGAGTTGTCGCTCTCCGCCCGCCGCAGCCACTCCTCCGCCTCCTCCAGCTCACCGCGCTGCAGACAGGCGAAGACGAGGAGCGGGCGGATGCCGATGTGGTCGTGGCCGTCGCCGAGCCGCGGCAGCACCGCGAGCGATGCCTTGAGGTGCTGGTACGCCTCCTCACCGCGTCCCGTGCGCAGGCACAGCTCGCTCAGCCGGGAGTGCACCATGAGCTGTACGGACGGGTTGTCGACCGGCGCCAGTCCGGCGACCGCCCGGCGGGCCGACACGAGCGCGCGGTCGATGTCGTGCTCGAACTCCCAGACGTAGCAGGCGACACACTCCGCCATCCCGGACAGCAGCGGCTGCTCGCTGACGCAGAGCGCGCGCAGCACGTCGTAGCCGGGCGGCCGTATCTCGGGGATCGCGCTGAGCACGACGGCGGTGGCGCGCATCAGGGTGTCCGGTGGGGCCGGGGGCAGCCGGCGGAGGACGGCGAGCTGGCGCACGGCGCGTGGGCCGGCGCCCATGAACACGGTCGCGGTGCCCAACACCGCTGCGGTGCGCACGACTTCGACGTATGCGGGCTCGGGGCGGTAGTGCGACAGCGGCGGGCCGGTGTCCTCGGCGAGCGCGGTGAGTCGGGGGTAGTTGGTGCCGGTGGACCACAGCGCGGCGAGGACGGCGGTGACGGCGGCGGTCGCGGGGCCGTCCGCGCGGGCCATGGCGTGCCGCAGGGCGAGGACGAGGTTGTCCTGCTCGACCTTGATCCGCTCCCAGGCGGTCTGCGAGTCCGAGCCGAAGAGCACGTCGTGGTGGGCGACCCCGAAGTCCCGTGCCCAGGCGAGGAATTGGCCGACGGCCGCCTCGTCCTCGCCCGCCTCGGCGCGGCGGGCGGCGCTGAACTCCCTTACGGTCTCCAGCATTCGGAACCGTACGCCTGCCGGGGTGTCGGCGACGGTGAGCAGCGACTGGTCGACCAGTTGCTCCAGGAGGAACAGCGGGTCCTCGCCGAGGACTTGCTCCGCCGCCTCGCCGAGGAAGCCGCCGGGGAAGACGGAGAGCGTGCGCAGCGCCGCCCGGGCGTCCCCGGCGAGGAGGTTCCAGCTCCATTCCACGACCGCGTGCAGGGTGCGGTGCCGTTCGGGTGCGTCCCGCGCGCCGCCGCGCAGCAGGGCGAACCGGTCGCCGAGGCGCTGGGCGATGTCCGGCACCGAGAGGACCCGGACCCGTGCCGCGGCCAGTTCCAGGGCGAGCGGCAGTCCGTCGAGGTGGCGGCAGAGTTCGGTCACCGCGTCCGACGGCAGCTCCACGCCGGGCCGGGCGGCGCGCGCCCGCTGGGTGAACAGTTCGACGGAGGTGCCGAGGCCCAGCTCGGGGAGCGCGTACACCGCCTCCGACGTCAGCCCCAGCGGGGCGCGGCTGGTGGCGAGGACCCGCAGGTCCTTCGAGGACGAGACGAGGGCCTGTACGAGGCCTGAGGCGCCCCGGACGATCTGCTCGCAGTTGTCGAGGACCAGCAGCGCGGACCCGGTGCCGAGCACGCCGAGGATGCCGGTCACCGGGTCGTGGCCGCCCAGGGCGCCGGGCCGGCCCTCGCCCGCGCCGAGCGCGGAGGCCACCTCGGCGGCCACGTCGGCGTCGGCCGTGACGCCGGCGAGCGGCACGAAGTACACCACGCGCTGTTCGGCCCGGCGGCTGACGGCGTGCGCGAGCCGGGTCTTGCCGAGGCCGCCGGGGCCGACGACGGTGACGGCGCGGGAGGTGCGCAGCGAGCGCTCGACGGCCGCGATGTCCTCGTCCCGGCCGAGGAGGGGGTTCGGTTCGTGCGGTACGCCGTGTCTGACCACCGGTGCCTCGCCGCGCAACAACTCCTTGTGCACGGCCTTGAGTCCGGCGCCGGGGTCGGTGCCGAGGTCGTCGCGGAGTTCCCGGCGGTAGGCCTCGTAGCGCATGAGCGCGGCGGACGGGCCCGCCGACGCGGCCTCGCCGCGCAGCAGTTCGGCGAGCACCTCCTCGTCACGCGGATGCTCGGCGGCGACGGCGGCGAGCGGGCCGGCCGCCTCCGCGTGCCGCCCGAGGCGGGCGAGCGCGAGGGCCTGTGCGCGGACGAGCGTGTCGTGGACTGGGGCGCGCTCGGCGCGCAGTACGGCCACCGGGTCGGCGCTGTCGGTGTCCCCGTCGGGAGTGCCCTCCCACAGGTCGAGTCCGGCCTCGGCCGCGGCCAGTGCTCCCCCGTGGTCCCCGGCCCTGGACCGGTCCGCGCTGGCCGAGGCGTGCAGCAGCAGGGCGGAGCTGTCGACCTGGTCCTCGGCGAGGGTGAGCCGGTAGCCGGTCGGGGTGCTGGCGATGACGTCGGCGCCCAACTGGGCCCGGGCCCGGGACACGAGGACCTGGACCGCCTTGCCCGGCCGTTCCGGCAACTCGTCCGGCCACAGCCCCGCCACCAGTCGCTCGGTGCTGCAGCCCGTGCGCAGGTCGCCGGCGAGCAGCGCGAGGAGACCGCGCAGCCGGGGCGCGGTGACTTCCTTTCCTCGATGGGCGACGCGCGGCAGCAGGGTCAGATCGGTGGTCACCTGTGCAGATTAGCCAAGGCCGGGCCGCCGCGGCTCCCGCCGTGGGCCGCCCGTCGCCCCAACGCCCTTGTCCGCAAAGGCGGTTCGTGTCACCGGGTGGGTGTGAGGGGCAGATCGTCCGTGAAGGCGTTGACAGGTTGGGCGATGGGCCGGGTGCCGTGGACGTCGAGGGCCGCCACCGCGGACTTCGTGCCGAGAGCGCCCTGGGTGTGCCAGGTTCCGGTGACGGCCAGCCAGGTGTTGGCGGGCGGGGCCGGGGTGCCGTACATCCGGATCTTGACCGTCTGGGCGTCCGCCGCGCAGCAGGTGAAGATGATGCGGGTCAGGTCCCAGCCGCCGTGTCCCGGTGTCACGAAGCCGGTCAGCTCGACGGTACGGCCGTTGATGGCGCGTTGCTTGTCCTGCTGGACCCGGGTGGTGAAGGCCGTGAGGGTCATCGGGAGGGGTGAGGTCGCGGCCAGCGCGGCGAACCCCTTCTGCTGCTTGACGGTCTCGCTGCCGGCGTGCGCTGCCGTGTAGGCGCCGAGGGCGGGAGGGGCGTAGAGGAGGAGGCTGAGCGCGGGGAGGAAGAGGAGCCAGGCGATGCGGGGTGCGGTGGAGTGGTCGTGGCCGTGGGCGTGGTCCTCCTTCTCACCGGTGTCGTGGTCGAACGCCGCGTGGGCCAGGCCCAGGAGCAGCAGGAGGGCGCCGGAGATGATCAGCAGCGGGCGCAGGCCCTCCTTGACGTAGCGCAGGTAGAGGTCGGTGAAGAGGGCGGTGTGCAGCAGGCCCAGGCCGGTCAGGATCAGGAGCGGGATCTGTGCGGTGCGCTTCACAGCAGGGCGCCTCCGATCAGGACGCTGGCGGCCACGGCCACGACGGTGGTCGCGGTGGAGAAGCGGACCGCGAAAGCGCGGCCGAAGGTGCCTGCCTGGAGGGCGATCAACTTGAGGTCGACCATGGGGCCGACCACCATGAAGGCCAGCCGGGCTGTGGGTGAGAAGCCTGTGAGTGAGGCCGCTACGAAGGCGTCGGCCTCGGAGCAGACCGCCAGGACGACGGCGAGCGCGGCCAGGAACAGCACGGACAGCCAGGGCGAGCCGGAGAAGGTGTCGAGGACGGAGCGCGGGACGGTCACGTTGAAGGTGGCCGCGGCCATGGCGCCCAGCACGAGGAAGCCGCCGGCGTGCAGGAAGTCGTGCTGGAAGCCGAGCCGGAACTCGGTGAAGCGGCTGCGTCCGTGCTGGTGTCCGGTGTGCCGGACGACCGGGCGCAGCCACTCGGTGCGGCCGAGCCAGAGCCAGAGCCAGCCCATGACGGCGGCGGTGGCGAGCGAGGCGAGCAGCCGGGCCAGCACCATGGCGGGGCTGCCGGGGAAAGCGACGGCGGTGGCGGTCAGCACGATCGGGTTGATCGCGGGCGCCGAGAGCAGGAACGCGAACGCGGCGGCCGGGGTGACGCCCCGGCGGATCAGGCTGTTGGCGACCGGCACGGACGCGCATTCGCAGCCCGGCAGGACGGCTCCGGCGAGACCGGCCACGGGGACGGCGAGCACGGCACGCCTGGGCAGCACCTTGGTGAACAGGTCGGCCGGCACGAAGGCGTTGATGGCCCCGGACAGGGCGGTGCCGAGGAGGAGAAAGGGCAGCGCCTGCACGGTGATGGCCAGGCAGACGGTGCGCCAGGCGGCCACGGCGGGGCCGTTCAACCACGGTGTGCCCGACAGCAGGAGGGCACAGGCCGCCAGGCCGAGGGCGGTGACGACCGCCGTCGTGGGCGGGGGTCTGCGCGGAAGGCGGCGCCGTCGCTCGGGTGGGTGGACGGTGGCCGGGGCCACGGCCTCCGTCACATCAAGCAGCTCATCCGTTTTTGGCATTTTTGCTCCGAATGTCTGATGTTGCGACAGAACATAGTACGGTTCACGCGTGATCAGCCGACTGTCCGTCACGATCGTCCGCGCGTGTCTGCGCGAGGGCGCCGGCGGAAGCTCCACCGCGGTGCTGGACGAGGTGCCGTTGAGCGACGACGAACGGCGTCGGGTGCCGGTCCGCGCGGGGACTTCGCACGCCGTCTTCGTCTCGGTGCACGGGCCCGAGGTGTCGCTCCGCTTCTTCACCGCCGAGGGCGAACTGCCCGCGTGCGGCCACGGTACGGTCGCCGCCCTGGCCTACCTCGCGGACCGTGCCGGAGTCGCGGAGTACCGGGCCTCCCTCGACGCGGCGGGGCGTTCCTTCGCCGGGCGAGCCGTACGGGAGGGGGCACGGTTCCGTGCCGTCTTCGAGCCGGGTCCCGTCGAGTTGCGCGAGCCGACCGCCGACGAGTGCGCACTCGTCCTGCCCGCGCTGGGCGTCACCTCGGACACGCTCGCTCCAGGCGCTCGCGTGGCCTCGGTGGGGCGGGCGCGCCTGCTCGTCCCGGTCGCCTCGCGCTCCGCGCTCGCCCCGGACTTCGGACAACTCCGGTCGGCCTGCGACCGGTTCGGGCTTCTCGGCTGCTACGTCTACTCGGTACCGGAGCACTCCGGTCGGATCGCGGCACGCATGTTCGCGCCGTCGATCGGCGTCCCGGAGGACATCGCGAACGCCAACAGCACCGCATGCCTCGCCGCCGACCTGGCCGACCGGGGCGTCACCGAGATCGCCGTCGACATGGGCGACTCGCTGGGCAGTCCGGCCACGATCACCGCGACGGCGCGGCCCGGGGCGGCCGTGCAGGTGGGCGGCACCGCCGAGGTCACGGACGTGATCCTGCCGTCGTAGCCGGCGGACGTCGGTCTAGCTCGCCCGGACCCGTGCCAGCACGTCACGGATCAGGTCGGCGCTGATCGTGAAGTGGCCGCGGGCGACCTCCTCGGCGCGCTCGGGCTCGCCCGCCGCGATGGCCTCGTACAGGGCCTTGTGGTCCTCGCCACCCTGATGGAAGTGGGTCTGTTCCCCCCTGCCCCAGGGTTCGACGGGGAAACCGAGGCTGATGCGGGCCAGCAGGTCCTGGCTGAGCATGACGATCTGGGGGTTGCCCGTGGCGGCGCGGACGGCCTGATGGAAGGCGCTGTCCGCGGTGTGCGCGTCGCGTGGAGTGCTCGCGGAGAGGTAGGCGGAGAGGGCGTCCCGCATGGGGTCGAGGTCCTTCGGGCCGCGGCGCCGGGCGGCCGTCGCGGCCACCATGCCCTCGACCAGACCGCGCAGGTCGAAGAGTTGCTCGAACTCCTCCCAGCGGGGCAGCAGGGTGTGCCGGACGGCGGCGGCCGTCGACTCGGTCCAGCTGTCGCGGACGTAGGTGCCGCCGTTGCGGCCACGGCGGATCTCGACGACGCCGACGGCCTGGAGGCGGGCGACCGCCTCGCGCACGGTGGGGCGGCTGACCCGGAGCAGACCGGTGAGTTCGCGCTCGGCGGGCAGCCGTTCGCCCGGCAGGAAGTCGCCGACGGCGATCGCGGTGAGCAGCCGGTCGGACACCTCGTCGACCGCCGAGGCCACCCTGACCGGGCGCAGCGCGGAGGACGGGGAGCCGCCGAGGAGGACACGGTCGAGGACGCGCGAGAACTCGTCCCCGGCCTCGGATGCCTCAGGTACGGATGTCAGCTGTCCTCCCCCTTCAATGCCGCTGCTGTAAACACGGGCGGGCCACGTGAACTCGCCGTTACGTCTTGCCCAGCCCCCGCTAAAAGGTCTTGTGCACTGACCTTTTACCCAATCACTATCGCAGCCATCCGTCACATCCTTTTCCGATTCCGCCAGCGGCCGGCTCTCGTCCGGCCCTCCTGGGAGGCCCTCGCGTGGCGATTCCCGAACCGAATCACACCGGCACCGTCGACTTCAACGGCCATTCGACCTGGTACCGGATCACCGGCGAACCCGGCCGAACACCCCTGGTCGTCCTGCACGGCGGACCCGGCGCCGGTCACCACTACACGCTCAGCATCGCGGGCATCGCAGAGCAGGGACGCCCCGTGGTGCACTACGACCAGCTCGGCACCGGGCTGTCCACCCATCTGCCCGACGAGGGCGCCGACTTCTGGACCGTCCAGCTCTTCCTCGACGAACTCGACAATCTGCTCAAGGAGCTGGGCATCGCCGATGCCTATCACCTCCTCGGCCAGTCCTGGGGCGGCATGCTCGCCGCCGAGCACGCGGTACGCCGGCCGGCCGGGCTGCGCGGCCTGGTCATCGCCAACTCCCCCGCGTCCATGGAGCTGTGGCTCGCGGCGGCGGCCGAACTGCGCGCCCAACTCCCGCCCGAGGTCCAGCGCACCCTGCTCGCCCACGAGGCGGCCGGAACCACCGACCACCCCGACTACCTCGCCGCCGAGCAGGTATTCAACGAGCGCCATGTGTGCCGCCTGACCCCCAACCCGCCCGAGGTGCAGGCGACTTGGGAGAACATCGCGGCCGATCCGACCGTGTACCACACGATGAACGGGCCGAACGAGTTCCACGTCGTGGGAACACTGAAGAACTGGTCCGTGGTCGACCGGCTGCATCTGGTCGAGGCACCGACCCTGCTGGTGTCCGGACGGTACGACGAGGCGACTCCCGACACGCTGCGCCCCTTCGCCGACCACATCCCCGACGTGCGCTGGCACATGTTCGAGCACTCCAGCCACATGCCGCACGTCGAGGAGGAAGAGCTCTACCTCCGGGTCGTGGGCACCTTCCTCGACTCCACCGACTGAGCCTTCGGCCCATCCCCGGCCCACCAACAGCCGTTCCCCCGACGGGAGTTCCCTGGATGTCCCGCAGCACGAGACGGACCGCGTTCGCCGCCGCCACCGTCGCCCTCGCCCTGACCACCGCCGCCTGTTCGTCCTCCGACGACAGCTCCTCCTCCGGCCCGACCACGTCCTCGTCGGCGTCCGGCACCTCCGCGTTCCAGCCGCAGCACAAGGGCGGCACCCTGAAGCTGGTCGCCCACGCGGCGGCGGGCAGCCTCGATCCCCAGGTCAACTACACGCTCCAGTACTGGCAGTTGTACCAGTCGATGTACGACGGGCTGCTGTCGTTCAAGAAGGTGGGCGGACAGTCGTCGTTCACCGTCGTCCCGGACCTGGCCGCGGCGATGCCCAAGGTCACCAACGGCGGGAAGACGTACACCTTCACGCTCCGCAAGGGCATCACCTTCTCCAACGGCAAGGCGCTGACCACCGACGACGTGGTGGCGTCCTTCCAGCGGATCTTCAAGGTCTCCAGCCCCACCGCGGGCACCTTCTACAACGGCATCGTCGGCGCCACCGCCTGCCTGAAGACACCCGCGTCCTGCACGCTCAAGGGCGGTGTGACCGGCGACGCGAAGGCGAACACGGTCACCATCGACCTGACGGCCCCGGACTCGGAATTCCCGTACAAGCTCGCCGTCCCGCACGCCAGCATCGTGCCGAAGGACTCGCCGACGAAGGACGCGGGCACCAAGCCGCTGCCGACGACCGGCCCGTACATGGCGGCCTCCTACGACCCGAACCGTGCGCTGAAACTGGTGCGCAACCCGCACTTCAAGGAGTGGTCGCGGGAGGCCGAACCCCAGGGGTACCCGGACCAGATCGACTACACCTTCGGGCAGACCGTCGAGTCCGAGGTCACCGCCGTCGAGAACGGCCAGGCGGACTGGATGTACGACCCGCCGCCCGCCGACCGGCTCAACGAGATCGGCACCAAGTACACGTCCCAGGCACACGTGAACCCGCTGACCGCGTTCTGGTACGCGACGCTGAACGTCAACATCGCACCGTTCAACAACAAGTTGGCGCGCCAGGCCATCAACTGGGCCGTGGACAGGTCGGCGGTGGTGCGGCTGTACGGCGGCACCAACCTCGCCTCTCCCGCGTGCACGATCCTGCCGCCGGGCTTCCCCGGGCACGTCGACTCCTGCGACTACACCAAGGGCGGCGGCAAGACCTGGACGGCCGCGGACCTCGCCACGGCCAAGGCGCTGGTGAAGCAGTCCGGTACGGCCGGGCAGGAGGTCGGCATCGTCACCCAGGACGACGACGTCAACAAGTCGATCGGGCAGTACCTGCAGAGCCTGCTCACCCAGCTCGGCTACAAGGCGACGCTCAAGCCGCTGTCGGCGAACATCCAGTTCACCTACATCCAGAACACCAAGAACAAGGTCCAACTCGCCCTGACGTCCTGGTACCAGGACTATCCGGCGGCCTCGGACTTCCTCAACGTGCTGTTCTCCTGCGCCGCGTTCCACCCGGGAAGCGACTCCAGCATCAACATCTCGGGCTTCTGCGACAAGGGCGTCGACGCGCAGATGCAGACCGCGCTCAAGACCGCCCAGACCGACCCCACGGCGGCGAACACGCAGTGGGGCGCGATCGACCAGGCGATCATGCGGCAGTCCCCGGTCGTCCCGCTGATCAACCCGAAGATCATCGACTTCACGTCGAAGCGGCTGGGCAACTACCAGTTCAGCAAGCAGTTCTACATGCTCGTCGACCAGACGTGGGTCAAGTGAGCACCGCCTCAACCCAGTTGGCCACCCCGGAGGCCCGGCGCTCGCCGGGCCCCTGGCGGACGGCCGGCGCCGACCTGCTGCGCAACAGGTCGGCGCTGGCCGCGGCCGTCGTCCTCTTCCTCGTCGTCCTGGCGGCCCTGTGCGCGCCGCTGTACGCGGACCACATCGCGCACACCGACCCCTTCCAGTCCCATGTCTCCGGCTCCACGGTCGTCGACGGGAAGACCGTGCCGGTGCTCACCCCGAGCAGCACCGGCCTCGGCCTCGGCGTCACTCCGATCGGCCCGACCTGGGACCCCGCCCACTACTTCCTCGGCGCCGACAACCAGGGGCGCGACGTCATGGCCCGGCTGCTCTACGGCGGCCGGACGAGCCTGTTCATCGGGTTCACGGCGGCGCTCATCACCTGTGCCCTGGGCACGGTCGTCGGAGTCGTCGCCGGGTACGCGGGCGGTGTCGTGGACGCGGTCATCTCCCGTGTCCTGGACGTCATTTGGGCCTTCCCGGTGTACCTGCTCGCGATCTGCCTCTCGGTCGTCCTGCTCACCGACGGCCTGCACCTCGGCCCGCTCACCGTCGAGGCGGGAAGTCTCTGGCTGCCTGTCGCGATCATCGCGGCGATCTATGTGCCGTACATCGCCCGGCCGTTGCGCGGTCAGGTGCTGGTGCTGCGCAACAAGGAGTACATCCAGGCGGCCGTCGGTTCCGGGGCGCCGACCGTGCGCATCCTGCGCCGCGAGGTGCTGCCGAACGTACTGCCCACCGCGATCGTGTTCGTCCCCCTGATGACCGCGCTGGCGATGCTGACCGAGTCGGCGCTGTCCTTCCTGTCCGTCGGTGTGCAGCCGCCGGACGCCAGTTGGGGCACGATCATCGAGGACGGACTCGGGCTGCTCTACACCCGGCCCGCCGTGACGATCGCGCCCGGCCTGCTGATCGCGCTGACCACGGCGGCGCTCAACGTCCTCGGCGACGGCGTACGAGACGCGCTCGACCCGGGCGCCCGCCTGCGCGGAGGGGTGTGACGATCATGCTCCGCTTCGTCGTCAAACGCTTCGCGTCCGCCCTGTTGGTGATGTTCGCGATCAGTGTGCTGGTCTTCCTGATCTTCTTCGCCACACCGGGAGTCGACCCCGCCGCCCGTATCGCGGGCCGCAACGCCGATCCCGCCACGCTCGCCCAGGTACGCCACTCCTTCGGCCTCGACCGGCCCATGCCGATCCGCTACCTGCTGATGATGCGGCACCTGCTGATCGACCGCGACCTGGAGTCGTTCGTCAACCGCGGCTCCCGCGTCATCCCGCAGATCGTGCAGGCCACCCCGGTGACCCTGTCGCTCGTCATCGGCGCCGCACTGATCTGGATGACGGCCGGCATCATCATGGGCACGGCCGCAGCGGCCCTGCGCGGCAAGGCGGCCGACCCGCTCATCATGCTCGTCGGCGTGGTCGGCGTCTCCCTCCCCGCCTACTGGCTCGGCGAGGTCGTCAACCTCATCACCCAGAAGCAGCTGCACAGTTCGGTGTTCTCCTGGGTGCCGCCACCGGGATACGTCGGCATCGGCCACGACCCCGGCCAGTGGGCCCTGCACCTCCTCTTCCCCTGGCTGACCCTCGCGCTGCTGTACGCCGGGATCTACGCCCGGCTACTGCGCGGCGAGGTCGTCACCGCCCTGAACGAGGACTACGTCCGCACCGCGCGCGCCAAGGGTCTCTCCGAGCGGCGCATCCTGATCCGGCACGCCCTGCGCTGCTCGCTGATCCCGATCGTGTCGCTGTTCGGCCTGGACTTCGGCGCGCTGGTGGGCGGCGCCGCGCTGCTCACCGAGGTGGTCTTCGGCCTCCCCGGCATCGGCAAGCTCACCTTCGACGCCCTCCAGAACCTGGACCTGCCCGTGATCATGGGCACGGTCCTGTACGCGGCGTTCTTCGTGGTCCTCGCCAACGCCCTGGTGGACATCCTGTACGCCCGACTCGACCCGAGGGCCCGCCATGCCTGACCAACCCCTGCTGGACGTACGCGACTTGAGGGTGTCCTTCCGCACCCGCCGAGGCTCCGTCACCGTGGTCGACGGCCTGTCCTTCTCGGTGTCGCCCGGTGAAATCCTGGGCGTGGTGGGCGAGTCGGGCTCCGGCAAGAGCGTCTCGATGCTCGCCGTACTGCGCCTGCTCACCAGCCCGAACGTGACGGTCGAGGGCGAAGTCCGTTTCCGTGGCCGGGACTTGCTCGCCCTCCCCGACAAGGAGATGCGGGCGGTACGGGGCCGGGAGATCGCCATGGTCTTCCAGGACCCGATGACCGCGCTCACCCCCGTGTACACCGTGGGCTGGCAGATCGCCGAGCAGATCCGGGCGCACGAGAAGGTGTCCCGCAAGGAGGCACACGCACGTGCCGTCCGGCTGCTCTCCGACGTCGGCATCCCTGACGCGGCCTCCCGCGCGAACGCCTACCCGCACGAGTTCTCCGGCGGCATGCGGCAACGCGCGGTCATCGCGATGGCCCTCTCCTGCGGCCCCGCCCTGCTGATCGCCGACGAACCGACCACGGCGCTGGACGTCACCGTCCAGGCCCAAATACTGGACCTGATGCGCGAGTTGAACGCGGAGGGCTCGGCGGTGGTCCTCATCACCCACGACATGGGCGTGATCTCGCAGATCGCCGACCGGGTCCTGGTGATGTACGGCGGCCGGGCGGCCGAGGAAGGTCCGCGCCGGGCGGTGTTCCACGGACCGCGGCACCCGTACACCTGGGGGCTGCTCGACTCCGTGCCACGCGTGGGCGGGCCCCGGCTGCGACGGCTGCCCACCATCGCGGGGATGCCGGTCTCGCCCGGGAGTCTGCCGGAGGGGTGCGCGTTCGCGCCCCGGTGCCGGTTGCGGCACGACCGGTGCGAGGAGCGACCGGCCCTGAGGGACTTCGGCGACAGCGCGCACCGCGACGCCTGCTGGCTCCCCGACGACGACCGCGCCTCGCTGCGTCTGTCCTCACGGACGGCGGCGACGGACGTACCGGACATGGAACGAGAGGCCACACCGTGACCGCGCAGACGACAACGACAGAGGTGCTGCTGCGCGCCTCGGACGTCACCAAGCACTATCCCCTGCGTGCGAACGGACTCTCCCGGCACCGCAAGGTACTCCGTGCCGTGGACGGTGTGTCGTTGGAGGTGCGCGCCGGTGAAACGCTCGGCATCGTGGGCGAGTCGGGCTGCGGCAAGTCCACGCTCGGCCGCTGTCTGGTCCGGCTCACCGAACTCACGGGCGGCCGGGTCGAGTTCGACGGCCGGGACATCAGCACGCTGTCCACGCGCCGGCTGCGTCCCGTGCGTCCGGGGATGCAGCTGGTGTTCCAGGACCCGCAGGCCTCGCTCAACCCGCGCCGCCGTGCCGGGGACATCGTGGCGGAGCCGCTGCTCGTCCACCGGTACGGCGACGCCGCCGCCGTTCGTCGTCGGGTCGCCGAGCTCTTCGACGTCGTAGGCCTGGCGGCGGCCCATCTGGACCGCTATCCGCACGAGTTCTCCGGCGGACAGCGGCAACGCATCGGTATCGCGCGGGCGTTGGCGACGAACCCGAAGCTGATCGTCGCGGACGAACCGGTGTCCGCGCTCGACGTGTCGATCCAGGCGCAGGTGTTGAACCTGTTCGCCGACCTGCAGGCGGAGTTCGCGCTCACCTACGTCTTCATCGCGCACGACCTCGGGGTGGTCCGCCACGTGTCGGACCGGATCGCGGTCATGTATCTCGGCGAGATCGTCGAACTCGGCGAGACGGAGGCCCTGTACATGGAGCCGGCCCATCCGTACACGCAGGCGCTGTTGTCGGCCGTCCCGGACATCGACGACGGGACGCTCACCGAGGAGGCACCCCGGGAACGCATCGTCCTCACCGGCGAGGTGCCCAACCCGGTGGACAAGCCCACGGGGTGCCCGTTCCGCACCCGCTGCCCGTACGCGCGGGAGCGGTGTGCCGTGGAACGTCCCCGGCTGACGGTGACGGCCAGTGGCAGGCACACGGCCTGTCACTATCCCCTGGCCGGATGATCAGGTGAAGATGATCTGGCCGCCGGCCGCCCGCTCGTAGAACTCCCCCACGGTGATGATGTCCTGGACGTGTTCGACGAGGTCGTCCTTGTCCAGTTCGAAGAGGTCGACCGAGGCCTTGCAGGCGTGGATGCCGGCGCCGGTGTCGGCGATCATCTCGATGAACTCGGGGATCGGCGGGATGTCGAGCTTGTCCATCTTGCGTTCCATGTACCGGGTGACCAGGTCGGGGACGCCCGGCATGCCGCCCAGCAGGGTGGGCAGGTGCAGGCCCGGGTTGCCGACGGTGGCCAGCTTGATGTGCTCCCAGCGCTTCTTCGTGATGGCGTCGAGGCCGAAGAAGGTGAAGAACAGGTCGGCCTCGATGCCTTCGGCGCGGGCGCCGTTGGCCATGATCAGGGCCGGGTAGATCCCTTCCAGGGATCCCTTGGAGACGATGATCGAGACCTTCTCGATCGTTGCGGTTGCGGCCATGACGGACGCGCTCCTCGGTGACGGGCTCGATGACGGAGGTGTCAGATGCAGCCACGGGGCTTGGGGATGCCGGCGATCTTCGCGGCGGTCTTCGCCGGTCCCTTGGGGAAGAGCTGGTAGAGCTCCTTGACGCTCACGCCGGACGTCTTGCCGAGGACGCGCACGGTCGGGCCCGTGCCCTTGGTCTCGTAGGCGGTGCGCATGAAGCGGATGACTTCCCAGTGCCGGTCGGTCAGTGTCCCGACGTCGCTCTCGCAGGCGAGTTGGGCGGCCATGGGCTCGGTCCAGCGCGCGGGGTCGGTGAAGAAACCCTCGTCGTCGACGGGGACGGTGACGCCGTCGTAGGTGGCGGTGGGCACGGTGCGGGCCTCCTCGGCTCAGACGTGGACGGGATGCTTCCCCTGCTCGGGCATCGCCGAGCCGATGCCGGGCATCTCCCGGCCGGGCAGCAGGGTGTGCCAGTACAGCCACTCGAAGGCCAGCTTCCCGAGGTGGTTGGCGTGCGACTCCTTCAGCAGCGGCAGTCCGACAGAGCCGGGGAAGTGGCCGGGCAGCGGTTCGGTCTCGTAGTTGAAGTCGATGAGTAGGGCCTTGTGGAAGCCGGTCTCCACGAAGCAGTTGGTGTGCCCGTCGAAGGACGCGTCCAGCGGCTGTCCGGCGAGGAAGCGGCCGATGTTGCGGACCATTACCTCGCCCTCGAAGTGGGCCACCGAACCGGCCTTGGAGGCGGGCAGACCCGCCGCGTCGCCGATGGCGAACACGTCGGGGTGGTCGGGGAGCTGGAGCGTGTGCGGGTCTACGGGCACGAAGCCGAGTTCGTCGCCCAGGCCCGGAGAGCGGTCGACGTACCCGGCGCCGCCGTGCAGCGGCACGACGACCGCCAGGTCGAACGGCACCTCCTTGTCGTCGTACGACACCAGCCGGCCGCCGGAGCCGTCGGCGCGGACGCTGCCGAGGGTGAACTCGGTGACCAGCTCGATGCCCTTGCACTCCAGCAGTCCGCCGAGCTCCCGCGCGGCGGCCGGCTTGGTGAAGGCGGCGTCGAGAGGCGTGGCGTAGGTCAGCTGCACCTTGTCGCGGATGCCGCGGCGCTGGAAGTACCAGTCGGCGAGGAAGGCGAACTCCAATGGTGCGACAGGGCACTTGACCGGCAGGTCCGCCACGTCGATCACCACTCGGCCGCCCTCGAAGCGCTCCAGCGCGTACCGCAGGTCGACGGCGCCGGGCAGGTCGTAGAAGGTGAACACCGACTCGCCCCGGCCGGGGCCGGTGAGTCCCTCGGTCTCGTCGGGCAGCAGCCGGGCGCCGGTGGCGACGACGAGGACGTCGTAGGTGACCCAGCCGCCGACGGCGAAGTGCACCACGTGCTTTTCGAGGTCGACCCGGTCGATGCGGCATCTACGGTAGTCGATGCCGTCGTGCAGCTGGCGTGGACGTGAGCGCAGCAGGCCGCGCGGCTCGGCGAGGCCGAACGGCACGAACAGGAGCCCCGGTTGGTAGACGTGGATGTCGTCCTGGTCGACGACCGTGATCCGGAGGTCCCGCTCGTCGTACGCGCGGCGCAGCCGGTTGGCCGTCATGGTGCCGGCGGTTCCGGCGCCAAGAATCACGATGTGTTTGCCCATGCCTCCAGCGTGGTCCGGGAGCCCCGGCGAAGTCAGTGGCCGATGGTCCTCCCCCAGGTACCCACAGGGGTATGTACACGACCCCGCACGGTGTGCGACGGCAGGTGGTGCCACCTGCTCGAAGAGCCGGGCAGGATAGCCCACTCGCCGATCGCCCCGCCAGAGCCGAACGGGCCCCTGCCGCGCCCCGACCGCCCCTCGCCCCGTCGCCCCCGGCCGCGGTCCACTGGAAGCGGAAGCGACAGGCAGTGACGAGGAGGCAGAGCCATGGCAGGGACAGCGCCGGGAACCACCGCCCCGCATCCTCCGGAATCCACCGCGCACATCCTCGAAGTGAGCCATGTACACGGCGACGCCTTCGCCATCGACATCCGCGACCACCGTCTGCTCGTCGACCAGCCCATGGAGGCGGGCGGCACGGACACGGCCCCGACTCCCACCGAACTCTTCGCCGCGTCCCTCGCCGGCTGCGTCGCCTTCTACGCGGGCCGCTACCTGCGCCGCCACGGTCTGAACGGCGAGGGACTGCGGGTCCGGGCCGAGTTCACCATGGCGACCGACCGGCCGCCCCGCGTCGACACCGTCCGGCTGGTCGTCGCCCCGCCTCGCGGACTGTCCGAGCAGCGCTGTGCCGCCCTGCACGCCGTCGTCTCGCACTGCACCGTCCACAACACCCTGCTGCGGCCGCCCGAGATCGTCGTCGAGGTGGCGCAGTGAGCTCACAGGCCGCGCCGACGGGCCCGGACGGTTCCGGCGTGCTGCGTGCCCCGACCCCAGGAGGTGCGGTTCTCGTGCCTTTTCCCCGGCTTCTGAGCCATCTCCTGCGGGGCGCCGTCAACAGGACGACCCTCCGCTTCGCCGGCCACCTCGCTTTCGTCGACCTCGAACACGTCGGACGCAGGACCGGCACCGTGCATCACACGCCGCTGCGTGCCTTCCGCAGGGGTGACACGGTCGTGGCCGGGATCAACTTCGGCCGCGACTCCGACTGGTTGCAGAACATCCGGGCCGCGGGTCGGTGCCGGATGCAACTGGGCGACTCCTGGCTGGAGTTGGGTGCGCCACGGATCGTTCCCGTGGCGGAGGGCGTACGCGGTATGCCGTGGCTGTTCGGCGCCGTACTCACCCACGTCCTGCACACCACCGACTGCGTCGAGCTGCCCGTCGTCGGACCGCCGGACCGAGCGGGGACGCCGCCATGGTCGCCGTAGCCTGCCTGCTTCAACTGCTCATCCTCGTGGGCGCGTTGTACGACACGGCCCACCTGCTGCACCCGTCCGCCGGCCGTCGTCCGGCGCGGTCCGGGCTCCGGTCCCGCCGCGCCGCCCTCGAGGCGGCCGAACAACGGCTCGTGGCGGAGCGGCTGCGCGGCCGGATCGACGCGGCCTCCTACCGGGAGAGGATGCGATCCCTCGCCGAGAGAGACTGACGCCGGGAACGGCCACTTCACCGCGGAGCAGCTCGCCGCCACCGGTGCCGTCGTCGTACTCGGCAACCGGGACGCCGCGAGACCGAGGACGGCCATGAGCTGCTGTTCGGTACCAACCACCTCGGTCACTTAGCGCTCACCCAGCGGCTGACGCTCCTGCTGTCCGCGGCGCCGGCGGGCCGCGCCGTGCCAGTGGGAAGCTTCACGGCGCGGTCCGAGCGAATGAACCTGGACGATCCGCAGTCGACGCGGGACCACCGGCCCAAGCGCAGCTACGGCCGGTCGAAGCCGGCGCGGATGTGCTTCGGCTTCGAACTCGACTGCCGTCTGCGTGCCGTCCTCGACCCCGAGGTGCGGGGAGGGCAGCTCTGGGGGCCGCGGGCCTTCGGCCTTCGTGGCCTGCCGTGGCGTGAGTCCGTCCCCTCCGGACATGGCCGATCCGGTGGTAGCGGCTCGTCTGTTGGCCGCGTGCGGGACCGGCCGACCGCGCGTAACCACCCCGCAAGGTGCCGAACGGCCCCCCATCAGGGCCATGTGCCCCTCCTGCAACCCCCGGCACGGAACGATCATTGAATCAGGCGCGGAGGCCGGGCACGGCCACCACGAGGGGTCCCCCCGTCCCCCCGGGCCGCAACGGCTTCCGCGCCAGGGGGACAGGTCCCTGCAGGGACCGCGGTCGCACGTGGGTCGCGGCCGTGTCCCGCCAGGCCGGCCCGTCCCCCGTCCCGCGCACGGGAGCGCCGCTCTGTGCGGCGTCCGTCGGCGCCGAGTGACAGACCGGTCGCGGAACGCGGCATGATGGCCGACATGCGCATCCGTATCGACGCCGTCGACCTGCCCGGCCGCACCTTCCCCGCCCCCGCCGACAGCTCCGCCCCGGCGTACGACGACGTCCATGTCGCCGTGCAGCGCCGGGACCGGCCGGCCGAACTGCTCGATCCGCAGGCGGGGGACGCCGCGTCCGCGACCTGGACGCTGGAGTGCGCGACGGAGGCCACGCCGGACGGGATCGTGGTCAAGGGCCCTTATGTGCAGCACCGGTTGGGCCGCCGGTTCGTCTATCTGTCGTGGGGCACGGTCGACGGGGACGGGGTCTTCACGATGTTCCGGCGCGCCAAGCTCATGCTCGACTCCGTGCCCGCCGACGTCCTCGCCGCCGCCGCGAGCGACGGCCTGCTGGTGGGCCGCCTCGGGCTGACCGACGCGAACGGCGGCCCGTTGTGCGCGCGGGTGGATCCCCCGCACATCACCTGGACCGCCGCCGCCGGTTAGCCGTGGGTCAGGACGCCGAGTCCTTCTTGTTCGTCGCCGCCCGGTACGCCTGGGTCGGGGTCATCGCGATGCCGTTCAGGCTGACCGTCTTGTAGGTGCTGACCGCGGCGCACTTCGACTGGTCGGCGGTTGCGGCCTTGGCGTTGCTGGTGGCCGCCTTGGTGTCGGCCGGGGCCGGGGACGAGGAACCGCCGGGGAGCGTCGTTCCGCTGGGCCAGTCCGTGCCGATCACCAGGGTCAGGCCGGTGCCGGTGCCCTGCTTGAGGTGCGAGGAGGCGAGGCCGATCGCCTTGGCCACGGTCTGGGCCTCGGCCTTCTGTCCGGTGCCGTAGGTGAGGGTGGTCGTGGTCGCGCTGACGGAGGCGTTGCCCGTGGTGGTGCCGGAGCTGAAGCCGCCGTCTATGAGGCCGGTGGCGACGGTGGAGGCCCGGCCGCTGATGCTGGTGCCGTTCTCCACCGTGACGGCGATCTGCGCGGCCGGTACGGCGACTGCCGTGGCGGTCGCGGTGGCCGCCGCCGACTTCTTTCCGGACGAGCTGGTCAGCGACTGGTCGTTGGCGATCGTCGCGAACAGGCTCTTCGCTGCGGCGGCGGGCACGACCCGGTTGGCGTTGGTCGGGTCGGCGCCGGTCTGCATGGTGGTGAACGTCATGCGCTTCGTCGGGACCTTGTCCAGGTCGGCGGCGAGCCCGATGAGCTTCTTGACGGTGCCGAGGCCCGTGTCGACGGTGAGCGCCTTGGTGGCGGCGTCGGCCAGGTTGTAGACCGCCGAGGGGTTGGTGAGGGTGCCCGCGCTCTTGAACTTGCGGATCATCGCGCTGAGGAAGATGTGCTGGGAGACGGTACGGCCGAGGTCGCTGCCGTCGCCGAAGCCGTGCCGGGAGCGGACGAACTCCAGGGCCGCGGTGCCCTTGAGGGTGTGGGTGCCCTTGGCGAGCTTCAGGTGCGAGTAGGTGTCGTAGACGTCGGCGTCGACGCACACCGAGACACCGCCGACCGCGTCGGACATCTTCACCACACCGGAGAAGTCCATCTGCACGAAGTGGTCGATGGTGATGCCGGTGAGCGCGTGCACGGTCTTGACCTGGCATTCCTGCCCGTACTGGAGCGCGCTGTTGATCTGCCCGTAGTAGCCGGCCGTGGACTGGCCGCTCTTGGGGTCCTTGCAGGAGGGGACCTGGGTCATGGTGTCGCGGGGGATGCTCATCACGGTGGCGTTGGAACGGTCCGCCGAGATGTGCACCACCATCTCCACGTCCGCGTTGCCGTTCCCGGACTGCACACCGGTCGTCGAACAGCCGCCACCGAGCTTGCAGTCGGTCGCGCTGGACCGGGCGTCGCTGCCCATCACCAGGAGGTTGATCGGCGTACGGCCGAAGGCGTCGGCCTTCTCCTTGCCGCCCGCGCCGTCGTCGATCGGGACGCTGTTGATGTTGCCGTTCAGGTGCTCGTAGAACCACCAGCCGGCGCCAGCAGTCACCATGATCAGCACCGACAGGGATATCGCGGTGATCTTCAGCACACGCCTGCCGCGCGGGGCCTGCTTGCGGCGCGAGGCGGCACGGCCGGCCGCCCGGGATCCGCCGCGCGGCGCCTGGCGGGCCGCGGCCCGGGAGGCGGCCCGGCCGCCGGTGGGCAGCGGCTCGTCGGCCTCACCCTCCCGCGGTCTGGGCACCCCTCGTGTGCGGCTGCGCGTGGCGTGGCCCACGGGGCCGTCCCCGAGGTCGGTCATCTGGCACTCCCACAAAACGGTCGGGCCGTTCAGGCCGTCGGTGCTGCGGCCAGGGGCGCGCGGCCATGTCAGGTCGGACGAGGCGGGGTTCCCGTCTCGCTTGCGTGGTTGCGCAATATAACAATCTCAGATGAGAACACCGCAGGGGCTTTCTCATTTACGGACTTTCATTTTGCGTCAAGGTCGGTCAACTGGTCGGAATGCGGGCGCTGGTGAGGGTCATCGGAGTACCGGTGACGGCGATGAGAAAGAAGCGCGGATGCGAGCCGCCCGGCACCCGCCGGACACCGCCGGGCGGCTTCACGACGTACGTCGCCGAGGCGTGCGGGGCGAGCGACTCCGGGCCGCCGGAGGCGGTCCACCAGTCGGAGGCGCCCTGCCCGAGGCGGCTGGCGAAGTGGGGGGTGAGCCTGGTGGCGGTCGTGTTGACGACCCGGGCGACGAGCTGGGTGATGTCACGGTGCCCGGAGCGCTCCACGATGTCCGCCGTGACGTTCATGCGCAGCGGCGGCGGACTGGCCGCGGCGATCGTCACACAGACGACGGCGGGCGCGAGGAGCCCCGCGGCGAGCACGGCCCGCGCCGGGCGTGCGGTCAGGTGCGGGATGCGGGGCTGCCAGGCCGAGGCGAGCGCGGAGGCGGGGACGGTGGCGGCAGCCGCGAGCCACAGCGGGGTCATCATCAGGAAGTAGCCGTCCTGGGACCGGGTGGCGAGGTAGAAGCTCAGCCAGGGCAGCACGGTGATCGCCGGGCCGAGCCGCCGCACGAACAGCAGCGTGGCGGCGAGCAGGCCGAACAGGAGCAGGAGGCTGCCGTAGGAGTAGTAGTCGAGGTGTCTGCTGCCTGCGGTGAAGTAGTACGAGATCCCCATCAGGCCCTGGCCGTGCAGGATCGCTTTCTGGGTGATCGGGAGCAGCAGTCCGTGCAGCCAGCTGGAGAAGTCCTCGGCGGCGAAGTAGGCGTTGATCGCGGCCCAGGTCAGTGCGGCGGTGCCGGTGTAGCGGGCGACCACGCCGAGGGCGAGCCGGGGGCCGAGGTCGCCGCGGCGGACGGCGTAGAGGCCGACGAGGAGGAACGGCGTGAGGAACCAGGCGAGTTGCTGGGTGGCGCAGGCCGCGCCGAGGCAGAGGGCCTGGAGCACTCCGGGGAGTCCGAGCCTGCCGCCTGCTCCGGTGTCGGGCCACCTGACCACCACCGGGATGAGCAGGACCAGGGCGAGGACGGCCGGGTAGCCGGAGTAGGCGTAGCCGGGCAGGAAGCCGAAGCCGAGGCACACGGCGGTGGCGGCGGACCGCCAGGGGGCCGGGAGCAGCAGCCACAGCAGGCCAGCGCCCGCGAGGAGTGCGCCGGTGGTGACGAGGGTGGCGGCGGCCGTCGAGTGGATCACGGCGTGCACGGGGGCGGCGAGCAGCGCGGTCAGCGGCGGGTAGCCGTAGGTGTAGTCGGCGCCGCCCGACATGGTCTTGGTGATGCCGACGGACGAGGAGTCGAAGAGCCAGGGCCAGGGCTGGCCGTAGACGGGGTGGCCGTGCAGGACCTGGTTCGCGGCCTGCGCGGTGAGCACGCCCTCGTCGGTGCCGGCGTGGTTGAGCCAGTAGCCGCAGAGCACCAGCGCGACGGCGAGCAGCAGAACGCCGGCGTCGACCCTGGTCAGGGCGCGCCGGGTGCGGGTGGTGAGGGCCAGGACTCCGGCGACCAGGATCCCTGCGTAGCAGACGGAGATGATCCCGGCGACGGGCGGGCGGGAGGTCATCGCCCTCGTCCAGGCGTCTCGGGTGCCGATGAACAGGCTGATCGTGGCGATCAGTGTCATCCCCCGGTGCAGTTGCTGCGGCGCGGCGGGTCCGGTGGTGAGCGGCCGGGTCAGCGGCGGCCCGGCGGTGGCGGGCGCGTCACGGCGCCGCAGTCGCAGACCACCGCCGGCGCGGGGACCGTCATCCATGGCGTCCTTCTCCTCCTCGTTCCGCCCTCGTCGGCCGGCGGTTCATGCCGGGGCAACCTCTACTCCATGTCGTAGAGGTGAAAGGAGCCGTCGGGGTTCACCAAGGGAAGGGAAGAGCTGGGCAAGAACCACGGATCACATCGGGCCGGATCCGGGTGCCCGGCATGGTCGGCAGCGCGGCATCGGTACGGCTGAGGCCTTCGCGGTCCCTCGGAGCGGAACCGCTCGCGCCCGGCTGGAGCGGCGAACCAACGTCGGTTCGCGCTGCGGGAGTTGCCGGTGCACTGGGTCCGCTCGCCGGCCGCACCGGCGTCAACTCGCCGCAAGCTCGGACGCGATGAAGCGCTCGAAACCCGCGTGGAAGGCCGTGCCGCGTGGGTCGGTCGCGCTGTAGTGGAAGGCGGCCAGACCGCAGCCCCGCGCGTCGAAGGCGACGCCGGTGTACGAGGCGACCCGGGTGCCGTTGACGGCGAGTTCCACCTTGATCCGGCCCGCACCGGCCGGGGAACAGGTCATAGACATGTCGACCTGCTGCCGGCTGTCCACTTCCAGACCCAGGTCCGCGAGGTTGACCTCGACGACCCGGTCGTGCTGGAAGGCTCCCTTGAACCTGAACTCGCGCACGATCAGGGCCTCCTGATCTGTCGTCAGATAGGTGGCCCAGCGGGAGCCCTTGCGGAAGTCCCCCGAGCCGTCGCACCACAGCCCGACCCCGCCCTCACCGCCGTACCACTCCGTCTGGGTGCTCAGCCGTACCGCGAACGACGACGGCTCGAAGGGGGCCTGCGGCCACACCTCCAGCTCGGACTTGGGATCCACCAGCATGGTCCCGCCCTTGTGCGTGATCGTCGCCAGGGTCGGGTCCTTGTACGACCAGTCGCCCGAGTCGGTCAAGTCGTCGGTGTACGTGAGGGGTTGGCCGTGGGCTCCGGAGGAGAGCACGGAGGCCGAGCCGTGCGTCTGCGGGCCGTTCTCCTTCGCCGATCCCCCCGAGGTGGTGCTGAGCACGACGGCGAGCAGCACGGCCGCCGCGGTACTGCCGGCCGCGAACCCCCACAGGCGTAGGTGTTTGGCGCTTCTGCCGGGCGCGGGGACGGGATCGGGGCCGGCATCGGGGCCGGCATCGGGGCCGGATGCGGGATCGGAGCCACTGCTTCCGCCGCCGTGTCCGGGCCGTGGCGTACCGGTCTCCGTGCGCACGTCTCCCGACTCGGCCCGCGCGCCGTCCGTCGACTCCACCGCTTCTACCGCCGCCGCCAATTCCGCGAGCCGGTTGACGAGTTGGGCGGCGGTGGGGCGTTCCGCCGGGTCCTTGCGGAGGCAGTCGGCGATGGCCGAACGGACCGGTTCCGGTACCGCTGCGAGATCCGCGTCGCGGGTGGAGACGGCGACCAGCACCTCGTAGTCGCTCTCCCCGTCGAAGGGATGTCTCCCCGTGGCGGCGAAGTAGAGCGTGCCGCCGAGGGAGAACACGTCGGTCGCGCTGGTGACGTGGAGGGATTTGACCTGCTCGGGTGACATGTACGCGGGTGAGCCCAGCACACTCCCCGGTGTGGTGAGCGCCGACTCCAACAGGAGGTCGTCGCGGGCGATACCGAAGTCGATGATCCGCGGTCCGTCCGGGGAGAGCAGGATGTTGGACGGTTTGATGTCCCGGTGCACGACACCCGCCCGGTGCACCTGTGCCAGCGCGTGCGCGACGGCCAGCGCCAGGGACTGCAGCCGCCCCGAGGACAGCGGGCCGCCCGCGGCCACATGCTGGTGGATCGTGGGACCCGGGACGAACTCGCTGACGATGTAGGGGTGTCGGCCCGAGAGATCCGCGTCGAGGACCCGAGCCGTGGCAAGTTCACCGACCCGGCTCGCCGCGCCGAACTCCCTGCGCACCCGGGCGAGCGCGACCTCGTCGTACTCCTTGCCCGGTAACAGGAACTTCACCACGACCTGCTGTCCCGCCCGGTCCCGGGCGAGCCACACCACGCCCTGTCCCCCGCGGCCCAGCTCACGTTCGCAGACGTACCCGCCCACCGACAACTGCATTCGCGGATCCATGTCCACGCCCCCAGCCCCGCCCCCGGTACATGGCTGTCGTCCAGCGTATCGGCTCGCGGGCCACCGAACACCGGGGACGGGCGGACACGTGCACCGTCATGGCGGTCGGCGCTTCAGCCGATGCGTGCTCCCGCGCCGCCGACGCGGACGCGCGGGTCGCCCGCGCGCAGTGTCACCGTGAGTTCGCCGGGGCGGCCCAGGTCCTCGCCCTGGCGCAGAGTGAGGACGGTGTCCTCGGGGACGAGGCCGAGTTCACGTGCGTACGCACCGAACGCGGCAGCCGCCGCGCCCGTCGCCGGGTCCTCGACGACACCGCCGACGGGGAAGGGGTCACGGACGTGGAAGACGGTGGCCGACTCCCGCCACACCAACTGGACCGTGGTCAGGTCCAGTTGGTGCATCAGAGTTTCGAGGCGCCCGAAGTCGTAGGCGAGATCCGCGAGTCGGGCGCGGGTCGCCGCCGCGAGCACGAGATGGCGGGCACCGGCGAAGGCGATACGGGGCGGGAAGGCGGGGTCGAGGTCGGCTTGCGGCCAGTCGAGCGCGGCGAGCGCCTCGTCGAGGTCGGCGTCGGCGATCTCCTCGATGTGCGGTTCGACGCTGGTGAGCGTGGCCCGGAGCGTCCCGTTCTCCTCGGTCACCTCCACCGGCACGGTGCCCGCGCGCGTCGCGAACACCAACTCCCCGGTACCGGTCCGCTCCGCCAGCGCGACGGCGGTCGCCACGGTGGCGTGCCCGCAGAACGGCACCTCGGCCTTGGGGCTGAAGTACCGGATGCGGTATGCCCGCCCCTCCGGACCCCCGAGCCCCTCCGGGGGCGCGGTCAGGAACGCGGACTCCGAGTATCCGAGTTCGGCGGCGATGGCCAGCATGTCGCCGTCGGTCAGGGCGGTGGCGTCCAGAACGACGCCGGCGGGGTTTCCGCCGGCAGGGTCGCTGGAGAAGGCGGTGTAGCGCAACACCTCGGGCCGTGGCGCGTTCGTCGTCATGCCCTGGCAACGCGGGGCAGGTTCCCGACCATTCCCGGGCACCGCTCCACTTCACAGTGCGCATGCCCGGCAGGATGGCCGGTACGGCTGAAGTGCCCTCCTTCTCAACCCAGTTGCTCGGCCAGTCCGACGATGATGCCCTCCGGGCCGCGGACGTAGCAGAGCAGATAGCTGTCCTCGAACCGGGCGATCTCGCCGAGGAGTTCGGCGCCGTGCGGGCGCAGGCGGGCCACGGTGTCCTTGATGTCGTCGACGGCGAACATGACGCGGTGCGTGCCCAGGATGTTGTGCGGCTGGTTGCGCGGCCCGGCGCTGGTCGCCTCGGGGCTGCGGTACTTCGCGAGTTCGAGCCGGCTGTGGCCGTCCGGGGTCCGGATCATCGCGATGTCGCAGTGGACGCCGTCGAGTCCGGTGCACCGGTCGGCGAAGAGGCCCTGGACCTCTCCCCTGCCCTCCAGCTCCATTCCGAGTTCCACGAAGAACGCGATGGCGGCATCCATGTCCTCGACGACGATGCCGACGTTGTCCATCCGCTGAATCGCCATGGTGGCTTCTCCCTCTTCCTCGTGCGGCCGGTGGCGACCGCTGCTGCTCCTGGGACGGAGTCGGTGGTCCGTTATCGACATCCTCGGACCACCCAACTCGGAAAGAGGGTTCTGGCTTCTCGGGTCAGGCCCGCGCGTCCGCGTCCTGCGCGGAGGCCGCGAACTCCTCGGGGCCCTGCTCCGCCGCCGCCGGGTCCATCCACATGACCTGCCAGCCGTGGCCGTCGAGGTCGTAGAAGCTGCGTGAATACATGAAGCCGTAGTCCTCGGCGCCGTCCACCTCGGTGCCGCCCGCCGCGAGCGCGTCGGCGCTGACCGCGTCGACCTCGTCGCGGGAGGACACGCTGAAGCAGTAGAGCGCCAGCGTGTGCGTGGTGGGATCGGCCAGCGGCAGTTTCGCGAACTCCGCGAACTTCTCGCGGGTGAGCAGCATGACGAAGGCCTGCTCGCCGACCAGCATGCACGCGGCGGTCTCGTCGGTGAACTTCGGGTTGAAGCTGAATCCGAGCTTGGCGAAGAAGGCCTTGCTGCGCTCAAGGTCCGCCACGGGGATGTTCAGGAACAGCATGCGGCCGGGGTGTGCGGAAGTGGTCATGGTGGCTCTCCGGTCAGTGGCTCGATGGTGTACGTCCTGGTAGACCGGCCCGGCCGACAAAACTCATCGGTACTCGTCGGTGCTCACCGGTGCCGTCATCGGATGGCGATGGCCCGGAGCCGCGCGTCGATCGCTTTCTGTGTGGAGGCACAATGCGTTCGCCGCCGTCCGTGACGCTGTTACGGGCGAACTCGACGTAGGGGCGACGAAGTTGCTCGTAGCGCTCGAACGCCACCGTGTGATCGCGGTCTGCGTCTTCGAGTCCCTCGGCCAGGAAGTGCGCGCCGCTGAGGGCCAGTGAAGTGCCGCGGCCGGAGAGCAGCGCCGCGTGCCGCGTCGCCGACCAGGCCGATACGGCCTCGGCGCCAGGTGGACACGCGGATCTGGCTGACGGAGTCGCCGTAGACGATGCCGGCCGACGCCGGTACCGAGGGGAGGCACGCAGCCAAAAGCATCAATCGGTCGGGAGAACCCCGAGGTCGCCGTGCCCGTCAACCGGATCGCCGAACAGCGGCCGGCGGCCCTCCAGCAGGTCGGGGACCATGCCGTGGCACGCGGTGAACTACCGCCGGTCGACGGCTACTTCCTCGGGGAGCTGCTCACCGGCCCGGTTCACCTCTACGTCAGCCTCGGCCTGCGCCCCTTCACCCGCGCCGAGGCGAAGAGGATCACGGACGTGGTCCTGGCCGGGCTGTGGCACACAGCTGGATGACTTCCGCCGCCGACAACACGCGGCCGGGTGCCTGACCGACGAGGCTCGTCGGTCAGGCACCCGGAGAGTCACAACTGATCGTCACTTCTTGACGATTGACTCCACCCAGCTGATGAAGTTCGTCGTCGCGTCACCGGTGCGCTCGGCCATGGTGTGCGCCAGGGCCCACACCGTGGCGAAGTCGACGTCACGGATGCCGTAGTTCCGCAGGGCCAACTGGAGGTTGATCTCAGTCGTGTTGGCCGTGTCGCCCTGCATGATGCCGGTGCGGATGCGCCAGTGCCGCGCCACCTTCGACTGCCGGTACCCGGCGAAAGCGGGCGAGAGGAAGTACAGCGGGTTGTACGCCTCGGCCCGCCACGCCATGTCCTTGCCGACGCTGTCCTTCTTGGCGAAGTCGCTGTCGTAGGCCGCGGCTCCGTAGGCGGAGTTCCAGTCGGAGTACGTGGCGTACGTCGTCTCGTTCGCCTCGATGACGTCACGGGTGAGCGGCGCGAAGTGCGACGGGACGCCGAGCCCCATCGCGAACACGCTGTTCTCGCCCTGCCCGCGGGAGTACCCGTCGAACGCGCCGACCGGCTTGTTCGCGTTCTTCTGGCTGTTCACGAAGCCTTCGAGGCCGGACACCGTGGCGGTGTTGGTCGTGGCGTCGTAAGTGACCCACGTGCTGCTGGTGTTGAGGTAGGCGATGTAGTCGTCGACCGTCTCGTACGTCGTCGAGGTCCCCGTCTGGCCCGATCCGGGCGGCCCGCCCATCGTCGTGATCGTGTACGGGAAGGTGTTGTCCGACAGGAAGTGGTTCAGCGAGGTGGTGATCACCTCGATCAGGTGGTCGTAGTAACTGCCCGCCAGGTGGACGCCGTTGCTGGACTCGGTCAGCTCCAGGCGCCTGCCGTGCTCGTCGCGCAGACCCAGGCGGTTGACGTACTTGGGCCAGGCCTTCGCGAGGTCCGTCGAGTAGGCGCTGGTCCACGTGCCGGACGCGCGCGTGCCGGTCGAGGCGAACTGGCCCATGTTCCACTCGTAGGACAGGTTGGCCTCGTGCAGGTTGGTGATCGGGCACCAGGCCATGACGCCGGCGACCGCGTCGCTGAGGGGGCGGCCCTGGGCGTCCTCCATCGCCGCGCCGATCGTGCGCAGGTAAGGGTGGTACAGCGGGCTGTCACCGGACGTGCCCGCCACGGTGTCCTGCGCGCCGCCGCCGCTCATGCCGAACAGGACGATGTCGTCCGTGCTGCCGGGCAGGACGCTCCGGTTGTACCGGAGGAACCGGACCGCGGCCTTCAGGTCGGTCACGCCCCAGGGGGCCGCGTCGGAGCGGGTGCTGGTCGAGCTGTCCCGACCGCGCAGGCCAGGCCACACGTAGATGAGCCCGGCCTTGAGGTACTGCGACACCCCGGTGTAGCTGTAGGACGTGGCCGGCGCCTGCTGGGCGTAGCCGGGGGTGTTGACCGGGATCACGATCGGCGCCGTGCTTCCCGAGTACTGGCCGACGGTGCCCTTCCGGTTGAGCTTCGCGGTGTACGTGGTCCCGTCACTGTTCGCGGTCGCCGTCAGATAGGCGCCGGGCACGTAGATCGACAGGTTCTCGTAGTCCGTCGCGGCCGGGTTGGCGACGTACACCTTCCCGATTTGGTAGTACACGTCGTTGGTCGCGTCGTACGACCAGGCGGTGGAATCGAACTCCAGCGAGTACGCCGAGGACGCGATCGACGAACTGCTCGATGACGAGGTGCCGGCGAAAGCCGTGCCTGCCGTGCCCTCGGCGATTCCGAACGCGGTCATGGCTGCGACGCCCGTGGCGCTCCGAATCACAGTTCTGCGGTTGACGTCCACCCGTAGACCTCCTTGTACAGCGAGTTGCGTGGTCACAGCCGTACGCGCCCACCGCCTTGGCGACTCCGCGGGCAGATCGGGCTGTGCGGCTCAGTCGCGTCCCAGACTGTCGGCCGAGGGTCGAGGATTGTTAACAATTTCGATGATAATTTTGTTAGAAGTCTCGTCGCAGGACCTCGCCCTGCTGATCTTCGGCGCCGCCTATGGAGGGATCAACAACCCGCAAACACAAAGACTCCGCCAGATCTCGCGCCGAGCAGCCCTCCGGAGGAACGGAAGTGAGGGAAACCCTGAACGGACGCCACGGCTCGGATAGCCTCGTCAATCCTTGGGGCCGAACTGACGTACGGCGCACATCACTTCGGGGGATCCGTGTCAGAACAGCGGCCGCTGCCACCGGACCTGGCGACGAACGAGGCCGCCGCACTGCGGCAGACCGGTGCCGCACCCCTGGGTCTCGGCGACCCGGATCGCATCGGTCCCTATGCGCCGCTGGCCCTGCTCGGCAGCGGCGGTATGGGGCGGGTCTACCTCGCACGTCCCGCGGACGGCGGTTCCGGTCTGGCCGCGGTGAAGGTAATCAGGCCGGAGTACGCGGACGATCCCGGCTTCCGGCGCCGGTTCGAGCGCGAAGCGTCGGTGCACGAACGAGTCAGCACGTCGCACACACCGAGACTGTGCGGCACGGGCTTCCAGGACAAGTTGCTGTGGATGGCCACCGAGTACCTCCCGGGGCTCGATCTGGCGCGTGCCGTGCGTGAGCACGGCGCCCTGGAGACGGCCGCGGTCTGGCGTCTGGTGGCGGAGTTGGGGCAGGCACTGGCCGACCTCGCCGCCACGGGGATCGTGCACCGGGATCTGAAGCCGTCCAACGTGCTGTTGTCCGTCGGGGGCGCGCACGTGATCGACTTCGGCATTTCGAAGGCCATTGACGCCAGCACGATCACCGGCACGGGTGTCCGGGTGGGATCCCCGGCCTACATGTCGCCGGAACACTTGCGGACCGGCAGATCCAACCCGGCGTCGGACGTGTTCTCACTCGCCGGGACGCTGGTGTACGCGGCGGTGGGGCGTGCCCCGTTCGGCGACGGTACGGGGGTCGACGTGATGCACCGGGTCGCGTTCGAGGAGCCGGACGCCGAGCTGATCGCCGAGATCTCGGCGGCGGACGCGGCGCTCGGCTCGCTGCTGACCGCCTGCCTGGCCAAGGAGCCCGAACGACGGCCCACAGGGCAGGACTTGATCCATGCGGCCGAGGCACGCACCGAAACGACCGTGTGGCCCGAGCCGCTGGCCGGCCAACTGCTGGCCCGGCAGCGGGCGTACGACGTGCTGTACCGCCTCTCTGTCGCATCGCGAGCCCGATTACTGTCTCCGGACGAACGGCCGATGGCGATGCCGTCGGCGCCGGCCGGTCACGGCGGCCGACCCGGTCCGCCCGCTGTCGAACCACCGGTGATGGCCGCCGACGCCGCCTCCGGCACACCATCGGCACGCCCTCAGAAGAGCGAGGTCCGCACCTGGGCACGGAAGAAGTCGGTACGGGCCGTCGCCGTGGGCATCGCCGTCTGCGCGGTGGCCGCAGGGGTCTTCGTGCTCAGTCACCACGACGCCCCACCCGGCGCCTCCTCCCCGGGGTCCGCCACGACGACCGGCCGCACCGTGCCCGGCGGCACCGCCTTCTCGCCGAAGCCCGGGGCCTCCGACGCGAGGGATGCCTCCGGCAAGAACGTCGACGGCGCCGCGAACCCCGAGGGCGCGGCCACGCCCCCCGAGGACTCCGGCTCCGCCGCACCGGCGGTGCACGGCACTCCCTCCGCTCCCGATGCCGATCCCAGCGCCTCGGCCGACGCGAATCCCTCCTCGTCGCCGAGCAGCCCGCCCACCACCGAGCCCGCGACCCCGGCCTGGATCTCGGACTGCACGTACTACCACGGCAACGGCCGCACTCGCCTGGGAGACAGCGGCAAGCGTGTGCTGCAGGTGCAGTGCATGCTGACGAAGCGCGGATACGACGTCGGGAGCACAGGCGTGGACGGCGACTTCGGTGCCGGAACCGAGTCCGCGGTGCGGAGCTTCCAGAGCGCCAAACTGCTGGACGCCGACGGCATCGTGGGCCGCGAGACCTGGCTCGCCCTGCGCAGCACCGAGTGACGCACCTGACTCACGCGCGACCACCGCGGCGTGCAACACGTCGAACGGAGCAGGAGGCTGCTTCCTCCGGCCACGCGCTGACGGCCGCCCGCGCTGCTGTCGGCTGCCGTCCCGCCGACGGCCGACGCCCAGGTTCCCGCCGCGGCACCTGACCGGCCGCCCCCTCCCTCCCCCTGATACGGCGTGCCGGGGACGAATGCGATGCCGTCGCGGCCGTGGCAGGGGCCGGGCAGCAGCAGGGTGGCGCTGTGGTGCCAGGGCGACCACGCGTCGAGGGCATCGTGGTGGGCCACGCCGGGGTGTTCGGTGAGTTCCAGGACGAACCGGTCCGGCCGGCTCGGGTCGCCGTTGACCTGGTGGAGGATCTCGGCGAGTTCCCAACAGCCCTGGCCAGGCTCGCTCCGACATGGACCAGCGAGACAGCGGTCACCGACCTGCAAGCGGTGACCGCCGGGTGAATGGCCGGCGGCCGCCGAAGTCCTCATGCCCCTCACACAACCGTGGCGTCCCCGTCCAGATCAGTTGGCCGCGCCGCTTCGACGTCGGGTTCATCGCCGCCCGCGAAGCCCTGCACGGCGGTGCCCTCGGCCGGCTGCACACCATCGCTCCGCCACCGGCGACCCGGCCCCGCCGCCAAGCGACTACGCAGCCGTCTCCGGCGGCGTCGTCCGCGAGTTCGGCGTCCACGGCTTCGTCGCCGTGCGCCGGGTGACCGGCCGCAACGTGATCGAGGTCCACGCGGTCACGACGTCCGTCCGGAACTCCACGGCTCCCGCGACAGCGACGCCGCCGGACTCAAGAACCAGCTGCCTCTCCGCCCCGTCGAGCCCGACACGACCTTCCCCTCGGGTGTCCCCCACGCCTGCTTCACGGCCGCTTTTCGCGCCGAACCCGCCGCCTTCACCGAGGTCGTCCACAGCGATCGTCCTTCCCTCACACCCTCACGGCCCCGGTCGAAGCAAACCGGGTCACCGAAGCCGCCACAACCTCTCTCCGCGATCACCACCCCGTCCACATCAAGGAAGTGCGACGGTAACGACAGGAGACAGGCATCGCACAGGCGAAGAAGCGCCTCCCCGTCGCGGAGGCCGTACCGAGGCCTTTCTGCCTCCGCAGGTGCAAGAGCCGCACCCCCTGCCTGGCAGCCACTCCTCACCGGACATCAACGACCACCGCAAGTCACCCCACTCCCCTCACACTCGAAAGGCGCCTGACGTGAGCGCTCCCGCCTGTTGTGGAATCCCCGTGCGCCATCTCGCGACAGCCCTGACCGCCTCCGCGTCAGCGCTGGCACTGGCCGCGTGCGGCGTCATCGACGGAGTCGGCGGAAGCGGCAGCTCCGCATCTCCCGTGAAGGGCGACGACATCACGGTGGGACTGCTCCTGCCCGACAAGGACACCGCACGCTTCGAGAACTTCGACCACCCCGTCATCAAGAAGGAGGTCGCCGCCCTCACCCACGGCAAGGGCAAGGTCGTCTACGCCAACGCCGAGGCGAGCCAGGACCAACAGAGCCGGCAGTTCCAGCAGATGGTGGACCAGAAAGTCGACGTCATCCTGGTGGACGCGCTGGACGCCAAGGCCATCGCGCCGGACGTCCGGAAGGCGAAGGACGCCGGCATCCCCGTCATCGCCTACGACCGGCTCGCACAGGGCCCGATCGACGCGTACGTCTCGCACGACAACGAACTCGTCGGCGAGATCCAGGCCCGCGCCATCATCGACGCGCTCGGCAGCAAGGCGGCATCCAGCAGGATCGTCATGATGAACGGCGACCCCGCGGACACGAACTACGCGAAGTTCAAGGAGGGTGCCCTCGGCGAACTGAAGGACAGGGTCCGGACAGCCAAGGAGTACGACACGGCGAAGTGGTCGCCGGCGGTCGCGAAGGCGAACATGAAGAACGCGATCAAGACCCTCGGCCTCGACAACATCGCCGCCGTCTACGCGGCCAACGACGGCCTGGCGGGTGCCGTCATCGAGGCACTCAAGGAGGCGGGTGCCACCAAGATCCCACCGGTGACCGGCCAGGACGCGAACCTGGACGCGGTGCAGCGGATCATCACGGGCGAGCAGTACATGACCGCGTACAAACCCTTTGCGGAAGAAGCCACCCGCGCCGCGGAGATCGCGGTGTACAAGGTCCAGGGCCGCGACATCCAGTTCGACGCGCTGACCCGCGACACGGTCGACAGCCCCACCAAGAAGAAGATCCCCGCGATGCTGGTACCGGTCGTCTCCCTCACGAAGGCCAACATCAAGGACACGGTGATCGCGGACGGCGTCTACTCCGTCAAGGACATCTGCACCTCGAAGTACGCGGCGCAGTGCGCCAGTCTCGGACTGGAGTAGCGGCCACCGGCCGGCCGCCGCCAGGGACAGCCGACAAGGGAACGGCGGACGAGTTCCGCGGTTCCCTCAGGCGGTCTCTCCGCGGTCTTCGGAGCGACAAGGCCGAGAAGCCGCACGCAACCATTCAGAATCCACGGCGCCACGTGTCGGGCTGCGTCCTACGACAGTCACCAGAACGGACTCGCTACCGGACCGGAACCCAACGCGGCAGAAGCCCCCGGCCTCGCCCGCGCGCACCACGTCGGGCCGACCTGTCGCCGGCCCCCGACATCCACCGCCGAACACAACGGGTGACGCAGGAACCGGGTGTGACCCCGAACGACGCTGGGCAGCCCACCCGTCGGCGCCCTTGTCCCCGCACCGGGACACATCTAGCCTGATTTTGTGCCGCAAATAAACAAACCCCGAACGCACAACGCCGTGCCGGGCACCACCACCGACCTCACCCGGCTACGAGCCGTCCTCACCGCCTTCTTCGCCCTCGACGGCTTCATCTTCGTCGGCTGGGTCGTCCGCATCCCCGCCATCAAGGAGCAGACCGGCGCCTCCGCCGGCACCCTCGGTCTGGCCCTCCTCGGCGTCTCTGCCGGCGCCGTCATCACCATGATGCTCACCGGCCGCCTCTGCCACCGCTACGGCAACCACCAAGTCACCGTCGCCTGCGCCGTGTTGCTGTCCCTCAGCGTCTCCCTCCCCCCGCTCACCCACTCCGCGCTCACACTCGGCCTCGTCCTGCTGATCTTCGGCGCCGCCTACGGAGGGATCAACGTCGCGTTCAACAGCGCGGCGGTCGAGCTGGTGCGGGCCATGCGGCGGCCCATCATGCCCAGCTTCCACGCCGCGTTCAGCCTCGGCGGCATGGTCGGCGCCGGCCTCGGCGGGCTCGTCGCCGGAACCCTGACGCCCACGCAGCACCTGTTCGGCCTCACGGTGCTCGGCCTCCTGGTCACCGCCCTGATCGGCCGCCCCCTGCTCCGCCTGCGGCCTCCGGCGCCGCACGAGGACTCACCGCCCCGCCCGTCGAAGGCCTCACCGACCGGCACGCTGTCGGCCCCGCTGCCGCGCTCGCCGACGACCCCACCCGCGAACCCACCGACCAGTTCACCGGTCGGCCCACGGACGGACCCACCGCCCCACTCGCCGACCGACACACCACCGAACCCGTCACCCCACTCGTCCCACTCGTCAAGCGACACACCGTCAGGCCCTCAGCTGCACTCGCCAGTTGACGCATCGTCAGGTCCGACCCGCCGTTCACCAACGACCGCACCGTCGGGCCCACCGACCGGCTCACCCCAGCACGCGCCGCAAGCCCGCCACCCCGCACCCCGCCGCCTCGACGCCCGCACCCGCGGTCTCGTCGTCACCTTCGGCCTGATCGCCCTCTGCACGGCCTTCGGCGAAGGCGCCCTCGCCGACTGGAGCGCCCTGCATCTGCAGCAGGACCTCGACGCCACGGCCGGCGCCGCCGCCATCGGCTACTCCTGCTTCGCGCTCGCCATGACCGCAGGCCGGCTCAGCGGCACCCGGCTGCTCGAACGCCTCGGCCGGACCCGCACCCTCGTGTCCGGCGGCACGACCGCCGCCGCCGGCATGCTGCTCGGCGCGCTCGCACCCACCCTGTGGGCGGCCGTCCTCGGCTTCGTCATCACCGGACTCGGCCTCGCCAACCTCTTCCCCGTCGCCGTCGAACGCGCCGGCACCCTCGCCGGCCCCGACGGAGTCGCCATCGCCTCCACCCTCGGCTACGGCGGCATGCTGCTGGGACCGCCCGCCATCGGTTTCATGGCGGACTGGTACTCCCTCCCCACCGCCCTCACCAGCGTGGCCGTCCTCGCCGCCACGGCCGCTCTCATCGGATTCCTCACCCGGCACGCGGCAGAACGCTGACTCCCGTCCACCCGGGGTGGCAAACAAGCCAACGGTCGGCCGAACAAGGGTGGTTGGGACCGGCGAGGCGCATGAGTCGAGGCGTGGGGGAATAACGTGGGCCTCCACGACCGGCATTCGACGGTTTCGTGGCTCTCACCACGTACGCACCGTGGCTCTCACCACGTACACACAGGAGTGACCATGACGGACGAGACAGCGAGCTCCGAGCAGGAAGCGCTCTCCAAGTTCGACACGACGGTGCCGCAGTCGGCCCGGATCTGGAACTACTGGTTAGGGGGCAAGGACAACTACGAAGTGGACCGCGTCGCCGGTGACGCCTTCCGCGAGATCTTCCCCGGTATCGAGACCGGGGCCCGCGCCGCCCGCTACTTCCTGGCCCGCGCCGTTCGTCATCTGGCCGCCGAGGAGGGCATCCGGCAGTTCCTGGACATCGGCACCGGGCTGCCCAACGTGGACAACACCCATGAGATCGCCCAGCGGGTGGCCCCCGAGAGCCGCATCGTCTACGTCGACAACGACCCGTTGGTGCTGGCACACGCCCGCGCCCTGCTCACCAGCACCCCGGAAGGCGTCACCAACTACGTCGACGCCGACCTGCGCGACCCGGACACCATCGTGCGGGAGGCGGCCAAGACGCTGGACTTCGACCAACCCGTCGCGCTCATGCTGATGGGCATCCTGGGCCATATCGAGGACTTCGACGAGGCCCGTTCGATCGTACGGCGACTGGTCGCGGCCCTGCCCGCCGGCAGCTATCTCGTGCAGTACGACAGCACCGACACGAGTGAGGCCTACGTCGACGCCATCCGGCAGTACAACGAGGGTGGTTCGATCCCGTACATCCTGCGCAGCCCCGAGCTGATCGCAGGCTTCTTCGAGGGTCTGGAACTGCTCGAACCGGGCGTGGCGTCGTGCTCGCGCTGGCGTCCCGACGACAGCGCCTGGGGCCTTCCCGCGGAGGTGCACCAGTACGGCGGAGTCGGCCTCAAGCGCTGACCCCGCCCGGTTCGGCCCCGTCCTGGCTCAGGTCTCCTGAAGAATGCGATGCAGGATCGTCGGAGTCTCCTCCGGCGATTCCGCCTCGACCACCAGGCGGTTCATGACGTCCCAGTAGCACTCGATCTCGTTCGGCCGGTCGGGATAGAGGGCGGTGACGCGCTGTTCGAGGTAGACCATGTCGGGCAGTCGGCCGCCGGGCAGCCGCAGGATGGTCACGGGACCGGCCTCCGCGGCATGGCCGCCGGCGAGGAACGGCATGATCTGGACGGTGACTTGGGGGAGCCGGCAGATCTCGATGAGATGCCTGAGCTGGGCGCGCATGGTGCGGATGCCGCCGACCGGGCGGCGCAGCGCCGCCTCGTCGATCACGGCCCACAGCTGCGCCGCGGGCCGTCGGCGCAGGATCCGCTGACGGGTCATCCGCAGCATGACCCGCCGGTCGAGCTCCTCCCCGCGGGCGTCCGCGTGGGCGAGCCGGAGAGAGGCGCGCGCGTAGTCCGGGGTCTGCAGCAACTGGGGAACACGCTGGACCTCGAAGCAGCGGATGAGGCTCGCCGCCTGTTCGGCCCCGAGGTAGGCCTGCGTCCAGGTGGGCACCACATCGTTGAAGTACTGCCACCAGGCAGGGGTGTTGGCCTCTTCGGCGAGGGCCAGCAGGGTGGCACGCTCGCCCTCGTCACGGACGCCGTAGAGCGTGAGCAGGTCGGCCACGTCACGCAGTTTGAATCCGTGCCGGCCTGCCTCCATTCGGCTGATCTTGGACCGGGAGGCGCGGATGACCTCGCCCGCGTCGGTGCGGGAGATGTGCCGCGCTTCCCGCAGTTCGCGCAGCCGTGCGCCCAGGACCAGACGCGGCACCGTGGGGCCGGCCGACCGGCCGTCCAGGAGCGCGCTGTCGGGCGGTGTGGTTAAGACCTCGTCGGAACCCATGGTCGATCTCCCTGCGGTGAACGCGACGTTGTGTGGGGACGAACGCTACGGCCCGTCATCTTATGGGCTGTTGGCTGTTCACTCCCTGCGCCCATGGATTCTCTTTCCTATACGATTTTTTGGATCAGCAGGCGTTTCGAGGATCAGGGGTGCCCTCATTATCGCTCGCCGTTGCCGCAGGCCTTGACTCACGCGGGTTCCTGTCCCACGATCGCCGCATCGATTTCCTATTTGATTTGGCGGGGTAGGGCATGCGCTTCCCAACCAGAGCCGTCCTGCCCGGAGTTGTCGCCGTCTCGCTGCTCACCGCCGGGGCAACGGCCTGCACCTACCGCAACTCGGGTGTCCAGTCCGGGAGTCAGGCCTCGTCGGCCGCGCGGACGGGCGGCGGCACCGACCTCGTGGACGGCTCCCGGGCCAAGGTCGCCCCCGTGCCGGGCGGCGCCCACCCCTACTTCCAGCCCTGGAAGACCACGGGCGCCGCCGCGAAGAAGACCTACGGCCTCGGAGCCGTCGCCTTCGACGAGACGGCGGAGTGGGACCAGCAGAAGCAGAACAACCTGCTGTCCACGCTGGCGGCGCGCGGCTACAACGCGTTCGGGGTCTTCGGCGTCTCCCCCACCGACATCAACTCGACCTTCGCGGACCTCAAGTCGCAGGGCTTCCCGGTGGCTTCGCTCGGTTCCTGCCCCGCCGGCGACAAGGACGCGGCCGACTTCCGTCTCTCCACAGACGTCCAACTCGCCGCCTACAAAGCCGCGAAGGCCGCGATCGGGGCCATGGGCGGCCACGGCGTCCTGGTCCATCTGACCGGCAACAACGTCGACGCCAATACCCAGTTGAGGATCAAGGGCGTCGCCCGGGCCGCGCGGGAGACGGGCGGCAAGGTGAGGCTCCTGCAGACCATCACGGGCATCGTCGCCACCGCCTACAACCCCGCCGTCGCCGCCGCCGACGTGATCAGGACGTCCGGTTCGAAGGCGAAGGTCATCGCCATCGACGACGACGCCAAGATCCTGAGCGGCATCAGACAGGGCACGGTCACGGCGACCGTGGTGCAGAACCCGGCCGGCCAGGCCGAGATCGGGACCTGGGCCCTGGCACTCCTGCAGACGAGACAGTGCACCGTGCGCGATCCCGGCGTACGGGTGGACTCCGGTTCGTTCGTCGTCGACAAGGCGAACGTCTCGGCCTACGACACCGCGCGGCAGGCGAAGACGGCACAGCTGAAGCACCAGTTCGCCGACCAGATCCTCACCTGCGGCTGACCGGCCCCCTCCCACTCCCCCGCCGAACCCACGACAGAAATCGGAACCGCCGGATGAGCATCATCACGACCGCGACCGCCAGGCTGGTCGACATCGCCGTCGAGCAGGACCGCACCGACGCCGTGCAGTCGTTCGTCAAACAGGAGACGATCCTGGTCGACGTGCGGACGTGGGACGGCGGCACGGGAACCGGCTACTCCTACACCATCGGCACCGGCGGCACCTCCGTACTGGCGCTGCTGCGCGACCACCTGCTGCCCGCCCTCGTCGGACAGGACTCCCGCAACATCGAGGCGCTGTGGCAGCGGCTGTTCGCGCTGACCCGGGCCACCACCACCGGAGCCATCACCTCGCTCGCCCTCGCCGCCGTCGACACCGCCCTGTGGGACCTGCGCTCCAGGCGGACGGGCGAACCCCTGTGGCGACTGGCCGGCGGCCACCGCCAGGAGGTTCCGGTCTACGACACCGAGGGCGGCTGGCTCCATCTGAGCACCGAGGAACTGGTCAAAGGCGCCCTGCGCGCCCAGGAGTCGGGCTGGGCGGGCGTCAAGATCAAGGTGGGCCGCCCGCATCCCGACGAGGACGCGGAACGGCTGCGTGCCGTACGCGAGGCGGTCGGCCCCGCGCTGCACATCATGACCGACGCCAACCAGTCGCAGACGGCGTCCTCGGTGCTGCGGCTCGCGGCGGCGCTGGAGCCGTACGACCCGTACTGGCTGGAGGAGCCGCTGCCCGCGGACGACATCAGCGGGCACACCCGACTCGCGGCGGCGACCCGCATCCCGGTCGCGGTCGGGGAGTCCATGTACTCGCTGATGCAGTTCCGCTCCTATCTGGAGTCCGGCGCCGCCTCCGTCGTACAGGTCGACGCCGCCCGGATCGGTGGTATCACCCCGTGGCTGAAGGTCGCGCACCTGGCGGAGAGCCACAACGTCATGGTCTGCCCGCACTTCCTGATGGAGTTGCACGTCAGCCTCGCCGCCGCGGTGCCCAACGGCCAATACGTCGAGTACATACCGCAGTTGAGGGCGGTAACCCGGACCGGGCTGACCATCCGTGACGGCATGGCGGTGGCCCCGGACGTACCGGGCATCGGTATCGACTGGGACCCGGACGCGCTGGACGACCGGAGGGTGGCGTGACGACCGCCGTCGGCCCGCCGGACACCGTCACGGAGGAGAGAACGGCACCGCGACGACTGCCGTTCTGGGTCAACCAGCGGCTCGGCCTGCTGCTCCTGGTGATCGCGCTCAGCGTCCTGTTCGGCGCCCTGCGCCCGGCGTTCCTGGACCAGCGGCTGGTGCTCTTCCCGCTCCTGCGGGACGTCGCCACCCTGACCGTGGTCGCGCTAGCCCAGATGGTCGCCCTGTCGGTGGGCCACATGAACCTCGCGGTCGGCCGCATGGCGGCCTTCGGCGCGATGTTCGCGGGCCTCGGCTACGACCGTCTCGGCGTCCCGATGCAGGTGGGCCTTCCTGTGCCTGGCCTGGCCGCCGGTGCCGCCGCCGGCGCGGTCACCGGCTGGCTCATCGCCCGTACCGGAGTCAGCTCCTTCGTCGTCACCCTGGCCATGGACTTCGCCCTGCTGGGCCTGGTCTCCCTGCTCTACTCGGCGCTCACCGACGACGCCGCCTTCACCACCCACCCGTCCGGCATCGACGCCCTGCGCTCCTACTCCCTCGCCGACATCTGCGCGGGCCCGATCTGCGGCTCCCCCGCCGTACCGCAGATCGCCCAGTGCACCGTCCTCGCCATGCTCGGCCTCGGTTTCCTCTACGGCAGTACGCGCATCGGCCGCGAACTGCTGCTCACCGGCGCGAACCCGGCCGCCGCCGAGCTGTCCGGCATCCCCACCGGGCGCCGGATCCTGCTCGCGCACACGCTCTCCGGGCTGCTCGCCGCGCTCGCCGGATTCATGGCGGCGGCCGGCACGGGCACGTTCCGCGCCTCCATCGGCGACGACTTCATGCTGCCCTCCTTCCTCGGCGCGGTCCTCGGCGGCACCCTGCTCACCGGCGGGGTGGTGTCGGTGCTGGGCACACTGCTGGGCACCGCGCTGCTCGGTGAGAACGGCGCCGGAAAGTCCACCCTCCTCAAGGTCCTGACCGGGGTGCACTCCCCCGACGGCGGCACGCTCACCTGGTGCGGCCAACAGGTCCAGCTCCGCTCGCCGTTGGAGGCGACCCGTACCGGTATCGGTGTCGTCCACCAGGAGCGCAATCTCATCCCGGGCTTCTCGGTGGCGGAGAACATCACCCTGCAGAACCCTCCCTCCCACCGCGGGCTGATCGACCGCGAGGCCATGACCGCACCCGCCCTGGCGTGTCTCGCGGAGCTGGGCGTCGAGCTCGATCCGCGACAACTGGTACGTGAACTGTCCGTCGCCCAGCAGCAGTTGGTGGAGACAGCAAAGGCGCTCCACACCCAGAGCCGGGTGCTGCTGCTGGACGAACCCACCGCTTCCCTCTCACCGCAGGAGGCGGAGCGCCTCTTCGAGGTGATCCGGCGACTGGCCGGGCGGGGTGCCTGTGTGGTGTTCGTCAGCCACAAGCTGGAAGAGGTCTTCGCGGTCTGCGACACGGTCACCGTGCTGCGCGACGGGAAGTCGGTACTGGAGTCCGCGCCCCTGGCCGACCACACCCACGACGACATCGTCGGCCTCATGGTGGGCCGCGCCCACACGGCGACGGAGCTGCGCCCGCGCACGGTAGACCGCTCCGCCGCCCCGACTCTCGTACTGGAAGCGGTGTCCACGGCCGGCGGACACCGTGACATCAGCCTTGAGGTCCGGCCCGGGGAGATCGTCGGCCTGTACGGCCTGGTCGGCGCCGGGCGCAGCGAGTTGGTGAAGTCGGTGCTCGGTCTGGACCGCATCACCGGCGGCGAGGTCCGGGTGCACGGCGCGCCTGCCCGCATCACCTCACCCCGCCAGGCCCTGCACGAGTTCGGCATCGGATACGTCACCGAGAACCGCAAGGAGGAGGGCGTCTTCCTGGAGCAGCCCGTCGTCCGCAACATCACGGTGACGGTGTGGAAGCGGCTCGCCCGGGCCCTCGGGTTCGTGTCGGCCCGCGAGGAGCGCGACACCGCTCAGGATCTCGTCGACCGGCTCGGCATCCGGATCTCGGGACTCCAGCAGAACGCCGGTGAACTCTCGGGCGGGAACCAGCAGAAGGTCAGCCTCGCCAAGTGGCTCGCCGCGGATACCAAGTTGCTCGTCATCGACGAACCGACCGTGGGCGTCGACGTGCGCACCAAGCGGGCCTTCCACGAACTGATCTGGGACCTGGCCGCCGGCGGCCTGCCCATCCTCCTCATCAGCAGCGACCTCGCGGAGATGGTCACCCTTGCCGACCGCATCGTCGTCATGACGGACCACCGGGTCCGCGGCGAGATCGACAACGACCGTGACTACGACCGGGTGAGCGGCCGGGTGATCCGGCTGATCCATGACCGCGACGCGGTGTGCTCACGAGGCGCGTGGCCCAGGTGATCGCCGTACATCCGGAACTGCTCGACGAATACCGGGAGTTGCACCGCCGGGTACCGCAGCCGGTGCTCGACCGGATCCGGCGCAGCCACATCTCCGACTACTCGATCCATCTGCTGGGCGACCGCCTGTTCAGCTACTTCGAGTACCACGGCGACGATCTCGCGGCGGACCTGGCCGCGATGGCGAACGACGAGGCCACACAGCGGTGGTGGCAACTCACCGCCCCCTGCCAGGTGCCCGTACCGGAGGCGGCGCCCGGTGAATGGTGGGCCACGGCGGAACAGGTGTTCCTCATGGAGTGACGGGGGCGGGTCCCAACTCCGGCTGCTGCGGGGGCCGTTCAGGCAACAGGGTCCGGGCCGTCGTCGATCTGCCGCTCCAGACTCCGGGTGAGATGCTCCGTCATCGCCTCGGCCGCCCGCTCGGGGTTGCGGCGCAGGATCGCGCGGACGATCCGTTCGTGCTCCGCGACGGTCGGGCCCTCGGCACCGACCACCTTGCTGAGCCGGAAGATGTGCAGATGGGCGTGGAGTCGTTCCACCGCGTCCGCGAGCAGCGGCCGGTGCGTGGCCTGTCCGATCGCCTCGTGGAAGCGCTGGTCGAGAGCGGCGAAGTCGCGGTAGGACGCGTACCGGCCCTTGGGGCTCGGGTGGGCCTGCAGGTCCTCGACGATCCGCTCCAGGCCGTCGAGTTGTGCCTCGGTGGCGTTCACCGCGGCCAGCGCGGCTGCCCTGGGTTCCAACAGCAGCCGCATCTCGAAGAGTTCCTCAAGACCCCGGCGGGTCAGCAACTGCGTGGCCCGGTATCCGGAGAGCGCGCGCTTCACGACCAGGCCCTCGGACTCCAGCCGGGCGAGCGCCTCCCGGACGGGGGTCGGCGAGACCTTGAGCGTGCGGGCCAGCGCCTCGATGCCGACACGTGCGCCGGGGGCGATCTCGTGGTCCATGACCATCGCCTTGATGCTCTCGTACACGCTGTCCGACAGTGCGAGCCGGGCGGGCGGCACGCTCGGCTCGTCGCCTTCGTCCGGAACCCCGGCCGCGGAAGGACTGTGCGGCGGCATCCCCACTCCCCCTCAAAGGCTCGGCGTATCCGCACAGTTTAGCCAGGTGGGCAGAGCGGGCCGCCGTGAACGGAACACCTCGGTCCGGCGACGGGTGACCGTCACCCCGCCTCTGCGGGAACCGCCGCCCCCTCGCTCTTCTCGGTCAGGTCGAGGCTGCTGCGCAGGCCGGCCGGCTTCAGCAGGATCGCGGCGATCACCGCGAGCAGGGCCGCCCCGGCGGAGAGCAGGAAGATCTGCGCGGTGGCGTCGCCGTAGGCGACACGGACGATCTCCCGCACGGCGACGGCGTCCGCTCCGGTGGCGGTGCCGGTGCTCCGCAGTCCCGCGTCGGCGAGACCGTGTGCGATCTGGTCCTGGACGTGCCGGGCCAGTACGGCGCCGAGCACGGAGACACCGATCGTGCCGCCGAGCGAACGGAAGAAGGACACCGTGGAGCTGGCCGCGCCGATGTCCTTCAGGGGCACGGTGTTCTGCACGACGAGCACGAGGTTCTGCAGCGTCATCCCGACGCCCATCCCGACGCAGAGCATCTCCACGCTCAGCAGGAGGATCGGCGTCCTGGAGTCGAGGGTGCCGAGACCGGCGAAGCCGACCGTGAGCAGGACGGCGCCGGTGATGATGAACGGCTTGATCTTCCCGGTCCTGCTGATCAGCCGGCCCGCGACGGTGGAGGCGACGAGGATGCCCACCATCATGGGAATCGTCAGCAGACCGGCCTCGGTCGGGCTGTGCCCCCGACTGAGCTGGAAGTACTGGCTGAGGAAAACGGCGGCGCCGAACATCGCCGTGCCGACGGCGAGGCTGCCGACGATCGCCAGGGCGGTCGTCCGCTGTCGCACGATGCCGAGCGGTACGACGGGTTCGGCGGCCCGCGACTCCACCCACACGGCGACCGCGATCAGCGCCAGCCCGCCGCCCACCATGGCCCCGGTCTGCCAGGAGGCCCAGCCGAAGGAGTTGTCGACGAAGGACACCCACACCAGCAGCACACTGACCCCGGCGGCGATCAGGGTCGCCCCCAGGTAGTCGATCCTGACGTTCTCACGGCGGATGACGGGCAGGTTCAGCGTCCGCTGGAGCATGAACAGGGCTACGACGGCGATCGGCACGCCGATGAAGAAGCACCACCGCCACCCCAGCCACGAGGTGTCGACGATGACCCCGCCGAGCAGCGGTCCGCCGATGGTCGACGTCGCGGTGACACTGCTCAGGTAGCCGCTGTAGCGACCGCGCTCGCGGGGCGGAATCATCGCCGCCAGGGATATCTGGACGAGGGCCTGAACACCGCCCACGCCGACGCCCTGCAGAGCCCGTGAGGCGATGAGCTGCCCGGCGGTCTGACTGATCCCGGAGGCCACGGCCCCCAGCACGAACACGGTGATGGACGCCTGCACGAGGGTCTTCTTGCTGAACAGGTCGGCGAGCTTGCCCCAGATCGGTGTCGTCGCCGTGGTGGTGAGAAGGGTCGCGGTGACGACCCACGTGTACTGGGTCTGCGATCCGTGCACCGCCCCGATGATCTTCGGCAGCGCACTGGAGACGACCGTACTGCTGAGGGTCGACACGAACAGCGCGAGCAGCAGCCCGCTGAGCGCCTTCAACACCTTGCGACGGGCTGCGGGAGACGTGTCCGTGGGACTCGCCCCGTTCACTGCCGTGCTCATCCTACGAACCCCCAGCACCCAGCTCGCTATACACCGCGTATAGCGACATCGCCTCACCATACATGGCGTACAGCGGCGGGGAAGAGTGCCGTCGTGTCCGACCTGTTCGGACGCCGCGCGTGACCTGAGCCAGTGCACAACGCGTGCACATGACCACGGGCGAGAATCACCAGGGCCCGCCCACTTGCCCCCGGCTCCCCGGCCATCGACCTCATCTCGCCCTCATCTTCGTTCTCGCCAGATCGAGGAAGTGGAAGAGGAATGCGCAGAACCAGCGGCTAGGGATGCTTCTTCACCGTGGCGGCACTGTTCGGGATACTCGCACTGGCAGCAGCACATGATCTCAACTTGTGCCGCAAGCGCTCGGCGCCGACCGAGTTGCCCGACAGGCGCCCCGGGCTGAGCCCGAGGGTCGCCGACGGCCGGGTCATGAAGAGCGTCTCCCCTGGTGAACTGGAACGGTTGTCGGTCGCGGAGCCACTATTCCTGTACGACTGCGCGGCCCACTGAACCGGGCGGCTCGGGTCACGGGGGGGGTCTCATGACGTCAGCGGGTTCTGGCCTAGCCGGCACTGGCCCAGGTTGCGGTGAAGTCGCTGCCGGTGATGTTGGTGCTCAGCGCGCTGACGGTGTCCTTGTTCCGGCCCCTCGTGCCGGTGGTCATGATGATCTGCGACGGGTTGGCGTTGCCGAGCGGGGCGGCGTTGACCTGGGCTTCAGTGATGGAGACGGTGCCGAAGTTCGCCAGCGGCGGGATGCAGCCGTTGTCACAGGGGGGCAGCCCCACGATGACCTCGGCGGAACTGGGCGGCGGGCTCGAGGCCGCGCCGACCGGACGCTCCGACCAGTACCCGGTGTAGTCCAGGATCCCCATGTCGTAGTTCTTGAGGACGGCGTTGTAGGCCGAGAAGGCGGTCAACTCGTCGCCAGGGTGGACGGGTTCGCTGAAGGTGTGCCGCTGATCCGGGTAGAACTGGTACCAGGCGTAGTACACCGGGGTGCCGTTCGAGCAGTCGGCCTCGGTACCGATCTGCTCGACCGTGCTGCTGTTGTAGCCGCCCAGGCCCACCCAGACGCTGGAGTACTGGCTGCCGGAGGCGCAGCTGACCGCCGGCAGCTCCCACGTGGCCTGGACGAGGTTGTAGGAGCCTACGGCGGCGTACCCGGACCAGTCGGCGCTTAGCACGGGGGCCGCGCCGGCGGCGCTCGCCGAGAACAGCACGGACGCGGCGGCGAGGACGAGCGAGGCGAGGAAGATGCACATGCGTCCTAACAAGGGGGTGCTCCCTGGGAAGGTCGGAGGGCCCGGCGGCGGTCGGCTCCCGCCGCCGGGTCTGCCATCATTCCGTCCCGCCCACGCTCGCGACCACTCTTCGTCAGGAGCCGTGCCTGCGCGCGTACCTGCCGGTCCATCACGAATCACCATCACGACCGAGAAGGCCCGTCAGTCCTCTACTGACGGGCCTTCAAAACTGGCCCTCAGGTTCTCCGCTACCAGGTGACGGGGAGACGCGAAAGGCCACAGACCCGGCTTCCGTTGGTCCATGCGAGTTCCTCCGCTGTGCCCACAAGGGCGAGAGTGGGAAATTCCCGAATCACCGAGCCGATGGCCACTTGCAACTCAACGCGAGCGAGGTTGGCTCCGAGACAGTAGTGAGGGCCGTGGCCGAAGGCGAGGTGCTTGTCGTCGGCGCGACGAATGTCGAATGCATCAGGGGCAGGAAAGTGCCGCGGATCGAAATTCGCGGCCACGACAGGGGCGAGAACGCCCTGACCTTGCTCGACGGTGGCCCCCGAGGGAAGCGCCACGGTTTCGGTTGCCACTCGCAACAGGCCTCCGTGGCCCGGGACTTCCATGCGGAGGATCTCTTCCACGGCAGTGGGCACGAGTGCGGGATCGTGGCGGACCGTCGTGAGTTGGTTCGGGTGCCGTAGGAGAGCGAGGATGCCGCGGCCGATGACGTTGCCGGTGGTCTCGTGGCCCGCGACAATCAACCCTCGTACCATGCGGGCCAGTTCGTCCGCGCTGAGCCGGTCGTTCTCGTCGTGCGCATTGATGAGGGCGTCGAGCAGATCTTCGCCCGGATTCCTGCGGCGCGCGGCGATGAGGGCATCGACGTAGGCGGTGAACTCCGCGGCGGCCTTGAAGCGCTGCGGTGCGGAAGCGGTGCTGGTGGACAGGAACGTGTCCGACCAGCTGCGGAAGTACGGACTGTCCTCAGCCGGGACACCGAGCAGTTCGCAGATGATGTTGATCGGTAGCGGAAAGGCGAAGGCTGCCATCAGGTCCGCCGGACGCGACCCGACACGCATCTCCGTCAGCAGTTGGTCTGCGACAGCTTGGATCCGGGGCCGCCAGCTCTCCGCCCTCCGGGGAGTGAACGCCGCCTGCACTATGCGCCGAAGCCGGGCGTGATCCGGCGGGTCCATGTTGACCAGCGCGTTCGGATCGTCCGAGAAGTCGGCGTCAGGCAGCATGCGCGGAGCGCCGGCGTAACGCAGGTTCCGGCTGAAGCGCGGGTCCGCGTAGACCTCTCGCACATCGTCATAGGTAGTGGCCAGGAGGACTTCGTCGCCGCTGGGCAGTACTACGGGTGCCAGTGGGCAGCCACGTCGTCTGCTCTCGTACGCTCCGGGCGGGCTGCCACAAGGTCCCGGCGGGAACGGGAACGTGGCCTCGTCGTTGGTTGTCTCGCTGGTGTCCGGCACCATGGAACTCCTCCCAGGTAGATGCTCGGCCGGATCTATCTGATGGAGCGTCAACTCTGCAGATCCTCTAGAGGTTCAGCGTGATGTGCAAGGCTCCGGCGCCTCTGAATGACCCTCAGACAGGGTGTCCCAGAGGACCTTCTCCGACATCGTGCGGTTTCCCGTGACATCGCGGTTCCTTGCGATGCCGGCGTTGATCTCAGCCGCGAGGTCGGTAGTGCGGTGTGGTCCCCGGCTCAATTGGCAGATGACCGAGAAACTCCGCCGAAGCCGAAGGATCACCAGTGTCATACCGACGCCACGCCAGTAGTCCTGCTCCGGACTCAGACGAGGTGGCCGGGTGACCGCGCCGCTCCGGAGAGCGGCGTCCGCTTCGAGCAGCCCTCGGTGTCCGCACGGGGCCACAGTGAACGTCATAGTGCGACAACTCCGACGCCTGCTCGACGAACAGGACCAACTCCGCTCCAGTCGGCCACTCACGCGAAACGTTCCCGTCACTCCGTGTGAGCGCGCTTGACGCCGGCTCGTTGTCGATTCGACAGTGTCGGGCGTGACATCCTCCGCGGTACGACCGGTCGGGCATCCGCTTCGTCTGCTGTGCGAATCGCTGCAGTCCCGGCTCGACGAACTCAGCGTCGAGCTCACCGACGACATCAGACGCCAGATCCCTTCCTACGCGGCGATGCCGCTCGCCGAGCAGCGCAGGACGGTACGGGTCCGCCTCGGCTATGTGCTGCGCGGCCTCGCCCTCGATGTGGAACCGACGGCCGAAGACCTGCTGGAGTGCAGACCGCGTCCCGCAGAAGGGCGTACTACGGTCTGCCCGTCCAGGACGTGCTCGCGACCTTCCATCTCGTCTCCCGCCGGCTGTGGGACGAGCTGCGGGCCGCGGCGCGCGGTACGGCGGCCGAGGACACCGCGATCGAGCTGGTCGCGCCGCTGTGGTTGTGGGTCCAGGCGATGAGCGGTGTCGTCGCGGACGTCTACGCGGACGAGGCCGGGGCACGGTACGGACGCGAGGCCGGTCTGCGCCAGCGCTTCCTGGAACTGCTCCGCACCGGCGGGGAGCCCCGCGAACACACCGCCGAGATCGCCCGTGAACTGGGCTTCGACCCGGACGGCGAGTTCCAGGCCCTGTGCACGACGGCCGCCGTGTGGGCCGCGGAAGGGCGCCTCGGTCTGTTGCAGCGTGCGGCACAGCAGGTCGCCGGAAAGGTCTCCTGCGGCCTGAGCGGACAGCTGATGGTCGCCGTCACACAGCGAAGCGACCGGCCGACCTCGTCACCCGCGTGGTCAAGCTGGGCGGCGACGACGCTCTCGTGGGCGTCGGCCTCGTACGGCCCGGGCTGGCCGGCGCGGAGATGAGCATCAGTGACGCCGAGCGCGCCCTCGTGGTGGCCGAACAGGGCGGCCGTGCCACGTCGTTCGAGGACGCCTGGCTGCGGGCGAGCCTCGTCGACAGCCGGGACCGGCTGCTTCCGCTGTTCACCGAGGTCCGCCGGGTCGCGGGCGAGCAGCCCCAACTGGCCGAAACCGTCCTCGCGTTCGCCGACGCCGGGCTGTCGCTCGCGCACGCCGCCGACGCGCTCCGGGTCCACCCCAACACCGTGGCCTACCGGCTCGGCCAGTGGCACAAGCTCACCGGCACCGACCCGCGCACCTTCGACGGCCTCCTGCGCTCGGTCGTCGGCATCACGAGCTGACGTCACCAGCTGACCTCGACTGTGGAATCCACAAAGAACCGCCCGATCACTCCATGGTCACGCCGAAGACCGCCCACCGCCCGATTCCTACACTCCGTAGTTGATGACGTGCCGCGTTCAGGACACCCCATAAACGATGGAACGGATCAGGAATGGCAGAGACGGACCCGGGTTCCTATGTCATGGGAAATAGCTCGGAGGAGGCGGACAGGCTCGGAATACAGGCCTCTCTCTACGACCGCCACAGCGAATACCTTTTGCGGACCGCGGGGTTGAAGGAGGGAATGCGTGTCCTCGACGTCGGCTGCGGTACGGGTGAGGTGTCGCTCTGCGCCGCGCGGATCGTCGGCCCGAGCGGTCGGGTCCTCGGCGTCGACATGGAACCGGTGGTCCTGGAGCGCGCACGCGCCAACGCGGCGGCGTCCTCCTTCGGAAACGTCACCTTCGAACAGGACGATCTCTCCGACCTCCGCACAACCGGGCTCTTCGACGCCGTGGTGGGGCGGCTGATCCTGATTCACCTCGACGATCCGGCAGCGGTCGTGAAAGGACTGACACGGTTGGTGCGCCCTGGTGGCGTCATCACCTTCCAGGACTTCAACATCTCAAGGACGCGCGCCGTCCCCGAAGTACCCCTGGTGACGGAGACCGTGGGCTGGATCAGCGCGGCGCTCAGGGAAGGGGGCCGCAACCCTGACATGGGTGAGCAACTGGCCCATGTGCTAAGGCTTTCGGGCCTGCCCGAGCCCCGGGTGGCGGTCGCCGTGCCCACCGGCGGGCCCGACTCGGCCGCGGTGACCCTGATCGCCGAGTCGGCGCGCAGTCTGCTGCCGGTGATGGAGCGCGGCGGAATCACCACCGCCAGGGAAGCGGACCTCGACACCCTGCGCGCCCGCATGTCACGCGCCTGCACGGAGGTTCAGGCAACGGTCTACGTCCCGGAACTCGTGGCCGCGTGGGCCGAGTTGGACTGAGACATCGTCACCCCTCGGACCTCGCGGCGGACGAGCCATCGGCCTGAGAAGCGACGACAGCCGATTCGAGCAACGACAACGTCCGCTGCCCGGCGTCCAGTTGGGCACGGACACCGACCGGCATCGGCAGATTCGGCCCGGCATGCCCGAACTCGACGTTGCCCAGGACCGGGATGTCACGGTCGCCGAGGACATCGAGAACCATCTCGCGCAGGGTCGGGGATTCGCCGCCAGGCGCCCCGAGCCCGTCGATCTCGTGCGGGACGCCCACGACCATGCCGGAGATCCGGTCGAGGATGCCGCAGTGCCGCAGCACCTGCAGATAGCTCCACACATACGCCGCCTGGCCACCCGTCTCCTCCCAGAACAGCACGGCGCCGTCGAACCGTTCGAGCGGCAGCGCGTACGGCGTCGCCTGCGCGAGCACGATGCGGTTGATCCCCCCGCCGATCAGCGGGCCCTCGGTGCGACCGGCACGCCAGCACTCCCACGACGGAGTGGCCGGCAGCGCACCGATCGCCTCGTCGCCGGTCAGCAGCCTCAAGTAGAGCTGTTCAAGGACCACTTGGCGCGCTGCGGGTACGGCCTGCCAGTGCCCGCCGAGTCCGGGGGTAGCCAGGTCGGCGTGGAAACCGACCAACCCGGTGCGCGCGTAGAGCACCAGATGCAGCAGCGAGATGTCGCTGTAGCCGAGGACCGGCTTGGGATCGGCGACGACCGCCTCGAAGTCGATCAGGTCGAGGTAACCGAGCACCGTCTGACCACCGTCGTGCGCGACGATCGCCCGCACCTCGGGATCACGCAGGAGGCCATTGAACTCCTCGGCGATCTCCGCAGGCCGCGCCGCACTCCACCAACGCTGCCGCCCTGCCTGGAGAAGCGGCGCCCGCCGCACCCGAAACCCCATCCGCTCCAGCACGACCACCGCCTGCTCAAGGTCCGGCTCGTAGACGGCGTGCAGCGGTCCGGACAGCGACGCGATGACGACGAGATCCCCCGGCACCAGAGCACGAGGCCGAAGCAGTTGAGGCAGCACGGTACGGGTCACCGAGGGAGTGTCCCGACTCCCACAACACCACGCCACCCATTTACCGAGCGGCCGCTACCCGCGGGTACCCGCCGACACCCGCGTAACCCCAAAAACATAACGGTCGTTGCGTAAGCGCACATCACAGCTACCGCACAAGACAAGAGGACCCGTTCAATGCCTCACGGCAGCGCACTGCGCAGCGCGATCACCGCTACCGGCACGACTCCTCTGATCGGCGTGTACGACATGTACTCGGCGTCGATCGCCGCCCAGCACTACGACGGCCTCTTCGTCTCCGGGTTCGGATTCGCGGCGTCCTTCTACGGCCTGCCGGACATCGGTTTCATCGCGTGGCCGGACATCGTGGCCTTCACGGAACGCCTCCGCTGGGCCTTCCCCCGCCATCACCTGCTGGTGGACATCGACGACGGCTACGGCGACCCGGAGGTGGCCTGTCATGTCGTACGGCGGCTGGAGCGGGCCGGTGCCTCGGGGGTGATCCTGGAGGACCAGAAGCGCCCGCGCCGGTGCGGTCATGTGGCGGGCAAGCAGCTCCTCCCGCTCGACGAGTACCTCGACAAACTCGAACGTGTGCTGGCCTGCCGGACCACCGATCTCACCGTGGTCGCACGGACCGACGCGACCGACGAGGCCGAGATCCTCACGCGTGCCAAGGCGCTCGCCGCCACCGAAGCCGATGTGGTGCTGGTGGACGGGGTGCGAGACGTCGACGCGATCCGCCGGATCCGCGACTCCATCGGCGACAAGCCGCTGCTCTTCAACCAGATCGCCGGCGGCCGCTCCCCCCGTTTGTCCCTGGGCGAGTTGGCGGAACTCGGCGTCGACGTCGCGATCTACAGCACCCCCTGCCTCTTCGCCGCGCACGAGGCGATGGACAGGGCTCTGACCGACCTCAAGGTGACCGACGGACGGCTCCCGGAGACGGGGGACACCGGAGTCGGCGTACCGCAGTCCGTCGAACTGCTCACCCGCAATCTCCAGGGATCACAGAGCGCTCACCACGGCTGACACGACAGCGCTCTCTATCTCCGGTTGGACCCGGTGATCGTCCCGCGGCACGAGGACGGCGCCCCGCCCCCGCCATAGCCTCGATCACATCGAGAAAGCGCGCGGCCCCTCGACGGAGCCGGCCGCCCGCTCTCCGGTAGGCCGCGGCGCCGGCAGTACAGCACGCCGGGTCGATCCCATTCCACGAGAGCGCGGAGGCGTTGTGCCCTTTTCCGGATTACCCTATTCCGCTGGCCGACGGTCGCGAAACCGCCGTACCGCCGCGGCAGTTGTGGTCATCTCGGCCGCCACGTTCACGCTGAGCGCGCCGACGGCGACCCCGATCTCGACCGTGTCCGCGTCGGCCGAGACCTCGGTGGCCAGCGCCGGCAGCGGTTCCCCCTACGTCGCGCTCGGCGACTCCTACGCCTCCGGCGCCGGACTGGTCGGGGTGAAGGACGCGGAGTGCGACCGTACGAGCGGCAGTTACCCCAGTCTGATCGCCAGGTTCTTCGCCGCCGTCGGGCCGCGCCACACCTTCAAGGACGTCACCTGCAGCGGTGCCACCACGCACGACTTCTGGAACGCCCGGGGCAGCAAGCCTCCCCAGATCGACGCCCTCACCCCCGACACGAAACTCGTCACCCTGACGCTGGGCGGCAATGACGTGGGCTTCTCCGGTGTGCTCGCCACCTGCGCGCGCCTCGCCTCCTCCGACCGGGACGGCAGCCCGTGCGAGCGGTACTTCACGGCGGACGGCAAGGACGTACTGGAGGAACGCGTCGCCACCATGGAGGGACGCGTCCATGACGTGCTCGCCGACATCAGGCGGCGCAGCCCGCACGCGAAGATGATCGTCGTCGGGTATCCCGCGCTCTTCCCCGACGACGGCGTCTCCTGCCCCGAAGTCCCTTTCGCCAAGGGCGACTTCGCCTATCTGCGGGACACTACGAAGAAGGCCAACCGGGCACTGGCGCGTCAGGCGGTGGCCGCCGGGGCCGGTACGTCCTTCGCGGACACCTATACGCCGACGATCGGCCACGACATGTGCCGACCCCGCGCCGAACGGTGGATCGAGTCCCTCAGCCCCGCCGCGAACACCATGGCCGCACACCCCAACTCCCTTGGCCAGTCGGCCATGGCAGCGTCAGCGCTCTGGCAGATCTACAAGCCGTTTCGCATGTCGTAGGCGTGGTGAGGGGGCGGGACACCAAGGCTTCCGACATGCCCACGGCAGTGCCTGCCCCGGGGAAACACCAGGTCAGGGCAACATCGGTCAACGGACCGCGCCCCACCCGCCGTATAGTCGCGTCATGCAAGAGACTGGGCGGATGGAGCCGACGCCCCGCAGGAACCTGCGCGAAGAGCAGAAGATCCTCACCCATCGCCGACTGCTCGAAGCGGCCGTCACGGTGTTCACCGAGAAGCCCTTTCTCGAAGCGCGGATGGAGGACATCGCCCAGGCAGCGGGGGTGACCCGGGTGACGGTCTACGCCCACTTCCCCGGCAAGGCCGAGATCGTGGACGCGCTGGTCGAGCGCCTGTACGGCCTGATGGGCGAGGCCTACGGCGAGCTGGCCGCGCTGCCCCGGTGGACGCCGGCGGACATCCGGGCGTGGCTGGAGGGGGCGGCGGACCGCTGGCGCGAGATGGCGCCCATCCGTCGCGTCGCCAACGCGGCGGCCCCGACGGCGCTGCGCAGCCTGGGCGACGGCCGGACGCAGTACGTCGAGGCGCACGAGCGGTATGTCGGGATGCTGGTCGGTGACTACGCGCGGTGGCGGGGCGTGGACCCCGCGGAGGCCCGGCAGCGTGCGCTGATGGCCGTACTGCAGACCGAGTCGTTCTTCTCCGCCTGGATCGCCGTCGAGTGGCCCTTGGAAACCGCCGACCCGCTGCGGCTGTTGGCCGACTCACTCTGTCATCTCCTCGCCCCCGCGCTGGAGAACGACGGCGCCTCCGACTGACCCGCCCAACGGACCGTACGGCAGGGGTGGTTGGCCGTCGGTGTCGTAGCCGAGGGCCAACCACCCCTGGAGCAGCGGTCGTTGGTCAGCCGGTCTCACCAACGGCCGTTGCCCCGGCGGCCGGTTGTGTCGCTACAGCGGGCTCCGTGTGCGGAGCGCGGGCGCGGATGCCGATCGTCACGAGGGCCACGGCGGCTGCAACGAGCATGCCGACTCCGCCGACGAGGGCGCAGGTGTGCAGTGCGTCGGTGAAGCTCGCCCCGTAGGCGGCCAGGGCCCGGCCGGTCGCCTCGCCGGAGTTGAGGTGCAGGAAGGCGCCCGCCTGGATGCCGACGCCGTTCACCGTGCCGATGACCTGGCCCTGGTCGGCCGGGCCCAGGCCGGACGCGGCGACGTGGCCGGGCAGGGTTTCCAGGGTGCGGTTGGTGAGGATGACGCCGAAGATGGCCGGGCCCAGGGCGCTGCCGATCTGGCGGAGCGCGCTGTTGGCGGCGCCGGCGGTGCTGCCGAGGCGGCGCGGCAGGCTGTTCATGGCGATCGTGGTGATCGGGGCCATGGCGAGCGCGATACCGAGGCCGAGCACCGCGATGACGAGGACCGCTTCGCCTGTGCCGGTGCCGGCGTCGAAGAGGTTCACCAGGAGCGCCCCGATACCGCCGACGAGCAGGCCGGTCACCAGCACGAGGCCGGGCGAGAAGCGGTGCATCAGCCGGCCGACGACCGGGCCGAGGACGACGGTGAAGCCGTTGAGCGCGATCAGGCGCACCCTGATGTCCCAGGTCGAGGCGTGGTGGACCAGGCCGAAGTACTCGCTGAGCGAGAAGACCAGACCGACCTGGGCGAACAGCGTGAGCGCCATGACGAACGCGGCCCCGGAGAACGCCTTGGACGTGAACAGGCGCATGTCCAACATCGGGCAGCGGGAGCGCAGTTCGACGACCACGAAGGCCGGCAGTGCGAGGGCGGCCACGACGAACGCGGTCACGACCTCCGCCGAGCTCCAGCCCGGAGCGCCGCCGCCCTCGATGACGCCGTAGACGATGCTGGTGATGGCGACGATCGCGAGGAGTTGGCCGGGGATGTCGAGGTGGCGTTCGCGGTCGGAGCGGGAGTCGACCAGGACGAAGACGCCGACCAGGATCGTGAGGGCGCCGATGGCCAGGGTGGGCAGGAAGATCCAGCGCCAGCTGGCGTGTTCGACGATCAGGCCGTTGAAGAGGGGGCCCAGGGTCAGGCCGAGGCCGAGGGCGGCCGTCCACAGGGCTATCGCACCGGCCCGCTTGCGGTGGTCGGGGCAGACGTGGCTGATCAGGCCGAGGGTGGCGGGGAGCAGTGCGGCGGTGCCGACCCCGGTGAGGGCCTGGCCGACGCAGACCTGGACGACGCTGTGCGCGGTGAGGGCGACGAGACAGCCGACGCAGGACAGCGCCAGGCCGATCAGGTACATCTTCTTGCGGCCGAAGAGGTCACCGATGACACCGCAGGTCAGGAGCAGGGCGGCGGTCGGGAGGATGAACGCGTCGGTGATCCACTGGAGCCCGGTGGTGGAGGCGTCCAGCGCCTGCTGGATCACCGGAAGCGCCACCGACACACCGACGACCGGCAGGTAGGAGACGAAGACTCCCAGGCAGGCCAGCAGGATGGTGGCGGTGACGTGGCGGGACGGGGAGTCCGGCTGGGGGGACGGAGGCGAGACTTCGGAGACCAGGGTCGGCATGGCACCTCTAAACGTCGTCGTACGGGGGCGGGTTGACCGGGAGTGAACTGCGCGTGGCGTGCGCGGCTAGGGCGGGGGTGACGGTGCCGACTCCGTCAGTCGTGTCCCGGGGCCCGGAGGCTGACGTGGTTGTACGGCTTGAATCTCCATTGACGTAAGCCATTTCCTTTCGGGAAATCGCTTCGGACCGTATACCGGGGACCCGGTCCTGGAGATGCCGTTGGACCTGCAAACTAAGCTGAACAGCGGCGACGACACACCGCTCCGCGGGGCATGAACGCGCAGGTGGGAGGCCGGTCAGCCGGCGGCGACGTTGGCCGTGATCAGCCGGAGGAGCTGCTTGGCCAGGGCGTCCTGGTCGGGGGTCAGGCCCATCGCGTCGCCGATCGCGAGGGGTACGGCGGCGGCCCGCTCCCGCATCCGCGCGCCGGTGTCGGTGAGCCGGAGGGCGACCGAGCGCTCGTCGTCGCGCCGGCGTTCGCGGCGCAGCAGTCCGTTCGCCTCCAGCCGCTTCAGCAGCGGGGACAGCGTGCTGGATTCCAGTTGGAGCGCGGCGCCCAGTTCACGTACGGAGATCGAGTCCTGTTCCCAGAGGACGAGCATGACGAGGTACTGCGGGTAGGTCAGGCCCAGTTCGTCGAGCAGCGGCCGGTAGCGGGCGGTCACCGCGCGGGAGGCCGCGTACAGCGCGAAGCACAGCTGGTCGTCGAGGAGCAGCGATCCCTCGGCCGGTTCCGCGGCGGCTGGGCTCATGGTGCGGCTCCTCGTTCGGGTGCTCTTCAGGGCAATCACCACCTTATCGTTCGGGTCCGGTCGATTCTATCGAGCACACTTAAGTTGTGCACGACTTAATCGCACGCTACTCTCATCCTCGTGCCGCACCACCGGCCCGGACCCCACCGGGCCCGTCCGCGGCACCCGCTTGCGAGGAGATCGTCATGACCGACAGCACCGCACCCCGCCCCGTCCTCGAACCCGCCGCACAGGCCTTCGCGGAGGCGACCGCGAACCCGCCCTACCTCTTCGACCTGCCCCCGGCGG
>NZ_JALJRY010000014.1 GCF_024519455.1 Streptomyces sp. STR69 | reverse complement strand
CCCTCCTCGCTGCTGCACTGGACCCGCCGCATGATCGAGATCCGCAAGCAGAACCCGGCGTTCGGCCTCGGCACCTACACGGAGCTCCCGTCGACGAACCCGGCGGTGATCGCGTTCCTGCGCGAGTACGAGGACGACCTCGTGCTCTGTGTGCACAACTTCTCGCGGTTCGCGCAGCCCACCATGCTGGATCTGCGGGAGTTCGACGGCCGGCATCCCGTGGAGCTGATCGGCGGGGTGCGTTTCCCCGCGATCGGTGAGCTGCCGTATCTGCTGACGCTCGCGGGGCACGGCTTCTACTGGTTCCGGCTCTCACCAGTCGCTCCCCGCAACGGCCGACGACTTTGAGGATGTGCCCGCGAAAGGACGCGTCACCATGCCGAAGACCGCACCCCTCCGACCGAGCAGCCCTGGTGTCGGCCGTCCTGCGGCCACGCTCGCCGGGCTGCTGCGCGAATGGCTGCCCGGGCAGCGCTGGTTCGCGGGCAAGGACCGGCCGGTGGCCGACCTCGACGTGCTGTCCACCACGGAACTGTTCCCGGGCTGTCTCCATCTGTTGGTCCACGCGTCCCACACGGAGGTTCCCGCGCCGGGTGGCACTCCCCCGCCCGGCGACTGCTACCAACTCCTGCTCGGTGTAAGGGAACATGTCTCGCCGCGGCTCGCCCGGGCCTTCATCGGCCGTGTGCACGAAGGTCCGTTGGCCGGGCTCGCGGTGTACGACGCCCTGCGGGACCCGCGGTCGGCGGAACTGCTGCTGGAGCGGCTGCGGCAGCCCGGTGCGGCGGGTCCCCTGCGCTTCGAGGCGGACCCGTCGATGTCGGTGTCCGCCGGTCTCGCGCCCCGGCTGCTGGACGCCGAGCAGTCCAACTCCTCGCTGGTGTACGGCGACCGGTTCATCCTGAAGGTGTTCCGGCGCATCCAGCCCGGCGTCAACCCGGACCTGGAACTGCCGGGGGCACTGGCGGCACAGGGCTGCACACGCGTGCCCGCTCCGGTGGCGTGGTTCCGGACGACGGAGCCGTGGGCCGCGACGCTCGGTGTGCTCCAGCCGTTCCTGCCGGACGCCTCCGACGGCTGGGCGCTGGCGCTGCGCGCACTCGCCGCCGGCGATCAATTCACCACGGAAGCTCACGAGTTGGGGCAGGCAACCGCCGATGTCCATCTCGCGCTGGCCGCGGCTTTTCCGTCCGAGAGCGCTACGGGAAACGAACACACGGCGACTTCGATGACCGAGCGTCTCGAGGCCGCCGCGCACTCCGTTGCCGCGCTGCGGCCGTTCGTGCCGGGGCTGCGGACCGCGTTCGGCGCGCTGGTGGGCCGTGACGCCGGGCCGCCCGCCCAGCGGATCCACGGTGATCTGCATCTCGGGCAGGTGCTGCGGGCCGGCCGCGACTGGTTCGTCATCGACTTCGAGGGCGAGCCGTCCAAGCCGCTGGCCGAGCGGCGCAGCGCGCAGTCCCCGGTGCGGGACATCGCCGGGATGCTGCGTTCCTTCGACTACGCGGCCCGGCAGCGCCGTCCCTGGCGCCCCGAGTGGGCGCTCCGCTGCCGCGAGGCTTATTGTGCGGGCTACGCGGCCCGGGCCGGCTGGGACCCCCGCACCAAGCATGCTCTGCTGCGCGCCTACGAGACGGACCGCGCGGTCTATGAAGTGCTGTACGAGGCCAGACACCGCCCGGACTGGCTTCCCGTACCCATGGCGGCGATCGAGCGACTCGCCGTCCGAGGAGGCTGAACTCCGTGGCCCTGCGCGACACTTCACCCTCGGAGGCGGGCGGCCCTGCCGTGTACCTTCCCCTGGACCCGGCCGACCGCGAGCGCCTGCTGTCCGGTGCCCATCACGACCCGCACGCGCTGCTCGGCGCGCGCCCGGTCGCGGGTGGGATCGCCTTCCGGGCGCTACGGCCGTACGCCCGGGCCGCGAGTGTCGTGATCGACGGCATGCGCAACCCGCTCGCCTCGGAAGGGGGCGGCCTCTTCTCCGGCGTACTGCCGCTCGACGCGATCCCGGCGTACACGCTGCTGGTGTCGTACGCGGAGGGCGACGAGCGCGAGGTGGACGATCCGTACCGTTTCCTCCCCGCGCTCGGGGATCTCGATCTGCACCTGATCCGGGAGGGGCGCCACGAGGAGTTGTGGAAGGCGCTCGGCGCGGAGCCGATGACTCATGAGGGAGTGTCCGGTACCCGCTTCTCCGTGTGGGCGCCGAACGCCCAAGGGGTGCGTGTCGCCGGGGACTTCAGCTCCTGGGACGGGACGGCCTTCCCGATGCGGTCGCTGGGTTCGTCGGGTGTGTGGGAGCTGTTCCTGCCGGGCGTGGGCGAGGGTGCCCGCTACAAGTTCGAGATCACCTCGCGGCAGGGCGACCGCTTCCTCAAGGCGGACCCGATGGCCCGGCGCACGGAGGTGCCGCCCGCAACGGCGTCCATCGTGACGGCCTCGCACCACGAGTGGGACGACGGCGAGTGGCTGGCCCGGCGGACGGAGACTCCGGTCCATGAAGCGCCGTTGTCCGTGTACGAGGTGCATCTCGCGTCCTGGCGGCCCGGCTTGACGTACCGTCAGCTCGCCGTCGAACTCCCGGCGTACGTCAACGACCTGGGCTTCACCCACGTCGAGTTCATGCCGGTGACCGAGCATCCCTTCGGTGGTTCCTGGGGCTACCAGGTCACCGGCTTCTACGCCCCGACCGCGCGCCTCGGCACCCCCGACGACTTCAAGTTCCTGGTCGACGCCCTGCATCAGGCCGGTATCGGCGTGATCATGGACTGGGTTCCGGCGCACTTCCCCAAGGACGACTGGGCGTTGGCCCGGTTCGACGGGGAGCCGCTGTACGAGCCCGGGGACGCGCGGCGGGCCGAGCATCCGGACTGGGGGACGTACGAGTTCGACCTCGGGCGGACCGAGGTGCGCAACTTCCTGGTGGCGAACGCCGTCTACTGGTGTCAGGAGTTCCACATCGACGGCCTGCGCGTGGACGCGGTCGCCTCGATGCTCTACCTCGACTACTCGCGCGACTCGGGCCAGTGGACCCCGAACGTCCATGGCGGGCGCGACGATCTGGACGCGGTCGCGTTCCTCCAGGAGATGAACGCGACCGTGTACCGGCGGGTGCCCGGTGTCGTGACGATCGCCGAGGAGTCCACCGCCTGGGACGGTGTCACCCGCCCCACCGACACCGGCGGCCTCGGCTTCGGGTTCAAGTGGAACATGGGCTGGATGCACGACTCGCTCGGCTATCTGGCGCACGAGCCCGTCCACCGCAGGTTCCACCACCACGAGATGACCTTCTCGATGGTGTACGCGTACAGCGAGAACTACGTCCTGCCCATCTCCCACGACGAAGTCGTCCACGGGAAGCGGTCGTTGGTGTCGAAGATGCCCGGCGACTGGTGGCAGCAGCGCGCCGACCACCGGGCGTATCTGGGGTTCATGTGGGCCCACCCCGGCAAGCAACTCCTCTTCATGGGGCAGGAGTTCGCCCAGGGCGCCGAGTGGTCCGAATCCCACGGCCCCGACTGGTGGCTCCTCGACCCGGCCTACGACGCCGAGCCCGACCACCGGGGTGTCCAGAACCTCGTCCGCGATCTCAACAGCGTCTACCGCCGCACGCCCGCTCTCTGGCAGCTGGACACCCGGCCCGCCGGCTTCCGGTGGGTGCTGGGCGACGCCGCCGAGGACAACGTCTTCGCGTTCCTGAGGTTCGACGCCGAGGGCGCGCCGCTTCTCGCCGTCAGCAACTTCTCCCCCGTCGTCCGCCACGACTACCGGCTCGGCGTCCCGGACGACATCCCGGCCTGGCGCGAGACGCTCAACACCGACTCCGCCGCTTACGGCGGCAGCGATGTCACCAACCCCGACCCGGTCAAACCGGAGGACGGCCAGATCCGGCTCACCCTCCCGCCCCTGGCGACGGTGTGGCTGACACCGGCGTGAGTCGGCCGTGTCCTCGTACACCCCTCTTTGTCAGGTCGGTTCCGGGCAACCACCAAACTCCGTAAGGCCACTTCCCTGTTCCCCTCACCAATCGCTCACACCTGGGCTACATTCGAGCACCGTCGATAACAGCAATGATCGGCAGAGTCACGCCCCGTACAACCCAGGAGCAGCGCATGCGCGACTTCGCCGTCGCTCCACCCCCCACCTCCGCCCTGACCACCCTGACCGGCGGCCTCGCCGACAGCGTCTTCGAAACCGCGGCCGTCAATCCCACCCTTCCGCTGATCGCACGCCGGACCGACCCTTCCTCCACGGTGTGGGAGGAGGTGACGGCGGTCGAGTTGCGGGACGAAGTCGTCGATGTGGCCAAGGGGTTGATCGCCTCCGGGATCTCGCCGGGCAGCCGGGTCGCGATCATGGCCCGCACCCGTTACGAGTGGACGGTGCTCAGCCACGCCCTGTGGGCCGTCGGCGCCGAGGTGGTGCCGGTCCATCCGACGTCCTCGCGCGAGCAGGTCGAGTGGATCCTGCGGGACGCCAACTGTGTGGCCGTGGTGGTGGAGGACGAGCAGGGCATCATGACGGTCGGCACGGTGTGTGCCGCGCTGCCGCTGCTGCGGCACGTCTGGCAGCTGGACTCCGGGGCGCTGGCCCAACTCGTGGAGCGGGGCACGTACATCCCGCAGACCACGGTGGACTCGCTGCGCCGGATCGTGATGCCGGACTCGACGGCGGTCGTCGCCTACACCTCGGGCACCTCGGGCCGCCCCATGGGCTGCGCGCTGAGCCATCGCAGCCTCGCCAGCCCCTGCGACACCCTGCTCTCGGGCTGGCCGAACACGGCGGCGCCCGCGGGGGAACAGCCGGCCGTGCTGGCCTTCCTGCCCTTCTCCCATGTGTACGGCCTGATGATCCAGGGGCTGTGCACGCGCGGCGGCTGGCTGATGGCGCACGAGCCGGAGATGACCGAGGCCGCGCTGGTGTCGGGGCTGCGCTCCTTCCGGCCCACCTATCTCTACGCCGTGCCGTCGGTCTTCGAGAAGATCTACAAGAACATGTTGCGGACGGCCCAACAGCTGGGCCGCGGCGCGCTGTTCGAGCGGGCCGCGGCGACCGCGCGGGAGTTCGCGACGGCCGAGGAACGGCTGAGACTCGGCCGGGGCTCGGGCCCCGGCCTCGATCTGCGGCTGCAACACGCCGTGTACGAGCGGACGGTGTACCGCAAGCTGCGCGCGGGCCTGGGCGGCCGGGTGGTCGGCGGCACGTCGGGCGGCTCTCCGTTGAACCGTGAACTGTCCCTGTTCTACGCGGGCATCGGCATCATGGTGCACGACGGCTACGGGCTCACGGAGACCGCGGGCGGGATCACCATGCAGCCGGCGGGCCGGGAGAAGATCGGCACTGTCGGGCAGGCGCTGCCGGGCACCGAGATCCGGGTCGCGGAGGACGGCGAGATCCTGGTGCACGGTCCTTCGGTGTTCCAGGGCTACATCAACGACGAGCGGGCGACCCGATCGGCGATGCACGCGGGCTGGCTGGCGACCGGGGACATCGGGCGGCTGGACACCGAGGGGTATCTGACGATCACCGGCCGCAAGAAGGACATCATCATCACCAGCAGCGGCAAGAGCGTCGCGCCTGCCGCCCTGGAGAACCGGCTGCGCATGCATCCCCTGATCCATCAGGCGGTGGTCGTCGGCGACGACCGGCCCTGTGTGGGGGCGCTGCTGACCCTGGACCCGGAGTTCGTGGCGCACTGGCAGGCCGGTCTTGCGATGCAGAGCGACGCGCGGGGCCGGGAGGCGCGTGAGGAGAACGCGCTGCGGGAGGAGATCACCCGGGCCGTGGCAGCCGCCAACAGCCCGGTGGGGCGCGCCGAGTCGATCCGGGTGTTCCGGGTGCTCCCGCAGCCGTTCGACGTCGCGGGCGGGCTGTTGACGCCGTCGATGAAGCTGCGCAGGGACGCGATCGTGCGGAAATACGCGTTCGAGATCGACGCGATGTACCAGGCACGCGCGCGTGCCCCGCGACTGCCGACGGCGGACGAGCAGGTCACGGGGTGGGAGGACGCGGACAACGTGTTCCGGTAAAGCCCGTCCGGGGGTCAGTCCGGGCGGTGGGCGACGACCGCGAACATCGTCACGGACATGTGCAGCGCGCCCTGTTCGGCGGCCTCGGTGAGATCGGCGTAGGCACGGTCGCGCTGGGACTCGGTGAGCGCGCCGCGGCGCACCGCGGACTCGCCCAGCATGCGGATCAGGGGCCAGACGACCGACCGGTGGTCCTGGAGCAGCGCCTGCGAACCCCGGTCGTCGACGACGAACCCGGCCGCGCTGAGCTGGCCGACGAGCCGGCGTCCCGCGTAGGGGTTGGCCGCACCGGTGAGGGCGCCCGAGGTGAGCGCGGCCATGATCTCCGGGTCGCCGGGGTGCAGGATCGTGGTCGCCCAGTCGGTGTCGAGGAGGGCCACGCGCCCGCCGGGGCGCAGCACACGCGCCATCTCGGCGACGGCCTTGTCCGGTTCGGCGAGGTGCTGGAGCACCCGTTCGCACCAGACGACGTCCACGGAGGCGTCCGACACGGGCAGGGACAGCGCGTCGCCGTCCGTGAAGCGGGCCGGGTTGCCGGCCTCGGCGGCGCGTTCCTGGGCGATCGTCCGCAGCCCGGGGTTGGGCTCGACACCGAGCGCCGACCCGCTGTCCCCGACCGCCGCGGCCAGTTCACGGGTCGTGGAGCCGGTACCGGACCCGATGTCGAGGGCGCGCTCGCCGTCACGCGGGGCGAGTGCCTCGTGCGCCCAGGCCCGCAGCCGTCGTACGCCGGGATTGGTTTCCTGTATGTCGAGCGCGGCCACCAGCCGCGTCACGTTGCCGGGGTCGATGTTCTGGGTGCGGAAGCCGGACCCCGGCTCGGGCTGAGTGTGCGACATGGCGTGCACTCTACGGTCCGTAGTGGTCGCCCAAGAGCGGGTAGGGGCCGGTTCGCGTACGCCATTTGTTCATGCGCCCGGGGCGTACGCCGGGCGTCGGCGGGGCATGCTGGTGCCCACGCGTTCGTCTGCCTGCCGCGCTCAGCTGGCGGAACGGCTCCCGGCACGGTGGGATCGATGTTGGTGTGCGAAGCAGCGATCCAGGGGCAGGCGGACGACGTCGAGGCAGACCGCCTGGAGCCGCAGAAGGGATGAACACCGTGACACGACCGAGGATCCTGGTGGTTGGCGCCGGCTTCGCAGGAGTGGAGTGCGTTCGCCGCCTGGAACGGAAACTGAACACCGACGAGGCGGACGTGACGCTGGTGACGCCGTTCTCCTACCAGCTCTATCTTCCCCTGCTGCCCCAGGTCGCCTCCGGCGTTCTGACCCCGCAGTCGATCGCCGTCTCGCTGCGCCGCAGCAAGAAGTACCGCACCCGGATCATCCCGGGCGGTGCCATCGGTGTGGACATCAAGGCCAAGGTCTGTGTGATCCGCACGATCAACGACGAGATCGTCAACGAGCCCTACGACTACATCGTGCTCTCCCCCGGCAGCATCACCCGCACCTTCGACATCCCCGGGCTGACCGATCACGCCTTCGGGATGAAGACCCTCGCCGAGGCCGCCTACATCCGCGACCACGTGATCACGCAGCTCGACCTCGCGGACGCGAGCGACGACCCGGCGGAGAAGGCCTCGCGGCTGCAGTTCGTGGTGGTGGGCGGCGGGTACGCCGGCACCGAGACGGCCGCCTGTCTGCAGAAGCTGACGCACGCCGCGGTCAAGCGCTACCCGCGTATCGACCCGGGGCTGATCAAGTGGCATCTCATCGACATCGCGCCGAAGCTGATGCCCGAGCTGGGCGACAAGCTCGGCAAGAGCGCGCAGAAGATCCTGACCAGGCGCGGTATCGACATCTCGCTGGGTGTCTCCATCGCCAAGGCCGGGCCGGAGGAGGTCACCTTCACCGACGGGCGCGTGGTGCCGACCCGGACGCTGATCTGGACGGCCGGGGTGGTCGCCAGTCCGCTGATCGCCACGCTCGGCGCGGAAACGATTCGGGGGCGGCTCGCGGTCACCGCCGACATGAACCTCCCCGGGCACGACGGGGTGTTCGCGCTCGGCGACTCCGGCGCGGTGCCGGACGAGGCCAAGGGCGGGGACGGTGCGATCTGCCCGCCGACCGCGCAGCACGCGATGCGGCAGGGCAAGGTGGTCGCCGACAACGTGATCGCGACCTTGCGCAACCAGCCGCTGAAGCCGTACGTCCACAAGGACCTCGGGCTCGTCGTGGACCTCGGCGGCAAGGACGCGGTGTCCAAGCCGCTGGGCATCGAACTGCACGGTCTGCCCGCCCAGGTCGCCGCCCGCGGCTATCACTGGGCGGCACTGCGCACGAACGTGGCCAAGGTCCGCGTCGCGACGAACTGGACGCTGAACGCGCTGGCCGGCGACGACTTCGTGCGCACCGGCTTCCAGGCCCGCAAACCGGCCACGCTCAAGGACTTCGAGTACACCGACTCGTATCTCACGCCGGAGCAGCTGCGGGACCGCGTCGAAGGGGCCGGACCCCAGGAGCCGTAGCATCGGTCGTACGGATCTTGGCGTGAACCTGGGGAGAGTACGGCGGCGTGAGGGCAGCGGGACGGGCGGCGTGGGCACGGGTGCGGTATCGCGTCGCGGCGTCCGATCCCGGGCTGCTGCGGCTGACGGCCGGGCTGCGGACGGTGGCCTCGATCGCACTCACGCTGACCGTGCTGTCCCTCCTGCATGCCTCGGTGCCGCATCTGGTGGCCGGGGCGATGTCGGCGATGGTCTCCACGTTCGCGATCCGCGAGAAGCAGCGCGCGCAGCAGGCGGTGACGCTCGCGCTCGGCCTGCCGGTGGCGCTGGCCTCGGTGTCGCTGAGCGCGCTGCTGAACTCGCGGGTGGTCGCCGGTGATGTCTTCTTCGTTCTGCTGATCTTCGGCGCGGTCTACAGCCGCCGCTTCGGCGACCGCGGCACCGCGCTCGGCCTGATCGGCTTCCAGATCTACTTCCTGTCCCTGTTCGTCGGCGCGACCGTCTCCGCGCTGCCCCGGCTGTACGGCGTGATCGGCGTGGCCTTCGTGTGCAGCGCGCTGGTGCGGTTCGCGCTGGTGCCGGAGACGCCCACGGGGACGCTGGACCGGCTGCGGCGGGCGTTCCGGGCGCGGTTCGCCCAACTGGTCACCGCGCAGCTCGCGTTGCTCGACGCCGGTCCCGACGACATGGAGAAGGCCCTCGACGACGTACGGGAAGGAACCGCGCGGCTGCACGAGACGGCGCTGCTGATCCAGGGCCGGCTGGAGGACGGGACCTCCGACGAGGGGGTGGCGCGGCTGGTGCAGCGCAGGATCGCCGACGCGGAGATCGCCGCCGAACGGCTGGGGCTTCTGCTGCTGACCGCGCGCAGCGCCGAGCGGGGCCACACCCTGACCCTGCATCTGCCGGGCGCGCCGGTCCCGTCGGCCGACCGGCTGCCGGCGCGGGACGGGACGACCGACACGCTGCGCCGCGAGTTGGAGGCGCTGCGTCTGCTGGTGCTGCGGCCCGTGGGTGCGGACTCGGGCACCGGGCTGGCCCAGGTGCGCAACCGGCTGCTGGGCTATCGCGAGGAGGAGAACCTGCCGCCGGCCTCGGACGCCGTGCAGGACGTGTTCCGGGGCATCGGTGAGGCCGCGCGGGCGGTGCTGGGGCTGCGGATCGCCGTGGACGGGCCGCAGGACGAGTCCGAGGACACGCCCGCGACGACCCGCTCGCGCGAGGAGCTGGACGCGGAGGACGTCTCCATCGCGAGCAGCGAGGAGGCCGAGCGGGAGGACGCGGAGCGCACGGGGTTGCGGCGACCGACGACGCGCGCCGCCGTGCAGGTGGCGGTGGGGTCGTCGCTGGCGATCCTGGGCGGCGAGTTCCTGTCCAGTCAGCGCTGGTACTGGGCGGTGCTGACCTGCTGGATCGTGTTCCTCAACACCTCGTCCACGGGCGAGATCCTCGTCAAGGGCTACCGGCGACTGCTCGGCACGGTCCTGGGTGTCGTCGCCGGTATCGGTCTGGCGGGCCTGGTCGGGCACCACACGTGGACGGCGTTCGCGCTGGTGCTCCTCTTCATCTTCGCGATGTTCTACACGGCACCGTTGTCGTACACCCTGATGTCCTTCTTCGTCACCGCGATGCTCGGCCTGCTCTACACGCTGCTGCACACCTACAGCGCGTCGGTGCTGGTGCTGCGGGTCGAGGAGACGGCGCTCGGCGCGGCCTGCGGGGTGGTCGCGGCCGCGCTGGTGCTGCCGGTGCACACGGACCGCCGTACGAACGAACTGCTCGGGACCGTGCTGGCGCGGCTCGCGGAGGTCACCGAGGCCGCCGTCGACCAGCTCAGCGGTGGAGCTCCGGCCGAACTCCTCGACAAGGCAAGGGATTTGGACCAGGCGCTGGCCGACATGAGCGCTTCGACGCAGCCGTTGACGCACCCGATCACGCCGTTGCGGGCGCGGCGGGACACGGCGCGGTTCGTCGTCGCGCTCCTGGAGACCTGTGCCTATCACGCGCGGTATCTGGCGGCGACCGCCGAGCTGCTGCCGACGCATCCGTCGATCGCGGCCGATCCCCGGCTGCGGGAGGCGGGGCGCCGGATCGTGCACAACATCGGGGTCATCGGCGCCCATGTCGCCGACGGGGAATCCGTCGGCGACATCGAGACCGGGCCGAGCATCGCGTCCCTGCTGCGGCCCGGCACGCCCGGGACCCCGCGCTACGGCCGGGTCACCGACCGTGTGCTGCGGCATCTGCAGCGCCTCGACGAGGCCGTGGTCGGCCTGGCCCGCCCGCTGGGCGTGCCGATCGCGGAGCCGGCGCGGTGAACTCGGCGTACGGGGGTAGGCGACGTGCATGAGTGATGTCGTGGACTCGGACGAACTGTTGCGGCGCATCCAGCAGGCGCGGGCCTTCGCCGCCCAGCAGGCGCGTACGTGGTCGGAACAGGGCGACCCCGTACGGGAGGTGGCCTACGAGGCCGTGCTGCGGGTGCTGGACGAGATCGTGGCCCCCGGACCGCAAGCCGCGAAGTGAAACCGGTCACGCGACCGGTTCAGGTGGGTACGAAATGCCCGCTGATGGTTTACGGTTCATTCATACGTGGTCACGGAGTCGACCGTACCGTCCTCCGCCGCCACCGCTTAACGGCCCTGGCTGGTCTCCCCCGTCCAGCCAGGGCTTTTTCATGCCCCGATTCCGTCCCCCGAGGTGCCCGGGACGTCGACAGCGGCTGAAATGGGCGTAGGGAGAATTCCGGAACCGCTGCCGGCGAGGAGCCCCGAGCCATGACCAAAGCGATAAAGCTGCTGACCGCCCTGCCCCAGACCCAGCGCGAACGGCTGATGGAGCTCGCCCAGGAGGTCTCGTTCGCCGAGGACTCCAGGATCTTCGAGGCGGGCGGCACGGCCGACCGTTTCTGGGTGATCCGCTCCGGCGCGGTCTCGCTCGACCAGCGGGTGACACCCCAGCAGCGGGTGACCGTGGGCAGTCTCGGCGCGGGCGACCTGCTCGGCTGGTCGTGGCTGTTCCCGCCCTACCGGTGGGACTTCGGCGCGGAGGCGTTCAGTGCCGTGCGGGCCTACGAGTTCGACGCGGCGGCCGTCCTCGCGCTGTGCGTGGAGGATCCGCTGCTCGGGCTCTCCCTGGTCCGGATCGTCGCGGAGATCCTGGCGCACCGGCTGGAGCTGACCCGGGGCAAGCTGATGGAGCACTACACGCTCCACCGGCCGGTCTGAGCGCGCCCTCAGATGCGGTAGCGGCGCAGCGCCGGAACCGTGAAGGCCAGCGTCAGCATGATGACCACGACCAGGATTCCGCCGCCCGCGACGGCCGTGCGGGGGCCGAAGGCCGCGCCCGCCGTGCCGTGCAGGACGTCGGCCAGGCGCGGGCCGCCCGCGACGACGACGGTGAAGACGCCCTGCATACGGCCGCGCATCTCGTCGGTGGCGGCGGACAGCAGGATCGCTCCGCGGAACACCATGGAGACCATGTCGGCGACCCCGGCGGCGGCGAGGAAGACCACGCCGATCCACAGATTGCTGCTCAGCCCGAACCCGGTGATGGCCGCGCCCCAGGCGACAACCGCGCCGATCACCATCCAGCCGTGCCGCCGCGCCCGCGAGAACGCGCCGGAGAACAGTCCGCCGACCACCGCCCCGATCGGGATCGCCGCGAACAGCATGCCGAGCGCGACGCCCTCGTCGTAGGAGGCGTAGGTCTGGGCGGCGAGCTGCGGGAACAGGGCGCGGGGCATGCCGAAGACCATCGCGATGATGTCGGCCAGGAAGGACAGCAGCAGCACCTTGTGGAGCGAGATGTAGCGGAACCCGGCGGCGACCTCGCGCCAGCCCGCGCGGCGGGGTGTGGCGGACTCCAGGGGCGGCAGTGAGGGCAGCCGGACGACCGCCCAGAGCGTGACGCAGAGGGCCAGCGCGTCGATGAGGTACAGCTCGGGCAGGCCGATGACCGGGATGAGGGAGCCCGCGAGGAGCGGTCCGACGACCTGGCCGGTCTGCATCACGGTCGAGCCCAGCGCGTTGGCGGCGGCCAGTTGCCCGGCGGGGACCAGGCGGGCGATGGAGGCGTTGCGGGCGGGCGCGTTGAGGCCCCAGAAGGCCTGCTGCATCGCGAGCAGCAGCATCAGCGCGGCCACCGATTCGAGCCCGGTGACGGCCTGCAGCCAGAACAGCACCGAGGTGACCGCTATGCCGCTGTTGGTGATCAGGAGCAGCTTGCGACGGTCCATGCTGTCGGCGATCGCGCCGCCCCACAGCGCGAACACGATCAGCGGCAGCAGGCCCGCCAGGCTGGCGGCGCCGACCCAGGCGGAGGAGCCGGTGATGTCGTAGATCTGCTTGGGTACGGCGACGGCGGTGAGCTGGCTGCCGACGGCCGTGACGATGGTCGAGGACCACAGTCGGCGGTAGGCCGGGATGCGCAGCGGGCGGGTGTCCATCGCCCAGCGGCGCCAGCCGCGCCGGGGGCCTGTCGCCGGTTCCGCATCCTTCTCGGCCCCGGGTTCGGTACCGCTGTCGGTGCTCTCGCTGGTGTCCACTGGCTTCCTGGTTGCTCGCTACATCTAATCGGCCGGGGTTCACTATCGCAGCACCGGCTGTGGCCGCCGAATCCGCGATCTCACGTTCCGGCGACGAGAGTTGCGCCGAGACCGATCATCGTCGCGGCGACCAGGCCGTCCAGCACCCGCCAGGCCGAGGGCTTGGCGAGGAAGCGGCTGAGCAGCCGGGCGCCGAAGCCGAGCGCGGTGAACCAGCACAGACTGGCGCAGACCGCGCCGAGGCCGAAGGTCCAGCGCAGCGGGCCGCGGTCGGCGGCGATCGAGCCGAGCAGGAAGACGGTGTCCAGGTAGACGTGCGGGTTGAGCCAGGTCATCGCCAGGCAGGTGAGGACGGCCCGGCGGCGCGAGCCGGTCGCCTCGCCCTCGGCGTGCAGGGCGGCGGGGCGGAACACCCGGCGGGCGGCGAGGACGCCGTAGACGAGGAGGAACGCTCCGCCGATGAGCCCGACCGCCTTGAGCGCGCCCGGCCACGCGACCACGATCGCGCCGACCCCGCCGACACCCAGCGCGATGAGGAGGGCGTCGGACAGGGCGCAGATGCCGACCACGGCGAGGACGGCCTCGCGGCGGATGCCCTGGCGCAGGACGAAGGCATTCTGGGCGCCGATGGCGACGATGAGCGAGAGGCCGGTGCCGAATCCCGCGGCGGCGGCGGAGAGTGCGTTGGTCACGCCCTCGACGCTAGGGACACCGGCATCAGGAGTACAGCTAAAGATTCTTACGTAGCATTAGCGCTCGTGATGGTTTCGGAGCTGCCTCTCGATCAGGTGCGGACGCTGCTCGCGGTGGTCGACGAGGGCACGTTCGACGCGGCGGCCACCGCCCTGCATGTGACGCCGTCGGCGGTCAGCCAGCGGGTCAAGGCCCTGGAGCAGCGCACGGGCCGGGTCCTGCTGCTGCGCACCAAACCGGTGCGGACGACCGAGTCCGGCGAGGTGGTCGTGCGGTTCGCCCGCCAACTGGCCCGCCTGGAGCGGGACGCGCGCGCCGAGCTGGGGATGAGCGGGGCCGGGGAGCCGACCCGCGTGTCTGTCGCGGTCAACGCGGACTCCCTCGCCACCTGGTTCCTGGGCGCCCTCACCCGCGTCCCGCGCGACGTGCCGGTCTGCTTCGAACTCCGCCGCGAGGACGAGGACCACACGGCGGCCCTGCTGCGCGAGGGGCTGGTCATGGCGGCGGTGACCTCGTCGGCGGACGCGGTGCCGGGCTGCTCGGTGCGGGCGCTGGGGCGGATGCGCTATCTCCCGGTGGCGAACCCGGAGTTCAGGGAGACATGGCTCGCAGGTCCGTTGCGGGACGCGCTGCCCGAGGCACCGGTGGTGACCTTCGACCGGTTGGACGACTTCCAGGACGCCTTCGTGCGGCGGCTGCGGCACGGGCAGGGCGGGGCGAGTGCGGTACGGCATCTCGTGCCGACCTCGGAGGGCTTCGTGGCCGCTGTCGTCGCCGGTCTGGGGTGGGGCATGGTGCCCGAGATGCAGGCCGCCGATCTGCTGACCGCCGGGCGGCTGGTGAACCTGGCGCCGCAGCGTCCGGTCGACGTACCGCTGTACTGGCAGCAGTGGAAGCTGAATTCACCGGCGCTGGCGGCCGTGGCGACGGCGGTCATGGAGACGGCGGTTGAGATGCTGCGGCGTTAGCCAGGTGGAGGGCGACGCTGTCCAGCAGCATCTCAAGGGCCGTCGGATACGCGCTGTCCACCATGCGGGTCGCCAGGAGGGGAGCCGCCTCGGCGATGCGGGGGTGGGTGGTGCGGGGCAGCCGGGCGTAGGTCGAGCGCCACATCGCCTCGTCGGCGCGCAGAGCCGCGCTCGGCAGGGCCAGGGACGCGGCGTCGAGGGCGGCGAAGGCCAGGGTCTGGTCGATGAACGCGTGGTAGATCCGCACGGTGTCCGGCAGCGGGAGGCCGGCCGTGCGCAGGACGTCGAGCACGGCCTCGTCGGCGGCGAGCTCGTTGGCCCGGCCGGTGACGCGGCTCGCCGTGAGCTGGGCGGCCTGCGGGTGGGCGACGTACGCGGCGTGGATGCGCAGGCCGATCGCGCGCAGGTCGGTCCGCCACTCCCCCGTCGGCTCCCAGCCCCGCAGCGCCTGTCCGACGAGGGCGTCACCGATGGCCAGGGTCAGTTCGTCCATGCCCCGGAAGTAGCGGTAGAGCGTGCTGGGGTCGGCGTCCAGGGCGAGGCCGAGCCGGCGGGCGGTGAGACCGGCGCTGCCGTGTTCGCGAAGCATGCGCAGGGCCGTGTCGACGATCAGTTGCTCGGACAGGACGGTGCCGCTCTTGGTGGGACGGCGTCGCCGCCGTTTCTCCTCGGGCACCACAGGTTTCGGCATCGCGGCCTCCTCGCCTCTCCTTATGCCAACGCCATTGACCTTAACCGCGCCACCGGCGTTGTATCGACGGTGAAATGTCGGCCGTGAAGGAGTTCTTGCCATGCGTGTACTGCTCGTGGGAGCCGGTGGTGTGGGTGGTGCGATCACCCGGATCGCGGCCCGGCGTCCGTTCTTCGACGCGATGGTGGTCGCCGACTACGACCTGTCCCGGGCCGAGGCCGCGGTCGCCGCGCTCGGGGACGAGGGCGCCCGGTTCCGTGCCGAGCGGCTGGACGCGAACGACGAGGAGGCCGTCGTCGCGGCGCTGCGGTCGCACGAGTGCGATGTGCTGCTGAACGCGACCGACCCGCGCTTCGTCCTCCCCCTGTTCCGGGCGGCGCGGGCCGCCGGGGCCGACTACCTCGACATGGCGATGTCGCTGTCCCGGCCGCATCCGGAGCGTCCGTACGGGGAGTGCGGGGTCAAGCTCGGGGACGCGCAGTTCGAGGACACGGCCGAGTGGGAGAAGGCGGGCGCGCTGGCACTGGTCGGGATGGGGGTGGAGCCGGGTCTCTCGGACGTGTTCGCGCGGTACGCCGCCGACGAACTCTTCGACGAGATCGAGGAGATCGGCATCCGCGACGGCGCGAACCTCACCGTCGACGGCTACGACTTCGCGCCCTCCTTCTCCATCTGGACCACGATCGAGGAGTGCCTGAACCCGCCGGTCGTCTACGAGGCCGACCGCGGCTGGTTCACCACGGAACCGTTCAGCGAGCCCGAGGTGTTCGACTTCCCCGAGGGCATCGGCCCGGTGGAGTGCGTGAACGTGGAGCACGAGGAGGTGCTGCTGGTCCCGCGCTGGGTCGACGCGAAGCGGGTCACCTTCAAGTACGGCCTCGGCAATCAGTTCATCGACACGCTGAAGACCCTGCACCTCCTGGGACTGGACCGCACCGAGCCGGTCACCGTGCCGAGTGCCGCGGGAGCAACTGCCGTATCGCCTAGGGATGTTGTCGCTGCCTGCCTGCCCGATCCCGCGACGCTGGGCGACCGTATGCGCGGCAAGACCTGCGCGGGCACCTGGGTGCGCGGCACGAAGGACGGGGCGCCGCGCGAGGTGTACCTCTACCACGTGGTCGACAACCAGTGGTCGATGGCGGAGTACGGCTCCCAGGCCGTGGTGTGGCAGACCGCCATCAACCCGGTGATCGCCCTGGAGCTGCTGGCCACGGGCGCGTGGACCGGCTCGGGCGTGCTGGGCCCGGAGGCGTTCCCGGCCGGCCCGTTCCTTGACCTGCTGACGGCGTACGGCTCGCCGTGGGGTCTGCGGGAGCAGTGACCCTGCTCAACTTCCCTCCGGCGAGGGCGAGTCGGGAAGCCTCAGGGTGAAGACGGAGCCCGTGCCGGGTTCGCTCGTCGCCTCGACCGTGCCGTCGTGGGCGGCGGCCAGGTCGCGGACGATGGACAGGCCCAGGCCGCTGCCCCCGGTGCGGCGGCTGCGGGACTGGTCGGCGCGCCAGAACCGCTCGAAGACGTGCGGGAGGTCCTCGGGCGCGATGCCGGTACCGGTGTCGGTGACGGTCAGCACGGCCCGGTCGCCCTCGCGCCACGCGGTGAGGGTCACCGTGCCGTCGACCGGCGTGTGGCGCAGCGCGTTGGAGACGAGGTTGCCGAGCACCTGGCGCATGCGGACCGGATCCGCGTCCAGCCAGATGGAGTTGTCCGCCTTGCCGGTCAGGGTGACCCCGGCCGTGTCGGCGGTGACGCGGTACGCGGCGGCGACCTGGTCGAAGAGGTCCTCGACGCGCACGGGTTCGCGGTGCAGCCGCAGGGTCCCGGCGTCGGCCGCCGCGAGGTCCTGGAGGTCGTCGATGACGCGCTGGAGGACCATCGCCTCCTCGTGCAGTGAGCCGAGGAGCGCCGGGTCGGGTTCGACGAAGCCGTCCCGGGTGACCTCCAGCCAGCCCCGGATGTTGGTGAGCGGGCTGCGCAGTTCATGGGCGATGTCGCTGACCATGGCCTTGCGCTGGGCCTCCATGCGTTCGCGGCGCTCGGCGAGGTCGTTGAAGGCCTCGGCCAGGATGCCGGCCTCGTCCCGGGTCCGCACCGGCACCCGGACGTACAGCTCCGGCGGCTGCTGGGCCGCTTCGGTCAGCGCGCGCAGGGGTCGTACGAGCCGCGTGGCGACGACCGCCGTCAGCAGGACCGTGAGCGCCAGCACGGCCGCCGCCGCGCCGACGACCTTGGCCTTGTTGGCCGGGGAGACGTCGAAGCGGGGCGCGGTGGTGTCGCCGCCGCCCAGGAACAGTTCGGCCACCGGCGCTACGTAGGGGGCGAGTTGGGCGCGGCGGGCGTTGTCGGTGCAGGCCTGCGCCTTTCGTATGTCGGCCGCGTCGCCCAGCTTGTTGTACGCGCCTGTGACGTAGCGCGAGCCGAGATTCTTGTCGAAGACGTCGACGCCGAAGTAGGGGACTTTGAAGGTCAAGCCTCCCCGCTCCAGGCAGGGCCGGGCGTTCACCAGCAGGCTCTTCAACGCCTTGCTCTCGGTGACGGTCGGGGTGTTGAGCTTCCCGTCGGCGCACGCCTCGGGCACATAGCCGTTGGCGTTGTTCCCGTCCGCGTCGGTGAGGACGGGACGGCCGCTCGGCGTCATCGTGATGGTCGTGTCGATTCCGGCCTGCGCGAAGCACGCGCGCCGCTCCTTGGCCAGCCCCATCAACCGGGCCCGCTCCTTCGTGGTCACCCGGTACGGTCCGACGACTCGCGGGTCGAGGCCGCTGAGCTGTGCGCCGGGTTCCGTGAACGTGTCGGTGTGCAGCGGGTCGACGCTCGCGGCGGCGCGGGGCGGCAGGGAGGTGCCGTGCGGCGCGGAGTCGGCGATGAGGGTGCGGTCGGAGGTGGTGAGGGCGATACGGCGGCCCATCTTCTTCGACAGGGCGCGGACGGTGGGCGCGACGCCCTTCCACTCGGAGTGGGTCGCGGCGTATCCGCTGAGCTGCGCCAGGATGCGCATGTCGTCGGCGAGGTCCTGTCCCTGTTCCTCCCGGATGGCCCTGGTGGTGGTCTGCACCGCCAGCCAGGCCGTCGCCCCGACCGAGCAGAGGGCGATCAGCACGGTGGCGACGAGCAGCCGTACCAACAGCCGCTTGCGCAGCGGTATCCGGGGCCTCACGCGCGACCGCCGCGCAGCTTGTAGCCGACGCCGAACACGGTCAGCAGCCGGGCCGGTTTGCGTGGGTCGGCCTCTATCTTCCGGCGCAGGTTCATGATGTGGACGTCGACGGCCCGTTCCGTGGACGCCCGGTCGAGGCCCCTGGTGTACTGCAGCAACTGCCGCCGGGAGAAGACCCGTTCGGGCTCGGCGGTCATCGCGAGCAGGATCTCGAACTCGGCCGGTGTGCAGTCCACCGGTGCCCCGTCGCAGCGCACCTCGTGCCGCGCCGGATCGACGGAGAGACCCGCCGCCCGTACGACGGTGTCCTCCGGTCTGCCCTCGACCGTACGGCCGCTGCGCCGCAGGACCGTGCGGATGCGGGCCATCAGTTCGCGCGGGCTGTAGGGCTTGGTCATGTAGTCGTCGGCGCCGAGTTCCAGGCCGAGCAGGACGTCGTCCTCGGTGGAGCGGGCGGTCAGCATGAGGACGGGGATGTCGTCCTGGCCGCGCAGCACCCGGCACACGCCGAAGCCGTCGATCACGGGCAGCATGAGGTCGAGCACCACGAGGTCGGGTCGCAGTTCGCGGGCCGCGGTGATGGCGGCGGCCCCGTCGTGGACGACGGTCGCGGTGTGTCCTTCGGTCAGCAGGGAGCGTCGTATCAGCTCGGCCTGCATCTCGTCGTCCTCGGCGACCAGCACATGTGCGCACATTGGGCGGATCCTAGGCGGTCAGTGCGAGAGGGACGCGGCGTCGCCCATGACGACGACGGGATGCCGGGCGGGGTCCAGGGTGCGCAGCAGTTCCTTCATGTGGTCCTCGGCGATGCTGACGCAGCCGTGGGTGGGACCGCCGTGGTCGACGTGCATCCAGATGCCGCCGCCCCGCGAGGAGCCGAGGGGGCGGGTCCAGTCGAGGGGTGAAGTGCCGGGCTGCCGGTTGTAGTTGATGGCGATCACGTAGTCGAAGGACCCGGCCAGCGGCTCGCCCTCGAAGCCGGTGCCGGGTGAGACGAAGCCCGAGCCCTGGTCGTACGACAGCTTGGTGCCGGGGTCCTTGAGCAGGCCACCCGCGTCCGTGAGCGAGTACACACCGATCGGTGAGCGCAGGTCACCGGCCATGTGGTGGTCCGACCAGCCCTTGAGCGCGTTGTGCGCGGCCCAACTGGCGGTCTGCTGCCAGCCGTCGTCGGTGCGCTCGTACAGGGCCAGGGCGGAGAGGGGGGAGTTCTTGCCCCGGCCGGTCACCAGGACCACCTGCTCGGTGGCGGCGGGTATCCGGGCGAGCATCTTGGGCCCCACGCCCGGGAGTTGGCGGGGTGCGGCCTCGGCGGATATCACCGACGAGGGCGAGGCCGGGGGCGGGGAGGCGGGAGCGGGGGCGGCGGACGTGTGGTCCGTCGCCGCCACCGCACCGCCGCCGCATCCCGTGAGAAACAGGGACACGGCGACGAGTGCGACCGGGGACATACGAGTGATCATGAGTCGACGATGACCGACACATGTGAGGAACTCGTCAGCTCCTACGGCTGGGCCGGCTTGCCTTTCGTGTAGAGCCAGGTGTGGAAGAGGGCATCGAGTCGTCTGCCCGATTTCTGCTCCGCCAGGCTGACGAACTGTGCGGTGGTGCCGTGCCCGTAGCGGTGTCCGCTCGCCCAGGCGCGCAGGATCGCGAGGAAGGTCTTGTCGCCGACGGCCAGGCGCAGTTCGTGCAGTGCCATGGCTCCGCGGGCGTACACGGGTGTGCCGAAGATGTTGGCGCCGCTGCCCGGGTCGCCGGGCGGGAACGCCCACAGGTCGTCGGTCGCCTTGCGGGCGTACAGCGCGTCGAAGGTCTGCTGGGCGGTCTTGCCGCCGTGCTGCTCGCTGTAGAGCCACTCCGCGTAGGTGGCGAAGCCCTCGTTGAGCCAGATGTCCTTCCAGGAGGTCAGCGAGACGGAGTCGCCGAACCACTGGTGGGCGTTCTCGTGCACGAGGGTGCTGAGGTCCGGCGCCGAGTCGTAGATCGGCCGACCCTGGGTCTCCAGGGCGTAGCCGACGTCCGGGGCGTGGTCGACGATCGACCCGGCGGAGCGGAACGGGTAGGGGCCGAACAGCTTGCTCTCCCACTCCAGGACGGAGGGCAGCTTCTTCAGCACGGGCGCAGCGGCGGTGGCCTCGCGGGGGTCGACGGCGTTGTACACCTTGACCCCGTCCTTGGTGGTGTACTGCTCGACCTTGAACTTTCCGACCGTCGCGGTGGCGAGGTAGGCGGCCATCGGCTCCGGCGCGTGCCAGCGGAACGTGGTCTTCCCGTGAGCCGTCTTCTGGCCCAGGAGAACGCCGTTGGCGACCGCGGTGCGCCCCTGCGGGACGGTGATGGTGAAGTCGTACGACGACTTGTCCTTGGGGTGGCTGTTCGCCGGGAACCACGTCATGGCGCCCTGCGGCTCGCCCGCCACGAAGGCGCCGTCGTCGGTGGCGATCCAGCCGTCCGCCGAGCCGTCCGGGTCGGTGACCTGCTTGGGGATGCCGTTGTAGGTGACGGCGATCTGGAACTCCTGTCCCTTGCGCAGGGCCCTGCGCGGGGTGACGACGAGTTCCTGTCCGTCGCGGCGGAAGCCGGCCTTGACGTGGTCGACCGTCAGGCCGGTGATCGTCAGGCCCTTGAAGTCGAGGTCGAAGCGGGTGAGCTTCTCGGTGGCGCGGGCGGTGAGGACCGCCTTGCCGTCGAGGTGGCGGCTCGCCGGGTCGTAACGGAGCGTCAGGCCGTAGTGGGCGACGTGGTAGCCGCCGTTCCCGGAGAGCGGGAAGTACGGGTCGCCCACGCCGGACGAGCCGGTCGTGGTGGCTCCGGCCGGCGCGGCGGCGGCGAGCAGGGCCGCGACGGCGACGGGGACGGTGGCCACGACGGCGCTGCGGCGGAGGACGGCGGTGCGTCTTGTGGACTGCTGCCGGAGGTGCGTCACATGCGCTCCTACAGAGTGAGGGGGGTGATCATTCGTCTCAGAGACTAGGCCGCCCGCTCCCTCGGAATCCCTCTCGTAGAGGCAAAGTCGTACAACGGCGTGTTCCACCCGCGCGGACCCAACACCGGCCGCGCTCCGGTCCTCGTCCCGGAGGTGACGGTCAGTCGCCGAGTACGAGCCGGCCCGTCTCCCCCGGCTGGAGGCAGACCGCGCGGCCGGGCAGCCGCACATCGATCGGCGAGGCCTCGGAGGACGGTACGTCGATGTCCAGCCGCCCTCGCTCCAGCCTCAGCCGCACACCCCAGTGGCCCTGATAGCGCAGCGCGAATCCGTACGACGACAGTTCCGGCAGCGGCACCGGATCGAGCCACAGCGCCCCGCTGCGGGTCTCCAGTCCGGTCAGTCCCCGCTGCACCAGGTCGAGGGTCCCCGCCATGGCGCCCAGGTGGATGCCCTCGCCCGTCGTGCCGCCCTGTACGTCGGCGATGTCACCCTGGAGTGCCTCCTGGCAGAACTTCCACGCCTCGGCCCGCCGTGCCCTCGCCAGCACCCAGCCGTGGACCAGTCCGCTGAGGGTGGAGCCGTGGCTCGTGCGACTCAGGTAGTGATCGACCGTGCGCCGCCAGGTGTCCTCGCCCAGCCGGAGTCCCAACCGGCCGAACAGGCCCCGGAGTTCGGCCGGCGAGAACAGGTAGCCCAGCATCAGGACGTCGGCCTGTTTGGAGGCCCGGTAGCGGTTGACGGTGTCGCTCTCGGCCTCCAGGATCCGGTCGAGGCGCCGGATGTCGCCGTACCGCCGCCGGTATCCCTCCCAGTCGAGTTCCTCCAGGTCGCCGTAGCCCTCGAACTGGCTGACGACTCCGTCGTGGAAGGGGACGTGGAGGGTGCGGGACACGTCCTCCCATTGCTCCATCTCTCCGCCGTCCAGGCCGGTGCGCTCTACGAGTTCGCGTCGCCGTGGCTCGGGGAGGGCGCGGAGCAGTTCGAGTGTGCGGGTCAGTACCCAGGCGGCGGTGACGTTGGTGTACGCGTTGTCGTCGAGTCCGGGCGCCGCCGCACCGGGATACGCGTCGTGGTACTCGTCGGGTCCGACCACGCCCTTGATCCGATGGCGTCCCATGTCCTCGTCGTAGACGGCCGCGTCGGCCCAGAAGCGCGCGATCTGCAGCAGCATCTCGGCGCCCTTGGTGTGCAGGAACTCGGTGTCGCCGCTGGCCTCGCAGTACTGCCAGACGTTGTAGGCGATCGCGGAGCCCACGTGGTGCTGGAGGTGGGAGTAATCGGGCAGCCAGCGGCCGGAGTTGGGGTTGAGGTGGTGCCGCTGGGTCTCCTCGCGTCCGTCGCTGCCGCTCTGCCAGGGGTACATGGCGCCCTTGCGGCCCGCTTCCCGGGCTGCGGTGCAGGCCTGTTCGAGGCGCCGGTGGCGGTAGCGGAGCAGGGCGCGGGAAACCTCGGGGAAGTGCAGGTTGAGATAGGGCAGGACGAACAGTTCGTCCCAGAAGACGTGACCGCGGTAGGCCTCGCCGTGCAGTCCCCGGGCCGGTACGCCGACGTCGAGGTCGGCGGTGTGCGGGGACAGGGTCTGCAGCACGTGGAAGAGGTGCAGCCGCAGGATGCGGCCGGCCTCGCCGTCCACATCGAGGGCGGAGCGGCGCCAGAGCTGGTCCCAGGCCGTTAGATGGTCGTCGAGCAGATCGTCGAAGCCGGGTGCCCGGCCGACCCGGTCGACCGCGGCGCGCAGCGGATCGCTGATCGCGGGGTCGCGGGAGGTGTGCAGCACGATCGTCTTGTCCACGGTGACCGTGCGGCCGTCCGCCAGGCTCAGTCGCACGTGCTGCAAGGCGCGCGGCCCCTTGTGAGTGGCCGTCACGGGCGCGTCGGCGTTCAGCCGCGCCGCCATGGCGAGCCTGATGTCCGAGGTGCGGGTGCGGCAGCGCAGCCACACCGTGTCCGACGCGGCGGTTCCGGTGTGGACGTGAGTGAGGTGACGTCCGTCCAGGTCCCGGTAACGCGCCACGCCCGCGTTGGTGACACCGCCGTCCAGTGCCGCCTCCACGTCGAGTTCGCCGGAGAAGCCCTCGGCGGTGAACTCGGTGCGCAGCGCGGCCACATGGGGGTCGCCCATGTGCACGAGCCGTTGCTGCCGTACGGCCAACGTCCGTTCCCCGCCGAGGTCGAAGCGTGTCCGCCGTTCCAGCAGCCCGGAGGCCAGGTGGAGGCACTGGCGGTGCTCGATCACCGGTGTGTTGTCCGGGGTGAGCCATGGCCCGCCGCTCAGCTTGAACCGCAGGGGCAGCCAGTTCGGCACGTTGACCATGTCCTCGTTCTCGACCCGGCGGCCGGCCACGTCCGAGGTGAGCCGGTTGTAACAGCCGGCGACATACGTGCCGGGGTAGTGCACCTCGTCCGCGTCGCACTCCGGAAGGGCGCCGCGGGTGGCGAAGTAGCCGTTGCCCAGCGTGCACAGCGACTCCCGCAGACGCTCGTCGGCGGGAACGTAGCCCTCGTACTCCCAGGTCCAGTCCGTCACTTCGGCGATTCCTCCGTGCAGAGCTCTCCGAGATCCCGTACGACGATGTCGGCGCCGTGCCTCAGCAACCTCTCGCCCGTGCCGCGGTCGGCCGCGCGGTCCACACCGATGACGAGGGCGAAGCCACCGAGACGGCCCGCCTCCACACCGGCCACGGCATCCTCGACGACGGCGGCACGAGAGGCGGGGACGCCGAGACGGTGGACCGCCTCCAGGAAGAGATCGGGCCGCGGCTTGCCCGGCAGGCCCAGCCGGGCCGCCTCGCCTCCGTCCACCAGCACGTCGAAAAGGTCCAGCACCCCGGCCCGGGTGAGCAGTTCGCGGGCGTGGCGGGACGCGGAGGCCGCGGCCCGGGGAACACCGGCCCGGCGCAGGGCGCGCACCAGCCGCACCGTTCCGGGATACGCGTCGACCCCGTGCCTGCTCAGGTGCTCGGTGAACAGCCGCTCCTTGTCGTCGGCGACCTCCCGCACCGTCCGCGGCGACGGCTCGATGCCGCGCGAGGCGAGGAAGGCGGTGGCGCCGTCGAAGCGGGACTTGCCGTCCACGTGGCGGAGGTAGTCGTCGCGTACGTCGAACGGCCCGCGCAGGGCCGGATCCTCGGGCGGGTGCTCGCGCAGGAAGGCGTCGAACGCCGTCTTCCAGGCCGCGGCGTGCACCCGGGCCGAGTCGGTGATCACTCCGTCGGTATCGAAGACGACGGCCCGCACGTCCCTCAGTACTGGGGACGGCAGGTCGTGGAGCGTGGGGGTGGTCGGTCGACGGTCCATCGTCACACCGGCTGCGGTACGACGGCCACCGGGCAGTCCGCGTGGTGCAGCAACGTGTGTGCCACGCGGCCCAGTTGGAGGCCGAAGTGACCGGTCCGGCGCTTGGCTCCGACGATCACGAGGTCGGCGGCGGCCGTCCGGTTCAGCAACACCCTGCGGGCCGGGCCCTCCACCGTGCTGCGGCGCACCCGCACACCGGGGTGGTCCGCCGCGGGGTCGTGCAGCAGGGCGTCGAGCAGGGCGGCCGCCCACTCCTCGTGGTGGTGCGCCGGGTCCTCGGCCAGCCGCGGGTCGTCGGCGGTCTCGTGCGCCGGGCAACGCCAGGCGCGTACGACGTCGAGGGTGCACTTGCGGGCCTCCGCCTCGCGGAAGGCGAAACGCACCGCTTCTCCGCCGGTGGCGGGTTCGCCGGCACCGAGCAGGATCCGTTCGTGGGTGCTCTCCAGACCGGCCCTGTCCCCGCGGACGACGATCACGGGGCAGTGGGCGCGGGCGGCCACCGCCAGGCTGACCGAACCGAGGAGCAGACCTGCCACTTCGCCGCGTCCGCGCACTCCGGTGACGAGCGCGGACGCGTTGTGGCCTTCGCGTACGAGGATGCTCGCCGCCTCGTCGGGGACAACCTCCGTGGAGACCTTCACCTCGGGACGGCGTCGGCGGGCGCGCTCCGCCGCCGATCCGACGGTGTTGTCCGCCATGACCTGCCGGGAGGGGCGCTCTCGGCCGCCCGACGACACCGCGCTTTCGTATCGCTCCCACAGGGATGCGTACACCAGCCGCAGCGGCAGCCCGAGCCGGGCCGCTTCGTCCACCGCCCAGTCGACCGCGAGCAGGCTCCCGTCCGATCCGTCGACACCCACGACCAGGGGCAGTTCCATCGTTCTCGCCGCCTTTCGTCGGGCTGCGCAACCGCACAGCAGAACGGTTCCGTTGCCCAGCGTCGCACTCCCCCGTCCTGTCGCAGCAGGGGCACTTCGGCCCCGAAAGTGGCCGTTCGGCCCATGTGAGGTGCCCGCTCCGCGGTGGTGACCACCGCGGCCGGGACGTTCCTCCCTCGGAATCGGGGCCGATCGGCCCTGGCGCGGGACTGGCCCGCGTGTTGTGCTGAAGGTGACGGGAAGGGCCCGCAGAGGGACGCGGAGAGGCGGTCTTCGAGCCGTGCACCGCGCAATCAGGATCCGCGAGAAGCGGATGGACCCTTCCCGCCCCTTTGTGAAGCCTGCCCGTCATCGTCCGGTGCACTGGCCACGAAGATGGGCCGCCCGGCGACGCCCGTGCTCGGTCAAGTCCGGCAGCCGGCTCGCGCGGGCCTGCCGACGGCACAGGTTTTCCGGCGTCGGCGTACGTCGGGTACAACACGTACGTCAGGCGTCCACCGCTATCCGCCGCCCGGTCATGGCGTCCGGTCGGACGGACACCCACAACTCGCGCTGCCCGCCCGCCCACGGTGTGCTGTACGCCAGCTCCGTCAGCCTGCGGACGGCGTCAGGCTCCGTCACAGCCGTCGCCCTCCCTCGTACGAGTACGCTCCAGCCAGTGCTGAACGCGTCGTCGATACGGTCGACCTCGAAGGCCACGCGACAGCCGACCGCCCGGGACGTGACGCTGCCGGGATCGGTGCGGAAAACGATGAGGCCGTCGACGACGCTGTAGTTGACGGGAACGATCACAGGCCCGTCCTCGACGGGTATCGCCAGCCGTCCCACGCCGTGCGTGGAGAGCAGGGTGCGGCACTCCTGCGTGCTCAGTTCGACGAATCCGGCATGGCGGTCGGCCTGTTCCGGGCCCGGCGGCAACTCGACGTCACCGCCCGTCAGATGCGCCAGCGTGGTGCCCAGGACGCCCGCGAGACGGAGCAGGACGCCGGTGCTGGGCGCGGCGCCATGATGCTCCTCCAGGTATCGCAGATAACTCGGGGCCACTCCCGCCCGGTCGGCCGTCTCCTTCCGGGTCAGGCCGCGCTCCGTACGTCGCTGGACGAGGCGACGCCCCAGGTCGCCCACCGGTGGCCGGTGGGTCGTGTCCGGCGTAGCTCGGTGGCTCATGGTCTGTCACGTCCTCTCCTCTGGCGGCCCAACCACAACGACTTCCTCGTGCCGCGTCCCGCCGAGTACGACCTTGAGGGCACCGGTGTCGGCGGCCTTGCCGAAGACCTCGTACGCCTCCTCCATACGCTCCAGCGGGAACGTGTGGGTGACCAGCTGCGAGGTCGGCAACCGACCGGCCGCAGCCATCCGCAGCAGCGTGGGCGTGGAGTACGTGTCCACCAGACCCGTGGTGATGGTGACGTTCTTGATCCACAAGTCTTCGAGGTGCAGGGTCGCGGGCCTGCCGTGCACACCCACGTTCGCGACATGACCACCCGGACGCACCATCCGCGTGCACAGCTCGAACGTCTCCGGCACTCCCACCGCCTCGATCACGACGTCCGCCCCCATCCCGTCGGTCAGATCGGCGACCAGTTGCTCGGGGGCTTCACGGGCATCCACCACCGCATCCGCACCGAACCGCTTCGCCGCCTCCAGCCGGGCAGCGGCCACATCCACCGCGACGACCCGCTCCGGCGAGAACAACCGCGCCGTGGCGATCGCCGCCAGCCCCACCGGACCGGCACCGACCACAGCGACGGTGTCGCCGGGACGCACCTGTCCGTTGAGCACACCCACCTCGTACCCGGTGGGGAAGATGTCCGCCAGCAGCACCGCGTCCCTGGCATCCAGCGCGCTGGGCAGCGGATGGACGGACAGATCCGCGTGCGGGACCCGCACGTACTCCGCCTGCGTGCCGTCGATCAGATGCCCCAGGATCCAGCCCCCGCCACCGCGGCACTGCCCGTACATGGCCCGACGGCAGTAGGCGCAACGCCCGCAGGCCGTGATGCAGGAGACCAGGACCCGGTCCCCGGGCCGCACTGTACGCACGTCGGAACCCGCCTCCACCACCTCCCCCACCGCCTCATGACCCAGCACCGTCCCCGGGCGCACCTCGGGCACATCACCCCTCAGAATGTGCAGATCGGTTCCACAGATCGTGACGGCATCAACACGCACGATCACATCAGTGGGATCCTTGATACCCGGATCCGGGACACCGTCCCAGGAGGACCGACCCGGCCCGTGGAAGACATAGCCCTTCATGACGTTCCTTCCCTTCTCGGTCTCCCCGAGAGCCTGGCCTCCGATTGCAGGGACGGGCGCGGCTTCCCCAGAGGCGCACACGATGACCGAAATGCCCATCACATCCAGCTTGTCGCGGATTCCGGCCCGGCGCTTGGGCCGGTCGGCCCCGATCGGCTCGCCGGTCGGGGGTCCTCGGCCGGACCCCGTCCGCTGTGCGGGCCTTGTGTTCCCCCGGTCCGGCCCATGCCACGGCCGCTTCCAGGCCGGCACCGTCGTGACCGGTGAGCACCGCAAGGAGGTGCGGTTCGATGGGCGGCGGCAGGCGTACGGCAAGACTGTTCTGGCGGTGGCGGCGCAATTCGTTGCGTCGGCGCGACGACATCGTCGAGGCATGAATCGTGCCGGCCGTGTCGCTGGTCGTCCTGCTCGGAGGCGCGCCGGTCGGCCTGGTGACGGCTCACAGCGCCGACGAGGTGTTCGCCGGGCGGCACCCGGCTCACGCGGTCCTCCTCACAGCCGCCCCCCAGCAGCGGCTCGGCGATCGGCGGAGCCCGTCCGCGTCCGCCGTCTAGTCGGCACCCTGGACGGCGCCGCCGCTCTCGGACCCGCCGGTACCGCGATCGGCGCCGGAGCCGTCGCACGGTGGTGGCTCGACCGGTGACGGATCGAGCGGTGGGGCTGGCGTGGGACGTGGCCGGTCCGCGGTGGGGGCACAAGACCGGTTGACCGATGTCACTGGAAGGCCGCGTGGATCTCCTGTTCGGTGGCCGCGTGCGAGACGACGAGAAGTTCGTCGCCGCTCCGGAGCCGCATCTCGGGGGTGGGGACGGTGGGCTGGCCGTCGCGGATGACGGTGGCGATGACCGCGCCCGCGGGAAGGGTGATCTCGGCCAGTGTGCGTCCTGAGGCGCGGGACTGCGGTGTGATGGCGGTTTCGATGACGTCGACACCCGCCTTGCTCAGGCGCAGCAGGGCCACGGTGTCCGTGGCACCGGTGGCCTCCTCTATGAGCGAGATCAGCGGAGTGGCCGCCGGGACCGCCGTGTCGACTCCCCAGTTCCGGTCGAACAGCCAGGTGTTCTCGGCCTCGTTGACGCGTGCCGCGACCCGGGGCACCTCGAACTGCCGCTTGGCGAGCAGGCTGATGACGAGGTTGTCCTCGTCGTCGCCGGTGGCCGCGATGACGAGGTCGGCGGCGAGCACGCCCGCGTGCTCCAGGACGGCGGGTTCACAGGCGTCCCCGGTCAGGAGCCGTACGGGAAGGTGGCCTTCGAGCCCGGCGACGCGGTCCTCGTCGATGTCGACGAGGGTGACGTCGTTGCGGGCCGCGGCCAGGACCTGGGCGATCTGGGTGCCGAGGCGCCCCGCTCCGGCGATGAGCGCCTTCATGTCCCCAACTCCTTGTCCAGAAAGCCGCGCAGGCGGCCGAGCGCGGTGGCCGCGACGGCGAAGGTCACCAGGTCGCCCGGCTCGGCGCGGGTGCTGTGGGCGGGCACGAGCGACCGTCCGCCGCGGGTGACCTCGACGACCCGGACCTCACCGTCCACGTCGAACTCGGCCAGCCGCCGCCCGTTGAGGTAGGAGGGCAGCTCGGAGCGGACCAGCAGGGTCTCACCGTTGCCGAAGGTGAGTTCCGGTGTGAGGTGGCGGTGCAGCAGCATCTGGTGGATCTGGTGCACGGTCCAGCGGACGCTGGCGATGGTGGGGATGCCGAGCTCGCGGTAGATGTCCGCGCGGCGCGGATCGTAGATGCGGGCGACGACGATGGGGACCCGGTAGGTCTCCTTGGCCGTCCGCGCGCTGACGATGTTGCTGTTGTCGCCCGAGGTGGCGGCCACGAACGCGTCGGCGTGCTCGATCCCGGCGGCTTCGAGGACCGTCCGGCTGTACGCGTTGCCCTCGTGGAACCGGCCGGGGAAGCCGGTCGGCAACAGTTTGCGGGTGCCGGGCCGGCGGTCGATGAGGTGTACGTCGTGGCCTTCGGCGACGAGCTGGACGGCGAGTGCGGAGCCCACCCGCCCGCAGCCCGCGATGATCACTTTCATTGCGCTCCTTCCTTTCGGTCTGTGGGCCGGCGGTGCCGCAGCCACCACTTGCGGGCTTCCTCGGCGGCCAGCAGCAGTACGCCGAATCCGGCGAGGACCGCCCAGTCGGAGGCTGCCAGCGGGGCCGTGTGGAAGACCGCCTGCAGGAGCGGCAGATAACTGATCGCGGCCATCAACCCGATGCCGAAGCAGCCGGCGGCCAGCAGCCAGGGGTTGGACAGCAGGCCGATCCGGAACACGCTCTGCCGGTCGGTGCGCACGGCGAGCGCGTTGAAGAACTGGCTGACCACGATGCCTGCCTGGACCATGGTGATCGCCTCCCGGTAGGCGGTGTCGTGCACGGTGAAGTCGGCGTAGGGGATGCCGGAGGCGTGGATGTGCCAGAAGAACACGGTGCACACGCCGAGCGACTGGATGCCGCCGAGGAAGAGGATCCGGCCCATCACGGCGGTGGAGAACAGCCGTTCGTTCTTCGAGCGCGGCGGGCGGTCCATGACGTCGGGCTCGGGCGGCTCGGCGCCCAGCGCGAGGGCAGGCAGGACGTCGGAACCGAGGTCGATCGCGAGGATCTGCACGGCGGTGATCGGGACAAGTGGGAATCCGGCGAAGGTGGCCGCGAGGATCGGGACGAGTTCGGCGATGTTGTGGCTGAAGAGGTAAATCAGGAACTTGCGGATGTTCTGGTAGACCGACCGGCCCAGGCGCACCGCCGTGGTGATGGACGCGAAGGAGTCGTCCAGCAGCACCATGACGGCGGCCTCACGGGCCACGTCGGTGCCGGAGGCGCCCATGGCGACGCCGATGTCGGCGTGCTTGAGCGCGGGTGCGTCGTTGGCGCCGTCACCGGTGACGGCGACGACCTCGCCGCGCCGTTGCAGGGCGGCGACCACCCGCATCTTGTGCTCGGGGCTGACCCGGCACAGCAGCAGTTCCCCCGACTCGGCGAGCAGGGTGTCCAGGGCGTCGTCGTCGAGTGCGTCCAGGCGGACGCCGGTCACGACGGTGGGCTCCGGCCCCCGGACGATGCCCACCCGGCGGGCGACGGCCTCCGCGGTCAGCGGGTGGTCGCCGGTGACCATGACGATGCGGATGCCGGCGTGCCGACAGGCATCGACGGCGGCCCTGACCTCGGGCCGGGGCGGGTCGAGCATGCCGACCAGGCCCAGCAGGGTGAGTTCCGACTCGGTCTCGTCCTGGGTGGGACGGCCGTCGGGGAGATCCCGCGACGCCGCCGCCAGGACCCGCAGTCCCTGAGAAGCCAGTTCGTCGTTGGCAGCGATCACCGCCGCCCGCAGTTCCTCGGTCAGCGGCCGTCGCTCACCCTTCCAGTCGACGGCGGTGCAGCGGGCGAGCAGTTCCTGCGGCGCGCCCTTGACGCAGGCGTGGAGAGCGCCGTGCGCGTCGCGGTGCACGGTGCTCATCAGCTTGCGGGTCGAGTCGAAAGGGAACTCCGTGACGCGGGGCGTCGCGGCCTCCTCGGCCGCCGGGTCGACACCGGCCTTCGCCGCGGCGACGAGTACGGCTCCCTCGGTGGTGTCCCCCAGGACCCGCCAGCCCTCCGGCTCCGACGGCGGGACCATTCGCGCGTCGCAGCACAGGGCCGCCGTACGGAGCAGCTCACGCACCGGCTTCGGGTCGGTCACCTCGCCGGTCGGCGTGTACCCCACTCCGGAGACGGGGTGTCGGACGCCGCCCGCCCACACCTGTACGACGGTCATCTCGGCCTGGGTGAGGGTGCCCGTCTTGTCCGTGCACACGACGGTGGTGGAACCGAGGGCCTCCACCGCCAGCAGCTTCTTGACAAGTGCGCGCCGGGCGGCCATACGCCGTACGCCGATCGCCAGCGACACCGACAGCGTCGCGGGCAGTCCCTCGGGCACCATGGCGACCATCACGCCGAGCGCGAAGACGAAGGTCTCGACGAGCGGCCGGCCGGCCGGCAGCCGCACCGCGAACAGCAGCGCTCCGATCGCCAGCGCCGCGCCCGCCACCCGGCGGGCCATCGACGCGACCTGGATCTGCAGAGGGGTCTTCTGGCGCGGTGCCGCGGCCGCGAGCCGGAAGATGCGTCCGAACTCGGTCTCCCCGCCGGTGGCGAACACCACGGCTTTCGCGGTGCCCGCCACGACGTCGGTACCCATGAACAGGCAGTTGCGGGCCTCCAGCACCGGCCCGTCCGCCACCGGTTGGCGGGTACGGCCGACGGCGTCGCTCTCCCCCGTGAGCGCCGCGTTGTTCACCGAGACCTCGTGCGCCTCCACGAGCCGGCAGTCCGCCGGCACCGCGTCCCCCGCCTCCAGGACCACGACGTCCCCGGGGAGCAGATCACGCGCGGGCAGCTCCAGCCGCTCCCCGCCCCGCAGCACCCGGCAGGTGTGGGGCACCATCGCCTGGAGCGACTCGGCGGTCCGCTCGGCGGAGTACTCCTGCACGAAGCCGATGCCCGCGTTCAGCAGCACCACGCAGAGGATCGCCACGGCCAGTTGCAGGGTGCCCGCGTCATGCGGTTCCTGGAGTCCGTATGCCAGGAAGGTGATCCCGGACGCGACGGCCAGGACCACCGCGAACAGGTCCGTGAACTGGCCGGCGAGGTCCCGCCACCAGCCCCTGCGCCGGGCCCGCGGCAGCTCGTTGGGGCCGTACCGCTCCCGCCGTCGGCTCAGGTCCGCGGGCGCCAGGCCGCGCGGCGAGGTGTCCAGGGCGGCGAAGACGTCCCGGGTGGCCAGGGTCTGCAGCGCGGGGCCGCTCGTCGTCACGGCGTGGCCCCGGATACGGCCGTGGACTCGGACCTCGCGGCCGGGCGTGGCCTGAGGACGTCGAAGAGGGCGGCGTGGCAGGCGGCCATGTACTCATCGTGGAGTCCGTCGTCCCGGGTCGCACCTCCGTCACCTGGGATCACGTACGGTGCCCGCTGCGGCGCTTGTGCGGCGTTCATCCCCCAAGAATCCGTGGTTCCGCGCCGCACGGGCGCGGGCCGTACGGCCCTCACGGAGGAGCCGTTCGGCCCTGCGAGCGGCGGCGGTTGCCGCGCGTCTCGCAGAGGTGCCGGAGCGGCCGATGCCGGGCCGGATGCCGCCGTCCGGGGCCCGTCCGGCCCTGGCCGGACGGGCCGCAGCGGGCGGACTCTGGCGGACAAGGGGGTGCACCGACCGGCCCCCGTCCAGTGCGGAGAGGGGACGACCGTGCTCACGACCAGGCAAGCCGCAACGCAGTTCCTCACCGGAAGGCGTGCCGCCCCACCAACGTGCGGTGACGTGCCGAGGGGGGTGTGAGCCATGGAACGTGACGACTCGGCCCGCCGGCTGCACCGGATCGACCGGTGGCTGTACCGCGGCGGCCGCCCGGGACGCCTGGCACGCGTGATGAACCGGCAGTCGGCACTTGCCGCTTCGGCGGGGCTGGCGCCTCGGCGCATGGTCACGCTGGAGGTGCCCGGGCGCCGTACGGGCCGACGTATCTCGCTGCCTCTGGTGGTCGCTGACTACGAGGGCGAGCGCTATCTGGTCTCGATGCTCGGCCCGGACGCGAACTGGGTGCGCAACGTCCGGGCGGCCGGCGGGCGGGCGGTGCTGCGGCGCGGCCGGCGCGAGGCCGTACGCCTCGAAGAGGTCGAGGTCGGCGACCGGGCGCCGGTCCTGCGCCGCTATCTCGCCCTGGCACCGGGAGCCCGGCCGCATCTGCCGGTGGACCGGCGGGCCCCGCTGGAGGAGTTCGCCCGGATCGCCGACCGGGTTCCCGTCTTCCGGGTCCGGCCCGACCGGCCGGGGTCGGGCGACGGAAACCGAACCTGACCACCGCGTCCGCCGCCGCGGGAAGCCCCGCCGCCGCTCGCGAGCATGCGTCGCCGTCTCCCACTCCTCCGGGGTGGTGAAGAAGGTCGGGCCGGCCGAACCGTGGAGAGCGGCACCCTGGCCGGACTGCGTCACCCGACCCGCGCGCCGACGGCGACCGGCCCCGCCTGCACGTCACCGCGACTGCGCCTGAACAGTCCGGCCGCCTCTCGTCACCCGGGCACCACGACCACCGGGCATCCGGCCTGCTCGACCAGCCCCTTCAGCGCGGAGCCGAGCCTGTTCTCCCGTCGCCCCGCCACCAGCAGCTCCGCCCGGCCGGAAGCCCGTACCAGTGCCTCAGCGGCACCGAAGTGCACGACGTCCTCCAGTACCTGCACACGCGGATACTTCTCGTGCCACGGGCGCAGCACGTCGGACAGGAGCCGCATCTCCTCGTCCTCCCGGGCCGCGCGGTCCCTGCACCGCGCGACGAACGGGAGCGCGGATCCGCCGGGCTCCGGCATCGTCCAGGCGTGCACCACGCGCAGGCGGGCGTTCGCGCGGCTCGCCCTGTCGAAGGCGAAGCCGATGGCCGCCTCGTCCGGCCGCCGCGCGTCCACGCCGAGCGCGACCTTGTCAGTACGCCATCCCGTGCCCGCGCAGGCGGGTCCGCCCGGGACAAGGACCACGGGCCGGGCGGAGCGCTCGGCGACCGCGCCCGCCACCGAACCGACCGCCTGCCCCGCGCACCCTCCTGCGCCACGCATCCCGAGCACGAGCAGTTCGGCCGAGGCGCCCAGGGCGAGCAGCCGGGCTGCCGGCTCACCGTCGACCCGGACCTCATGCACCGTCAACTCGGAGGGCCGGGACATCAGTTCGCGTTCCGCCACGCCGGGCAGCGGCTCCCCGAGGCCGGAGCACGGCCCGGACGGACCCGTACCGGACCGCTCCGACACATGGACCACCTGCAGAAGCAGCCCGCGCCGCAGGGCCTCCCGGGCCGCCCAGTCCGCCGCCACTCTGCTCCGCACGGAGCCGTCCACTCCGACAACGATCGTCCGTTCCATGCCGGTTCGCCTCCCGCCTGCTTGCGGCACCACTGTCTGCGTGTCCCACGGTCGTCCCGGGCGGGGAGCTCCGGGCAGGGGTCGTACGGGTCAAAGTCCGGGACCGGTGGCCCCTCCACCGCGCGGTTGTCCGGCACGACGATGGGGACCGGGCCGAGAAGGACCCGCCGGGCGAGAGCCAGGGAGGTGCGCCATGTCACGACCGGTCGTCGTCGGAGTCGACGGATCTCCGGAGAGCCTGGCCGCCGCCGAGTGGGGTGCCCGGGAGGCGGTGCGGCGCGGCCTGCGACTGCACCTGGTGCACACCTCCGACCGGGGCCCGGACCAGGCGCTCTCTCCCGCGGCGAGCGCGATACGGCACCGTCTGGGCCGGGCCGTCCTGCGCACGGTCGAGGAACGCGTCGCGCGGGCCTGCCCGGAGGCGCTGCTCACCGACGAGCACATCGAGGGTCCGGCGGCGGCAGTACTCCTGCACGCCGCGCGGAACGCCGAGTTGCTGGTGCTCGGTTCGCGCGGGCTGAACTGCGTCACCGGATTCCTCGTCGGGTCGGTGGCCCAGGCCGTCGTCGCCCGGACCACCCGTCCGGTCGTCCTGGTCGAGGCCGGGCAGCGGTCCGCGGACGAGCATCTTCTGAACGGGGACGGCTACGCGTCGCCCGTCACGCCGTACCGTGACGTCGTTCTCGGCGTCGACCTGGGCGAGGCGTGCGACGAGGTGATCGAGTTCTCCTTCGAGGCAGCCGCGCTGCGCGGGGCGCCGTTGCGCGTGCTCCATGCCTGGGACACCTCGTCGACCGCTTCCCCCGGACCCGGAGACCCCGGCCTCGGCGAAGAGCCCCGGCGCGAGGAGGAGCTGCGCGGCCTCCTGGCGGGAGTGCTCCAGAACTGGCGTGACAAGTACCCGGGCGTCGAGGTCACCCCGACGGTCGTCAGGGGCAGGGCAGGAGCACACCTGGTCCGCGCCGCCTCGGACGCGGGACTCCTCGTCGTCGGCCGCCACCTGCGCGACCGCCGACCCGGTCCGCACACCGGCCCGGTCACCCGCACCGTGATCCACCGCGCGCGCTGCCCCGTCGCCGTCGTGGCGCACGGCTGAGTTCCGCGCCCGCAGACATCAACGACGAACGGCGGTGCCCACCATGGAGACAGTCTCCGCTCAGGTCGACCACGCGGCCCACCACCTGGTCCGCGCGGCCGTCAGCGCACCCTCGGTGCACAACACCCAGCCCTGGCTGTTCGTCGGCCGGGACACCGACCTCGACGTGTACGCGGATCCCACGCGCCGGCTCCTGCTCACCGACCCGGACGGGCGGGAGCAGCTCATCAGCGGCGGCGCGGCCCTGTTCAACATGCGTGTCGCCATGCGGCACCTGGGCTTCCGGCCTGTCGTACAGCTGCTCCCCACTCCCTGGAACCCGGCCCATCTCGCCCGCGTCGGCTGGGGACCGTACGCCAGGCCGAGCACCGACGAGAACCTGATGTACCGCGCCCTGTGGCTACGGCACACGCACCGCGGGCCCTTCCAGAAGTCCCCGCTCCCGCAGCCGCTGATCGGGGAATTGCGTGAGCACGCCCGTGCAGAGGGTGCCGCGCTGTACACGGTGGAATCCCATGTCGCACGGCGTCAACTCGCGGAGCTGGTCCGGTCCGCCGAGGCAGTCCACCGCAACGACCCCGGCCACATCGCCGAGTTGGTCCACTGGACGCGGGCCGCCCGTGACCGGCGTCCGGACGGCGTCCCCCTGGACGTCCGCGTCCGTCCCCCGGACCGCACCGGTCTCGTCGGGCGCGATTTCCTGGGACTCACCCGCACCCTGCCGGACGTGCCCGACGTCTGGCCGCCGGAAACGGGACTGACCCTCGTCCTCACCACGCGGCACGACACCCGGGAGGACTGGCTGCACGCAGGGCAGGCCCTCCAGCGGGTCCTGCTGCACGCCACCACCCGCTGGACCGTGGCCGCCTTCCACACCCAGCCCCTCGAAGTCCCGCGGCTGCGCGCCCAGGTCCGCGCGACGCTCACCCGCGGAGAGTTCCCGCAGATGATCCTGCGCCTCGGCCACGCCCCCCGCAGCCGCCCGACCCCACGGCGAGGGCCCGACACGGTCCTCAGCCCGGAGTGACGAGGCACCTCCCTGGGAGAGTGAGGTCGACACTCGTGCGAGCGTACATCCGCGATCAGCTCATGGCCGGAAGCCCTGTCACTGTCCGCCTCGTCGGCACCCCAGGCCACGGCCGGGCGGTGGGACGAGCCGGGATCGACGACGACAACGATCGGTGCGTACGCCGGTGTCGTCATCGTCCCCTCCGTGCCCGTCCCGGCCGGTCCGTGTCCACGCTCGTGTCGCGGCCTGCTCTCCGACCGGGTGTGCTCATGCGGGCGGGGGGAGCGCCGTTCGGGCCCCTTCCGAGTGGGAGCCGTGGTCCGGCCGGCCGTCACGTGTCGTCGCGGCCGATCGCGAGACGCACGACGATGCCTGCCCGGTGGGCCGTTCGGCCCTGGACCGGCTCCGTGGACAGGCGCAGGCTGAGAAGTGGAGGCAGAAGCCGTCGCGCTCCCCCGCAGTCCCGCTCCGGGTCCCTGCGGGTCTGCCCGCTCGGCCCTCGTACCCCTCCGCTCGGGAGTGATCACGATGGAAGCCAAGCAGTGGACCGTACAGATCTACATCACCGAGGACGGCGACGACACTCACGCACGGGCCGTCCTGCGCACCCGGGACACGTCGACGATCACCGGCCGTGGTGTGGCCAGGCGCAACCCGATGGACCGTGCCGTTCCGGAGATCGGTGACGAGCTCGCCGCCAGCCGCGCCCTGGAGGACCTCGCCATTCGGCTCCACGACGTCTACTCCGACGACTTCGTGGCGCTGGCCGGCCCTGCCGAGCCGTGACGGCCTGCCGCGCCACGGGCCGCCGGAACCAGCCGAACGGCCCCCGACAGGAGCCGTTCGGCACGCCTTCCCCACAGATCCGCGACGGACACTGAAAGTGGCGCGGAGGCAGCTCCCCCCGACGCCCCGCGCCGGGAACGCCCCGGTGGGTCGGTCCATCGGGACGGCATCCGCCTTGCGCGGGAGCGGGTGGATGCGTGCCCGCCGGTACGACCGACCGCGCCGTGCGGGCACCTTCCCCCGAGGATCCAGGGGGAGGAGTGCACCTGCACGTCCGTCCGCGGGCGGACAACCCCGTCCCCCGCCTCACGCCCCTTCGGTCTGCCGAACCGGCCGTGGCCACAGTCGTGCCGGACGTTTCGCCGCCCGGTCCTCCGCCCACCCGACCAGCAGTACGGCCACGGCGATGAGGGGCCAGGCGGCGAGATACAGGAACCAAGTGGCGCCGAGCGGCAGGGAGTTCTCCAGCGCGGGGATCCGCCACATGCGGTCGATGAGCACCACTCCGACGACCAGCGCCACCTCGTGCCACAGATAGACCGTGACGGCGCGGGCGTTGAGCAGCACCACGGTGTCGTGCAGCGACCGGTGACGCCGCACCCAGCGGTCGCTCTGCGGGCCGAGCCGCAGGAGCAACAGGACGAAGCCGAAGGACCAGAAGGCCTGTCCGAGCGGGATCGAGCCGAGGTCGTATCCCTCCTCGGTCCGGTGCGCCAGCGCGAACCAGCCGCCCACCGCCATGACGGCCGCGGCCACCACCCACACCCGGGCCGCGGGCAACCGCCGTACGAGCCCGTCGTGGTGGGCGAAGCCCAGCAGCCAGCAGGCGGCGAACGTGGCCAGGTCGGTGAACGGCTCCTCGACCCGGGCCGGCAACGGCAGCAGCTCGCTCTGCGCCAGCACCGCCAGGCCCAGCGCGGTCGCCACGACTGTCCAGGGCGCTTTGCGGAACGCCCGCAGCAGCAGCGGCGAGAGGATCACGAACAGGAGGTAGGCGCGGATGTACCAGAGCGGGGCGACGATCTGCCAGGCCCAGTCGGTGTGGGCGAAGGGCGGCTCGCTCACCGGCACGATCCAGAGAGCCATCCGCGCCCACCCGGCCGCATGCCCGCCGCCGCCCTCGTCCGGCCGCCAGCCCGTCAGCAGCATCGCGACGACCATGACGAGGCCGAACAGCCACACCGGCGGCAGCAGTCGTCGCATGCGCGCCCGCACCACCGCCGCCGGGGTCCGGTCATGACGGTCGAGCGAACGGGCCATCAACGAGCCGGCCAGCGCGAACATGACGCCCATGGCCGGGAACGCCAGGGTCAGCCAGGCCCAGTTGAAGGTGTGGTAGGTCACCACGCGGACCAGGGCCACGGCGCGCAGGAAGTCCAGATACAGGTTCCGGCCGCCGTTCTTGCGAACCGCCGCCGGTGGGGCGGCCGTTGTGGCGGTGGCCGTCGATGCCACTGCCCGTGTCGGCGGCCCCGGCGCCCTCACCTGACCCGTGCGGCGCAGCTTGTGCCAGCGCAGCCGGACGCCGGTGAGCGCCGTGGTGCACGACTGGAGGAGCACCGCGTAGAGGAACTGCCGGTAGAAGAGCTGTTGCAACGGCAGCGCCCACAGCGCCCGCCGCTTCTCGCCGTCGAGCCGCAACGCGTAGGCCGCGCACAGCAGTTGTACGGTGAGCAGCGCGCCCCAGGCGGCCACGGTGCGCACCGGGTCCTGGAAGAGGAGTCCGTACAGGAGGAACAGGTCGATGAGGGGAGCAAGCAGCGGGGTGAGCACGGTGAACAGCACGACCAGTGCGAGTCCGTAGCGGCCGAAGTGTCCCGCGTGCCCCCGTTCGACGACCGCGTGACGGTGCTTCCACATCGACTGGAGGGTGCCGTAGCTCCACCGGTAACGCTGGCGCCACAACTGGCCGACGGTCACGGGCGCTTCGGTCCAGGCGCGGGCACCCTCCTCGTACACCACGTGCCAACCGCCCCGGTGCAGCGCCATGGTGAGGTCGGTGTCCTCGGCGAGGGTGTCGTCGCTCAGGCCGCCGACGTGGCTCAGTGCGGTGCGCCGGAACGCGCCGACGGCCCCCGGTACCGTGGGGATGCAGCCGAGCTCGTCGTACATGCGGCGGTCGAGGTTGAGGCCCATCACGTATTCGAGATGCTGCCAAGTGCCCAGCAGGCTACCCCGGTTGCCGACCTTGGTGTTGCCGGCCACCGCCCCCACCCGCCGGTCGGCGAAGGGCTGCACCAGCCGGTGCACGGTGTCCGGCTCGAAGACGGTGTCGCCGTCCATCATCACGATCAGCGGGTACGAGGCCCTGGCCACACCTGTGTTGAGCGCGGCCGACTTGCCGCGGTTGGCCTGTCGTACGACGGTGACGCCGGGCAGCGCGAGTGCCTCCACCGTCTCGGCCGTGCCGTCCGTGGAACCGTCGTCGACCACGACGACCTCGACGGGGTGCTCGCTCTTGACCACGGACTGCACGGTGTGGGCTATGCACTTCCGCTCGTTGTAGGCGGGGATCACCACGCTCACGGGTTCGGTGATCTCCGGCCCCCAGGAGAAGCCCGGATCGCGGCGCCGCCGGGCGTGGCGGCGGGCGAACACCAGCATGGCCGCGAAGCGCAGCAGCATCAGGCCGCCCACCAGGGCCATCAGCGTTGCCAGCGCGGGCACGAGCCACTCGCCGACGGCCACGGCCGTCACGAAGACCCGGCCGCTCCACAACTCCGCGCCGGAGACCGGGTGATGGGCGCTGCCCGCGCCCAGCCCGCCGGTGACGGTGGTGAACCGGTAGCCCCGGCCGAGGAGTTCGGGTATCAGGGTGTCCAGGGCGCGGACGGTCCGGGAGCGGTCGCCGCCGGCGTCGTGCAGCAGTACTACGGCACCCTGCCCGTTCAGCCTCCCTGTGACGCTGTCCGCGATGTCGGTCGCGCCGGGCCGGCGCCAGTCCTCGGTGTCGATGTCGACGAGGGCGGTGATGTACCCCTTCGCGCCCAACTGCCGGACCACGGACCAGGAGAGGTCGTCCAGGTCCGCCGCGTGGGCCGAGTAGGGCGGGCGGACGAGCGAGCTGTGGATACCGGCCGCTCCCGCCAACGCGAGCTGGGTCTGGGCCAGTTCGCGGTCCGTGCGGGAACCCGACTGGTACACGAGGTCGGGGTGGGTGAAGGTGTGCACGCCGACCTCCTGTCCGGAGGTCACCATCCGGCGTACGAGGCCGGGTTCGCGGGCGGTCGCCGCGCCGGTCACGAAGAAGGTGCCCCTGACGCCGTAGTGGTCGAGCACGTCCAGGATCTTCGGGGTCCAGGTCGGGTCGGGGCCGTCGTCGAAGGTCAGGGCGACGGTCCGGTCCGGCATCCGGTGGCTGCGCGTGACGGAGCCGGTGGTGTCGATCACGGGGCCGCCGTGGAGCACCTTCGCCGGCACCCGGTCGGCCGCCACCGGCGGGTGCACCCGGTGGTCGGCGGCGAACTCGCCGTGCGTGTAGCCGTTCAGCAGCAGGACGCCCGTCATCACGGCCAGGACCACGAGCAGCGACACGATCCGCGGGCGGGAGGCGGTGCCGCGGCGACTCCCTCGTGTGCCGGTGGTGAGCCCCGGCTGCCGCGCGCTCATCAAGTCCCCGCAGGGACAGTGGAGATGCCGGGTGACTCCCCGTCGTCCGGCGAGCCGCTGGGCGTGCCGCCTGAACTCCCGGAGGTGGCAGTCGACGTCCCGCCCGAAGCCGTGGGACCGGTGCCGGACGGACTGCCGGAGCCCGTCGGGCCGGTCGTGGGCGAAGAGCCGGTCGGTGAGGAACTCGCCGTGGGCGCGGGTGAGGTGACGGGGCCCGTCGCCGGGGCGGAGGGGCTGCCGCCCGAGGGCGGGTCCGTGGGCAGGGCCGTCGGTCCGGGAAGCGCGGACGGGGACACCGACACGCCGCCGGAGGACGGGGCCACGGACTCGGCCGGCAGATCGCCGCGCGGGGTCTCGGTCACGGTACCGGGCTTGTCGGAGGGCAGCCCCGGTACGGGCAGTACGGTGCGTGGGGCGAACGGCGTCGCGCCCATGAAGCTGAGCGCGAGTACGCCGGTGTACGCGGCACACAGCGCGGCGGCCGTATAGGCGACGCGCCGGATGCGCCGACCACGGCGTCCGCTGGAGTCGACGAAGACGGGGTCGGAGCCGTCCTCCCCCGTGGCCGGGTGGGCCGCCGGGATCAGCGGCACCGTGTCGGTGTTCGGGTGTCCGGGCCTGGAGGGCCCCACCCGGGACCGGAACATCTCCTCCCCTCCCCCCCCTTCCGCGTCCGTCGGTCCAAGCCTTGTGCGGTACTCGGCCGTGGCCAATGGGCCGACCGGCACCACGGAGGGGTCGTCCGGGTCCTGCCGCACTGCCGACTCCCGTTCCAGCCTGGGTCTGGGGGAGACGTTCAGGGGAGGAGAAGATCATGGCGTCCGTCACCTTCGACCACGCGACCCGGTGCTTCGCGGGCATGGATCACCCGGCCGTCAGCGACCTCGATCTGGAGATCGCCGACGGCGAGTTCATGGTCCTGGTGGGGCCCTCCGGCTGCGGCAAGTCGACCAGCCTGCGCATGCTCGCCGGGCTTGAGGAGGTCGACTCCGGGTCGATCCGTATCGGCGAGCGGGACGTGACCCATCTGCCGCCCAAGGACCGCGACATCGCGATGGTGTTCCAGAACTACGCGCTGTACCCGCACATGACGACGGCCGCCAACATGGGCTTCGCGCTCAAGATCGCACGCATGCCCAAGCCTCGCGTCCAGCAGCGCGTCCAGGAGGCCGCGGCCATCCTGGACCTGGAGGAGTACCTCGACCGCAAGCCCAAGTCCCTCTCCGGCGGCCAGCGGCAGCGGGTGGCGATGGGGCGCGCCATCGTCCGCGAACCCCGGGTGTTCCTGATGGACGAGCCGCTGTCCAACCTGGACGCCAAGCTGCGCGTCCAGACCCGCACACAGATCGCCGTGCTGCAGCGCCGTCTGGGCACCACCACCGTGTACGTCACCCACGACCAGGTCGAGGCCATGACGATGGGCGACCGCCTCGCCGTCATGAAGGACGGCGTGCTGCAGCAGGTGGGCAAGCCCAAGGAGGTCTTCGCGCTCCCCGCCAACACCTTCGTCGCCGGCTTCATCGGCTCTCCCGCGATGAACCTCTTCCGGCTGCCGCTCACCGCGGACGGGGCCCAACTGGGCGGGCTGGCCGTGCCCTTGACCCGTGCCGCGCTGAACGCCGCATCCGCCGACGGCGGCACCGAGATCACGCTCGGCATCCGGCCCGAGCATCTCCAGGTGCTCTCCCCCGACGACCTGGAGACCCCGGCGCTGGACCTGGTGATCGACACGATCGAGGACACCGGGGCCGTCGTGTACCTCCACGCGACCGCGAAGCTCGGCCAGGACCTCGTCCCCGTCGACGTCCGGCTCCCCGGTCGCCCCACCCAGGGCAAGGGATCCGCGATCCGTGTCGCGGTGCGCGATGACGCGGTGCACTGCTTCTCCGCCATGACCGGCCTGCGGCTCGCCGGGGACACGGGGGCGGTGCCCGCGGACGCGCACGCCACCGGACAGACCGCCCCGGCGGACGGGCCGAGCCCTCATGACATGGCCTCGGTTCACCCGGCCGGGTCGCCTGCGCAGTCCACACCGGCGTCCGAGGAGGCCCCTACGGTCTGAGCCCGTCCGAGTCGTAGGTGAGGTGGTCCGTGATCGCGACGACGCCGTCCACCTGTCCGGCGATCCGCGCCGCGAGCCGGGCGTCGCCGCGTCGCGCCAGGTGTCCCCGCAGCGTCACCACCCCGTCGGCGACAGCGGCGTCCACCTCGTACCGGGGACAGTCGATCCCCCGGACCAGCCGGTCGACGACGTCCCGGCCGATCTCCGCGTCCGGGCGCAGGAAGAGCTTCAACAGGTTGCCCCTGGTGACGATGCCGACCAGACGGTCCTCGTCGTCCACCACGGGCAGCCGCGCCACATGGTGCAGATCCATCATCGAAGCGGCGTCCGTCACGTGCTGCTCCGGGGCGACGATGAACGCGGGTCGTGTCATGAGCTGCTCCGCGGTCCTGGCCCAGGCCTTGGCCGCGGCCGAGCGCGCGGAACGGTTCGGCCGTGGCACGTGGAAACGCCTGTGCCGGCGGTCCGGATCCTGCCGAACCTGGTGGTAGAGCAGGTCGGTCTCGGAGATCACCCCGACGACCTTCTCCTGGTCGTCCACCACCGGCAGTCCGCTGATGCGGTGCTCCGCCAGCAGCCGGGCGACTTCCTTGAACGGTGTGTCGCGGCGGGCGCGCACGACCTCGCGGGTCATGACTTCCTTGACCCTGAAATCACCCATGGCCGTTTCCTCCCGCTATTTACGATCTGTTGCGATTCACTCCGTCGACAACGCCAGCGTCGCCCTAGCGCAGCCCACGCCGCTTGGGCCCAGCGGGCGTCAGTGAGGACCATCAGCCCATCCCCCACCGGAGTCGACACACCCCACTCCTGTCACGGCTCTCCGCTTCCGGGCGTGCGGACCGGTCGGCAAGACCTTCCGTTTCCTTCACGACGGCTGCCCAGCCGCCCTCGGCGACTTCCGTTCCACCGGCGAGCGGCTGCGCGAACCGTGCCCGCCCGGACGTAGGCTCACGGCACCACCGCCACCCGAGGGAGCCCCGCCCGTGACCGTACGCGTGCGCCGTGTCTACGATCCGCCCGAGCCGGAGGACGGCGTCCGCGTCCTGGTCGACCGGCTGTGGCCGCGCGGCCTGTCCAAGGACGCGGCCCGCGTCGACGAGTGGCCCAAGGCCCTCACCCCGTCGAACGAACTGCGCCGCTGGTACCACGCGGGTGAGGGGTCGTACGAGGAGTTCACCAGTCGCTACGAGGCGGAACTCGCCGATCCCGAGGCGGCTCAACTCCTGCACACCTTGGGGAACTTGGTCCGTATGGGCCCGGTGACCCTACTGACGGCGGTCAAGTCGCCGCAGGAGAGTCACGCGGCGGTGCTGGCCCGCCTCCTCGGCAGCTGAGGAGGCGGGCCGTGGTGTCCGGTCAGGCGGTCTGCTTGGCCGCCGCGCGGCCCGCCGCGCGCCCGGAGAAGAGGCAGCCGCCGAGGAAGGTGCCTTCGAGGGCGTTGTACCCGTGCACGCCACCGCCGCCGAAGCCGGCCACCTCCCCCGCCGCGTAGAGTCCGCCGATCGGCGTTCCGTCGGCGCCGAGGGCCCGGGAGTCGAGGTCGGTCTGGATCCCGCCGAGGGTCTTGCGGGTCAGGACGTGCAGCTTGACGCCGATGAGGGGGCCTGCGGCCGGGTCGAGGATGCGGTGCGGGGTGGCCACGCGGCCCAGGCGGTCGCCGATGTAGCGGCGGGCGTTGCGGATGCCCTGGATCTGGGAGTCCTTGCTGTACGGGTTGGCCATCTGGAGGTCGCGGGCCTCGATCTGGCGCCGCACCACGGCCGCGTCCAGGAGCGGCTTGTCGGTCAACTGGTTCATTTTCTCCACCAGTTGCTCCAGGTTGCCGGCGGTCACGAAGTCCGCACCCTTGCGCAGGAAGGCGTCCACCGGGCCGGGCGCGCCCTTGCCGAGCAGCCGGTCGCGCAGGACCGCCTTCTTGTCCTTGGCGGTGATGTCGGGGTTCTGCTCGGAGCCCGACAGCGCGAACTCCTTCTCGATGATCTTCTGGGTGAGGATGAACCAGGAGTGGTCGTGCTCCGCCAAGTCCGCTGTCGTCCGCAGGTACTTGAGGGTGTTGAGGGTGTCGTAACCCGGCAGGCACGGGTCGGGCAGGCGGCGGCCGAGGGCGTCGAACCAGAGGGAGGACGGGCCGGGCAGGATGCGGATGCCGTGGCCGGGCCAGACCGGGTTCCAGTTCTGCAGGCCCTCGGTGTAGTGCCACATGCGGTCGCGGTTGACCAGGCGTGCGCCCGCTTCGGCGCTGATGTCGAGCATCCGGCCGTCGACGTAGGCGGGGACGCCGGTGACCATCTCGGTGGGCGGGGTGCCGAGGCGTTCGGGCCAGTAGCGGCGGACGATGTCGTGGTTGGCGCCGATGCCGCCGGTGGTGACGACGACGGCCTGCGCGGTGAGTTCGAACTCGCCGATGGCCTCGCGGCTGGAGGAGACACCGCGCGGCGAGTCGTCCTCGGCGAGGACGGTGCCGCGAACGCCGCGCGCCTCGCCCTCCGCGACGACCAACTCGTCCACCTGGTGGCGGTAGTAGAAGGTGAGGAGCCCGTCGCGGGCGGCCTGCCTGGCGTAGTTCACGAAGGGTTCGACGACTCCGGTGCCGGTGCCCCAGGTGACGTGGAAGCGCGGGACGGAGTTGCCGTGTCCGTGGGCGCGCAGGTCGCCGCGTTCCGCCCAGCCGACGGTGGGCAGCAGCTTGATGCCGTGCCCGTCGAGCCAGGTCCGCTTCTCGCCGGCCGCGAACTCCACGTAGGCGCGCGCCCAGCGCACCGCCCACGAGTCCTCGTCGTCGACGCGGTCGAAGCCGGCGCTGCCCTGCCAGTCGTTCCAGGCCAGGTCGAAGGAGTCCTTGATGCCGAGGCGGCGCTGTTCCGGCGAGTCGACGAGGAACAGCCCGCCGAAGGACCAGAACGCCTGCCCGCCGAGGTTGGCGGCGTTCTCCTGGTCGACGAGCGCGACCCGGCGTCCCTGGCTGGTCAGTTCATGGGCCGCGACCAGACCGGCCAGACCGGCTCCGACGACGATGACGTCCGCATCCATGGCGACCGTTGCCTTTCTCATTCGAGGGCGCGGCTGCCGTCGGTCAGCAGCGCGGTGAGTAGTTGCTTGAGCCAGACACGGGCGTGCTCCACGTCCTTGTCCAGCAGCAGTTGGGTGGTGACTCCGTCGTACGCGGCGATCACCGCGTGGGCCGCGCTGTCGACATGGTCGAGCACGGTGGGCAGTTCGAACCGGCCGGCCGCTCGGGCGAGCCGATCGGCGATCGCCGCGCGCAGCCGGGCCCGGTGGTCGAGCAGGCTCTGCGCGACGGCCGGGTTGCGGGCCGCGTGCACCAGGAAGTCCGTCTTGACCAGGAGCCAGTCCAGGTCGAGGAGGAGCACGTCGGTGACCCGGTCCACGGCGGCCGGTACGTCGAGGTCCGGTCCGTCGAGGGCGAAGGCACCGGAGACCTGGTCCGCGATCAGCTCGGCCCGCTCCTGGTAGAGGGCGAAGAACAACTCGTCCAGGCTGTCGAAGTTCGAGTAGAAGGCGCCCCTGCTGTAGCCGGCGGCCTCGCAGACCTCCTCGATGGAGACCCGGCCGAAGCCTTTCGCGGCGAACACGGCGAACGCGGCGTCCAGCAGGTTGGCCCGTGTGCGGACACGGCGCCTGGTCACACGCTTGGGCGTCATCTCGGTAACCATGCCCGGACCTCCGTTCGATACGCGAATGTATCCGATACACCGATGCATCAAAAGAGCCAGGTTCAGATTGGAACAGACATTCGAATAAGGGGTACGCTGGTTCCATGACCGCGCACCACCTCCAGGGCTCCCTCTTCGACCAGACCGACCGACTCCGCCTCGGCCCCCTCCACGGGATCCGCCGCACCACGCTGGGTCTCGGTGCCTGGATCGACGTGCTGCCCGGCTGGCTGAGCGGCGCCGACACCCTGTTCGAGGAACTGGCCGCCGAGGTGCCGTGGCGCGCCGAGCGCCGTCAGATGTACGACCAGGTCGTTGCCGTACCCCGGCTGCTGGCCTTCTACGGTGCGGACGACGCGCTGCCGCATCCCGTGCTGGCCGAGGCCCGGGACGCGCTCTCGGCGTACTACGCACGGGAGTTGGGCGAGCCCTTCACCACGTCCGGGCTGTGCTACTACCGGGACGGCCGGGACAGTGTCGCCTGGCACGGTGACCGGATCGGGCGGGGTGCCCGCGTGGACACGATGGTGGCCATCCTGTCCGTGGGCGCGCCCCGCGACCTGCTGTTGCGTCCGCTGCGCGGCGGCGCGTCGGTGCGGCACGCGCTGGGGCACGGCGATCTGATCGTGATGGGCGGCTCCTGTCAGCGGACCTGGGAGCACTGCGTCCCCAAGACCACCCGAGCCGCGGGACCGCGCATCAGCGTGCAGTTCCGCCCGCACGGCGTGCGCTGAGGCGGAGAGGCGGCCGCTTCGGACGCGCGCGGGGGCCGCCTCCGGCGGACGGTGCCGGAGGCGGCTTCCCCCGCGCGCGCAGAGACCCTACGCGTCTGGTTGGCTGGATCCCGAATCACTGGCCGGATCCGAACAGCACCACCAGGCAAGGAACGATCATGCGGGCAGAAGTACGCCAAGTCGCCGACGCCACCTATCTCGTGCACGGCAGCAACACCAACTGGGTGATCCTCACGGACGGCGACACGGCCACGTTGGTGGACACCGGGTATCCCGGGGACCGTTCGCTCGTCCTCGACTCCCTTGAGCAGGTGGGGAGTTCGGCGAAGGCGGTCGTGGCGGTGCTCCTCACCCACGCCCACAACGACCACCTCGGCTCGGCGGAGTACCTCCATGGCGCCCACGGCACACCCGTCTACGCGCACGAGGCCGAAGTCCCGCACGCCCGCCGGGAGTTCCTCCAGCAGGTGACACTGGGCGACGTACTGAAGAACGCCTGGCGTCCCGGCGTACTGCCCTGGGCGGTGCACACGATCCGCTCCGGAGGCATGGAGCAGCATCCGGTCGCCGCGGCCGAGGCGTTCCCGGCCGGGGACGGCCCGCTCGACCTGCCCGGCCGGCCCGTCCCCGTGCACACCCCCGGCCACACGAGCGGGCACTGCGTGTTCCATCTCCCGGACAGCGGGATCGTGATCTCCGGGGACGCCCTGGTCAGCGGCCATCCGACCTCGCGGATCAAGGGCCCGCAGCTGCTCCCCGGCATGTTCCACCACGAGCGCGACCGTGCCCTCGCCTCGCTGGACGTCCTCGAAGCGCTCGACGCCGACACCCTGCTGCCCGGCCACGGCCCCGTGCACACCGGTCCGATCCGTGAGGCGGCCCGACGCGCCCGCGAACACACGCTCTAGGGTCGTCTCATGGCACTGCAGATCAACGCGACCAACCCCGAGCATCCGGCGCTCCTGCTGGAACTGCCCTGGGACGTTCCGCTGGAGGAGTGGCCCGACGAGTACCTGGTGCCGCTGCCGCGCGGCATCTCCCGTCACGTCGTGCGCTACGCCCGCGCAGGCAGCGAGGTCATAGCCGTCAAGGAGCTGGCGGAACGGCCCGCGCTGCGCGAGTACGAGCTGCTGCGCGACCTGGACCGGCTCGGCATCCCCGCCGTCGACCCCCTCGCCGTGGTCACCGGGCGCGCCGACACGGCCGGCGAGCCACTGGAACCGGTCCTGATCACCCGGCACCTGGGCGGCTCGATGCCGTACCGCTCGATGTTCGAGACGACGCTGCGGCCCGCCACCATGCACCGGCTGATGGACGCGCTCGCGGTACTGCTGGTGCGGCTGCACCTGGCCGGGTTCGCGTGGGGCGACTGCTCGCTGTCCAACACGCTGTTCCGGCGGGACGCGGGCGCCTACGCCGCGTATCTCGTGGACGCCGAGACCGGCGACCTGCACGCGCGACTGAGCGACGGGCAGCGGGACTACGACCTCGATCTCGCCCGCGTGAACATCAGTGGGGAGCTGCTCGACCTGGAGGCGTCCGGGGCGCTGCACCCGTCCGTCGACCCGATCGAGTTCGGCATGGAGATCTGCGCCCGCTACCAGGGCCTGTGGGAGGAGCTGACGAGGGTCTCGGTGTACCCGGCGGGCAAGTACCACTTCATCGAACGCCGGATCCGGCGCCTCAACGAACTCGGCTTCGACGTGGCCGAGATGCAGATCGAGCACTCCCCGAACGGCGACACCGTCACCTTCGTGCCGAAGGTCGTCGACGCGGGCCACCACCAGCGCCAACTGCTGCGGCTGACCGGCCTGGACGCCGAGGAGAACCAGGCGCGGCGGCTGCTCAACGACCTGGAGAGCTGGATGGCCACCCAGGACGACTACGCCCCGGGCGATCCCCTCGCCGCCCGGCCCGAGGTGCTCGCGCACCGGTGGGTGCGGGACGTGTTCCGGCCCACCGTGCGGGCCGTACCGCTGGAGCTGCGCGGGTCGATGGACTCGGCCGAGATCTACCACGAGCTGCTCGAACACCGCTGGTATCTGGCGGAGCGGGCGCAGCACGACATCGATCTGGACACGGTGGTCGAGGACTACATCACCAACATCCTGCCGAAGGTGCGCGAGACCCTGGAGCCGGCCTCGGCGGAGTGAGCCGGCTCAGCCCGTGCCGGGCGCGCCCGTGGTCCCCCGGACCACGAGACGCGGTGCGACGACCTGCTCGCCCTCCGGTACGGGCTCGCCGTCGAGGCGGGCGATGGCGCGGCCGACGGCGAGTTCAGCGAGGCGGGGGATGTCCTGGGCGACGGTGGTGAGGTCGATGTGGGCGAGCCGCGACAGACTGGTGTCGTCGAAACCGACCACGGAGATCTCGCCGGGAACGGTGACACCGGCCCGCAGGAAGGTGTCGAGGACGCCCGTGGCGCAGCGGTCGTTGAAGGCGAGGACCGCACTGGGACGGGGATTCTCCGCGAGCAGGGTGCGGGCGGCTCGCGCGCCGTCGTCCTCGGTGAGTCCCCCGGGCAGGACACGGACGTGTTCGTCGAGGCCGTGGCGGTGCATCGCGGTGCGGTAGCCGCGGCGGCGGTCGGCGGCGCCGGGCGCCCGGCCGCCGTCGATGTGGGCGATGGTCCGGTGGCCGAGCGCCACCAGATGGTCGACGGCCTGGCGGGCCCCCTCGTCGTCGGCGGTGCGGACGACGTCCACGGCCGGCGGAGCGGGCCGCAGCCGCCGGGCCACCGAGACGACCGGGACCTGGGTGGCGAGGTGCGCGAGGCGGGTGGCCGGGACCTCGGGGCCGAGCAGGACCAGGGCCTCGCAGCGGTCGGCGAGCAGCGCCTCCACGGCCTGCCGCTCGCCGCGCGTGGGCGCCACGGCACTGAGGGCCACCTGATAGCCGGCGGGCTCGGCAGCGGCGTAGATGCCCTCCACCAGATCGGTGTGGAAGGGATGGCGCAGCCCGAACTGCACGCCGAGCAGGCGTGAGCGGTTGCTGCGCAGCACCCTGGCCCGGGTGTCGGGCCGGTAGCCGATCTCCTCGGCGGCCTTGAGCACCCGCTCCCGGGACGCGGCGCTCGCGCCGTAGGCACCGCGCATCACGATCGAGACCAGCGCGACGGAGACTCCCGCCCGGGCCGCGACATGGGCCAGGGTGGGCCGCTTGCCGTCGGGGACCTCGGGGGTGGCCGGCACGGATTTCCTTCCGGTCGAGGGGGCGTCGCCTGCCGAGATCCTAGCTGCTCGACAGGGTTCTGCAACGTTCTAGAAGCATCCCGGGCGAAGGCTTGACACACACATCCGGTAGTGGCGTACTACTGACATCTAGAACGTTCTAGAAGGGCGAGCGATCATGTACACGTTGGCGGTCTGTGCCGAGATGGTCTTCCGGGACCTGCCGATCCACGAGCGGGCGCGGCGTATCCACGAAGCCGGTTTCCAGGTCGAGATCTGGGACTGGACCCGGCACGACCTGGACGCGCTCACGCGGACCCCGGCCGAGTTCTCGTCGATGACGGGCTACATCCGGGGCAGCCTCACCGACGAGGCGGGCGCCGCCGAACTCCTGCGCACCGCGGAGGAGTCGGTCAAGGCCGCCGATCAACTCGGTTGCCCCCGGCTGAACTTGCACGGCACGGGCCTGAACTCGGAGGGCCTGCCGGTGGTTCCGGTGCGCGGTGAACCCACGGGCCCGATGTGGATCGCCGCCCACCGCACCCTGACCCGCCTCGCCGAGCTGGGCGAGAGCGCCGGGGTCACCTTCACGCTGGAGAACCTCAACTCCGCGGTCGACCACCCGGGCGTCCCGTTCGCGACGGCCGCCGACACCCTGGCCCTGGTCAAGGCGGTGGACCGCCCCGGCCTGCGGATGAACCTGGATCTGTACCACGCGCAGATCGGCGAGGGGAACCTCGTCGAACTCGTCCGCAAGGCACACCGGTTGGGCCTGATCGGCGAGATCCAGGTGGCGGACGTACCGGGCCGCCAGGAGCCAGGCACCGGCGAGATCAGCTACCCGGCGATCGCCCGCGCCCTCGCCGACATCGGCTACGACGGCACGGTCGCGATGGAGGCCTGGGCCTCGGACGACGACAGCGAACGCGCCCTGGACCGCTTCCGCACCGCGTTCACGATCTGACCTGTCACGATCCCAACCGGACGTACGGAGAACCCGCATGACCACCCAACTCCCCCTCTCCATCGGCCTGGTGGGCGCTGGCCGCATGGGTTCCTTCCATGCCCAGACCCTCGCCCACCGACTGCCCGGCGTCCGTCTCGCCGCCGTCGCCGACCCCGCGCCGGGCGCCGCGCGGAACCTGGCCGACCGGCTCGACTGCGCCACGGCGTACACCGAGATCGCCGACCTCTTCGCGGACCCGGCTGTCGACGCGGTGGTCATCGCGACACCGGCCCGCACCCACGCCGACATGGTCGAGGCCGCGGCGCGCGCGGGCAAGGCCGTCTACTGCGAGAAGCCGATGGCGACCACCCTCTCGGACGCCGACCGCGCCATCGCTGCCGCCGCCGAGGCGGACGTGCCTCTCCAGGTCGGCTTCAACCGCCGCCACGACGCCGGGTTCCGGGCCGCGCACGACAAGGTGGCCGCGGGCGTGATCGGCACCCCGCAACTGCTGCGCTCACTCACCCGCGACCCGAAACTGGCCGACCCCACCCCCGTCCCGCCGTGGACGATCTTCCTGGAAACCCTCATCCACGACTTCGACACCCTGCGCTACCTCAACCCCGGCTCCGAACCGGTCGAGGTCTTCGCCATGGCCGACGCCCTGGTCCGCCCCGACTTCAAGGACCGCGGCCTCCTCGACACGGCCGTGGTCACGATCCGCTTCGACAACGGCGCCCTCGCCACCGCCGAGGCCAACTTCCAGGCGGTGTACGGCTATGACGTGCGCGGCGAGGTCTTCGGCTCGGCGGGCATGCTCACCATGGGCGACATCCGGCGCACCCATCTGACGTCCTACGGCGCCGACGGCATCGCGGCCGAGACGATCGCCTACGACCAGGACCTGTTCCACGAGGCCTACGTCGCCGAGCTCGCCGACTTCGCGGACAGCATCCGCACCGCGCGCACCCCGTCGGCCACCGGCGAGGACGCCCGCGCCGCGCTGACGATCGCGCTGGCGGCCATCAGGTCGGTGGAGAAGGGCGTCCCGGTACGCGTCGAGGACGTCTGAGGTCAGGGAGCCGGCACCACGGCCACCGGGCACTCCGCGTGGTGCAGCACCCCGTGCGCGACCGAGCCGATCCGCGCGCCCACCGCCGTACGGTGGGCGCGCCGCCCGACGACCATCAGCTGCGCCCGCCCCGCCACCGACAGCAATACCTGCCCCGCGCTGCCCATCTCGATGTGCTCGACGACGGGGACATCGGGGAAGCGTTCCCTCCACGGCTCCAGCGCCTCGGCGAGGGCCTTCTTCTCGTACGGTTCCAGGCCGCCGGCCTCGTCGAGGAGCTTCATGGAGCCCGGGCTGTAGGCGAACACGGGTGGCAGGGTCCACGCCCGTACGGCCCGTACGGTGGCGCCGCGTGCCGCCGCGGTCTCGAAGGCGAAGCCGAGCGCGGCGGCACTGTCCTCGGGGTCTCCGTGCTGCCCCACGACGATCTCCCGCCCGGCGGCCTCCCCGGACACCTCGTCCCCGGCGCGCACGAGCACAACGGGCCGTACGGCGTCCCCTATCACCTGCTGTCCGACGGAACCGAGCAGGAACCCCACGACGGGCCCGTGCCCGCGCGAGCCGAGCACCAGTAGTTCGGAGTCGGCAGCTGCGGCGGTCAGGGTGTCGACGGGGTCGCCCTCCAGGACGTCCGTGGTCACATCCAGGCCCGGGTGGCGTTCGGCGAGCGTCCGGGCCGCCTCGGCAGCCGCATCCCGCACCCAGCGGTCCTGGGTGTCCCGGTTCCCGGTGTCGAGAACCTCGTGCGACTCGTACCGCCAGACATGCACGACACGCAACGCCAGCCCCCGCCGTACGGCCTCCCGGCCCGCCCAGGCGAGTGCGGCGAGACTCTCCGCCGATCCGTCGACCCCTGCCGTGATCGGGCGTGTCATCCCGTGGCCTCCCTGTGGTGCGGTCACATCTGTCGGACCCAGTCTTCACCACGCTGCCGCCAGGACGGTGATCGAGAGGAGTCGCCCTCTCCGTTCCGATGAGCGGCACAGCAGGCGACAGGCCGCTCACGGCGGGTCACACTCCACCCGTCTCGAACAGCTCACCTGGGGGAAACATGACCAATGTCCGAAGGCGCGCGAGAGTGCTGCTGGCCACGCTGGCGGCCGTGGTGATCAGTTGCTGGGGCGTCGTCGACGCCCGGGCCGCCGACGCCCCGTCGTCGACCGGGCTGGCCGCTCCGGCGGTGGCCGGCTCGTATTTCAAGGTGGTCAACCGGTTCAGCGGCAAGTGCATGGACATCAGGCGGGAGGAACCCCCGTTGGGGGCCCACGTCCAGCAGTACGACTGCACCGGAACGGACAACCAGTTGTGGACGGCGGTCCCCACCGGTGACGGCTACTACTTCCTGGTGAGCAAGCAGAGCGGCCTGTGCATGGCCCAGTTCGCCGGAGTCCTCTGGATGCTCAACTGCAACGGCGTGACCAGTCAGCAGTGGAGCGCGGTGGCCGCGGGATTCGAGTGGAACGAGCTGCACCATCGAAGCAGCGGTCTGTGCGCGTACGCGACCGGCACGGGCAACCTCGCGCTGGAAGAGTTGACGCCCTGCTCCGCCGGCTCGTTCAGCCAGCACTGGCAGTTCGTCACCGTGTGACAAGGTGAGCCGCGCCGCGCTCCCGGCGCCGCCGCGGCCCCGGTATCGGGTCTACCGGAGCGAAGCGGGGCGATCGAACATACGATGGTCGGGAGCCGGCGCGGTGACAACGGCGCCGCCGTGCCGTCAAGCCGACCACTCGGGGTGGGAGACGTATGGCACAGGCCGCCGAATCCGCGCGGACCGTCATCTTGACCGTGGACGACGATCCGGGAGTTTCCCGTGCAGTCGCCCGTGACCTGCGGCGGCGCTACGGCGAGTCGTACCGGATCGTGCGCGCGGAGTCAGGTGAGTCCGCGCTCGACGCGCTGCGCGAGCTGAAGCTCCGCGGGGATCTCGTCGCCGTGATCCTGGCCGACTACCGCATGCCGCAGATGAACGGCATCGAGTTCCTGGAACAGGCCCTCGATGTGTATCCCGGCGCGCGTCGGGTGCTGCTGACCGCGTACGCGGACACGGACGCGGCGATCGACGCGATCAACGTCGTGGACCTCGACCACTATCTGCTGAAGCCGTGGGACCCGCCGGAGGAGAAGCTCTACCCGGTCCTGGACGACCTTCTGGAGGCGTGGCGCAACAGCGACTACCGGCCCGTGCCCGCCACGAAGGTGGTCGGACACCGCTGGTCGGCGCGCTCCTCGGACGTGCGGGAGTTCCTGGCCCGCAACCAGGTGCCGTACCGCTGGTACTCGGCGGACAGCCCGGAGGGACTGCGTCTGCTGTCCGCCGCCGGGGAGGACGGGCAGCGGCTGCCACTCATCATCACCGCCGACGGGTCGGTGCTGGTCGAGCCGGAGGCACCCGAGCTGGCCGCGGAGGTGGGGCTCGCGACCACACCGACGGCCGACTTCTACGACCTCGTCGTCATCGGCGGCGGCCCGGCCGGGCTCGGCGCGGCCGTCTACGGGGCCTCGGAAGGGCTGCGGACCGTCCTCGTGGAACGGTCGGCGACCGGTGGGCAGGCCGGGCAGAGTTCGCGGATCGAGAACTACCTCGGTTTCCCTGACGGCGTGTCCGGGGCCCAACTCACCGACCGGGCACGGCGGCAGGCCACCAAGTTCGGCGCCGAGATCCTCACCGCGCGCGAGGTCACGGGTCTTGAGGCCAACGGGTCGGCCCGGGTGGTGCATTTCGCGGACGGTTCGGCCGTCGCCGCGCACGCCGTGATCCTGGCGACCGGGGTGTCGTACCGGCAGCTGGAGGCGCCCGGCACGCCCGATCTGACGGGCTGCGGGGTCTACTACGGCTCGGCGCTGACCGAGGCCGCCTCCTGCCAGGGGCACGACGTGTACATCGTCGGCGGTGCCAACTCGGCGGGGCAGGCGGCGATGTACCTGGCCCGGGGCGCCAAGTCGGTGACCCTGCTGGTGCGTGGTCCGTCGCTCACCGCGTCGATGTCGTACTACCTGATCCAGCAGATCAACGAGGCCGAGAACATCGCGGTCCGCACCGGCACGGTCGTCGAGGCCGCGCACGGGTCCGACCATCTGGAGCAGCTCACCCTGCGCGACACGGAGACCGGGGCGACCGAACTCGTCGACGCGCAGTGGATGTTCGTGTTCATCGGCGCGGCCCCGCTTACCGACTGGCTGGACGGCGCGGTGCTGCGCGACGAGCGCGGGTTCATCCTGGCCGGGCCCGACCTCACCGCGGACGGAAAGCCGCCCGCGGGCTGGGAGTTGGACCGGTCGCCGTATCACCTGGAGACCAACATTCCCGGCGTGTTCGTGGCGGGCGACGCGCGCGCCGAGTCCGCGAAACGCGTCGCGTCCGCCGTTGGAGAGGGAGCCATGGCCGTGATGCTCGTCCACCGCTACCTGGAGCAGTCATGAGCGGGCAGGTGCTGCCGTGCAGCCCGCAGGAGATCGGCACGCTGTTCCTGTTCGAGAAGCTGACGCCGGAGCAGCTCGGCAGGCTGTGCTGCGACGGACAGGTGGAGCAGTTCGAGGCCGGGCCCGTCTACACCGAGGGTGATCCCGCCACCTGCTTCTACGTCATGATCGAGGGCACCGTGGTGCTGTCGCGCCGCGTCGGCGAGGACGACGTGGAGGTCGCGCGGACCTCGCAACGCGGCGTCTACACGGGCGCGATGCAGGCCTACATCGGCGACCGGGTGCAGCAGGTGTACCTCAACTCGATGCGGGTGACAGAGACTACGCGGTTCTTCGTGCTGCCCGCCGAGACGTTCGCGGCCATCATGAGCGAGTGGTTCCCGATGGCCGTTCATCTGCTGGAGGGGCTCTTCTTCGGCCAGAAGAGCAGCCAGTTGGCGATCAGCCAGCGTGAACGGCTGCTGGCGCTGGGCTCGTTGTCCGCCGGACTCACGCACGAACTGAACAACCCCGCCGCCGCTGCCGTCCGGGCCACCTCGACGCTGCGGGAGCGGGTGGCGAAGATGCGGCACAAACTGCGCGTCATCTCCTCCGGCCCGTACTCGCGCGAGGACCTGGCCAACCTCATCGACATCCAGGAGCGCACGGCCGAACGGGTCGCCAAGGCACAGACGTTGAGCCCGCTGGAGGCCTCGGACCGCGAGGACCAGCTCACGGACTGGCTCGACGACCACGGCGTCACGGAGTCCTGGCAGATCGCGCCGACGTTCGTGCAGGCCGGTCTCGACGTCGAGTGGCTCGACCAGGTCGCGGCGGCCGTGGACGAGGAGATCCTGCCGGGAGCGATCGGCTGGCTCAACTACACGGTCGAGACAGAGCTGTTGATGACGGAGATCGAGGACTCCACGACCCGTATCTCCAACCTCGTGGGCGCCGCCAAGCAGTACTCGCAGCTGGACCGCGCGCCCTACCAGGTCGCCGATGTGCACGAACTCCTCGACAGCACACTGCTGATGCTCGGCGGCAAGGTCGGCGACCGCATCAAGGTCGTCAAGGAGTACGACCGTACGCTCCCGAAGATCCCGGCCTATCCGGCGGAGCTCAACCAGGTGTGGACGAACCTGATCGACAACGCGGTGTCCGCCATGAACAGCGCCGGCGGGGAAGGCACGTTGACCGTGCGGACGGCGCTGGTGCGCGATCAGTTGATGGTGGAGTTCCGGGACACGGGGCCCGGTGTGCCGCAGGAGATCCGGAGCCGTATCTTCGATCCGTTCTTCACCACCAAGCCGGTGGGCGAGGGCACGGGTCTCGGTCTGGACATCTCCTGGCGGATCGTCGTCAACAAGCACCACGGCACGCTCCAGGTGGAGTCGGTACCGGGCGACACCCGCTTCCAGGTCCTGCTCCCCCTCACCGCCACGGACAACGAGACGCCCGAGGAGTCCGCATGAACGACATCACCGGAATCGACCCCAGCGTCCCGCCGAGCGGCGCGGGCTGCGTGGAGTGCGACGCGGCCCAGGGCTGGTGGTTCCACCTCCGGCGGTGCGCGCAGTGCGGTCACGTCGGCTGTTGCGACGACTCCCCCGCCAAGCACGCCACGGCCCACTACCAGTCCACGGGACACCCGTTCATCCAGAGCTACGAGCCGCGCGAGGACTGGTTCTGGAACTTCACCACCTCCGAGCTGTACGACTCCGGTCCCGAACTCGCCGCCCCGGTGAGCCACCCCGCGGACCAGCCGGTGCCGGGTCCCGCGGGACGCGTTCCGGCGAACTGGGCCGAGACCCTGCGCTGAGCGGAGCCGCCGGGCGGGATCGTCTCCCACCCGGCGGCCAGGTGCGTTGTCAGCGGCGCGTGCCAGGATGGGGACGTGTCGCAATCCGTAGCAGCAGCGCCGCTCATCGGCAGGGACGAGGAACTCGCCCGCCTCGCCGGTGCGCTGGAGCGCGCCCGCGCGGGCACGGCCGGGGCGGTGCTGATCGCCGGGGACGCGGGCGTCGGCAAGACCCGGGTCCTCGACGAGGTGGCGGCGCGGGCGACGGACGCCGGCATGACTGTCCTGACCGGGCACTGCGTCGACCTCGGTGACGTCGGTCTGCCCTATCTGCCGTTCACCGAGATCCTCGGAGCGCTCGCCGACGACGACCGCTTCACCGCCGCCCTGGCCGCCCATCCGGCGGTCGACCGGCTGCTCGGCGCCGGCACGGACGCGGCCCGGGACGCCGGCGGCAGACTGCGCCTCTTCGAGGGCATCGCCGGACTGCTCGCCGACCTCTCCGACATCGCTCCCCTGCTGCTGGTCCTGGAGGATCTGCACTGGGCCGACCAGTCCTCCCGCGACCTGCTCCGCTTCCTGCTCAGCCGCGGCATCCTCCAGCGCCCGGCGGGCGGGGCGCCCACCCACCGCCTCGCGGTCTTCGCGTCGTACCGCGCGGACGACCTCCACCGCCGCCATCCCCTACGGCCGCTGCTCGCCGAGCTGGTCCGGCTGCCCGCCGTGGAGCGCCTGGAGCTGCGGCCCATGGGGGACGCGGAGGTCGCCCGGCTGGTGCGCGCCCTGCGCACGGGCCCGGTGCCGGACGGCACGGTCCGCCGGATCGTCGAGCGCGCCGAGGGAAACGCCTTCTACGCCGAGGAGTTGCTCGCGGCCACCGACATGGAGGCGGGTGGCGTGCCGAGCGGTCTCGCCGACGTCCTGCTGATCCGCTTCGAGCAACTCTCCGACACCGCCCAGCAGGTGCTGCGCACCGCCGCCGTAGCAGGCCGCCGGGTCGAGTACGACCTGCTGCGGGACGCGGTCCAACTCCCCGAGGACGAGCTGGAGTCGGCGTTGCGGGAGGCCGTCGAGCGGCAGCTCCTGGTCCCTTGGCACGGCGACACGTACTCCTTCCGGCACGCCCTCGCCCGCGAAGCGGTGTACGCGGATCTGCTCCCGGGCGAGCGCTCCCGGCTGCACGGCTCGTTCGCCCGCCTCCTCGCCGGGCGCGGTCACCCCGCCGAGAGCGCGGCCGAGCGCGCCCACCACTACCGCGAGAGCCACGACCTGGCCGAGGCCCTGGCCGCCTCCCTGGAAGCCGCCGACCACGCACAGCGGGTGGGCGCGCCCGCCGAGGAGCTGCGGCATCTCGAAACCGCCCTCGATCTGTGGAGGTCGGTCGATCCGGCGGCCCGGCCCTCCGGCGAGGGCACCGACAGCGTGACCCTCACCCTGCGGGCCTCCGCTGCGGCGGCGCACGCCGGGGACGCGCACCGCGCGGTCTCCCTCACCCGGTCCGCGCTCGCCGGGATCGGTCAGGACACGGACTCCGAGCTGGCCGCCCGGGTCCGCTACACGCTGGCCGGCAATCTCATGGGCGTCGACAGCCTCACCGCCGCGTTCGCCTACAGCAGCGAGGCCCTCGCGATGATCCCCGCCGAGCCGCCCTCGCGGACCTGGGTGTGGGCGGCGGCCACCCATGTGCTGACGGCACGTCAGGTCGGTGAGGACGAGATCGCCCTGCGGGTCGCCCGGCAGGCCCTGCGCATCGCCGAGGAACTCCAACTGGTCGACGCCCGGGCCGATCTGCTGATCTCGCTGGCCACGCTCGAAAAAGGCGGCCGGCGCACGAAGGAGGGCCGCGAGCGGCTCGCCCAGGCTCGCGAGCTGGCCCGGCAGGCCGGGCACGCGCCCGTGGAGATGCGCGCGCTGTTCCATCTGGCCATCGGCAACTTCGAGTCCGGGCACCTGGAGGAGTCCCTGCCCTGGCTCACCGAAGGACTGGACCGGGCCCGTCGCGCCGGACTGCTGTCCTCGCCGTACCCGCTGGAGATGCGCTACCTCCAACTGCTGGTGCTGTACACGCTCGGCCGCTGGGACGAGTGCGAGAAAGCCGCCACGAGCGACGCGAACGTGTTGCCGCGAATGGGCGGCTTCACCATGGGACCCGCACTTTATGTGGCCCTGGCACGCGGCGACTTGAGGGCCGCCGACCGGGCGCGCGCGCTGCTGGAGGGGCCGTTCGACTGGATGGCCTCCATGGTGGCGGGCATCGCCCTGACCGACACCGGCGGCCTGCGGGACGATCCGGAGGCGGCCGTGGAGGCGATGCGCACGGCTGTCGTGGCGCTCACCGACGATTCCGGCCGGCGTCCCGACCTGACGGTCCGGCTCGCCGCCCTCGCCCTCGCCCCGGTCGCCGACCGGGCCGCGGCACTGCGGCTCACGGGCGACGAGGCAGGGGTGCGCCGCTGGACGGACACCGCGACGGAACTCGTCGAGCTGGCGCGGGCCGTGGCGCAGGAGGGCGACGGCCACCGCCCGCAGGGGCCGGAAGGAATGGCCTGGCTGGCGCGCGCCGAGGCGGAGTGGACGCGGGCGACCACGGGACCGGACGCGGCGGCCTGGGAGAAGGCGGTGACCGCGTTCGACTACGGCGATGTCTATGAACGGGCGCGCTGCCAATTCCGGTTCGCCGAAGCCCTGTTGGCAGCCGACCGACGTGAGGAGGCCGCCGCCCAGGCACGTGCGGCCCGGGAGACGGCCACCCGGCTCGGTGCCGCGCCCCTGCTCACGCGGCTGGACGCACTCGTCCGCCGTGGCCGCCTCGGCGATCCGGCGGCGGACGCCGGGGAGCGCCCCTCGCCGCTGACGGCCCGCGAGCAGGACGTGCTGCGGCTGCTCGCGCTCGGCCGCAGCAACCGTCAGATCGGCGAGGAACTGTTCATCACCGGCAAGACGGCGAGCGTCCATGTCTCCAACATCCTCGCGAAGCTGGGTGCCGCGAGCCGTACGGAGGCGGTGGCGATCGCCTACCGGCAGGGACTGATCACCCCGGAGGCGAGGACGTCCGGCTGAGGTTCACCGCCCGCAGTCGAGACCGGCGAGGTCGACCGCGTCGGCCATGGCCTGCATCCCCTTGTCGTTGGGGTGCAGGTGGTCGCCGCTGTCGAAGAAGGGCAGCATCCTTTCCTGGTCGTAGGGGCTGCGGAGGATGTGGTCGAAGTCGGTGACGCCGTCGAACTCCCCGCTGTCCCTGATGAATTGGTTCACCTCCACACGTACCGCCTCGCCCGCCGGATCCCATTCGGACCAGCCCTCGAACGGCCCGACCGTGGCACCGACGACACACTTCCCGGCCGCGTGTGCCCGGTCGACGATCTCGCGGTAGCCGGCGATCAGGTCCTGGGCGGTGACGCCGCTGTGGGCCTTGATGTCGTTGACGCCTTCGAACAGGAACACCGTGCGGACACCGGGCTGCGACAGGACGTCCCGCTGCAGCCGCCTGAGGGCGCTCTGCCCGGCGCCGTCCGCGAGCACCTTGTTGCCGGAGATCCCTTCGTTCGCGACTCCCCTGACGGCCGTGCCGGCCCGCTGGAGCCGTCGGGCCAGGTAGTCGGGCCAGCGCCGGTTCTGGTCCGTCGTGCTCGCCCAGCCGTCCGTGATGGAGTCGCCCAGGGCGACCACGGCCCCCGTGTCCGCGCCCGTCCGTACGGTGACGGCGTCGAGGTAGTACCAGGCGCCGACGGTGTCGGTCCAGGCGGTGCCGCTCTCCTCGGACGTGTGGTCGCCCTGGGTCGCGTACGACGTCTGCATGGCGAGTCCGTGACCGGTCGCCGGGCCCGCCGCGTCCGGGCTGTGGATGCTGACCACCAGGTTGGTGGCGGCCGGCAGTGCCCCGGTCAGCGGGTCGCTGTAGGCGGTCGCCCCGGCGGGGACGGTGATCGTCCGTCCGCCGCCGAAGGTGAGCCGCCGGTTGGAACGGGGCACCAGCGTGGCGCCCTCCTTCTGCACGCCCGCGTAGACGCTGTCGAAGGTCACCGGCCGGTCGCCGAAGGCGTTGGAGAGCCGGATCCGCAGCTCACCGCCCGCGACACTGGTGTGCACGACCATGCGGTAGCCGCGGCCGGCCACTCCGTCGCCCATGCGGTCTGCGCTCGCTCCCCAGGTGACGACGGTGTGCGAGCCACCCGGGGCCGTCGCCGCCGTCGCCGCTGCCGCTGCCGCTGCCGCTGCCGCAGGGACAGTGGGCTCCGACCTTGCCTCCGCGGGCACGGTCTGGAGAGCCACCGCCATCATCAGGAGAGCCGGCCCACGGCGCAACCATGCCCGTCGGCCCGTCACCGGGCGAAGTCCCGCAGGGTGACGGACGCGCCCGGTGTCAGCCGCACCGTCCGGGTGGTGGCGCCGAAGGCCACTGTCGTGGTCCGGCCGTTGATACTGCGGATCTTCACCTCGGTCGGCTTCCCGTTCTTCCAGTGGAGGTCCACGACGAAGCCGCCGCGGGCGCCGACACCGGTGACGGATCCGGACTCGGCCCATGCGTCGGGGAGGGCCGGGAGGAGTTCCAGATGGCCGGGGCGGGAGTAGAGGAGCATCTCGATCATCGCGGCGGGGGTGCCGAAGTTGGCCTCGATCTGGAAGATGCCGCGGCCCACGTCGACCTGGTAGATGTCGAAGAGGTTGGAGGCGGTGCCGTTGCTGCCGTTGGTGGACGGGCGGAGGTTGTTGACGATCAGCTGGTAGGCGTTGTCGGCGTTCTTGAGCCGCGACCAGCACAGGCTGCGCCAGGCGTTGGCCCAGCCGAAGCTCTCCATGCCGCGGGCGGTGAGCAGGGCGGTGGCGCCGTCGACGATGTCCTTCGGGGTGGAGCCGTCGGGGCGGATGCGGTCGCCCGGGAAGAGTCCGATGAGCGGGGACAGGTGCCGGTGTGTGGTCTCCCCGAGGTTGTCCGGGGACATCCACTCCTCCAGCCAGCCCGTCTTGGGGCTGACCACCGGGAGATACAGCTTCTTGCGGAGCCCGGCGATCGTGCCCGCGTAGCCGGTGTCCTTCTTCAACTCGGCTGCCGCGACGCAGTAGTTGCCGAACAACGCCCACACCAGTTCCTGGGCGTAGGTGATGCCCTTCGCGTCGAGCGGACCCTGCTCGGGCGACCAGTCGCTGTCGGCGATCAGCACCTCCTTCGAGCTGCCGGGCAGCGTCGTGGTGAGCAGTCGCGCCTCCCAGAACTCGACGGCGCCCTTGAGGAGCGGGTAGATCTTCGCGAGGTGGGCGCGTGAGCCCGTGAACTCGTAGTGCTCCCAGAGGGTGTTGCTCAGCCAGGCGTTTCCGGCCGGGTGCCACCACCAACCTCCGCCGCCGTAGGGGTTGGTGGAGATGGCGACGGTCCAACCGGCGTTCTTTCCGCTGGAGTTGCGGTAGCGGTTGCGGGGGTCGTTGAAGAGTCTGCGCGTGACGTCGGTCCAGTCGGGGAGCTGGGCGACGCAGTAGTCGGTGAACGCGTCGAAGCACTGGGAGAGTCCGGCGCGGTCGGCCATCCAGTAGTTCATCTGGATGTTGATGTCGGTGTGGTAATCGCCCATCCAGTCGGGGTCGTTGCCGTCGAGCCAGTTCCCCTGGAGGCCCATCGGCAGGCTCCCCCGGGAGCCGGCGATCATCAGATAGCGGCCGAACTGGAGGTAGGCGGCTTCGAGTTCGGGGTCGGCCACGCCGTCGCGGGCTCGGGCCTGGAGCCGCTCCCAGGTGTCCAGGGCGCGCTGGTCGGCGGACGAGGTACCGAGCGCGATGCCCAACTGCCCGAACAGCGCTCCGTGATCGGCGACATGGGTGTGCAGCAGGGTGGCCGCCGTGTGCTTGGCGGCTGCGGCGACCTTGGTGCGGGCCAGCTGCTGCGGGTCGAGGGACGGATCGCGGTAGTGGGCCGCCGCGTTGGGCGCGTAGTTGGTGCCGCCGCTGACTACGACGGTGACGTCCTTGCAGCCGGTGAACGCGACGCGTGAGCCGTTCACCGTGACGCTGCCGCCGGTGCCGTACGCCGTGACGGCGGCGCCGTAGCGCAGGCCGTTGGCCAGGGTGCCGCCGAACGAGCGGGCGTCCGCGGCCGGTTCGCCGTGCGTGCCCGCGAGGTCGACGGTGCCGGTGTAGCGTCCGCCGCCGTTCTGGGTGAAGTGCAGGACGATCACGTCGTCGGGTCGGCTGGCGAACAGCTGCCGCTGGTACGTCACTCCGGAGCGGACGTACGAGGTGGTGGCCACGCCCTGTTCCAGGTCGAGGGTGCGGCGGTAGCCGGAGACCGCGCCCAGGTCGTGGTCGGGGATGTCGACGGTGAGTCGGGCCAGCAGCGTGAGGGAGCCGAAGTCGGCGCGGCCGTAGGGGAATTGACCGTCCGAGTCGAGGGTGTCGTTGAGGCCGCCGGTCCACATGGTGGCGTCGGTGACGAGGAGGACCTCGTGGCCGGGGTCGTTGCTCGCGAGGGCACCAAGCCGGCCGTTGCCGACGGGGAGGCCCTGTTCGATCATCGAGTTGTCGTCGGCGGGCGCCTGCCACCACAGGGTGTTGCGTGAAGTGCCGCCGCTGTATGTGGTGTTGGCGGGTCGCTCCGGCGTCGCCGAGGCGGTGAAGGCGGGCAGGCCGACGAGGGCGCCGGTGGCCGCGGCGAGGGCGAGGACGTTGCGTCTGGGCAGGTCGAACGGTGCACTGGACATGGGGATCTCCGAAAAGGTCGGCTCAGGAGGAGGACTTGGGCACGTCGATCCGGTCGATGTCCGGTGCGTAGCTCGAACCGCTGTCGAAGGTGATGGTGTTGGCGCCCGCCTTCAGGGCCACCGGCACGCTGACCGTCCCGACGGTCCCCCAGTCGCCGGTGGACGGGAACTTGTGGCTGGTGGCGCCGTTGCCGTTCGCGGAGATGGCCACCGAGCGGGAGTCGCCGCTGACGTAGGCGATCTTCACCTGGTAGGTGCCGGCCTTGGCGGCGACGACGTTGTTGATGGTGAGCTTGCCGCCGAGGTAGAGGTTGCCGACCTTGTGCGCACCCGAACAGGCCGAGCAGTCCGCGATGTTGGCGTTGCCGCTGAGGGTGTTGGTGGTGGCCTCGGCCTCGTAGGCGGTCGAGGTGACGGCGCTGCCGTGCGGGGTGACGGTGAAGAGGCGGGAACCGTGGGCGGGCAGGGCCTGGGTCACCTTGTTGGTGTAGGAGCCCAGGTCCTCGTGGTTCCAGAGGTCACGGACGTCGGCCTTGCCGGTGAAGCCGAGGGTCGTCCAGTTCGCGGAGACGGCGGCGGGGGCACTGGCGAGGTTGAACAGGGCGACGGTGTAAGTGCCGTTGGGGTTCTTGGCGGCCCACACCTGCTGGGCGTCGGACGGGGTGACGGGACGGGCGGGCGGCGCGTCGCTCTGGTCTACGGCGATGACCTCACGGTTGGTGAGGAAGGAGAGGCCGTAGTCGTCGAGCCGGGTGAGGTCGTCGCCGGTGAACAGCGGGGACTTGGCGACGGCCCAGAGGGTGGCGTAGCTCTGGCGTTCCGCCTTGGTCAGGCCGTCCATCGCGCCGTTGCCGACGTCGAGGGAGTCGAGGTCGTTCCAGCCGCCGGGGCCCGCCTGGCCGGTCCAGGCCGGGGCGTCGTCCCAGCGGTCGTCGACCGAATTCTCCCAGCTGACAAGGGTGTTGCAGTAGCACTCGACGTCGGTGTCGATGCGCCAGCCGTTGGAGTACTTCTTCCAGTCGGCGGCGTGGCCGTAGTCGAGGGACCAGGAGAGTTCCAGGTGGATCGGGCGTCCGGTGGCGGTGATGGCCTTGTTCCAGGCGGCCACGTCGGCAACGTTGTCGTATTGATCACCGCTCTTGCCCGAACCGGGGCCGACACCGTCCAGCTTGAGGAAGTCGTAGCCCCAGCCGGCGATCAACTGGGCCTGCGAGTCGATGTACTTCTGGGCGCAGGGCCGCGAGAAGTCGATCTTGTACGCGCTGTCCCAGCCGTTGGTGGTGCGCAGGTCGCTGTAGACGATGTCGGCGGTGGTGCAGCCGTCCGCGTTCCAGACGGGCGTCTTCCCGTCGCCGTAGGCCCCCTTCTCCAGGCCCGCGGGCAGGTAGATGCCGGCCTTGAGGCCCTTCGAGTGGATGCGGTCGGCGACGGCCTTCATGCCGCTGGGGAAGCGGACCGGGTCGGCCTTCTGGCGTCCGTACTGGTCGAATCCGGACTTCCAGGTCTTGTCCATCCACCAGCCGGCGTCGATGTTGACGTGGTCGTAGCCGTACTTCTTCAGCTTGCTGGCGAGCGCGTCCGTCTGCTTGTCGACGTTCGCCTCGGTGAGGTAGCTGTAGTCGCCGTCCGGGTTGAGGCCGGGGTACTTGGACGACTGCATGCTCCAACTCGACCAGCCCATATAGGGCTTGGCGGCGACGGCCGGCGCGGTGTCCGCGTGCGCGGTGGGGAGGTGGGTGGCGAAGCCGGCGGTGAGGGCCAGGACCACCATGGCTCTCAGGGCGCGAACAGGCGTGAGGGAGTACATCGTTGGGCTCCTCGTGCGGGTCGGAGGGTGATCGTGCGGGCTAGTCGGCGGCTCGGATGAAGGACTGGATCGCGGTGGCGGCGGCCCCGCGCGCCCACTCGTCGAAGGGCAGGGGGCGGGTGCGTACGTCGCAGCGGGCGGCGGAGCCGAAGGCGGCCTCGGCGAAGGAGTCGCGGATCTGCTCGGCGAACAGGTCGTAGGCGGCGAGCCCTTCACCGGAGATGATCACGCGTTCGGGGCCGAGCAGGTTGGCCACGGTCGCGATGCCCCGGCCGATGGCCTCCCCGGCCCGCGCGTAGACCTCGCGGGCTCCGGCGTCGCCCCGGTGGGCGAGGGCCACGGCCTCGGAGGTGTCGGCGACCTGTACGCCCGTCACCTCGCGGACGCGGGCGACGATCGCGGCGTCCCCGGCGATCGCCTCGACGCAGCCGCGGTTGCCGCAGTGGCAGCGGGGCCCGGCGGGATCGACGACGACATGGCCGATCTCCCCGGCGACGCCGTGGGCGCCGGCGACGACCCGGCCGTGTACGACCAGCCCGCAGCCGATGCCCGCGCCGACGGTCACCACGGCGAAGTCCGTGAGACCGGCGCCGGCGCCGAACCACTGCTCGGCGACGGTCAGCGCGCGCACGTCGTTGTCGACCGTGACCGGCAACCCCGTGGTCATGGCGGCCAGTTCGGCGAGCGGTACGTCCCGCCACTCCAGGAACGGCGAGTAGCGGACGACGCCTTCGCCGCGGTCCACGTCGCCGGAGACCGCGAGGCCGAGACCGACCACCTGGATGCCCAACTCGTCCGCCTCGCTGCGGAGTTCCTGGGCCAGGTCCGAGATCGAGGCCAGCACCGCCCTGGGGTCGCGGTCGGTCAGCGGCACATGGCGGGCGACCCGGATGCGGCAGCACAGATCGGTGAGCACGCCGATGATCTCGTCGCCGGCCACCTTGACCCCGATGAACAGCGCGCGCCCGCCGTCGACCCGGACGAGGTTCGCGGGCCGCCCCAGCGCCGGGGGCGCGTCCTCGTCGGCGCCCTCCGCCAGGTACCCCGCCTCGATCAGCGGCCGGACCGCCTTGGTCACGGCCGCCGCCGACAGCCCGGCCCGGCGGGCCACCTCAAGCCGGGTGAGGGGGCCGTGGGACAGCACGGTCGTGAACACCTGTGAGGCGGCCGGCGTGTGGGCCGGAAACGACTCGGTGTGGGGGATCGAGCGCATGGCCGGAACCTAGATGCCTTCTTTTCCGTCGTCAATGAAAGAAGCAGGATTCGTCCGGTCCAAGTTGACGACAGGTCTAACGGAGCTGCCCGAGGCCGGACCCGCGTTGTCAGTGGCGGGCGGCACAATCGCCGTATGACGACGATCGACTGGTCCGAGCTGACCCACGCCTACGGCAGCGCCGAGGACATCCCCGGCCTGTTCGCGCGCCTCGGCGGCTCCGAGGACGAAGCGGTGTGGCAGGAGTTGTGGGGTTCGCTGTGCCACCAGGGGTCGGTGTACGACGCGAGTTGGGCGGCGATGCCCGTGCTCGTCGACATCGCGCTGGAGCGGGCACCGGGCGGGCCGATACAGGCGGTCACCATGGCCGGGCTGATCACCACCGACCCGGACGAGGAGTGCCACCAGCGCTATGCGCGCGAGATAGGCCAACTGCTCGGCGTCGCACGCCGGTTGCGCGCCGACCCGACGCAGGACGCGCACACCTTCGTCTATCTGCAGATGGCCGTGCTCGCCTTCGAGGGCGGCGGCGAGGTGTGGGCCGAGGCCCTGGAGGGCGTGAACAGCGAGGAGTACGACCTCGAATGCCCCGAGTGCGAGGAGGGCCTGTACGTCGCGTTCGGCTCGTACGGCGTCTTCACCTCGGCCGGCGACTACGTGACCGGCGCGGGCAAGGAGGCGGACACCGAGGGGCGGACGGAGTTGATACCGGCCACGCCCGACGCGCTCGACGGCACCGGTGCGCGACTGCACGGCGAGGCGGTCGAGTTCGGGCAGACGGAGGTCGCGACCGCGTTGACGTATGTGTTCGGGAAGGCGAGTTGCCCTTCCTGCGAGGCCGTGTTCACGGTGTCCGAGGAGGTCGAGAAGCAGTGGATCTGAGGCGGCCCGGCCTCCGGGTGCCCCGCTCGTGGCGGGACACCCGGAGGGTCGTCAGTGCCTGGCCGCGGGGGTGTTGGCGACCGTGACGTTCACGGCGGCCCAGGCCTTGTCGACGGTCTGGTACGCCGTGCTGTTCGCGCCGTAGAGGTCCGCCGCCGCCTTCAGCGTGGCGAGGCGCGCGTCGTGGAAGTCGGTGGTGGACACCATGTAGCGGGTGAGCGCGCGGTAGAAGATCGCGGTGGCCTTGGCACGTCCGATGCCGGTGACCGTGGACCCGTCGTAGGTGGGCGAGTCGTAGGCGAAGCCGCCGATCGTCTTGCGTCCGCTGCCCTCGGCGAGGAGGTAGTACGCGTGCGAGGAGACACCCGAACCCGCGTGCACCTCGGCGTCGTAGGTCTGGGGCGACCAGTAGTCGATGGTGCCTTCGAGCTTGTCGAGGGAAGGGTGATCGAGGCGGCGCAGGAACTTCTGGGCGAGGCCGAGTTTCTCGCCGATGAGGTAGTTCGGCGGGTTCTTCGCGTTGTTGGCGCTGAACTCGACGTTGGAGCCGAAGATGTCCGCCAGGGACTCGTTCAGGGAGCCCGCCTCGCCGTACTGGTTGCCGTCCGCGTCGACGCGGGTCGGCTCCAGCTCGGCGGTGGCGTCCACGACACCGTGGGTCAGCTCGTGCCCCGTGACGTCGAGGACGACGAGCGGCTTCTTGAACATGTCGCCGTCACCGTCGCCGTAGAGCATGCAGTCGCAGGTCGAGTCCCAGAAGGCGTTGGCCACCTTGTTGCCGAAGTGGACCATGCCGCGCGCGGCCTTGCCGTCGTTCGCTATGCCCTTGCGGCCGAAGGTCTTCTTGTAGAAGTCGAGGGTCTTGGTGATGCCGTACTGGGCGTCGACGGCGGCGCTGTCGCGGTGCGAGACGGTGCCGTTGCCCCACTTGTCGGTGGTGCTGGTGAACGCCTTGCCGCGCGCGAAGCTCTCCAGTTCCTGCCCCTTGGCGTCGCGGGTCTCGGTGCCCCAGCGCGTCGGGTCCTTGAGGAGGTAACTGGTGCGTGCCGTGCGGGTGGTGGTCAGCGGCACCTTGCCGACGAAGAGGGAGGTGCCGGTGCCCGTGGCGGTGACCGGGTAGTGGGCCGCGCGCGCCGCAGTGGCCGCGGTGAGCGCGGTCGGCTGTGCGGCGGTGCCGGTGGCGGGGTTCAGGGGCTCGCCGCGCTCGCGCAGGGTGTCGAGCAGTTCGGGTGAGAGGAACTCGTCGCTGTCGGGGGTGTTGCTGCGGACCGTGCCGGTGACGGCGTCGATGACGACGGTGCGGGTGCCGGTGGCCTCGGCGGTGTCGCTGTCGCTGACGGGGACCTGGTAGGCGAGGGCGGCCCGGCCGTCGCGGGCGTCGACCACGAGGCGGGCGGTGCCCGCGTCGCCCTTCGCGACGGCCGCGGCCTTCGTCTCGGCCTCCGCCGCCGTCAGTTCGGGGCGGGTGGTGGCGGGTTCGACGCTGCGGTCGGCCGCCCTGGTGACTCCGGTGTAGGCGAGCCGGTGGGAGAGGTGGACGACGAGGTCGCCGCCGAGGACCGGCATGCCCTGGTGCGTACGGATGAACCGGACATGACGTGCGCCCTCGGGGTCGATCATCACGTCCTTGGCCCGGAGTCCGTCGCCCGGGACGACACCGGTCGCCGCCGCGTGCGCGAAGGCGGCGGCACGCGCGGCGGTGACGACCGACGCGGCGGTGGTGCCGGTGGCCGCCACCGCGTGGTCCGTCCCCGTGGCCGGTCCCGCGAAGGCCGTTCCGGCCAGTCCGGTGGCGGCCGTCGTCACGGCGACGGCGACCGCCAGGCCGCGTATGTGGGATCCACGCATGGGTGAGGGCTCCTCGCTTCGAGGCGGCCGGGATCGCCAACCGCCTTGAGACCGGGCGCGGTTGACAGCGCCCAGGGGGCTGGTCGGGCCCCGAGGCGAAACCCTTACGGATCAGTCATGTGCATGTAAAGCCGAAATCAACGGTTTTCGTGGCTTTCATGGCAATACTTTGCAAATCCGCGTCGCCCAGTGATCAGCGAGTGACCAACTGTGCGACACCTGTGGAGATGTGACGGGCTGCGAGAAGGTTGCCTCGCGCGACTGTGACGGATCTCGCATACAGAGAACGGGAGAGAACCGGATGGTCTCAAGAACGCTGCGCGGAGCCACGGTGTCCGCAGCCGCGCTGGTGACGCTCACGGCGGTACCCGCCCACGCCGCGACCCACGAGCCGGACACCACGGACAGCCGAGCGGTCGCACTCCCGGCGCCCGACATGGCGGGTCTCCGTGCCGTGCTGCGCACCCTGACGACACAGGGCGCACCCGGGGCGATCGCCCGCATCGACGACCGCGGCTCCGTCCGCACGGCCGCCGCAGGCATCGACGACCGCGCGACACACCGGGCCATCGACAACGCCGACCGCTTCCGGATCGGCAGCGTCACCAAGTCGTTCTCCGCCGTCGTCCTGCTCCAACTCGTCGACGCGCACAAACTCGACCTGGACGCCTCGGTCGACCGCTACCTGCCCGGCCTGCTGCCGGACAAGCGGATCACCGTGCGGCACCTGCTGAGCCATCGCAGCGGCCTGTACGACTACACGAACTCCATGTTCGCCAACTCGGTATCCGGTTTCGAGGCCGTACGCGACAAGGTCTTCACCTACCGGCAGCTGGTGCGGCTGTCCCTGAAGCACCCGCGCACCAACGCGCCGGGCGCCGCCTATTCGTACTCGAACACCAACTTCGTGGTCGCCGGGATGCTCATCGAGAAGCTGACCGGCCACTCCGTGGGGACCGAGTACCGCAACCGCATCATCAAGCCGCTCAAGCTGCGCGACACCTTCTACGTCCACCCGGAGACGAAGATCCCGGGCCGCCACGCCCACGGTTACCTCACCCAGGACCGCGCGGGCACGCAACCGGTCGACGCGACCGACCAGACGGTGTCCTGGGCCCAGAGCGCGGGCGCGCTCATCTCCACCACCCACGACCTGAACACCTTCTTCTCCGCCCTGCTCTCCGGCAGGCTCACCTCCGCCGCCGCGCTCGCGCAGATGGAGCGGTGGACTCCGGTCAACAGCACGACGCGGTACGGCCTCGGGCTGCGCCGGCGCGACCTGTCCTGCGGCGTCTCCGTGTACGGCCACACGGGCGCGGTGCAGGGTTTCTACACCTACTCCTTCACCTCGGAGGACGGCCGCCGCAGTCTCACCGCGCTGGCCAACACCTCCAACAACGGCACGGTGCTGAACACGATGGCGGGCACCCTGGAGTCGGCGTTCTGCGGCAAGCGCACCAGGACGATCGAGGGTTCACCGCTCACCGGCCGGGGCTCCTACGTGACCGAACGGCACATGGCCTACGAGGACATCGCGCCGGGCATCGCCCGCGACTGAGTGCACGCGAGGACGGGGCCCGGGAAGCGCCGCCGCCCGGGCCCCGTCGCGCCCTGCGGGAACCCTCCCGCCCCGGTGGGACGTTGAGTGGGGGACGAACTCCCCCACCGGGTACTCCCCCGGGCACGAACAGCGAGGGCGGTGCCATGGACGAGCTGGTGCCGGGCGGCAATCTGCCTCTCCCGGGCGGTGCCATGACCCTGCGGGTGCCCGGCCCGTTCGACGTGTCGGCGTTGATCACGGACGAGAGCGGCAAGGTCGGCGGTGACGCGGACTTCGTGTTCTACAACCAGCCGACCGTGACCGGAGCCCGCCTCCAGGGCGACACCCTGACCGTCGACCCGGCCCGCCTCCGCGCCGGCGCCGCCCGGGTCACCGTCGTCGTCAGCCCCGCCGACCCCGGCACACCACTGGGCCGCCTGCCGGCACCCACCCTGCATGTCGCGGACGCGGGCAGCCGTCCGCTCGCCCGTTTCACCCCGGCCCGCCCCCAGCGGGAGACCGTCCTGCTCCTCGCCGAGCTCTACCGTCGCGGCACGGACTGGAAGCTGCGTGCACTGGGGCAGGGCTACGCCGACGGACTCGCGGGCATCGCACGGGACTTCGGCGTGGACATCGTCGAGGACACACCTCCTGCCGCCGTGCGATCGGCGTCCGTGCCCGCTCCCCGCTCGGCGCCCCGCCCCGGCCTGCCCAACTCCCCGGCACCTGACCCCACCGGCTTCGTGACCCTGGTCAACTCCGCGCGTGCCAAGGCCGGTTGCCCGCCGGTGTCCCCGGACTCCCGCCTCACCTCCGCCGCACAGGCCCATGTCTCCGACATGGCCGCCGCAGGGCACCTCAGCACCGAGAGCCGCGACGGCACCTCCGTGTACCAGCGCGTGACCCACGCCGGATACACCTATCTCACCGTCGGCGAGCACCTGGTCTCGGGTCCGCGCACCCCCGCGGAGTTCGTCGACTACTGTCTCCGCACCGAACAGGCCCGACACACGCTGCTGGAGCAGGCCTTCACCCACGTGGGACCGGCCCAAGCCGTCGATCCCCGCTCCGGTGACGTCTACTGGACGGCGTTGTGGGCAACGCCGATCACCACGGGCAACCTGGCCCAGACAGCGGCGAAAGTCGTCGAGTCGACCAACGCGGAGCGGGCCAGGGCCGGGCTGCCTCCCCTGGCCGTGGACCCATTGCTCGCCGCCGCCGCGCAGGCGCACAGCACGGACATGGTGGCCCGGGCCTTCTATTCGCACACCTCCCCCGACGGCTCCCAGCCCTGGGACCGGGCCGCCGCCGCGGGCTCACGCAGGCGCACGATCGGCGAGAACATCGCCTGCGGTCAGCGCTCCCCCGCCGAGGTCGTGGAGGGCTGGATGAACAGCCCCGGCCACCGTGCCAACATCCTCAAGCCGGACTTCACCCACATAGGCATCGGCTTCGCGGGCGGCGGACAGATGGGGACGTACTGGACGCAACTCTTCGGCGCCTGACCGTCCGACGAGGTCACCCCCTCCACGATCTTGGCGGAATGAGATCTTCCGGGTCAGGATGCCCGCATGAAGGGTGATCTGTTTTCCAGTGAGCACATGGTGCAGCCGGCCACCGCGCCGGGCATGACCGTCGAGAATGCCAAGTGCATCAGGTATGCGGTCAACGGCGAGATGCTCGCCCGCCAGGGGGCGATGATCGCCTACCGCGGCAACCTCCAGTTCGAGCGCAAGGGCCAGGGCGTTGGCGGCATGCTCAAGCGTGTGGTCACCGGTGAGGGCCTGCCGCTGATGGCGGTGCGCGGCCAGGGCGAGGCGTGGTTCGCGCACGAGGCGCAGAACTGTTTCGTGGTCGAGATCGACCCCGGTGACGAGTTCACCGTCAACGGCCGCAACGTCCTGTGTTTCGACGCCTCGTTGTCGTACGCGATCAAGACGGTGAAGGGCTCCGGCATCGCCGGCGGCGGCCTGTTCAACAGTGTCTTCAGCGGGCAGGGCAAGCTGGGTCTGGTCTGCGAGGGCAACCCGCTGGTCATACCCGTCTCGCCGCAGTACCCGGTGTTCGTCGACACGGACGCGGTGGTCGGCTGGTCGGCCAACCTCCAGACCTCGCTGCACCGTTCGCAGTCCATCGGGTCGATGCTGCGGGGCGGCTCGGGCGAGGCCGTCCAACTCATGCTCCAGGGCGAGGGGTTCGTCGTCGTACGGCCCAGCGAGGTGACTCCGCAGAAGGCGCAGCAGCACTGAGGTCCGGCGAGTGATCTGCGCCTCACAGGCAACCTCGCCGACCGCATCGACGTCTTGATCCGCAACAGCAGATGACGCCCTGGCCCCCACGGCCAGGGCTGATTTTCGACGCTCTATACACCGCATGTATACACACAGTGTCTACATGCGGTGTATACAAACCGAAAGGCATCGATGTACGGCAAGGCATTCGCTCCGGAGTACCAGGGCGCCCTCACCGCCCTGTCCGTGAACTCCTCACTGGTCGACGTACTGGCCGCCGGCACCGAGCAGTTGGCGGCGGCCGAGCGGTCGGGGCAGCGCGGCGAGGCGGCCCGCTCGGGGCTCGCGGTCGCCGAGGCGCACCGGCGGCTCGGGCAGGTGCGGGAGGCGGACCGGGCGTGGAAGGCGAGTTACCGCGCGGCCCGCGAGGGCGGGGACACGGCCGCGATGGCCTGGGCCCTGTGGAGCGGCGGAACCCTGGCCCGGCAGCGCGGCGCCTTCCCGCTGGCCTGGCGGCTGTTGGGGCTCGCGGCCGAACTCGGCGAGCGCGGCGGCGACATCGTCGTACGGGGATACTCACTGGCGGGCCTCGCCGAGACCGGCCGTATCCAGGGTGACTACGAGGCCGTGGCGCGGCTGCACGAACAGTTGCTGGCCGAGGCCCGCAAGCGCGGCGAGGCCCGGCACACGGTGTGGGCGCTGGAGGGCATCGCACAGATCCATCGCAACAGGGGTTCCTACGACACGGCGTACGCGATGTTCGAGGAGGCGGCCACGATCGCGGCGGGCGCCGACGACCGGCGCGGGCACGCCTGGGCGCTGCGTGGACTCGCCGACATCGTCTCGGTGCGTGACCGGGACCCCGAGCGGGCACTCGGCCTGCTGTCCGAGGCCGAGGAGAGCTGTCGTGCGATGAATCTCTCCAGCGCGCTCGCGTACAACCACAAGATGCGCGGCAACGTCCTGTACCGCGACGGGCGTTACGCCGAGGCGCGGGACCTCTACGAGCAGGCGCTCGCCGAGTTCCGCGCGATGAGCGAGCCGCGCGGCGAGGCGCTCTCACGGCTGGGCCTGGCCAAGTCCCTGGCCCGCCTGGGCCGCGACAGTGCCGAGACAGCGGCCGAACTGGCCGATCTGGCACGGGTGTTGGAGCACATAGGGCTGCGGCACGCGCGCGAGATGGTGGCACGGGCGCAGGACGAGCTGGGCGTCGCGGTGGAGGTCGTACGGTGACGGCGCTCCCCTCAGTCGTAGCGGCACCGACCGCACCCCAAGTCCTCGACCGCTGCCGGGAGTTGGTGCACCCCGCGCTGAAGGAGACGGTCGGGCGGCTGCATCCGTGGCTGGGCGAGTTGGCGGCCTACTCGTTCGGCTGGTGCGAGGTGGGCGGTACGCCCGTCGTCGCGCCGGGCGGCAAGGGCGTACGGCAGGCCCTCGCCGTACTCGGCGCGGAAGTCACCGGTGCGCCTGCGCGGGCCGGGATCGCCGCTGCCGTGACAGTGGAACTGGTGCACACCTTCTCGCTGCTGCACGACGACATCATGGACGGCGACGAGACCCGGCGCCGCCGCCCCACGGTGTGGAAGACATACGGCACGGGACCGGCCGTTCTCGCGGGCGACGCCCTGTTCGCGCTGGCCGTGGAGACGCTCGCTGCGGCCCCGGGCGGCGCGGGCGGGTTGCGCCTGCTGTCCACGGCGCTCGGTGACCTGGTGCACGGACAGGCGGACGACCTGCTGTTCGCGGCGCGTCCCTGGACGGGGCCGGAGCGGGTGCGTCCCGACGAGTACCGGGCGATGGCCGGGGGCAAGACCGGTGCACTGCTGGGTTGTTCGGCCGCGCTCGGTGCCGTACTCGGCGGGGCGCCCCCTGCGACAGTCGCCGCGCTGGACCGGGCGGGACGGCATCTGGGCATCGCCTTCCAGCTGGTCGACGACGTCCTGGGGATCTGGGGCGACCCGGCGGTTACCGGCAAGCCCGTGCACGGCGATCTGCGGGAGCGCAAGAAGACCTTCCCGGTGCTGACCGCGCTCTCCGCCCCCGGCGCTGAGTACCTCGCCGCACTGCTGGAATCGGGTGCCGAACCCGCCGTGACTGCCGGGCTGATCGAGGAGGCCGGTGGCCGTACGGCGACGCTGGCGGAGGCCCGTCGGCACATTGCCGCCGTGGAGACGGCTCTCGCCGGCGTTCCCCTGGAGACCGGGCCGGCCGACGAGCTGCGGTCCCTGTTGGAGTTCCTGGTGCGCCGCGATCTCTGAAACGTGTTGACCTGCACGTCCTTTCCGGGTCAGGGTCGAGACGGCACGGGTCACCTGTCCCCGTGCCGGGAGGATGACTGCCTTGATCGGCATCTCGGACATCGAAGCCGCCGCCGAGCGGATCGCCGGACACGTCGTACGCACCCCGACCGTGGAGAGCCCCGGGCTCTCGGAGTTGCTCGGTGTCCCGGTCACGACGAAGCTGGAGCTGTTGCAGCGCACGGGTTCCTTCAAGGCGCGCGGTGCCACGGCGAAGCTGTTGTCGCTCGGGGAGGACGAGTTGGCGGCCGGCGTGGTGGCGGTCAGCGGCGGCAACCACGGGATCGCGCTCGCGGTCATGGCGGCGGCGCTGGACGTGAAGGCCACGGTGGTGATGCCGCGTTCGGCTCCGGCCCGGTCCGTCGCGCTGGTGGAGGCGGCGGGCGCGTCGCTGCGGCTGACCGACGACATGCCGAGCGCGTTCGCGCTGGTGAACCGGTTGCGGGACGAGGGGCTGACCCTGGTCCACCCGTTCGACGACCCGGTGGTGATCGCCGGACAGGGCACCGTGGGGCTGGAGTTGGCGGACGACGCCGGTGAACTCACCGACGTACTGGTCAGCATCGGCGGCGGTGGGCTGATCGCCGGGGTCGCCGCCGCGCTGCACGCCCGGCGGCCCGGGATCCGGGTCTGGGGTGTGGAGACCGAGGGCGCCGAGGCCATGTCCGCGGCGCTCACGGCCGGTGGCCCGGTGTCGGTCGTACCGTCGTCGATCGTGACCACGCTCAGCGCGCCGGCCGTGTCGCAGCTGACATACGACCACGTGTCGGCCCTGGTCACCGAGGTGCTGACCGTTTCCGACCAGGACGCAGTGCGGGGCTGTCTCGACCTCGCCGAGCACGGCAAGGTGTGGACCGAGCCCGCCGCGGGCTGTCTGCTGCCCGCCGCCCGGCAGGTCCTTGAGCGGGTCGGCGACGGCGCGCGGCTCGGCCTCGTGGTGTGCGGGGGCAACGCGACGGCCGGGGAGATCGCGGACTGGTCGGAGCGCTTCGGCCTGCGCTGACCTGCCGTTGACGGCCTAAGCGATGCCGCCTTCCCGCGTGAAGGGTCCCGTTCTCGACCCCACGCGCGAAGGCTTGTCGCACATCTAGCCATACCGACTAGTCGGTACTACGCTCCGCCGAACGGAAGGACCCCCACCCTCCCGCCGCTCACCCCGTCCCCAGCAGCCTCAAAGGGAGTCGTATGTCTTCCGCTTCCGCACCGCTTGACACGAGTAACCCCAGTACCGATGCGCCCGGCGCCGGCTCTCACGGCTCACTCACCGGGCTGTACCGCCGTGACCTGGCGGCGTATCCGGCCACCGGGCGACGCATGTCGTATCTGGCGATCGTGGTGGTCACGACCGTCGTGCTCTACTACATGCTCTACATCCAGTACGCGGTGGCGACGTCGATCATCACGCACTTCGACATGACCTACCGCTACTTCGTGTGGGTCTCGGTCATCGGCAACGCCTTCGGGGCCTTCGCCTCCCTCGTGGCCGGCCTCGCGGACCGCTGGGGACGGGCGAACCTCGTGGTCTACGGACTGCTGATCGCCGCGCTCCTGGTCTTCTTCGGACTGCCCAACGCGGCTGACAAGACGACGTACTTGGTGCTGTTCGCCGTCGTCAGTGTCATCGAGGGCATCGTGCTGGTCGCGACCCCGGCGCTGATACGGGACTTCTCACCGCAGCTCGGCCGCGCCACCGCGATGGGCTACTGGACGATGGGCCCGGTCATCGGCAGCCTGGTCGTCACCTCGGTGACCAGCAGCACCCTCGACTCCGCCGGCTGGCAGGACGAGCTGCGCTACTCCGGGGCGGCCGGGCTGATCGTGTTCGTCGTCGCCCTGTTCGCCCTGCGCGAGCTGTCGCCGGGGCTGCGCGACCAGATCATGGTGAGCCTGCGGGACCGGGCCCTGGTCGAAGCACGCGCCAAGGGACTGGACACCGAGGCGGTACGGCGCGGCGAGTGGCGGCAGATGCTGCGCCTGGACATCCTCGGCTCCGCCTTCGCCATCGCGGTGTTCCTGCTCCTCTACTACGCCGCCGTCGGCAACTTCGTCGTCTACTTCTCGACCACCTTCGGCTACAGCGAGCAGCGCACCAACGGCCTGGCCAACTGGTACTGGGCCGCGAACGCCCTCGCGCTGATCGTGGCCGGCCTGCTCTCGGACCGGCTGCTGGTGCGCAAGCCCTTCATGATCGTCGGCGCGATCGGCGCCGTCGTGGCGACCGCGGTCTTCGCCTCACGGGCCACCCACGCGACGACCGGCTACTACACCTTCGCCTGGCTGTTCGTCGCGATCGGCGTGTTCAGCGGAATCGCCTACGCCCCCTGGATGGCGAGCTTCACCGAGACCGTGGAGAAGCGCAATCCGGCCGCGACCGCGGCGGGCCTCGCGGTCTGGGGCTGGACGGTACGGATCGTGGTCGCCGTGTCGGCGGCGTTCATCCCGGTGCTGGTCACCTCGGTCACCCCGCTCGTCGAACACGGCGCCGAGGTCGCGGCGGCACAGAAGCAGGCCGCCCCCGCGCTGGCCGTCGTCGGCGCGCACCCCCAACTCTTCGCCGAACTGGGCAAGTACACGCCGACCACCACGCCCGCCGACCTCGCCGCCCGCGCGGTCAAGGAGGTCGGCCCCGCCGACCTGGCCGTCGTACAGAAGGCACAGCCTCAGCTCAAGGTGCTCAAGGAGTACGGGCCGAAGGTGCAGAAGGCCGCTAAGGACGGCCCCGGCGAGTGGCGCACCTGGTGGTGGATCTGTGTCGGCGGCCAAGTCCTCTTCCTGCCCTTCGTGTTCGTGATGGCAGGCCGCTGGAGCCCGAAGAAGGCCCGCGAGGACGCGCAGGCCCACCAGGACGCCGTCGATCGCGAACTGGCGGCGCTCGCCGTGAGCGAAGCCTGACGGAGGCCGACCGAAGCACCGACCGACGCTGCGGCGTGAGCGTGACAGCTCCGCCGCAGCGGATCGGTGACTGCGGCGGACCTGGTGCGGAACGGGACGTTCGGCCACCCCGCCACGACCGGAGCGCACCACCGGCCGAGTGCGTACCCTCGCGTGCGCCAGGGCAGACAAGCTCAACCCGGTTGCGCCGCCTGGCCGTTCGGGACGGTCCGACGGGCGAGTTGGGCGAACCGGCCTCCGGCATCTCCGACGCTCGCGGGTGACCCGACGGGCGTGACGCAGGGGTGGCAGGCGGCAGACGCATGGGAGGTTCCTCGGGAGGGCCCGTTTCACGGTCAGTTGGGGCGAGTCAGCTGTCGGCTTCCCGCGCCACGCGCTCCAGTCGGCTCCGGTACTCCTCCCACCACGCCTGATCCTCCGGTGGCAGGTTGTCCTTGCCCTGCACATATCCGACGGATCCGTCGAGGAGTTCCCGCACGATGTCGGCGTGACCGGCGTGCCGTTGAGTATCGGAGAGCACGCGCACGACGATGTGGTGCAGCGTCACCTCCCGGCGTTCCTCCGGCCACCACGGGACATGACCGATCGCGTCGAGTGGCAGCGTCGCGATCGTGCTGTCGGAGTGCTCCCATGCCTGGCGGTACAGCCCGACGATCAGTTCCCGCGATTCGTCCGTCGTGGCCCACATGTCCGAATTGGCCTCCGACTCCTCGGTGTACCACCAGAACGGCGGCTCCCCGTCGAAGAACGGCCGCCCGAACGTGTCGCCGAGGTACCCCAGCTCGATGCCGGCGACATGCTTGACCAGCCCCAGCAGATTCGTGCCCGTGGGAGTCAGCGGACGGCGGATGTCGTACTCCGACAGACCATCGAGCTTCCACACCAGGGCGTCACGCGCCTCTTGCAAGTACCTGAGAAGGTCCGCTTTCGGGTTCGGTTCAATCATGTCGGGCAGTTTTCCACCCGGCACTGACATCACTTGGTGCAGTGGTCCGGCAGGGCGACGCCGACCGTCTTGAGCTGGGTGTACTCGTAGAGGGCCGCGATGCCCTTCTCCCGGCCGATGCCGCTCGTCCTGTAGCCGCCGAACGGTGTCCCGACGCCCATCACGCCCCCGTTGACTGCGACTTGGCCGGCCTCGATGCGATGGGCCAGGGCCATCCCCCGGGCGGCGTCCCCGCACCACACGGCGCCGGCCAGGCCGTACTCGGTGGCGTTGGCGAGGGTGACGGCCTCGTCCTCGGTGTCGAAGAGCCACTTCAGTGTGCGCATCGGCTGTCTGCCCTCAACTCGCAACGTGATGGCCGGGCACAACTAGCGCGCGGTTGAACGGGAGTTGCGCACCCGCCCGCGCACGATCTCGGCCAGCCGGGCGGCCTGCTCGTCCGCGGCCTGGGGTCCGTTGCCGGTCAGCAGGGAGTGGTCGGCGTCCCAGATCACCTTGGCGGCCGAGGGGTTGAGGGTGAGGTTGACGTCGTAGCCGGCCTCCTTGAGTGCCACGTCGACGTAGTAGATCAGGCGCGTTCGTTCGCCGGGCACCTTGGGGTACTGGAACGCGAGCATCGCCTTCTCGCCGTACTTGGGCACGGTGGTGATCCGCGCGCCCTTGAAGGCGTGCTCCGGATCGGTCGTGACCTTCCCGTCGCCGTCGACCCGGTAGCACGCCGAGGTGAGGGCGATCGGGGCGTGGCAGATGAGGGAGATCGGGACGTCGACCTCGCGCAGTGTGTGGAGCAGCTCCCCCATCCACGGGTTGTCGTGGAAGTCGACCATCGGGGGGTGTCCGCCGGGCATGTGCACGAAGGCCAGGTCCGCCAGCGAGAAGTCGGACGCGGGATCACGGTGCCGTTCGATGAGCTGCTGGATGGACAGGTACTCGCGCTGCGGCAGTGCGTCTAAGCCGGCGACGACATCGCCTCGGACGGAGATGGCCTCCGCGTCGGTCCTGGGAAGCGGATCCGAGACCAGGATGCGGCCCAGAAGCCGGTGGGCGAGGGCGAGTTCGGTCTCGCGGCGCTCGAGGAGGTCCGGGTTCCTCTCGCGCAGCTTCTCGGGGCCGAGCCGCTCGACTCCGATCTGCATGGTGGTACGGGCGGTGGCAGGGCCCAGGTTGGCGCCCGCGTGGAAGTTGAGAGCGAGTCCGTTGACGTCGAGCTGCGGCAGTTGGCCGTCCGGTGTGGCCAGGATGAAGTCGTATTCGCCCTCGAACTCCGCCATGACGGCGGCGAGTTCGACGAGGAAGAACCCGGTCGGTATCCCGGGGTGGCCGGCGGGCTCGCTCAGGGGGAGCAGCCGTGCCGAGGACAGGACGATCAGGGCCTTGGGCCGAGGGCTGGTGGATTCGGGCACGGTCTTTCCTTCGCTTGTGAACTGGTGGTGGATTCTTCGGAGTTGCCGGTGTCAGAGCGGGGCGTTCACGCCGGTACGCCGGACGAGCGTTTGATGAGCGCGTCGAAGGTGCGGTCCGGCAGCAGCCTGCTGAGGAAGATCAGGGGGCGCGCTCCGAACCCGACGCGATAGCGGGTACGCGGACGCCGGGCGGTCGCCGCCGTAGTCACGGCCTTGCCGATGACGGTGGCGGGTGAGGTCATGCGGGCGCCGGGCCGCGAGCTCCGCTCAAGGGACTCGGCCATCGCGTCGGCCTGCTCGGCGTACGGCCCGTGGCCGGAGGCGGCACGCAGTTTGCCGGCCGCGATCGCGCCCCACTCGGTCCGGACGGAGCCGGGCTCGATGAGGACGACGTCGATGCCGAACCGCTTGGTTTCCAGGCGCAGCGCGTCGCTGAGACCTTCGACGGCGTACTTGCCGGCGTGGTACCAGGCCCCCATGGGCGTGGCGAACCGGCCGCCCATGGAGCTGATGTTCACGATGGTGCCGCTTCGCTGGGCGCGCATGTGCGGAAGGACCAGCTGGGTCAGCCGCGCCAGGCCGAACACATTCACCTCGATCTGTGCGCGGGCCTCCTCCATGGGTACGTCCTCCAGCGCGCCGTAGGAGCCGTAGCCCGCGTTGTTGACGAGAACGTCGATGCGTCCCTCTGCCGTGATGATCTCGGCGACCGCCTTCTCGGCCGAGGCCTCGCTGGTGACGTCGAGCGCGAGCGTGCGTACGCCCGACGCCGCCAGGCCGCTCATCCGCTCGGTGCGCCGGGCCGCGCCGTAGACGACGAAGCCGGCCGCCTGAAGCTGTCGGGCGGCGGACTCGCCGATGCCCGAGGAGGCACCGGTGACCAGGGCTATCTTCTTCGTCATTGCTGACTCCCGCTCTCAGAATTTGTAGGACCTGACACTCGACCGACCCGACCCGCTTAACAGACCGGCGGCCTCTTCGAGCATAAGAGACCTCCGGTCTCTACACAAGGGACCGGAGGTCTGTAACATGTGGGCATGAACACGTTCCAGCGCGCCAGAAGCGAGGAGCAGCGCGAGGTACGCCGCCGGAGCATCCTGGAGACAGCGGCGACCATGCTCAGCGAGATGCCGGTATCGGCCCTGAGCCTCAATGAACTCAGCCGCCGCGTGGGACTGGCGAAGTCCAACGTCATGCGCTATTTCGAGTCGCGAGAGGCGGTCCTCCTGGACCTCCTGGAGAGCCTGACCCGCGACTTTCTGACCGAGGTGGTCGATCAGCTGCCCGCCTGCGTCGACCGGACGGCTTCCGCGATCGAGAGAGCGGAGTCGGTGGCATCGGGCCTGGCCGCGTCGTTCGCGTCCCGGAAGATGCTCTGCGAACTGCTCAGCGCCCAGGCCGGCATCCTTGAGCACAATGTCTCCGCCGAGGTGGCCGCGAGGTACAAGCGGGGTGCCCACGACGGACTCACCGGTCTGGCGGGCATGCTGCGGGAGATCCTGCCGGAGCTCGGCGACCAGGAGGCCGCCGAGGCGGCCAGCATGACGATCGTTCTCGTCGGAGCGCTGTGGACGCACAGCCATCCGGCGCCGGCCGTGCGCAACGCCTACGCCAACGACCCGAGTCTCGTATTCCTCCGCACCCCCTTCGCCGCGACCCTTGAGCGGTCGATCACGGTCTTCCTGATCGGCCTGCTGACCACTTCCGACCGCTGACCCGACGGCCGATCTGAACTCCCGGGAACAGCAAGGTAGCGGCGGGAAGTCCCCTAGCGCAGGGATCGGCCCGGCCGGGGCAAGAGGGCCTGGTCAGGGCGCCAACGCCGGGAAAGTTGCCCGTTACCGGTGGTTACCGCCAGGTCGGGGCAGGGATATTCCCGTCAACATTTCCTCGCACCCCTGCCCTCCGCGATTGAATAAAAGGCAAGAACCGTCGGCCATTGGGATTCCTTTGAACCAGCCCATCACAACCGCCGTACTTCTGGGAAAGGTGAGAGCCAGGGGTTTCAGCGAGGGATGGCCATGGTCGAGACACACGTCTCCGTACACGAGTCAGTCGCCGGCAGATACCGACCCATGGAGGTCGTGCATCGCGAGACGAACCGTGTCACCTGGTACGGCGAGGACATGGCCGCCGAACGCCCGTGCCTCCTCACGCAGGTGACACTGCCCGGCGCGCTGGACGAGGAGAGTGCCCGCCGGACCACCGCCGCCATCATGCGCACCTCCGAGATCATGGTGCTGCTCAGTCCCACCCGGGTCGCCCAGGTCATGGACGCCGTCGAGGACGCCGGCACCCTGTGGACCGTCACCGACTGGATCGACGGCACACCGCTCGGCCAACTCCTCGCCCAACAGGGCACGTTCCACTATGTACGGGCGGCCCGCATCGGCCTCGAACTGCTCGACATCCTGGAGGCGGCGCACAACGAGGGCATCACCCACGGCGAACTCAGCCCCGGCCAGGTGTTCGTGCGGGACCGGGGCACCGTCGTCCTGACCGGCTTCGGACTCGCCGGCGCCACCCTCGTCCCCCGGCTCACCGAGCCCTCGTACGCCTCCCCCGAACAGGCCCGCGACGAGCGCATCGGACCGGCCGCCGACCTGTGGGCGCTGGGCGCCATCCTCTACACACTGGTCGAGGGACACCCGCCGTTCCGGGACCGGGGCCGCCCCGAGGCGACCCTGAAGGGCGTGGACCGGCTCCCCATGCGCAGCCCGTCGCGCGCGGGACCGCTGGCGCAGGTCATCCTGGGGCTGCTGCGCAAGAACTCCCGCGAGCGGATGACCCGCCCGGTGGTCCGCGAGGCTCTCACCCGCATCCTGCACGAGGACCCGTACGCGGACCGCGAGCCCGTCCCGCTGCCCCGGCTGCGGCGGGCCTACGACACGTTCCGCGGCGCGGGCACCACCTGGAGCGGGCGGGGCATGGCCGTCGGGACCGCCCTGGCCGTCGGCACCGTCGCGGTCGCCGTCCTCGCCGCCACCCACCAACTCCCCGGCACCAAGACCTCGTCGGCCACCTCCCCCTCCTCGCCCCTCCCGTCCGCCTCCGCCGCGGCCACCACCCCCGGCGAGAACGTCGACGGCCATGCCTACAGCCCCTCCGCCACGCCCTCACCGACATCCCCGACCTCCCCCGCGGCGTCCGCCTCAGCCTCGGCCGGCGCGTCCCCGTCCCCCACCGCCTCCGTGCTGCCCGCCGGCTTCCGGGTGTTCAAGGCACCGGAGGGCTTCTCCGTCGCGCTCCCCAAGGGCTGGAAGGTGCTGGACACCCAGCGGGAGACCGACGTCGCCTATCGCGTCACCTTCGGTGCCTCGGGCGACCCGCGCACCCTGGCCGTGACGTACAGCACTCAGGCGGGCCCGGACCCGGTCGCCATCTGGCGCGACGACGTCCTGCCGGGGCTGAAGCAGACCGCGGGATTCCAGCAGATCGGCGACATCAGGGCCACGACGTACCAGGGGGACAAGGCGGCCGACCTGGAGTGGTTCTCCGGGACCGGCGACGCCAAGGTGCGCACGCTCGGGCGCGGTTTCCTGCTCGGCGGCGGGCGCAGTTTCTCGCTACGGTGGACGACGCCCGCCGACGAGTGGAACGACGCGGCCAACCGCCAGGCGCTGCAGACCTTCTTCAAGACCTTCCGGCCGGAGGCGAACTGACGGCGACGCGAGGGCCGGGCACTCAAACCAGCGGCAATGGGTGGATATAGGCTGCCTGTTCGCACCATGCCTCATCTCAAGCCCAGGAGAGTCCGCCTTGACCGTAGTGATCGACCAGGCCGAGACGTCCTTCACCGCCCTCGACGACGCCGGCCTCGTCGCCCGGGACGCGCACGAGTTCGGAGCCTACGCCCGCACCGGCGGCTGGGCCTTCGGCCTCAAGGTGGCACGCAGCGTGCGGCCCGGCGGGCAGGGCGCGGACGAGACGCCGAAGGTGTCCGCGAAGGAGTTCGCCGAGCTCGCCGACTGCTCCCCCGAGCGGGTCATGCGCTACTACAAGGCCTGGGACCGGGCCGCGGACGACGGTCTCGTCCCGCACTTCGAGGAGCTGGCCCCCGGCCAGGAGGTCGAACTCCCGGACGCGGACGTGTGGTTGAACTACTACGTCTCCCGCTCCAGCGCCACCTCCGAGCGCGGCACCGCCATCTCCGAGGCCGCCGAGGCCGAGGGCATCCGCCCCACCAAGGCACTCGAGGTCGCCGAGAACCCGACCGCGCTGCGCGCCGCGATCCTCGCCGACCCGTCCACCGCGCGGGCGGCCCGGCAGGCGCTGCTCGACCGGGTGCGCGAAGACCCCGAGCTGCAGGCCGAGTTGGCCCGCGACGTGGTCCGCACCGACGACCTGAAGAAGGCCGTCGCGACGGAGAGCCGCTCGGCGGACCGGATCGGCTACGTCCGCCAGATCGCCGAGTCGGGCCAGATCAAGACCCCCGCCGGACAGACCGTGGACGCGCCCCTCGACGTACGCCAGGAGGCCGAGCGGCATCTGTCGCTGCTCGACGAGCTGGAGGACGGCGAGGACACCGGCGAGTGGGCCACCGAGGCCTACGACACCATGAAGAACCTGGTCGTCGAGACGGTGGAGGCGGACCCCGAACTGCGTGTCCAGGAGCGGCGGACGAAGTTCTACAGCAGCCTCCAGAAGGCGACGAAGGCGTTCGAGGAGCTGACCTTCGACGACGCCCAGGACTTCTACGAGGACGACATGGTCCAGCGTCTTGAGGAACTCCAGCAGGCCATCGACAGCTGCCTCACCGCGCTGCGCAAGACCACTACGCCGGCTGAGTAGCCGTACTCATGTAGCGGCTTCGGCCCTCCGACACGATGGGGCTCCCCACGACAAGGGAGCCCCATCGTGTCCGTCGTTCCTTCCGCGCCCCGGCGCCGACTGCCGGCCCTGATGGTCGCGCTGGTGGTCGCGGGCCTGGCCGTCTCGGCCTGGCATCCGCACGACCGCACGACCTGGTTCCTGGAGACCGTGTGGGTCTTCGTGGGACTGCCGGTGATCGTCCTGACCTGGCGGCGCTTCCCCCTCACCGGCCTCCTGTGCTGTCTGCTCGCCGCGCACGCGCTGGTCCTCGCCGTGGGCGGCCACTACACCTACGCGCAGGTGCCGATCGGCGACTGGGTCCGGGACACGTTCGGACTCAGCCGGAATCCCTACGACCGCTTCGGGCACCTCATGCAGGGCTTCGTACCGGCGCTCCTGGTACGGGAGTTGCTCATCCGCACCTCCCCCCTGCGGGGCAGCCGCTGGCCGGCGCCGCTCACGGTGTGCGCGTGCCTAGCCTTCAGCGCCCTCTTCGAGCTGTTCGAGTGGGCGGCGGCCGTGATCGGCGGACACAGCGCGGACGCGTTCCTGGCCACGCAGGGGGATGTGTGGGACACCCAGTGGGACATGTTCTGCGCGCTGATCGGCGCCACGGTCTCGGTGCTGGTCCTGAGCCGGGTGCACGACCGGCAGATGGCGCGGCTCGGGGTCATCGGGTCGTATCGCGCTGCCGTGCCCACAGCGGCAGTACGAACCAGCACAGCAGGTACCAGGTGACGACCCCCGCGACCAGCCAGGGCACATACGCGTCCTGGGTGGCGACCCGGAGAACCAGCAGCAGCGCGGCGGTCATGGTCGCGAGCAGCAGGACGAGGCCGACGAAGGTCAGCCGGGACGCCCAGCGCACGGCCCGGGGTTTCACGCTCCGGCCGGAGACCAGGCGGTGCAGGGAGACCGGGCCGATCAGCGCTCCGGTGGCGGTGGCGCCGAGGACGACGGTCACGACGTAGAGGATCTGGTTCGCGTGCTCCAGCTGGTCGTACTTCGGGGTGAAGACGACTGTGAGGAGGAACCCGAAGAGGATCTGTACGCCGGTCTGCGCGACCCGGACCTCCTGGATGAGCTCGCCCCACATCCGGTCCGCGCGCTCCTCGTCGGACTCGTCGCGTCCCGTCCGCCGGTCTTCCTGGGTCATGCGGTCCGTGTAACCGGACCGCCGACCCTTCAAACAGCGCCGGGGGCTACCAGCGGCCCTCCACCTGGTCCTTGATCCGGTGGTCGTAGAGGTCCCGGATCGCGGTGAGCGTGGTCTCGGACAGGGCGGGCAGCTCGGCCGCCGCCGCGTTGGCGCGGGCCTGTTCGGGTGAGCGGGCGCCGGGGATCACCGTGGTGACACCGGGCTGGTCGATGATCCAGCGCAGGGCGAGCTGGGCCGGGGTGTATCCCTCGGGGGCGAGGGCGGAGAACTCGGCGGCGGCCTCGACGCCCGTCGAGTAGTCGACGCCGGAGAAGGTCTCGCCCTGGTCGAAGGCCTCGCCGTGCCGGTTGTAGGTGCGGTGGTCGTTCTCCGGGAAGAACGTGTCCTTGGTGTACTTGCCGGACAGCAGGCCGGAGGCGAGGGGCACGCGCGCGATGATGCCGACGCCCGCCTCCTGCGCTGCAGGGAGGACCTGGAGCAGGGGCTTCATGCGGAACGCGTTGAGGATGATCTGCACGCTGGTCACGTTCGGCCGGGCGATCGCGGTGAGGGCTTCCTCGCAGGTCTCGACGCTGACGCCGTACCGGGCGATGCGCTCCTCGGCGACCAGGGTGTCGAGGGCGTCGAACACCTCGTCCGAGGAGTAGACCGGCGTGGGCGGGCAGTGCAGCTGCACGAGGTCGATGCGGTCGACGCCGAGGTTGCGGCGCGAACGGTCGTTCCACGCGCGGAAGTTGTCGAGGACGTAGTTCTCGGGGATCTGGTCGACTCGGCGGCCCATCTTCGTCGCGACCAGGACATGCAGATCGGGCCGACCGGCGAGGAAGGCGGCGATGGTCTGCTCGCTGCGCCCGTCGCCGTACACGTCGGCCGTGTCGAAGAAGGTCACTCCCGACTCCGCCGCCGCCTCCAGCACGGCGAGGGCCTCCTTGTCGTCGACGTCTCCCCAGTCGGCGCCCAGCTGCCAGGTGCCGAGCCCGACGACGGATGCCTGCTGCTGCGACCTGCCGATTACACGTTCGTCCATGTCATCAGTCTGTCATCCGGCACCGACATACGCGGAACGGGCTCCTCCGGGCCGCCGACTGTGAATCGTTCACTCACACGGGTGAACCGCTTCGACAGGCTGCCTACTCGTGTCAACTCCCGCCTAGCGTGTGCGCGTGACCGATCATGTGGCGAACAACCTCCAACCGGGGAACGGCAGTTCCGCTCCCTGGACCCGTCGGGGCTTCCTCCTCTCGGCGGCGGCCCTGGCCGCCGTACCCGTCCTCCTGACGGCCGATCCGGCCCTCGCCGCGGCCGAGCTGCCCGACTTCCCGGCCGAGGTCGACCTCTACCGCTCGGCGTACCGCAACTGGGTCGGCGAGATCACCGCCGACGGGCTGTGGGCCTGTGCGCCGACCGACACCGACCAGGTGGTGTCGGTCGTCAACTGGGCCTGGCAGCACGGCTGGCGGGTCCGCGCCCGCGGCTCCTCGCACGGCTGGTCACCGCTCACGATCGAGTCCGGTACGACCTCCGAGGCACCGGTGCTGCTGGTCGACACCGCCCCGCACCTCACCGGCCTGACCCTGGACTCCGCCTCGACCGTCCGGGCCGGCACCGGTGTCACCCTGGAGGCGCTGCTCACCTACCTGGAGGGGCACGGCCTCGGTCTCACCGCCTCGCCCGCTCCCGGCGATCTGACGCTCGGCGGTGCCCTGGCCATCGACGCGCACGGCACGGCCGTACCGGCGAAGGGCGAGGAGCGGACGGCCGGGCACACGTTCGGGTCGCTCAGCAATCTGGTGCTGTCGCTGACGGCGGTGGTGTGGGACGCGGACACCGGCGCGTACGTCCTGCGGACCTACACCCGTGACGAGGCGGACTGCGCGGCGCTGCTCACCCATCTGGGGCGTGCGCTGGTCACCGAGGTCGTGCTGCGGGTGGGGGCGAACGCCAATCTGCGCTGCGTCAGCCGTACGGACATCCCGGCGACCGAGCTGTTCGCGGCGCCCGGGTCCGGCGGGCGTACCTTCGCGAGTTTCCTGGACGAGGCGGGGCGGGCCGAGGCGATCTGGTTCGCGTTCACCGAGTTCCCCTGGCTGAAGGTGTGGGGTGTCGCGCCGACGAAGCCGTTGCCGTCGCGGCGCGTCTCGTCGCCGTACAACTATCCGTTCTCCGACAATGTCCCGACGCTGGTCGCGGATCTCGTCGGGCGGATCCTGTCCGACGGCGCGTGGTATCTGGCGCCAGTGCTCGGCAACGCCCAACTCGACGTCGCCGCACTGGGGTTGACGGCGACGCTGTCGGCGGACATCTGGGGGCCGTCGAAGAACACGCTGCTCTACGTCAGACCGACGACACTGCGGGAGACCGCCAACGGCTATGCGGTGCTCACCAGCCGGGCCCAAGTGCAGGGCGTGGTGCACGAGTTCACGGAGTTCTACCGGGAACGGCTCGCCGCGTACGCCGCGCTCGGCCGGTTCCCCGTCAACGGCACCGTAGAGATCCGGGTGACCGGCCTCGACCACCCCGCGGACGCCGAACTCACCGGGGCCCGCGCCCCGTTGCTGTCCGCGCTGCAGCCGAGTGCCGAGCATCCCGAGTGGGACACGGCGGTCTGGCTGGACGTCCTGACGCTGCCGGGGACGCCGTACGCGGAGGAGTTCCTGCGGGAGTTGGAGCAGTTCCTGTTCCGCTCGTACGACGGCACCCGGGTCGAGTGGTCGAAGGGCTGGGCGTACACCGAGCAGGCCGCGTGGAGCGACGAGGAGGTGCTGGGGACAGCGGTCCCGGGCTCGTTCGGGGAATCGGTGTGGGGGCAGGCGGCCGGGACCTTCGACCGGCTCGACCCGCACGGGGTGTTCGGGAACGCCTTCCTGGACCGGCTGTTCGGCTAGCAGTCACTAGGCTGTGTCCGGGATCTTGACACAGGGAGAGTTGTGACCGGTTGGCCGACCGCGCTGACGAAGGCGGGCATCACCGACCCGCGGCTACGGAGCGCCTACGACGCCCAGCACGGGATCGTCCGCAGATACGCGCTGCACGAGTACGTGGCGGTGAGGCTGTTGCTGCCGGCGGAGCTGCATCCGCCGGTCGTCGCCGCGGTGGCCTACATGCACACGACCGACGAACTGATCGACACCGGCGACGCGGACGCGCGTACGGCGGCCCTCGCCGCCTGGGACGCCGAGACCTCGGCAGCCCTGGAGAGCGGCGAACCACCCGACCAGGACACCCTGTTGGCGCTCTGGGACACCGCTCGCCGTCACCCTCACATGGCGTCCCGGGTGCGGGCCTTCCTCGACGGCGCTCCCGTCGAGGCGAGTTGGACCGGCTTCGAGACGGAGGCCGACTTCCAGGCGTACGTGGACAGTTACTCGCTGCCCGCCCTGATGCTGACCGCGTCCCTGCTCGCGCCGGCCGACTCCGAGGCGTACGAGTCGTACGTCAGAGGCTGCCGGGATCTCATCGACGGCTGGCAGCGCAGCGATTTCCTCGCCGACCTCCGCGAGGACGCCGAGAGCGACCGCATCGGCATCCCTCGGGACGAACTCGCCCGGCACGGGCTGAGGTTCGAGAATCTGCGGAGCAAGTCGGAGGCGTGCGTGCCCGCGCTGGACCGCGTGGTCCGGGCGCAGGCCGACCTCGCGGAGGCCACGCTCGCGGGCTGCCGTGCGCTTCCCACTCTCGTCGCGGCGGAACACCGGCCGTTCCTCGACGCCTTGATCGCCGTCCAGGAACTGCGCCTCGGCGCGGTGCGACGCGCAGGGGGCAGGGTCCTGCTTCATGACACGGGGCCGTCGGCGTTCGCCACGCTGCGGGTCCTGGCCCGGCAGTACCGAAGGGCACGCCGATACGCCTAGGACTCCAAGTGGGCCTGCACAGTGGGCCCGTACCGGTCCACGATGGTGTCCGTCGGCGTCTCGCGCAGCCGGGTGCCGCGGGCGATGCCGTACATCACGCCGAGGCCGAGGATGGTGGAGACGGCCAGTTCGGCGCGCAGGGCCGCGTCGGGGCCGGGGAGCCGTCCGGCGAGGCGGTCGACCACCTGGGCGCGGAAGTTGACGCGCAGGATGTCCCCGTGGTCGCCCTGCAGCGGCGCGAACGCGATGCGCAGCAGCGGGTCGGCGCCCCGCTCGCGCTGGCTGACCAGGACGTGCCGGACCATGTGGTGGCCGAGTTCGTCGAGCGGGGCGTCCAGCAGGGCCTCCGCGTCCGTCTCGAAGGACATCACGCGGGCGAAGAGGGCTTCCTTGTTGCCGAAGTACTTGAGGATCAACGGGGCGCTGACACCGGCGCGTTCGGCCACGGTCTTGAGGGTGATGTCGGCGTGCGCGTTCCGGGCGAGAAGGTAGCGGGCCGCCCTGAGGATGGCCGCCTTGGTCGCCTCGGCGTCCCGGCGTGCGGGCGGGGACGCGGTGGGTGGAGTGGTGCTCACGGCACTCATGCTCCCTCCAACGCCTCGTCCCGCGCGCCCTCGGCGCGGTCCCGGGTGGTCCGCGTGTCGTCGGGGGTGGGGTCGCCCGGGATGGTCAGTGCCGCCGCGCTCGCGACCAGGGCGATCACGCCCGCGATGCCGAAAGCCATCAGGTATCCGTGCAGCGTGGGCAGGGGGAGCCCGCCGACGAGGCTGGTGTGGTGCACCAGGACGGCGGCCACCACGGCGCTGGAGACGGCCTGGCCGATGGTCCGCATCAGGACGTTGACGCCGTTCGCGGACGCGGTCTGGCCCGCCGGGACGGCGCGCAGGATGAGCGTGGGCAGCGCCGAGTAGGCGAAGGTGGTGCCGGTGGCCACGACCGTCGCGCCCAGGATGATCGTCCACAGGTCACGGCTGTCGGCGATGCGCACCACGTAGCCGAGCGCGATGATCGCGGCCCCGAGGGCGAGCGTGATCCGCGGGCCGCGCGCCGCCGAGATCCGGGCCGAGACGGGTGAAAGCAGCAGCATGGTGATGCCGCCGGGCAGCAGGCACAGGCCGGTCTGGACGATGGACAGTCCGAGCCCGTACCCGGTGGCCTTGGGCGCCTGCACCAGTTGGGCGGTGACCAGGGAGTTGGCGTAGAACGCGAAGCCGGTCAGCAGAGCCGCCACGTGGGACAGGCCCACCCGGGGCCGGGACACCAGCCGCAGGTCCACCAGGGGCTGTTCGACGCGCAGTTGCTGCCACCACCACAGGCCGAACACGACGACCGTGGCGAGGAACAGCGCCAGGATCCGCGGACTCCCCCACCCCCACTGTCCGCCCTGGGACACCCCGAGGAGGAGACACACCAGTCCCACGGCCAGTCCCAGGGTGCCGAGCACGTCGAAGCGGCCCGGCTCCCGGACGGGCGACTCGCGCACCGCCCACCAGATCCCCGCCACGCCGAGCGCGCCGAGCGCGCTGGTCGCCCAGAACATGACGTGCCAGTCGGCGTACTGGACGATCAGTGCGGCCAGCGGCAGTCCGAGGGCGGCGCCGATGCCGACCGTGGAGCTCATCAGTGCCACCGCGCTGCCCCGGCGCTCCGGGGGCAGTTCGTCGCGCAGGATGCTGATCGACAGGGGGACGACGGCGGCCGCGGCGCCTTGCAGGGCGCGGGCGGTGATCAGTACGCGGATGTCGGAGGACAGGGCGCACATGACCGAGCCGACGGTCATCAGGGTCAGGGCACCGATCAGGACCCGCCGTTTGCCGTACATGTCGCCGGCCCGGCCCAGTACGGGGGTGAGGACGGCGCCGGAGAGCAGGGTCGCGGTGACCATCCAGGAGACGGCGCCCGCGGAGGAGTGCGTCAGCCGGGGCAGGGACGGCAGAAGCGGGACGACCACGGTCTGCATGACCGCCATCAGGATCCCGCCGAAGGCCAGCACCGGCACGGTGAGCCGGTCCCGCAAGGGGGTCCGCCCGGTGGCACCGGGCGGGTCGGGTATCGGCACGGGCTGGCCCATGGGCACTCCAGCGGACATGTAAAAGAAGGTGAATGGCTATTCACCCTATCCGGTGAATAGCCATTCACCCAATGTGCCGGGGAGGCCCGGCGCCCTACTTGCGGGAGGCGAGCGCCCGCGCGTGGACGGTGCGCGCCACCCTGGGGCCGAGCCAGCGCTTGAACCGGCGCAGCGCCTCCAGCCGTCCGGCCGCCTTGTCGATGCCGTAGTAGACCTGCGGCGGGACGTACGGCAGCAGCGGCGAGTGGCGCTGGCCGAGCAGGGCGAACATGCGGTGCGGGGGCAGGTGGATGTAGCGCTGGAGGTTCTCGTACCACTGGGCGCTGTAGCGGGCCGCGCTCTGGATGGACAACAGGGCGGATTTACGGCGCTGTTCGTAGGCGGCGAGGGCCTGTGGGAGTTCGGTGTGATCGCGCAGGGCGTCGGCGAGCGCGATGGCGTCCTCCAGGGCGAGGGTGGTGCCGGCGCCGATCGAGTAGTGGGTGGTGTGGGCGGCGTCGCCGAGCAGGACGAGGTTGTCGCGGTGCCAGGTGCGGTTGGTGAGGGTGCGGAAGTTGAGCCACTGGGCGCTGCCGTCGGCGGAGGCCCGGCCGATCAGGGAGTGGCCGTCGAGGAGGTCGGCGAAGAGCTTCTCCAGGAGGGCGAGTCCGTCGACCTCGGCGGCGGTGTCGAGGCCGAGGCCGGTCCAGGTCTCGGGGGCGCACTCGATGACGCAGGTGCTGCCCTCGGGGCCGAACGCGTAGCCGTAGCACCAGATCCAGCCGTGGTCGGTCTCCACGAAGGCGAAGGTGAAGGAGCCGAAGACCTTGCTGGTGCCGAGCCAGATGTACTGGTTGCGGCCGGGCTTGAGTTCGGCGCCGAAGTGGTCGGCGTGGCGGGTGCGCAGCGCGCTGTTCACGCCGTCGGCGGCCACGATCAGATCCGCGTCGGGCAGGTCGTCGGCGGTGATGTCGTGATCGAACTCCAGCCGTACGCCCAGGGATCTGGCCCGTTCGGCGAGGATCTTGAGGAGGCGGTGGCGGCCGATGCCGTGGCCCTCGTCGCCGGGCTGGGTGGTCGTGAGGTCCCGGATGCGGGCGACGCCGTCGCTCCAGCGCACCGAGTGCTCGTCGACGGCCTGCGCCGACTCGGGGTCGTACGCCCGGAGTTGGTCGAGCAGTCCGCGCCAGTACGTGACGCCCCAGCCGTAGGTCGAGCCCTCGGGGTTGCGCTCGTAGACGGTGATGTCGTGGGACGGGTCCTGCCGCTTCAGCAGGATCGAGAGATACAGGCCGGCGGGCCCGCCTCCGACACAGGCGACCTTCACGCGCACACCCCTGGGTTTTACTCAAAGTGGTCAAGTGGATCCGCAGAGTAGCAGGATGGGGCGGCACGGAATTCGCGTCACCCCCGCACAGGACCGATGAGAGGACCGGGACGGCTCAGACGTCCCTGCCGATCAGACGTCCTTGTCGAGGTGGCGGCGGAGTTCCGCCGTGAGTGCCGGGATCTCACGGCGGAAGGCCGCTTCGTCGAGGCCGTCGTCGGCCACCACGGCGAGCAGCGCGCGGTCTCCGACGGCCGTCACGATGACGTGGCCCGTGCTGCCCCGCGCGGTGATCTCGCGGAGGTGTCCCGCGCCGCCGTGGTCGGCGAGCCGGTGGCCGAGTGCGAGGCCCGCCGCCGCGAGCGCGGCCATGGACTCGGGGTGGGTCTTGTTCGCGTCGCTGGCCACGACGAGCCCGTCACTGGTGGCCAGGGTGGATTCGGTGACTCCCATTACGTTGTCCCGCAGGGCGATGAGGAGGTCGGTCACGGGGTCACTCATGGCGTCTTCTTCCTGTTGCGTGCAGGCGGTGGGACAACGAGGCGGGAGGGGATCCGGTCACGTCGGGCCCGGTGCGTCCGCGGGGCGTCTCGGCGCGGGCGGACGGGGCAGGGCGGGTCGTTCAGTCGTGGGGCCGGGGCTCAGGTGCGGCATTCCGACCGGGGCGGCGGCGCGGGAGCGGTACGGAGTCGGGTGCGGCGGACGCCCCGGCTTGGGGCGCGGTGGGTGCGCCGCGTGCCGCCGTGCTGGGCCTGTTGTCAGGCGAGGGTGTGTGCGGTTGGACGAGACCGCGGTCCAGCAGGTGTCTCAGGTCCATCATCACGGCGAAGAGACCTCGGCCGAGGGCGAAGGCGATGTCCCTCGCCGTGCCGCGTCCGTCCGCGTGGGCCAGAACCTCGTGGTGCCGGGCGGGAAGCCCGCCGACGGTCCCGGGCAGACCCGCGGCGGACACCGACCGGACGCGGGTGCGGGCGAGAGCGGCGACCGAACCGGGCTCCCCGGCAAGGAGGTTGATCCGCCGGGACACCTCGTCGAGGAGTCGCTCGGGGGTGACACCGTCGTTGCGGTACAGCGCCGGTACGGGATCGGCGACCTCCCAACTGCCGGGTACGGCGAGGGAGAGCGCGAAGGCCGCGTCGAACAGGGCGCTCAGGCTGATGACTTCGAGCTCCCCGGCGCCGACCAGCCCGCGCTCCACGAGCTCGGCGGCGAGGTGTTCGTGGGTGGTGTCGGAGGCCCGGACCGCCGACCACGCCTCCTCACTGATCCGGCCCGACCTGAGCAACAGGCCCTCGATACCCGGTGCGCCGGGCGTCTCCATGGCCACCACGAGCCCGTCGCGCACGTGGATGGAGCCGCCCGGGGTGCCGGTGACGCGCACGGTGCAGGAACGCGCCCGGTCCCGGAGAGCCGACAACAGCGCCGGAACGTTGCGGGAGTCGGCGAGCGGTTCCTCGGTGCCGGCCTGGGTCATGCCAGCAACTCGTCGGCGTACCGGTGCAGTTCGAGCAACGCCCAGGTGAGGTTGGTGCGTTCGCGGTCGACGGTCGCGCACAGCAACAAGGGGTCGCCCCGCCGCGCGAGTTGGAGCGTCACGAGATGACGGCTGGAGGTGGTCACGATGACGCTCTCCAACTCCCCCGACGCACCGGCCCGGATGAGGCGGGTACGGGCGATCTCCGCTATTTCGCAGGAATCCTGACTGCCACTCACCTCACCCGACTCCGCATAGGAGAGGCCGGTGACGGCATCGACCAGCATGGCTCCGCTGATACCGGGCGCGCTCAGGGCGCGGTCCAGCGCGGCGTCGAGCGATGACAAAGGCCCCCCCTTCAGTCACTCTGGCGAGCAGACTACTTTATTTGCCAACTATCGCAACACTGACCAAAGATGGTGTTGTCTGTTACCCGCACGGTTCGCATTGAGACCGTTTTCATGGCGAGACGCACCGTCTTGCCGGCTCGTGAGGGAAACGAGGCACCACGTGAACATTGAGGCGACGCTCAAGGAAGCGATGACTATCGACGGGGCCCTGGGGGTGTCCCTTGTCGACTACGAGAGCGGCATGACGCTGGGGGCGCTGGGCGGCGGTCCGCATCTGGACCTGGAGGTCGCGGGGGCGGGCAACACCGAGGTCGTGCGGGCGAAGCAGCGCACGCTGAAGTCCATCAACGTGGACGACCGGATCGAGGACATCCTGATCACCCTCGGAAAGCAGTACCACCTGATCCGACCGCTGACGAGCACACGCGGCTCGCTCTTCCTGTATCTCGCGCTGGACCGGGAGCGCAGCAATCTGGCGCTGGCGAGGCACAACCTGAAGCGCCTTGAGTCGAGTTTGGAGATATGAGCGCGTCGCGGCATATGACAATCGAATAGTCGCGCCCTCGGGACGGTCTCGGCGCGTCCATATCCGCCGAGACCGGCCCGACTATGACGTCCGACCTTTGCGGAGGCTGAATTCCCGGACGGCGCACGGCGGTTAAAGCGGACGGACCATAATTGTCTAGTCCACTTTCTCGGTACGGCACTCCGGGTGGCCCCAGCCCTGGCCGTTCTTGCTGATCGGTTCACCGGCCGCATAGGCGCGCCCGCACAGACAGCGGCCGGGAAACTTCGCCTTGATGGTGCGTGCCGACGAACCGCCGCTCTTGCGGGGCGACTTGGCACCGCCGGCGGGCCGCGCGGACTTCTTCGGGGTGTCGGGCGAAGCGGGCGGTTCCGGGGAGCCGAGTTCGCTGCCCGCGGGCTCCTGGACGATGGCTGCCTGGCTTGCGGCACGGTCGGCGAAGTCGTTCAGCGGGTCGCCGTCGACCTGGTGGGCGGGAACGTAGCGGAACTCGACCGAGCGGCCGTCGAGCAGTTCGTCGATGCGGACGACCAGTTCCTGGTTGGCGACCGGCTTGCCGCCGGACGTCTTCCAGCCGTTGCGCTTCCAGCCGGGCAACCAGGTGGTGACCGCCTTCATGGCGTACTGCGAGTCCATCCGGATCTCCAGCGGCACGTCCGGTGCGGTCGCCGTCAACAGGCGCTCCAGCGCGGTCAGTTCGGCGACGTTGTTGGTGGCCCTGCCGAGCGGTCCCGCCTCCCAGCGGGCCGGGCTCTCCTCGTCGTCCGACACGACCCAGGCCCAGGCCGCGGGCCCGGGATTTCCTTTCGAAGCCCCGTCGCAGGCGGCCACCACACGTTCACGCATGCGCCCGATCATGCCATGACCGCACCACACGCTCCGCGCCGCCCCGGACCCGCAGAACGCCCGGGCCGGTGTCGCGGACCACCCCGCGACCCGGCCGCGCGCCCCGTCCGGCAATCGGACCGCTCGGCCCTCTACGCTGCGCGCATGACCTCGCGACACGAGCAGCGGGTCCGGCTGCGCCACCTGTTGTGGCTGCCTCCGCGCCCTCACGGTGAACAGCCGCGCGAGCGGGTGGTCGGGCCGCTCGAACTCTTCTACGACCTCGTCGTGGTCGTGCTCGTCGCCCAGGCCGCCCACCACCTGGCCGGGGATCTCGACTGGCACGGAGTGGGCCTGTTCGCCGCGGTGTTCGCGCTGGTGTGGATCGCGTGGCTCAACGGCAGCCTGCACCACGAGCTGCACGGGCACGAGGACGCCCGGGGCCGGAGCATGTTCCTGCTGCAGATCCTGGTGCTCGTGCCGCTGGGCGCGTTCATCCCGGAGGCGGGCGACGCCCGCGGTGCCGCGTTCGCCGTGGACGCGGGGGTGCTGTTCGCGGTCCTGGCGCTGCTGTGGCTGCTGGCCTCGCGGGGCGACACTCCCGAATTCCGGCGCCCCAGCGTGCTGTTCGTGACGGGGACGGTCCTGTGCTCGGTCGTGCTGGCCGTGAGCGCCGCGCTGCCCGCGGACGCCCGGGTGCTGACGTGGGGTGTGCTCGCAGTCGTCTACCTGGCGGGGTTCGTGTTCGTGCTCGGCAGGGCGATTCCGGAGCGGGTGGTCGGGTTCAGCGTGACCGACGCGCTCGCCGAGCGGTTCGGGCTGCTCATCATCATCGTGCTCGGCGAGAACGTGACCGGCGTGGTCGACGGACTGTCCCACGAGCCGACCAACGCGCTCACCCTCGCCGTCGGCCTGGTCGCCGTCGTGGTCGGCTTCGGCGGCTGGTGGACGTACTTCGACTTCGCCGGACACCGGCTGCCGCGGCCCACGCGGGCGAGCGCCCTCCAGTGGATGATGATCCATCTGCCGCTCACGGCCGCGGTGGCCGCCATGGGCGCCGCGATGGTGAGCCTGGTCGAGCACGCCCACGACGGCCGGACTCCGGCGGCCACAGCCTGGGTGCTCTGCGGGGGCACGGCCGTCGTGCTCTGCGCGACGATGGTGCTCGCGTCGTCCCTGCGCGTGTGGAGTGAGGACCTGGGCCTCTACCGGCCGCTGGCCCGGACCTGTGTCGCCATGGCCGTCGTGTGCGTGGCCCTGGGCGCCCTGCGTCCGGCTCCGCTCCTCCTGGGTCTGGCCCTCGTGGTCGTGCTCGGCGTGCCCTGGGGACTGGCCGTGGCGCACCGCGTGTCCCACGAAGGGGAACCGGCCGTGTGACCGCGCGGGGGTGTCAGGGCGTCGAGGGGCGGGTCTCGGTCCAGTCGACCATCAGCCGGCGCTCGGCGAAGTACCAGTCGCCGTCCCGCTTGGTGAACTCGTCGAGGTAGCGGATGGACGCGATCATGAGCGTGCGCTGCCCCGACTCGTCCACCGAGACATGGTGGGCCAGGCAGTAGCTCTCGCCGCTCGCCCGGTCCCCGTCCAGGGTGATCGTGCTCTGGCCGTTGAAGTGCGTGGTGGCCCGGTAGGCGTTGAGGTTGTCGAAGACCGGGGCCAGGGACTCGCGGCCGTGCAGCTCCTGTGTCGGCTCCGTCGCGGTGGCGTCCATGAACACCAGGAAGCGGGTGTCCTCGGTGAACAGGGCCATCTGCCCCTTGGCGTCCCGCCGGTCCGCGCAGTGCGCGTAGGCGTCGACCAGCTCGCGGACGGCCAGCCGGTCGGCGGCCTCCTGGGGTGAGATCGCGGTGTGCGAGGCCATGACCGTTCCTTTCGCCGCACTATTTGACATGTGTATAAAATCACTCGTCATGGCAGAGTGCAATGTGAACCCCAGGAGGGCGGAGCGCTGAACCAGCGGATCGATCCACGCGTCACCCGCACGACGCGGGCCTTCGAGGAGGCCGTCGTGGAGCTCGCCTCGCAGCGGTCCGTCTCCCGGATCTCCGTCGCCGAGCTGGCCGACCGCGCCGGGGTCACCCGCGCCACGTTCTACAACCGCTACAGCTCCCCGCTGGACCTGCTCATCCAGGTCCTCCAGGCCGATCTGGACCGCGGCCACCGCCGGGAGGCCGAGGCCCGCGCAGAGGGCGGGCACTCGGCCGCCGCACTGCTCAGGCTGGCCACGGCGGGGGTCGCCGACCACGTCGAGCGGTATCTGCCGGTCTACCGGCACGCCCTCGCGGATCCGGCGGACAGCGGTGTGTACGACGCGCTCGTGCGCCACTTCGGCGACTACACGCTGTCCTTCATGGCCGACGGCGACCGCCCGGGGCTTCCCGAGGCCAATCACCGGGTCGTCGCGCAGTTCCTGGCCCACGGCTTCGCGGGCGCGATCAGGGCATGGCTGGAGGACCCGGCGGTCACCAAGGACGACATGGTCGACGCGGCCGTGGCCTGCGCCCCCGCCTGGTGGACGGCCGCCGACTGACGGACGACCTGCCCGGTCAGACGTCCGTCATCTGCGGCATCTCGCCCTGGGTCGTGCTCATGTCGATCACCGAGAACGAGGCGCCCTGCGGGTCGCTGAGGGCCGCGAACCGCCCGAAGGGGCTGTCCATGGGGCCGAAGCGGAGGATCCCGCCGAGCTTGGTGGCCGTGGCGACGGCGTCGTCGCAGTTGTCCACGGCGAAGTACACGTTGACGTACGACGGGATCTCGGGCGGGAACTCGTCGCCCATCTTCATCCGGCCCAGGACCGGGTTCCCGCCGAGGTTGTAGACGCGGAAGTCGACGGCGGTGTCGTCCACCTGCTGTGCCGTGTACGGGAAGACCGCCGGGAAGAACCCGTCCGCCTTCGCGGGCTCGCGGGTGAAGACCTCGGCCCATGCGTATGCGCCGGCCACGCCCGACACCTCGAAGCCCTCGTGGATACCGCCCTGCCAGACACCGAACACGGCGCCGCTGGGCTCACGGGCCAGGCACATCGTGCCGAACTCGCCGACCTGCATCGGCTCCATCAGCACCTCGCCGCCGTTCTCCCGGATCTTCGTCGCGGTGGCCGCCGCGTCCGGCGAGGCGAGATAGAGGCACCACTGCGACTGCCCCTCCTGGCCGGGCATCGGCGGTACGACGGCCGCGACGGCCTTTCCGTCGACGTAGGCCTGTGTGTAGTTGCCGTACTCCGACGACGACTCGCCGAAGGTCCAGCCGAGGACGTCGCCGTAGAAACTCTTGGCTCCCTCGACGTCGCCGAACATCGCGTCGGCCCAACAGGGGGTTCCCTCAGGTTGTACGGCCATGGTTGCGGCCCTCTCCGGTAGGTCGGGTTGGCTGGATCGAGTTGTCCGAAATCTCACGCTAGTCACCCGGGGAGTGGGGCGCGCGCCGAACTCCGGAATCGGCTGCCCGCGCCCCGCACGCCGGGGTGCGGGCACGAGTCCTCGCCGTCCCCGACTCGAACGGCGGGTTTACGACCTCCGGGACGTGAAGCCGCCCCTTTCGCGCGGTTACCGGCCCTGGGCAGGACTGTTTGGCTTGTAAACCGACGACGCGCTCACCCCTGTTCACCTCCCGGGAGGGAATGTGTCCACACCGGAAAGCGTCAACGGACCGGCCACCGACGACTCCGCCCCCGAGCCACCCGGCAACGGACCACTCACCAGCCTCAGTACGGTCGCGGCCCGGCAACTCGCCACGACCACCAAGTCCGAACCGCAGATGCAGGCCATCACCTCGCGCTGGCTGCTGAAGATGCTGCCCTGGGTGGACGTCAAGGGCGGCGCCTACCGGGTCAACCGGCGGCTCCAGCTCAGCGTCGGCCGCGGCCGGGTGCGGTTCGAGCAGAACGGCGCCGACAACGTCAAGGTCATCCCCCAGACGCTCACCGAACTGCCCGTGCTGCGCGGGTACTCCGACCCGGAGGTCCTGAAGGAGATCGCCGGCCGGTTCCGCGTCCGGGAGGTACGGGCGGGCCAGGTCCTGTTCGAGGCCGGACAACCCGTCACCGAGGCCTACCTGGTCGCCCACGGCCGCTTCACCCGCTACGCCGCAGGACCCTACGACGAGGAGGAGATCCTCGGAGTCGTCACGGACGGCGACCAGATGGGGGACGAGGCCATAGGGCAGTCCGACCCGCTGTGGCTGAGTTCCGTCCGCGCCGAGACCGCGGGCGTACTGCTCGTCCTGCCCTGGGACGTCGTATCCGAATTCACCGATCGCGTACCGTCGTTGGCCGCCCATCTGGAGGCGTACGCCGAGCGGCAGCGGCTGCCGATGAACCGCAAGGGCGAGGCCGATGTGCCGGTGCAGGCCGGCCATGTGGGCGAGCCGACGCTGCCCGGTGGCTTCGTCGACTACGAACTCGCCCCGCGCGAGTACGAGTTGTCCCTCACCCAGACCGTGCTGCGGGTGCACACCAGGGTCGCCGATCTCTACAACGATCCGATGGACCAGACCCAACAGCAACTACGGCTCACCATCGAGGAGATCCGCGAGCGGCAGGAGTGGGAGCTGGTCAACAACCGGGAGTTCGGGCTGCTGCCCAGCATCGACTACACCCAGCGCATCAGCACCTTCACCGGTCCGCCGACCCCGGACGACCTCGACGAACTGCTCGCCATGCGACGCAAGACCAAGCTGTTCCTCGCCCATCCGAAGGCGATCGCGGCCTTCTTCCGGCAGTGCAACAGGCGCGGTCTCGTGCCGGGCACGGCGAACATCGACGGACACGAGATCCCCGCCTGGCGCGGGGTGCCGTTCTTCCCGTGCAGCAAGATCCCGATCTCACCGCAGCACACCAGCAGCATCATCGCGCTGCGCACCGGTGAGGCCGACCAGGGTGTCGTCGGCCTGTTCCAGACCGGTATCCCCGAGGAGTACCAGCCCGGTCTGAACGTCCGCTTCATGGGCATCGACTCGGCCGCGATCATCCGCTACCTCGTCACCGCGTACTACTCGATGGCCATCCTGGTCCCCGACGCGGCGGGAATCCTGGAGAACGTGCAGATCGGCCGGACCGCCGAGTGACGGCCTGGAGAAGCTCATGACCACATCCCTTTCGCTGCCGGGTCCGCCGAACCTGACCGGCACCATGCGGGCCCGGCGCACCGGGGCGATCCCCGGACTCACCTACCGGCCGGCCGCGCCCGCCGACCCGGAGAAGGCCGCGGAGCTCGACCGCAGACTGGAGACCTGGGCGCGCGGCCTCGACCTGTTCCCGGCCGCGTGGGACGGGGACTTCGCCGGGTTCCAGCTCGGCCGGGCCGTGGTGCTCCAGCATCCGGGGGCGGCCGACCTGGAACGCCTGACCGCCGCCGGCAAGCTGCTGCTCGCCGAGAACATCGTCGACAGCTGCTACTGCGAGGAGGACGAGGGCAAGGGTGGCGCGCACCGCGGCCTCGGCGGCCGGCTGATCATGGCCCAGTCGGCGCTGGACCCCTACCACGGCACCCCCGAGCTGGAGGCGGAGTGGCGGCAGGGCATGCAGGCGGACGGCCCGCTGCGCTCGTACCACTTCGCGATCCAGGACTACGCCCTCCTCGCCACCCCCAGCCAGACCGACCGGATCGTGCACGACCTCGCGCGGCTGCACCTCGGCTATCTCGCCGAGGCCGCGTGGGCCGAGATCCGGTACAAGCCCCGGGTGTGGGAGTACCTGGTGATGCGGCAGTTCAACAACTTCCGGCCCTGTCTGTCGATCGTGGACGCGGTCGACGGCTACGAACTGCCCGAGCAGATCTACGCCCGGCCCGAGATCCAGCGGGTCACGGCCCTGGCCTGCAACGCCACCACCATCGTCAACGACCTCTACTCCTTCACCAAGGAACTCGCGAGCGACCCGGACCACCTCAACCTCCCGCAGGTCGTCGCCGCCAACGAGCGGTGCGGGTTGAAGGCCGCCTATCTGAAGTCGGTCGAGATCCACAACCGGATCATGGACGCCTTCGACGAGGAGTCCGCGGCGCTGTCCGCCGCCTCACCCCTCGTCGGGCGCTACACCGAGGGCCTGGCCGCCTGGGTGTCCGGCAACCACGAGTGGCACGCGACCAACACCCACCGCTACCGCCTGCCCAACTACTGGTAAGAGTCCGGTCCCTGACGTCTCGTCAGACGCACGCTAGGAGTCACCGTTGACCACCACCGACGCCGGCACCACAGCAGCACCGGTGCCGACCCAGTCCACGTACCAGAGCCGTGTCGCGGACTACTGGAACGCCGAAGAGAACCCGGTCAACCTCGACCTCGGACAGATCGACGACCTGTACCACCACCACTACGGAATCGGGGGCGCCGACGATTCCGTGCTCGACGAGCCCGACCCCGTCCGGCGCCGCGAACGGCTCACCGCAGAACTGCACCGCCTGGAGCACGCCCAGGCCGAAATGCTCGCCTCCCACCTCGGCCAACTCACCCCGGACGATCGGGTGTTCGACGCCGGCTGCGGTCGCGGCGGGGGCAGTGTGGTGGCGCATCTGCGCTACGGCTGCCGGGCCGACGGGGTCACGATCTCCGCCAAGCAGGCCGAGTTCGCCAACGCGCAGGCCCGTGCCCGGGGCATCGACGGCAAGGTGCGCTACCACCACCGCAACATGCTCGACACCGGCTTCCCCACAGGGGAGTTCGCCGCGTCCTGGAACAACGAGTCCACCATGTACGTCGAGTTGGACCTGCTGTTCGCCGAGCACGCCCGGCTGCTGCGCCGCGGCGGACGCTATGTGGTGATCACCGGCTGCTACAACGACACCTACGGCCGGGCCTCGCGCGAGGTGTCCCTCATCAACGCCCACTACATCTGCGACATCCACCCCAGGTCGGAGTACTTCCGGGCGATGGCCCGCAACCGGCTGGTGCCCGTCCACGTCCAAGACCTCACCGAGGACACGATCCCCTACTGGGCCCTGCGCAGCCGGGCCGACCATCTGGTCACGGGCATCGAGGACACCTTCCTGACCGCCTACCGCAACGGCAGTTTCCAGTATCTGCTGATCGCGGCCGACCGGGTCTGAGGCTCAGCACCCATCGCCGTACAGTCGTGCGTCTTCCTCCTGCCGCCCGGCTGTGCTTGCCTGAGGGGCTGTTTGCCGGTGCCCGGGGCGGGAGTCGCCGTATGCGGAAGCCGTGGATCGTGGGTGTGCTGCTGGCCGGAGTGCTGCTCGGCGCGTGCACGGACCCGGCGTCCGGACCCGAGGTCGCCCCACCGACCCCTTCGGTGCCGACCGCCACACACCGGCAGGCCCCCGCGGCCCCGGTGAAGTCGGCGCCGGGTGTGCTGTATCTCGGGGACTCCCTGGCGATGGAGAGTCAGCGGGTGCTCGGGCAGGAACTTCGCGGCACGCTGGACGCGACGTACACGAGTGCCCCGTACTCGGGCACCACGCTGTGCGACTACCTGGAGGGCACCGGGGCGAGTTCCCTGGTGCCGGACGCCGACAAGGCGGCGGCCCTGGTGCGCGCGCTGCACCCGGACTTCGTGGTGCTGCAGTTCTGGGGCAACGCGTGGGGCTACACGCCCTGCATGGACGGCATCACCTACGCCGCCGACCGGCAGACGTATCTACGGCGGTACGCGGCCGACATCAGGAAGCTCACCGCGCAGATCGCGACCGCCGGAGGCACCCAACGGCCCACGATCGTCTGGGTGTTGCAGGGGCCGGACCCGATCACCCCCGAGCGCGTCCGGGCGGTGAACGCGCTCTACGAGACGTCGGCCGGGTCCGCCGGTGACATCGTCGCCGACGCCGGCCGGACCGTGAGCGCGGCCGGCGCCCGCTACATCTGGACCCAGTACGTCCCGTGCACCGCGTACGAGCGCGCCCACCCCGACTACTGCACCCAGCCGGGCAACGGCCGTACGGCCCTGCACCGGGACGACGACTACCTGCACTTCTGCCTGGCGCCGACGACCTCGACACCGAGACCGTGTCCGGTCCGCTCCCCCGGCATCCTGCGCGTGGCCCGGGAGATCACCCGCGTGATCGGCTCCCGAGCTCAGTCTCGATCAGGCGGTTGAGGTGGCGGCGGGCGTCCTCGGTGCTCAACGGGGGTGCCTGGCGCAGCCGTTGCAGGGCGAGGCCGTCGGCGAGGGCGGCGAAGCGGACGGTGAAGCCGTCGAGGTCGTCGGAGCCGAACTCGCCGTCGGCGACGCCCCGTTCGGCCAGCGCGCGGATCTGCTGGTGCCAGCTCTCGTACCGCCGGGCCTGACCGCCGCTGAAGGCCACGTCGGTACCCTGCTCGCCCGCGTTCCAGTAGTCGAACCACATCCGCCAGTGCCGGTCGGTGTCCTCGGTGAACAGCGCGTCGACCAGCAGCCGCAGCGCCTGAGCCCCACTGGTCGCCTGCTCGGCGGCCTCGTTCAACTCGGCGTAGTAGCGCTCGATGTGCAGGACCATCGCCTCGGAGAGGATCTCCTGCACACTGCCGAAGTGGTAGGTGACGGTACCGACGGAGACCCCGGCGGCAGCGGCCACGTCCCGCACGCCGACCGAGGCGTAGCCGCGTTCCGCTATCAGCGGGACGGCCGCCTCGACAATGAGCCGGCGCCGCACCTCGGTGGGCTGCCGGGTACGGTCTGCCGCGGCGACGGCACGACGCGGGGACTTGGCGGCCGACTGAGGCTGCTTGGCGGCCGTCATCCCGACGTCCTCGGGGTGGTGCGGTGCCATGCGCGCTTGGCCACTGTCTCTCCGTTCGCCCGTGCTTCGACGCGACTGTCCATGACGAAGTCCGCGGCCGTGGCGCGCAGCTCCGTCCGCGCCATGATCTCAGCGTCCCACTCGTCCCCGCGCCGCAACCGGATGCGCCACTCCGACACGGCGTGCGCGGACAGCGGGTCGTCACTCCGGATGCGGTAGGTCTCCCGCGCGCCCTCCTCGTAGCGCAGCCCGTCCGGATACGTCCGTGAGCCCCCGTAGTTGGGGTCGACCTCCAGCGTCCACTCCCCCTTGGCCACGTCGTGCGTGACCAGCCGCTCGGGGGTCGGCTCGGCGGGCCGGTCATAGGTCACGTCGAGCGGGACCGCCTGCTCGGGCTCCTCGAAGCGGATCGGCGGCTCCGATCCCCTTTCGCGCACGGGCAGTTGGACGGCGCTCCCGGCCGGAACGACCCGCAGCTCGCCGCGCCCACCGTGCGGCCACACCCACGGCCAGTACGTGTCGGAGACGGCGACCCGGATCCGATGCCCGGGAGGGACCGCGTAACCGATGCCGGTCAGCTCGAACTCGACGTCCTCGTACGTCCCCGGGGTCCACTCGACGGCCCGGTCCCGGCCGTGCCTGCTCAGGAGGTTGAGCACGCCACGGGTGACGAGCGTGGACGAGCCGTCCGGGGCCACATCGCAGAGCCGGGCGACGACATGGGCGCGCGGGGTGGCGCTGTCGAGGCGGAGCCTGACGCGCGGACGGCCAAGGATCTCGACGCGCTCGGTGAGCGGGTCGGAGTCGAAGCACACCGAACGGCCGTCCTCCTCGCGCTGGTCCGGCGGCAGGTCGCTCGCGTTCCCGAAAGGGAAGAAGCGCCCGGCGTCGAGCCCGGTGTGCTGCGGGGACCGCACGAGGACGGGCTCAGCGCCTGCGCCGAGGGGCCTTGAGTCCCAACTCACCTTCTGACTCGGCCACTTGGCATCCCCCACCCAACGGCCGGGCAGTACGTCGTACGATGTCGCCGGCGGGACCGGGTCGGTGATCCACGCCCGGAGCAGTGGCTCCCCCATCACTCCCGTGTCGATGCCCTTGAGGTGCTGGTCCCACCAGCGGAGGGTCTCCTGGAGGAAGCCGATCGCGGGCCCTGGCGGCAGTCCCCGGTCGGGGTACTGGTGCGACCAGGGGCCGACGATCCCCCGGACGCGGTCGCCAGGCAGGTGCTCGACGAGCCGCAACACGGTGTCCCGGTACGGGTCGTTCCAGCCGCCGACCGCGAGGACGGCCGCGTCGATCGCGGTGTAGTCCTCGCAGACGCTGCCGTGCTTCCAGTAGTCGTCGCGCTGTTGATGGTCGAGCCAGGTGTGCAGGAAGGGTTCGAGGGCGTCGAGGCGTTCGCGCCACATGGGCAGCCAGCGGTCCGCGCCTACGCTCGCCGGGTCCGGCGGGCGGGCGGCGAAGGCGAGCATGGTGCCGGCCCAGGCGAGCATGTCGATGCCGAGGACGGCGCCGCCCGTGTAGTGGACGTCGTTGTCGTAGCGGTCGTCGGTCGAGCAGACGGTGACGATCGCCTTGAGCGGTTCGGGAGCGAGCGCGGCGATCTGGAGGGCGTTGAAGCCACCCCAGGAGATGCCGAACATGCCGACCTTGCCGGTGCACCAGGGCTGCGCCGCAAGCCAGTTGACGACGTCGACACCGTCGGCGAGTTCCTGGGCGTCGTACTCGTCGCCGGGCAGGCCCTCGCTGTCGCCGTGCCCACGGATGTCGACGCGGACGGAGGCGTAACCATGCCCCGCGTACCAGGGGTGGCGCTGGGCGTCGCGGGGCGCGGTCCAGTCGCTCTTGCGGTACGGGAGGTATTCGAGCAGCGCGGGCACGGGGTCCGACTCGGCGTCATCGGGCCGCCAGACGCGGGCATGCAGCCGGGTCCTTCCGTCCCGGGTGGGGATCCAGACGTCCTCGCGGACGACCCGGCGCTCGAACTGCTCGCGGTACTTCACAACGCTCCTTCTGCCACGGGGGCGTTGAGGGGGCGCCAACGCCGGACGCGGTGACCGTCGTCCCCGTGGTCGGTCCAGATGCCGTCCCCGTCCGCCGCGTCGGCCCAGTCGGCGGTGTCGTCGACGTAGGGCTGCGCGTCAGGGTCGGGTTCGAGGGCAGCGGCCATCAGTTGGCGGGTGTAGGGGTGGCGGGGGTCGGCGAACACCGCTTCCGTCGGGCCCTCTTCGACGACCACTCCGTGGCGCAGTACGACAACCCGGTCCGCGATACCCCGTACGACCGCCAGGTCGTGGCTGATGAACAGGCAGGCGAGATCGCGTTCGCGCCGGAGGTCGTCGAGGAGGCGGAGCACGTCTGCCTGGACGGAGACGTCCAGGGCGGTGGTGATCTCGTCGGCGATGAGGACGTCCGGCTCACCCGCCAACGCCCTTGCGATACCGATGCGTTGACGCTGACCGCCGGAGAGCTGTGCGGGGAGGCGGTCGGCGAGGGCGGGGTCGAGGCGTACGTCCGCGATGAGTTGTCGGGCCCGATCAGCGGCCTCCGCGCGATCGGTCGCCGTGCCGAAGAACCGCAGGGGGTGGCGGACCGCGTCGCCCACGGAACGGCGGGGGGTGAGTGAGGTGTCCGCGTTCTGGAAGACGAGTTGCACGCGTCGCCGCAGGGACAGCGGCCGTTGCTGGGCCGGCAGGGCCAGGTCGCCGTCCTCGTGGCGCATGGTGCCGCCGGACGGGGTGCGCAGTCCGGCCAGGGTCCACGCGAGGGTGGACTTGCCGCTGCCCGACTCCCCTACGAGCGCGAGGACTTCGCCGCGCCGGACGTCGAAGGAGACGCCGTGCACGGCACGCGTACTGCCGTAGTCGATGGTGACGTCCTGCGTGGAGACGGCCACGGGCGCGTCGGCGGGCACCTCGGCCTTGGGCCTGACCTCCCGCTCCCCCGCCTCGCCGACGACCGCGAGCCCGGCGTCGTCGAGGCGCGGCACGCTCGCCAACAGGCGGCGGGTGTACGGGTCTTGGGGCTGGGCGAAGAGCTGCCTGGTGGACGCCGATTCCACCACCCGGCCCGAGCGCAGGACGGTCACCTCGTCCGCCATGTGCGCGACGACTCCGAGGTCATGGCTCACCAGCACTGCGGCGAGGCCGAGTTCGTCGCGCAGGGCGGCGATCAGGTCGAGGACGCTGCGCTGGGTGACGACGTCCAGGCCGGTCGTCGGTTCGTCGAGGACCAGGACCCTGGGGCGGGCCGCGATGGCCATGGCGATGGCGACGCGCTGCTGCTGGCCGCCGGAGAGTTCGTGCGGGTAGCGCCGGGCCAGGTCGGCGGGGTGCGGCAGCCGGACCTGTTCGAGGAGTTCCACGACGGGGACATCGCCGCCGGCCTCCGCGATCTGGCGTCCGATGCGCATGGAGGGCGTGAGGGCGTGGCCGGCGTTCTGGCCGACCATCGCGACCGTGCCGCCGCGCAGCCGTCGCAACTCCCTTGCGGGCAGGGCGAAGACGTCGGCTCCGCCCACCTCGACGGAACCGCCGGTGATGCGCGACCCGTGCCGCAGATGCCCGAGGAGGGTCGCGGCGACGGTCGACTTGCCGCTGCCCGACTCACCGACCAGCGCGTGGGTGCGCCCCTCGGCGACCTCAAGGGACACCTCGTGCACGACGGGCACGTCCCGGCCGCCCGAACGATAGGCCACGGACAGGGAGTTGACGGAAACGATGGGGGTCATCAGGAGCCCTCCCTGATCCGGTCGACGCCCCACGCCTTGGACAGGCCGTCGGCCGCGAGGTTGAGCCCGACCACAAGGGTGGCCAGGGCGATGATGGGCGCGATGCTCGCCATCGGGACGACGGTGATGGCGGTGCGGTTCTCGGCGACCATCAGTCCCCAGTCCGGAGTCGGCGGGTCGGCGCCGAAACCGAGGAAGGACAGCGAGGAGATCAGCAGGACGACCCAGGAGGCCCGCATCGCGAACTCCACGCACACCACGTCCGTGATGTTCGGCAGGATCTCCCGGCGCAGGATCGACCAGGTGCTCTCGCCTCGGGCGCGGGCCGCGGTCACGTAGTCGGCGGGGACGACCGCGAGGGCGGCGCCGCGCACGACACGGACGACCTGCGGGACGTAGACGATCGCGACGGCGAGGACGATGACCGCCGGGCCGGTGCCGAGGGCGGTCACGACGACGAGCAGGGCGAGGATCGACGGTACGGACAGCACCGCGTCCAGGACCCGGCCCAGTACGTCGTCGAACCAGCCGCCGCGCAGGGCCGCCGCGCAGCCGATGACCGTGCCGAGGGCGACGGTGAGGAGGGTGGCGGCGACGGAGACGCCGAGGGCGTACCGGCCGCCGTAGAGGACGCGGGCGAGGACGTCGCGGCCGTACTGGTCGGTGCCGGCCCAGTGGCTCCAACTGGAGCCGAGCAGGGCGTGGTTGGCGTCGTTGGCGATCGGGTCGTAGGAGGTGAGGAGCGGGGCCAGCAGGGCGATCAGGACGTGTACGGCGACGATCGCGAGGCCGACGAGCGCCGTGCGGGAGGTGCTCAGGGTGCGCCAGGCGCGGGTACCGCGTGCGGCCAGGGTCGGTGCGGTGGCGAGCGTGGTCATCGGGTCCTCCCTCGGGTGCGGAGCCTGGGGTTGAGGGCCATGGTGGCCAGGTCGGCGGCGAGGTTGCAGACGACGTAGACGACCGCGCTGATCAGGGCGATGGCCTGGATGGTGGGCAGGTCGCGGTTCTGCACGGAGGAGAGCATCAGTTTGCCGATGCCCGGGTAGTTGAAGACGTTCTCGACGACCGCGACCCCGCCGACCAGCCACGCCACGTTGAGCGCGATGACGTGCAGGGTGGGCAGCAGGGCGCTCGGCAGGGCGTGCCGGGTGACGACCCGCCAGGTGGAGAGGCCCTTGAGGCGGGCGGTGGTGACGTACTCGGTGGCCATCACGTCGATGACCGAGGTGCGGGCCATGCGGACGATGTACGCGGCCATCACCACGGCGAGGGCGAGGGCGGGAAGCCATACGGCGGGCAGGAGTTGGCCGATCGTGGCGTCGGGGCCGTAGAGGACGACTGCCGGGAACCACGGGAGGGCGACCGAGAAGCACAGGACCAGGACGGTCGCCACGACGAACTCGGGGACGCTCATGCCGACGAGGCTGACGGTGGAGATGAGGTGGTCGGGCCAGCGGTCTCGGTAGAGGCCCGCGAGGATGCCGAGGACGATCGAGCCGGTGACCGCGAAGAGGACCGTGACGAGGGCGATCAGCGCGGAGTTGGCGAGGTACGTCCCCACTTCGCTGCCTACGGCTTTGCCGGAGACGAGGGAGGTGCCGAAGTCGCCGTGGAGCGCGCCGCCCACCCAGTCGAAGTACCGCTCCCAGGCGGGCTTGTCGAGTTTCAGTTTCTCCCGCAGGGCGGCCACCGCGTCCGGGGTCGCGTCCTTGCCGAGGATCTGGGTGGCGACGTCGCCGGGCAGGGCCTGGACGGCGAGGAAGACGAGGACGGAGGAGAGGAAGAGAGTGCCAACTGCCGCCGCGATACGGCGGGTGATGAAGGAGAGCATGGTCAGGCTCCCTTCAGGCCGATGCCCAGGTAGTCGAACTCGAAGCCGTGCTCGGCGTATCCGCGTACCTTGCGGGAGATGCCGACGAGCCGGTCGGCGAACATCGGGGTCATCGCCCCGCCCTTCTCGATCACCAACGTCTGTGCCTCGCCGTACAGTTCGCGCCGCTTGGTGTCGTCCAGCTCGGCGCGGGCCCGGTCGAGGACCGTGTCGAATTCCTTGTCGGACCAGGCGGTCTCGTTGTACGAGGAGCCGCTGCGGAAGATCTGCGTGAAGAGCTGGTCGACGGGCCGGCCCGTGAACCAGTAGGTCGCCATCAGCGGCTTCTTCATCCAGATCTGCGTGTAATAGGAGTCCGCGGAGGCCGTCTTGACCTTGATACGGATGCCGGCCCGCTTCGCGGAGTCCTGGTAGGCGAGCGCCATCGGCGTGAACAGCGGGTCGTAGGAGGAGGTGTAGAGGTCCATCGCCAGGCCCTCGTGGCCCGCCTGCTTGAGCAGGTACTTCGCCCGCTCCGGGTCGTGCTTCGGGTGCGCGGAGATGTACGCCGGGTCGCTGGGCGGCACCGGGTTGTCCCAGCCCGCCGTGCCCGCGCCCTGGAGAGCGACCTGCACGACGTGTTCGGGGTCGTAGGCGAGCTTCATGGCCTGGCGGACGCGGACGTCGGTGAAGGGCTTCTCGGTGGTGAGCATCGGGAGGACGTACCACTGGGCGTTCTTCACGCGGGCGATGGTCGCGCGGTCGGAGGCGGCGACCACACGGGCGGTCGCGAAGTCGAGGTTGGTCTGTGAGAGCAGGTCGACCTGCCCTGCCAGCAAGGCGTTTGAGCGGGCGGACATGTCGGCGACCGAGTAGAAGGCGATCGCGTCGAGGACCGGGCGGCCCGCCCAGTGGTCGGCGTACGCGGTGACGCGGCCGGGGCCCGCCGGGGCGAACGACTCCAGCTTGAAGGGGCCGGTGCCGATGCCGGTGCGGCCGATGGACTTCGCGCTGCCGTCGGGGACGACGTAGCAGTTGTAGTGCGTCAGCAGGCTCGGGAACTCGGCGTTCGGGGTCTTGAGGGGGACGACGAGGGTGTGGGCGTCGGGCGTGCCCAGCTTCGCCGGGTCGATGAGCGGGGCGAGGACCGCGGCCTGCGGGGACGCCGTCGCTTTGTCGAGGATGTGGCGCAGGGTGTAGGCGGCGTCGGCGGAGGTGAAGGCGCGGCCGTTGTGGAAGGTGACGCCCTGGCGGAGGTGGAAGGTCCAGGTGCGGGCCTTGGCGTCGGGTTCCCAGGACACGGCGAGGTCGGGGGCCAGCTCGCCGTTCGTACCGATGCGGACGAGCCGGTTGTAGAGGGCGCCCAGGTATTCGTACGCCGACAGGGAGCTCGCGGGGTCGAGGGTCTCGGCGTCGGAGGCGGGCGGCCGGGCGATGCGCAGGGTGCCGCCGCGGTCGGGGGCGCCCTTCGCGGCGGCGGCCGGCAGGACGGGGGCGGCCTCCGCCCCGGCACAGCCGGTCAGCAGCCAGGACCCGCCGAGTGCCGCCGCCGAGGCGAGGCCCGCGGTGAGCACCGACCGGCGGCCCGGGTGGTGGATGTCGGACATGTACCGACCGTCCTTGTCGCTATTCGTTCAGCTATTCGTTCAGCGGAACGATTGAGTGAAGTGCGTGAACGATAACGAGGCGATGGTTTCCCGCCAACCCTTTGGGCGCGGAAATTAACGTCCGAAACGCACTGGTTACCGGGAGGCGTCGCGCAGGGGGCGCCAGGACGGGCCGAGGGTGGTCGCTCAGCCGGTGGTCTCGCGGGCCCAGGGCAGCAGTGCCCGCTCAGCGAGGACGACGGCGTGGAAGAGCAGCACGCTGATGGCGCTGAGCAGGGCCATCGCGGCGAACGCGAGAGGGGTGTCGGCGTTGCCGCCGGAGGCCACGATGACTTAGCCCAGGCCCCCTGGTCGCCGCCCGCGAACTCGCCGACGACCGCGCCCACGACGGCGAGGGTCACGCCGAGGCGCAGGCCGATGAAGACCTGGGGCAGGGCCCAGGGGATACGGAGCTTGCGGTAGGTCTGCCAGCGGGACGCGGTGCGGGAGTGGGCCGGCTCGGTCAGTTCCAGGGGGATGGAAGTCAGTCCTGCCATCGTCGACACGACCACCGGGAACCAGGCGAGCAGGGCCACCATGAACACCTTCGGGGCCGTGCCGAAACCCAGCCAGACCACGAGGAGCGGTGCCACCGCGATCTTGGGTACGGCGTTGACGGCGACGCTCGACGCGCTCACCCGGGACGAGTTGTGCGCCGAGTTGCAGCGTACGCACCGCGAGCATCCGTCGACCGTCGTCCTCGTCACCCACTCCGTCGACGAGGCGGTCATGCCGGCCGATCGGGTGGTGGTGCTGACGCCCCGCCCCGGCCGGATCCGTACGGTCCTCGACATCACCCTGCCCCGGCCGCGCACCCGCGCCAGGGCCGAGCAGGCAGAGCAACTGGCCCGGCGGGCCGCCGAGTTGCACGCACTGCTGCTGGACAGCGACACCTGATCCCCGGATCCCTTCCCGCCCTCACCGTCAACTGCCGTCCCTCCACGCCCTGTTGACATCACACAGCGGGCGCCTAGCGTGTCCAGCGCACAGCATGTCGCACGACATTCGGGATCTCGAACCGGAGTGGAGCGGTGGAGGGACACCGCCGCACCGACTCCCAACTCCTCGACATGCGAAGGACATTGGTGATGACCCCACCCCTCGGCAGACGTCAGCTGCTCGCCGCCGCAGGTGCCACCTCGGCCGCCCTCGCCCTCACCGGCACGGACGGCACGGCGTACGCCGCCACGGACCGCGCCACCGCCGAACCCACCGCGGTCCGCCCCTTCCCGCTCACCGCCGTGACCCTGCTGGACAGCCCGTTCCGGGACAACCAGCGCCGCAACTCGGCCTATCTGCGCTTCGTCGACCTCGACCGGCTGCTGCACACGTTCCGTACCAACGTCCGCCTGCCCAGCACCGCGCAGCCCTGCGGCGGCTGGGAGGGACCCGACGTGGAACTGCGCGGCCACTCCACCGGCCATCTGCTCTCCGGACTCGCGCTCGCGTACGCCAACACCGGCGACACGGTCCTGCGCGACAAGGGCCGGACCCTGGTCGCCGAGCTGGCGAAGTGCCAGGCGGCCTCGCCCGCCGCCGGGTTCCGCACCGGCTATCTGTCCGCGTTCCCGGAGAGCTTCTTCGACCGGCTGGAGGCCGGGACCGGGGTGTGGGCGCCGTACTACACGATCCACAAGATCATGGCGGGACTGGTCGAGCAGTACCGGCTGGCCGGGAACGAGCAGGCCCTCGACGTGGTGCTCCGGCAGGCACGCTGGGTCGAAGCGCGCACCGCGGGACTGTCGTACGAGCGGATGCAGCGGGTGCTGGAGACCGAGTTCGGCGGGATGAACGACGTGCTCGCCGATCTGCACGCCCTCACCGGCAACACCACCTGGCTCGATGTCGCCGAACGCTTCACCCACGCCCGGGTGTTCGACCCCTTGGCCCAGGGCGAGGACCGGCTCGCCGGACTGCACGCCAACACACAGATACCGAAGATGGTCGGCGCGCTGCGGCTGTGGGAGGAGGGGCTGCCCGAGCGGTACCGCACGATCGCCGCCAACTTCTGGGAGATCGTCACCGGCCACCACTCGTACGTCATCGGCGGCAACAGCAACGGCGAGGCCTTCCACGAACCGGACGTCGTGGCAGGGCAGTTGTCGGACAACACCTGTGAGAACTGCAACAGCTACAACATGCTCAAGCTGACCCGGCTGCTGCACCTCCACGCCCCGGACCGCGTCGCGCTGCTCGACTTCTACGAACGGGTCCTGTTCAACCAGCTGTTGGGCGAGCAGGACCCGGACTCCGAGCACGGCTTCAACATCTACTACACCGGTCTGGCGCCGGGTTCGTTCAAGCGCCAGCCGTCCTTCATGGGCGCGGATCCGGACGTGTACTCCACGGACTACGACAACTTCTCCTGCGACCACGGCACCGGCATGGAGACACAGGCCAAGTTCGCCGACACGGTCTACACGCACGACGAACACGCCCTGCTGGTCAACCTGTTCGTGCCGTCCCAGGTCGTCTGGCGCGAGCGGGGCATCACCTGGCGGCAGACCACCGGCTTCCCCGACCGCCCCAGCACCACCCTGACGGTCGTCGCGGGCCGGGCCGCGCACCGGCTCCGTGTCCGTATCCCGTCCTGGGCCTCCGGAGCCCGCGCCACCCTCAACGGCCGTGCCCTGCCCGACCGTCCGAAGCCCGGCACCTGGCTCACCCTGGAGCGGACCTGGCGCGCCGGCGACCGGGTCGAGGTGTCGCTGCCGATGCGTACGGTCGTGCAGCCGACCCCCGACGACCCCGATGTGCAGGCCGTGCTGCACGGTCCGGTGGTACTGGCCGGGGCGTTCGGCGACCGGGCCGATCCCTGGCTGTCACGCCTGGACGCCGACTCCGTGCGTCAGGAGTCCTCGGACCCGCTGCGCTTCACCGCCCGCGCGGACGACACGGACGTGACCCTGCTGCCGATCGCCCGCGTCCACCACCAGCACTACTCGGTGTACTGGCTGACCGGCGAACCCCCGCCCCCACCTCCGGAGTTCGCCGCCTGGCACCGCTTCGACGAGACCTCGGGCACGGCGGCGGCCGACGCTACGGGCAACGGACGTACGGCCCAACTGGTCGGCGGGGCCGCATGGTTGACGGACGGCCGCCTAGGTGGCGCGGTCGCCCTGGACGGTGTGGACGGTCATGTCACCCTCGCCGAGGACCTGTTGGCGGGCGCCGCCGCCTACTCGCTCGCCACGTGGGTACGGCTGGACGGTCGACCCGGCACCTGGAGCCGGATCTTCGACCTCGGCACCGGCGTCACCGCCAACATGTTCCTGACCCCGCTGAGCGGCGACGGCACCCTGCGGTACGCGATCACCGCGGGCGGGGCGGGCGCCGAGCAGCGCATCGACGCCGAGCCGCTGCCCACCGACCGCTGGGTGCATGTGGCGGTGGCCTACGGCGAGGGGTCCGCCGTCCTGTACGTGGACGGCGTGGAAGCCGGCCGCAACGCCGCCGTCACCGTGGAGCCGCGCCGCTTCGGCAACCACATCCGGGCCGGATACGTCGGCCGGTCGCAGTACGCCGACCCGTATCTGAAGGGCGCGGTCGACGACTTCCGGGTCTACGGCAGGGCGCTGAGCGCCACCGAGGTGGCGACGCTGGCGCAGCCACCGTCGACGTGACCGACCCGCGTGTCACTCCCCCGCGAAGGCCTTCTCCAGCGCGGCGATGTCGAACTTGCCCATCGCCATGAAGGCCTTCGTCGCGCGGGACGCCTTCTCCGGGTCCGAGTCGTTGATCATGTCGATGAGGTGCGCGGGGACGACCTGCCAGGACAGGCCGTACCTGTCCTTGAGCCAGCCGCAGGGGCCGGGCTCGCCGCCGCCGTCGAGGAGCTTGGTCCAGTAGTAGTCGATCTCCTCCTGGTCGGCGCAGAAGATCTGGAAGGAGACCGACTCGTTGAACGTGAACTGCGGGCCGCCGTTGAGCGCGACGAACTTCTGGCCGTTGGCCATGAACTCCACCGCCAGCACCGAGCCGACGGGGCCCGCGCCACCCTCCACGTTGCGGCCGACGCGTCCGATGCTGGAGTTCTTGAAGATCGAGACGTAGTGCTCGGCGGCCTCCTCGGCCTGTCCGTCGAACCAGAGGCATGTGGTGAAACCGTCGGTGGTCATGAGCTCCTCCATGGGCTCCGGGGGCATCGAACACGGTCATCTGTATCGACCGATCCTCGCCGCGAAACTCATCGGTCGCACGGCCGGATAATCCGGGTGGCCGATCCACCGTCCAGAACTAGGCTCCGTTTCCATGACGTCCTCGCAGGCAGACAGCGTCCACCCGTTCCGCATCGACATCCCGCAGGCCCACCTCGACGATCTGCACGCCCGGCTCGACCGCACCCGCTGGCCCGACGACTTGCCCGGCACGGGCTGGGCGTACGGCGTGCCGGACGGCTATCTGCGGGAGCTGGTGCGGTACTGGCGGCACGAGTACGACTGGCGGGCGGCCGAGGCCGAGCTGAACGCATGGCTGCAGTTCACGACCACCATCGACGGGTCCAACGTCCACTTCGCGCACATCCGCTCCCCGGAACCGGACGCCACCCCGCTGATCATCACGCACGGCTGGCCGGGGTCGATCGTCGAATTCGTCGACATCGTGGGCCTGTTGACCGATCCGGCGGCCCACGGCGGCGACCCCGCCGACGCCTTCCACGTGGTCGTGCCGAGCATCCCCGGCTTCGGCCTGTCCGGGCCCCCTGCGGACACCGGCTGGGAGGCGGGCCGCATCGCCGACGCGTGGGTGGAACTCATGCGCCGCCTCGGCTACGAGCGGTTCGGCGCGCAGGGCGGCGACTGGGGCGCGGCGATCTCCCGCGAGCTGGGCCGTGCCCACCCCGACCGGGTCATCGGCGTCCATCTCAACCTGTTGCCGGGTGCGCAGGCCCTCACCGAGCCCACCCCCGAGGAACTGGACCCGCTGAGCCCCGAGGAGCGGGCGGACGCTCTGGAATCCTGGCGCCGCTGGACCGCGTGGTCGCGCGAGGGCACCGGATACGCCGTCCTGCACGCCACCCGCCCGCAGACCCTGGCGTATGCCCTCACGGACTCGCCGGTCGGCCAACTCGCCTGGATCGTCGAGAAGTTCAGGAAGTGGACCGACTCGGAGGAGCTGCCGGAGGAGGCCGTGGACCGGGACCGGCTGCTCACCGACGTGATGCTGTACTGGCTGACGGGGACCGCCGGTTCGGCCGCCCGCATCTACTACGAGCGGGCCCACGCCACCGGCGCCCGGGCCGCCGCGCCCACCCTCCCGTCCACCACCCCCACCGCGCTCGCCGTCTTCCCCGCCGAGATCCAGATCCCACTGCGCCACAAGGCCGAACGGACCGAGAACATCGTCCGCTGGACCAAACTCGACCGGGGCGGCCACTTCGCCGCCATGGAGGAACCGGACCTGCTGGCCGAGGACGTGCGGGCCTTCTTCCGGCAGCTGCGCGAGAAGGCCGCGGAGTGAGCGCTCTGCCCACGGCGAATCTGCTACCAGCCTAGAAACCCGCAGTTCGGGGGGTCCCCGGTCGACAGTGGAGACACCACACAGCCTCGACAAGGAGTGCCGATGTCTTCACTCACGGCCGGCTTCGCGCCGGCCCTCATGCCTCGTGCCGAGGAGGGCGACACCCCGCCCTCCCGCTTCGACGACCACCTCGCCGCGCAGCTCCTCGCCCAGCGGATCGTCCTCCTCGGCACCCAGGTCGACGAGGTCTCCGCGAACCGCGTCTGCGCCCAACTCCTGCTCCTGTCGGCGGAGGACCCGCGCACGGACATCAGCCTGTACGTCAACAGCCCCGGCGGCTCGGTGACGGCGGGCCTCGCGATCTACGACACGATGCAGCTGATCCCGAACGACGTCTCGACGCTGGCGATGGGCTTCGCGGCGAGCATGGGCCAGTTCCTGCTGACCGTCGGCGCGCCCGGCAAGCGGTACGCCCTCCCCCACGCACGCGTCATGATGCACCAGCCCTCGGCGGGCATCGGCGGCACCACCGCCGACATCGAGATCCAGGCGGAGAACCTGGAGCACACGAAGAAGACCATCGAACGCCTCACCGCCCAGCACACCGGCCAGAGCGAGGAGACCATCTCCCGCGACGGCGACCGCGACCGCTGGTTCACGGCCGAACAGGCCCAGGAGTACGGCATGGTGGACCAGGTCGTCGCCTCACTGGCCGACGTGCGCCCGGCCGCCTCGAAGCGACGGATGGGGCTCTGACATGGGTACGTACACGATTCCGAACGTCGTCGAGCGGACCCCGCAGGGCGAGCGGTCCTACGACGTGTTCAGCCGGCTGCTGTCCGAGCGGATCATCTTCCTCGGCACCGAGATCGACGACGGCGTCGCCAACGTCGTCATCGCACAACTCCTCCATCTGGAGTCGGCGTCCCCGGAGAGCGAGATCGCGATCTACATCAACTCCCCCGGCGGCTCGTTCACTTCACTCATGGCGATCTACGACACCATGACGTACGTACAGGCCCCGATCTCGACGTTCTGCGTCGGCCAGGCCGCCTCCACGGCGGCCGTGCTGCTCGCGGGCGGCGACCCCGGACGCCGGTTCGTGCTGGAGCACGCGCGGGTGCTGCTGGGCCAGCCGGCGAGCGGCGGGCAGCGCGGCATGGTCTCCGATCTCGCGCTCCAGGCAAAGGAGATGGTGCGGATCCGCTCCCAGGTCGAGGAGGTGCTGTCGCGGCACACGCACCACGACATCGCGACGCTGCGCGCCGACATGGACCGCGACAAGGTGTTCACCGCGCCGGAGGCCGTGGCGTACGGCCTCGCCGACGAGGTGGTCAGCCGACGCCTCGTCGCGGTCTGAGCGACACCGTCAGGCGGCGACCAGGCACAGCTGCCCGTTGTACGGCGAACTCACCCGGCCCTGACGCCTGTTGCGGTGCTGGGTGAATTCGTTCCGGGTCAGCGACAGCAGGTCACCGAGGTCGAGACCGAGAGCGTGGGCGGCGGCTGCGAGGACCTCCGAGGAGGCCTCCTTGCGGCCCCGCTCCACCTCCGAGAGGTACGGCATGGAGATCCGGGCGGCGTCGGCCACGTCCTTCAAGGTGCGTTCCTGGGCGAGGCGTTCGCGTCGTAGGACGTCACCGACCAGGTCGCGCCACAAAGGTTCCTTGGGCGCGGGAACCGCCGGCTCCGGTAGGTGAGGGGCCGGCTCGTGCGGGCGCAGGGGGATCACGCGGGCGTGGTTCGGCGCTTGATTGCTCACCCCCTCAGACTAAAAGGCTTGGACGCGAGGGCAAGGGATCAGCATTCTGCCCTGGGTGGAATCTCCGATCCGAAGGGTGCGGGAAGGGTGCTGCGCGACACGTTCGACGGGGCTGCCGAGCGGTACGACCGGGCCCGGCCCCGGTATCCGCGCCCTCTCGTGGCGGAACTGGCCCGGGTAGCGGACCTCGGGCCGGACAGCCGGGTGCTGGAGGTCGCCCCCGGCACCGGTCAACTCACCGTCCCGCTGGCCGAGTTCGGCTGCCGGCTGACCGGCGTCGAGCTGGGGCCGTCCCTGGCGGCGGTGGCCCGGCGCAACTTGAGCGCGTTCCCGCGGGTGACCGTGGAGGTGGCGGACTTCGAGCGGTGGGAACTGCCGGACGAGCCCTTCGACCTGGTGGTCGTCGCGACGGCGTTCCACTGGTTCGACTCCCGGGACTTCATGGCGAAGGCGGCGTCCGCCCTGCGTCCCGGCGGGCGGCTCGCGGTCGTCACCACCCACCATGTGGCGGGCGGCACCCAGGAGTTCTTCGACCGGATGCAGCGCTGCTACGAACGCTGGGACCCGGCCACCCTGCCCGGCTTCCGGAGTCCCACCGAGGACGAATCGGCCACGGACACCGGGGAGTTCGAGCGCTCCGAGCACTTCGATGACGTCACGGTGTGGTGCGGTGCGCAGGAGATCACGTACACGACCGACGAGTACCTCGACGTCGTGCTCACCTACTCGGGCCATCTCGCCATGGAGGAGCCCGCGCGCCAGGGCCTCCTGGCCTGCCTCCGGGAACTGCTGGAGACCCGGCACGGCGGCCGGGTCACCAAGCGGTACTTCCACGAGTTGATCACGGCCACCCGGGCCGCGACCTGACGGCGCCCGGCCGTCCTAGCCGCTCAGCTCCACGACGGCACGCACCTGCTTGCCGACCGGTACGCGTTCGACGGTCACCCGGGCGGCCAGGGCGTGCACGATCTCCAGGCCGTGTCTGCCGATCCGCTCGGGGTCGCGGGCGAAGAGGCGGGGCAGGGCGACACTGCTGTCACAGACCGACACCGTCACCGCGGCGTCCGTGCCCTCCAGCTCCAGGATGTACGGGCCGTTGCTGTGCCGGTCCGCGTTGGTGACCAACTCGCTCACCACCAGCAGCAGTTCGCCCTCGGACCGGTCGTCGATCGTGGCGCACCACTCGGTTCTGAGCTGTTCGAGGAACTGGTGCGTGAAGTGCCGTGCCGCGGCGATGCAGCCCGGTTCCCCGGTGTAGTGCACCGCCCGCCTCAGCGGTTCCACGGGCACGTCGAAACGAGTCGGTATCACTACCCCGTCCCGGTGGTCGATCATGCGTGTCTCTCTCGAAGGCGGGCGGCGGCCTGTTGCTGTCGCACCAGTGCTCGTACCCAGCCCCACGCCGGGCAGTCCCCCTAGGAGAGTGACGGTGAACTCGTTCCCGGGGAAACCGGCGCGCTGAAGCTCGACAGCGAAGCCGAGGCGGAGTTCGACGCGGACGTCGTCGTCGCACTTGAGGCGACCGATTCGGGCGCGGAGGACGAGGCCGACGAGGCTGCCGAGGACTCGGTCGACGGCGGCTCGGAGGACGGCGATTCCGAACTCGGGGACGACGAGGACGGAGCGGACGGCGACGAGGAGGACGAGGACGGGGAGCTCGACGTCGGCGGGCACGGGCTGGTGGACGGACCGGGCGTGCCCGGCGTGCCCGGCGTACCCGGAGTGCCGGGGGCCGTGGAGGCGCACGCCGACGGGGAGTCGGAGGACGGCGAGGTCGGCGGGGACACGGTCACCGAGGGGCTGGCCGGGTTCAGCGGCGGCGGGGTCCGGTGGTCGTGCCGGCCCGTGTCGCCGTGGTGGCGGCCGAACCAGTGCCCGTTGTGGGGGTCGTAGATCACGAAGATGTTGATGATCTGCGGTGCGGGCGTGACCACGACCACGTTCTGCGGCCGGTACGACGACCAGGTGTCGCCGGTCTGCTTCGGGGTGGTCTGCTGGGCGACGGGCGGGGACAGCGGGTTGCCGCAGGCGCAGCGGACGCGGGGCACCCCATGGCTGTCGACGAGGACGGCGGTGCCGGCCTGGAGCACGGCCTGATAGCTGGTGGCGACGCCGTCGCGGTAGCCGTGGTTGGTGACGCGGGTGTCCATGCGCAGCTGCACGGGGGTCAGGGAGCGCAGATAGGCGGGGACTCCGGCGGGCTGGACGCCGACGACGGACGCGAACGCCTTGTTCTTCGACGGGTTCGCCTGGAGCGCCTTGATCTGCTTCTCCACGTCACAGCTGGCGACGTTCTGGGTGCCGCCGTAGAGGCCGGGGGCGCCGCCGTCGACACCGCGCACGGCGTTCGCCGGTTCGGAGGCGGTGGGTGAGGCGGAGACGGGCGGGGCGGAGCTCTGGGTGGCGCTGGACCCCGTGAACGGGGCGGGACCGGTCTTCGCCGCGGCCTGCAGAAAGACCTCGCCCTTGCTCGCCGTACCGGACGAGCCGCCGTTGGAGCGGGTGAAGACGAGGGCCAGCACCACGGCGGCCACCACGGCGGTGGTCAGGATCGCGACGCGTGGCGCCGACTTCCACCAGGGGCGGTGCGGCTCCGGCGCTCCGGCGCCGCCGCTGCCCGTGGGCTGCGAGGGCGGGCCCGAAGGCGGCTGGGAGGGTCCCGACAGCGGGCCGGAGGGCGGTCCGGTGGGGCGGCCTGAAGACGGAGGTTCGACGCTCACGAGCTCTTCTTCCCGACGCGGCTCTGGCGGCGCTTCACCGATGCGCGAAGCTTTGCACCGATTCACACCGCTTTATCCACAACACACCCATTGTGTGCTCCGGTCCCGGTCCGCCCGCAAGCCGACGCGGACGGCCCTCCCGGCGGGCGCGCTCCTCCGGCGCTGCTTAGCGTGGCAGGTGTGACCTCCCGAACCCCCTCTGACCAGGCAGTCGCCCGCCACGGCTGGGTCCAGGCCCTGAGCACGGTGCTGGCCGGGCTGCTCACCATGGGCGTGGTCGCCGCGCTGGGCCTGTCGGCAGCGGGCGCGACGGACCTCCCGGACGGCGCGTTCCCCCGGGTCGTCACGGCGACCGTGGTGACGGCCGTGGGTGGCACGGTGAAACTCTCCGGCAACGCGGGCGCACTGGCCGACACGAAGGCGGGCCTGACGGTCATCCCCCTCTCGGTGACCCTGGCCGGCGCCCTGGCAACCGCTGCCGCGTTCCTACGGCCCCTGCGGCACCGCGCGGTCGCCTCGGCCGCGGAGCTGGCCGGCTGGGCCGCCCGAATCTCCGTGCTGTGGCTGCTCGGCCTGATCGGACTGGCCCTGGGCGCACGCCAGAAGTTCTCGATCTCCCTCGGCAGCGGGACGCTCGGCGACATCGGCGACCTGATCGGTGCCTCGCCCGAGGTCGGCTTCGAGGCGGACGTACCGCAGACGGTGCTGTTCGGTCTGCTGTGGCTGGCCGGGGTTCTGGTGCTGGCCCTCCTGGTGTCGCCGGGCGCGCCCCTCCCCGCCGGGTTGCTGCGCTTCCACGCCTCCGTCCGCCCGGCCGCGTACGCCGTGGTGGCGCTGCTCCTCACCTACGTCGCGCTCGGCGTCCTCATCGCCCTGCTGACCGCGGCGACACGCGGCCATGCCGTGCAGACCTTCGCCCTGATCCTGCTCGGCATGCCGAACCTCGTCTGGCTCACCCTCACGATCGGCCTGGGCGCCACCTGGAACGGCCGGGTCGACGGCCCCTTCGGCCTGCCCATGCCCCACCTGCTGGACGAGGTCCTGCGCACCCCGGACATCTCCACCCTGAACCTCAACTCCATCGCCGCCTACGACGGCAGGGTGTGGTGGCTCCTGGTGGTGAACGCGGTCCTGCTCCTGTCCGCCGCGTTCCTGATGGCCGTCCGCTCACCGGCCCGCACCCGCGCCTGGCAGCACGCCGTCCACCTGGCGGTCGCCTTCGCCCTAGCGGTCCTGATGATCTGCCTCGTCGGACGGATCTCCGCCCACTACGGCCTCTCCCTCCTCGGCATCGGCGACGTGGGCGGCGGACTCTCCGGAGACCTGTTCCTGAAGCCCGAGTTGTGGTCGGCGGTGGGGTTGGCGGCGCTGTGGGGGTTGGTCGCGGGCTTCCTGGGGGCACTTCTGGCGAAGCCGGTTCGCCGGCACGGCGAGGTCGAAATTCCCGAGCAGTCGAAGCGCCCGGCATGAGAGTGTGCGCCCAGCCGACGAAAGGGCAGACATGGCGCTGGCTCTCGAAGACCGCCTGGCCATAACGGAGTTGATCGCACTGCACGGCCACTTGGTCGACGAGGGCGAACTCGACCGACTGGCCGAGGTGTTCACCCCGGACATCGAGTACGACCTCGCGGACTTCGGTCAGGACACGGTCATCGGTCTCGCCCGACTCGTGGACGCGTCCTTGGCGTCGGGCCCCGCGAACCCCGTCGCGCATCTCGTCACGAACGTGGTGATCGAGGACTCGACGGAGGAACGGGTCCGGGTCCGTTCAAAGGGCCTGGGGATCCGGACGGACGGCTCGTGCGGTTCGGTGACGTACGAGGACACGGTGGTGCGCACGGGGGCCGGCTGGCGGATCTCGCACCGCAGGGTGTCGGCGCGGCGAGTGCCATTGAAGGGGACGCGCAGCGTCCCTTCAGGGGCGCGAGGAACTGCGCGCCCAGCCACGACCGACCCGCAGCCGACATAAGTCAGTTGCCGCCCCTGAACACCGGCGCGGCCCACGTCGGCGGCGCAGCCACCCCCACATCCACCTCGGTCGCCGCATGCCCGGACACCCCACCCCGCAACTCCGTGACAAACGCCAGACACGACTCGTACCGATCATCGGGACTCTTGGCCAGCGCCTTCGCGAACACGGCGTCAACATGCCCCGGCAGATCGGGCCGGGACTCGGTGACCGCCGGAGGCATGTCGTACTGGTGCGCCCACAGCAACGCCATGTCGTCGTCCCGCCGGAACGGCGGACGCCCCGCGAGGCTCTCGTAGGCCACGCAGGCGAGCCCGTACACATCACAGCGCCCGTCAACGGGTCGGCCCGAGATCTGCTCGGGAGCGACGTAGTCAAGTGTGCCGACGAACTGCCCGACCGTCGTGAAACCGGTCAACGACAGCGACTTCTTCGTCAGACCGAAGTCGGTGAGATACACGTGCTCGGGATGGTCGTCGTCGGTGCCGCGTGCCACCAGGATGTTGCCGGGCTTCACGTCCCGGTGGACCAGCCCGTGTTCATGGGCGGCGTCCAGCGCGGACGCGACCTGACCGACGATGCGCACGGCCGTCGAGAGCCCCAACGGGCCTGCCCGGTCCAGCAGATGGCGCAGGTCGCTGCCGGAGACGTAGCGCATGGCGATGTACAGGACGCCGTCCGTCTCGCCCGCCTCGAAGACCGGCACGATGTGCGGGTGGTCGATCGCGGCGGCGACCCGGGACTCGTGGGTGAATCGTTTGCGGAAGGTGTCGTTGCGGGCTAGTTCGGGGGCGAGCAGTTTGAGGGCGACCGTGCGGTCCAGGCGCAGGTCGTGGGCGCGGTAGACGACCGCCATGCCGCCGCGGCCGATCTCGTCCTCGATGCGGTAACCGGCGATCTGCTTGCCGATCAGTTCGGAGGGCCGCCCGGAGAAGCGGCTCGCGTCACGGGCCATCGGGGCTCACGACCTGGGTGGGGGCGTGGCCGGGGTCGGCCGGTTCGGCGCGGGGTCCGTCGTCGGTGGCGTAGGTACTGAGCCGGATGCCGTCGCCGTGGACCCAGCGCTCGTGGTCGGCGTCGTAGAGCCAGACGGAGGCTCCGTCGACCACCACCCCGATCCGCAGGCCCTTGGTGCGGGCCTCGAAGGAGGCGCCGTCGAGGCCGCCGCCCGCGAGCTCCTCCACCGCGCTCCGGTAGCGGGCGAGGGCCTGTTCCGCGCGGGCGAGGAGCGGGCGCGGGTCGGCGGTCCGGGCCTGCGGGGCGCCGGCGGCGGGCGGGTCCTGGGAGACGGAGATGAGGTGGCGGCCGTCGACCCAGGCCGACCAGCCGTTGGAGCACAGGGTGTGGGCCCAGTCGCCGCGCCGTTCGAGGAGCTGCACGGGGAGCAGCGCGTCGAGGGGCACGGTGGGGCGGGCGGGGTCCGGGGCCTCCCAGGCGGGCATCCCGTGCTCGGGGACGACATGCGTGGGCCGGAAGCCGGGGGTGGTCGTCATCGTGGCGCCCTATTTCCGCATCACGGCGGGTTCGTGCCGGCGCAGCAGCCGGGACACCAGGAAGCCGAAGAGCAGGGACAGCACGATCAGCATGCCCATGTTGAGCAGCCAGGCCCCGGCCGAGTGCCGGAACAGCGGATCGCCGGTCAGTTCGCCCGGCACGATCCGGGCCAGCCCGATGGTGCCGGCCATGCCGCCGAGCGCCCACCGCGAGGGCACGAGCCAGGAGAGCTGTTCCAGGCCGGGTACGCCGTGCAGTTTCAACAGGGCGCCGCAGAACACCACTTGGACGATGGCGAGCAGCACGAGCAGCGGCATCGTCACCTCCTCCTTACGCACCATTGCGGAGACCAGCAGGCCGAGCATCATCGCCGTGAAGGCCAACAGGGCGACGGCCACGGTGATCTCGATCAGGGGTGGCATCAACACCCCTTTTCCACGGGGTGCGTTGAGGTCGACGCCGAACAGCCCGACCAGGGTGAGCACCACGGCCTGTGCCACGGTGATCGCGCCCAGCACGACGACCTTGGAGAGCAGGTACGCCGATCTGGACAGGCCGACGGCTCTCTCGCGCCGGTAGATCGCGCGTTCCTTGACGAGTTCGCGCACGGCGTTGGCCGCGCCGGTCAGCACACCACCGACGCAGAGGATGAGCAGCGCGTTCATCGCCGTCTCCTGCGTCAGCTTGCTCCCGGCGAGCGCGCGGGCCATCGCGCCCATCACGAACGGCAACGCGATCATGATGGCGAGGAAGGTCCGGTCGGCGGCGAGGGCGGCGGCGTAACGCCGTACCAGCGTGCCGAGTTGCGCGCTGCGACTGCGGGGCCGGGGCGGTGGGGCCACGGCGACCGGACCGGAGCCGAGCAGGTGGGGCTGTGCGGTGGAGTTGCGGATGTACTGGCGTTGGAAGGGGGACTCCTTGAACTCCCCCGCCCAGTCCCGGTCCTGATCACGCTCGAAGGACTCGAAGGCCTCCGGCCAGTGCTCGAAACCGAAGAACGCGAGGGCGTCCCCGGGCGGCCCGTAGTAGGCGACCTTGCCGCCGGGCGCGAGCACCAGGAGCCTGTCGCAGACGTCGAGGCTGAGGACGCTGTGGGTGACGACGATGACGGTGCGGCCGTCGTCGGCGAGGCCGCGCAGCATGTGCATCACCGAGCGGTCCATGCCGGGGTCGAGGCCGGAGGTCGGTTCGTCGAGGAAGAGCAGCGACGGCTTGGTCAGCAGCTCCAGGGCCACGCTGACCCGCTTGCGCTGGCCGCCGGAGAGGCTGTGCACGGGCTGCTCGGCCCTCTGCTGCAGGCCCAGTTCGCGGACGACCTCCTCGACCCGGGCCTGCCGCTCGGCCTTCGCCGTGTCCTGCGGGAAGCGCAGCTCTGCCGCGTAGGACAGGGCGCTGTGCACGGTCAGCTGGGCGTGCAGGATGTCGTCCTGCGGGACCAGTCCGATGCGCTGGCGCAGTTCGGCGTAGTCGCGGTACAGGTCGCGGCCGTCGTAGAGGACGGTGCCGCGGTCGGCGGGGCGCTGACCGGTGAGCGCGTTCAGGAGGGTGGACTTGCCGGCGCCGCTGGGGCCGACGACGGCGAGCAGGCATTTCTCGCCGACCGGGAACGACACCTGGTCGAGGAGGACCTTGCGGCCGTGGTCGACGGCGACCGTGAGGTCCTGGACGTCGAGGGAGACCTCGCCGGTGTCGACGTACTCCTGCAGCTGGTCACCGACGAGACAGAACGCGGAGTGTCCGATGCCGACGATGTCCCCCGGACCCATGGGGGCGCGGGCGACGGGCTGGCCGTTGAGGTAGGTGCCGTTGTGGCTGCCGAGGTCGACGATCTCGTACGTCCCGTCCGCGAGGGCGCGCAGTTCGGCGTGGCGGCGGGAGACGATCAGGTCGTCGACGACGAGGTCGTTGTCGGCGGCCCGGCCGATGCGGACCGTGCGCGCGGGCAGCGGCCGTACGGTGGTCGGCTGCCGGAAGGTGCCGGTGAAGGCGGGCATGGACACGGCCGAGGGGCGTTCCGGGGCGGGGGCCGGGCGGTCGGCCAGGGTGACGCACGGGCCGTCGGCCGCACTGCCGAAGCGGATCACGCTGCCGGGGCCGACACCCCACTCGTGGACACGGCGGCCGTCGGCGTAGGTGCCGTTCGTGCTGTGTTCGTCCTCCAGCGTCCAGTGGTCGGCGTCGGGCCGCAGTACCGCGTGGTGCCAGGAGACCCGGGCGTCGTCGATGACGATGTCGCTCAGTGGATCGCGGCCCACGTGGTAGTCGCGGCTCGGGGTCATGACCGTGGAGCCCGACTCCGTCTCCAGGAGGAGTTCGGGCGCGGTGGGCGCCATCGGCCGCTCTGGCATGCCCCGAATTCTACCGATTGGTTCACCTGGGCGCCCGGCCAGCGGTCAGGGGTGTGCGACGGGCGACACGTGTCATGCGACAGGGACGACCAGTGCGGGAACGGTTCGCTGCATACGGAGGGCGTCCACCGATTCGGCGAGCAGCTCGTACTCGGTGGTCTCGTCACTGATGGCGATCTGCACCAGCCTGCCGGCCGCCAACTCGTAGGCGACCTGCTCCTGGTGGCCGACGTCGCGGGCCCAGATACGTAACGCCTTGGGCACGTCGGGCGCCGTGTCGGCGACCGGTACCAGCGCTCCCCGGGGGAAGCGCGGGTTCTCCGGCTGCGGGTCGAGCCGGTCGGCCATCCACACCGCGCGGTCCCGTAACCACCACAGGGCGAGCGCCAGTGTGGGAGCACGGTATGTGCCCAGGGGCACACCGACGCGCTGTCCGCCGCAGGTACCGTACGCGGTGACATGGCACAGGAATTCGTCGTGCACGATCACTCCCCCGTCGCGTGTCTCGATTGCCGGTCGGGCCTCGCTTTCCATGCGGCTCTGGCTGGCGGCTCGGGTGGCTCAGGTGGTGCGCACGATGGCGGATTCGCATCGTGAAGTTGTGCTCTAGCAGACGAGTATGTTCACTCCTGAAACACTGTCACCACGACTTTTTGGCCAGTCTCTTGGCATATTCACAGTCTCTTGTGGCCGAAAAGCTTCGGGGTCCCTTTTGTGGTGATCCCCGGCCGTCATTACCCGAGGGGTAATCGACGCTCCGCGCGGGCCCCGGCATGGTGGAGTCACCGGGTCGGCACGCATCGAGATCCGGGCCCTGACCAGTACGAACGACCTCGACGGAGGCTGATTCACCATGTCCGAGAACACCGATCGATACGAGAATGCCGTCGCCCGCTACTTCGAGGCCTGGAACGCGGGCGACCCGGAGGCACTGACGAAGGCGGTGGCCACCGCCTGGTCCGTCGAGGGTACTTATACCGACCCATTGGCGGCAGTCACCGGCCACACGGAGATCGCCGGACTGATCGCCGGGGCGCACGCGCAGTTCCCGGGGTTCGCCTTCCGTCCCCTCGGGACGGTGGACGGGCACCACGACACCGCGCGGTTCGCGTGGGAACTGGTGAGCGAGAGCGACGGCTCGGCGCCCGTCGCCGGCTTCGACGTGATCACGCTGGACGCGGACGGCCGTATCCGCTCCGTGCTCGGTTTCCTGGACCGGGTGCCGGCCGGGGCGACCGGGTGACCCTACGGCTCCAAGAGCGGCTCAGCTGCCGGCCAGGGCCTCTTCGCGGTACCGCCTCGGCGCCACCCCGACCGCGCGCTTGAAGGCGTTGCTGAAGGCGCTCTCGGAGGTGTAGCCGACGGACCGGGCGAGCGCGCCGACCGGGGCGGTGTCCTGGCGGAGGGCCCGGGCGGCCAGGTTCATGCGCCAGTTCAGCAGATACGTCAGGGGCGGCACTCCGGCCGCCTCCTTGAACCGTACGGCGAACGTGGTGCGGGACATCGCCGCCGCCCGGGCCAGCTCCTCCAACTGCCAGGGGTGGGCCGGGTCGCCGTGCATCAGGCGCAGGGCGGGGGCGAGCCGTTCGTCGGCGAGGGCGCGCAGCCAGCCGGGCGGCAGCCCGTCCGCCTCGGCCAGGCACACTCGCAGCACCTGAACGAACATCAGCTGCGCGAGGTGCGCCGAGACGAACTCCACCCCGGCCCTGCGCGTCCGCATCTCGGCCGCCAACTGCCCGATGAGCCACCGCAGTACACCCGCCTCGGGCGAGTCGGCCCGGACGTGCACCAGCTCAGGCAGCGCCCGGCGCAGCAGGTCGCCGCGATCACGGCTCAGGTCGATGTGCCCGGACACGCAGGCGACGTCCACCGCATCCCCCTGCCCAAGGCGGCCCATCCGGGTCTCCGGGTCCATGACGACGTCGTCGGAGTCGGTCGGCTCGACACCGGGCCGGCTGCACAGCGTGTACGGCTGTCCGCCGTCGGAGATCACGACGTCACCCTCGGCGAGCCGCAGCGGTTCGCCGCCGTCCCGGACCAGCAGGCAGCCGCCCTGAAGCACGGCGTTCACCTTCAGCCGGTCGCGCCCGCGCAGCTGGATGGCCCAGTCGCCGCCGGCCGTGAACCCGCCGGAGAACACACTGCGGGCATCGGCGACAGCGAGGGCGTCGGACAGGGGATCCGCGGTCACGCTCGAACTATCACGCAAGTAATGCGGATTCTCAAGTATTCATCGTACGGATCGGTCGACCTACGGTGGTCTCACCAGCTCAAGCTGACAAGGAGAGCGCAGACATGACCACCACCGCACAGCAGCCCCTGAACTCCGGCTTCGGCGCCGCGTCCACCGCCGAGGAGGTGATCAAGGGCATCGACCTCACCGGCGAGGTCGCGATCGTCACGGGCGGCTACTCCGGGATCGGTCTGGAGACGGCCCGGGTGCTGCGCGCCGCCGGCGCCGACATCGTCGTACCGGCGAGGGACGTGGAGCGGGCGCGGACGGCGCTGCAGGCCGTCCCCGGAGCCGAGGTCGAGTACCTGGACCTGCTGGACCCGGCGTCCATCGACACCTTCGCGGAGAAGTTCCTCGCCTCCGGGCGCCCGCTGCACCTCCTGGTCAACAACGCCGGGATCATGGCGACCCCGCTGGCGCGGGACGCGCGCGGCTACGAGGCCCAGTTCGCCATCAACCACCTGGGGCACTTCCAGCTCACCACCCGGCTGTGGCCGGCTCTGGTAGCGGCGAAGGGCGCGCGGGTCGTCGTCCTCTCCTCGCGGGGCATCCGCTTCGCCGGCGTCGACTTCGACGACCTGAACTTCGAGCACCGGACCTACGAGCCGTTCCTCGCCTACGGCCAGGCGAAGACGGCCAACGCCCTCTTCGCCGTCGAGGCGGACCGGCGCGGCAAGGAGCTCGGCATCCGTGCCTTCGCCGTGCACCCGGGCCTGATCATCGACACCGGGCTGGTCAAGCACATCGACCCGGCGATGCTCCGGGCCGCGGGCGCGCTCGACAGCGCGGGCGAGCCGATCCGCGACCCGGAACGCCAGATGAAGACCGTGCAGCAGGGCGCGGCCACCTCCGTCTGGTGCGCGACCAGCCCGCGGCTCGACGGTCTCGGCGGGGTCTACTGCGAGAACGTCGACATCACCCCGCTGGTGACCCCCGAGAACGAGGCCGCCTGGGCCACCGGGGACACGATCCCGGGGGTGCTCCCCCGCGCCGTGGACCCGGAGGCGGCGACCCGTCTCTGGGAGGTCAGCGAGCGGCTTGTCGCGTAACCGCCTACGGCCTGACGATCGCGTCGATGCGGGCCAGTTCGTCGGCGTCGAAGTCCAGGTTGCGGGTGGCCGCGACGCTGTCCTCGATCTGCTGCGGGCTGCTCGCACCGACCAGGGCCGAGGTGACCCGCCCGCCGCGCAGCACCCACGCCAGGGCCAGCTGGGCGAGGGTCTGACCGCGTCCCTTGGCGATGTCGTCGAGGGCGCGCAGCTGACCGACCAGGTCCTCGGTGACCGCGTCCGAGTTCAGGAACGGGCTGTCGCTCGCCGCCCGGGAACCCTCCGGGATGCCGTCGAGGTAGCGGGAGCTGAGCAGCCCCTGCTCCAGCGGGGAGAACACGATGGAGCCGACCTGCAACTGGTCGAGGGCGTCGAGCAGCCCCTCGTCCTCGGGGCGGCGGTCGAGCATCGAGTAGCGCGGCTGGTGGATGAGCAGCGGGGTGCCCAGCTCGCCGAGGATGCGGGCGGCCTCCCTGGTCTGCTCCGCCGAGTAGTTGGAGATGCCGACGTAGAGCGCCTTGCCCTGCTGGACCGCCGAGTGCAGGGCGCCCATCGTCTCCTCAAGGGGAGTCTCCGGGTCGGGGCGGTGCGAGTAGAAAACGTCGACGTAGTCCAGGCCCATACGCGTGAGGCTCTGGTCGAGCGAGGACAGCAGGTACTTGCGCGAACCCCACTCGCCGTAGGGGCCGGGCCACATCAGATAGCCGGCCTTGGTGGAGATCACCAGCTCGTCGCGGTACGCCCCGAAGTCCGCCTTCAGCGCCTCGCCGAGGGCGGACTCGGCGGCGCCGGGGGGCGGGCCGTAGTTGTTCGCCAGGTCGAAGTGGGTGACGCCGAGGTCGAAGGCGCGGCGCAGGATCGCGCGCTGCGTGTCGACCGGGCGGTCGGGCCCGAAGTTGTGCCACAGGCCGAGCGAGATCGCGGGGAGCTTCAGACCGCTGCGTCCGGTGCGCCGGTAGGGCAGGTCCGTGTAGCGGTCGGGGTGTGCGGTGTACAACGCGACTCCAGAGGGGTTGGCACACGGGATACCGGTTCCAGGTAACCGTCGCCCACTCTGTCCGACCTGCGGGCAGTGGTCCAACAGAAGAATCCGATGGAATTCAGCGGCTACGCTTCTCAATCATGGAGCTGCGTCATCTTCAGCATTTCATCGCCGTCGCCGAGGACCACCACTTCACCCGGGCGGCGGAGCGGTTGATGGTGTCCCAGTCCGGTCTGTCGGCGTCGATCCGTGCCCTGGAGCGGGAGTTGCAGACCCCGCTGTTCGTCCGCACCACCCGCCGGGTCACGCTCACGGAGGCCGGCCGGGCGCTGCTCGGGGAGGCGGAACGGATCCTGGCGCAGGTGCGCTCGGCGCACGAGGCGGTGGCCGCGGTGCAGGGCGTGCTGCGCGGCACGCTCTCCCTGGGCACCGAGCAGTGCATCGCAGGGGTGCATGTGGCGGGGTTGCTCGCCGCGTTCCGGCGCCGGCATCCCGACGTGGAGATCCGGCTGCGGCAGGCGGGTTCCGGGGCGCTGGCGGAGGAGGTCGCGGCCGGGCGCCTCGACCTGGCCTTCGCCTACCGGACCCAGGCGGACACCGACCAGCTGCGCTCGGTCTCGCTCACCAGCGAGCCGATGACCGTGCTGTGCCATCCCAGCCACCGGCTCGCCCGGATCGGCGCGGCGGTCACTCCGGACGACCTCGGCGGCGAGGTCTTCGTCGACTTCCACCCGGACTGGGCCTCGCGCCGCACCACGGACGCCGTCTTCGCCGCGGCGGGCGTACGGCGGACGGTCGCGCTGGAGGTCAACGACGTGCACAGCCTCCTCGATCTGATCGACGAGAACCTCGGCATCGCGGTGGTCCCCCAGCACTTCCGTCACAAGCGAGAGCCCCTCACCGCACTGCCCCTCAAGGGAACCGGCGAGGAGGTGTACGAGACGGTGGCCCTGTTGCCGCCTCCGCAGGCCACCAGTCCGGCGGCCCGCGCCCTGATGGCCCTGCTCGAAACCGGGACTCCGGCCGCATGAGCGACGGCGATGCGCGATGGTGGTCGGATGCATGCCAACGACATCCTCATTGACGCCTACGGCCGCGTCCAGGAAGAAGTCCATGCCGCCCTCGACGGCCTGACACCGGACCAACTGCACGCGCGCGTGGCCGCCGACGCCAACTCCATCGCCTGGCTGATCTGGCATCTCACCCGAGTCCAGGACGACCATGTCGCCGACGCCGCAGGCCTCGACCAGGTGTGGCTGACCCAGGGCTGGGAGAAGCGCTTCGGACTCGATCTGCCGGCCCGGGACACCGGATACGGCCACACCTCCACCCAGGTCGGCAAGGTGCGCGTCGAGTCGGCCGGCCAGCTGACCGGGTACTACGACGCCGTGCACGAGCAGACCTTGGAGTATCTGCGCGGGCTGGCCCCGGAGGACTACGAGCGGATCGTGGACGAGCGCTGGGACCCGCCGGTCACCCTGGGCGTACGGCTGGTCAGCGTCCTGTCCGACGATCTGGAGCACGTCGGACAGGCCGCGTATGTGCGGGGGCTGCTTCAGAGCGCGGAGGCGTAACCCGGCAGGACGACGTCCTCGATGAGGGCCTTGCGCTCGTCGTACGGGATGAACGCGCTCTTGAGGGCGTTCACCGTGACCGTGCGCAGGTCCTCGACCGTCCAGCCCGCCTCCTCGACCAGGAGGGACATCTCGCGCGTCATCGTCGTACCGGACACCAGTCGGTTGTCGGTGTTGAGGGTGACGCGGAAGCCCAGGTCCTTCAGGGCGGTGATCGGGTGCTCGGCGATCGAACCGGCCGCGCCCGTCTGGAGGTTGGAGGTCGGGCACATCTCCAGGGCGATACGGCGGTCCCGGACCCAGCCCGCGAGGCGGCCGAGCTTGCCGTCGACGATGTCCTCGGTGATGCGGACGCCGTGGCCGATGCGCTGGGCGCCGCACACCTGGAGGGCCTGGTGGATGCTGGGCAGGCCGTGCGCCTCGCCGGCGTGGATGGTGAACGGGACGCTCTCGCGGCGCAGGTGCTCGAACGCGGCGAGGTGGTCGGCGGGCGGGAAGCCGTCCTCGGCACCGGCGATGTCGAAGCCGACGACACCGGCGTCCCGGAAGGCCACCGCGAGGTCGGCCGCCTCGGCGACCCGATCGAACATCCGCATCCCGCACAGCAGCGTCCGCACCTGGACCGGGGTTCCGGCTGCCGCGGCCTTGGCCATTCCGGCCGCGAGCCCCTCCTGGACGGTCTCGACGACCTCGCTCATCGTGAGCCCGCCGTTGGTGTTCAGCTCGGGGGCGTAGCGCACCTCGCCGTAGACGACACCGTCGGCGGCCAGGTCCAGGACGTACTCCTCGGCGACGCGCAGCAGGCCCTCGCGGTTCTGCAGCACGGCGAGCGTGTGCTCGAAGGTGGCGATGTAGCGCACCAGGTCTCCGGAGTTGGCGGCGTCGAAGTACCAGGCGGCGAGCTCGTCCGGGTCGGTGGTGGGCAGAGTGTGCCCGACCGTCTCCGCGAGCTCCACCACGGTGGCGGGGCGCAGGCCGCCGTCGAGGTGGTCGTGCAGCACGGCCTTGGGGAGCCGGCGGAGGGTGTCGGCGTCTATGCGCGTAGATGACATGTGCGGTCGTTCCTCGGTCGTTCGGTGAGCGGGGTCGGGCGGTACCGGAGTTCAGGCGGCGGGCTGGAGCAGGTCCCAGCGGTTGCCGTACAGGTCCTGGAAAACGGCGACCGAGCCGTACGGCTCGTGGCGCGGTTCCTCCAGGAAGGTCACGCCCGCGGCGAGCATCCGTGCGTGGTCGCGGGCGAAGTCGTCGGTGTGCAGGAAGAACCCGACGCGCCCGCCGGTCTGGTCACCGATCCGGCCGCGCTGGTCCTCGCCCTTGGCGCGGGCGAGCAGCAGGCCGGTACCGGGTCCGTCGGCGCCGGGCGGCGCCACGACGACCCAGCGGGAGCCGTCGGGGCGGGCCTCGTCCTCGACGAGCCGGAAGCCCAGGGCTTCGGTGTAGAAGCGGATCGCCTCGTCGTAGTCGTCGACGACGAGGGTGACCAGGGCGATACGGCTCATCGGGGGGTCTCCGTGCGGTTCCGTTCGACGGGATATTGACGGGTGAGGTTATACGTAAAACGTGGCTCGCGCCAGTCGCCCGCCGGACCCGTCCCTCACCCGGCCTCCTCGCCCTGCGCCACCTCAACCCGGTGGTGGACGTCGATCATCTCGGTGGCCGCGGCGGCGAAGGAGAGCGCCGCGCAGGTGATCAGCAGGGCGGCGAGTCCGCAGGCGGCGGTGCGGTGGGTGCGGCGCGGGGCCGCGAGGAGGGCCTTGACGCGCTGCGGGACCGGGCCGTTCGTGGCGCCGGGGACGAAGTCCGGGCGACGGGAGCGGGCCGACTGTCCGGCGAGGGCGGCGCGGGCGATGGCACGGGCGATCAGGCGCCGGTCACCGACCGCGGTGGCGGCGGCCTCGTCGGCCGCTCGTTCGGCCGCGAGCCGGATCGCGTCGCGGACCGGTCCGAGCGCGGGATGGCAGCGGGCGGCGAGTTCTGCGGCCACGAGGAAGTAGTGGTGGCCGCCCGCGTTGTGGGCCCGCTCGTGCGCGAACAGCGCCTCGCGTTCGGCGGCGTCGAGGCTGCGCAGCATCCCGGTGGAGACGACGATGCGGTGCGGTCGCCCCGGCAGGGCGTACGCGTCCGGGTGCGGGGAGTCGACCACGCACAGGTCGCCCGCGACGGGCCCGCGCCCGGCCTGGGTACGGGCGACGCGCAAGGCACGGGACTGGCGCAGCGCCCACCGGCCCAGCGACCAGGCGCACACGACCAGGGCACCGGCGGACAGCACGGCCGCCGGCGGGACGAGGCCGCCGTAGGAGGTGCGCAGTGGGTGGATCAGTTCGCCGAGCGACGCGAACAGCGGCAGCCGGAGCAGACCGGTCAAGGCCAACGCGCCGAGTGCGGCGAGGGTGCAGCCGGCCGCGATCACCGCGGAGCCGGTGAGCAGCCACAGGGCCGTGACCGGCGTGAGCCGCTCCAGGGCGCGCCGGGCCGGTGGCCGTAGCGCGAACGGCAGCACGAGCGGGAGGAGCAGCAGGGCGATCATCGGTCACCGGATTTCATCGCACCCAGGATTCCACGTCCCACTGCGCCGCACTACTACTCACCGGATTCGAGGAGGTCGCGCAGCACGCGTTCGTCGTCGGGGCTGAGCTGGGCGACGAAGCGGGCGAGGACGGTCTCCCGGTCGCCGTCCCGGTCGAGTTCGGTGTGCATACGGCGGGCGGTGAGGCCCTGCGCGTCCTGGACCGGGAAGTAGGCGTAGCCGCGGCCCTGGCGCAGGCGGTCGACGACGCCCTTGTCGTGCAGCCGGGTCAGGATCGTCGTCACCGTGGTGCGGGCCAGGCCCGTGCCGAGGCTCAGCTGCACCTCTCCCGGGGTCTGCGGGTCGCCGGCGGCCCAGAGGGCGGCCATGACGGTGGCCTCCAGCTCACCCGCCGGTCGGCGTTCGTCCTTCGCGTCGGCCATGGGAACGATCCTCACCCCGTCCTCGTCTATACAGTCCAGCAGACCGTCTACAGAATTGTAGTCACCAAGGTGCCGTATCGTCACGGCGCCCGTGTGCCCGTTCCCGCGTGCCCCTTGCGGAAGAGGTCGCCCCGGCCCGGCAGAACGTCGCCTTTCCCGGCGCCGCGGGCACCGCCCGCGGCTACCTCGCGCTGCCGCCGTCCGGGAGCGGGCCGGGCGTGATCGTCATCCAGGAGCGGTGGGGTCTGACCGACCACATCGCCGACGTGGCCGACCGGCTCGCCCCGAGGTCACCTTGGACACGGTCGGCGCGGTCGGCTTCTGCATGGGCGGCGGCTTCGTCCTGTACCTGGCGGCGGCCGACCCGAGGGTGAGCGCGGCGGTGCCGTTCTAGGGCGTGATCCAGGGCGAGTTCCCCGACTGCTCCGGGCCGAAGGCTCAAATCCTCGGCCACTACGGCGAGTCGGACGAGAGCACCCCCACGAAGAGCATCGCCGCCCTGCGCCCGGGCGAGCACGGTGCCCTTCCTGCACGCCCAACTGGGCCGACGCCACGGCGCCCTCGGTCCGAGGTCCTACGACCCCGGCCCGAGGCGCCGCGCGGGCGCCGCCGGTAGCGTCCCCGGGCATGAAGATCACCGTGCCGCCACGCGGCCCCGAGGAGCGCAGGCGCGACGTCCTGGCGCGGCTGGAACGGGAGTTGGACATCTGGGTGGCCTCGGCCGACGCCGACGGGCTGCCCTGTCTGGTCCCGCTGTGGTTCGTCTGGGACGGGCAGGCCGTCTGGTTGTGCACCCGGCCCACCAACCCCACCGGCCGCAATCTGAGCGACGGTCGGCGGACCCGGCTGGCCTTCGCGGACACCCGGGACGTCGTGCTCATCGACGGCGAGGCCACGGCCTTCACCGCCGAGGACGTCCCGGCCGCCGCTGCCGACGCCTTCCACGCGAAGTACGGCTGGGATCCCCGGGAGGACCGCGCGTCCTACTCCTTCTTCCGGATACCGCCGCTGGCCGTCCAGGCGTGGCACGAGGTGCACGAGCTGCGCCAACGCCATCTGATGCGGGACGGCGTCTGGCTGGTGTGAGCCCTGCCCTGGCTCAACCGGCCTTGCTGTGCAGCTCGTTGAGCCCGGCGAGTTCGTCGTCGGTCAGGCGGATCGCGCCGGCCGCCACGTTCTCGGCGAGGTGGTCGGGGTTGCCCGTGCCGGGGATGGCGAGGACGTGCGGGCCCTGGGCCAGGGTCCAGGCCAGGCGGATCTGGGCGGCGCTGGTGTCATGGGCGTCCGCGGCGGCCAGGACCTCGTCGTCGTGGGCGGTGGTCGCGCTCCTCGCCCCGCCCGCGCCCGCGATGGCGAAGAACGGCACGAACGCGATGCCCTGTTCGCCGCAGATCCGCAGCATGTCGTCGGTCTCGGCACTGTACGAGTCGAGCGCGAACCGGTTCTGCACGCTCACCACCGGGGCGATCCCCTGCGCCTCGGAGAGGTGGCGGGGTTCGACGTCGGAGAGCGCGAGGTGCCGGACCAGGCCCTCCTCCTGGAGTTCGGCGAGCGCGCCGAAGTGTTCGGCGATGGAGTCCTGCCCCATCCGGCGCAGATAGACCACGTCCAGCTGGTCGCGCCCGAGCTGGCGCAGGTTCTCCTCGACATGCCCGCGCAGGTCGTCGGGGCGTGCCGAACTGCTCCATTCCCCCGAGTAGTTGCGGAAGGGCCCAACCTTCGTGGCGATCACGAGGTCGTCCGGGTAGGGGGCGAGCGCGGTGTTGATGAGTTCGTTGGCCGACCGCAGCGACGAGAAGTAGAAGGCGGCCGTGTCGATGTGGTTCACACCGAGCTCAACTGCCTTGCGCAGCACGGCGATCGAGCGGTCGCGGTCGCTCGGTGTGCCGTGGTTGAAGGCGGCGCTGCCCGTCAGCCGCATCGCGCCGAAGCCGAGGCGGTTGACGGTCAGGTCGCCGAGTTCCCAGGTGCCCGCGGCTGCGGCGGTGATCTTCGCTGAGGTCATCAGCGGAGTTTCGCACACACGCGCGCCGCAGCCGCCCGCACTTTACGGATACGTGTAGCTGTTCAGGCTGTTCACGGCCGACGCGGGGTTGCCGAGGTCGTAGCGGTCCACGGCGAGGAAGTTGGGCTTCTTGCGGGCGGCCGGCTGGCAGAACCGCTGGGCCCGGTCGAGGACCTTGGTGTTGTCGGTCTGCGCCGTCCCGGCGATGGTGGCGTCCCGGAAGTGGTTCATGACGAACAGCGGGCGGAACCCCGAATACGTCTGCGTCAGCGGGACGTTGAGGTCGCTGCCGTACCAGCGGCTGTAGCAGGACCAGTCGGAGGAGCTCGCGCCGGAGCCCATGGACCAGTAGTTCTCGACGGTCCACTCGCGCTGGTACATCACACCGAAGCTGTCCCGGGTCAGTCCGGCGGACTGGTCGGAGGCACGGCTGTGGTCGGTGAAGATCAGCAGGCGGTGGTTGGCGGCGATCAGGTCGGCCATCTTCGGCCAGCCGTTCTGCTGCACACCGGTCTGGTCGGGGCGGTACAGCACGTCGTACAGGCCGTTGACGCGGGCGAGTTCACTGCGCAGGACGCCCGGGTCGACGTAGTCCTCCAGGAAGACGGTGACGAACTGGTCGGGGTGCGCCTTGAGGAAGTCCACCATGCGCTGGAGGTCGACGTTCAGGGCGACCGGGCTGCTGACCAGGGTGCAGCTGTCGTGGCAGAGGATGGCGCCGTCGGAGGTCTGGTGGATGTCCAGCATGAACCCCCTTACGCCGTCGGAGAGTTGCTGGTTGATGCCGCGGGCCTGGTTGGGGAAGAAGTTCACGAAGGGCGGGGCGAAACCGCCGTCGACTCCGTTGGCGTAGGCGTTGTGCGCGGTGAGGAACGTGACCTGGTCCAGGGTGCGTTGGTCCTGGGCGGGGATCGGTTTGGTGGGTGAGGTGATCGGGGTCAGGTACCAGGAGGCGAGGCTGCCGGAGGAGCCGATGGCGAGCTGGGCCGGGTAGTTGGCGCCGGAGGGCTTGGCGGCCACGGTCAGGTAGCTTGCGGTGCCAGGCACTTGGAGGGTGTATTGGTCACCGCCGGTCGCGGTGATCTGCCAGGCGGCGTCGGCGCTCGTGCAGGCGACGGTTTTCGCCTGGGCACCCGAGCGGCCGAGGCAGCTGCCTGCCGTGTCGGTGCTCTCCAGGACGTACGAGGATCCGCTCGCCTTGAGGTTCCACTGCTGGTGGTCCTCGTTGCCCTTGGGGTTGTGCTGCTCCACCGCTCCCCCCTTGTCGGCCGCGTTGAGCCCGGTGGTGGCGCTCTGGACGTAGTAGGTGCCGGGGGCCGGGACCGCGTCGGCGGCGCCGGCCGGTGGAGAGACGAGCGTCGCGGCCAGCGCTGCCGTGACGGCCAGCAGGGCGTGGGGGGTTCGCATGGGTGCCCTTCGGTTGAGCGTTGAGGTGGTCAGGCTCATGACACCGGAAAGGTGATCGGGCCACACCCAAGCGCCTTTGGTCTGAACCAGTCAAGAGGGGGGAACGGTCTGCCGAGTGAACGGCGAAGAACGGGCGACGGTCAGCTCGATTCCCTCAACTGCCGCCACGCCAGGTAGTGATCGACCAGAGTCTCCTCCAACGGCCGGTAGTGGATGCCCAGTTCTTCCACTCCGCGCCGGTTGTCCACCGTGAACCTGATCCCGAGGTGCTTGCGGATGTAGTCCTGGGTGAGCCCGAACGCGGGCCCCAGGATGCGTACCGGCCAGTGCGGGAGGCCGTGTCCGGGCAGCCGGTAGTTGCGCGGGAAGCGCTGCCGCAGGGCTCGTGACATGTCGAGGAAGGACGCCATCCGGGTCGCGGCGACGATGTAACGGCCGTGCGCGTCGGGGCGTTCGGCCGCCGCGATGTGCGCGCTCGCCACGTCCCGCACGTCGACGACGGTGAAGCTGAAGTCGGGTGCCCCGTAGAAGAAGTAGCCCTTGAAGAGTTCGTCGAGGAGGAACAGGCTGCCGGAGTCCGAGGCCGGGGTCAGTGAAGGCCCCAGGATCAGGCCGGGGTTGACGGAGACCATGCGCCAGCGGTCCTGTGCGTGTGCCGCGTCCCAGGCGGCACGTTCGGCGACCGTCTTGGCGTAGTGGTACGGGTTGTTCTCGACCGTGCTGGTGGTGTTGACGTAGTCCTCGGAAAGGATCTCGTCCTTCATCGCCCGTACGTCGGCGTAGTCCCCGAAGATCGCGCCGACCGTCGAGGTGAACACCAACTTCTCGACGGTGGGCGTGCGTTCGATGCCGGCGAGGACGTTGCGGGTGCCGGTGAGCGCGGGTTCGACGACGTCCCTCCGACCGTCCTTGATCTTCTCCGGCATCAGGAACGGCGAGGCCACATGGAACACGACCCGGCAGCCGTCCATCGCCGCGTCGAAGGAGCCCTCCGCCAGCAGATCGGCCTCGAACAGCTCAAGCGCGCCCGGGAATTGGGCCTGCATCGCCCGCAGCGGCGCGACCTTCGCCTCGTTGCCGAGGGACCGCACGGTGGTGTGCACACGGTAGCCGCGCTCCAGCAGCTGCCGGACCAGATGGCTGCCGACGAATCCGCTGCCGCCGGTCACCAACACCGTCTCGCCGCCGACACTCATCCCTGGCTCCGATCACCCGTGACGTCCAGCGCGCACGCTACAACGGTGATCGGTCCCGGGTCAGCGCTTCGGTCGCTGTGACTCTCAACTCCCGGTTCCCGTATAGGCGGCTGTGGTCCGGTCGGCGGACGCGCGGGCCACCGCCTCGTCCTCGCCACTCGCGACGTCGGCCGCGTACCAGGCCTCGCTGCTCGCCGTCACGAAGCGGCGGCCCTCCTCGGAGGCCAGCCAGGCCATGGCGTCCTCCGGCTTCACGGGACTGGTGCCGGACAGGTTGCCGTCGAGCCCCAGGAGGATCGAGTCCCAGCCGACGCCGACCGCGCCGGGCCCGAACTCCGCCCACTTCGTGTCGTCGACATGGGCGATGTGCTCCAACTCGAAGCGCGTCCCGTCGCCCTCGGGCGTCAACCGCAGCTCGATCCAGCTGACTTCACCGCCGAACTCCCAGGTGGCGAAGAAGCTGTTGGGCGGGTCGCAGCGCTCGACGGTGCCGCCGGCGTTGCCCTGCAACTGGTACTTGCCGCCCGGCCGCAGTTCGCCGGTGACCGGCAGGAACCAGCGCGGGATGCGCTCGGGGTTGGTGCAGGCGTCCCAGACGTCCTCGGGCGGTGAGTCGTAGGACTGGCCGATGGTGATCACGCGGGCCTCGCCGGCCCGGAAGTCGCGGCGGCCGACGCGGCGGCTCACGGAGTTGATCTGCTGGGTCACGTCGATCATGGGGTGCTCCTCGACTCGTCGGGGCTGTCGTCGGCGGCGCCGCGGAGCCGGCGCTCACGCTTGCCCCGGGCCAACTCGGTTGCCAGGGCGTCCAGATGCGGGGTCCAGTAGCGGCGGAACCGGTCGAGCCAGGCGTCGATGTCCCGCAGCGGCTCGGAGTTCACGGCGTACAGGCGGCGGGTGCCGTCCGGCCGTACCGTCGCGAATCCGTTCTCCCGCAGCACCTTCAGATGTTGGGAGACCGCGGGCTGCGATATCCCGAACTCCCGCCGGACGACATCGCTGACCGTCCCGGCGGGCTGCTCACCCTCGGCGAGCAGTTCCAGGATGCGGCGGCGCACGGGGTCTCCGAGCACATCGAAAGCGTGCATGAGCGCCAAAATATCACCGGTCGCTTATATAAGCGACCGGTGATACATGCGGGGGTGGCAGGTCAGGCCAGAGGCTTCTCCAGCAGGGCCTTGCGGTGGCTGAACGTCTCGATGGAGTAGCGGCCGTGGTAGTTGCCCATGCCGCTCTCCCCCACGCCGCCGAACGGCAGGTCGGAGACGGTGAGATGGGCGAGCGGGAGGCCGTAGCCGACGGCGCCGGAGGAGGTCTCGGCGGCGATCCGGGCGCGGGTGTCGTCGGAGTCGGTGAACACGTACAGGGCGAGGGGCTTGTCGCGGTCGTTGATGAAGTCGATGGCCGCGTCGATCCCGGGGACGGTGACGATCGGCAGGATCGGGCCGAAGATCTCCTCCGCCATGACGGGCGCCTTCGGGTCCACGTCGGCGAGCACGGTCGGCGCGATGTACTTGTCGCCGCGGTCGCTGCGCCCGCCGACGACGACCCGGCCGGAGTCGAGCAGCCCGGCGAGCCGGTCGAAGTGCCGCTCGTTGACGATCCGGCCGTACTCGCCGGAGGTCTGCGGGTCGGCGCCGTAGACCTTCTCGACCGCGGTCAGCAGCAGGGGTTCGAGCGCGGCGGCGGTCTCCGGGTCGGTCAGCACATAGTCGGGGGCGACACAGGTCTGTCCGGCGTTGAGGAACTTGCCACGCGCCAACCGGTCGGCGACGACGGCGAGATCGGCGTCGCGGTCGACGAACGCCGGTGATTTGCCGCCGAGTTCGAGGGCGACCGGGGTCAAGTGCTCGGCGGCGGCACGCAGGACGATGCGGCCGACGGCGCCGTTGCCGGTGTAGAAGATGTGGTCGAAGTGCTCGGCGAGCAGGGCCGTGGTCTCGGGGATGGCGCCCTCGACGACGGCGACCGCGTCGGTGTCGAGGTAGGCGGGCAGCAGCCGGGCGATGGCGGCGGAGGTGGCCGGGGCCAGCTCGCTGGGCTTGACGACCACCGCGTTGCCCGAGGCCAGCGCGCCGACGACCGGGGTCAGAAGCAACTGCACCGGGTAGTTCCAGGGGGCGATCACGAGGACGACGCCGAGCGGGTCGTACTGCGTCCAGGCGGTCGCGTCCGTGCCGAGGTGGGCCGGTACGGGGGCGGACTCGGGGCGCAGCCACTCTTCGAGGTGGTCGAGGGTGTGGTCGATCTCGCGGATCGTGAAGCCGATCTCGGTGCGCTGGGACTCGGCGGCGCTCTTGCCGAGGTCGGCGTGGAGGGCGGCGGCGAGGTCGTCGCCGTGCTCGGTGAGCAGGTCGCGGAGGCGGCGGAGCTGGGCGGTGCGCCACTCGACAGGCTTGGTGCGGCCGGTGCGGAAGGTGGCGCGCAGCCGGGCCACGATATCGGCGGGCTGCTCGGGACTGGGCTGGTTCACGGTGCCTCGCTGCTGGTGCGTGGGAGTTCTCTACGGTCAGGTGTATATAGCAACCATTCATACACCGGAGAAAATTCCGGTGGGAACATGGTCACTCCCCACGTGACGGCTGTCACATCCGCACGAGTTCCCGGCAGCGGCGTTCCAGGTAACCGCGCTCGGCCGCGCTCTCCGTCCGGGCGAGGGCCGCCTCGTACGCCGTTACCGCCTCCGAGTGGCGGCCCAGGCGCCGCAGCAGATCGGCGCGCACCGCGTGCAGCACGTGGTAGTCGTCGAGGTCCAGCGCGTCCACGAGGTCGAGGGCCTTGCGGGGGCCGTCCACCTCGGCGACGGCGACGGCCCGGTTGAGGGCGACGACCGGGCTCGGCGCGACGGCCATGAGCTGGTCGTAGAGCTGGAGGATCTGTCCCCAGTCCGTCGCGTCCGCCGTCCACGCGTCGCTGTGCACGGCGTTGATCGCTGCCTGGATCTGGTACGGCCCGGGGTTGTTCAGCCGCAGGCACCGCCGGACGAGTGACTGGCCGTCGGCGATCAGCTCGCGGCCCCACCGGTCGCGGTCCTGCTCGGGCAGCGGCACCAGCTCGCCGTTCGCGCCCTCCCGGGCGGCCCGGCGCGACTCGACGAGCAGCATCAGCGCGAGCAGTCCGGTGACCTCGGGCTCGTCCGGCATCAGCTCGGAGAGGAGGCAGCCGAGGCGCAGGGCTTCGGCGCACAGTTCGGGCGAGTCGGTGTAGCCCTCGTTGAAGATCAGGTAGACGACGGCCAGCACGCCCTTGAGCCGGTCGGGGAGGTCGGCGTCGCGGGGCACCCGGTACGGGATTCCCGCGTCGCGGATCTTGGCCTTGGCGCGGACGAGACGCTGGGCCATCGTCGGCTCCGGCACCAGGAAGGCGCGGGCGATCCGGGCGGTGGTGAGCCCGCCGAGCAGCCGCAGGGTGAGCGCGACCTGCGCCTGGGTGGCGAGTGCCGGGTGGCAGCAGGTGAAGATCAGACGGAGCCGGTCGTCGCGCACGGGTCCCTCCTCGGCGGGCGCGTCGGACGCGTACAGCAGGGCGGCCTCGCTGTGCCGGGCCTCCCGGGAGGACTCCCGGCGCAGCCGGTCGATCGCGCGGTTGCGTGCGGTCGTGATGATCCACCCGGCCGGACTCGGCGGCACACCGGTCTCCGGCCATTTCTGCACGGCCGTGGTGAAGGCGTCCTGGACCGCTTCCTCGGCGAGGTCGATATCGCCGAGGAAGCGGACCAGGACGGAGACCGCGCGCCCGTACTCGGTACGGAAGACGGCCTCGATGTCGGTGTCGAAAGCCATCAGCCCTCGGACGTATTCATGAAGGGGCGCACCTCGATGGGCAGGGTGGTGGCCCAGGTCGCCCGCTTGCCCCACTCCAGGGCCGCGTCCAGGTCGGCCGCCTTGATCAGGCAGAGTCCGCCCAGATACTCCTTGCCCTCGGCGTACGGGCCGTCGGTGATCAGCACGTCGCCGTCCTTGGGGCGCAGCACGGTGGCCGTCTCCGGGCCGTGCAGTCCGCCGGCGAAGACCCAGGCACCGGCGGCCTGGAGTTCGTCGTGGAAGATCTCCAGCTTGCGGACGATCTCCGCCATCTCCTCGGGCGAGGGCATCTGTCCGTCGGTCGGCGTGATCACACTGAGCAGGTAGTGCTGCATAACGTCCTCCATGGCGCAGGGGGTTCTCGGGGTACTTCCACCTCCTACACGAACGCCATGCTCCCGGATCGACACCGCGTCTCAGGAAACCGGCAGGATTTTCTCCGCGTGCTCGTCACCGTTCTCTTCCGCTGGCTCCTGGTCCAGCACCGCCGTGAGCCTCGCGAGCAGTCGTACGAGGTCGCCGTGGTCGTCGATCGCGTCGAGCAGCCGGGTCTGGTCGGTGAGGAGGCGGTGCGCGGCGCGCTGGTGGAGGGTGCGGCCCCGGGCGGTGAGGTGGAGCAGGACGCGGCGGCGGTCGGCCCGGTCGGGGCGGCGGTGGACGAGGTTGTCGGCGACCATCCGGTCCACCAGCTTGGTCAGGCTCGGTGCTGGCATCAGGACCTGGTCGGCGATCTCGGTCATCGGATGTCCCCTGCCGTCCGCGATGATCGACAGGACCCGCCACTGCTCGACCGAACACTCCTCCTCGGCCAGCACGACGGCCATGCGCCGGCCCAGGCGCCGCTCGGCGTGCGCGAGCAGATGGGCGAGGCCCGGCGACGGTACGGACGACATTGCCGCTGTCCTTCCGGTAGGTCTACTGTGCGGTTCAGATTACGAGCCTCTGCGAGGGCGCCGGGGCCGGGACCGGTTTCCGTGCCCTCATGCCCTCACGGAGGTGGTCTGGTGCGTTCCCTGCCGCCCGGGCGGATCAGCGGCCCGATCAGGACTCTGGTCGTGGCACTGGTCGTCCCGCTGCGGGGTCCCGCGGGCGTCTTCGGTCCGTCCTGCGAACTGGCCGCGCAGCTCGCCGTGGAGGAACTCAACGCCGCCGGCGGGGTGTTGGGCCGCGAGGTCCGGCTGATCGTGGTGGACGGCGGCGCCCCGGCGGAGCAAGTGGCCGCCGAGGTCGAGGTGTTGGTGTCGATGCGCGCGGTCGACGCGGTGGTCGGCTGGCACACCTCGGCGGTCCGCAAGGCGCTGGTGCCGCGCATCGCGGGCCGGGTGCCGTACATCTACACCGCGCAGTACGAGGGCGGCGAGCGCACCCCCGGCGTGTTCCTGACCGGCGAGACCGACGCGGCCCAACTCCTGCCCGCCATGCGCCTGTTGACGGAGGAGACCGGCGCGCGCCGCTGGTGCACGGTGGGCAACGACTACGTGTGGCCGCGCGTCACCGCACGGGCGGCCCGCCGCTACGCCCGGGAGTGCGGCGGCCGGGTGCGCGACGAGATCTTCGTCCCTCTCGGCACTTACGAGTTCGGCCCGGTCCTGCGCCGCGTCGAGCAGTGCGAGGCGGACGCCGTACTGATGCTGCTCGTCGGCGACGACGCTGCGCGCTTCAACAGGGTGTTCGCCGCACGCGGGTTGCACCAGCGGTGTCTGCGGCTGAGCACGCACATGGACGAGAACATCCTGCTGGCCACGGGCGCGGAGGCCACCGAGGGCCTGTGGGCGGCGGCCGGCTACTTCGAGACCCTCGCCACCGCCGAAAGCCTTGATTTCAGCGGGCGTTACGCGGCTCGCTTCGGCGTGGAGGCACCTGTCGTGGGCAGCCTCGGAGAGTCGTGCTTCGAAGGCGTACGACTGCTGGCGGCACTGGCGGAGCGGGCACGGTCGCTCGATGTGGGCGCCATGTGCGCGGTGGGCGGCACGGTTTCGTACGAGGGCCCGAGAGGCGTACTGCGTCTGCACGGCAACCACCTCCGCCAACGGCTGTATCTGGCGCGGGCGGACGCCTTCGACTTCGACATCGTCGCCCAACTCTGACCTCCCCCACCTGCCAGGACCCAGGCTACCTTCCCGCAGAAATAGTTTCCACAGGAAGTATCAATTAAATCTACGCGCGTCGCCAAAAGAATTTTGAAAGCTCCCTCATTTAAAGCGGGCGAAACGGCCGGGAAACAATTCGGCGTGACTCTTCCGTCCAACTCCCCCGGGCCGTCCGGGAGATGACCCACACCCGTGGAAGAGGGAAGTGTCGTGACGGAGATCGTCGACAAAGAGGCGCCGGCAACGGCTGCCGGACGGACCTACAACGACTGGGCGCAGAACGACACGCTGGAGGACTACTCGCTGCGCTACGCGCCGAAGTCCTTCCGTCGCTGGACGCCGTACGTGGTGGCCACCACCGCTCTCGGCGGCATCGCGTACCTCGCCGACTTCGCCATCGGCGGCTCGATCGCGATCTCGAACGGCTTCTCCAGCGCCATGGTGGCGATCCTGGCGGCGGCGGTGACGATCTTCCTCACCGGCATCCCGATCTCGTACTACTCGGCCAAGTACTCCATCGACATGGACCTGTTGACCCGGGGCGCCGGCTTCGGCTACCTCGGCTCGACCCTCACGTCGGTCATCTACGCCAGCTTCACCTTCATCTTCTTCGCCCTCGAAGGCTCGATCATGGCCCAGGCGTTGGACCTGGGCCTGCACATCCCGCTGGCCGTCGGCTACTTGATCTGCTCGCTGATCATCCTGCCGCTGGTGATCTACGGCATGACCGCGCTCTCCAAGATGCAGGTGTGGACGCAGCCGGTGTGGCTGGTGCTGATGGTCGCGCCGTTCGTGTCCATCGCGATCCAGGAGCCGGGCAAGTTCTCGCAGTTCACCCACTTCGCGGGCAACTCCCCCACCGGTTCGAGCATCAGCATGCTCGGAGTCGGCGCGGGCGCCGGTGTGGCACTGTCGCTGATCGCGCAGATCGGTGAGCAGGTCGACTATCTGCGCTTCATGCCCGACAAGACCCCGCAGAACGCCAAGAAGTGGTGGGGCGCGGTGCTCTCCGCCGGTCCCGGCTGGGTGATCCTCGGTGCGGCGAAGCAGATGGGCGGCGCGTTCCTGGCCTTCTACATCGCCGGCAGCGTCGGCCTGGCCAAGGCCAACGAGCCCATCCAGCAGTACGTGCACGGCTTCAAGACCTTCGCCGCTCCAGTCGCCCTGGGCCTCGCCACGTTCTTCGTGATCCTCTCCCAGATAAAGATCAACTCGACGAACGCGTACTCCGGTTCGCTGTCCTGGTCGAACTTCTTCTCCCGTCTGACACACCGTCACCCGGGCCGCGTGGTCTACATCTTCCTCAACGTGGGCATCGCCCTGGCCCTGATGGAGGGCGGCGTCTTCGGCTTCCTCAACACGGTCCTCGGCTTCTACTCCAACGTGGCGATCGCCTGGATCGGCGCGGTCGTCGCTGACCTCGTCATCAACAAGCCGCTCAAACTCAGCCCGTCCTACATCGAGTTCAAGCGCGCCCACCTGTACAACTTCAACCCGGTCGGCTTCGGCTCGATGCTCATCGCCTCCGCCGTCTCGATCGCCGCGTACTTCGAGGCGTTCGGCGACTACGGCAAGGCGTACTCCCCCTTCATCGCCCTGTTCCTGGCGATGGTCCTCTCGCCCCTGTTCGCGTACCTCACCAAGGGCAAGTACTACATCGCCCGCCTCGACGATCTGGACGAGCCGCTGCTCGGCCCCGACGGCCTGCCCTCGGCCGTGGAACTCACCTGCACGGTCTGCGCGACGGCCTTCGAGCGCCCCGATGTGGCGAACTGCCCCTTCCACTCCGGCCCGATCTGCTCCCTCTGCTGCAGCCTGGACAAGGACTGCCACGACTCCTGCAAGACCGGCCCCGGCGCGACCGGCCCGGTCGACCTCGCGATGCCGGCCGTACGCTCGGCCGACTGACCACCGCGTCCCCACCGCTCCGGCCCGCGTCCTGCGACACGGGCCGGAGCGTCGCGCGTGACCGGCCCGGCCGATCGGGAGAATCACCCGCATGACCTCCCACGATCTCGTCGCCCGCGCCCACCGGCTGGCGGACGGCCTCCTCGCCCCGCACGCCGAACAGGTCGACCAGGAGGGCGTACCGGCGAGCCACATCGAGGCCGTCAAACGCTCCGGCCTCCTGGGCCTGAGCGCCCCCGTGGCCTACGGCGGCTCGGCGGCACCCGGCGCGGTGGCGAGGGAGACGGCGGAGATCCTGGCCGGGGCATGCTGCTCCACGTGGTTCGTGCAGACGCAGCACCACACGCCCGTCATGACGTTGGCGAAGAGCGAACTGCCGGTACGGGAACGCCTGTTGGGACCGCTCTCGCGAGGCGAGCTGATGTCCGGGGTGGCGTACGCGCATCTGCGGGCGTATCCCCGCGTCCCCGTCCGGGTGTCGCGGGAGCGGGGCGGCTGGCGGTTCGACGGGACGGTTCCCTGGTACACGGGCTGGGGCCTGAACGACGTGATGCTGCTGGCGGGGGTGACGGACGCGGACGAGGCGTTGTTCGCGTTCACGGACGCGCGGGAGCAACCCGGCCTTCGCCCATCAACTCCGATGCGGCTGGCGGCACTTACCGCTTCCCGGACCGTGTCGCTGGAGCTGGACGGCCTGTGGCTCCCCGAGGAGGCGGTGGCCGTGCGCGCGCCGTACGCGGTGTGGGCGAAGGACGACCGCCCGAAGCCGACGAACGCGTCCCCGGCGGTGTTCGGAGTCGCGGCGGCGGCACTCGCCCTGCTGGACGACGACACCGCCGACCCGCTCCGCACCCGCCTCGACGAGGTACGCGAACAGGCCTACGCCCTGGCCGAACACCCGGTACCGCACGAGCACCTGGCCGAGCGGCTGGCCCTCAGGACACAGGCGTACGAAGTGCTGATGACGGCCACGACGGCGGCCGTGGTGGCCGGCGGCGGCAGATCCCTGTCCTTGACGAACAGGGCCCAACGCCTCGCGCGCGAGGCCCTGTTCCTGCTGGTTCAGGGCCAGACGGCGGAGTCGAGAGCCGCCCACCTGAAGGCACTGTCCGACTCGAAATTCGTTTGACCCGGTCGCGGAGCGACGCTGCACTGTGGCGGGGCATCACGGGACGTGGTGCCGGCATCCCCGGGAGGCAGCGACAGTGGTGGAGATCCGTCCCACGACCGACGAGGACCTCGACGTGTTCGTCGACACACTCCATGCCGCCTTCGGACTCTTCCCGGAAACCCCGACCGACGGGGGCGGTCTCTGGTGGTCCGCGCTCGAAATGGACCGCTGTCTGCTCGCCACGACAGCGGACGGCCGGCCCATCGGGACCGCCGGCGCACACTCCTTCGAGCTCACTCTGCCCGGCGAGACCGTCGTCCCGGTCGGCGGGGTGACCGCCGTCGGCGTCCTGGCCTCGCACCGACGTCAGGGTGTGCTCAGCGCGATGATGCGGCACCAGCTCACCGAGCAGCGGTCCCGCGGGGAGTCCCTCTCCGTGCTGCTGGCCTCCGAGGCCCTGATCTACCGCAGGTTCGGCTACGGACCGGCGACCTACACCCAGCGCCTGACGGTGCCGCGCCACCGGGCCGCCCTCGCCCCGCCCCGGGCGCGCGACACGGCCGGCGGCCCGGCTTCCGACTCGGCTTCCGGCTCGGTCGAGTTGCTGCCCCGCGCCAAGTGCGGCGAGATCCTGGAGGAGGTCTACGACCGCTACCGCCGCGCACAGCCCGGCGCACTGTCCAGGCCGCACCGCTGGTGGGCCCTGCGCGCGGGACAGCCCCCGATCTCTCCTAAGCCTCGCTACGTCGCCGTCCACCGTGACGCCGACGGGGTCCCGGACGGCTACGCCAGCTATGCGCTCGGTGAATCCCAGACCCTGACCGTGGACGAGACCATCGCCACCGACGACGCCGTCTTCACGGCGCTGGCCCGGTTCGTGCTCGGCCACGACCTGGTCGGTCAGGTCGTGTTCAAGCACTTCCCGCCCGGCCATCCGCTGCGCTGGCAGCTCACGGACTTCCGCGCCGGAGAGGTGAGCGGTGACACCGACTGGCTCTGGGTGCGGCTGCTGGACGTCCCGCGTGCGCTGACCGCGCGCGGCTGGTCGACGGACGGGGAGCTCGTCCTCGCCGTCGACGACCCGTTCCTCGACGAGCACGGCCGCTATCTGCTGACCGTCCGGGACGGCAAGGCCGAGTGCGTCCCGACGGGCCGGGAGCCCGACCTGTCCCTGGACATCACCGACCTGGGCTCGGTCTATCTCGGCGGCACCGCTCCGAGCACGCTGGTTCGAGCCGGACACATCCTGGCCCACCGCCCGGGCGCGGCAGCCCTCGCCGACGCGCTCTTCCGGGCCGATCGCTCCCCGCACTGCCTGCACTGGTTCTGACCACGGCTCAGCCTGCGAACGGCACCTGTGCCCCAGCAGGCTGCTGCCCGCCGACCGGGTGCCGCCAGATTCCCTCTGCGGCCAGCCTCGGCAGCACCCCTTCCCCGAACCAGTACGCCTCCTCCAGATGCGGATATCCAGAGAGCACGAACTCCTCGATCCCCAGCGCCGCATACTCCTTGATCCGCTCGGCGACCGCTTCATGGCTGCCGACCAACGCCGTTCCCGCCCCGCCACGGACCAACCCGATCCCGGCCCACAGGTTGGGGTGGATCTCCAGCCCGTCCCGGCTGCCCCCGTGCAGGGCCAGCATCCGCTGCTGCCCTTCGGACTCACTTCTCGCGAGCCCCGCCTGCACGGACTTCACGGTGTCCGAGTCGAACCCTTCGAGCAGCCGGTCCGCCTCGGCCCAGGCCTCCGCCGACGTGTCACGCGTGATCACATGCAGCCGGATACCGAACCGAAGCGTCCGCCCCTCCTTCGCCGCCAGCCCCCTGATCCACGCGATCTTCTCGGCGACCTGGGCCGGCGGCTCGCCCCACGTCAGGTACACGTCCACGTACTTGGCCGCGATCTCGCCCGCGATCGGCGACGATCCCCCGAAGTACACCTCGGGCACCGGCTCCGGCAGCCGCGCCAGCTTCGCGTCCTCGACCCGCAGGTGCTCCCCGGCCAGGTCGACGGTCTTGCCGTCCCACAACTCCCGTACGATCTGGAGGAATTCGCCGGTACGGCGGTAACGGTCGTCCTTGTCGAGGAAGTCCCCGTAGGCCCGCTGCTCGTGGCTCTCGCCCCCGGTGACGACGTTGAGCAACAGCCGTCCGCCGGACTGCCGTTGGAACGTCGACGCCATCTGCGCGGCGAGCGTCGGGGAGACGAATCCGGGCCGGAACGCGACCAGGAACTTCAGGCGTTCGGTGTGCTGGCTGACCATCGCGGTGGTCAGCCACGCGTCCTCGCACCAGGCGCCGGTGGGCGTGAGCGCGCCCACGAATCCCAGGTCCTCCGCCGCGCGGGCGATCTGGCTCAGATAGGCGACCGTCGGCGGCCGGTCCCGTCCGGAGGCGGTGGCGGGGGTGCCGTGACCGCCGCCGACGACATGGCGGCTGTCCCCGTTGGTGGGGAGGAACCAGTGGAAGGTGAGGGACACGGTGGGGTCTCCGATCCGGGCTGTCCTGCAGGGGGTTAGAGGAGGCCGTGGCGTGGTGGCCTGGTGCCGTTGAGCACGTATCTGCCGATGTGCTGGATCTTCCAGCGCGCCGGGTCGTGCAGCGTGTGGGTGCGGGCGTCCCGCCAATGGCGGTGCAGGTTGAGCGAGTTGAGGGCGGAGCGGGTTCCGGACACCTCGAACAGGGCGCCCGCCACCTCCACGGCCGTCTGCGCCGCGTGCACCTTGGCCGCCGCGACCGCGATGGAGGCCTCCGCCGCCGAGTCGTCGGTCAGGTTGGCGCGTGCCGCGTCCACCGCCCGGGCCGCCTGGATCAGCAGGGCCTCGGACGCCCTTACCTGGATGGCGAGTTCACCGAACCGCTGGATCAGCAGCGGGTCCTCGGCTGCGGTCTCCACCCCGCTCTCGAACCACGGGCGGCTCTTCGTCCGCACGAACTCGGCCGCTTCGGCCAGCGCTCCGCCGGCGATTCCGGCGTCGATGGCCGCGTGCAGCAACTGGGCCACGGCACCGTGGAGTTGGGGGCCCTCGAAGGTGAGATGGTGGGGCAGGACCCGGTCGGCGGGAACGGCGACCGCCGCCAGCCGGACCGTGCCGCTGGCCGTCGTGCGCTGGCCCATTCCGTCCCAGTCGTCGACGACCGTGACGCCCTCGGCGTCGCTCGGGACGTAGGCGACGTGCAGGTTGTCGTTCTCGGCGCGGGCGAGGACGGGGATCCAGTCGGCGAAGAGGGCTCCGGTGGAGTAGTGCTTGACACCGGTCAGCTCGTAGGAGCCGTCGGGCTGAAGTGTCAGCCGGGTGCGGATGTCCTGGACGTGTTTGGTGCCCGCCTCCGACTGCGCGTTGCCGAAGCGGCGGCCGGCGAGCAGTTCGGTGAAGAAGAACTTCCGCTGGTCCGGGGTGCCCTGACGGCGGATCACATTGACGTAGGCGAAGTGGCTCTGCGGGATCTGGGCGAGGCTGCCGTCGGCGGAGCCGAGCAGACGGAAGATCTCGGCGAGGGTCTCCGAGCTCACGTCGGCGCCGCCGTACTCCGCGGGTACGGTGACGGCGAGCAGCCCGGAGTCGGAGAGCCGGTCCAACTCGGCGCGCGGGAGCCTGCGTTCGCTGTCGCGGGCGGAGGCTCCGGCGCGGAACTCGTCGGCGAGTGCGCTGGCCAGGACGAGGGCCTCGGCGTCGTCGGCGATCACATGGGCGGTCATGGTGGTCAGCTCGCCGCTGCCAGGAGCGGGGTGCGGCCGAGGGCCGCGGAGAACTGGTCCACCACCTGGGTGAGCGCCTCGGTGGTGCCCGGGGCGACGGTGAGCGAGCCGTCCTCGTGGGCGGTGATGTCCTTGTCGAGGGTGAACCAGCCCTGGACTATGTGCGCGGCACCCATGGAGTTCAGCACCGGGCGGAGCGCGTAGTCGATGGCCAGCACATGTGCGGTGGACCCACCGGTGGCGAGCGGCAGCACGGTCTTGCCGGTGAGGGCGTACTGCGGGAGCAGGTCGAGCAGCGCCTTGAGGACTCCGGAGTAGGAGGCCTTGTAGACGGGGGTGCCGACGACCACTCCGTCGGCGAGGGCGAACAGTTCGGTCGCCTCGACGATCGCCGGGTGGCGGAAGTCCGCGCCGAGCAGGGCCTCGGCGGGGATGGTGCGGACGTCGAGCGGGATCACCTCGTGCCCCTGGGCGATCAGCCGCTTGTCCAGGTGGCGCAGGAGCCGGTTGGTACGGGAGGAGACGGAGGGGCTGCCGGAGACGGACAGGACGGTGGCCATGGGTCCTCTTTCTGGTCTGCTGCGTGGGCGATCAGGCGTGCACGGAGACGGACTCGACCTCGGCGTCGGGGAGTTGGGCCTCCAGTTCGCGCACGAGGGGCAGTACCCGCTTGCCGAAGTACTCGACCTCCTCGTGGTAGTGCAGGAAGCCCAGCAGGAGAAGGTCGACGCCCAACTTCCGGTAGGCGACGATCCGTTCGGCGATCTGCTCCGGGGTGCCGATGAGCCCCGTACGGAAGCCGTCGTTGTACTGCACCAGGTCCTCGAAGGTGGAGTCCTGCCACATGCCCTTGCCGTCGGCCGAGGACTGTCCGGCCTGCTTCACCGCGGTCCCGAAACCTTCCACGGCCTCGCGGTCGGCCTTGGCGACGATCTCGCGGAGGGTGTCGCGGGCCTCGGCCTCGGTGTCCCGGGCGATGAGGAAGCCGTTGAGGCCGAACTTCGGTGCGGTGCGGCCGACTTGGGCCGCCGAGTGGCGTACGTCGGCGATCTGCTCGGTGACGCCGTCGAAGTCCTTGCCGTTGGAGAAGTACCAGTCGGAGACGCGTCCGGCCATCGCCCGGGCGGCGGTGGAGTTGCCGCCCTGGAAGATCTCGGGGTGCGGTCGCTCAAGGGTGTTGAGGGGCTTGGGCTTGAGGGAGAAGTCGCGCAACCGGTAGAAGTCTCCGGCGAGTTCGGTGTGGTCCTCGGTCCAGATCTGGCGCAGCGCCCGGATGAACTCCTCGGAGCGGCGGTAGCGCTCGTCGTGCTCCAGCCAGGGTTCGCCAAGTGCGGTGAACTCGCCCTTGAACCAGCCGGACACGACGTTGACCGCGAAGCGGCCGTTGGACAAGTGGTCGGCGGTGGCGCCGAGTTTGGCGAGAACGCCCGGGTGCCACAGGCCGGGGTGGACGGCGGCGATGACCTTCAGGCGCTGGGTGGCGAGGAGGAGGGCGAGACTGAAGCTGGTCGACTCGTGCTGGAACTCGGCGCCGTAGCTGGCCATGTACCGGACCTGGCTGAGCGCGTACTCGAAGCCGTTGTTCTCGGCGAGGACCGCGAGTTCGCGGTTGTACTCGTAGCTCCAGTCGGTGCGTTGCTCGATCTTGCTGGTGACGAGTCCCCCACTGACGTTGGGGACCCAATAGGCAAATTTCACGGGCGCTGTGGGCATGGCGAACTCCTGTTGCGGAATTTGTTTCCGGGCACGCCGAATCCGGCCGGAGCGATATCCGGCGAATGTCGGGCGGAGACGGAAGGAGAGCGGCGGATCGGGAGTGAGAAAAAAGGGGGATCAGGCCGCGGTGCAACAGGAGGCACTGGAGACGCGCGCGAGGTCGACGTGGCGTCGCCGCGTGAGGTCCAGTCGCATCTTCATGCCGTCGATCGTGGCAGCCGTCCGCGAGGACCGTCAAGGAAAACCCGACCGGTCTCGTATCGCGGACCATTGAATTTCACGAAGGTGTGACAGGGAAACCCTTGAACGGCCCCGGAAATCGGCCGCATTCTGCGGGCATGCGGACCGAACAGCTGGAATACATCGCGGCCGTGACCCGGCTCGGCTCCCTGCGTCGGGCTGCCGAGGAACTCCGCCTGTCGCAGCCCGCGTTGAGCGAGACCGTAAGGAATCTCGAACGCGAACTCGGAGTCGACCTCCTGGAGCGCAAACGGACCGGCGCGACGATGAGCGCGGCGGGCCGGGAGCTGCTGCCGAAGATCGTCGATGTGCTGGACGCGGTGGACCGGCTGCGGGCCGCGGCGGGCGAGCGGCACCGGATCAGTCGCATGGTGCGGGTGGGCACGGTGAACGCGGCGACCGTGCCGCTGCTGCTGCCCGTAGTCCGGGAGTTCCGCGCCTCGCATCCGCTCACCCAGGTCGAGGTGGTCGGCGCGCAGCAGACGGACATCCATCGGGCGCTGGCGGAGGGCGGTTTCGATCTCGGGCTGGTCAATCACCTCGACGGTGACGACATGCCGGCCGACTTCGAGTCCACCGAGCTGCTGTCCGGGCTGCCGGTGGTGTGCGTACATCCCGACAGCCCGCTGGCGGCCCGGCCGACCGTCACTGCGGACGACCTGCTCACCGAGCCGCTGATCGGTATGCGCTCCGGCTATGTGATGCACCGCTATGTCCACCGCCTGCTTCATGGGCGGGGACCGGCTTTCGCGTACTCGACGGATGGCGCCGAGATGGGCAAGCTCATGGTCGCGGAGGGCCTGGGGGTGACGGTCCTGCCCGACTTCAGCGTGATCGGGGATCCGCTGGAGCGGCTGGGCGCGATCACCTACCGGCCGATCGCCGACGACACCGCCCGGGTGCTGCTGATGCTGCGCCGCCGACGCGCGGAGTCCGTGCCGCAGGCGGCCGGTGATCTGTACGAGGCGTTCGTGCGCCGGGCGCGCGAGCTGGGCGGAACACAGCCTTGAGGCAGGTACGCCGTTCGGTCAGTCCTCGTCACCCACCGGGACCACCACGAGGAACGCGTCGGACTTCAGATCCATGACGACCCTGGCGGGCTGGCCCTCGGCGCGGCGCCGGGCCGCGAACTCCTCGGCGGGCCATGATCCGCGCGGGGCTCCCGCCGGAAACCGCTCCAACACCCTGGCGACCATGTCCGCAGACACCTCCAGCATCCACCTTCGGCTCCCCACCGGGACCGTCGTAACCGTGCGTCTGCCCCCGATCGGCGTGGACATGCACATCACCGCGGCGCCGAGGGGACGTAGCCCGGTCGAGTGACAGCCGCATCCGTCGGGCGTGCCCGGCCGGAAGCACCTCACGGCCGCCTTTCCCCGTCTCCCGGAGTGCGCACCATGAACGTCTCGGTCGTCCTGTTCACCTCGGACCTGCGTCTGCACGACCATCCCGCGCTGCGGGCCGCCGAAGGGGCCCGCCAGGTGGTGCCCCTGTTCGTGCGCGACCGGGGTGTGGCGGACGCCGGGTTCACCGCGCCCAACCGGCTGGCGTTCCTCGCAGACTGTCTGCGCGATCTCGACGCGGGCCTGCGCGAGCGGGGCGGCCGGCTTGTGGTCCGCTCCGGTGACGTCGTCGACGAGGTGTGCAAGGTGGCCGCCGAGACCGACGCGGACGAGGTGCACATGGCGGCCGACGTCAGCGGCTACGCGCAGCTGCGCGAGCAGCGGCTGCGGCGGGCGCTGGAGGCGGAGGGGCGGCGGCTGCACGTCCACGACACCGTGACCACGGCCGTCGCCCCCGGTACGGTGACCCCCGCCTCCTCGGACCACTTCGCGGTCTTCACGCCGTACTTCCGGCAGTGGTCCGGGGTCCAGCTGCGCGCCCCGCTCGCCGCGCCGCGCACCGTGCGGGTCCCGGAGGGTGTCGGTTCCGAGGAGTTGCCTTCCCGCGCCGGTGTCGCGGGCCTCTCGCCGGGCCTGGCGACCGGCGGGGAGACGGAAGGCCGCAGGGAGTCGAGCCGTTGGCTGCGCAGCGGGATCGCCGCGTACGAGGACATCCACGACGACCTCGCCGGGGACGCCACCTCCCGCCTCTCCCCGCACCTGCACTTCGGCACCCTCTCCCCCGTCGAACTCGTCCACCGGGCACGGCGGTTGGCCGGACCGGGCGCCGAGGCGTTCGTACGGCAGCTCGCCTGGCGGGACTTCCACCGCCAGGTCCTGGCGGCCAGGCCGGGGGCCGCGAGCTCCGACTACCGTACAAAACACGACCGTTGGCGGTCCGAGGTCACGGCCCGCGCGGACATCGCGGCCTGGAAGGAGGGCCGTACCGGCTATCCGCTGATCGACGCGGCGATGCGCCAACTGCGCCACGAGGGCTGGATGCACAACCGGGGACGGCTGCTGACGGCGAGCTTCCTCACCAAGACGCTCTACGTGGACTGGCGGATCGGCGCCCGGCACTTCCTCGACCTGCTGGTCGACGGCGATGTGGCGAACAACCAGCTCAACTGGCAGTGGATGGCGGGCACCGGCACCGACTCGCGCCCCAACCGCGTGCTCAATCCCGTGACTCAGGCGAAGCGGCACGACCCGGACGGCGTGTACGTCCGCCGCTGGGTGCCCGAACTCGCCGAGCTGGAGGGGCCGTTGGTGCACGAGCCGTGGAAACTCAAGGGACTTGAGCGGGTCGCGATCGGCGACTATCCCGATCCGATCGTCGAACTCGCCGACGGGCTGGCGCGGTTCCGGCGGGGTCGGTCAGGTGACTGAGGTCCCGTACGCCCCCGCCAGAAGGTCCACTGCATCGGTGAGCGTCGCCGGCCGTACGACGCCCCGCGCCGAAGTGCCGGACCAGCCCGGGCCGGCCAGCACCACCGATGGGTGTCGCCGGGCGCCCCGCAGTCCCCAGCTGAGGTCGGCGAGGTGGCGGGCCAGCGGCGGGCTCGCCGTGGAGCGTGCCTGTGCCCACAGGACGACGGCCGCCGGTCCCAGCCTCCGCACCGCCGCGGTGAGTGCCTCGGCGGGTACGGCGGCGCCGAACATCCTTGTGGGCACGGCGAGTTCACCCAGCGCGGCGTTGAGTGCCTCGATCGGCAGGGTGTGCTGTTCGCCGGGTACGCAGGCCAGGACGACGGGCGGGGCGTTCGTCTGCCCGCCTGAAGCCGGAGTGTGCCGGCGCAGCGCGGTGGAGACCTGCCAGGACAGCAGATGCTCGACCTCGACGTAACGGTCCCCGGACGAGGCCCACTTGCGTCCCACCGCGTGCAGGGTGGGCACCATCACCTCCTGCCAGGAGACGACGACCCCGTACCGGTCGACGGCGTCGGCGAGTTGGCGTTCGACGGCCGGTGCGTCGAGCCGGACGGCGGCACGGGCGAGGCCCCGGCACTCCTGGCGCACATCGCCGAGCGGCAGAGGGCCGGCCGCCCGCGAGCGGCCGGAGGTCCGCGCCGGGCGCTGCGCGTGCGCGCCGACCGCCTGCCCGGCCGCGTGGGCGGCTTCGGCCGGGGGCACACCCGACGAGGTCAGCCGGCACATCTCCTCCAGCAGCGCCACGTCACGTGGGGTCCAGCGCCGGTGCCGCCCCTCGGCACGGACGGCGGGCCCGATGCCGTAGCGGCGCTCCCAGGACCTCAGCGTGGTGGGTGCCACGCCGAGTCGGCGGGCCAACGCGCCGGTGGTCAGGGGGAGTTCGGCGGCGGACCGGTTGGCCGCGTCCCGGTCGGCGGGCAACTCGCTCATGTCGTGACTATACGACGCAGAATCGATGCGAGTTGATGGCCTTGATCCCCGGCTCCCAGGATGGACGAACCGGGGCATGTCCCGGCAGACATGCCTCACCGCCATGGCGCCGAGTACTCGACGCGGGCGGTCGCCGTCCGACGTGAGGAGCCGTCGTCATGGGCCCGCAGCACAGCGCCGTCCGTCCGAGCCCGGTGGCGGAGACGCGCACCGACGAGGAACTGGCCAGGGGGCTGGTGGCGGGCGACGAGACCTGTCTGGCCGCCGTGTACCACCGCTGGTCGCCTCTCGTACACACACTGGCCCGGCGCTCGCTGGGGGACGCCAAGGAGGCCGAGGACGTGACGCAGCTGGTGTTTCTCGGGGTGTGGCACGGGCGGCTCGGCTTCCGCCCCGAGCGAGGCACGATCGGCGGCTGGATCGTCGGCATCACGAAACGCAGGATCGCCGATGCGCTGTCCGCCAGGACCCGCCGACTGCACCTCGTGGCCGCCGCCGGGGCCGCCCTGCCCCTCGCCGATCCCGCCGGCCACGGGCCCGACGCCGTTCTCGACCGCGTCCTCGTCCTGCGTGAACTGGCCCGACTGCCCGCACCCCAGCAGCGGGTGCTGCGGCTGACGTACTACGAGGACCTCACCCAGACCCAGATCGCGCGGCGCACCGGCTGGCCGCTGGGCACGGTCAAGAGCCATGCCCGACGCGGGCTGTACCGGCTGCGCCGCAGTCTCCGGCACGACGAACAGGCTGACCACTACACATAAAGGGCGAATAAGAGCAGAATGGAGAGAAGCGGCTCTTACCGCACACCGCACCAGACGCGGTCAGGCCAGCCAAGTCAAAGGAGACGAGTCATGGCCAACGTCTCGCACACCAGAGGTGACATAGCGAGCCACCCTGATGTCTCCGAAATGCAGGCGCGCTACGCCCGCATGCTCGGTGGACGCGATGTGGCGCTCGTGGACGGACCGGTGTTCCTGCTCGGTCTGTACTGCGCCGTATCCCCGTGGATACTCCACTACACGACGAGCCAGCCGGCGCTCGTGCCGCACAACCTGATCGTCGGCATCGCGATCGGCCTGCTGGCCCTCGGGTTCACCAGGGCGCCGGAGCGCATGTACGGCCTCAGCTGGGCGATGAGCGCCCTGGGTGTCTGGATGATCGTCTCGCCGTGGATCGTCGGCAGCAGCCCCGACAAGGGCGTCATCCTGAACAACGTCATCATCGGCGGACTGGCCGTGCTCTTGGGCATCGTGTGTGCCGCCACGTCGGCGCGGAGCACTCCCAAGCCGTAGCGAGCCCGGAAGACCGTAGCTCCGAAAGGAAGCCACGCCCCCTTCAGTGGTCGCCGGGCACCAGCCACGGCGACTGCGGGAGGGGGCTGCCGGTTTCGAGGACGGACTTGAGGTTGGACAGCACGGCCGGCCAGCCACCGGACACGTCGGACAGCTCGCCCTCGTCGGCGAGGTCCTCGTGGGTGACGGTGAGGCGCACGATGTCCTCGTGCCGCCGGATGTCGTAGGTGACCCGGGAGTACGTGTCCTCCTTGCCCGCGTTCTCCGGCGAGGTCCACGTGGTCACCAGGCGGTTCGGGCGGTCGCTCTCGACGACGGTCCCGACGACGTCGGCGATGCCGGAACCGTCGATGCGCACATGTTCCCAACGCGAACCCTGCCGCCAGTCGGAGACGTTGCTGTGCCCCCAGTAGGCGGCGGTCAGGTCGGCGTCGGTGAGGGCGTCCCAGACCTTCTCGGGAGTGCTCGCGATGTAGGTGACATAGACGAATGTCGGTTTGTCGGTCATGGCTTCCTCGGCTCGTCGCTTCAGGTCTCCGAGCGCGCGCAGCCGCGGGCGCTCGAACTTGTCGATCCAGCGCTGCTGTATCTCGTGCAGCGGGACCGGATTGAGGTAGTGCAGCTTCTCCCGCCCGCGCCGCACCGTGCTGACCAGGTTGGCGGCCTCCAGGACGGCCAGATGCTGGGTCACCGACTGGCGGGTCATGTCGATGCGCCCGCACAGCTCGCCGAGCGTCTGCCCGTTGTGCTCGTGCAGCCGGTCAAGCAGCCGTCTGCGGGTCTCGTCGGCCAGCGCCTTGAAGACCGCGTCCACCCCTGGGTCGTGTTCGGATCGCACACTCAAAGTTATGCAGTCAATTACCTGCATGTCAAGGTGGGCGTTCCGACGGCTGGGGATGTGCTCGTCTCAGCCCAGGAAAGCGCCCAGCTCGCGCCGGTGTGCGGCCACCCAGTCGCGGGCGGCCCTGATCTCCTCCACGACACCGCTCGCCAGCAGTCCTGCCATGCCCCGTTCACCGCGCTCTGCACCGGCATCGATGCCGCGCCGACAGCGGTCCTGCCACCACAGGACGGTGTCGACGAGCCGGCCGGTGTCGTCGAGGCCGTACGCCTCGCAGATCAGCGCGATCCGGCGGGCGGTCTCGCGCACATCGGTGACGGCCGGCCCGAGGTCCAGGTACTGCCAGCAGACGTGGGCGACGTCGTGGACCCGCTCGCCCGGGGCTGCGAGGTCCCAGTCGACGAAGGCCAGCGGGCGCCACGCCGTGTCGTAGACGGTGTTCTTGGGGGCCAGGTCGTTGTGACACACGACGTCCTGATCACCGGCTTCCGGTGTGCCGTGCGTCAGATCGTGGAAGGCACGGACGAGGCGCGCGACACGCACGAGGCTGTCGTCGGTGCGGGCGGCCGACCGCTCCTCGGGGCCGACGGCCGCCCAGCCCTCGATGTACCGGAACACCTCCCGCCCCTCCTCGTCCGTACCGAGGAAGTGCGGCGCCCCGGCCCACCCCCGCCGCTCGAACAGCGCGAGCAACTCCGTGACGTACTGCGACCGTTCGGAGGGTGTACGGCGTACGGTCGCCCCCACCCTCACGACCTCGTTGACCGCGCCTCCGCCGAGCGCCGACTCCTCCACGCGACCCACCTCCCCGAATTCGTGCGACCGCACGAGTATCGCTGGGGACGCTGCCCGCATGGATCACGCGGAGGCACTGCGCCGCGCGATGGGCGCGGACGTGCGGATCGAACGGGTGGCCGTTCACCGCCTCCCGCACCACGGCCCCGGCAAGGCTCAACGCGCGTGAGATCGGCGGTGAGTTGGAGCGCGAGTTGGCCAACAGTGCGCGCGCATCATGCCTGTTGGACGAGTGAGCGCCCGTGGACACCGTGCGGGTGGTGACCGACGGGCGCTCCGTCGTGGACATCGCGGTGAGGTGCCGGCCGCGACGGGCCGGGTCAACAGCCGCTAGGTACCGGCCGGTTCAGGAACCGTCTCCGTGAGGTACTCCTCCGTGATCTCCTTCGGGCCGAACGGCCACACCTTCTCGAAGCGGGCCCAGATCACGAACGCGACGCATCCCAGGGCCAGCCAGGCCAGCGACCATTCGATGGGGTGGCGGCCCGGGGAGTTCTTGTCGGCGTAGCCGTAGATCACGCACCAGCCGACGAAGGCGATGATGCTCGGCACGGGGTAGAGCCACATGCGGTAGGGGCGGCGCAGGGTCGGCTGGCGTTTGCGCAGGACCGTCAGGGCGATGATCTGGGCCAGCGCCTGGACGATGACCATGACCGTGGTGAGGAGTTGGATCAGGGTCGCGAGGTCGGTGTGCCGGCCGATCAGGAAGCCGATCGCCGTGATGACGCCCATGGTGGCCAGGCCGAGCATCGGGAAGCGGTGCTTGGGGTGGAGTTTGGCGTAGGGGCGGAAGAAGACGCGTTCGCGGGCCGCGTCGTAGGGCACCCGGGAGCCGCCGAGGAGGCCGGTGAAGACCGAGGCGAAGGCGGTGATGAGAATCAGGACGGTGACCGTGTCGGCGGCGCCCTTGCCCCAGGTCTTCTCCAGGACCGCCGAGGCCACCGAGGTGGAGGCGATGTCGTTCGCGTTCGTCATCCGGTGCCAGTCGATGACACCGAGGGTTCCGATCTGGAGCAGCAGGTAGATCACCATGATGCCGACGATCGAGAACAGGATGGAGCGCGGCAGCGTACGGCCGGGGTCCTTGATCTCGGCGCCCATGTAGGCGGTGGTGTTGTAGCCGAGGTAGTCGTAGATGCCGATGGTGAGGCCGCCGGCGAAGCCGAGCCAGAAGTGGTCGCTGCCCAGGTCGAAGGCGTGCGCGGGGTAGGTGAAGGCGAGGTGACCGCTGAAGTGGGTGGCGGCGGCCAGGATCACCAGGAACACCGAGGCGATCATCACGGTCCACATCACGGCGGTGATGCGGGCGATGTTCTCGATGCCGCGCCAGAGGAGGAGGATCACCAGAGCGATCACTCCGAGGCCGATGAGGTCGCCCGACGTCTTGCCCAAGTCCGGTGCCAGATAGCCGAGATACTGCACGAAGCCGACCACGCCGGTGGACATGATCAGCGGGATGAAGAGCATCGCCGTCCACACGAACAGGAACGGCATCAGCCGGCCGGTGCGGTACTGGAAGGCCTGGCGCAGATAGACGTAGCTGCCGCCGGAGCCGGGCATCGCGGCGCCCATCTCGGCCCAGACGAGCCCGTCGGCGAGGGCGAGAATCGCGCCCGCGACGAAGCCGATGACCGCCTGCGGGCCGCCGAACGCGGCGACCATCAGCGGGATCGTGACGAACGGCCCGATGCCGCACATCTGGCTCATGTTGATGGCGGTGGCCTGGAAGAGGCCGACGCGACGGACGAAGCCGCCTTCTGGGGGCGGACTACCGGACATGGGGGCTCCTGAGGGGGTGCGTGACTCGGGGGAAGCGGGGTGCGGCGTGCGGGCCGGTATCCGGTGGCTGACTGGGCGATAAAGTTAAGGAGCCTTACTAGACTCGTCAAGAGGGTGTCCCCGATGAGTGAGAATGGTGCGATGCCCGCCAGCGACGCCGTAGAGCAGCAGGAACAGCCCTGGAGCCGGCAGCGGCTGCGGAGCGTGAACGAGCGGCTGCTGCTCGACCGGCTGCGTACCGGCGGTGCCGCCTCGCGTGCCCAACTCGCCCGCGAGACCGGCCTGTCGAAGCCGACGGTCTCCAGCGCGCTCGCGGCCCTGGCGGAAGCGGGACTGGTCCACGAGGTCGGCACCCGGGCACCCGAGCGCGGCCGGACCGCCGTGCTCTACGCCCCCGATCCGGCCGCCGGGTACGCGCTCGGGATCGACGTCGGGCGCAGCTGGCTGCGGGTCGCGGTGGCCAATCTGGACGGCGAGGTGGTGGCCCGCGCGGACGTCCGCAACCGGGCCCGCAGCTCGGGCGCCATGGCCGAGCTGGTGGTCGCCACCGCGCACCAGGTCGTCGCGAACTCCGAGGTCGCACCGGCCGCGGTGGTGCACGCCGTGGTGGGCACGCCGGGTGTGTACGACGAGCAGCGGCGGCGGGTGCGGTACGCGATGCATCTGCCGGGGTGGGGCCGGGCCGGGCTGTTCGACCGGATGCGGGAGGACCTGGGCGTCCCGCTGGAGGTGCACAACGACGCCAATCTCGCGGCACTGGGCGAGTACACGTACGGCGTCGGTGCGGGCAGTCGGCTGTTCGCGTACATCATGATCGGCACCGGTCTCGGCATGGGCGTGGTCAGCGAGGGGCGGCTGTTCACGGGGGCGCACGGCGGGGCCGGGGAGATCGGGTTCCTGCCGTGGCCGGGGCAGCAGAAGCCGGAGACCCTGGAGGACGCCGTGTCCGGGGTGGCGGTCGTCGAGGCGGCCCGCATGTTCGGCATGAGCGGACAGCAGCTCACCGCGAAGGCGGTGTTCGACGCGGCCCGGCAGGGAAATGCCGCCGCGGTCAAGGCGGTTGAGCTGGAGGGCGAGCGGATCGCGCACACGGTGGCCGCCGCCGCGGCCGTGCTCGATCCCGACCTGGTCGTCCTGGGCGGCGGGGTCGGACACAGCGTGGATCTGCTGCTCCGTCCAGTGCGGGAGAACCTGCGCACGCTCACCCCGCTGCGGCCGAAGATCGTGCCGAGCGCGCTGGGTGAGGACGCGGTGCTGCTGGGCGCGGTGGCCACCGCCCTGGGCACGGCACGGGACCTTGTCTTCGAGCGCCATTCGGCGTCCTGAACAACTCACCCACGGGCAACGGTGATTGACACACCCCATCGTCCGGCCTACCTTCTGTCGCAGTTAGTAAAGTTTCCTAACTTGACGAGGCTGGAGTCCCCCGTGTTCCACCGCCCCGCCGTCCACCCCCTCCTCAGAGGCCGTCTCACCACGGCCGCGATCGCCCTCGGTCTGCTGGGCACCCTCACCACCAGCGCCTGGGCGGGAACCCGGGATCCGTCCCCGCAGCGGCGCGCGCAGGCTCCGGTGACCGCCGTGCGCCCGACGGCCGGGGCCGCCACCCCGCTGTCCGGCTACGCGATCCAGTCGTCGGCCAAGGTCACCGACTCCCCCGCGGCCGTCTCCTCCCCCGGCTATCGGGCGACCGGCTGGTACCCGGCCGGCGCGCGCTCGACGGTCCTCGCGGCCCTGATCGCCGACGGCGTGTACGCCGACCCCTTCCACTCGACCAACCTGCAGAAGATCCCGAAGGCCGACTTCCAGGTCCCGTGGTGGTACCGCAGCGACTTCACGGTCGCCGACCGCACGAAGCGCACCTACCTCGACTTCAGCGGGGTGATCTCGGCGGCCGACGTCTACGTCAACGGCAAGCAGATCGCCAAGGCCGCCGACATCAACGGCGCCTACACACAACACGAGTTGGACGTCACCGCGCTCGTCCGCTCCGGCACGAACACGGTCGCCTTCCGCATCCGGCCCAACGACCCGAACAAGAACCTCACCATGGGCTGGATCGACTGGCTCCAGCCGCCGCCCGACCAGAACATGGGCATCGTCCGTGACGTCCTCGTCCGCCGCGGCGGCCCGGTCGCCCTGCGCGACGCACACGTGGTGACCAAGCTGGCCCTGCCGTCGCTCGCCACCGCCGACCTGACGGTCAAGGCGCAGGCACGCAACGACACGAACGCGCCCGTCACGGCGCAGGTCAGCGGCAGCATCGACCACCGAACCTTCGCCACGACCGTCTCCCTCGCCGCACACGCGACGAAGACCGTCACCTTCGCCGTCCATCTGGACTCCCCGAACGTGTGGTGGCCGGCGGGCATGGGCGGCCAGCCGCTCTACGGCCTCGACCTCACCGCCTCCGTGAACGGCGCCCCCTCCGACACCGCGCACCAGACCTTCGGCATCCGCGACGTCCAGGCCCCGCTGAACTCCGCCGGAGACCGCCAGTACCGGATCAACGGCCGCAAGTTGCTGATCAAGGGCGGCGGTTGGTCACCGGACGAGTTCCTGCGCTGGGACCGGACCTACGTCGAGGACCGCCTGAAGTACGCCCTCGACCTGGGCCTGAACACCATCCGCCTGGAAGGGCACATCGAGCCGGACGAGTTCTTCGACCTGGCCGACCGCTACGGCATCCTGACCCTCCCCGGCTGGGAGTGCTGCGACAAGTGGGAGGGCCAGGTCAACGGGGACGAGACCGGCGAGAAGTGGACCGCCGCCGACTATCCGGTCGCCAAGGCGTCGATGGCCGCCGAGGCCGCCCGGCTGCGCGACCACCCGAGCGTGATCTCCTTCCTCATCGGCAGCGACTTCGCCCCCGACGCGAAAATCGAGAAGACCTATCTCGACGCACTGAAGGCCGCCGACTGGAAAACCCCGGTGGTCGCCGCCGCATCCGACAACTCCTCACCGATCAGCGGCAGTTCGGGCATGAAGATGACCGGCCCGTACGACTGGATCCCGCCGAACTACTGGTACGCCAAACGCGAGGGCGGCGCCACCGGCTTCAACTCCGAGACCAGCGCGGGCCCCGACATCCCCACCCTCGACACCCTGCGCCGCATGATGACCCCGGCCGAACTGGCCACCCTCTGGAAGGACCCGAGCGCCAAGCAGTACCACCGCTCCCCGTCCCCGGTCTTCAACACCCTCAAGCTCTACGACAACGCCCTCACCGGCCGCTACGGCCCGCCGACGAGCCTCACCGACTACGTCCGCAAGGCCCAGCTCGCCCAGTACGAGAACGTCCGCGCCCAGTTCGAGGCCTACGAGCGCAACGCCACCGACGCCACGAAGCCGGCGACCGGAGTCGTCTACTGGATGTTCAACAGCGGATGGACCTCTCTGCACTGGCAGTTGATGGACCGTTACCTCGACCAGGGCGGCGCCTACTTCGGCGCGAAGAAGGCGAACGAACCGCTGCACATCCAGTACTCCTACGACAACCGCTCGGTCGTCGTGGTGAACAACCGGAGCACGTCCGCAGACCAACTCACGGCGCGGGCGACGCTGTTCAGCACCGACGGCACGCAGAAGTACGACAGGCGGGTGGCCGGGGTGACGGTCTCCGGCAGCGGTGCGCACAGCACGGCGCTCATCCTGCCCTCGTCGGTGACCGGGCTGTCGACGACGTACCTGGTACGGCTGACGCTCACCGACGCGTCCGGCAAGGAGGTGAGCCGGAACGTGTACTGGCTCTCCGGCAGGCCCGACACGCTCGACTGGGCGCACACCGACTGGTACTACACGCCGACGACGAGCTACGCGGACCTCAAGGGGCTCAACTCGATGGCGCAGGTGCCGGTTTCGGCGACGGCGTCGACCGCGGCGGGCGCGGACGGCACCTCGACCACGACGGTCACGGTGCGCAACTCTGGGAAGGGGAGGACGCCTTCACTTCTCACCGACGTCCATCTCGTGGACTCGGCGGACCGGCCGGTGCTGCCGGTGAAGTGGTCCGACAACGAAGTGAGCCTGTGGCCCGGGGAGTCGAGGACGCTGACGGTGACCTACCGGACGTCCGAGCTGCACGGGTCGGCGCCCCGGGTGCGGGTCTCCGGCTGGAACACGCCGGAGCGGACGGTCCCGGCGGCGTGAACGCCTGAACACCGGTGGGGCCCGGCCGCCGCCGGGCCCCACCGGTCGTCTTCAGCTGACGTTGAGCGCGGTGTCGTCGATGACGAAGGACGTCTGGAGGGTGGACCCTTCGACGCCGCTGAACTTGATGGTGGCGGTGGTGCCGGCCAGGGAGGAGACGTCGAAGGACTTCAGGACGTATCCGGAGGCCGCGTTCAGGTTGGAGTACGTGGCCAGGGTGGTCGATCCGGCGGTGACCGTCAGCTTGTCGTACGCCGTGCTGGTGGTGGTCTCCGCGGTGTCGACGTGCAGATAGAAGCTGAGGGTGGCGGAGCAGCCGGACGGGATGGTCACCGACTGGGACAGCGTGTCGGTGTGGGCCGTTCCGTAACCGTCGAGCCAGGCCTTGTAGGAGCCGGTGCGGGCGGCCTCGCTGGTGGAGCTGGTGATGACGCCGCTGCTGGCGGTCCAGGTGGTGTTGCCGGACTCGAAGCCCGGGTTGCCGAGCAGCTGGGCGGCGGTGCAGGTGCCCCCGCCTCCGCCTCCGCCGGTGCTGCCGTCGCCGGCCAGCCACGCGGTGGCGTTGAGGGCGAGGGCGGCGTTGGTGGCGCCGGTGTCGTTCCAGCCGTCGTAGAGCGTGTTGCCGGACTGGCCGGTGCCGTCGTCGATCGGTGAGCTGTCGCCCCAGAAGGCGACGCGACCGCTGCCGAAGGTGCTGGTGGCGAAGAACGCGCCGGTGTTGCCCGAGTAACCGCTGCGGTACACCAGGCCCTTGACGTTCGCGTTGTCGGCGGGCTTCAGCGTGGCCGTCGTGCCGTCGGCGATCAGGCTCTTGGTGACCGTGCCGAAGGCGCCGTTGAGGACCGCGTTGCTGCTGTCGCTGATCGCGGCGGGGTAGCCGGAGCTGATGTCGAGGGTGTCGATGGAGAAGCCGAACGGGTCGGTCGAGTCGACGCTGTTGTTGGTCATCAGGTCGTTGAGGATCTCGACCGCGTCCTCACCGTCGCTGTTGCGGTCGGCGCCGGTGTGGTCGGAGATCATGAAGAGGCCGCCGCCGTTCTGGACGAACGTCATGATCGCGGTCTTCTCGGCCGTCGTGAACAGCGTGTTGGGCTCCGGCAGGACCAGGGTGTCGAAGTTCGACAGGTCGGTCGTCGAGGAACCGCCGTAGGTGAGCGCGCTCGTGGCGGTCTTCAGGCTGTAGCTGCCGGTCTTCTGCAGGGCGACGCCCCACGAGGAGAGCGCTCCGGTCCAGTCGGTCTCGGCGGACGGCGAGGAGTCCTGGGCCAGCGGGTCGGGCTTGCTGGTGGAGATGATCCAGTCCGCGTTGCCCGCCTCCTCGGCGTGGCCGTCGTCGAACAGGATGCGGTGTGTGGTGGCCGCCTGCGCGGGCGTGGCCGTGGTGGTGACCTGGAGGGCCGCCCCCGTGACGAAAAGTCCCAGGCCGGCGAGGGCGGTGGTGAGTCTGCGGCGGGATCTTCTGGATCCAAGCATCCGGCGAACCTCCGTGAGGGGATGGGAAAGGTGCGGTGCGGGCGCCTGATCTGCGCGCGTAGAACGGTAATCGGGGAGTTCTACACGCGTTGAACGATTGAAAGGTACATGGCATGAAGGGGTCGTGAACAGAAAGTCGCGGCAATAACAGCCGACAGAACTCGTCGGAGTGGGTCAGCCCACAGCGGGCACAAGGTGAGAGCGAGGACATCGACAAAGAGGGGCGGAGATGGAGATCTCGGGCATCATCAGTGCCATCATCATCGGCATCATCATTGGCGTGCTGGGACGGCTCGTCGTCCCTGGGCGCCAGCACGTCGGCGTTCTGCTGACGATCGTGGTCGGCATCGTGGCCGCGCTGCTCGGCGCGGCGATCGCCTCGGGCCTGGGGGTCGCCGACACCAAGGGCATCGACTGGATCGAGTGGCTCATCCAGATCGGCCTGGCGGCCGTGGGCATCGCCGCACTGGACCGGACAAGGGTGCGCCGCTGAGCGGGGGACGGGAATTGCGTTGCGGGTGAGACCGGGCGGCGGCAAGCTACTGCGAGCCCGCCGCCCGGTCCCGCGCTTCGCACATCCCTCCCGGAGATCCCTTGTCACCACGTGTCGTCCCGCTCGTCGATCCGGAGTCCGGCCCGTCGAGCCGTCGCCTTGTCTGGCTCGCCCAGGACGCCGACGGCATACCCGTCGGGTCGGCTTCGCTGCGCCTGTTCCTCAAGGAGGGGCAGGCGCATCTCGGTGAACTGGAGATCTCGGTGCACGCCGCCGAGCGCCGACAGGGTGTAGGCACGCGACTGTTGGAGGCCGCGACCACCGCCGCCCGCACGGAGGGCCGGCGCTCGATCGTCACCCAGGCCCAACAGGGGTCGCCCGGCGACGAGTTCCTGCCGGCCCGCGGCTTCCGACCGGTGCTGACCCTGACGTACGCCCGCCTGTCGCTGGCCGACGCGGATCTCACGGCGATCGCCACACATGCCCAACATCCGCACCCCGGCTATGAGTTGACGGAATGGCACGGCACGGTTCCGGCCGAACTCGCCCGCTCCTACGCCGAGTCGCGCAGCGCGATGGACGACATTCCGATGCAGGACACCGACTACGGCACCGTCGTGTGGGATGTGGAGCGACTGGTCGCGGCGGCCGAGGCGGTCGCACGACGAGGGGAGCTGCTGCACACCGTCGCGGCCGTGGACACGACCGACGGGCGCGTCGTCGGTTTCTCCGAACTGGTCGTGCCGGGCGACGGGCGCGGCGACGCGCAGCACTACGGTACGGCCGTGCTGCCCGCCCATCGTGGCCGCGGTCTCGCCCGCTGGATGAAGGCCGCCTCGATCGACCGGGCGCGCCGACTCCACCCGCTGCTCGCCGGGTTGCTCACGGACACGGCGGACGACAACGCGCCCATGCGCACGGTGAACGACGCGCTCGGCTATGAGCCGACGCACCGGGCGGTGGAGTACCAGCTCGACCTGTAGGTGTCGCCCGTAGGACGGACCGTCAACACCCGCCGAAGCCGGTGACCTTGTGGTCGGCGGTGGTGAGGGCCCTGGTGATGTGGCCGCCGAGTCGCGGTTCTACGGCTCGTACACGTACGGCGTGGTCGTGGTGAGCGGGGCGAGGCCGAGGCGTTCGAGGATGGGGCGGCTCTGGTCGGAGGCGTCGACCTGGACGTAGCGGTAGCCGCGGTCGGCCGCGATGCGGCTGCGGTGGGCGACCAGGGCGCGGTAGATGCCGCGGCCCCGCCAGCTCTCCACCGTGCCGCCGCCCCACAGGCCGGCGAACGGGGTGCCCGTGACGAGTTCCATCCGCGCCGCGCTCACCGGTTCGTCTCCGGCGAGGGCGACGACGGCGACGACCGTGTCCGGGTCGGCGGCGAGCTGGGCGAGCAGACCGGCGCGCAGCCGGGAGCTGTCCGTGCCGAAGGCCTTCGCGTGGACGTCCGCCACGAGGTCGACGCCCGCGCGGTCGGTGGCGGACAACAGGCGGATGCCGTCCGGCAGTTCGGCGTCGAGGGCGAGCGCCGCGATCTCGCCGACCATCAGCGTCTCCTGCGGTTCGGGGGTGAATCCGGCCGCCGTCAGCCGCTGTCCGAGATCCGTCGGCAGGTCATGGCCGTAGAGCTTCCACTCGAAGTCGCCGCCGAGTCCGGTGAAGTACGCGATCTGTTCGGTGATCGCCGCGTCGGCGTCGGTCTCGTCCAGATCCGTCCAGAGGATGCCGTTCCAGCCGTCCGCGTCGGCGACCTGGCGCACCACTCCACCGGTCCGCTCCACACGGGCACCGGGCCCGTCGGGTCGGGCGCCTTTACGCAGGTCGCGGTCGTGGAGGGCGAGCACCTCGGCATGATCCATGCAACCACTTCACCATCCACGGGCGAGCCCGGCAACGGAATTGTGCGCCTGGGGCGTAGCACTGCTGCCGGGAGCCCTGCTTCTTGCTCCACTTACTCCACGTCGAAGTAATGGCCCGCTTCGAGGTCGGCCATCAATCCCACCTCCACCGGTTGCCACCCCGTCTGCTTCTGCGTCAGCGTGCTCGATGCCGGGCAGTCCAGCGAGGCGATGAGGCCGAGGAAACCGAAGTGCTCGACCGCCTCCTCCGGCGTCACGCTTCCGGTCGGGACGCCGAGACGGGCGGCGATGGCCTCCGCGATCTCCCGGAGCGGCAGCCCTTCGTCGCCGACCGCGTGGTATTGCGCGCCCGCCGGGGCCGACTCCAGGGCCCATCGGTACAGCCGGGCCGCGTCGAGGCGATGCACGGCGGGCCACCGGTTGGTGCCGTCGCCGACGTACGCCGACAGGCCCTTCTGGCGGGCGACGGCGATCAGCCCTGCGATGAATCCCTTGTCGCCCGTGCCGTGCACGGACCGGGGCAGCCGGACGACCGACGACCGTACCCCGCGCTCCGCGAGGGCGACCGCCGCGATCTCGGACGGCTGCCGTATCGCCGAGAACGACGTCGGGTCGACCCTGTCCTCCTCCGTCGCCACCCGCCCCCGGTCGAGCCCGGGGGTGCCCGAGGTGACCACGAAGGGCTTGTCGGTGCCCGCGAGCACCTCGCCGATCGTCTCGATCGCGCGCAGGTCGGTGGCGCAGTTGGCGGCGAAGTCGGAGAAGTCGTGGATGAACGCCAGATGGCAGACCCCGTCCGCCTCCGCCGCACCGCGGCGCAGGCTGTCGAGGTCGTCGAGCGAACCCCGGTGCACGGCGGCACCCACGGCCGTCAGCGCCTCGGCGGACGCGTCCGAGCGGGCCAGACCGGTGACCGTGTGCCCTGCGTCGAGCAGTTCACGGACCACGGCGGAGCCGATGAATCCGGTCGCGCCGGTGACGAATACTCGCATGCTGCGTTCCTTCGATGGATGAGTGTCGAACTGGGTCGTGCTGTGCTTCCATCGTGGTCGGGGCACCGGCTTCGGGTCCAAAGCCTGTTTCGCATGAGGCAATGCGCATCAGGCATCACTGCAGATCAGAGACCCTTTCGGTACGATGTCCGATGCGTTGTGCAGTACGCTTGGGGCATGACGGACCTGCCTCCCGCGCCCGATCTCGAACTGCGTCTCGTGCGGTACTTCGTCGCCGTCGCCGAGCAGCGTCACTTCGGTCGCGCCGCCGAGACACTTCACATCACCCAGCCGTCCCTGAGTCGTCAAGTCCGGCGCCTGGAGGAGCAGTTGGGTGCCCGGCTGTTGGACCGCACCCCGCAGGGCACTCGGCTCACGGAGGCCGGGGAGGTCTTTCTGCCGCGCGCCAAGGGGCTGTTGCGCGCCACCGCCCAGGCCGCCGCCGAAACCCGCGCCGCCGCGGAACCCAGCCGTCTCACCGTCGGGTACATGGCGAACCTGTTCGTGACCCCGGCGGTACGCGAGGTCAGGCGCCGGCATCCCGACGCCGATGTCGACGTCGTACATCTGGCCTACGACGACGTGCGCGCGGCCCTGTTCGAGCGGCGGGTGGACGCGGTGGTGGCCCGACTGCCCTTCTCCACGGACGAGTTGGAGGTCACGGTCCTCTACGACGAGCCGCGCGTCCTGCTCGTACCGCTCGACCACCGGCTGGCCGGCAAGGAGTCCGTGACCGTGGACGACATCGCCGACGAGCCCGTTCCGCAGCTCCCCGGCGCGGACCCGGCGTGGGCCGCCTTCTGGCGTATCGATCCCCGGCCCGACGGCCGGCCGGCGCCCGGTGGTCCGGTGATCCGGGCCCTGGAGGACAAGTTCGAGTTCGTCGCCGATGGACGGGCCGTGGCCATCGCGGCCGGCATCCGCCCCGGGCAGACGATCCGCCCCGACATCACCGCGATCCCCCTGCACGGCGTCGAGCCGAGTCATGTCGCCCTCGCGACCCGGGCCGGCGAGCACAACCGACTGCTGTCCGCGTTCCGGAAGGCGGCCCACGCACTCCTCAGGGCTCCGGCCGATTCCGAGGAACACCCCGACAGCGCCCGCTAGTTGAGGTCCCCTACGCTTGTTCCGCATGACCTCGGACAACATCGCACTGCGACCTGTGGACGAAGCCGGCCTGGCCGTCATGGAGCTCTCTCTCAGCGACCCGGAGGCCGCGTCGGCGTTCCAGTGGTTCGGCTGGAGCGACGTCCGGCGCTGGCGACGGCAGTGGTCCGAGGACCGTCTGCTCGGCGAGGACCGGTCCTATCTGATGGTGGTCCGGGGTGACGAGCGGGTGGGGTTCGTCGCCTGGCGGAAGGTCACCCCGACGCCGACCTGCCACTACTGGAACATGGGCATCACCCTGTTGCCCGAGGCGCGTGGACAAAGTGTCGGGACCGAGGCTCAACGGCAGTTGGTGCGGTATCTGTTCGCGCACACCCCGGTGATGCGCGTCGAGGCGGACACGGAGGCGGAGAACATCGCCGAGCAACGCGCCCTGGAGAAGGCCGGGTTCACCCGGGAGGGCGTCCTGCGCAGCGTCGCGTACCGGGACGGGCAGTGGCGGGACGGAGTGCGGTACAGCATCCTGCGCGGCGAACTCCCCTGACGCATCAGGGCAGTTCGAACGGCGGAGGCCCCACCGGTCGCCTGCCCGGTGGGGCCTTCCGTCCTGGCGCGGGCGCTCGGGTCAGCGGCCCGCCCCGGGACGGAAGCGCCGATACAGGGCGGCGCCGCCCAGGAGGAGGGCCGCGCTCGCGGCGGCGGCCGGGACCAGGTCGTCCGTGCCCGTGTGGGCCAGTGAGGCCGCGGCGGCGGGCGGCGCGGGGTGCCCCCGTACCTCCGAAGCGGGCGCCGGGTGCGGCTTCGGCGGCGCAGGAGTCGGGGCCGGCGGCTCGGGCGTCGGCCGCGCCGGGTGGTGGGGGTGGTCACCGGAGGTGTTCTCCGACCGGTTGCCCACGACGGGATTGCCGATGCCCACGACATTCACGGAATTTCCGGTGACATTCACCGGGAGATCGATCGGGAGCTGAAGGCCGTTTCCGGTCAGGACCCCTGGGGAATCCTTTCCACCGCCTTGTGCCGAGGCTCCTCCGCGTGGCCCGACGGGGCTCTTCGCGCCGCCGCCCTCATTGGTGCAGCTGTTGCCCGCGGCGGGATTGAGCAGCCCCACCACGTTCACGGTGTTCCCGCACACGTTCACCGGTACGTGCACCGGGAGCTGGATCGTGTTGCCGGAGATCACCCCCGGCGAACCGGCTGCCGAGCCGTCCGCTGCGGAGTCGGCGAACGCCGGCAGCGCGGCGGCCATCGCACCGGACGCGGCGGCGACGGCGATCATTCCGTTTCGGGTAACCCGTTTCATAGGCTCCCTGCCTTCCAGACATGTTCGCGGGCGGTCACCCGCACCGAATAAAACGTGGACGCACCATCCGAGTTATGGGTTATCGGTCTTTCACTCCATCGAGCGTCACGGTTATCGAACTACTCGTAACAACCCCCCCAACACCCCCGCCCAATCGGAAAAGCATTAGTCGGACAACCCCTTATGCCTATTGAAAGGGCGCAGAATACGGCACCGATCACCGTTCCGCCCGCCGGGAGGCGGGCCCCGTGAGGCCCGCTTATCGTGATCGAGGGCGCTGGTCACAGCGCGTCCTTGGAGGCATTGATGCTGGCCAGGCTGTCATCGCGGCCCGCGTTCCGGCGCTGCGCGTTCACCGGGATCCTCACGCTGGCACTGCTCGGCGCGGGGCTGCCCACGCTCGCCACGGCCGAGGCCCGGCCGCGGCCCGACCTGTCCCGGTTCTACCGGCAGAAGGTGAAGTGGGCCGCGTGCAAGGACCCGGACACGCCCAAGGATCTGCAGTGCGGGAAGGTCACCGTCCCGCTCGACTACGCGAAGCCCGGCGGAGCGACGCTCGATCTCGCGCTGGCCCGCTACCGGGCGACCGGGAAGTCGAGGGGTTCCGTGTTGCTGAACTTCGGTGGGCCCGGCGGTGCGGGCGTCGGTGAACTCGCCTCGGACGGCAAGGAGTTCATGGATCTGACGAACGGCTACGACGTCGTCACCTTCGATCCGCGCGGCGTCGGCCGTTCCTCGCCCGTCAGTTGTGGCGCGGGCGCCGACCAGGGCTCGGCCGCGACGGACGAGGAACCGGCGGACATCGACAGCAGTGATCCGAAGGTCGTCCTCAAGCAGTTGCGGAAGGCGGCGGCCACCTGCGCCAAGTACTCCGGCCCGGTCCTGCCCCACATAGGCACGGTCAACGCCTCCCGGGACCTGGACGTGATGCGTCAGGCCCTCGGCAACAAGAAGCTCAACTACCTGGGTTTCTCCTACGGAACGCGGCTCGGCGCGGTCTACGCGGCCCAATTCCCCAAGAAGGTCGGCCGGTTGGTGCTCGACGGAGTCGACACCCTCACCGAGCCGCTGTCCGAGCAGGGCAGGGCGGGCGCCGAGGGACAACAGACGGCGCTGGAGGACTTCCTCAACTGGTGCGTGCAGGACATCGCCTGTCCGTTCGGCACCGACGCGCGATCGGCGCCGGACCGGGTCGTAGGGCTCGTCGACTCGCTCGACCGGGATCCGGTGCAGACGGACTTCGGGGACAGCTTCTCCGGCCAGGATCTGGTGGGCTCGATCAGTCAGGCGCTGTACAGCAGGCAGTTGTGGCCGACGCTGGAGCGCGCCATCGCCTCACTGGTGGAGGACGGTGACACACGCGCCGTGATGGCGTTCTCGTCCGGCGGATCCGGGCTGCCCGGCCTGCGGAGCGGCGGCGGGGAGTCGGGTGGCGGGCTCGTCGACGCGCAGGACGTCCCGCTCGACAACCTCCCGGCCGCGCTGATGGCCATCAACTGCGCCGACGACCCCGACCGCCCCACCGCCGAGCGGATCACCAAGGACCTGGCCGGGCTGCGCGCCGAGTACCAGGCCGCGTCACCGGTCTTCGGCCGCTACCGGCTCAACGAGGTGCTGATGTGCTACGGCCGCCCCAAGGGCACCGACTACATCCGCGACGACGTCAAGAACGTGGACACGTCGAAGATGCTGCTCGTCGGCACCCGGGGCGATCCGGCGACGCCGTACCGCTGGACCGTGGAGACGGCACAGCGACTCGGTTCCTCGGCCGTGGTGCTCGACAACAAGGGTGAGGGCCACACCGGTTACGCGTCCTCCAAGTGTGTGCACACCAAGGTCAACGACTTCCTGCTGTACGGCTCGCTGCCGCCCAGCGGGAGTTCCTGCCAGCCGGACACCTCGGGCGAGTGAGATCTCGGGCGTATAGAGGAGTTGCCCGACATCCGTGGCCCGCGCGGATCTTCAGAACTCCACCGGATCCCGCACGATCGGGCAGGTCATGCAGTGGCCGCCGCCCCGGCCGCGCCCCAGTTCGGCGCCGACGATGGTGATGACCTCGACGCCGGCCTTGCGCAGCAGGGTGTTGGTCTGGGTGTTGCGGTCGTAGGTGAAGACCACGCCCGGTTCCAGCGCGACCGCGTTGTTGCCGCTGTCCCACTGCTGGCGTTCGGAGGCGTAGACGTCGCCGCCCGTCTCCACGACCCGCAGTCCGGGCAGGCCGAGCGCCTTGGCGACGACGTCGGTGAACGGCGTCGAGCCCTCGTCGACGATGTCGATGCCGGGTCCCTTGGAGCCTGGGCGCAGGGAGAAGGTGTGGACGGCGTCCATGATCGCCGGGTAGAGGGTCACCAGGTCACGGTCGGCGAAGGTGAAGACGGTGTCGAGGTGCATCGCAGAGCGCAGCTTCGGCATGCCGGCGACGACGACGTGCTCGGCGGCGCCCAAGTCGAAGAGGGCTTTGGCGACTTGGGTGATGGCCTGGCGCGAGGTGCGCTCGCTCATACCCATGAGGACCACGCCGTTGCCGACGGGCATGATGTCGCCACCCTCGAACGTGGCCTGCCCCCAGTCGAGTTCGGGATCGCCCCACCAGACGAGGGAGCCCGCGAAGTCCGGGTGGAAGGTGTAGATCGCCTTCATCAGCAGGGTCTCGTCGTGCCGGGCGGGCCAGTAGAGCGGGTTGAGGGTGAGGCCGCCGTAGAGCCAGCAGGTCGTGTCGCGGGTGTAGAGGGTGTTGGGCAGCGGTGGCATCAGGTATTCGCGGACGCCGGTGGACTCGCGGGCGAGGGCGACGTAGTCGGTGCGGTAGTCGTCGGGGAGGTCGGTGGTGGCGAGTCCGCCGATCAAGTACTTGGCGAGTTCGGCCGGTTCGAGGCTCTCCAGGTAGGCGCGGGTCGCGTCGATGAGGCCGAGGCCGACCTCGTTGGCGACGATCTTCCGGTCCAGGAGCCAGTCCTTGGCGGCAGGGATCGTCATGGTCTGGGCGAGCAGTTCGTGCAACTCGACGACGTCGACGCCGCGTTCGCGGAGTTTGTTGACGAAGTCGGCGTGGTCGCGCTGGGCGTTCTCGACCCACATCACGTCGTCGAAGAGCAGGTCGTCGGAGTTGGTCGGGGTGAGCCTGCGGTGGGCCAGGCCCGGGGCGCAGACCAGCACCTTGCGCAGTCGGCCGACCTCGGAGTGGACGCCGTACTCATGTCGGTCCACGGTGTCTGGGTTGGTCACGGTGCACACACCTTTCCGGAGGTCACGGGCGGGTCAGAGGCTGATCCAGCCCGCTGCCAGGGCGACGACGCCGACGACCGCGCCCGCGACCGAGACGGCGAGGATCACCAGTTCGCGGGCCGAGAAGGGCGAACGTCCCTGTTCCCTGCGGGCCTTGACGAACAGGAAGGTGGCGGGCGCGTAGATGATGAACGAGACGAGGAGGTACTTGAAGCCGGCCGCGTAGATGAGGAACGCGGTGTAGACGGTGGCGAGCACGGCGACCACCGACTCGCCCCGCCCGCCCCGGGTTTCGGCAACCGCGATGCGTACGGCGAAGCCCGCCGCCAGCAGGAACGGGATCAGGGTCAGCGAACTGGTCAGGTCCAGCGCGAAGTTGAAGGCGTCGTCGGAGAAGTAGGTGACGACCAGGAAGACTTGGCTCAACAGCGTGGTCATCACCAGTGCGGGCACGGGCACGTCGGCCGCCGTGGACTTCTTCAGGAAACGCGGCATGTCGTCGTCCTTGGCGGCGACGAACAGCACCTCGGCGGCCATCAGCGTCCAGGCGAGATAGGCGCCCAGCACGGAGACGATCAGCCCGACGCTGACGAAGACCTTCCCCCAGGTGCCCACGGCGTGTTCCAGCACGCCCGCCATGGAGGGCTGCCGCAGTTCGGCGATCTCGCCCATCGGCATCAGGCCGTACGACACGATCGTGACCGACGCGAAGACGGCGAAGACGCTGAGGAAGCCGAGGACGGTCGCGCGGCCGACGTCCTCGCGGCGCCTGGCGTGCCGAGAGTAGACGCTCGCGCCCTCGACGCCCAGGAACACGAAGACCGTGGCCAGCATGGTGCCCTTGACCTGCTGGAACAGGGAGCCCGCGTAGTCGGCGCCGCCGAAGTTCCCGGCGAAGACATGGGGCTTGAGGTAGAAGAGCGCCAGGACGACGAAGACGAGGATCGGTACGACCTTGGCGACGGTGACGATCCGGTTGATCGCCGCCGCCTCCTTCACCCCGCGGCTGATCAGCAGGAAGAAGAGCCACAGTCCGGCCGAGGAGAGGACCACGGCGAGGACGGTGTCGCCTTCACCGAGGGAGGGGGCGATCGTGCCGATCGTCGACATGATCAGCACCCAGTACGTCACGTTGCCGACGCAGGCGCTGGCCCAGTAGCCGAACGCGGCGAAGAAGCCCAGGTATTCGCCGAACCCTGCCTTCGCGTAGGCGTAGACACCGGCGTCGAGGTCGGGTCTGCGGACGGCGAGGGTCTGGAAGGCGAAGGCCAGCATCAGCATGCCGGTACCGGCGACGGCCCAGGCGATCAGGGCGCCGGCCACGCCGGTCTCCTGCGCGAATCTGCGCGGGAGGGAGAACACCCCGGCCCCGACCATGGAGCCGACCACCATCGTGGTCAGCGTCGGCAGGGTCAGTTTGGCGGCCGTGGTCCGGGTGTCGGCAGTGGCGGCTTGCGTCACCCGAGGGACGTTAGCAACCAATTGCCCCAATTGCCTGGCGGGCTTCCCCCATATGCCCCCTCGGTGATTCGGCCCTATCGTGCTGTTATGGAGCACGCACTGAGTCCCGCCACCCTGACCGAACTGCGGCGCCCGCGCCCCTACCCCGCGGTCTCCGTGCTCACGCCGACACATCGTCGCGAGCCCGACAACGCCCAGGATCCGGTCCGGCTGCGCAATGTGCTGGCCGAGGCCAAGAAGCAGCTGGAGGCCGATCCCGCGGTCCCCCGGGAGCGGCGCGTCGACGTCTCCCGCCAGCTCGACCAGGCCCTCGCCGAAATCGATCTCGCGCATGCCGAGGACGGTCTGGTGATCTTCGCCGCGCCGGGCGAGCACCAGGTGTGGTCCCTCGCCAGGTCGGTGCCCGAACGCGTGGTGCTCTCCGACACGTTCCTCACCCGCAATCTCGTCTCCGCGCAGGCCTCCGAGCGGCCGTTCTGGGTGCTCTCCGTCTCCGCCGACTGCGTCACGCTGTGGAACGGCGGTGTCGACCGGGTCACCGAGGACCACACCGGCGGCTTCCCGCTGACCCGCGACCACCGGGACAACTTCGACGCCGAGCGGCAGGAGCGGATCGGCGACATCCCGAGCACCTTCCGCGACGAGGACACCCGGCACTTCCTGCGCGAGGCCGACACCGCGATGGGCCGGATCCTGCGCGTGCACCGGCGCCCGCTCTACATCACCGGCGAGCAGGCGGCCCTGTCCGCGCTCGACGAGGTCGGCAGCGCCACCAAGGGCGCGGTCCACATCCCCCATGGCGGTCTCGCACACGGCACGCCCGACGCGGTGTGGCAGGCCGTACGGCCGCTGGTCGACGCGGAGGCGCGCAAGAACACCGTCACGGTGACCCGGGAGCTCGAATCGGCGCGCGGGCGCAAGGAGTTCGCGGCCGGAGTGGACGAGGTCTGGCAGAACGCCCGCGAGGGCCGGGTCCGGCTGCTGGCCGTCGAGGAGAACTACCGCGTCACGGTCCGCGACGACCACGGCGACCACCTGGTGCCGGCCGACAGCGGCGACCTCGACGCCCGGGAGGACATCGTGGACGAGATCGTCGAACAGTGCCTGGAGACCGGGGCCGAGGTCCGCTTCGTCCCCGACGGCACCCTTACCGACGCGGACGGCATCGCGGGCGTGCTGCGCTACTGAGGCCGCCCTTTTATCCCTGAGGTCGCCCCTCCCTTGCGGCGTACGCTACGGCGTGATCGTCGACGTAGAGGGAGAGCACACGTGGGTGACCTGCTGGGCGTGGCCGTGCTGGGTGCGGGACACATGGGAGCCGACCACATACGACGCCTCGACCAGGTGGTGAGCGGAGCCAGGGTCGCCGCGGTGGCCGACCCGGACACCGAGCGCGCCAAGGAGGCGGCGGCCGGTCTGGACGCGGTCACGGTGCACGAGGACGCCGTGGCTGCGCTGGACGCCCCCGGGGTCGAGGCCGTGCTCATCGCGTCACCGGGTCCCGCGCACGAGGAGGCGCTGCTCGCTGCCTTCGCCCGCGGGCTGCCGGTGCTGTGCGAGAAGCCCATGGTGCCCGACTCCACAGGGGCGCTCCGGGTGGTGGAGGCGGAGGCACGACTCGGGCGGCGGCTGGCCCAGATCGGGTTCATGCGGCGCTACGACGCCGAGTACCAGCGGCTCAAGTCCCTGCTGGACAGCGGGCAGTTGGGGCGCCCGCTGATGCTGCACTGCACCCACCGCAATGTGTCGTCGCCGCCGTACTTCACCTCGGCGATGCTCATCGACAGCTCCGTCTCGCACGAGATCGACGCGGCCCGCTGGTTGCTCGGTCAGGAACTCACGGCGGTCACGGTGCTCAGTCCGCGCTCGTCGGCGAACGCCCCGGAGGGGCTGGTCGACCCGCAGCTCGTCCTCTTCGAGACCGACGGCGGCGCCCTCGTCGACGTCGAGGTCTTCGTCAACTGCGGCTTCGGCTACCAGGTGCGCTGCGAGGCCGTGTGCGAGGCGGGCAGCGCCCGGATCGGCGAGGACCGCACGGTGGTCGTCACCACACACGGCAGCGCACACGAGGACGTACCGCTGGACTATCTGGTGCGGTTCGCGGACGCCTACGACCGTGAGGTGCAGTCCTGGGTGGACGCCACCCGGCAGGGCCGGGTCACCGGCCCCAGCGTCTGGGACGGCTACGCGTCCTCCGTGGTCGCCGAGGCCGGGGTCCGGGCGCTGGAGAGCGGCGGCAGGGTGACCGTGGAGCTCGCCCCGCGCCCGGAGTTGTACGCCGGCCTCAGCCGCTGACGCTCGCCGCGCCCGACTCCAGGTGTCCGGTGAACCGGCGGGACCATGTCGCGTCGGAGTCGACGGTGACCGTGAAGTCGTACCAACCACCCTGGTACGCAACGGCGTTGAAGAAGTCCTCCGTCGATCCGCCGGCGGCGACCGTGTAGGTCCACGGTCCGTCGCTGCGGTAGTGGTCGGAGGTGATGGTGAACTTCACCGAGGCCGTCGACGAGTTGGTCATCCTGAAGTAGATCGCGAGCTTGCCGGTGCCCGACTCGACGGCGTAACGGGTGCTGACCTCAACGGACTTGCCCGCCTTCGTCGCGTCCCCCTGGAAGCGCCTCAGGAAGCGGTTGGGGCCGACCATGGAGAGGTCGTACTTGCCGCTGCCGTAGCCCGTACCGATGTTGAAGTAGTCGGAGGCGGTGCCGCCCGGGTCGATCGTGTACTGCCAGGGCGTGGTGTCGCGGTAGGCGTTGGGGTGGATGGAGAGATGGGCGGCGCTCTTGGCGGCGCCGCCCTGGTTGGCCATGGCGAACCAGGCGAGGATCTTGCCGCTCGACCCGAACTCCAGGTGATCCAGGTACCCGTTGGGCTGGTAGGGCAGGGCGCGGGCGGGCCGGGTGCCGGTCTCCTGCGCAGGCAGGGCGTTGTTCGTGGGCACCGGGTTGGGCAGCGGCCCGCAGGTGGAGAGGCCGATGACGCTGGTCGCGGGCAGGGACACCGCGCCGTGGACCGGGTTGGCGAAGTCGAAGACGCCGGTCAGGTCGCCGCTGACCTTGCGGCGCCAGGTGCTGATGTTGGGGCAGGCGGCCGGCTTGCCGAGGGACGTGGTCCAGGTCTCCAGGAAGCGCAGGACCGAGGTGTGCTCGAAGACCTCGGAGGAGACCCAACCACCCCGTGTCCAGGGTGAGATGACGATCATCGGGACGCGGAAGCCGAAGCCGTAGGGGACGCCGTTGAGGAACTCGCCGTCCGTGCCGGCGGGCGGGGCGGGCGGCGGGACGTGGTCGAAGTAGCCGTCGTTCTCGTCGTAGTTGAGGAACAGGACGGTCGAGTCGAAGACGTCCGGGTCGGCGGCGAGGGCCTGGTAGACGAGGCCGATGAAGTGGGCGCCGTCGCCGGGCGGGGCGTAGGGGTGCTCGGAGAAGGCCTGGTTGGGGACGACCCAGGAGACCTGCGGGAGGGTGCCCGCGAGGACGTCGGCCTTGATGGCGGCGGCGATGTCGTCGGGGGTCGAGCCGGTGGTGGCCGGGACGGAGGACATGCCTCGGTCGTAAAGGGGGCTGCCCGCCTTGGAGTTGGTGAAGTTCTTGAAGTAGGCGCAGGCATTGTCGCCGTAGTTGTCCTGCGCGTTCTGGTAGACCTTCCAGGTCACTCCGGCGTTCTGCAGTGCCTCGGCGTAGTTCTGCCAGGTCAGGCCGGACTCGTCACCGCCGTCGTAGCTGGAGGAGTCGACCTTCCCGCTCCACAGATAGGTGCGGTTGGGGCCCGTCGCGCTGAGGGTGGAGCAGAAGTAGGCGTCGCAGACGGTGTAGTTGTCGGCGAGCGCGTAGTGGAAGGGGATGTCGGCGCGGTCGAGGTAGCCGAGCGAGCGGACGTTGCCGACGCCGGAGACCCAGTTGTCGAGGCGGCCCTTGTTCCACGCGGAGTGCTGTGAGGACCAGGAGTGCGGCAGGTCGCCGTTGCACTGGGCGAGGGTCTCACCGTCCTTGCCGCCCGCGGCCGGGGTGGCGCTCAGCTTCCACGGGTACTGACGGCCGCCGCCGTTGGGCTGGTTGAAGACCGGGTAGCCACCGCTGAGGGTGATGCCGCTGCGGTCGTCGAAGCCGCGGACGCCTTTCAGGCGCCCGAAGTAGTGGTCGAAGCTGCGGTTCTCCTGCATGAGGATCACCACGTGTTTCACGTCCGAGATCGTGCCGGTCGCCGCCTGCGCCTGCTGCGCGGCGATCGCGGGTCGTACGCCGGTGCCCGTCGCCATGCCCGCCGCCACGGTGGCACCGAGCCCCACGAAGCCTCTTCGGCTGATCGGTGTCATGCGCTCCGCCCTCGTCACAGGCATGCCCGAGCGGCACACCGCGCGCAAGAGTGCACGGGGTGATCGCCAAGGTCCATACCCGCACGGTTAGGTGGAGGTGAACAAAAGTCAAAGCCGCCGTCCTGGCGCCGAGTTGCCCTCAGACACTCCCGAACAGGGCGCTCAACCCCCGGTCGACGACCGCATCCATGTCCTCCTGCCCGGTCGCCACCACGTCGTACGTGCGCAGCAGGAAGCGGCGCAGCGCCGGGGTGTGGAAGTGGAGGAGGGCGAGCCCGAACGGCGAGTGGAACTCCAGGACCGTACGGGCCAGGCCGCACGGCCACAGGTGCACGTCCCCGCTGCCGGCCGGCCGCCGCAACCCCTCCTCCAGCAGCGCCCGGGCGAAGGTCCAGGTGACCCCGTCACCGTCGAGGGACACGTCGGGTGGGAAGTCGAGGTGCACGGCCAGGGGGTCCGAGGCGAGATAGCGGAGCGTGGCCGACACGGGAATCTCGGTGTCGTCGGCCGTGATCAGCCGGGCTCGGGTGGGCTGTTCGAGGGTGATGTCCATGATCGGTCTCCGCTACGGGTGAGAGGTCGGCCGGATTGCCGTGTGCCTGTACGACCTCGTAGGTGCCGTTCGCATTACGCGGAACCCCGAATGAATTCATGTGACCTGCATCACACCACAGCTTTGTCGTCCCCTCCGGAGTGCGCGTCCCCGCCGCCGAGCGCGGCGGCACGCAGGGCAGCCGCTGCTCGTGCGACCGCCTCGGTGGTCGCCCCCGGAAGCCGCGCCAGCAGACGCGCCGGCGACCGCCGCTACCGGCGCCGCCCTCATGGCGGTTGCCGTACGCCTCCTGGCACGGGCCCGAACCCGCCGACGCCAACTGCTGCGCCTGCACACCGAGTTGAAGCGGGAGACGTCCCGCAGGTGCCCTCACCCCAGTCCGGGCAGGCTCCGCAACTCCCCTATCCGCAGCAGCCGGGCCAGCAGCAGGAACAGCACGGCCATCGCCGTACCACCCGCCGCCAGCGAGAGCGCCGGTGCCCAACTGTCCGCTGCCAGGCCCTGATTGCAAGCCCGGGCGAGGAGCCACCCGGCACCTCCGGCGGCGGTGGCGGCCACGGTCAGTTTCGCGTAGGTGCGACAGATCCGCCGTCCGTCGAGCAGTCCCGCCGTACGGCGCCGCAGCCGCAGCGCGGTCAGCAGCAGACCGATCCCGTACGACAGGGCGTAGGCGCCGGCCATTCCGGTGACCGCCCAGCGCGCGGGCAGCAGGAAGTGACAGGCCACGGCCAGCACGATGTTGATGCCCGAGATCAACACGGCCATCCGGAACGGCGTTCGGGTGTCCTCGAAGGCGTAGAAGCCGCGCAGCAGGAGGTACTGGGCGGAGAAGGGGATCAGCCCGAGACCGAAGGCCTGGAGCATGTGGCCCAGGGGGACGGTGGCCGCGGCGTCGGCGGAACCGTGGGCGAACAGGAGTTGAGCCGTCTGCGGACCGAAGGCGAGGAAGAAGAACGCGGCCGGGACGATGACGACACCGCTGACCCGCAGCGCACGGGACAGATCGGCGCGCAGGTCGTCGAGGCGGTGCTCGGTGGCCGCCCGGCTCATGCGCGGGAGCAGCGCGGTCACCAGGGAGACGGTGACGATCGACTGGGGCAGCATCCAGATCTGCTGGGCGTAACTGTAGGCGGTGTAGCCGACGCCGTCGCGGGGCCGGGCCGCGTCGGCGGCGGAGGCCAGGCGGGTGACCACCGTGCTCGCCGCCAGGTTGGTCAGCACGAACAGCAGTGTCCAGCGGGCCGCGTTGACGCTCTTGCGGAGCCCGGTGCCGCGCCAGTCGAAGCGCGGTCTGAACCGGAACCCGGCCGCCGTCGCATAGGGAATCAGGGCGAGCGCCTGGACGGCGAGGGCGAGTGTGGTTCCGATGCCGAGCAGCCTGACCTGGGCGCCAGTGATGTCCGACACCTGTTCCGGCACGGTCAGCAGGCCCAGGTAGAGGCCGAACATCGAGATCAGCACGATGTTGTTGAGGACCGGGGTCCACATCATCGCGCCGAACCGGTTCCGGGCGTTGAGGACTTGGCCGAAGATGCTGAAGACGCCGTAGAGGAAGATCTGTGGAAGCAGGAACCGGGCGAAGACGACGGTCAGTCGGAACGCGTCGTGCGTGGCGGGTGTGTCGTGCTGGTAGACGCTGATGATCTCGGGGGCGGCCCAGGTGGCCAGCGCGGTGCCCACGCCGAGGACGCACAGCACGAGGGTGACCAGTCGCTGCTCGAACGCGGCGCCGCCGTCGGGGTGTTCGGTCCTGGCCCGGACCAACTGGGGTACCAGGACGGAGTTCAGCGCGCCGCCGATCAACAGGAAGTACAGGCTCGTCGGTACCGTGTTGGCCTGGTTGTACGTGGTGGCCAGCAGTCCGGTGCCCAGCGCGGCGGCCTGAAGCACCTGGCGTATCAGGCCGGTTGCGCGCGAGACCAGGGTTCCCGCCGCCATCAGCGCGGACGAACGCAGCAGCCCGCCCCCGCCTTCGGTCTTCTTCCGCGCGGCGTGCCTGCGCCGGGTGCCCGACCGCGGTAACCGCTCGGGTGCTGTCTCCTCGATCATGGACACAATCTACGACGCCCAGGTGACGGCTCCGGCCGCGCCCACCTGGTGCGGGCGCGGCCGGGACCGTCATGGACGGTCAGTCATGCGGGCTGCGGGTCAGGGAGTCAGCTGCCACTGGTCGATGTAGCCGACGTCGATCGCCGCGTGGTCCTGCACCCGCAACTTCCAGGTGCCGTTGACCGGTTGGGCGGAGGCGTCGACGGTGAAGGTCTGGTCGACGTCGTCGGCGGAGCCGCCCGCGCGGTTCAGCAGGGAGTAGACGGTGCCGTTCGGACCGACGAGGTCGACGGTCAGGTCACCCCGGTAGGTGTGGATGATCTTGACGTAGACCTGGGTGGTGGCGGAGGCGTTGCCGTCACGGCCGGTGACCGTGATCGGGGACTCCACGGCGGCGGCGTTGTCGGGGATGTCCACCCGGGTGCTGCTGGCGTAGATGTTCGCCACCCGCCAGGTGAAGGAGGTGGTGGCGGTCGCGCCGGTGTCGTCGGTGACGGTCACCGTGACGTCACTGCTCCCGAGGGTGGTCGGGATGCCGGAGATCAGGCCGGTGCTGTCGATGGAGAGTCCGTCGGGCAGTCCCGTGGCCGAATAGGTCAGCCCCGCACCGGAGTTGGTGGTGTACGCGCTCGTCTGCAGGGACACGGACTGTCCGACTCCGCTGATCTGGCCGGAGATCGGGGCCACGTTGACGCCGAGCGCGATCCGGCTGCCGACGTTGATCGCCGCCCACGCGTCGGCCACGGCGAGGTACGTGGGGCTGTACGCGCCGAACAGGTCCGCCGCCGCCTGGAGCGTCGCGGTGCGGGCACCGGCGTAGTTGGTGGACGAGGTCATGTACGTGGTGAGCGCCCGGTACCAGACCTTCTGGGCGTTGTCGATGCCGATGCCCGCAACCGGCACGCCGTCGTAGGTGGGGCTGTCGTAGGAGACGCCGTTGACGGTCTTCGCGCCGCTGCCCTCGGACAGCAGGTAGAAGAGGTGGTTCGCCGGGCCCGAGGAGTAGTGGACGTCGACGCTGCCGAGCGTCGAACTCCAGTAGTCGCGGGACGCGCCGTCCTTGGAGGGCTTGTCCATGTAACGCAGCGGGGTGCCGTTGCCGTTGATGTCGATCTTCTCGCCGACCAGGTAGTCGGGGACGTCGGCCGGCAGGTTCTCGTGGAACTCCACCGCGGCGGCGAAGATGTCCGAGGTGGCCTCGTTGAGGCCGCCCGACTCGCCGGAGTAGGTGAGGCCGGCGGTCGCCGCGGTCACACCGTGGCTCATCTCGTGCGCGGCCACGTCCAGCGCCGTCAGCGGGTGGGTGTTGCCCGAGCCGTCGCCGTAGGTCATGCAGAAGCAGGTGTCGGACCAGAACGCGTTGACGTAGTTGCTGCCGTAGTGGGCCCGGCTGTAGGCGGCGACGCCGTCGTTGCGTATGCCGTTGCGGCCGAAGACGTCCTTGTAGTAGTCCCAGGTGGCCGCGGCACCGAACGCGACGTCCACGCCGGCGGTCTGCCGGTTGGTCGCGGTCCCGTCGCCCCAGACATCGTTGTCATCTGTGAACAAGGTGCCCGTGCCCGAGGTGCCCTGGTTCAGGTCGTAGGTCTTGTGTCCGGCGCGGTCGCCGTCGACGAGTTGGTACGTGGAGGTAGCCGGGTCGAGCGTGGTGCTGAGCGGGACCGTCCCGTTGAACTGGCCGGTGCCGGAGCCCGTTTCGATGCCCTGGTACTGGAAGACGGCCTTGCCCGAGTCGGCGTCCGTGATCACGTGGAGTTCGCTGGGGGTGCCGTCGTCCTGGAAGCCGCCGACCACCGCCTCCCAGGCGAGCACGGGCTTGGCACCGGCGGCCCAGACGACGAGACGCGGGGCGCCGTCGAGCTTGGCCTGCTCGCCGCCCGCCTTCGCCGCGGTCGCCAGCGCCTTGGTCTTCACCGTCGCCGACGACACGTTCGGGGTGATGTTCGCCAGGGTCAGGTCGGCCTTCGCGGCCTTCGTCACGGTGAGGCGGCCACTCTTCGCGTGGACGAGAAGGTCGCCGCCGAGGACGGGCAGTCCGGCGTACGTCCGCTCGTACCGGGTGTGGGTGGTGCCGTCGGCGTCCTGCGTGACGTCCTTGACGACGAGCTTCTCCTTGGCCCCGAGGCCGAGGTTCTTCGCCGTGCTCCGAACAGCCGCGCCCGCGCTCTTGAGGAGGGCGGCGTGCTTCGCCGGGGACAGCGCGGCCGGGGCCGCTCCGGCCCGCGGGGCGGCCAGGATCTTCGCGGGGGTGGTGTGGCCGCCGGGAACGGCGGAGGCGGCGCCGGTCTGCATACCGGCGGCCAGCAGGGTGCCGACCGCGGTGAGCACGAGGGCGGCGGTGTATCTGGGGTGGTGCGGATAACGGTCATGCCGGGTCAAGGCGTTCTCCTTATGTGGGGTGGTCGGACTCTGTGGAGTCCTGGAGAGCGGGTCGGGCCGGGGTACGGCCGTCCGGCGGCGCGCGGGTGTGAGGAGGAAGGGTGAGGAGGAAGTGAACGCTCGGTGAGCGTGGTGCACAGCAGCGTGGCATCACGCCCACAGAATTGTCATGGCTATAACAAAGCAACGGCTCAAAATGACCGTTGCGTACTGCGGAACACTCACCGAAGCAACGCTTTTCAGCCTCCCGGCGGACGTCGGCGCCACGCGCGAACACCAGGTCGTCGAACAGCTGGTTGAATGTCCACCCGAGTGGGTACACAACCCCTCAACTCGCCTACGGCTTCTACGACTTGCCTCACCAGGGCAGCTACGTCACGAGCACGGCACATCCTGCCCGTGAAGACGCTGGCATATGCCAGAAGCACCACCGGATCGGGTGTTGCCAAATCCCTTACAGGGCGTCGCGGGCTGTGCGACAGTCGTAACCGGTCCCTCCATCCGCCTTGGTCGAACCGTCCCCGCATCGGAGTGCGTCATGCCGTCCCATCTCTCTGCGGACCGCCCAGCCGCCCAGCCGCCCGCGCGCGGCTCGGTCGACGCGCTGATATCGCAGGCCCGGCGGCTCATGGGCGACGTGGACGCCGTACGGCGGGACGCACAGCACGACGGTTCGGATCCCCGGGAGCGGTGGCAGCGGGCGCTGTGCGATCTGGCCCTCCATCAACTCAACGACCTCGACGAGCACTTGGCCCAGCTGCGGGACGGCCCGCCGCCCGTGCCGGCGGCCGTCGAGGAACCGCTCGCCCCGACTGCCGTACCGGAACAGCCCCGAACCGACTCGCTGCTCAGCCGGGTCGGCAGTGCCGAGTGGAACCTGCTGACGGACGCGGTGAGTTGGTCCGGAGAGCTGTACCAGATCCTCGGCCGTGATCCGGCCGCTCCCCCGCTCACCCTCGACGAACTGCCGTCCCTGGTCCTGGACGAGGACCGGCCGGGGCTGACGGCGATGGTCACGGACTGCCTGGTCGACGCCAAGCCCATCGACGGCGAGTTCCGCGTCGTCCGGCCCGACGGCGCCGTGCGGACCGTGCACATGATGGGCGAGCCCGTGCTCGACGCCGACGGTGGCACCGCCTCGATGTGGGCCGTGCTGCGGGACGTCAGCGAACTGCACCGCAGCCAGCGGACGGTGAGCGAGACCCGTGACTCGCTGCAGCGCCACCGGCACCACGCGCAGACCGAGCGCCGGCTCGCGGTCGAGCTGCAGGAGGCCGTGCTGCCGCCGTGGCGCGGCTCCCTGCGGCTCCCGCACCAGGGACCGGAGACCCTGGACCTGGCCGCCCGCTATCTGCCCTCCTCGACCAACGCACTGATCGGCGGCGACTGGTACGACGCGCTCCAACTCTCCGACGGCGCCACCCTGTTGAGCGTCGGCGACCTCACCGGACACGGTGTCGCCGTCACCTCGGGCATGGCGATGCTGCTCGGTGCCCTGCGCGGCATGGCGATGGCGGGCACCGAACCCGGCCAACTGATGTCCTGGCTCAACCAGTTACTGGACGCCACCGTGCAACCGGCCCTGGGCAGCGCGGTGTGCTGCCGGTACCGGCCCGAGACCCGCACCCTGACCTGGGCGCAGGCAGGACACCCCGCCCCGCTACTGTTCCGCGACGGGACGGGGCGCATGCTGAGCGCACCGGACGGCGTCCTGCTCGGCGCCACCTCGGGAGCGTCCTACGGACAGGCCGAGGAGATCCTCGAAGCGGGCGACGTACTCGTGCTGCACACGGACGGACTGGTGCCCGGGCACAGCGGAGCGACAGCCGTCGATCAACTCCTCGACCTGGCCCCGCGGTTCGGCGAGGCGCGCACCGCACAGGACTGCGTGCGGATGGTCGTGGAGGAGTTCGGCGACTCCGCACGCGAGGACGACGCCTGCGTACTGGTCGCCAGGATCACCTAGCGAGGAAGCGGCGGCGCAACCCCCTTACGCCTGGGCGCTGTTGCCGTTCCTGGTCCGCGCGCTCCTGGACTGTGTCCTGGGCAGGGCGAGTTGGATCTCCTCCCGCAGCTCGTGGATTCTCGGGTCGTCGGAGTACTGGGCGGTGAGCCGGTACATCTCGCGCAGCCGGTCCCAGGTGCGATGGGAGGAGTTGGATCCCATCGACGCCAGGGCCAACCGCGCGTACCTGTCCGCCTGTTCGGGGTCGTCCGCGATGAAGCAGGCGGAGGCCATCGACAGGAAGTCGAAGATCTTCGACCGCTGCCGTCCGTCGACCCGCAGCGCCAGCGCCTTCTCCGCGAAGTACTGGGCGTGCACGGCCGCGCCCGGCTCGTGCTCGGCCAGGGTGCGGTAGGCCAGGGCCTGCATGCCGTAGAGGTCCTCCTCCTTGAACGTCTGCATCCAGCTGGGGGGCGGTACGTCGCCGCGGTCGGAGACGAAGAGGTCCTCCGCCTGGCCGAGGGTGCGGCGCATGGCCTGGCCCTTGCCCATCGACGCCTGTGCCCAGGCCTCGATGGTGTAGAGCATCGCCCGGGTGCGGGGCAGCACCTGGTCGCCGGAACCGGTCTTGGCGAGTTTCATGAGATCCAGCGCGTCGTCGGGCCGGCCGAGGTGCACCATCTGGCGAGCCGCCCGGGAGAGCGCCTCCCCGGCGCGGGGCCGGTCGCCGCCCTCACGGGCCGCGTGGGCGGCGATGACGAAGTACTTCTGAGCCGTGGGCTCCAGACCGACGTCGTGCGACATCCAGCCCGCGAGCACGGCGAGATTGGCGGCGACGCCCCAAAGACGCCGCTGCAGATCGGCAGGGTGCCGGTAGGCGAGCATGCCGCCCACCTCGTTGAGCTGTCCCACCACGGCCTTGCGCTGCAGCCCGCCGCCGCGGGCCGCGTCCCAGGCTCGGAACACCTGGACGGACTCCTCCAGTTCCTCGATCTCCTGCGACCCGATGGGGGCGGCCTCATAGCGGTCGAACCCAGCGGGGTCGGCGTGCAGGGGATCGTCGAACCGGGGAGCGTCGGCGGAAAGAGTCGGATCGGAGTGCAGCCATGCGTACATGGCGCTGCTGAGTGCGGAGCCTGCGGCGAGCGCGGCGCCCGCGCCCACCAAGCCGCGTCGGTTGAGCATGAGGTCCATTCCCGTGAATTCGGTGAGGACCGCAGCAGTCCGTTCGGGCGCCCACGGCACACCGTCGGGATGTTCCACACTCCCGTCGTCGGGCCGTTTCCCCGTACGCCCGTGCCGGACCAGACCGAGATCCTCAATGGTCACGACACGGCCGAGACGCTCGGTGAACAGAGCCGCCAGCACCCGCGGCACCGGATCGCGCGGGATCTCTCCCGTGTCGATCCAACGCCGTACCCGCGAGGTGTCGGTCGAGAGCTGAGGGTGGCCCATGGCCGCCGCCTGCCGGTTGACCAGCCGCGCGAGTTCGCCCTTGGACCAGCCGGCCAGGCCGAACAGGTCCGAGAGACGGGAGTTGGGTTGTCCGTTCACGTCAAGCCCCCAGGTTCTCGGCTGACTTGAACATAGCCCGGTGCGCCTTGCCGGGCGACTATTCGCCATGGTTCGCCAGGGTGCGCCAGATGGTGTGCCACTGCGCATCCGGTGTCAGGTAGGAACGCGCCACCCCGACCCGGTCACCGAGGGACATTCCCCAGGATGGACCCACGGGACCGGGCCGGGTAGCGCGTTTGCTTGGACAGGCACTGCAGGCACACGAAGGGATCTGTCTCTCCCATGTACACAGCATCGTCCTCCGTGTCCGCCCCGCCCCGGTCGCTGCACCCCCGCCCGGGCGCCGGCGGCCCCTACCTCGACCCGGCGCGCCCGGCGGCCGGCCCCGTGCTCGGTGCGGGCAGGCCGCGGCGCGTTCCGGGGCTCGGCACCCAACCGCTCAGCGGGAGACTCGACTTGTCCGGCCCTCAGGGCGCCCAGCTGCGTACGGCGATCGCGTCGGTGCACCGGATCTGCCCGGAGTTCGCTCCGGTGCAGGTGCTACGCCGCAACGGGCGCTCCGTGCTCCTGGTCGGAACGACCGGACGCAGCACGGCCGTAGCGAAGTGTTTACTGGACCACTCCCCCGCGTGGGCCGAGCGGATCCGGCACGAGATAGCGGCGTACCGCTCGTTCGTCCGGCACCGCCCGCCGGTGCGGGTGCCGCGGCTGATCGCGGCGGACCCGGACAACTGCACGCTCGTCATCGAGCGGATGCCCGGCCGGGTGGCGGCGCTGCACCGGCACCCGGCGGAGGCCCCGCCGCGGGCGGACATCAGGGCGGCACTCGGCGCGATCTGCCGGCTCAACGCCTGGCGGCCCCCGGCGGGCACCTTCGACGCCCCGCTGGACTACGCGGCCCGGATCTCCCGCTATCACGAGCTGGGGCTGCTCACCGACCGGGACATGGGAGACCTGCAGAAGCTGCTGCACGGCATCGCGCACTCGGCGGGCCGACAGGGCATGGGCCAGTTCTGCCACGGTGACGCCCTGCTGTCCAACATCCTCCTCTCGCCGGCCGGTCCAGTGCTGGTGGACTGGGAGCACGCGGGCTGGTACCTGCCGGGCTACGACCTCGCCACGCTGTGGGCAGTCCTCGGGGACGCGCCGGTGGCCCGGCGGCAGATCAGTCAGATCGCGCAGTCGGCGGGACCTGCGTCGCGTGACGCGTTCCTGGTGAACCTGATGCTGGTGCTGACCCGGGAGATCCGCACCTACGAGATGGCCGTGCAGCGTTCGATGCACGACACGACCCCGGCGGCACCTGGAACTGCCCACCCGGGTGCTGCGCCGTCCGGCGAGGAACAACGGCTGCTGCTGAGGCGGCTGCACGACGACTGCCAGTTGGCCCGACGGGCCGTGCGTGCGGCGGTCGGCACTCGCTGACGGGGATGACGGTCCGCGATGCGCCCTGCACCGGCGCACCGCGGACCTTCGTGTGTCTCCGCCACATGTGCGTTCCCCATATGCAGCTCACCCATTGGTGTAGTCCACTGACGCCCCGCAGGCCCGAACGCCGCCGCCACGAAACTCCTCGTACCTCCTGTTGACAAGGGAAATCACCCGCCTCTGGGCATGATTGACGGATCGTCGGCCAGCCGGTACCACTGACGCACGCCCGGCCCCGAACGGATCGTCACACCCCACCGTCCCAGGAGGCTGCATTGCGAGGATCCTCGACCGACCCCACCCGCACTCCCGGGCACAGACGCGCGCGTGGAACCGCCGGCGCGCTCGCCACCGCCGCCCTGCTGCTGCCCCTGCTGGGCGCGGCCCCCGCCGAGAACACCACCGGCTCCGCCGCCTCCACCCTCCAGCGGGCGTTCGCTTCGGCTTCCGCCGAGTACCACGTGCCGCAGACGGTGCTCCTCGCCGTCTCCTACCTGCAGTCCCGCTGGGACACCCACGGCGGAGCGCCGAGTGTGACCGGTGGCTACGGCCCGATGCATCTCACGGACGCACGCACCGCTCTCGCCACCACGGAGCACCTGAGCGAAGGCACCGAGGATCCGCGCGGCGACAGCGCCCGCGCGGCCCTGCACCCCACCGCGCAGATCCCGGCGAACTCCCAACTCCCCGCTCGGCTGAGGACGTTGACGAAGGCGGCCGAGCTGACCGGACTTCCGGCCGCCGACCTCCGCAGCGACGAGGTCGCGAATGTGGCGGGCGGCGCCGCGCTGCTGGCCGACGCGCAGCGGGGCCTGGGCGAGCCGCTGAGCGCGGACCCGGCCGAGTGGTACGGCGCGATCGCGCGCTTCTCCGGCGCGGACGACACCGCGACGGCCGCCGCCTATGCCAACGATGTCTACGACGTCATCCACACCGGCGAGCAGCGCACCACGGACGCCGGGCAACAGGTCGCCCTGGCCGCACAGCCCGAACTCGCCCCCGACACCGCACAGTTGGCGGAAACCGGGCTGCGCACCGGCTCCGCCGACGGCACGGAGTGCCCGAAGAAGGTGTCCTGCGAGTGGATCCCGGCGCCGTACTCCCAGTTCGGGGACAACGACTACGGCAACCACGACCTGGGCGACCGGCCCGCGTCGCAGAGCATCAAGTACATCGTCATCCATGACACCGAAGGCCAGTGGGAGGGTGTCCTGAACCTGGTCCAGGACCCCACCTATGTGTCGTGGAACTACACGATCCGCTCCAGTGACGGTCTCATCGCCCAGCATGTGAAGGCCAAGGACGTGGCCTGGCACGCGGGCAACTGGTACATCAACGCCAAGTCGATCGGCATCGAGCACGAGGGCTTCCTCGCCGCGCCGGACTCCTGGTACACGGAGGCGATGTACCGCTCGTCGGCCCGCCTGGTGAAGTACCTGACCAAGAAGTACGGCATCCCGCTGGACCGGCAGCACATCCTCGGCCACGACAACGTGCCCGGTCCGACCACGTCCACGGTCCCCGGGATGCACACGGACCCGGGCCCGTACTGGGACTGGGCGCACTACTTCGCCCTGCTCGGCCACCCCTTCCAGCAGACCGCCAAGAAGAGCGGCGGCCTGGTCACGATCCGCCCCGACTACACCACCAACCAGCCGGTGTACACGGGCTGCGTCACCGCGGGCCAGCCCTGCGCGGTGCACGGATCGAGCGAGGTCCGGTTGTACTCGGGGCCCGGCGAGACCTACCCCCTGATCAAGGACATCGGCCTCGGGACGACCCCGACCACCGGGGTCAACGATCTCTCCTCGCGGGTGTCCACCGGCCAGCAGTACGCGGTGGCGGACCGCTCCGGCGACTGGACCGCGATCTGGTACCTGGGCCAGGAGGCCTGGTTCAAGAACCCGAAGAAGCACCCGACCGCGGTCGCGGCGGCCGGATGGGTGATCACGCCGAAGGACGGTCTGGACAGCGTCCCCGTGTACGGCCGCGCCTACCCGGAGGCCTCGGCCTATCCGGCGGGAGTGCCCGTCCAGGCGGTGTCCCCGCTGCCGTACACCCTGCTCAAGGGCCAGAAGTACGTGGTCGGCGGCGAGGTGCCCGGCGAGTACTACTACGCGGTCACCTTCACCACCGACTCGCACAAGGTCGTCGTGGGCAAGGATCTCTACTACGAGATCCAGTACGGGCACCGGGTGGAGTTCGTGCGGGCCGCGGACGTCCAGCTGAAGCGGTCCGGCCGGTAGGCAGTCGCCTCAGCCCTGCTGGAACAGTTCCGCCGGGAGCGGTTTCAGCAGGGCGTAGAGGTCGTCCGTGATGGGGCGGTCCCAGGCGGCGATGGTGACCAGGACGTTGTCGCTGCGGTCGAACTGGACGCAGGAGATCCGGCTCTCGGAGAGCTTGAGGCGGCGCACGATCAGCAGGTTGTCGCCCTGCATCACCGGCATGTCCTCGGTGCCTACGACGGTCACCTCCTCGTCGTTCTCCAGCGCGAGCAGCAGCTGCGCGACCTCGAAGGGGACCTCGTCCTCGGCGACGTCACGGGCCGGGGAGCCCTCGGGAAGGTTGCCGATGACCATCGCGGGGCCTCGGCCGCCGAACAGGTCGTACCGCAGGAACACGCCCTGGCAGGTGCCGTCGGGGGCGGGCAGCAGACCGGCGCCGAGGTTGCCGGGCCAGTCGCCCGGGTCCATGGCCAGCACATCGAATTCGGGGCCGGCGGGGGTGGCGCTGCGGCGGCGGAGGAACGACATGGAGCCATGGTACGGGGTGCCGTTCGGCGATGTAGCCGTGGTCGGGTGCGGGTGTGTGGGGGTTGAGCGCGCAGTTCCCCGCGCCCTTAGGCAAGTCGGCCTTCCGTTGGCTGGAACAGTGCCGTTTCGAGGCCTGTGCGGTCTGTGCCCAGTTTTCTGTAGGCCGCTGAGAGTAGGCGTACTGCCGACTGTTCGTCCGTGTCGAGTTCTACGGCGATCTCGTGGTCGGTGCTGCCGTGGGCGGCCAGGGTTGCCGCTGTGCGTTCGTCGGTCGTGAGGGTGTCTGTTTCGGTGCTGTGGAGGCGGCGGGGGCGTAAGCCGGCGGCGGCCAGTTCGGCTCGGGTGGTGTCGGCGAGGCCGTCGGCGCCGCACTGGACGGCCGCGTCGAGGCCTCGGTAGAGGTAGTCGGCGGCTTCCCTGGAGCGGCCGGTGCGGCGGAGTTCGGTGCCGAGGGCCACCAGCGCGCACGCCAACTCGTAGGCGGCCAGGGAGCGTTCGAGGTGGGCGACGGACTCCTCCAGGAGCTTGGCGCGGGCCGACCCCGAGGAGACCTCGGCGGCGACGCGCAGAGCCTGGCCGATGGCGGACGCGGTGCCGAACTGGCGGGCGCGGGCGACCGCTTCGTGGGCGGTGGCGACGGCGCGCTCGGGGGTCTCGTGGCGCTCGGCGCGGGCCAGGTGGAGCTGCCAGGGGCACCAGGCGGGGTTGCGGATGCCGCGCGGGTCGAGGCGGCGGCCGGCGGCTGCCAGCTCCTCGGCCGCTGCTTTGACGAGGCCGCGCGCCAGCAGCAGTTCGCCGTACACGGTCTGGGCGTCCGGGAAGACGACGGCTGCCGGGAAGGGTTCCGCGAAGGCGTGGTCCTCGGCGAGTTGCGCGGCCTCCGCGACCCGGCCGCGGGCGAGCAGGACCTCGATGAGGACGCCGGTGCCGTACCAGTAGACGGGGGTGCCGGGGCCGACCCGCTCGGCGAGGCGCAGGCCCGCGCGGGCGAAGTCCTCGGCCTCGGCGAGCCGGCCGCGCCGGTAGCGGAGGTAGCCGAGGAGGGTGTAGCCGAAGGCCAGGTGGGCGCCGCGCCAGCCCTGTTGCTCGAAGTCGGCGATGCCGGTGGCGAAGAGTTCCTCGGCCCGGCCCGGCCGGTCGCAGTACATGTGGGCGAGGGCGACCAGCACCGGTACTTCGAAGCCGCGGTCGGCCTCCGCCCAGCCGAGGCCACCATTGAGTGCGCGCTCGGCATGGTGGAGGGCCACATGTGCGGGTTCACCACGGAGTACGGCGTCCCAGGTGCGCAGGCCGATGATGTACCGCTCGGTGAGGTCGCGGCCCTTGAGGCGGTCGGCGAGTTTGGTGAGGCGGCGGGAGCGCGAGGGGTGGTCGGGTTCGTCGGCGCGGAAGGCGTCCCACATGAACTGCTCGGAGAGCATGCGGAGTTTGACCCGGGCGTCGTCGGTGACGCGGATCTCGCGGGCGAGGGTGTCGGAGGCCTCGGCGAGGCGGTCGCTGTGGGCGAGGACCTGGGAGAGCCGGTAGACGATGTTCTGCCGCAGTCCCGCGTCGCTGATCGGCTCTTCGAGGGCGGCCCGCAGATGGTTGACGGTGGTCGCCGGTTCGGTGAGCAGGGAGGCGCTGCCCAGTTCGTAGAGGACGGCGGCCCGGTCGTCGAAGGGCGGGGGTTCGCGCAGGGCGCGGGCGAGATAGCGGCAGGCCGTGTCGGGGGCGCCGGCGCGCAGGGTCTCGCCGGCCGCCGCGCGGAGTTGCTGGACGACCCAGTTGTCGCCGTCGGGGTGGGTCTCCATGAGGTGACGGGCGGCGGCGGAGGGGCCCTGGCCGTCGTTGATGACGCACCAGGCGGCCTGGCCGTGCAGGGCCACGCGGACGCCGGAGGGGATGGCGCGGTAGACGGCGGTGGCGATGAGCGGGTGGACGAATTCGAGGGTGCCCTCGACGGTCGGTGTGCCGGTGAGGATACGGGCGCCGCGCAGCGCCTCGGCGGCGTCGGCGGCTTCCTCGTGGCCGAGTCCGGCGACGGCGGCGGCGAGCGTCGGACGGGTCTCGGTGCCGAGGACCGCGCAGGCCCAGGCGAAACGGACGGTCGAGGTGCCGAGGCGTTCGAGGCGGGTGATGAGGCCGCTGCCCTTGACGGCGGCGGCGAGATCGCGCAGCTGGTGGGCCCCGGACTCGGTGGGGGTCAGGCCCCGGTCGTGGATCTTGGCGGTGAGTTCCACGGTCTCGAACGGGTTCCCGGCGGTGACCGCCCAGCACTCCCGGCAGAACGCGTCGTCGGCGTGCTCGCCGAGTGTCTCGCGCACCAGGCCGGCGACGGCGTCGACGCTGAGCGGTTCCAGGTCGAGGGGGCGTCCGCCGGCCCGGCCGGGCAGTCCTCTGAACGACTCGGCGTGGGCGGGGAGTTCGTCGGGACGGTAGGCGACGACGACCAGCAGCGGGAGTTGTTCGGCGCGCGGCGCGAACGCGGCCAGCCAGCCCAGGGATTCGGGGTCGGCCCAGTGCGCGTCGTCGAGGACCAGGACCATCGGGGCGCGCTTCACCGCGAGGTGGGTGAGCACCCAGTCGAGGCCGTCGCGCAGGCCCTGCTGGTCGGGCGGTGAGCCTTCGGTGGGGGCGCACAGACCGAGGGCGGGGCCGACGATGTCGTACCAACTCCCCAGCGCGGTACGGAGATCGGCGTCGGCGGAGCCGGCGAACTGCGGTTGCAGCAGCTGGCGGGCGACGTGGAAGGCGACGCGCTGTTCCTGGTCGCCGCCTCGCGCGGACAGCACGGTGCAGCCCTGTGCGGTGGCGCGGCGGCGTACCTCGGTGAGGAGGGTGGTCTTGCCGATGCCGGCCCGTCCCGCGAAGGCGAGCAGGGCGCCCCGGGGCCGGTGTCCCGGCTCGGCGCCGTCCGTGCGCAGGCCGGTGAGCTCGCCCAACGCGTCGTCCACGGCGGAGAGTTCACCCTCCCGTTCGAAGAGCGTCCTGTTGCCGCGCGCGCTCCGCTGTCCCATCCCATACCCCCTGCCACGGCGGGCGCGTCCGCGCGGGGAGCGAACGCATACCGTGAGCTACAGGGACCTCAGCGTACGCTCTCCAGGGGTGTCACGACCCGGTTGTCGGAGAAGGCGTACCGACCGGTTTCGTGTGGACCGGCCTCACTCCTCCAACGCCTTCGGCGGCACCACCGCGACCGGACTCGCCGCGTGCAGCAGGACCGCCTGGGTGACCGAGCCGATCAGCCGGGCCGGGGCCAGCAGGCGGCGGCGATGGCGGCCCACGACGACCAGGTCCGCGTCCTTGGAGGCGGCGACCAGGTGACCGGCCGCGTCGCCCGGTGCGACGTACGGCTCGACGCGGACGTCCGGGTGGTCCTTGCGGTGCGGGGCGAGGAGGGCCTCGGTGAGGATGCGGGTCTCGTTCTCGATGGCGTCCTGGTCGATGACCGGCGGGACGAGTTCACCGGCGGACACCCAGGCCTGCGGCGGCCACGGGTAGGCGGCGACGACCTGGAGGCGGGCTCCGCGCCGGGCGGCCTCGGCGAAGGCGAAGGCGAGGGTGGTGTCGTCGGGACTGTCCACGTGCAGACCGACAACCACCCGGGGTCCGGGCTCGGCCGGTGGCGCGTCGCGCACCTCGCGTCCGGGGCGGGGCACCACGACGACGGGGCAGTCGGCGTCGCGGGCGGCGGCCATGCCGTTGGAGCCGAGCAGCAGGCTGGCGAAGCCGCCGCGGCCACGGGAGCCGAGCACCAACAACTGGGCGCCGGCGCCGAGTTCGGGCACTACGGCACCCGGTGCGCCCTGCAGCCGGAGGTACTCCATGACCGGTCGGTCGGGGCGCCCGTCGAGGTAGGTGCGGACCTGGGCGAGTACCTCGTCCTCGGCCGGGTCGGGCGGTCCGGCGACCAGGACGCCGGGCGGTGTCCAGGCGGCGGCGTACTGCCACACATGGACGACCCGCAGCGGCGCCCCGCGTCCACGCGCGGCGTCGAGGGCCCAGTCCAGGGCGCGCAGGCTGTCGTCCGAACCGTCGACCGCCGCGATGACCGGCAGGGTGCTCTTGGGGGTGCTCATGGGGTTCCTCAGTTCCGGAGTGACGGGACCTTCCCCTCCGGGGCCAGCCTGGCTCAGGCGCCGGCTCCGGAAGGGCACTCAAGGTCGCGTGTCCGGAAAAACTGGTGGTACGCCCTTCAGGTCAGGTCGAACTCCCCTTCCCGCGCCCCCGACACGAACGCGCCCCATTCCGCGGGCGTGAAGATCAAGGAAGGGCTTTCCGGGCGGCCGCTGTTGCGCATCGCGATGAATCCCTCGACAAAGGCGATCTGGACATCCCCCAGTCCACGGCTGCCTGAATGCCACTCGGCGTCACTGAGGTCCAGCTCCGGCTTGTCCCAGCCCGCAAGCGGGTGCTGCTGGATGGTGCTCTCGGCCACGTCCGTGCTCCTCCCGGTTCGTCGTCCGCGGCCAGCCTAGCGATCGGCTTCTGATGCCAACAGGCCACGTGAGGGGGACCTTTCAGGAGGCGGGCGGTTCGCTGCCCACGAGCCACATCGAGAAGAACTGGGATCCGCCGCCGTAGGCGTGCCCGAGAACCCGTCGGGCCCCTTCCACCTGGTGTTCTCCGGCCTGGCCGCGCACCTGAAGCGCGGCCTCCGCGAAGCGGATCATGCCGGAGGCGCCGATCGGATTGGTCGAGAGCACCCCTCCTGACATGTTCACGGGAAGGTCGCCGTCCAGCTCGGTCACCCCCGACTCGGTGAGTTTCCAGCCCTCCCCCTCGTCGGCGAATCCGAGGTTCTCCAGCCACATGGGCTCGTACCACGAGAACGGCACGTACATCTCGACGGCGTCGATGTCCCGGCGCGGGTCGACGATCCCCGCCTGCCGGTACACGTCGGCCGCGCAGTCCTTGCCTGCCTGCGGCGACACACAGTCCTTGCCGGCGAACAGTGTGGGTTCGCTCCGCATGGCGCCACCATGCATCCAGGCGGCCGGACGTGGTGCGCGGGCCGCACCCGCCCGGTCGGTGAGGACCATCGCGCAGGCGCCGTCCGAGGAGGGGCACGTCTCCGAGTAGCGGATCGGGTCCCACAGCATCGGCGAGGCCTGGACCTTCTCCAGGGTGATGTCGTGCTCGTGGAGATGGGCGTACGGATTCTTCAGCGCGTTGCGCCGGTCCTTGTACGCGACCAGGGAGCCGACCGTGTCGGGCGCTCCGGTGCGCCGCATGTAGGCACGCACATGGGGGGCGAAGAAACCGCCCGCGCCCGCCAGCAGCGGCTGCTGGAAGGGGATCGGCAGGGACAGTCCCCACATGGCGTTCGACTCGGACTGCTTCTCGAAGGCGAGGGTGAGGACAGTGCCGTGCACACGGGCCGCGACGAGATTCGCGGCGACCAGCGCGGTCGACCCGCCCACGGAACCGGCGGTGTGCACCCGCAGCATGGGCTTGCCCACGGCGCCCAGCGCGTCGGCGAGATACAGCTCGGGCATCATGACGCCCTCGAAGAAGTCGGGCGCCTTCCCGATGACCACGGCGTCGATGTCGGCCCACGTCAACTCGGCATCGTCCAGGGCTCGTTGAGCCGCCTCGCGCACCAGCCCCGCGATCGACACATCCCGGCGCGCGGCCACGTGCTTGGTCTGGCCGATCCCTACGACGGCCACGGGCTCCTTGCTCATCGCGGATCCCCTTCGAGTACGGCGACCAGGTTCTGTTGCAGACAGGGGCCGGAGGTGGCGTGGGCGAGGGCCCGGTCGGACTCGCCCCGGTGGATGCGGGCGGCGGCCTCGCCGATGCGGATGAGCCCGGCGGCCATGACGGGGTTCGCGGCGAGGGCTCCCCCGGACGGGTTGACGCGCACGTCGTCCCCAAGACGCAGGGCCTTGCGCAGGACGACCTCCTGCGCGGTGAACGGCGCGTGCAACTCGGCGGTGTCGACGGGCCGTTCAAAAGCCCCTGCCTTCTCGGCGGCCAGCCGCGTGGACGGCGAGTCCGTCAACTCCCGTACGCCCAGGCCGTGTGCCTCGATGCGGTGGTCGATCCCCCTGATCCAGGCGGGCCGTTCACACAGTTCACGGGCCCGGTCCCCGGCCGCGAGGACGACGGCGGCGGCGCCGTCACCGATCGGCGGACAGTCACCGGTACGCAGCGGCCGTACGACGTAGTCCCCTTGCGGTACCGAACCGCGCACCTGCGCATGGGAGTTGGCGCTCGCGTCGGTCCGGCTGCGGGCGGCCACGGCGGCGAGCGCCGGTTCGTCGGTGTCACCCGCGTCGATGAGGGCCTGCGCCTGGAGGGCCGCGAGGGCGACGGAGTCCGGCCACAGGGGGGCGACGTAGTACGGGTCGAGCTGCCGGGTCAGGACGTCGCGTACGGAGCCGGGGGACGACTTGCCGTACGAGTAGACGAGCGCGGTGTCGGCATCACCGGTGAGGAGTTTGGTCCAGGCCTCGTAGAGCGCCCAGGCGCCGTCCATCTCGACATGGGACTCGGAGATCGGTGGCCAGGCGCCCACGCCGTCGAGTGCGAGGGTGAAGGAGAAGGCGCGGCCGGCGAGATAGTCGCTGGACCCGGAGCAGGTGAAGTCGATGTCGGCGGTCTTCAGTCTGGTCTGTTCGAGGACGCCGTGCAGGACCGGCATCAGCATCTCCACCTCGGAGAGCTCGTCGGTGGTGCGCCGGTGGTCGGTCTGCGCGAAGGCGACGACGGCTATCTCACGCATCGCGGCAGCTCCAGGCATCACAGCAGCTCCTTGTAGGCGTCGTAGTCGGCATCGGGCTCGCCGGTCGGCCGGTAGTGGTCCGGGTAACGGCCCCCCTCGCTCCACACCGCCTCGACCCGCAGCCCCATCCGCACCTGGTCGTACGGGATACCCCCGATCCGTCCGTGCAGCGCGAGGTCGGCGCCGTCGAGGGCGATGTGCGCGTAGACGTACGGCACCTCGATGTCGAGGTTCTTCGCCTTGATGTTGACGATGCAGAACGTGGTGACGGTGCCGCGCGGACCCACTTCGACATGTTCCGCTGTGGCGACACCACATGTGGGACACGCACCCCTCGGCGGGACGTACACCTTGCGGCAGGAGGGGCAGCGTTCGCCGACGGTGCGCTGTCCGGAGAGCGCGTGGATGTAGTCGGTCTGGGCACGACCGGGCGAGTAGACGTAGTCGAGGCGGGCGGGTGCCACGATGCCGGTGACCATGTTCTCGAACTCACCGGTGTGGTCGGCGGGTTGCCCCGTCTCGTCACCGTCGTACGGCTCGAAGCAGGCGATGTCCGTGATGGCACCGGTGCGCTCCTCGGCCCACCGGACCCGGACGCGCATGCCGGTGCGGACGGCGTCGGGTCCGGGGGCGTCGAGGGCGTGCAGGAGGCCGGTGTCGGCGCCGTCGAGGCGGACCAGGACCCAGGCGAAGGGGGTGTCGAGGGGCTGCCCACGACGGGGTTCGTGATTCCAGGCCCAGGTGGTGACGGTGCCGATGGCCCCGACCTCGACGAGATCGCGAATCTCCTCGGCGGTGACGGGGTCGTACTCGACGGGCGGCACGAGGGTACGACCGTCACCGGTCTTCACACCGAGGACAACGCGTTCACGCAGCCCGGTGAGAAAGGCGCTCTGGACGGGCCCGAGGGAGCGGGTAAAGGGAAATTCGAGGGTCAGGGGGGCTTTCAGCACTTCAGGCACGACATCTCCTCACTAAACAGATGCGGGCCGACTGTCCCCACCCAGGGGCGCGGGGAACTGCGCGACCAGCCACAACGAACCCGCAGACGAAATCCGCCCGAGCAGCGGAGCGCCTACGCCCGCCTATAAACAGGCGGCCGTTTCTCCGCAAAGGCACGCGCCCCCTCCTTCGCATCGGCGGTGTCGAACACCGGCCACCCCCGCTTCAGTTCGGCCGCGAGCCCCTCCGTCTCGGTCAGCTCGGCGGTTTCATACACCGACGCCTTGACCGCCTCGACAGCCAACGGCCCGCACCCATTGACGAGTTCGGCGATCTCCAGCGCCTTGGCGAGAGCCGTCCCGTCGGGCACGACATGCCCGACAAGGCCGATGTCCGCCGCCTCACGCGCGCTGTACGGCCGACCGGTGAGCAGCATCTCCAGAGCATGCGTACGCGGAATCTGCCGCTGCAGACGGACAGTTGAGCCCCCGATCGGGAACAGCCCGCGCTTGACCTCGAAGAGCCCGAACGTCGCTGACTCCCCCGCGACCCGGATGTCGGTCCCTTGCAGGATCTCCGTGCCGCCGGCCACACAGTGGCCCTCAACCGCGGCGATCACCGGCTTGCGCGGCCGGTGATGCCGCAGCATCGCCTTCCAGTGCAGGTCAGGGTCGGCGGCAAGCCGATCTCGGTACTGCTGCCCCTCCATGCCCTTCCCGGCCAGCGCCTTGAGATCCATACCCGCGCAGAACGCGCCCCCCGCGCCGGTCAGCACGATCGAGCGGATCTCGTCGTCCGCGTCGGCCTCGATCCAGCCGTCGTACAGGCCGACCAGCATCGGCAGCGAGAGCGCGTTCTTGGCCTCGGGCCTGTTGAGCGTGAGCACCAGTGTGGCGCCTTCGCGTCGCACGGTCAGGTGTTCCGTACCGCCCATTGCCGTCCTCCCGTCGCCGTACCGCCTCCGGAACGAGAACAGGTTGCAGGAGCTGCCCTGCCAGTACAAGAGGTTTCTGACACTCAGTCAGATTTCTTCTGCGCGGACCCTTCACAGTTGCCGCGCCCTTTGCTCTGATGACCGGCGAACCGACGTCAGGAGGAGTGGTGGAGTACAACATTGCCGACCTGTTCGAGTCGGTCGTCGACGTGGTCCCGGACCGCGAGGCGCTCGTGTACATCGACCACCCGGGCACGGGCGCGGAACGCCGCCTGACCTACGCCGAGTTGGACGCGGCGGCGAACCGCATCGCCCATCATCTGATCGACACCGGGATACGCCCGGGTGAGCATCTGGGGCTCCATCTCTACAACGGCATCGAGTACCTGCAGGCGGTGCTGGGCTGCCTGAAGGCACGGGTCGTTCCGGTCAACGTCAACTACCGGTATGTCGAAGAGGAGTTGGTGTACCTCTACCGGGACGCCGATCTCGTGGCGCTGGTCTTCGACACGGAGTTCACCGAGCGGGTGGCCGCCGCGCTGCCTCGCGCGCAGAAGCTTCGACACCTGGTCCGAGTGGGCACACCGGCCCAAGGCGCCCCGGAAGTACCGGCCGTGGCCTTCACGGACGCGGAGGCCACCGGGTCTCCCGAGCGGGGATTCCCGGCCCGTTCGGGCGACGACCAGTTCATCATCTACACCGGCGGCACGACCGGGATGCCCAAGGGGGTGATGTGGCGCCAGGAGGATCTCTTCTTCTCGGGGCTCGGCGGTGGCGCGCCGACCGGTGAACCCGTCAAGAGGCCCGAGGAGTTGGCCGAGCGGGTCGCGGCCGGCGGGGCGGGGATCACGTTCTTCCCCACTCCTCCGCTGATGCACGGCACCTCCACTCTCACCGCGTTCATCGGCTTCAACTTCGGCCAACGCATCGTGATCCACCGCAAGTTCGAGCCGGAGGAGGTGCTGCGGACCGTCGAGAAGGAGAAGGTCACCAGCATGTCCCTGGTCGGCGACGCGATGCTGCGACCGCTCATCGACGCACTCAACGGGCCGATGAAGGGCACGGACTGCTCGTCGATGTTCAGTGTCTCGTCGTCGGGCGCGATCATGTCGGAGACGGTGCGCCGGCAGTTCCAGGAACTGCTCCCGAACACGATGCTGCTGAACAACTACGGCTCGTCCGAGTCCGGCTTCAACGGCACGGCGACGGCGGACTCCGGGGCCGGGCAGTCCTTCCGCATCCGGGTCAACTCCCGCACCCAGGTGGTCGATCCGGCCACCAACGAACCGGTCGCCGTCGGCGAGATCGGCCGGGTCGCCCAGTGCGGCCATGTACCGCTCGGCTACTACAACGACCCGGGGAAAACCGCCGAGACCTTCTTCGAGAAGGACGGCAGGCGATGGGTGCTGCTCGGCGACATGGCGACCGTGGACCAGGAGGGCGTCGTCACGGTGCTCGGCCGTGGCTCGCAGTGCATCAACACCGGTGGGGAGAAGGTGTATCCGGAGGAGGTCGAGCAGGCGCTCAAGTCGCATCCGGATGTCTACGACGCGCTGGTGGCCGGGGTGCCCGACGAGCGGTGGGGCAACCATGTGGCAGCCGTCGTGGAGTTGCGCACGGGTTCGGTACGGCCGTCGCTGGACGACATCCAGACGCACTGCCGCTCCCATCTCGCCGGGTACAAGATCCCGCGGCAGTTGGTGATCGCGGAGTCGATCCAACGTTCACCGAGTGGCAAGGCGGACTACCGGTGGGCGCGGGAGGTGGCAGTCGCCGCAGATCAGTGAGTCAACAGTGGGTCAACACGCAGGCCGGATTGAACTGACGGTAGCGTGCGATCGTACTGCTGGTGACGGATCTGGTGGCCCGGGCCAGGTACGCCACGCCATCACCGGGCTCAGCACGGAAGGACGTACGGGTGCCGCTCTTCACTCGCTCTCACCCATTGGCACAGCAGAAAGCCACCGGGGAGACCGACTCGACAGCGGCGACGGAGGCCGCCGCACCGTCCGAACCACAGGACCCACCCGAGCCGGACAACTCGGCGGACACGTCCGAGCAACTCGAACCGGCCGACGCGACCGAGGCGGCCAAGTCCGCAGACCTCGCGGCATCCGCCGTGCCCGACGAGACCTCTGAGCCCGCGGAGCCCACGGGCTCGGAGGCGGAATCCGCCGCCGACTCCGTCGAGCGATCGGCTCAACTCCCGGCCCGCGCCGGTTGGTTCGGCTGGCGGGCTCGTTACCCCCGTACCGCACGTGCCGTAGGGGTGGGTACGAGTGTGCTGGCCGGTGTGCTGCTGATTGTCGCGCTCCTCGTGCCCGACCGCCTCGACCGGATCACTCTCCAGTCGTTCTTCCGCTTCCCCGTCGAGGCGATCGTCCTCGCGATCGTCCTGCTCGTACTGCCCGCGAAGGCACGGCGGATCGTGGCCGTCGTTCTCGGGGCGTTCGTCGGGCTGTCCACCGTCCTGAAGTGCCTCGACATGGGCTTCTACCAGACCCTGGCCCGGCCGTTCGATCTGGTCTTCGACTGGGTTCTGCTGAGCGACGCGGCGGACTTCCTGAAGGACTCGGTCGGCCGCTCGGGCGAGGTGCTCGCGATCGTCGGGGTGATCCTGGCGCTGATCGCCGTGCTGGCGGGGAGCGCGCTCGCGATGGTGCGGCTGTCGGACGTGATGGCCAGGCACCGCCCCATGGCGGTACGCACCACACTGGTCCTCGGTGTTGTGTGGATCATGTGCTTCACCCTGAGCTTCCAGGTGGGCGGCGTCACGCTCGCCACGAAGGGCTACAGCACGTTCCTCGCCAACCGGGTGCAGTACGTCCGCGAGGGTCTGGGTGACGCCGACGTCTTCAAGAAGCAGCTCAACGTCGACGCCTTCGCCAAGACCCCACCGAACCAGCTGCTGACCGGACTCCGCGGCAAGGACGTCCTGTTCACCTTCATCGAGAGCTACGGCCGGGTCGCGCTCGACGACCCGACGATGGCACCGGAGATGGACAAGACACTCGCGGCGGGCGACGCCCGGCTCAAGGCGGCCGGATTCGCCTCGCAGAGCGGCTGGCTCAGGTCGCCCGTGACGGGCGCGGGCAGCTGGCTCGCCCACTCGACGTTCCTGTCCGGCCTGTGGGTCAAGAACCAGCAGCGGTACCGGACCGTGACCACCAGCACCCGCGCGACCCTGACCAGTTACTTCCAAAAGACCGGTGCCTGGCGCACGGTCGGCATCGTCCCCGGTGTGCGGAAGGCCTGGCCCGAGGGCAAGTACTTCGGCCTCGACAACATCTACGACTCCACCCACCTCGGCTACAACGGCCCGTACTTCAGCTGGACGCCGGTACCGGACCAGTTCAGCCTGCAGTCCTTCGAGGATCTGGAGTACGGCAAGAAGAACCGTGACCCGATCATGGCGGAGATCATCCTCGCCTCCAGCCACAACCCCTGGTCCCCCATCGCCCACACGATCCCCTGGAACCAGCTCGGGGACGGCACGATCTTCAACCAGATCAAGAAGGAGGGCACCAACCCCACGGAGGTCTGGAAGAGCGCGAAGCGCGTGCGCACCGAGTACCGCAAGGCCATCCAGTACTCCGTGGACAGCCTGACCCAGTGGATGCAGCGCTACGGCAACAAGAACACCGTCCTGGTCTTCCTCGGCGACCACCAGCCCGTCCCGACGGTCACCGGAGGCACCTCCGACCGGGATGTGCCGATCACGATCGTCGCGCACGACCCGAAGGTGCTGGACAAGATCTCCAGCTGGGGCTGGACGGACGGGCTCAAGCCGGCGGACAACGCACCGGTGCTGAGCATGGACAAGTTCCGTGACCGCTTCATGACGACGTTCGCGAAGTGACGGTCGCCGTCCGGACGTCGCTCCGCTCCGCGAGGAACGGCTCCACCGCCGCCAGGAACTCCTCCGGCCGGTTCTCGTGGTCCTGAGGAATCCCGCTGGTGGGACCACCCGCAATCACCAGCGTGGAGATGGTGATCCGCCCCATGTGGTCCCACCACATGGGGTCGGGGCGGCCGAGCGGGACGGAACCGAAGCCGAGGGAGCGGTCGGGGTGGACCGCCAAGGCCTCGTCCAACTCCCGCATCGCCAGGGCGAATCCGTCGTCCCGGATCCGCGGGCCAACGCCCGTTCCAGCACGGCCATTTCGTGGCGGAGGGAGTCCAGGTCGGCAGCCCGTTCGGGATCATCCGCCGGGTACTCCCCCGCAGCACTGACGAGGCTCCGTACGGCCGTGTCCCGGTGTCCTAGACGCGCTGCGCGAGCAGTTGAGCGCCCTGGGCGGCACACCATCGCCGGAGCGGAGGCCCGCGGCAATGCCGATGTCGATGCCGATACCGCTCCTGCCCCGGTCTCCCTGTGAGGACGCTCAGCCGCCGAACCGCTCCCGCAACTCCCGCTTCAGGATCTTGCCGCTGGCGTTCCGCGGCAGTTCCTCCACGAACAGGACCCGCTTCGGTGCCTTGAAGTGGGCGAGCTTTTCGCGGGCGTGGTCGATGAGTTGGGCCTCGGTGACCCCGCCACGCGGGACGACGACCGCGGTGACCGCCTCGATCCAGCGGTCGTCGGGGAGGCCGATCACGGCGACCTCGGCGACGCCCTCGTGGGTGTAGAGCGCGTCCTCGACCTGGCGTGAAGCGACCAGTACGCCACCGGAGTTGATGACGTCCTTCACGCGGTCGACGACGGTGAAGAAGCCATGGACGTCCCGTACCGCGAGGTCGCCGGAGTGGAACCAGCCGTCGCGGAAGGCGGCGGCGGTCTCCTCCGGCTTGTCCCAGTAGCCCTCGCACAACTGCGGTGAGCGGTAGACGACTTCGCCCTGTGTCCCATCGGGTACGTCCTTGCCGTCCTCGTCGACCACACGCGCGTCCACGAAGAGGACGGGACGTCCGCAGGAGTCCAGTCGGCTCTTGTGCTCGTCGGGGCCCAGGACGGTGGCCAGCGGGCCGATCTCGCTCTGGCCGAAGCAGTTGTAGAAGGCCAGCTTGGGGAGCCGTTCGCGCAGCCGCTCCAGGACGGGCACCGGCATGATCGACGCCCCGTAGTACGCCTTGCGCAGCCCGCTCAGCTCGCGGGTCGCGAAGTCCGGGCGGTTCACCAGGCCGATCCACACGGTGGGCGGTGCGAACAGACTGTCCACCCGCCCGGCCTCGATCAGGTCCAACAGCCGGTCGCCGTCAGGCGCGTCGAGGATGAGGTTGGTGGCGCCGACCGCGAGGTACGGCAGCAGAAACACATGCAGCTGCGCCGAGTGGTAGAGCGGCAGCGCGTGCACGGGCCGGTCCCCGGCGCTCAGGTCCAGCGCGGTGATCGCGCTCAGGTACTCGTGCACCAGGGCCCGGTGGGTCATCATCGCGCCCTTGGGGAGCGCGGTCGTACCCGAGGTGTAGAGCAACTGCACCAGGTCCTCGGTGCGTGGCTCGGGACCGTCGTACTGCGGCGCGGACACGAGCCGCTCCAGCAGCGAGCCGTCCGCGTCCCGGAGCGGCAACGTCCTTACGGCGTCCGGCAGTTGGGCGGCGAGGTCGGGATCGGTGAGCACCAGCGTGCTGCCGGACTGGCCGACGATGTACCTGAGGTCGTCGCCGGTGAGGTTCTGGTTGATCGGCACGTGCACGAGGCCCGCGCGGGCACAGGCGAGGAAGCCGATCAGGTAGGCGTCCGAGTTGTGGCCGTAGGAGCCGACCCGGTCGCCCGGTGCGAGGCCCTGGTCGAGGAGCACGCTCGCCGCGCCGGAGACGGCGTCGTCGAGTTCCTGGTAGGTCCAGGAGCGCTCGCCGTAGTCCACCGCCACGCGGGCGGGAGTGCGCCGGGCACTGCGTCGCAGTACCCCGTCAACCGTGCTGCCGTGTCCGGGCGTCATGACACATGATCCTCGGGCCGGCGCCCGGGCGGGTCAAGCCGGGTGGTCGAGGTGGGCCCGGCCCACATGTGCCGGGCCCACACAGGCCATCCTCACAAAGGGCGGACGTGCCCCTCCCAGTACGGGTCCCGCAGCCGCCGCTTGTACAGCTTGCCGTTGGGGTCGCGGGGCATCTCGGTGATGAAGTCGATGCTCTTCGGCCGCTTGTAGCCCGCGAGTTGCTCGGCGCAGTGGGCGAGGAGCGCGGCGGCGAGCTCCGGACCCGGTTCGTGGCCCGGGGACGGTTCGACGACGGCCTTGACCTCCTCGCCCCAGTCGTCGTGCGGGATCCCGAAGGCGGCGGCGTCGGCGACGGCGGGGTGGGCAAGGAGCGCGGACTCGATCTCGGCCGGGTAGATGTTGACGCCACCCGAGATGATCATGTCGATCTTGCGGTCACGGAGGAAGAGGTAGCCGTCCTCGTCCAGGATGCCGAGGTCGCCGACGGTGAAGAAGTCGCCGATGCGGTTCTTCTTCGTCTTGGCCTCGTCCTTGTGGTAGGCGAAGCCGCCGGTGCTCATCTTCATGTAGACGGTGCCGAGTTCACCGGGCGGGAGCCGCTTGCCGTCGTCGTCGAAGACCGCGAGTTCGCTGATGGGCCAGGCCTTGCCGACGGTGCCGGGCTTCTTCAGCCAGTCCTCGGCGGTCGCGAAGGCACCACCGCCCTCGCTGGCCGCGTAGTACTCCTCCACACAGTCGCCCCACCACTCGATCATGGCCCGCTTCACATGGTCGGGGCACGGGGCGGCGCCGTGGATGGCGTGCCGCATGGACGAGACGTCGTAGCGCGCCCGTATGTCCTCGGGGAGGGCGAGGAGGCGGTGGAACTGGGTCGGGACCATATGGGTGTGGGTGCACTTCTCGCGGTCGATGAGGCGGAGCATCTCCTCGGGGCTCCACTTGTCCATCAGGACCAGGCGGTGGCCGATGTGCAGGCTGGCGCTCGCGAACTGGAGGACGGCCGTGTGGTAGAGCGGCGAGCAGACCAGGTGCACGTTGTCGTCGAACGGCTTGATGCCGAAGATGCCGAGGAAACCGCCGAGGTAGGCCGACTCGGGTGGCTTGCCCGGCAGGGGGCGGCGGATGCCGCGGGGGCGGCCGGTGGTGCCGGAGGTGTAGTTCATGACCCAGCCGAGCGTGCGGTCCGTGGGCGCCGACTCCGGTTGTCCGTCGAGGAGTTCGGCGTACGGCCGGAAGCCCTCGACGGTGCCGACGGCGTACCGGTGGGTGGCGGGGAGGCCGGCCTCGTCGGCGGCCTGGCGGACGGGCTCGGCGAACCGCTCGTGCGCGATGAGCACCTTGGCGCCGGAGTCGGCGACGATCCAGGCGATCTCGGGGGCGACGAAATGGTGGTTGACCGGGACGAGGTAGAACCCGGCCTGGGTGGCGGCGAGATGGGCCGTGAAGAACTCGACACCGTTGGGCAGGACGACGGCGAAGGCGTCGCCGCGTTCGAGTCCGGCGGCGCGCAGACCGTGGACGAGTTGGTTGGCGGCGGCGTGCAGGCGGCCGGCCGTCCACTCCTCGCCGTCGGGCGCGATGAGGACCGTACGGTCGGGGTCCTGGGCCGCCTGGGCCCAGAAGCCGGCGGGGGGTGTGCTCACTGGCCGCTCCTTCCGGCGATGCGGTTGATGCGGTCGACGGCGTGCTCGAAGCCGCGGGTGAGGTCGTCGACGACGGCCTGGACACTGCGTTCGCTGTTCATACGGCCGACGATCTGGCCGACGGGGGTGCCCAGCAGTGGTTCGACCTCGTACTTCTGGATGCGCGAGACGGCCTCGGCGACAAGCAGGCCCTGCAGCGGCATGGGGAGGGTGCCAGGGCCGTCCGGGTCGTCCCAGGCGTCGGTCCACTCGGTACGCAGTTGGCGAGCCGGTTTCCCGGTCAGGGCGCGGGAGCGGACGGTGTCGCCGGACCCGGCGGCGAGTAGTTTGCGGGTCACGCCGGCCGAGTGCATATCGGCCTCCGTGGTGGTCAGCCATATGGAGCCCAGCCACACACCCTGGGCGCCGAGGCTGAGCGCGGCGGCCACCTGCTGTCCGCTGCCGATGCCGCCCGCGGCGAGTACCGGCAACGGGTCGACGGCGTCGACGACTTCGGGTGTGAGCACCATGGTCGCGATCTCGCCGGTGTGTCCGCCCGCCTCGTAGCCCTGGGCCACGACGATGTCGATGCCACCCTCGGCGTGCTTGCGGGCGTGCCGGGCGCTGCCCGCGAGCGCGGCGACCAGGACGTCCTGGTCGTGGGCGCGGGCGACGACGTCGGCCGGTGGGGAGCCCAGCGCGTTGGCGAGCAGCTTGATCGGGTAGTCGAAGGCGACGTCGAGCTGGTTGCGGGCGACCTGTTCCATCCACCCGGTGATGCGCCAGCCGGACACCTCGCCCTCGGCGAGTTCGGGCACGCCGTACTTGGCGAGGGTCTCGGTGACGAACTGCCGGTGCCCTTCCGGGATCATCGCCTCGACCTCGGCCTCGGTGACGCCTTCCACCTTCTTCGCCGGCATGACGACGTCGAGGCCGTACGGCATCCCTTCGACGTGCGCCTCAAGCCAGTCCAGGTCGCGTTTCAGGTCGTCGGGGGCGGTGTAGCGGACCGCGCCGAGCACGCCGAAACCGCCGGCCCGGCTGATGGCCGCGGCGACGGCGGGGAACGGCGTGAAGCCGAAAATGGCGTGCTCGACTCCCAGTTTCTTGCTCAACTCCGTCTGCATGGGCGCAGAATGCCGCAGTCCTCCGGACGACGGAAGACCTTTTCTGATGCTCCGTCAGATTTTCCCGACAGTCGGGTCACCGCGCCCTAGTGGTCAGCCGGCGTCGCCCTGCAGCACGGCCATCGCCGCGTTGTGCCCCGGTACCCCGCTCACTCCCCCGCCGCGCACCGCGCCCGCCCCGCACAGCAGGACGTTCGCGTGCCGGGTCTCGACGCCCCAGCGTCCGGTGCCGTCCTGGGCGTAGGGCCAGGTCAGTTCGCGGTGGAAGATGTTGCCGCCGGGAAGCCTGAGGTCGCGTTCCAGGTCGAGCGGGGTCTTCGCCTCGATGCAGGGGCGACCGTCGGCGTCGGTGGCGAGGCAGTCCGCGAGTGGTTCGGCGAGGTGGCCGTCCAGCTGGGCGAGGGTGGCCTTCAGGAGTTCCTCGCGTACGGCGTCGTTGTCGCGTTCGAAGAGACGGGCCGGGGTGTGCAGGCCGAAGAGGGTGAGGGTCTGGTAGCCGTCCTCGACGAGGTCCCGGCCGAGGATGCTCGGGTCGGTGAGGGAGTGGCAGTAGATCTCGGAGGGTGGTGCGGCGGGCAGCGAACCCGACGCGGCCTGGGCGTGGGCGGCGGCCAGTTGGTCGTAGCCCTCGGCGATGTGGAAGGTGCCGGCGAAGGCCTCGCGCGGGTCGACCGAGGTGTCGCGGAGTCTGGGCAGCCGCTTGAGCAGCATGTTCACCTTGAGCTGGGCGCCCTCGGCGGGGGCGGGCGGTTCGTCGCCGGTGAGGGCGGCGAGCTGCTGCGGGGAGGCGCCGACGAGGACGTGGCGGGCGGCCACGACGCCTTCGGTGTCTGCGGTGCGGTAGGTGATCTCGGCGGCGCGGCCGTCCGTGTCGATGCGGACGGCTTCGTGGCCGGTGGCGAGTACGGCGCCGGCCTCGCGCGCGGTGGCGGCCAGGGCGTCGGTGAGGGCGCCCATGCCGCCGACCGGGACGTCCCAGGCGCCGGTTCCGCCGCCGATGACGTGGTAGAGGAAGCAGCGGTTCTGCGCGAGGGACGGGTCGTGGGCGTCGGCGAAGGTGCCGATCAGGGCGTCGGTGAGGACGACGCCCCGGACCAGGTCGTCGGTGAAGTTCTCCTCGATGGCGACGCCGATCGGCTCCTCGAAGAGCATCCGCCAGGCGTCCTCGTCGTCCACGCGCCGGCGCAGTTCGTCGCGGGTGGGCAGCGGTTCGGTGAGCGTGGGGAAGACCCGCTGCGCGAGGCGTCCGGTCATCCCGTAGAGGCGCTGCCAGGCCGCGTACTCGCGGTCGCCGCCGGTGAGACGGGCGAAGGCGTCGCGGGTGCGGCGCTCGCCGCCGCCGACGAGGAGGCCGGTGGGTCGGCCGTCGCGTTCGACGGGGGTGTACGACGAGATGGTGCGCCCGCGGATGCGGAAGTCGAGGCCGAGGTCCCGCACGATCTTCTTGGGCAGCAGGCTGACCAGGTACGAGTACCGGGAAAGGCGTGCGTCGACCCCGGCGAACGGGCGGGTCGACACGGCTGCGCCGCCGGTGGTGTCGAGGCGCTCCAGGACGAGCACGGAGCGCCCGGCCCGGGCCAGATAGGCGGCGGCGACCAGGCCGTTGTGGCCGCCGCCGACGATGACGGCGTCGTACGTCCGATGTCCGGGTCCCTCGTGTGCAGGCATGGTTCTTCGTAACACGAGGTGATCTAGGTCGGCCAGAGCTGGGCACACGGTCGTCAGTGCCCGCCCGACGCCCGTCCCTGTCGTAGGACCGCCACCCGGCGGTACAGCTCGACCGCTTCCGCGTTGCGGCCGAGCTGTTCCAGGCAGTGGGCCTCGTCGTTGCGGCTGGCGAGGGTGTCGGGGTGGTCGGGGCCGAGGACGCGCTCGCGGGCGGCGGCGACGCGGCGGTACTCGGTGAGCGCGTCGGCCCAGCGGCCGAGCCAGCCCAGCCCTACGGCGACCTCGCGGCGGCTGACGAGGGTGTCGGGATGGTCCGGGCCGAGGACGCGCTCTCGGATGGCGCACACGTCACGGGACTCGGCGAGGGCCTCCTCCCAGCGGCCGAGGCGGCCGAGGTTGACGCCGAGGCCGTGGCGGGCGCGGAGGGTCTCGGGATGGGCGGGGCCGTGGACGCGGGTGCGGTCGTCGATCAGGTCGCGGTACAGCTTGAGGGCATCGGCGCTGCGGCCGAGGCGGCCGAGGCTGATGCCGATCTCGTAGCGGGCGGCGAGGGTGTCTGCGTGGTCCGGCCCGAGGGCCCGCGCCCGAGCCTCGGCGACCTCGCCGTAGGTCTGGAGTGCCTCCTGCCAGCGGCCCAACTGGCCCAGCGCGTAGGCGACTTCATAGCGGGTGACCAGGGTGTCGGGGTGGCCGGTGCCCAGTACGCGGGCGCGGGCGGCGGCGACCTCGCAGGCCATGCGGTACGAGTCCTCCAGGCGGCCGAGCCGGCTGAGGTTGAAGGCGAGGTTGTGGCGGCAGCGCAGGGTGTCCGGGTGATCGGGGCCCATGGTGCGTTCCCGGGCGGCGAGTACGGAGGTGTACACCTGGTGTGCGTCGAAGTGGCGCCCCAACTGGCCCAGCACGTACGCCATTTCCTGCCGGGCGGCGAGCGTGTCGGCGTGGTCGGCGCCCAGCGCCCGTTCCCTGGCGCGGGCGACGTGGGTGTACTCGCGCAGGGCCTCGGCGGCGTGGCCGGTGCGGCTGAAGGTGAAGCCGAGTTCGTAGCGGCTGGCGAGGGTGTCGGGGTGGTCCGGGCCGAGGAGGTGGCCGCGTTCGGCGGCGACCGCGCGGTGCACCTCGCCGGCCTCCGCCCAGCGGCCGAGGCGGCCCAGGCTCAGGCCCGCGTTGTGGCGTCCGGCCAGGGCCTTGAGGGCCTCCGGGGGCGGCGCGGACGGTGACTCCGGTGCGGATTCCGCCACGTGGCCGGTGGCCGGGCGCGCGATCCACTCGCCGGTGAGGCCGGCCCCGGCGTCGGGCGGGGTGGTGCGCAGTCCGGCGCCGGCCGCCTTGTGCCCGGTGGTCATCCCACGCGTCCAGGACGGCAGGCGCACCTCGCGGGACACCGGTTCGGACAAGGGCAGTTCGGGTCGCGGGGTCACAACTGTCGGCACGTACAGGGGTGTCGTACGCCCCATGGTGATGCGGCGGCCCAACTCGCGGGCGTCGTTCGGGCGTTGCTCGGGGAGCTTGGCGAGCAGATCGAGGATGACCTTCTCCAGGTACTCGGGCACTTCGGCGCGTTGGGCGCGCGGCGGGCGGGGCGGGGTGTCGCGGTGGCCGATGAGTATGGCCCAGGCGTCGCCGAGGTCGAACGGCGGTGCCCCGGTGGCGAGTTCGTAGAGCACGCACCCGAAGGAGTAGAGGTCGCTGCGCTGGTCGACCTCGGAGCCGCTGATCTGTTCCGGCGACATGTAGTGCGGGGTGCCCATCGCGATGCCGGTGCCGGTCAGCCGGGAGGTGAAGCCGATGTCGGCGCCGAGCCGGGCGATGCCGAAGTCGCAGATCTTCACCGTGCCGTCGGTCAGTCGCATGATGTTCGCGGGCTTCAAGTCCCGGTGCACGATGCCCTGTTGGTGGCAGTAGGCGAGGGCGGAGGCGACCTGCTCGGCGATGTCGACGACGTCACCGACGGGCAGCGGCCGCTGCTCGTTGTCCTCCAGGAGCTGGCTGAGATTGCGGCCGTCGAGAAGCTCCATCACCAGGTAGAGGACGCCGTCGGACTCGCCGAAGTCGTGGACGACGGTCACCCCGCGGTGCTGGAGCGCGGCGGCGACGCGAGCCTCGCGCCGGAACCGCTCGCGCAGGACGCGGGTGAACGACTGGTCGTGGTGCGGGTTCAGCGGCTTGAGGCACTTCACGGCGACATGGCGCCCCAGTGACTCGTCCCGCGCGCGCCACACCTCGCCCATACCACCGCGCCCGATCAGATCGAGCAGCCGGTAGCGGCCCTGGATCAGCCTGCTGTCCCCCATCTCCCGCGATCGCCCCCGTCGGTGTTCGTCCCGCCCTCCCCTGGCTCGTCCAGTATGGCGAGCGATCGTCCGACTTTGTACGGGGAGGGTCGGGAGCCGGGGCCGAGCCGTGACATGGCGCGGAGGATGTGCTTGGGCGGAAGTTGCCGGCGCACATGTGCGGGAACACAGCGCAACAGGGTGCCGGTGACGCGCAGTCGCCGGGTGACGGTGTCGGGCGCGGGGGCCGGTCTGCCGTAGAGCCGGTGGGCGTACGGCGGCAGGGAGGCGTACGCCAGGTGTGCCACGCGCCGCCAGAGCACCTCGCGCGCCGGGACGAGGAGGGGGTGCGTCGGCGGGCGGAGCAGGAAGTCGTCCACTTCGCGTGCCTCGGGTCCGGCGGCGAGCGCGGGCCGGACCTGCTCGAAGTAGGCGGCCAGCTCGGCGCGGTCGCCCGGTACGGCGGCGGGGTCGAGGCCCACCAGGCGGGCGCTCTCCCGGTGTTCGGCGAGGTAGCGGTCGGCCTGGGCGTCGGTGAGGCGGAATCCGGAGCGGCGCAGCACGTCCAGATACGAGTCGATCTCGGCGCAGTGCACCCACAGCAGCAGTTCGGGTTCGTCGATTCCGTACCGCTCCCCCGTGTCCGGGTCGGTCGCCCGGAGCATGCTGTGGATCTTCCGCACCCGGGCGCCCGCCTTCTCGGCGGCCTCGGTGGTGCCGTAGGTGATGGTGCCGACGAAGTTCGCGGTGCGCATCAGCCGGCCCCGGGCGTCTCGCCGGAAGTCGGAGTTCTGCATGACTCCGCGGACGGCTCGCGGGTGCAGGGCCTGGAGGTAGAGCGCGCGGACGCCTGCGATCCACATCATGGGATCGTCGTGAACCTGCCATGTCACGGAGTCCGGCCCGAAGAGCCCCGGATCGCCCGTCCCAGGGGCATCCATGTCCGCAGGCTAACGCCGTACCCTCGGCATTCCCAGACCGATCCACGAGATGATCTCGCGCTGGATCTCGTTGTTGCCGCCGCCGAAGGTGAAGATCACGGCGGAGCGGTAGCCGCGTTCCAGTTCGCCGTGCAGGACGGCGCCCGCGGAGCCCTCCTTCAGGGCACCGGCCGCGGCGACGATCTCCATGAGCCAGGCGTAGGCGTCGCGGCGGGCCTCGGAGCCGTAGACCTTGACGGCGGAGGCGTCCTGCGGGGTGAGGGTGCCTTCCTGGACGGCGTTCACCATCTGCCAGTTGAGGAGTTTCATCGCGTCGAGCCTGGCGTGGGTGCGGGCGAGAAGGCGGCGGACCCAGGGGAGGTCGACGACGCGGCGGCCGTCGGCGAGTTTGGTCTCCATGGCCCAGCGCTGGACGTCGTGCAGGGCCCGGATGGCCATGGTGCCGTGGGCGGCGAGGGTGACGCGTTCGTGGTTGAGCTGGTTGGTGATCAGGCGCCAGCCCTGGTTCTCCTTGCCGACCCGACGGGTGACGGGGACGCGGATGTTCTCGTAGTAGCTGGCGGTGGTGTCGTGCGAGGCGAGGGTGTTGATCACCGTGCAGGTGTAGCCGGGGTCGGCGGTCGGCACCAGGAGCATGGTGATGCCCTTGTGCGGCGGGGCGTCCGGGTCGGTGCGGGTGGCCAGCCACACCCAGTCGGCGGTGTCGCCGTTGGTGGTCCAGATCTTCTGCCCGTCGACGACGTATTCGTCGCCGTCCCGTACGGCCCGTGTCTTCAGCGCGGCCAGGTCCGTGCCGGCCTCGGGCTCGCTGTAGCCGATCGCGAAGTCGATCTCGCCGGAGAGGATCTTCGGGAGGAAGTAGGCCTTCTGTTCGTCGGTGCCGAACTGCATGATCGTCGGGCCCACGGTGTTGAGTGCCATCAGGGGCAGCGGTACGCCCGCCTGCGCGGCCTCGTCGAAGAAGATGAACTGCTCCATCGGCGTCAGCCCGCGCCCGCCGTACTCCTCGGGCCAGCCGACCCCGAGCCAGCCGTCCGTGCCGAGCCGGCGGATCGTCTCGCGGTAGTAGCGCTTCTGGGCGGCCGGGTCGGCGTAGCGGGAGTAGGCGTGGTCGGGCACCAACTCGGCGAAGTAGGCGCGCAGTTCGGTGCGCAGTCGCTGCTGCTCGGGCGTGTATTCGAGATGCACGGCGCCTCCTGGCTCCCAAGGCCGGTCCTGACGGCGCACACCGTAGAACGTGTTCCAGAAATTGGGAATGGCGAGGTGGCGATGCCCGGCAAGACGGGTGACATCGACCGGAAGCCGCCCGTTCCCATTCCGGGGTCGGCCGCTGGGCTTCGAGGTCCACCCCATGCCCTTCGTGCTCGGCTGCGCGGCGCCAAGCCCGCACAGCCGCCCGTCAGTTCAGCCTCGCGAGGAACTCCGTGCACGCCCGCGCGCAGTCCCGGCAGGCCCGGGCATCCGCCTCCGCTCCCGGCCGCTCGTCGAAGAGCTGCGCGCACTCCAGGCAGACGCGCAGGCACCACTTGGCCTGGAGGCGGAGGGCCGACTCGTCCTGGAGGTTCTGCTCGGCCAGCATCCGGCAGGTCGCGTCGCAGACCTCCGCGCACCACAGCGCCTTCTGCCGTACGAGTGCCTCGTGGTCGGTGGCGTCCGGATCCGTGCGGCTGACGCGCAGCACGCAGGCCCGCGCACACGTGGTGCAGGCCTGTGCGCAGGCGAAGCGGTCCTCCAGAAACCGGACGAGCTCCTGTTGGGTCGTCATCGCTGTCACAGAGTCCGGGTTGCCGCCGCGGGCCGCCGCAAACCCGGCGGGCGGGTGCCCGGGGGTGCGCGGGAGCCCGGCGATCAGTACGGTGCTGTCCAGGTGTTCGACCTTGGACACAGGAGACTGCGCACGTCATCGAGGGGTTGAGGCGGCATGGCCGGCAAGAAGGCGGCAAAGCTGCCGCGCGAGAAGTACGAGACCGAACTGCTGCGTCTGCAGACCGAGTTGGTCAAGCTCCAGGAGTGGGTGCGGGCCGAGGGCACCCGGCTGGTGATCGTCTTCGAGGGCCGGGACGCGGCGGGCAAGGGCGGCACCATCAAGCGGGTCGCTGAGCACCTCAACCCGCGCGTCGCCCGGATCGCCGCACTGCCGAAGCCGACCGACCGGCAGCGCACCCAGTGGTACTTCCAGCGGTACGTCGAGCATTTGCCGGCCGCCGGGGAGATCGTGCTGTTCGACCGGTCCTGGTACAACCGGGCCGGCGTCGAGCGGGTGATGGGTTTCTGTTCCAAGGAGGAGTACCAGCTGTTCCTGCGCCAGTGCCCCATCTTCGAGCGGATGCTCGTGGAGGACGGGATCGTGCTGCGCAAGTACTGGTTCTCGGTGAGCGACGCCGTGCAGCAGGACCGGTTCCGGCGCCGCCTGGACGATCCGCTGCGGCGCTGGAAGCTCTCGCCGATGGACCTGGAGTCCATCACCCACTGGGAGGACTACTCGCGGGCCAAGGACGAGATGCTGGTGCACACCGATGTCTCGGAGGCCCCCTGGTACGTCGTCGAGAGCGACGACAAGCGCCGGGCCCGGCTGAACATGATCGCCCACCTGCTCGACTCGCTGCCGTACCACGAGGTGGCGCCGCCGGTCCTCGACCTCCCGCCCCGCCCGCCGTCCACCGGCTACGAACGTCCGCCGCGCGACCTGCAGACCTACGTCCCGGACCACGCGGCGAGCCTCTGAACCGGACAGATCGAGGAACACCGTGTCCCACAGCCCGGGCGGACGCCGCATGGAGTGGCGGCGCCTGACGCCCGGAATCGCCACGCTGGCCGGATACCGGCGCGCCTGGCTGCGCGGCGACCTGCTGGCCGGTGTCACGGTCGCCGCGTATCTCGTCCCGCAGGTGATGGCGTACGCCGGGGTCGCCGGGCTGCCCCCGGTGGCCGGCCTGTGGGCGATCCTCCCCGCGCTCGCCCTGTACGCACTGCTGGGTTCGTCCCGGCTGCTGTCCGTGGGCCCCGAGTCGACGACCGCGCTGATGACGGCGACCGTGGTGGGCCCCCTCGCGGCCGGCGACCCGAGCCGGTACGCCACACTCGCCGCCGCCCTCGCGGCCACGGTCGGCCTGCTGTGCCTGGCCGCGTGGGCGGTACGGCTGGGCTTCGTCGCCGATCTCCTCTCCCGGCCCGTGCTGATCGGCTACCTGGCGGGCGTCGCCCTGATCATGATCGTGGACCAGCTGCCCAAGCTCACCGGGGTGCCCACGACGGGCTCGGCCTTCTTCCCCCAACTCTGGTCCTTCCTACGGCACTTGGACCGCCTCCACGCGCCCACGCTGCTGTTCGCCGCCGTCCTGCTCGCGTTCCTGTTCACGGTGGCGCGGATGTCCAAGGCGATGCCCGGTCCCCTGCTGGCCGTGGTGCTGGGCACGGCGGCCGTGGCGGTCCTCGACCTCGACGACCGGTACGGCATCAAGGTGATCGGCCATGTCCCGGCGGGACTTCCGACGGTCGGCCTGCCGGACCTCACCGAGCTGCCCCACCTGGTGCTGCCCGCGCTCGGTGTCCTGCTCGTCGCCTACACCGACTTCATCCTCACCGCCCGCGCCTTCACCGGCGGCGACGAGGACGAGGGCCCCGGTCTCGACGCCGACCAGGAGTTCCTGGCGCTGGGCGCGGCCAACCTCGGTGCCGGTGTCCTCCACGGCTTCCCGGTGAGCAGCAGCGCGAGCCGCACCGCGCTCGCCTCCTCCACGGGCGCCCGCAGTCAGGCGTACTCACTGGTCGCCGGAGCGGTGGTCCTGGCCGTCCTCCTCTTCCTGAGCCCCCTGCTGTCCCGCACCCCCTCGGCGGTGCTCGGCGCCCTCGTCGTCTACGCGGCCGTCCGCATGATCGACCTCACCGGCTTCCACCGCCTCGCCACCTTCCGCCGCCGCGAACTCCTCCTGGCCCTCGGCTGCCTGGCCGGAGTCCTCGCCCTGGACATCCTCTACGGCGTGATCGTCGCCGTGGGCCTGTCGGTGGCCGAACTCCTCACCCGGGTGGCCCGCCCGCACGACGCCGTCGAGGGCCTGGTCCCCGGTGTGGCCGGCATGCACGACGTGGACGACTTCCCGCAGGCCCGCACCGTCCCCGGTCTGCTCGTCTACCGCTACGACTCACCGCTCTTCTTCGCCAACGCGGAGAACTTCCGCCGTCGCGCACTGGCCGCGGTCGACCAACAGGCGGTCCCCGTACGGTGGTTCGTCCTCAACGCCGAGGCCAATGTCGAGGTGGACATCACCGCCCTGGACGCGGTCGACGAACTCCGCCGCGAACTCACCCACCGCGGCGTGGTGTTCGCCCTGGCCCGGGTGAAGCAGGACCTCCGCGTCGACCTGGAGGCGTACGGGCTGGTGGACTCGGTCGGCGAGGACCACATCTTCCCCACCCTGCCGACGGCGGTGGCCGCGTACCGGCAGTGGAGCGGCGGGTCCGCCGGTCAGGGAACGGCGGGTTCGACGCCGTAGCAGCAGGCGGGTCGGCCGGAAGCGTGCTGCCCGAATCACCGGCGCGCACATCAATAGGTATAGACCCTTGACTGTAATTCAACACGTCTCCACACTGTCGCACAAACCTCCACGGACGGCCCTGTCGGCTTGCGTTGAGAGCGCTCTCCGAAGCTGTCCTCACCCCCCCCGCTGGAGAAGGACGACACCGTGCGAAGAACCTTGAGGCACCTCCTGCCCTTGTGGGTCATGGCGCTTGTCGCCGCCCTCTGTTCGGTCGGCACGCAGCCGGCCCAGGCCGTCGCGGCGGCGACCACCACGATCACCGTGGACGGCGGCCAGAGCGGCCGGACGTTCGACGGGATCGGCGCGATCAGCGGCGGCGGGGGCAACTCCCGCCTGCTGCGCGACTATCCGGCCGCGCAGCGCTCGCAGATCCTGGACTATCTGTTCAAGCCGGGCTACGGCGCGAACCTGCAGTTGCTGAAGCTGGAGATCGGCGGCGACGCCAACTCCACCGACGGCGCCGAGCCGTCCATCGAGCACACCGAGGGACAGATCAACTGCGATGCGGGCTACGAGTTCTGGCTCGCCGAGCAGGCCAAGTCCCGTAACCCGGACCTCAAGTTGTACGGTCTGGCCTGGGCCGCCCCGGGCTGGATCAGCGGCGGGTTCTGGTCCACCGACACCATCAACTACCTGATCTCCTGGCTGGGTTGTGCCAAGCAGCACGGTCTGCCGATCAGTTACCTCGGCGGCTGGAACGAACGGGGCCACGACGTCAACTGGTACATCCAGTTGCGGTCCGCGCTCGACAGCGCCGGTTACGGCTCCGTGCAGATCGTCGGCGACGACTCGGGTTGGAGCGTCGCGGACGACATGGCGAGCAACTCCGCGTTCAACAACGCCGTTTCGGTCATCGGCGCCCACTACCCCTGCACGGGCGGTGACGGCGGCAGCGCCGACACCTGCTCCAGCACCACCACGGCGAAGAACAACGGCAAACCGCTGTGGGCGTCGGAGAACGGCTCCCTCGACATGGACTCCGGGGCCCCGGCGCTGATCCGTTCGATCGTGCGCGGCTATGTGGACGCCCGGATGACCGCATACCTCAACTGGCCGCTGGTCGCGGCGATTTACCCCAACCTGCCGTTCAGCACGGTCGGCCTGGCCACCGCGAACTCGCCCTGGTCCGGCAACTACGCGATCGGCGAGGACACCTGGGCGACCGCTCAGGTCACCCAATTCGCCCAGCCAGGCTGGACGTTCATCGACTCCGCCTCCGGCTACCTCGGCGGCACGGACAACAGTTCGTTCTCGGCGGATCAGATCGGCGTCGGTGTGGTGGGCTACCAGACCGACCAGTTCGACAACCTGTCCGTCACCACCAACCCGCCGGGCAACCACGCCGGCATCCTCAAGGGCCGCCAGTCCGGCCTGTGCGCGGACGTCCCCGGGGCGAGCCGGACCAACGGCACCCAACTCGCGCTCTGGGACTGCAACGACGCCACGAACCAGGCCTGGACACTGACCCCGGCCGGCCAACTCACCGTCTACGACGGCACGAAGTGCCTGGACGCCAAAGGCGGCGCCACCACCGACGGCACCCCGGTGCAGATCTACGACTGCGACGGCACCGCCGCCGAGAAGTGGACCGTGAACAGCGACGGCTCGGTGGTCAACCCCGCCTCGGGCAAGTGCCTGGACGCCACGGCCGGGGGCACCACCCCCGGCACCCTGCTGGAACTGTGGACCTGCACCGGCGGCACCAACCAGAGCTGGCTGCGCGGCGCGGTCTCGGCCCCCCTCAAGGGCCAGGAGTCCGGCCGCTGCGTGGACGTCCCCGGCGCCAACCAGGCCAACGGCACCAAGCCCGCTTTGTGGGACTGCAACGGCGGCACCCACCAGACCTGGACCTCCACGACCACCAACCAGCTGACGGTCTACGACTCCAAGTGCCTTGAGGTCACCGGCGGTGCCACCACCGACGGCAGCCCGGTGGAGATCTGGGACTGCAACGGCGGCGCCCACCAGCAGTGGCGGGTGCGTTCCGACGGCAGTGTCGTCAACGTCGGCTCCGGCAAGTGCCTGGACGCGGTCGGCCACGGCACGGCCAACAGCACGGCACTGGAGATCTGGACCTGCACCGGCGGCGCCAACCAGAACTGGCGCCGGTCGTAATCGCCATCGGCCCCGCCGGATCGTAGGCCATGGGTCTGTCCCTGGTCTCGACCCGGCGGGGGCGGCTCCCGCAGGTGCGGAGATGGCACGGAAGTCGTCCGCTGAGTAGCCTCCGGGGCATGCGGATCTCTGTTTCCTCGGACATGGACGAACCTGTGGCGCGCGCCCTCGTCGCGGAGTTGCGCGAGCGTGGTCACGAGGTGCTGGCGCACGGGGCGCTGCGGCCCGGGGACGATCCGGCGTGGGCGGTCTGCTCGGAGGCGGCGGCCCGCGAGGTCGCCGCCGGGACCTCGGACCAGGCGGTCGTGTGCTGCTGGACCGGCACGGGCGCGTCGATCGCCGCGAACAAGGTGGCGGGCGTACGGGCGGCACTGTGCACGGACGCCTACACGGCAGACGGCGCACGCCGCTGGAACGACGCCAACGTGCTGGCCCTCGGTCTGCGCCTGACGTCGGAGCCGCTGCTCAAGGAGATCCTCGACGCCTGGTTCGCGGCGGAGCCGAGCGGGGACGCCGACGACCGGGAGAACGTGGCCCGCGTCGGCCGGCTCGACCTGAACAGGACTGCTCCGTAAGCGAGTTCGCGGGCGGCTAGGACGCGGGCCCGATCGCCTGCTGGAGTGCGTGGCGGCAGGCCGTGATGGCCGGGTGGGGGCCGCGTCCGCTGCGTACGGCGGTGAACAGCGAGCGGGTGCGATGGCCCTCGGGAAGCTGTCGCAGCGCGACGGCGGGCGGGCGGCCGTTCCACGCGAGGTCCGGCAACAGGGCGGCGGCATGGCCCAGTTCGGCCAGCCGCAGATGCAGCACCAGGTCGGCGGACTCGAAGCGCACGTCGGGTTCGAAGCCCGCGGTGCGGCACAGTGCGGTGGCCCAGTGCCGGGCGGGTGAGCCCACGTGTTCCATCACCCAGGGGTGGTCGGCCAGCGCCCGCAGCGCGTCCATCGGTCCGGTGTCCTGGTCGATGGGTCTCGGGGTGGCCAGCCGCAGCGGGTCCTCGCAGAGGGGTTCGTGGTCGAGTTCGGCGGGCCGGGGGTGCGGGTTGCCCGGGTACTCCTCGGTGATGACGAGGTCGAAGTCGCGGGCGAGGAGCGCGGGCAGCGCCTCGCTCGGCTCGGCCTGGGTGACCTCGACCCGGAGGTTGGGGTGGGCGTCGCGCAGCAGCGTCAGCGCGGTCGGCACCAGGGCGAGGGCCGCGGTCTGGAAGGAGGCGATGCGCAGTGTGCCGGTGAGGGCGGTGAGGGAGGTGGCGATGTCCGCCTCGGCCTCCTCCAGCCGCTTGAGCACGGCCTCGGTGTGCGCGACGAGGATCTCCGCCTGCGGGGTGAGCCGCACCCGGCGCCCCACAGGCACCAGCAGCGGGACGCCGACCTCGGATTCGAGCTGCGAGAGCTGCTGGGAGATCGCGGAGGGACTGTACGACAGCGCGGCGGCGACGGCGGCCAGCGTGCCGCGGTGCTTCAGCTCGCGCAGAAGGCGCAGTCGGTGCAGGTCGAACATCACCGGCCTCCGTCGATCAGTCGTCGGTCAGTTTTTCTGACGAATACTGTTCGAAAACATGTGCTGGACTAATCATATGATTGATCACACGCTGATCATGTGTCCAAGACTTCTCTCCTCTCCGGCAGCTCCGCCCCGCGCCGACTGCCCTGGTACGTCAGATCCGTCGCCCGGACGTGGACCTGCGCGCCGCCTCCGGCCGAGGTGCGGGACTTCCATGCCGGACTGCCCGGCTACGCGCCCACTCCCCTGACCGAACTCCCATTCCTGGCCGCCGAGTTGGGGGTAGGTCGGGTGTTCGTCAAGGACGAGTCCGCGCGCCTGGGGCTGCCGGCCTTCAAGGCACTGGGCGCGTCCTGGGCGATCCACCGGGTGCTGGCCGGCCGGCCGGACGGCGGCCCGGTACGCCTGGTCACCGCCACCGACGGCAACCACGGCCGGGCCGTGGCCCGGATGGCTCGGCTGTTCGGGCAGCGCGCCCAGGTCTTCGTGCCCCGAGGCGTCCACCCGGCGGCCGTGACCGCCATCGAGGACGAGGGCGCGGACGTGGTCCTGGTGCCCGGCGCCTACGACGAGGCCGTGCGCCGGGCGGCCGAGGCGGCGGCGGGCAGGCCGGACTCCGTGCTCGTGCAGGACACCGCCTGGCCCGGCTACGAGCGGATCCCCGGCTGGATCGTGGAGGGCTACTCCACCCTGTTCGCCGAGATCGACGAGCAGTTGGGTGCCGAGGCACCGGGCCTGGTGGTCGTCCCGGCGGGCGTGGGCTCCCTCGCGCAGGCCGCCGTCACGCACTACCGCAGTCGGCGGGACGAGACCGCGGCGACCGCGTTGTTGTCGGTGGAGCCGGTCACCGCGGCCTGCGTGCTGGCCGGCCTGGGCCGTGGGGAGCCGGTCAGTGTGCCGACCGGCGACACCACCATGGCCGGTCTCAACTGCGGCACCGTCTCCAGCCTGGCGTGGCCCCTGCTGCGCGACGGTCTGGACGCCGCCGTCGCGGTCACGGACACCGACAGCGCGGACGCCGTCCGGGCCCTCGCCGCCGCCGGTGTCTCCGCGGGCCCCTGCGGCGCGGCCTCGCTCGCGGGTGCCCGCGCCGCACTGACCGGGGAGGGCGCCACCGGACGCCGTAGGGCCCTGGCCGTCGGCTCCGACTCGACCGTCGTCCTGCTGAGCACCGAGGGCACGGCAGCCAATCCCCACGCGGAGGAGCAGCGATGACGCAGCAGTCCGAACAACTCGATCCCGTACGGCTGTTGGAGCGGCTGATCGCGATCGACTCCGTCAACCCGGGGCTGGCGGCCTCGGGCGCGGGGGAAGGGGCGATCGCCGACCTGTGCGCGGACTGGCTCGGCGCGCGCGGGTTCGAGGTCCACCGGCTGGAGCGGAACCCGGGCCGTCCGTCCCTCGTCGCGATCGCCCGCGGCACCGGCGGCGGCCGTTCGCTGATGCTCAACGGGCATCTCGACACCGTGGGCCTGGGCGGCTACGAGGGCGAGCCGCTCAGCCCCCGGACAGAGGACGGGAGGCTCTACGGGCGTGGGGCCTGCGACATGAAGGGCGGTGTCGCGGCCATGATGATCGCCGCCGTCCGGGCCACCGCACGGGGACCGTTGCGCGGTGACGTCCTGCTCGCCTGTGTCGCCGACGAGGAGAACGCGAGTGCCGGTACCGAGGAGGTGCTGGAGTCGTTCACCGCCGACGCGGCGATCGTCACCGAGCCGAGCCGACTCCAAGTGGTCCTCGCCCACAAGGGGTTCGTCTGGTTCGACGTGATCGTGCACGGGCGTGCCGCCCACGGGTCGCAGCCCGGCCTGGGCATCGACGCCATCGCCAAGGCCGGTCATTTCCTCGTGGCCGTGGAGGAGTTGGGCCACCGCCTCGCCGCGGCCGAAGGACACCCGATGCTCGGCTCCGGAACCGTGCACGCCTCCGTCATCCACGGCGGCGAGGAGCCCTCGACCTACCCGGCGCAGTGCCGGATCACCCTGGAACGGCGCACCGTGCCGGGCGAGGAGGCCGACACCGTCCAGACCGAGTTGACCGCGATCCTGGACCAACTCGCCGCCACCGTCCCGGACTTCACCTACGAGTTGCGTCGCGGCCTGCACCGCGAGCCGTTCGAGGGGGACCCGGACCAGCCCGTGGTACGCACGCTGCTCCGGCACGCGCGGTCCGTCCTCGGGCACACGCCCGCCGTCCTCGCCGAGCCGTACTGGACGGACTGCGCCCTCCTGGACCGGGCCGGGATCCCCTGTCTGCTGTTCGGGGCCGACGGCGCGGGAGCCCACGAGGCCGTCGAATGGGCCGACATCGCCTCCCTGCACCGGCTGACCGACATCCTCACCGACACCATCACCGACTTCTGTTCCTGACGGCCTCGCGGGTGCCGCCGTAGACTGCCGCGCGTCGTGGACATGTCCGGCCGGACCGACGAGGATCGAGGTGGCGGTGCGATGAGTACGGTCACCGGCGATCGGCCGTTCGCGCATCCCGCGCTGTTCTACCGGGGCGAGGAGCAGTACACGGCGGGCATGGTGCCGTTCGTCCGGGAGGGTCTGGCGGCCGGGGAGCCCGTCGCGGTCGCCGTTCCCGGACCCCACCTCGACCTGATCAGAGCCGGACTCGGGCCGGGCGCAGCCGGTGTGCGGTTCCTCGACATGACCGAGGTCGGCCGCAATCCGGGGCGGATCATCCCGGGTGTGCTGCGGGCCTTCGCCGACGCCCACGGCGGCCGGGTGCGGATCGTCGGCGAACCGATCTGGCCCGGGCGCACCGCCGTGGAGTACCCGGCGTGCGTCCAGCACGAGGCGCTGATCAACTCCGCTTTCGAGGACCGTGAGTTGACGATCCTGTGCCCCTACGACGCGGACCGCCTGGCACCGGAGGTGCTGGCCGACGCCCGCGCCACCCACCCGCTCGTCATCGACGGACATGGTCAACCCGCTGCCGGCACCTACGATCCCGAGCGGATGATCGCCCGCTACAACGAGCCGCTCATCCATCCGCCGGGCGCGGCCTCTCTCACGTTCGACACGGGAGAGCTCCCCAAGTCCCGCTGGTTCGCGGTCCAGGAGGCCGAGCGGCTGGGCCTGGCGGGCACGGGGCTGCAGGATCTGGCGCTGGCCGTCGCGGAGTTGACCACCAACAGCGTGGTGCACGGGGGTGGTTCGGGGACGCTGCGGATCTGGGCCGAGGGCGATCAGATCGTCTGCGAGGTCGAGGACCACGGCCGGCTGACCGATCCGCTGGCCGGCCGCCGCCCGCCCTCACGCGGCCTGCCCGGCGGGCGCGGACTCCTCCTGGTCAACTCCGTCGCCGCCCTCGTACGCGTGCATACGGCTCCGGACGGCACGACGATCCGGTTCTACCTCGCCCGTTGACGGTTCAGGTTCGGGTCGTCGGAGGGATCCAGGCCGCTTCGGCGGCCTGTGCGGTGGGGTGGGTGGAGAAGACCTGGTCCAGGCCGACCATGTGGAAGATCCGGTCGAGGTGCGCGGGGACGGCGGCCAGCGCGATGTCCGCCCGGGCGGCGAGGGCGTGGTTGCGGGCCGCGAGCAGGGCGGTGATGCCGCTGGAGTCGCAGAAGGTGACACCGGTCAGGTCGACGACGAGCTGCTGGCCGTCCTGGAGCGCGAGTGCGGGCAGGAGTTCGCGTACCTGGGCGCAGCTGTCGTAGTCGAGCTCGCCGGTCAGTTCGACGACGGGGCCTGCGGGCGTGGTCCGGGTCTGTACGGCGAGTTGAGTCACTGCTGCTCTTCGCTGGGCGGTCGGGGCACGTTGATGGCGAGGACGGCGGTGTCGTCGTCGATGCCGGTGCCGAAGGTGTCGAGCAGGTCGCGGATCGCGGCGACGGCCTCCGAGGCGGTGGTGGGGGCCAGCGCCCGGGCGAAGTCGAGGAGGGCCTCGTCCCCGTATCGGTCGCCGGTGCCGGTGCGGGCCTGGCGGGCCTCGGTGACACCGTCCGTGTACAGCAGCAGGGTGTCGCCCGCCGCCAGATGGACGGTGGCGGTGGCGATGTGGGCGTCGGGCAGGACGCCGATGAGCTGTCCACCGGGGGTGTCCACCTGCTCGACGCTGCCGTCGGCGTGCAGCAGCAGGGCCGGGGGGTGGCCGCCGCTGGCCAGGGTGATGCGGAAGCCGCCGTGCTCGCCCTCGGGGGTGAGCAGTCCGAAGACGACGGTGCAGAACCGCGGGTCGTGGCCGTTGTACTCGTGATTGAGGACGGTGTTGAGGTTACTCAGGACGGCGGCCGGGTCGGGGTCGTAGACGGCGGCGGCGCGCAGTGTGTAGCGGGCCAGCGAGGTGACGGCCGCCGCGGCGGCACCCTTGCCGCACACGTCCCCCAGGAACAGTCCCCAGGTTCCGGCGGAGAGCGGGAAGAGGTCGTAGAAGTCGCCGCCGACCATGTCGGTGGAGGCGACGTGGTAGTACGCGGCGACGTCGAGTCCGGGCACGTTCACCAGAGTTGGCGGCAGCAGGGTCTGCTGCAGGGTGGCGTTGAGGCGCATGAGTTCTTCGCGTTCGCGCTCGGCCTGGCGGCGGGCGCGCAGCAGTTCCGTCTCGTAGGCGCGGCGGTCGCGGGCGTCGAAGACGGTGGTGCGGATCAGCAGTGGCCGGCCGTCGTCTCCGGTCTTGACGGTGGACGTCACCAGCACGGGCAGCCGGGCTCCGTCGGTCGTCTTCAGCTCCAGGGCGATGCCGCTGACCTCTCCCTGGATGCGCAGCAGCGGGGCGAAGTGGGTCTCGTGGTAGAGCCGGCCGCCCACGGTCAGCAGGTCGGAGAAGGTCCTACGGCCCACCAGGTCGCCGCGGTCGTGGCCGAGCCAGTCGAGCAGCGTCGTGTTGATCTTCGCGATCGTGCCGTCCAGAAGGGTGGAGAGGTAGCCGCAGGGCGCGTGTTCGTAGAGGTCCTCGGCGCTGTCCTCCAGGAGGGCGGAGAACGCCGCGTGGTCGGCACCGGACTGTTTCCCGGGTGGTCTGTGCTCGCCGCTCCCGGTCGCGTCGCCCGTGTTCATCGGCGGGTGGCCTCGACGAACTCGGTGATCGCGGCGGCCGTCTCCTCCGGTGCGGCGAGCTGGGGACAGTGTCCGGTCGCGTTCAGGGTGACCAGACGGCTTCCCCGGATCCGGGACCGTACGAACTCGCCGACCTCCGGGGGCGCGATCGCGTCACGGGAACACTGTGCGACGAGCGTGGGCACGGTGACGTCGGAGAGGTCCTGCCGGTTGTCCGACAGGAACGTGACACGGGCGAAGGAGCGGGCGATCTCCGGATCGGTGCGGCAGAAGCTGTTGGTCAGCTCCTCCCCCAGTTCCGGGCGCTCCGGATTGCCCATGATCACCGGTGCCATGGTGCCCGACCAACCCAGGTAGTTCGCGTCCAGGGAGCCCAGGAGCTCGTCGACGTCCTCGGCGCTGAACCCGCCGCGGTAGCCGGTGGCCGGGTCGTCGACGAAGCACGGTGACGGGGCGAGCAGCACCAGGCCGGTGAACGCCTCGGGCTCGCGCGCGGCGGCCAGGACGCCCATCATCGCGCTCACCGAGTGCCCGACGAAGGTCACCGGGCCGAGGTCCAGGTCACGGCAGATCTCCAGCACGTCCTCGGTGTAGCCGTCCAGCGTGGAGTAGCGCTCCGGGCTCCATGCCGACAGATCGGAACATCCGGCTCCCACATGGTCGAAGAGCACCACGGTGAAGTCGCGTTCCAGGAGCGGCACCACCAGCCGCCACATGTGCTGGTCGCACCCGAATCCGTGCGCCAGCACCACCACCGGCCCGTCGGCGCGGCCGGTCACCGACACCTGGTTTCTGCTGCGCACATCCATGGGGCCCATCCTCACAGACCGGTGCCTCGCCCACCCACTCCGTCCGCCCCCGTGCCGGACGCCCGCGACGGCTACTTCGGTTTCCCCAGCGACCAGCCGGACACGTCCGCGAGCCGGCCGCGCCACAGGGGCATGACCGCGGACCCGCCACCGGCGGCGACACCGGTGGCGTCGCGCAGATGGATCCACTGCGGCAGCCGTTGCGGTGCGGACCGGCCCTGCTTCTCCTCGACCACCTCGTCCACCTGCTCCGGGAACCGTTCCAGCAGCTTCGCGCCGGGGCCGTCGAGACCGTGCAGGCTGTGTGCCCAGTCGGTGGTCCACGCCTCGTGGGAGATCAGGTCGCCGTGCAGGAAGGCGCCCCCGACGGTGAGCGTGATGGGCAGGGCAGCCCCCGCGTCCCGGCCGAGCAGCCGTACCAGCAGCTGGAGTTGGAGGTCCGGTACCGGTTCCGTGACGATCGGTGCGGACGGTTGGTGGAGCGGGTCGTGCTCGGCGCTCATCCGTGGTGACCTTTCGGCGTGGTGCGGGTGGGGATCACGGGGAGAGCAGGCCGATACGCAGCTTCTTGAGGGTGCGGTTGAGCAGGCGGGAGATGTGCATCTGCGAGAGGTTCAGTACGCGGCCGATCTCGGCCTGGGTCAGCTCCTGGCCGAAGCGCATCTCGATGATGGTCCGCTCCCGCTCGTCGAGCCGCTGCAGCAGCGGGCCGAGCGTGTGGAGGTCCTCGAACAGTTCCAGGGCCGGATCGGCGTCGCCCAGGGTGTCCGCGTACTTCGGCGTGCCGTCGGTGTCGTCGTCGCCGCCCGGGGTGTCGATGGAGCCGGCGACATAGCCGTTGGCGGCGATGAGTCCCTCGATCACCTCGTCCTCGGTCAGCTCCAGATGGGCGGCGAGTTCCTTGACCGTGGGCGTGCGGTCCAGTTCGCTGGCGAGGGTCTCCTTGCTCTTCGCGAGGTCGACGCGGAGTTCCTGGAGGCGCCGCGGGACGTGCACGGCCCAGGTGGTGTCACGGAAGAAGCGCTTGATCTCGCCGACGATGTAGGGGATCGCGAAGGAGGTGAACTCGACCTCGCGGGTCAGGTCGAAGCGGTCGATCGCCTTGATCAGGCCGATCGTGCCGACCTGGATGACGTCCTCCATGTCGCCGCTGCCCCGGTTGCGGAAGCGGCGGGCGGCGAAGGCCACCAGGGACAGGTTCATCTCGATCAGCGTGTTCCGCGCGTACTGGTACTCCCGGGTGCCCTCCTCCAACTCCCGCAGCCGGTCCAGGAACAGCCTCGACAGCACGCGCGCGTCCTTGGGAGCGACCTTGGCGCCGTCCTCGATCTGCGGCAGTTCGTCCGCTGCCTGCCGTGTTCCCGTGCGGGCAGGGGCAGTTGCGCCGAGGGTGTTCGCGGAGGAAACCACGATGCCGCCTTAAGTGGGAGGACAGGACGAACCCCACGTGCCCGCTCCGGGCGACTTCATGTCCGCGCGGACGGTCTTTGTTTCCCCGACCCCGGGATCGGACGCTCCGAGCACCGGTCACAGGCGGCGCCAGCGCGCCGACGCGAAGGAGAAGCCGCCGAAGAGGACGAGCCCGACGGCCACGGCAACCAGCAGCCACGGGCCCACCGGAGTGTGCGCGAAGCTGCGGAGCGTGGCGTCCATGCCCTTGGCCTGGTCCGGGTCGAAGCGGACGGCCGCCACCAGCGCGAAGACGCCCACCCCGGCGAACACGGCACCGCGCGCCGCACCGCCGCCCACACCGAGAGCGGTGACGACCTGCCGTACCCGACGGCTCATCCTCCCGGTCTCCAGCCTCCGCAGGAAACGCCGCATCAGCGCGCGCACCGCCAGGGTCGCACCGACTCCGATCAGGACGCAGCCGACGAGACCCACCAGGACCTGGCCGCCCGGCAGCTTCAGCGCCGAGGCGGTCCAGTCCCGTGACTTGGCGTCACTGCCGGACGATCCACCGGTACCGGCGGCGAAGGATGCCGTACCCCAGCAGACGAAGCCGTAGAACACGGCCCGGCCGCCGTCCAGCAACCGCGAACCGACCTTGTTCTTCGGCCCCTTGGACAGCAGTGCCTGCGAGCCCCGCCAGATCGCCATGCAGCCGAAGCCGACGACCAGCATCCACAGCATCGCCTTCCCGAAGGGCTGCGCCGCGACCTGCTGCAACGCGCCCTGCCGGTCCGCCTCCGGGCCGCTGTCGCCGAACGCGATCCGCAGGGCGAGGGCGCCGACGAGGACGTAGACGACGCCTCGTGCGACGAATCCGGCGCGCCCCATGGCGGACAGCGTCTGTTTCCCCTCGGCCGCTCCCGGCGTCCGGTTCTGGCGGCCGGCGGAACTGCCGTTCCTCAGGCCCCACTTGTGTGTATGAGACGACGTCATGATGCCTTTCCTGGAAACACTGGACGGGCCGATGTGCGGGCGCACGTCATGTGGCCCGCACTCCCGCGTGCCCCGGTCGGGCGCTTCGATGTCCGTCGGAGGGGGTGCCGTGCGGATGCGGTACGGGCGGTGTGGTCAGCCCGTCCGCTCGGTGACCCGGTCGCGCTCGCCGCGTGTCCCGGGCGGCGGGGAGGCGAGCCGGGTGACGCTCCGGTCGGTGTTCTTCGAGGAGGGCGTGGCCCGTCAGGGTGATCAGCATCGCGAGGAGTCCGGCCGACGAGCCCGTCGTACCGAGGTCGAGGCCGCCCTTGGCGGTCGGCTCGGTGAGGACGTCGCCGGCCGTGGCGCCGAGTGGACGGGTGAGGATGTAGGCGATCCAGAAACTGGTGTTCCAGCGCGGTCGAGCGGCGACAGCGGGCGCGCTGTTCGCGGACGTCTCGGAGGCTTCGTATGTCATGCGGCCCGACCGTGCCATCGGACACCTGAACGCATCGTGACTGCCGTGCGGCGCGCTCCCACCCCGCCATCGTCTACAGTGCCGTAGACGGTCTACAGAATTGTAGTCACCCAGGGGAGCATCATGCGCCGGACCATCCTGGTCGTGGAGGACGATCACGCCCTGCGGGACGTGCTGATGCGCGGGTTGCGCGACGAGGACTTCGACACCGTCCCCGCGTCGGACGGCGCCACCGCCCTGCGGCTGGCGACCGACGACATCTGTGCCGCCGTACTCGACATCGGGCTGCCCGACGCCGACGGGCGGGACGTGTGCCAGGCGATGCGCGCGAACGGGTTCCGCTCCCCCGTCGTCTTCCTCAGCGCGCACCACCGGCTGCCCGACCGGCTGTCGGGGTTCTCGGCCGGTGGCGACGACTATCTGTCCAAGCCCTTCCATCTCGCCGAACTCGCCGCCCGGCTGCGGGCGGCCCTCAAACGGGCCGCGCCACGGCCCGCCGCCACGGCGGGGGACCTGGTGCTGGACGCCGTCCGGCACACGGTCGACGTCCGGGGATCGCAGGTCGATCTGACGCCGACCGAGTTCCGGCTGCTGGCCGCGCTCATGGCGGCCCACGGCGGGATCGTCAGCCGCCGCGAACTGGTCCGGGCGGGCTGGCCCGAGGGGGCACGGGTGCACGACAACACCCTCGACCAGTACCTGACCCGGCTGCGCCGCAAGCTGCGCGCGGCGGGCAGCGACCGGACGATCGGCACGGCTCGCGGGATCGGCCATCACCTGGCATGAGCGGCCTTCCTCGCCGGTGGCGCGCGACCGCCCTCCTCCGCCGTGCGGCACCCCGCACACTGCGCGGCCGGCTCTCGCTCGTGGCCCTCGTCACCGCCACCCTGCTGATGCTGGTCCTGACCGTCGCCTTCAACGCCGTGGCCGGCCACCGCCTTCAGCACCAGGCCGACGACGAACTGCGCACCCGCGCCGCCGCAGTCGCGACGACGATCGACACCAGCGGCCCGAAGGTCCGGGTCCTGGAGACCTCCCACGACGAACTCCTCGACGCCGACGTGTGGATCTACTCCGGCCGGCAACTGCTGGAGGCGCCGCCGGCCTCGGGCTCACTGACCCGGGTCGCCGACGCGCTCGCCCGGCGCGGCGGGCAGCGGTGCGTCACCGCCGACGTCCACGGGCCGCTGCGCCTGTGCTCCCACCCGGTCCCCGGCAGCACCGGCGGGGCCACGATCGTCACCGCGCTGGACCTCTCCCCGTACCGGAGTTCCGCCGACACCCTGCTCCTGGGATCACTCGCCCTGGACGCCGTCATGCTCGCCTGCACCTACGTCCTGACCCGGCTGGCGGTCGGCCGCGCCCTGCGTCCCGTGCGCACGATGACCGACCAGGCCGGCCAGTGGAGCGCCGTGGCCTCCGGGGAACGCTTCGGCACCCTGCGGCATCCGGCCGAACTCGCCCGTCTCGGCGCGTCGTTGGACTCCATACTCGACCGCATCCGCACCCTGCTGCGCCACGAGCGACAGCTCACCGGGGAACTCTCGCACGAGCTGCGTACACCCCTGAGCCGGATCATCGCCGAGCTCGACTGGTGGCGGGCCCGCCCCCGCACGGCCGACCAGACCCGCGCCAGTCACCAGGTCATCGCGGAGGCCGCCGAGTCCATGCGGACCATCTGCGACACCCTCCTGGCCGACGCCCGCGACGGCACACTCACCGCTCCGGGCACCGCGGAAATCCTGCCCACGCTACGGCGGCTGGCCGAAGTCCCTTGCCCGGAGGGCCACTTGACGGTCACCGTCGACGGCCCGTCCCTGGTGGCCGGAGTGCCGCCCGCCCTTCTCGAACGCATCGTCAGCCCGCTCCTCGCCAACGCGTGCCGCTACGCCCGCTCCACCGTCGCCGTCCGCGTGCACCGCACACCCGATGGTGTGGGCGTCGACGTCACCGACGACGGCCCCGGCGTGCCGCCCGCGTTCGCCGGGCTGCTCTTCGAGCCCGGCCGACGGGCGGATCCGGGCGACGGTCACGGCGGGGCGGGCCTCGGCCTGCCCCTGGCCCGGCGCCTCGCCCGCTCGGCCGGCGGCGAGGTCACGTACGACGCCGGGCACGCAACCGGGGCACGGTTCGTCGTCACGCTGCCCGCAGGGTGACGACTCCGCGATTCGGCGTGCCCGGCCCTCACTGCAGCGCGGGGCGCCCCACGTCCTTGCGGGACACGGCCAGATAGCCGACGAAGCCGAGGATGGCCACCGTCCAGGACAGCGTGACCGGGCCGAGCCCCATCGCGAGGCCGCCCCGGCCGTGGCCCACGGCCATCCAGTCGGCGACGGACGCCCCGAGCGGGCGGGTGATGACGTACGCCGTCCAGAACGCGGCCACCGCGTTCAGACCGCCCCACCGGTGGGCGACGGCCGGAACGGCGATCGCGACGGCGTACAGGACGGCGGAGCCCAGGTAGCCGAGGCCGATCGTCGCGGTGAGGTCCCCGGCGGCGGTGCCCAGGGCGAAGGTGGCCAACACCGTGGCCCAGTAGAAGAGTTCGCGGCGCCGGGTGTGGATGCTGTGGATGGACAGGGTGCCCTCGGAGCGGTACCAGAGGGCGAAGACCGCGGCCAGCGCGGCCATGAAGAACGGCGTCGAGAGCGTGTACGGCACGCCGAGGCCGACGTGCAGGACGTCGGCGGCCATCGTGCCGAAGACGCTGACCATGACCACCGCCGTCCAGTAGATCCAGGCCACGTACCGCCGGACGGCGAACTGCACCGCCAGGGCGCCCACCAGGGCAAGGCCGCCGAGGCCGACGGCCGGGATCGGTCCGCAGGCGTGGGCCAGGAAATCGGAGGCCGTCTCGCCCATTCCGGTCGTCAGCACCTTGATGATCCAGAAGTAGACGGTCACCTCCGGCACCTTGCTCGCCGTGTGGAGTACGTGGCCCGGGGGCCGATGGTGCGCAAGGTGATCTGTCGTCATGGCAGGCACGATGACACGGTGTCCGGCAGTCGTCCCAGCCCCCTTTGCCAGAGCTTTTGCGCTTCTGGTGCGTGAGTTGGCCGAGGCCCGCACAAGCCTGAACGCAACCTGAACGCTACGACCGAAGGCCTGGTCAGCCGCGTACGGCCGGTGGTACAAGCACCGCTCCCGCGCCTCAACCGAAGCCATGCACAAGGTCGGTTCGCGGGCGCCGGTGATCGGCGTTTCTTGCGTCGCCCGAAGCGTGCCTGGTAGGACTGTGGCGCGCCGTACGTCACATGTTCGATTCTGCGGGGGTTCATGTGGTCGCCACGGCCGTCAGGTCTTCGCCACGGCGAGGCCCCGGTGCCCGGCGCCCGGCCCGGCGGCGGCTTCCCGTGGTCGCCAGGCGGGCCGCACAGCACGGGCTGGTGCTGGCCGCCGTCGCGGTGACCGTGCTGCTGTGCGCGACGGCACTCGCCACCCTCGCCTCACTGGCGGGCAGTTCGGTGCAGGCCGGTGCCGTACGGCGGCTGGCCGCCGACCTCGACGCGCAGGTGAACGTCAACGCGTCCTTCCTGGCCGGGGGAATGGCCGCCGCCGACCACGATGTGCGGGCCGCCGCCGACCGGGTGTTCGCCGGGGTGCCGCAGCGGACCTATGTGGGGCTGCTGGGCACCTCGCCGGTCTCGGTGACGGGCGTCGACGGGGTCGCGGGCCCGCCGCGCACTCCCGGAGGCACCGGGCTGCATCCGGTCGCGGTGCAGGACGGGGGCAGGTTCGGGCGGTTGACCGCCGGGCGGTGGCCCGCCGGCACCGCCGACGCCCCGGCCGGCGCGTTCACCTCGCTGCCCGAGGTCAGGGTCTCCACCGGGTCCACCGCCCCGGTCGACACGGCGGTGCCGGACGCGCTGGCGAAGCGCCTGGGCATCGGGCCCGGCTCCAGCCTGCGCGTGCAGGACGCCTTCAACCGCGCCATGACCCTGCGGATCACCGGCGTCTTCCGCGCGACCGGTGCCGTCGGGTTCTGGCCCGCGATGGCCGGCGACCTCGCCCAGGGAGAGACCGCCGACCAGGACCTGTTGGTGGTGTCGGCGTCGGCTCTCAACGGCAGCGCCGTCCTGAACGGGCATCTCACGGCCCACTGGAGCGTGCAGCCCGACCTCTCCCGGCTCGACGCGGACGGCCTCACCGCTCTCGGCGACCGGCTGCGCGCCTTCTCCGGCAGCCAGAGCGGCGTGTCGGTGTTCGGCGGGCATCAGCCGTCGCTGGCCGATGTGACGGTGGCCTCCGGACTGCCGGGCGCGATCGACGAGTTGACGGTGCCGACGGTGGCGGCCCGGTCCTCGCTGTACCTGCCGAGCGTGCTGCTGGCGGTCCTCGCCCTGGCCACCCTGGTGCTGGCCGCCCGCGAGCTGACCGTGCGCCGACGCGAGGAGCTGTCGCTCCAGCAGGCCAGAGGCGCCGGCACCCCGAGGTTGCTGCGCGGCGCGGCGGCCGAGTGGGCCCTCACCGGCGTCCCGGCCGCCGTCGCCGCTCCCTTCCTGGCCGGGCTGCTGCACCCCGGCCGACGGGGCACCGACGCATGGGCGGCGGTGGGCCTGACCCTGCTGGTGCACGCGGCGGCCGTGCTGCTGCCCGTGCTGCCGTCGGCCCGGTCGCGGCCGACCCGCAGCGCACGGGCCGCCGCCGCACAGCGGCTCGGCGCCGACCTGGCCCTGCTGGCCGTCGCGGCCCTGGGCTATCTGGAGTTACGGCGGCACCACTCGCTGATCTCCGACGTGGGCACCGGCAGCGCCTCCGCGGACCCGGTGCTGGTCCTGGTGCCGACCCTGGTGGCCGGTGCCGCCGCGCTCCTGCTGCTGCGGCTGCTGCCGCTGACCTCTCTGCTGCTGGACGCGTTCGGCCGGCGTAGTCGGGGTCTCGTACTCCCGCTGGCCGGCTGGCAGTTGGGCCGACGGGCGGCGCGCAACGCGGGGCCGGTGGTGCTGATGTGCCTGGCCATGTCGGTGAGCGCCTTCGCCACCACCGCGCTGGCCTGTCTGGGCGGCCTGGCGTCCGAGCAGGCCGCGTTCACCGTGGGCGCGGACGTGCGGATCTCCCCCTCGGCGGACGACGGTTACCCCTCCCCGGTCCTGGGCGCCGCCTATCGCGCGCTGCCGGCGGTCACCAGCGTGACCCCGGTGACGCGGTCGACGGCGAACCTGCCCGGCGGCGCCACCGAGGACCTGGTCGGGACGGTCGGTGGGCCCGCTCCCCGCACGCCGGCACCGGTCGTGTCCGGGATACCGCTCCCCGGGCGGCCGACCGCGCTGCTGCTCGACGAGCGGCTGCGCAGCGACGGCAGCCGCGTGGCGCCGAGCCTGGAGCTGACCGTGCAGGACGCGTCCGGCCTCGTCAGCGTCGTGACGACCCGGCTGCCCACCGCCGACGGGGCCAGACACACCGTCGCGATCCCGCTCGCCGTGGCGCTGAGCGGCGGCCACCCACGGGAGTATCCGCTGACGGTGACCGCCGTCAACGTCCTGCCACAGCCGAACACGCGTCCGGCGCGCCTGGACCTGGAACTGATCCGGGTCGGCGCGCGCGACACCACGGACTCCTGGGTCACCCGGCTCCCCGGCGAGCAGCTCTGGGCCGACGGCACGGACCACGCCGCCGACTCCACCGAGGGCGCCTGCAAAGGGCAGTTGAACGGCAGCTACGAACCGGGCACCCCCGGGGTGTGCTCGATCGCTCCCGGCAGCACCGACGTGCTCCGGACCGTCATCAGCACCGGTATCCGGCCCTCCCGGGCGACCTCGGACGCCTTCGGGGGGCTGTCCGACAGCGACTACGACACCCAGCCGGGCAGCCAGGTGCGGCTGGTGGCGGGTCCGGCGGGCGGTCCTGCGCCGCTTCCGGTGCGCGCCGACGCCACGACGCTGCGCGAGGCGCGGCTGAGCGTGGGCGGCACCACCACCCTGGACCTGGGCGAGGGCCGGGTCACCGCCCGGATCGTGGGCCGAGTCGACTCGCTGCCCGGACTGGGCCGCGGACAGGGGCATCTGATCGCCGATCAGCGGCAACTCGCCACCGCGCTGACACAGGCCGGCGTGGACCAGGAGGATCCCGCGTTCTGGTGGCTCGGCAGCACCGACAGCGCGCGTACGGCCGCAGCCGTGGCGGCGCAGCCCGCGCTGGGCGGGGTCACCACCACGGCGCAGACCGCCGCGTCCCTCCAGGCCGACCCGTTCCGCACCGGACTGCGCCGGACGCTGGAACTGGTCCGTTATCTGGCCCCCGGATTCGCGGTCATCGCCTTCACCGTGCACGCGGTGGTCTCCACCCGGCAGCGCCGCAAGGAGTTCGCGTTGCTGCGGGCGATCGGCGTCCGGGCCAAGAACCTGTCCGCGCTGCTGGGCGCCGAGCAGCTGAGTCTGGCGCTGTTCGCGGTGGTCCCGGGTGCGCTGATGGGCATGGCGCTGGCTGCGGCGGTGCTGCCGCTGGTCACCGTGGACGACAGCGGACAGGCCCCTTATCCGCCGCTGCCGCAGATCATCCCCTGGGGCACCGTGGCGCTGACCGCGCTGGCGACCGCGCTGGCCATCAGCGCGGTCGTGCTGACACTGGCCCGACTGCTGTCCCGGGTGGACCTGGTACGTGTGCTGCGAGCGGGGGAAGACCGTTGAGCCGTACGGCCGGAAACGAGTCGGTGACGGGCCGCCTGATCCGCAAGGAGACCCGAGGCGACCTGCCTCTGCTGGCCTGCCTCGGCGTGCTGGTCCTGGCACTGACGGCACTGTGCGCCTGGGCCCCCGCCTTCGCGGGCGGCCAGGAGGACCGGGCGCTACGGCAGCGGGTCGACGCGGCGCAGGCCCAGGCGCCCCTGATCAGCCTGAGCACCACACCGGAGGTCTTCAACACCCAGCCGCCCGCCGTGGACATGGCCACCCTGCTCGGCGCGGGCCGCACCCTCACCAAGCAGCTCGGCGGCGGGGCAGCGCGGCACGTGGCCTTCAACGGCGGCGGCAGCTACGACTACGACCAGGCGTCCCTGCTCTCACCGCGACCGCCCGGACCGGCGAACACCAGCACCCAGCTGACGGTCAGCTATCTGCCGTCCGCGCGGCCCCATCTGCGCTACGTCAGCGGCCACGCGCCGGCCGACCGCACTCCGTTGGCCACCGCGCCGCAGATCGGGTTGTCGGAGACCACCGCGCGGGCGCTGGGTGTCCGGGTCGGCAGCCGACTGACGCTTGAGTTCGCGAAAACGCCTGGGGTGCAAAACGCCCCGCCCCAGGCGGAGTTGCTGGTGAGCGGGGTCTATCGCACCACGGCCGCGACCGACGGTTTCTGGACCGGCCGGGAGACCCTGGACCAGCCGTCGCGCCACCCTCAGGAGCGTTCCGCGGGCACCGTGCTCGCCGTCCGCGGTCTCGTCGGCCTCGACGGCGCCGACCTGCTGGCCGGCACCGGAGTGGGCGGCCCGCGCGTGACCTGGGAGTTGCGCGCCGACCTGTCCGGAGCGGCGCTCGACCAGGCCCGTGCCCTGACCGGACCGCTGTCCCAGTACAGCGCGGACCTGAGCGCGGCCCTGTGCCAGGGAGTTGACCCGATCACCGGAGACATCGCCTGCCAGATCGACGGCCAGACCACCGGGCCCCTCCTGCTGACCGACTTCCTGACACCGATGCTCGCCGCGTTCACCGCGCAGGACCAACAGGCCCGGTCCCTCGCGACGTTCGCCGTCGACGCGCTGGCCGCGGTCGCGCTGGCCACCACCGCGGTAGCGGTACGGCTGCTGCTGCGCCGAAGGCAGTCGCACCTGCGGTTGCAGCGCGCGCGGGGCGCGTCCACCGCGCGGCTGGTCCTGCTGCGCTGTGCCGTGGCCTGGCCGGTGGTACTGACCGCCGCGCTGCTCGGCTGGGCGGCCGGACGGGCTCTCGCGCCCACCGGCACCTCCGGATCGCCGCAGCCGGTGCCCGCAGCCTGCGCCACCGCCGTGGTGGCGCTGACGGTGCCGCTGATGACCTGGCTCACGGTCCGCGAGCCGCGCAGACCCGGCCGGCTGCGGCGCACACGCCGGAAGACGGTCGTCGGCCGGCGCCTGGTCCTGGAGCTGACGGTGCTGCTCGCGGCGGCGGCCGGGGTGGTCGCACTGCGCTCGCAGGGCCCGGACGGGATTCTGGGCGCGGTGCCGGTGCTGGTGGCGCTGGCCGTCGTACTGCTCCTGCTGCGGGTCTATCCGTTCGTATTGCGCCTGGTGCTCGGGCAGGCCCGGCGCGGCCGGGGAACGGTGGGCTTCGTCGGAGCGGCCCGGGCCGCCCATGACGCCCCGGCGACCGGGCTGGCCCTGTTCGTCCTGGTGCTGACCCTGGGCACGGCCGTGTTCGGCGGCCTTGTGCACCGTACGATCGCCGAGGGTCTGACCTCGGGGGCGGCCTGGACCACCGGCGCCGACGCGAGCGCGACCGTGTCCGGGACCGAAGCCTCCGCCGGCACCACGGCGCCCGGGGCCGCCACCACCGGAATACGGACCGCCGTCCAGCAGCTGCGCATCCTCGACCTGGCGGGACAGGCCGACGGGGCGGCGATTCCCCAGGTCGCCGTGATCACCGTGGATCCCCGGCGGCTGGCCGTCGTCGCCCCGAAGTCACCGCTGGCCGAAGCCCTGTTGTCCGGGCTGACGGGGACCCGGGCCGACGCGAGCACCCCGCTGCCGTCACTCCTCTCCCCCGGTCTCCGGGCGAGGGAGCGCACCGGCGGCTTCACCACCACGGTGGTGACCCCGGGCCGGCCTCCGGTGGACCTGACCCTCAAGCCGGTCGGCACCCTCACCTCCGCGCAACTCGACGACCCCCTCCTGGGGCCGGTCACGGCGCAGATCCCCGCCGGGACACCCTTGCTGATCACCACCGCCGACGCCGGGCGTCTGCTGGCCCAACAGCCTTCAGGAAGCACCGTGTTGCTCCTCAAGGGCGACACTCCCGCCGACACCGAGCCCGCGGCACTGCGGTCGGCGGCGGCCAGGGCGCTCGGGCCGCTGGCCCGGATCCGGGTCCGCTCCGAGACGCTGAACACCCTGCGCGCGGACGGCCTGACACGAGGACTCGGCACGATCTACACCGTCACCTCGATCCTCGCCGCGCTCACGGGCCTGCTCGCGCTCGCCCTGGAGCTCACCCTCACCTCCGACGAACGCAGCCGCACCACGTCGTTCCTGCGCACGCTGGGACTCGGCGGCAGGGAAGCCGGCGCACTGCACTTCCTCCAGTTGCTGCCACTGGCGGTGGCCTCGGCGGTGGGCGGCACGCTGCTCGGGCTGCTCGAACCACGGCTCATGGCGGGGACGTTGGACCTACGACAGTTCACCGGCGGCCCCGTCCAGCCGGCGCTGCGGACCGACTACTCGCTGACCCTCGCACTCGTCGCCGGCGTGACCGCACTGATCCTGACGGCGGCGGCCACCGAGACGGTCCTCGCCCGCAGACGCCGGTTGGGGTCGGTACTTCGCCTGACGTGAACGCCTGCTAAATCGCGCCCTCGGCCTCGGACTTCGCCCGCCGTGCGGCCTCGTCCGGCCATACGCCGATGTGGTCGCTCTCCAACGCGAGCCGCACCCGCTTGCGCATGTGCAGGCGTTCGGTGAACTCGCCCGGCAACTGCAGCCGGCCGCTGGCGTCCAGGACCGCGTACTCCTCGGCGGTGAGCACGTCGACGCCGTCCTCGCCGGTGGCGATCCGGCGCAGTACCTCGGTCGAGGTGCGGCCGTTGCGGATCAGGACGGTGCGCTGGACCTGTTCGGACACCAGCGCGTCGTGGGTGACCACGATCACGGTGACGCCCAGGTCCTCGTTGGCCCGGCGCAGTGCGGCGAAGACCTCGTCGCTGGTGGCGGTGTCGAGTTCGCCGGTGGGTTCGTCGGCGAACAGCACCCGGGGCTCGTTGGCGTTGGCGACGGCGACCGCTACCCGCTGCTGCTCGCCGCCGGAGAGCGTGTCGGGGGTGCGGTCCCGGCAGTGGCCGACGGACAGCAGGTCGAGCAACTCCTCGGCGCGGGCCCGCCGTTGGGAGCGTTTGATCCCGGTGTACGTCATCGGGAGCATCACGTTCTCGGCCGCCGAGAGATAGGGCAGCAGGTTCCGGGAGGTCTGCTGCCAGACGAAACCCACAGTGGTACGGCGGTAGTTGAGCCGGTCGCGGCGTTTCATCGCCAACAGGTCGTGTCCGGCGACCTCGGCGGCACCCGCGGTCGGCACGTCCTGGCCGGAGAGTATGCCCAGCAGGGTGGACTTGCCGGAGCCGGAGGCACCGATCACCGCGATCATCTCGCCCTCGGCCACGGCCAGGTCGAGACCCTGGAGGGCCTGCACTTCGACGCCCTCGGTCTGGTAGATCCGCACCAGGTTCTCGCAGACGACCAGCCCCTCTTCGCGTCGCGGGGCGGCAGCCGCGGTGGCCCGCCGCCGCAGCTCGTCCAAGTCCGGTGCCACGGTGCGCTGTTGAGGAACTGCCACGCGGTCTCCCGGGAGGTGAAGTCTGGTGATGACGCGGTCGGACAGCGGCCAGGCTAGTGCGGAAGTCCACGCGAGGGGCGGGATCCGCCGGGCCGACGGCATGCGGAACGGCGGGTGGAGTGCGGGGCGGTGGGTGGCGTCAGCTGTCCTCGACGATACGGCCGTCGCGGAGTTCCAGTACGCGGTCGGCCAGCGCGAGGAGTTGGGTGTCGTGGGTGGCGACGAGGGCGGTGACGGATTCGCTGTGGACGACGGCACGCAGCAGGTCCATCACGGTGAGACCGGTGTCGGCGTCGAGTTGGCCGGTGGGTTCGTCGGCGATGATCAGGGCCGGGTTGTTGGCGAGCGCGCGGGCGATGGCGACGCGCTGTTGCTGGCCGCCGGACAGTTCGCCGGGACGCTGGTCGGCATGGTCGGAGAGACCGACGAGGGAGAGCAGAAGGCCGACGCGGGCCTCGCGCTCGCGGGCCGGGACCTTCCGCAGCCGCAACGGGACCCCGACGTTCTCGGCCGCGGTCAGAATCGGGATGAGACCGAAGGACTGGAAGACGAAGCCGATGCGGTCGCGGCGCAGCGCCAGCAGGTCGTCCTCGCCGAGGCCGGCCAGGTCGGTGCCGTCCAGGGTGATCCGGCCGCCGTCGGGAGTGTCGAGACCGCCGACCAGGTTCAGCACGGTGGTCTTGCCTGAGCCGGATCGGCCCCTGAGGGCGACGAGTTCACCGCGCGGCACGTTGAAGGAGACACCGCGCAGGGCGTGCACGGCGGTTTCGCCGCTGCCGTAGGTACGACGCAGGTCCTCGACCACCACCATGTCGCCGGTCGGCGCCCCGACATCCACAACAGCACTGCGGCCACTGGCCAGTTCGCCCATGCACCGTAGGGTACGCCGGACCCGACAGGCGCTGCGGCGTCACGCGACAACAACTCCCCCGGGAGAAAAGGGGGCCGGCGGACAATCCGCCGGCCCCCTTTTCCACTTCGGTGTCACGGGAATTGTCTCCGCGTGCCGAAAAGCAGCGCTACCACCGATACCAGCGGCCACTCCCGCCCTTCGGACGGGCCACGAAACCGACGAGCCACAGCACCAGGACAATGATCGCGACCCACCACAGAATCTTCAGCGCGAAACCCGCACCGAAGAGAATCAGGGCCAGCAGAAGAACAAGAAGCAGGGGAATCATAGTTTTCAACCTCCGAACCTCCGTCTGCCCGCCCATTCCTCGTTCACGCCCACGGATTCCCCGGGCGGTGTCCGTGACCGCCTCGCGTGTCACATCTGCGCGGCCTGCTCGGTCTATGTAGTGACGGACAACGAAGCAGAGGGAATCATGCGAGAGATTCTGATCGTCGGCGGCGGCTACGCGGGCTTCTACACCGCATGGGGCCTGCAGAAGAAGCTGCGTCGGGGCGAGGCGCGGGTCACCGTCGTCGACCCGCGCCCGTACATGACCTATCAGCCCTTCCTGCCGGAGGTGGCCGCCGGTTCGGTGGAGGCGCGACATGCCGTCGTCTCGCTGCGGCGGCACCTGAGCCGTACCCGGCTGATCGCGGGGACCGTGACCGGGATCCGTGCGGCGGACCGTACGGTGACCGTCCGCCCCGTGCGCGGAGACGCCTACGAGCTGCGCTACGACATCCTCGTGGTCACCGCCGGTGCCGTGACCCGCACCTTCCCCATCCCCGGACTCGCGCAGCAGGCCATCGGTCTCAAGCACGTGGAGGAGGCGGTGGCGATCCGTGACCGGCTGATGACCGCGTTCGACCAGGCCGCGTCGCTCCCGCCCGGCCCCGAGCGGCGGAAGCTGCTCACCGTCACGTTCGTGGGAGGCGGGTTCTCCGGCGTCGAGGGCTTCGGTGAACTGCTCTCGCTGGCGACCGCGATGCTCAAGGCCTATCCGGAACTGACCCTCGACGACCTGTCCTTCCACCTGGTCGAGGCCCGGGGCCGCATCCTGCCCGAGGTGAGCGACAACCCCGGTGCCTGGGTGGTGCGCCATCTGGAACGCCGGGGCGCACATGTCCACCTCAACACCCAGCTGCTGTCCGCCGAGGACGGCCACGTCGTCCTCTCCGACGGCCAGGAGTACGACTCCACGCTGATCGTCTGGACCGCGGGCAACGCCTCGAACCCCGTCGTGCACAACCACACGGACCTCCCGGTCGACGAGCGGGGCCTGCTGCTGGTCCGCGCCGATCTGCGCGTGGGCACGGAGAGCGAGCTGGTGCCGGACGTGTGGGCGGCCGGCGACGACGCGTCCGTTCCCGACCTCGCCTCGCCGGTGCCGGGCGCACGCACGGTGCCGAACGCCCAGCACGCCGTACGGCAGGGCAGGCTCCTCGCCAGGAACCTCGTGGCCGACCTGCGCGGGAAGCCCGTCCGCACCTACCGTCACAGCAGCCTCGGCGTGGTGGCGACGCTGGGACTCGGGCGGGGAATCTTCCAGTACAAGGGCATCGTCATCAAGGGATTCCCGGCATGGTTGATGCATCGGGGTTATCACGTGCTGGCGGTGCCGAGTTGGGAGCGGAAGATCCGCGTGTTGGCGGTCTGGCTGACCGCGGTTCTGACGGGCCGGGACCTCGTGTCGCTCGCCTCCGTGCAGCATCCACGGGACGCGTTCGTCACGGGTGAGCTCACGCAGGTCCCGGGTGCCGGCCGTACGAAGGAACGGAGCACGCCATGAACGCGCGGGGTTCTCGATTCCACCGGGGGTACGCCATGACCGCACGTGAGGAGGCCGCTCGCGGCCTGAGCGACATCGAGGGGTTCCTGTACCAGGAGGCTCATATGGGAGCGACGTACCGCCGCGTGGCGGACCTCACCACGCGTGTGGAGGGGCTCACTCCCGAGCAGCAGCGGGACATCGGGAAGTGGTACGTCGACGAGCAGAGGCACGTCGCCCGCATGGTCACCGACCACATCGCCGAACGCCTCGACGCGATGGAGGCGCAGCACCAGGCCCGGATCCGGCACTGGCTCCGGGGAACACTCATCGCCATGGCCCTCGTCACCCTGGCGATGAGCGCCGTCGTCGTGGTGATCCTGGAATCGTCGCGCTGACCGCCTCGCGCCGACTGGGCACGCCGGTGCGCGTCCGTACCGCCGACGCCGTGCCGTTCGGTGTGCGTCGGCGGCGGCGTGACGTCCCTCACGCGGTCACGGGCCCGCGTCCAGGTCGGTACCACCGTCGGCACGAGGTTGGTTCCAGGGCCACAGTTTGTCCGGGTTGAGCATGACCCAGAACTGGGCAACCCGGTCGTTCGCGACGTCGACGCTGATGACGGCGGTGACCTGGCGACCGTAGCGGGCGACGAGGCCGGTCCGGCCGTTGACTGAGTGGGTGATCAGGGTGGTGTGCGGGCGGCGGGCCAGGAGTGTCAGCAGGTTGTCGGCGACCGGCCGACTGCCGTGGACCGGTCCGGTCAGCGCCCGTACCTTGCCGCCGCCGTCGAAGAACGCCGTGGCGTCCGGGCACAGCAGCGAGGTGAGCAGTTCGCCGTCTTCCGTGACGCATGCCCGGCGTACTGCGTGGACGACAGTGTCGTGCTGGTGCGGTGCGGTGGAGCGGGTGCGCTGCGACCGCAGCCACTGCCTGGCCCGTGCGGCGAGCTCGGCGAGTTCCGGCTCCGTGCGGCCCACGATGTCGGCGACCGCGCCGGGGGCCATCCCGAAGGCACGGAACACGAACGCCGCGCGCTCGGCCGTCGGCAGCGACTCCAGCGCGTTCAGTACGACCCGGCCGGCTTCCTCCTCCGCCTCCGACGGCCGTCCATGCCCCACCTCGTGGCCGGCCGCACCCCGGCCGGGCAGTGCGGGCCGGCCCAGGCAGATCCCGCCCACGGTCCTCGCCAGCCAGGACCGGGGAACGGCGACCTGCCGACGCGCCGCACCGGACAGCCCGTACCACCGCCGATAGGCCTCGTCGACGACGCTTTCCGCTGCTCCCGGGTCGCCCAGCATCCAGTGGGCGACATCGAGCAGATACCGACGCTCCTCCCACAGCTCGGCGATCGGCACCGCATCACCCTGGTCCATGGCGCACCCGCCCTCTCGCTCGCACGGCCCCGCACGCGGCAGGGGCACGGGCTCACCCCTAAGACCAAGGACCCTCGGGTCCTGTGACACACGCCCGCGGTGATCGCGTGTCACACATTCGGCGGCGGCCCGGTCTTACAGGGCGACACCGCATTTCTTCTCCGACTGCCGAACGAGGTGACCATGCCATGCACTGGCGTGAGCGGGCAGCCTGCCTGCACGTAGATCCCGAGCTCTTCAACGGAAAGGGAACGCCGTGCGACGAGGGGCGGCAGCGATATGGGCAAGGGTGAAAAGGTGGCCGACTGGGCCGACGGGCGCCTGGGCGTCCAGCGCCTGGTCAGAGAGAAGGCGCGACGGGCCTTTCCGGACCACTGGTCGTTCCTGCTGGGAGAGATCTGTCTCTACAGCTTCGTCATTCTCGTCGTCACGGGCGTGTATCTGACCTTCTACTTCCATCCGTCGATGAAGGAGGTGCAGTACAACGGCAGTTACGCACCGCTGCGCGGCCAGATGATGTCGGAGGCGTTCGCCTCGACCCTGCACATCTCCTTCGACGTCCGCGGCGGTCTGCTGATCCGGCAGGCCCACCACTGGGCGGCGCTGATCTTCGTCGCCTCCCTACTCGCCCACATGATGCGGGTGTTCTTCACGGGCGCCTTCCGCAAACCGCGCGAGGTCAACTGGGTATTCGGATTCCTGTTGTTGGTCCTCGCCATGTTCGCGGGACTGACGGGATACGACCTCCCGGACGACCTGCTGTCCGGAACCGGCCTCGCCGTCGTGAACGGAACGATCCTTTCCATTCCGATCGTCGGAACGTACCTGTCGATGTTCCTCTTCGGAGGCGAGTTCCCGGGCCACGAACTCGTGGCCCGCTTCAACACCATCCACGTGCTCATCATCCCCGCCCTCATGGTGGGACTCCTGACCGCCCATCTCGCCCTGATGCTCTACCACGGACACACCCAGTACCCGGGCCGAGGACGCACCAACAGCAATGTCGTGGGCGTGCCGACCAAGGTACGCGCCGTCAAGTCGGGCGGGTATTTCCTGCTGGTGTCCGGTGCCGTCCTCGTCATCGCCGCGGTCGCGCAGATCAACCCCGTCTGGCAGTACGGCCCTTACCGCGCCGACCAGGTTTCGGCCGGTTCGCAGCCCGACTGGTACATGGGGGTGGCTGACGGACTGCTGCGGGTGATGCCGGGCTGGGAGATCAATTTCTGGGGCCATACCCTCGCGCTCGACAACCTGATTCCGCTGACCGCAGGGGTCGGTTTCTTCCTCGCCCTGGGCGTGTATCCGTTCATCGAGTCCTGGGTGACCCGTGACAGGCGCGCACAGAATCTGCTGGACCGACCGCGTAACCGGCCCGTACGAACGGCACTTGGCGTCGCGTGGCTGAGTTTCTATGCGGTGGCGCTGATCGGCGCGGGGAACGACATCATCGCCGTCCGTCTGCATGTCGCGGTCGAGTCGGTGACTTGGGCTGTCCGCATCGGTCTCTTCGTCGTGCCTGTCGCGGCCTATTCCGTAACGAAGCGATGGGCGCTCGGACTTCAGCGCGGTGACCGCGACAAAGTACTGCACGGACGCGAGACCGGCATCGTCAAACGCCTGCCCGACGGCGAGTTCGTCGAGCTGCACGAGCCGCTCGACCAGGATCAACTCCACCTTCTCACCCAGCATGAGCAGTACCGCCCGATCGACAGCGGCACCCGGAATCTGCGCTCCCGGCTCAGCCAGGGCCTTTACGGCGAGGGCGCGCAGATCACCAAACCGTCGCCACAGGATTACGAAGACAGGAAAATACCGGCCAAAGAAGTTCACCGGTGACCAAACCCGTTGAACAGACGCGCAGTTGAGCAGATGAGGAGTGGGGACGTCTTGGACGTGTACGAGGCGGTCACGAGCCGGCGGGCGGTGCGCGGATTCACCGACCGGTATGTCCCGAGGGAGGTGCTGGAGCGTGTGCTGTCCGCCGCGGCCTGGGCGCCGTCCGGATCGAACCTCCAGCCGTGGCACCCCTACGTGGTGACCGGCGGGCCGTTGGCCGAGATCAAGAAGCGCGCCGGCGAGCGCTTGGCCGCGGGCGACGCCTGGGACGAGCCGGAGTACGAGCAGTACCCGCCCGTGCTGAAATCCCCCTACCGAGAGCGTCGGTCCGCCTTCGGCGAGCAGCGCTACGGCGCCCTCGGCATCCCGCGCGAGGACGTGGAGGCGCGCCAGCGGGCCGCTTCCGCGAACTGGGACTGCTTCGGCGCGCCCGCCGCCCTGTTCTGCTACATCGACCGCGATCTGGGTCCGGCCCAGTGGTCGGACACCGGCATGTATCTGCAGACCGTCATGCTGTTGCTGCGCGCCGAAGGGCTGCACAGCTGTCCGCAGATGGCATGGGCGAAGTTCCACCGAAGCGTCGCGGAGGTCCTGTCACCGCCGGCCGAGCTCATGCTCTTCTGCGGCATGTCGATCGGATTCGAGGACGTCACGGTCGACAACGCCCGTACGGGCAGGGCACCGATCGGGGAGACGGTCACGTTCGTCGAGGGTTGAAACAGCCCGGGTGGCCCTTTCGGAGGAAAGGGCCACCCGGAACGAACAGCCTCTACTTCTGGCGCGTGAGCCAGTCGGCGAACCGCGTCCCGGCGATGTGTGCGTCAGGCCCCGGCAGGAGCGTGTTCTCCTCCAACTCGGCGCCCCAGTACGTCGCTTGCGGGTCCGTGACGATCTTGCGGGGGTCGTCCTGGGCCGAGAGTCCCATGCGGATGAACTCCTCCAGCTGGAACGCCTCGGGACCGGCGACCTCCACCACGCCGCCCACCGGGTCCCCGACCGCGGCGCGGGCGACGGCCTCGGCCACGTCGTCGGAGACGATGGGCTGGATCTTCGCGTCGGGCAGGTGCACGGTGTCGCCCACGGTGACCCCGTCGGCGAGTCCCTTCGCGAACTCGAAGAACTGGGTGGCGTGGACGATGGAGTAGGGGTTGCCGGACGCCTTGATCAGGTCTTCCTGGGCCTGCTTGGCACGGAAGTACCCGCTCCCCTGGAGCCGTTCGGTGCCGACGACGGACAGTGCCACGTGATGCGCGACGCCCGCCTCGGTCTCGGCCTTCAGCAGATTCGTCGTCGAGGTGCGGAAGAAGTCCATGACCGCCTGGTCCTCGAACGAGGGCGAGTTGGACACGTCGACGACCACCGCCGCACCCTTCAGGACCTCGGCCAGGCCCTCGCCCGTCAGCGTGTTGACACCGGTGCTGGGCGCCGCCACGGCCACCTCGTGCCCGTGCCCGCCGAGCCCGGCGACCACCTTCGAACCGATGAGCCCGGTTCCACCGATCACTACGACCTTCATGACGGAATTCCTTTCGGGTTTGCCTGATGCCTGCATCAGTAGAGACCGGGCACCGGCTCTGTCTGTGACACCGCCGACTCGACCTATTCGACGAGTTTCCCCGCGGTCGAGACTTCCTGCATCAGGGCGGAAATCTCGTCGGGCACGGACGGAATGTCCTCGCGGGTGACGCCCGTCGTCGGGGACCACACGAGATTCACCCGCAGCGCGGAATCCAGGCCGGGACAATCACTGCGGTTGTGACAGCCACGCGTCTCGCGGCGCTCCAGCGCCGATTCGAGGGTGGCCCGGGCCGCGAGCGCGGCCGACTTCAGATCGAAGGCATGCGCCAGATCCTGATAGCCCGCGATGTCCGGGTGGATACCGACGGCCTCCATACGCTTCTCGATCACCGCGAGTTCCGCCAGTCCGGCAAGCAGGCCGTCCTCGTCGCGTACGACGCCCGCGTGCTCGGTCATGGTGTCGCGGATGGCGCGTTGCAGGGCGCGCACGTTCTCGGGCCCGTCGGCGGCGAGGAGTCCGTCGAGCTCCGCGCGGGCTTCGGCGACGGCCGACGCCGACCGCGGCTGTGCCGTCAGTGACTGCGAGTACGCCGCGGCGGCCCGGCCGGTCAGGCGGCCGAACACCAGCAGTTCGATGAGGCTGTTGCCGCCGAGTCGGTTGGCGCCGTGCAGCCCGCTCGACGCCTCGCCGATGGCGTACAGGCCGCGAACGTCCGTGCTGTGGTCCTCGGGGCGCACCCACACCCCGCCCATCGAGTAGTGGGCGGTGGGCGCGATCTCGATCGGATCGCGGGTGATGTCCAGCATCTGCAGGTCGAGCAGGGTCTGGTAGACGCGGGGCAGTCGGGCCATGATCGTCTGTCGGGGCAGGTGGGAGACGTCGAGCCACACACCTCCCTTCGGCGTACCGCGCCCTTCCTTGATCTCCGTGTACGCGGCCAGCGCCACCCGGTCGCGCGTGGACAGCTCCATGCGCTCGGGGTCGTAGCGGGCCATGAAGCGTTCCCCGAGCGCGTTGCGCAGGATGCCGCCCTCGCCGCGGGCGGCCTCGCTGACCAGGGTGCCGGCGGCGTTCTCCGGCTCGATGATGCCGGACGGGTGGAACTGCACCAGTTCGGCGTCGCGCAGCCTGGCCCCGGCCTCCACTGCCAGCCGGAAGGAGTCCCCCGTGTTCTCGTCGCGCCGCGAGGAGGTGCGCCGCCAGATACGGGTGTGACCGCCCGCTGCCAGGATCACCGCGTCGGCGTGGATGACGTAGCGCCGTCCGCTCGTGAGGTCGAAGCCGTACGCACCGAACACGGCACCCTCATGGACCAGCAGCCGGGTGATGTACACCCCTTCCAGCACCGGGATGTCCAGTTGCTCCGCGCGTCGGATCAGGGTGCGCTGGATCTCCAGGCCGGTGTAGTCGCCGGCGAAGGCGGTCCTGCGGAACGTGTGCGCGCCGAAGAAACGCTGCGAGATCCGGCCGTCCTCCTCCCGCGCGAAGTCCATGCCGTAGCGCTCCAGGTCCTCGATGCCCCGGGCAGCGCCCTGGGTGACGATCTCCACGGTGCGGGGATCGGCGAGGAGGTAGCTCTCCTTGAGGGTGTCGGCGGCGTGCTGCTGCCAGCTGTCCTCGGGGTCCATGGTGGCCAGCGCCGCGTTGATGCCGCCGGCCGCGAGTGCCGTATGGGCGTCCTCCTTGGGACGCTTGCCGACGGCGAGGACGTCGATCCCGGCCTCCGCCAGTTCGACCGCCGCCCGCAGGCCGGCACCTCCGGTGCCGATCACCAGCACCATGGTGGCAAGACGTTGTTCGGTGACAGCCACGGTCCACTCCGATCACTGGGGTCTTCATCCAGTACGACCGGGTAGCCGCGCGATCTGTGACGGCTGACGGGGGTGTTCAGGAGGAGGTGGTGCCGCCCTCCAGAGAGGCGACGTAGGGCGCCAGTTTCTCCGGGTTCATGACCCACATGGCCCGCTCGATGCCGCGCTCCGAGATGTCGAGGGTCAGCAGCACCACCGCCGTCCCCTCGGCCGTGACGAGGACGGCAGGACCGCCGTTGGCCTCGACCCAGTGGACCTCCTTCCCCGGCCAGAAACGCGGCGCGAAGGCGGCGAGGTACCTGGAGACATGCACCAGGCCGACGACCGGGAACTTGGACGCCCCGCGCAGTCCGTTCCCGTCGGTGTAGCTGACCACGTCCTGGGCGAGGATGCCTTCGAGCACGGCCAGGTCGCCGGTCTGCGCCGCGGTGAGGAAGACCTCCATCAGCCGTCGGTGCTCGGTGGCGTCGACGGGTTTGCGGCGCTCCGACGCGAGGTGTTTGCGCGCGCGGCTCACCAACTGGCGTGTGTTGGTCTCGCTGGTCTCCAGCATGTCCGCGATCTGCCCGTAGGGGTAGTCGAAGGCTTCCCGCAGCACATAGGCCGCCCGTTCCACGGGGTTGAGCCGCTCCAGCAGGAGGAGCACCGCCGTGTCGAGCGCCTCGGCCCGCTCGGCGCCCAACTGCGGATCCGCGCGCGTGTCAATCGGCTCGGGCAGCCAGGGGCCGATGTACGACTCGCGCCGCACCCTGGCGGACTGGGCGACGTTGAGCGCCAGCCGGGCGGTGACGGTGGCCAGGAACGCCTTCGGCTCCCGGACGACGTCACGGTCGGTGTGCTGCCACCGCAGCCACGCCTCCTGGAGTACGTCCTCGGCCTCGGTGGCGCTGCCGAGCACGCGGTAGGCGATGCCGAAGAGCTGGGGACGCGCCGCCATGAACACGTTCGCCGCCTCGTCGAGCGAGTCCGTGTCGTCCCCGATACCCATGCGTGCCGCCTTCACTTCCGACCCCTTCGCGCAAGCGCTTCCTCATGGTACGGGGGCCCTCGCCCGCTGGTCGCGCTCGGCGGGTTCCGCGACGGCGCGACCGCCGCGCAGGTCAGCTGCTCGGCTTCGCCCGGCCAACGGCAGCACGGTCGACGTCGAGTTCGGCGACCAGGCCGCGCAGGACGGGGCCGTACTCGGGGTGGGCGAGCGCGAACGCCATCTGGGCGACCATGTAGTCGGCCGGATTGCCGGTGTCGTACCAGCGACCCTGGATGACCTGTCCGTACACCGCGCGGGTGGCCGCGTAGGCGTTGATGGCGTCGGTCAGGTAGACCTCGCCTGTCCTGCGCTCGTACCAGCGGCGGGTCTGCTCGCGCAGTTCGTCGATGATTCCGGGGGTGACGACATAGCCGCCGATGGCCGCGTACGACGACGGCGCGGCAGCAGGCTCGGGCTTCTCGACCAGGCCGGTGATGCGCAGTTGACCGTCCCCGAGGTCTTCCTTGACCACGGGGACCCCGTAGCGCTGGGACTCGACGGGGTCCATCGGCATGAGGGCCAGCACCGGGCAACCGGTCTGCTCGTAGGCGCGGGCCAGCTGCTGGGCACGGGGAACCTCGGCCACGAAGACGTCGTCGGGCCACAGCACGAGCACCGGCTCGTTGCCGAAGGCACGGGCGGCGTTCAGCACGGGGGTGCCGTTGCCGTAGGGACCGTACTGGTCGAGGTAGGTGATGTGGCCCTGCCGGGCCAGCTCCGCGACCTCCTCCACCGCGTCCGCGTAGGCCGTCTTGCCGTCCTCGCGGAGTTGGTCGACGAGAGCGGGGTTGGGGCGGAAGTGCTCCTGGATCAAGGACTTGCCGCCCGAGACGACGATGGTGATGTCGGTGATACCGGAGTCCACCAGCTCGCGGACGGTGTGCTCGATGACCGGCTTGTCGCCGACCGGCAGCATCTCCTTCGGTGTCGCCTTCGTCAGCGGCAGCAGCCGGGAGCCGAGCCCTGCGGCGGGAATCACGGCCCTGCGAATCGTCGGGGACATCACGTCTCTCTCCGGTCGAGCGTCATGTGCCTGTCGACAGGCGCACCGTGCCGACGCTACCAACGGCCGGTGCCGAACCCTGCGCGGCACTCAAGGTGAAGATCGAGTACCAGCCATGTCTGCGACGGATGCCGCGGCCTTCAGTGACCGCCGGGCGCCCGATCGCTGCCGACATGTCGTCAGCCACCCTTGCCGCACGGCCGCGCGTAGGCGGCCGACGAGACCAACGGGTGGGTCAGTTGGGTGGGCCGCTTCCCCCGGCTGGTACGCCATAGCGTGACTTGCCCGTCGAGAGCGGCGGTCGCCAGGGTGTCGCGGTGAGCGCAACGGGGTCCCTAGGGTTCTCGACGTTCCAGACGTAGACCATGTGACGTGCGGTGCCCGCTGCCATGAGCCTGCCGTCCGGGCTCAGAGCCACGGAGAGGGCGAATTCGTCCTCGAACCTGATCCGCAGCGGTCACCCCTCGGTGGATTCGGCGACAGCGGTACGTTCGCGGTCGAACTCGGCCAGCCGTACGGCATCCATCCGCTCGCACCGATCGGCCTTGACCGTGGTCACCGCGCCGTCCTCGCGCGTTCCGTGCGGGTGGGACCACCACGTCAGGCATGCCACAGCGTCGGCATCACCCCCTCACTCATACTTTTAATCCTTGAATTGAAAGTATCGTGCGGCACCATCCATCCGTAAGAAATCCATCTAAGCCTTGCGCTGAGATGGGGCAGGGTTCTACCTTCATGCCATCGCCCCGGGGTGAAGGACTGCGGGGCAGGGGATTGGGGGTTCGGCATGCTCAACATCGGACTTGGTGCCTACCGGACGTGGCCGGAGGACGAGTACGGGAAATCGTCGGCCGGATGGCGTCCGGGGCTGTCCGACGAGGAGGTGTACGCGGCGGGGAACGGCCGCTGGAAGCTGGGGACACGGGCCGACCGGGAACGGTATGTCGTGTTCAGCGCCATGGGCATCGTCGTCCTGGCCGTGGAGATCGATCACATCTCCGACCCGGCCCCGGACGGCCGTCGCACGATCCACGGGACGATCCTCAAGCCCGGCAATCCGGTGTACGACAAGTACGTGGGCAGCGAGTCCCCGGTCGACAAGAGTCAGAACCCGGTGCAGTACTTCGACTCGCCGTTCGATCGCACCAGCTGCGCGTGCGGATGCAAGAAGGAGGTCCCGTCAGGACGCGACTTCCTGCCCGGACACGATCAGATTGCCATTCACGACCGGGTCAAGCTGGTCGGCGGTGTCCTGCCGTTCATGGACTGGTTCGACGCGACGTGGCCCCAAGCCAAGTTGCAAGCGTGACGGACTGAGCGCTCCGCCTTGTCGGCCGCACCCGCTCTCGCCGAACACCTCATGCCGGACGACTCGCTCTACGCCCAGTTCGTCGAGCCGGCCGAAGCCATCGCGCAACGGATGACGGAAGCCGGCTTCGACGACGAGGGCACAGTGCGCTGCCTCGCCCGGATCGTCGAACGCGGCGCCGACACCTATGACTGAACCTATGGCAGAACCCGACTCGACCTGAACGTCGAGATCTTCCAATCGCAGAGCCGAAGCGGTCCTCCTGCACTCCTCCTGCACGGCCGGCCCGACCGACGATGACGACGACGCGCGAGCCACGAGCCTGGAGCCAGGCCGCGAGGCGGGTCGACCGGGCCTTGTCGAGGTCCCACCACCCTGCGAACATTCGTTCAGCGCAAGCTTGTTGCATCGTGACAGGTCACGAAGGGGGAACAAGGCATGGCGTTCTGGCGGCGGGAAGACCGGCACGACCGAAGAGACAGCAGGGTACCGCCACGCTTACCGGGGACGCCGTCGCCCACGTCCTCCGCCGCGCAGTCCGTCTTCACCTACGACCCGCTCGACGGGCAGCCCGGCACCGAACCGCTTGCCACGCTGCGGAGAGGCGCCCTGCTCAGCGCCGTGGACCAGGCCAACGACGCGGTGGACGCCACGCACGACGACTGGTACGCCCTCGCCAGGAACGCCGCCGTCCTCGGCCGGACCCAGTACGCCGGCGGCGACGCCGAACTCGCCGTCGCCGCCTACGACCAGGCGGTCCGGCTCTACAACGACAACTCCCGCGCCATGGGCCGCGGCGCCGATGCGGCCACGGGGCTCGCCACCCTGGTGGACTGCGCGGGCCGGGCCATGCTCCTCCACCACCGCCAAGGCCGTCGCAAGCTGGCGGACTCCGCCTTCGACGTGGGACGCCTCTTCGCCGAGTTTCTCGCCGGCAACGGACTGACCGACCCCGCCTCCCAGCTCCTCGGCCGCCGCGCCGCGGTCCTTCAGCAGACCGGGCAGCCCCGCGGCGGCCTGCTGAAGCCCGAGATCCTCTCCCTCCTGGATCCGCAGGACACCCTGCGCGAGGCCACCTGGGCCGTGGCGGAGTACCTGGATTCCCCGGGCCCGCACACCCTGGCCGAGGCCCTGCGCGCCACCGGCGCCGAGCAGCAGCCGTGGGCCACCCGTCTCGCCGACGCGCTGACCGTGAACGGCGGCCGAAAGGACGAGCCCTGGTCGCCCACCCAGCGCGGCAGCCACCTCGGCTTCCTGCCCGCCGCCGCCAAGGCCGTATCCAGCGCCCTCGACGGCACCTCTGGCACGGCCGGGGACGGCTGGCGCCTGACCGGCCGCGAGATCCACATGTGCTACTCGGTGGCCTCCGGCCGCGGCGAACTGCGCTTCGCGCTCAAGGACCACGCCGAATACTGGGGCGGCCTCCTGCTCTCCCTGGGCAAGGACGCCCTCCGCACCGGCCACACCACGCTCGCCGCCGACTGCGGCGACTGGCTCCGCGGGGTACTCACCCAGGCTGCCCCTCACACCCTGATCAACCCCTGGGGGCAGGTGCTGCATGCCGGCTCCCAACAACTGCCGAGCTGAGACCGCCGTTCTGGAGCAGCAGCAACCGTAGCGCCTCGGGAACCGGCAGGTCCCGTACGGCGACGACGACCAGGGCCACCAAGTCACGCGCTGCTTCCGGCAGTTCCCTCATCCGTTGGGCGATGGCCGCGCTGAACTGTGCCAGGCGCCGTGTCGCGGTCACCGCGTGCCGCCGTGCGGGCCGGCCCGTCCAGGAGCTCCAGCGCCAGCAGCGGGTTCCCGGCGGACGCCCCCAGGAACCGGCGGGTGCGCTCGCCGGGGACGTGGTCCCGGCCCAAAAGGTCTGCGGCAGTCTCCCGCCCGGACAACAGCCGGACCACGGGCAGTCCGAGCAGACGCGGGACCAGCGTGCGGATCAGGAAACGGCTGACCCGGTCTGCCCACTGCAGGTCGTCGCAGCATCTGCTGGTACTGCTCGATGGCCACCAGCGGCTCGCGCCCGGCCCGCGGAGCCGCGATGACGGGCGCGCCGGGCCGACCTGTTCGATCGGGTCGCACAGGCCGACGACGGGTCGTACGCCGATCCTCCCGGACTGCCGGCACACCTCCGCGAGCTGCGCCGACTTGCCGATGCACGCCGACCCACTGACCAGGATCACCCAGCCGGCACTGGGCCTCTGTGCGCCGTGTACCAGGGACAAGGCGCACCATCGGTTCGCTACGACCGCGCAGAGGCCCGTGCCGCACCCGCGCCGCTCCCCAGGGCACGAACGATGCCTCTGCGGCTGCGGCGCCCACACCCCGAACGCGCCTCGTGTGGTCCGCTCACGGCGAACCCGCTCGCCTGCTCGGCCACAGAGGGGAGTCGACGGTTCGGGGTCGGAGCATCCGGTCCCGCGACGGCATTCACCCGGGATCGGTGACGTCGGTGCGCCGGTTGTCCGGCTTGAAGGGCAGCGCTGTGACCGTCGCGCGGATCTCCCGCTGCGGGGTGCCCGGACGGCCCCACAGGACGACGACCTCCGTGCCCGGTGTCGTATGCGCGGGTTCGAGCACGCAGAGGGAGATCATCGCCCGGAGGGTCGGGCTCACCGTCCGGCCCGTGGCCACGCCCACCGGATCGCCCGACACCAGGACCTGGTCGAAGTGGGGACCGCGTCCGCGCGGCAGCTCCATCTGGTCCGGCAGCTCGGCCTCGCCCAGGAGCGAGGTGAGGATGCCGGCGATGTCCTGTGCGTTCCAGCGCAGACCTACCAACTCGCGTGTGGGGACGCCGCTTTCGGCATCCCTGGCGAGTGCGTCCCGGCCGATGAAGTCGCGGTCGGGGACACCCTTGCGGAAGCCCCAGCCGAGCTCGCCCGGCTTGCGGAAGTAGTCGGTCACCCCGCCCGTCGGGACGAAACTGCCGGTCGGCACGCCCTTGCGGAACTGCCTCGGCGCACCCGGCGTGAGGATCGACGCCGGCAGATAGTCCAGCCCGTTGGTGGCGATCCCGGCCTCGATGTGCTGAACAGGCTGCGCCCGGAAGCCGAGTTGGCGAATGCCGACGTCCTGCCCGCTCGCCACGACCGCCGCCCAGATGTCGTTGGCGTGTGCGGTCGGCCCGTGCAGTTCGTATCCGAGTTCGCCCGAGATCCCGGTGCGCAGAACCCGTACCGGGACCCCGTCGACCGTCGACATACGGCTGCGGCTGAAGGCGATGTCGCGGAGGTCGTCCCCCGTCAGCTTCTCCAGTGCCGCCAGGGACGCCGGGCCCTGGACGCCGAAGATGAACACGTCGGGGCTGATGTCGGTGGCGGCGGCGTCCCAACTGCCCTGGCTCAGCTGCCACAACAGCCAGTCGCAACTGCCCGCGGTGTAGACGAACTCGTCGGGCCCGAGCCGGCAGAGCACTCCCTCGGAGGCGATCCAGCCGTTCTCGTCGAGTTGCACATGGTGCTTGATCTGCCCGGTCTCGAAACGGGACAGGTCCCGCATCCCCAACCGGCTCAGGAACGCGAGCGCCTGCGGGCCGTGCACCTTGACCTTGTGCAACGAGGTCCAGTCGCCGACGTAGCACGAGCCGACATGGGCGGTGCTCTCCTCGACCCAGTCCGAGTACTCCTCGGGGAGCAGGAGCTGCGCGAAGCGGCCGTAGGTGCCCCGGGTGTTGCCCACGTCCTGCGCCGCGGCGGCCGGGCTGAACAGCGCCGGGCGCTCGGTGATGAACGGTGCGTCGTTGAGTCGGAGGACCGCTTCGTAGGTACTGCGCTGTTGTGCGACCAAGTCCATTTCACACCTCGCTGAGTGGACGTCATCGTCCAGAGCGTCGTCGGGGCACCAGCCACCGACTAGATCGATTAAGTCGGACGGTAACAGTCTCTTTCGGACGAGGCGAGAGCCGTGACGCATCGGTGATCGGTCGCACGGCGCAAGCAATGCCGAACTTCCGTGCAGCGCCGGACGGTTCAGGACCTGAGGCGCACCCGCCGTCGTACCGGCAGCTGCAGCAGGTCCGTGCCGAGCACCATCGGTCCGCCGAAGTCGGCCCGGCGTGCGCTGTCGCGGAGCAGGCGGCGCCAGGTCGCGTCGGAGACCACGGTCTGCTGTCCCGGGCCGAGGTGGGTCGCGACCAGCTTGCCCGCGTCCGACTCGGCCGCGATCCGGCCGAGTTCCGCGACGTCCGTGTGGGTCGAGGTGATGTGGTCGATCAGCGCCTGCGGCAGGCCGAGACTCGCGAGGCCCGCCGGGTACAGGGCCTCGTGGACCAGGACGTCCGCGTGCGCGGCAAGCGTGATGACGTTCGGGGTGGGTGCCGTGTCGCCGGAGAAGACGACGCTGCCGTGGTCCGTGTCGAAGCGGTACGCGTAGGCCGGGGACACCGCGCCGTGCGGGACCAGGACGGCGGTGACCTTCACGTCGTCGTTCTCCATGACGGTGAACGGCGCCATGGCCGGCGCGGAGTTCGTCGCCGAGGCGCCGGCACCGGACGGCGGCAGTACGTCGTGGACGTTGAGCAGGGTCGCCGGGTCGATGCCCGCGTGCTCCGTCATGAAGAAGGTCGGCGACGCCGCGTACGCCTGACCGGCCAGCCTCGTCATCTCGACGGTGCCCGGCACGGGCCCCGGGGCCCCGGCGACGGTCGAGGCGATGCCGGCCGGACCGGGGCCGTAGACATCGATCGGTTTCTGGAAGCCCTGTGCGCCCGAGGCGCCCGCCGACAGCAGCGGGAACGAGTAGTAGTCGACGATGTGGTCGGAGTGCAGGTGGGTCAGGAAGATCCCGGCCAGCGACGGCATCGACAGACCGGCACGCAGATACTGCGTCACCGCTCCCCGCCCACAGTCGATCACATACGTTCTGCCGTTCACCGTCAGCGCCGACGAGATGCCGTACCGGGTCGCCAGCGGCGGCGGCCCGCCGTTGGTGCCGAGCAGAGTGACGGAGAGGCCTGTGCCGGAGGACACGGATCCGGTGTTCGCCGCCGCCGCGGCCGGCTCGGCGCCGAGCAGAGGTACGGCTACGGCGGCAGCGGCGGATGCCGCCATCGCGCCCAGCATCGTCCTGCGGGACGTGGGTTCACCCAGGGGTTCGCACATGAAGAGACAGCTCCTTCGCGGCTCGATTCGCGTTGCCACAGTGGCCACACCGAGCACACCTGTCCACCAGCTGGTAGAAAATATGAGCTACCGGGGCGAACTATAAGGTTTCGCGCCGTGCAAGTGTGGGCGGATGTCAACAGCCGATCGTGGGAATCGGGTTCTCCGCGAACCACTTGGCGAGGAAGTCCAGGAAGACCGAGACCTTGCGCTGGGTGCCCGGCCCGGGCCCGTGGATCGCGTAGAGCGGCCGGTCGGGTGCCGCCAGTTCGGGCAGCTGGATCTGCAAGGCCCCGGACACGAGATCGTCGTAGGCGGACCGCTGCGGCAGCAGGGCGATGCCGCGCCCGTGCACGGCCGCCTTCTGCAGGGCGATGTACGAGTTGGACGAGAACGCCACGTTGCGGATCTTGTGCAGCGTGGAGGTGGGGCCGTGCCCGATGCGCCAGACGGGGTCGTTGACGTGCACCAGGCAGTCATGGGCGGCCAGGTCGTTCGGGTGCGTCAGGGGGCCGTGTTCGTCGATGTACGTCTTCGACGCGCACAGGACGAAGGGCAGCGAGGCGATCTTCTTCAGCCGGACGTTGGAGTCCCGGAGGTCCCGGGTGTGGAACGCCAGGTCGAAACCGCCGTCGAGGAAGTCGTACGTCCGGTCGGACACGCCTCCCAGCTCGAACCGGATCTGGATCTTCGGGTGCGCCGCGGAGAACGCGGCGATGGCGTCCCCGAGATCCAGGCTCCCTATCCACTTCGGGCAGATGATGCTGAGCACGCCCTCCGCCCTGTCGTGCAGATCCGCGATGTTGGAGTCCTCGGCGTCGATCTCTTTCACGATCCGGGCGGCGAACTCGGCGTAGCGCAGGCCCGGTTCGGTCAGGCTCACCGAGCGGGACGTGCGGTTGACGAGCCGGACGCCGACCTGGCGCTCCAGCTCGGCGACATGTCGCGACACGAGTGATCCCGACGAACCGAGCGCTTTGGCGGCTCCGTTGAAACTGCCGAGGTCGGCGACGATGACGAAACTGCGCATGAGGAGCAGACGGTCCATGGCGGTCCTCCGGTCGTCCACGGCGCCGGTGTCCCTCCGGGCCGCGTCGAACATGGGGCGGTGCAATTGGGCGGAGCCATCTCGCAGGCGGCAAACCTGGAAGGCGGGCGATGGCGAAGCGGAGGACCGGCAGGGTCACGCCGGTCGACACGCTTACCGTTACTAGATCGATCTAGCGACCGTAACAGAAACCGGTCGAAACCGCGAGGCCCGAGCTGGAGGACTCGGTCAGCCCGGCGACCTCGGAGGAGACACCGCACGGCGTCCCCCGAAGCTGGGTCAACACCGCTTCCCGGGTCAGTCGGGAGCTCGACCGGACGACCAGAACCATGTCCGAGGCGACCGCCTGCCGCTGCAGCGGGGCACCGAGGCCACGGAGTGCGTTCGCTACCCCGCACACCCGGCCCACCGCGGCATCTACCCAGCCGGCGACGACGTGTCCTGGACGGGCGGCTGGGCCGAGGGCGCCGTCACGACGGGCCTCAACGCGGTGTGGGGTGTGCTGACCCAGCTCGGCGGGAAGACCACGGCCGGCAATCCCGGCCCGGGCGACCGCTTCGAGGAGCTCAGGCCGATCAGGCTGCCGTAGAACCGGGAGCAGGGTGAACCGTAGGAGCCGACAGGTCGGCCGGCCTGGGGACCGGTCATCACCCCGACCGACGCGGCGCCGTGGTCGAGTCGCGTACCACCAGCCGGGAGCCGACGCGGATGAGCCGGCCGACGCCCTCCTCGGCGGGGTCGCCGTGGTCGGGGCGGTTGTCGATGCGGCGCAGCAGTTGTTCCGCGGCGAGTTCGCCGAGGTCGCGGGCGCCGTTGTCGACGACGGTGATCGGCGGGTGCCAGTACGAGAACCAGGGGGCCTCCTCGTGGCACACGAGGGAGAGCTGCTCCGGCACCCGCACCCCGAGCTGGACCAGTGCCCCGAGCGTCCCGAACGTCGCCTCGTGGTTGGCGCTGTACAGCGCGGTGGGCGGACGCTCCGCGGCCATCACCCGCCGGGCCGCCTCCGCACCGAACGCCATGGTGTACGGCCCCCGCGCGCACAGCTCGGGATCGGGTTCGAGCCCGGCGGCGGCGAGGGCCGCGGCGAACCCGGCGTAGCGGTCGCGTCCCGAGTCGATGTGCGCGGGCCCGCCGATGAAGGCGATGCGCTCGTGGCCGAGCCCGAGCAGATGCCGGACTGCCAGTTCGGCGCCCTCCCGGTCGGCGGCCATCACGGAGTCGCCGGGCACGTCCTCGGGGGTGCGCATCAGGTTGACCACCGGGATGCCGGCCGCGCCCACCTGCCGGACCATCTCGGTGTTGTCCCCGGTGCCCACGATGATCAGCCCGTCGACCCGGTGGTCGAGCAGCATGTCCAGGTAGCGGGCCTCGCGCGCCGGATCGGCGTCCGTGACGCAGAGCAGCACCTGGTAGCCGCGCTCGTCCAGGCGCTGCTGGAGCACCTCGGTGATGACGTGGAACGAGGCGTTCACCAGGTTCGTTATCACCAGCCCGATCAGGTTGCTGCGCCGTGTGCGCAGTCCGCTGGCGATCCGGTTCGGCCGGTAGCCGAGCCGCTCGGCCGCGGACTGCACCGCCCGTTTCGTCTGTGCGCTGACCCGACTGGAGCCGCTGAGCACCCGCGAGGCCGTGCTCTTGGAGACCCCTGCGGCCTCGGCCACCTCGTCCAAGGTGACTGCCACCCGCCCACCCCCGATCCGATCTGATCCGATCATGAAATCGATCCCATACGACCCTGCTCACACGCGGAGTCGAGATCGCCATGATGACAGATTCGGTGAAGTCAGTGGCGTAAACAATGCGTTTCACAAGCAGTTTCCAGCCGGAACGGCATTGACCACTGCCCCGAGCCGCTGCCACCGTGCTGTGCAATCGATCCCACACGGAGCACAGCATGACCTCTTCGAGTGCCGTCCCCTGGCGCGGCTACTGGCCCGCCGCTCCCACCCCCTTCGCCGCCGACGGCTCCCTCGACGAGGACGCCTGGCGCGCGCTGCTCGGGCTGTACGCGGAGCACGGCGTCCACGGTGTCCTGGTGAACGGCACGACCGGCGAGTGGTTCTCCCAGACCCCCGAGGAGCGCCGCCGGGTCGCCGAGATCGCGGTCACCGAGCTCTCCGGACAGCTACCGGTGGTCATCGGCTGCGGCGCGTACACCGCCGCCGAGTCCGCCCGGTACGGCGAGCACGCCCGCTCGATCGGCGCGGACGGCATCCTCACCACCCCGCCGCCCTACGTCCACCCGAGCCAGGACGAGATCCACGCCTTCTACGCCACCCTCGCCGGGGCGGTCGACCTGCCGCTCATGGTCTACAACTGGCCGCGCGGCACCGCCGTGGACATCACGGTCGACACCCTGGCCAGGCTTGCCGAACTGGACACCGTGGTGGCCGTCAAGGACAGCTCCGGCGACGAGCTGAAGGTCGCCGACACCTGCGCCGCCCTGGCCGGGAAGGTCCAGGTCTTCGGCCGCTTCATCCACCGCCGGGGCATGGCCGTGATGGCCGAGTTCGGCGGCGCCGGGAACATCGACGGCGGCGGCCTCGGCGCCCCCTTCACGGTCCCCTTCTACGAGGCCTACTGGGCAGGCGACTTGCCCCTCGCCCGGGAATGGTCCGCACGCTACGAACGGCTTGTGAACCTGCTCGTCAACGACGACTACAGCTCACGGTTCGCCTCACCCACCTCGCAGCTCAAAGCCGCCATGCGGCTGCTCGGGCAGCCCGGAGGGCATGTACGCCCTCCGCTGCTCCCCCTGGAGGACCCGTCCGCGCTGACCGCCCTGTCGGCGGCGCTCGACGAGGCCGGGCTGCACCCCTGTTCCACCAGCACCGGAAAAAGGTGAACCGACCGTGCGCAGACTTCTCATCGCGGCCTCCTCTGCCGCCGCCCTGCTTCTGACCGTGACGGCCTGCGGCTCCGAGGACTCCTCCTCGTCGTCCGCCGCCGCGGCTCCGACCGGATGCACACCCAAGGTGGCCAAGTCGGACCTGGTCAAGGCGGGCACGCTGACGATCTCGACCAACGCGACCCTGCCGCCCATGCAGTACCTGGACGCCTCCAACAAGATCGTCGGTATGCGGGTGGACCTCGGCAACGAGATAGCCAAACTCCTTTGTCTCACCCCGAAGTTCGTCAACATCCCCTTCGACGCGCAGATCCCCGGCGTGCAGTCGGGGCGCTGGGACATGATCGACACCGGCATGTTCTACACACCGGAGCGCGCCAAGACCGTCAAGCTCGTCCCGTACGAGGTCCAGGGCGTCTCCATCTCCGTCGCCAAGGGCAACCCGAAGAAGATCACCTCCGAGGACGACCTGTCCGGCAAGACCATTGCCGTGGAAGCTCCCGGCTACGAGTTCGACACCCTCACCGCCCTCAACAAGGAGCTCAAGGCGGCGGGCAAGAAGCAGGTCACCGTCCGCACCTTCACCACCACCGCCGACGCCTACCAGGCACTGTCCGCGGGTCAGGTCGAGGGCGTGGCCATCGTCGAGGCGGTCACCAGCTACTACCAGAAGGACGGCCGCTTCGAGACCGCGGTCAAGGGCATGAACCCCGCCCCGCTCGCCCTCGGCTTCGGCAAGCAGAAGCCCGCCGACGCGGTCGCGACCGCGCTCAACACCCTTCGCGGCAACGGGTACTTGGCCACGCTGTTCAAGAAGTACGGCGTCACGGCCTACACCGGCGACCTCAAGGTGACCACCGGCGCGATCAGCGCGAAGTAGCGATCGAAGGGCGAGAGCCATGTGGTCCTGGGATGCCTTCTTCTCCTTCCTGACCAACCCCCAGCTCATTCAGGGAGCTTGGACGACGATCTGGCTGACCACGGTCAGCATGGCGCTCGCCCTGCCGCTCGCCGTACTCGTGGCCCTGGGCAGAGCGTCCCGCCTCGTGCCGGTCCGGGCGGTCACGGGCTTCTACGTGTGGCTGATGCGGGGCACGCCCCTCCTGGTCCAACTGGTCATCATCTACACGGGGTTGCCCCAGCTGGGCCTGCGCCTCGGCGTTATCAGCGCGGCCCTGACCGGTCTGGTCCTCAACGAGGCGGCGTACCTCTCGGAGATCGTCCGCGCCGGGGTGATGTCGGTCCCGCGCGGCCAGTCCGAGGCCGCCCGCGCGCTCGGCATGCCGCCCTGGAAGGTGTTCCGGGTGGTGGTCATGCCGCAGGCGCTGCGGGTGATGGTCCCGCCGCTCGGCAACAGCTTCAACGGCCTGCTCAAGACAACGACCCTCGTGTCGGTGATCTCGGTCGAAGAGCTGCTGCGCCGCACCCAGTTCGCCGTCCAGACCAACTTCCGCGTCCTGGAGGGCCTCACCGCGGCGGGCCTGTACTACCTGGCGATGACCACCCTGTGGGGCCTGGTCCAGCGGTGGCTGGAGATCCGGGTGGGCCGCGGTCACGAGAACAGGCCGACCAGTGACCGCCGCATGAAAACCGCGGTCCTCGAATTGGAGACCCGATGACCACCGAGACAGTCGTCGAAGCGCGCCAGGTCCGCAAGTCGTACGGCCCTGTCGAGGTGCTGAAGGGTATCGACTTGACGGTTCACCGGGGCGAGGTCGTGCTCGTCCTGGGCCCTTCGGGCGGCGGCAAGAGCACCTTCCTACGCACCCTCAACCACCTGGAGACCCCCGACTCGGGCACCGTCAGCATCTGCGGCGAGCGGATCGGCTACGGCGAGCGGGGCGCCCTGCGGGAGCGGCGGATCGCCGTCCAACGGCGGCGTACCGGCATGGTGTTCCAGCAGTTCAACCTGTTTCCGAACATGACCGCGCTGGACAACGTGGCGTCGGGTCCGGTGCATGTGAACGGCGTGCCGAAGGCCGAGGCACGCGTCGCAGCGGGCGAGTTGCTGGCCATGGTGGGCCTGGAGGACAAGACGACCTCCTACCCCGCCCAGCTCTCCGGCGGCCAGCAGCAGCGGGTGGCCATCGCCCGTGCCCTGGCGATGCGCCCGGAGCTGCTGCTCTTCGACGAACCCACCTCGGCGCTGGACCCGGAGATGGTCGGCGAGGTCCTCGACGTCATGGTCCGGCTCCGCGAAGAGGGCATGACCATGATCGTCGTCAGCCATGAGATGGGCTTCGCCCGGGCCGCGGCCGACCGGGTCGTGTTCATCGCGGACGGCACGGTGGTCGAGGACAAGGCCCCGGACCTCTTCTTCTCCGCGCCGGAACACGCACGCACCCGCCAGTTCCTGGACCGCATCCTGTGAACCCCCCACCCCCCTTGAGCACTGTGAGCACAGCCATGAGCACCAACTCCCTTCCGCAGACGGCCACCGTGACCATCGACGGCACCCCCGGCCAGGCCTGGGCCGGCCAGTCCGTGAGCGCCGCCCTCGTCGCCGCCGGCATCTGGCCGCTGCGCCGCAACCCGGTCAACGGCCAGTTGCGCGGCCCCTTCTGCGGAATGGGCGTCTGCCTGGAGTGCGAGGTGACCATCAACGGCCGCCCCGGCACCCGCAGTTGCACCGCGCACGTCACCGACGGCATGGACATCCGCACCCACACCGAGCCCCTGCGGACGGCCGCGCATGGCTGACGTCATGGCGGAGTCCGAGGCGGATGTCGCGGTGGTCGGCGGCGGACCGGCGGGACTGCACGCAGCACTGGTGCTGGCCCGGGGCGGGCTGAGGGTCGTGCTGCTCGACGAGTCCGACACTCTGGGCGGTCAGTACTACAAGCGCCGGGCCGAGCAACTCACCGCCGCCTTCGGCGACTTCCGCCCCCAGGGCACCGAACTGATCCGCCAGGTACGGGAGTCCGGCGTCGACTGCCGCACCGGCACCCTGGTCTGGGGCGCCGAGGACGCCGGCCGCACCCTCTTCACCTCCGACGTCCGCACGGGCGCGCTCGGTCGCGTCAGCACCCGGGCCACACTGGTCGCCACCGGCGCGTACGAACGCTCCCTGCCCTTCCCCGGCTGGACGCTGCCGGGTGTGGTCACCCCCGGGTTCGCCCTGCACTTGGCCACCATGGACCGGGTTCCCGTGGGCCAACGGGTGGTGCTCGCCGGGACCGGTCCGTTCCTGCTCCCGGTCGCCTGCGCGCTGCTGGAGGTGGGCGCCCGGATCGAGGCACTGGTCGAGCTGAACCACCCCTACCGGCCCGGGATTTCCTCGATCGCCGGCGCGCTGCGCCAGCCCGCCCGGCTCGCGGAGGCGGCCCGCTATCTCCTCACCCTCGCCCGGCACGGCGTCCGCGTCGAACAGGGCTCGCGCGTGCTGGCCGCGCACGGCGACACCCAGGTCACCGCGGTGGACGTCGCCCAAGAGGACGGCAGCGTACGGCAGTTGGAGACCGATGCGCTGTGCGTCGGCTTCGGCTTCCGCCCCAGCACCGAACTCCCCCGGCTGCTGGGCTGCGACACCCGACCGGACCCGACAGGCACGGAGCAACTCCCGGTCGTGGACACGGATGGCTCGACCTCGCTCGACGGCTTGTACATCGCCGGGGACTGCGCCGGTATCGCGGGAGTGCACGCGGCGGGCGTGCGGGGGCAGCTCGCCGCCCACGCGATCCTGCGCCGCCTGGCACCCGAACGCGCGCCCGTACGGGTGGCCGGCCTGCGTCGCCGGGCCCGCGCCCTGGACCGTTTCGCCGAACTGGCTGACCGCCTCTACCCGTTGCCAAACGCGGCCGACATCCCCGACGCCACCCAGGTCTGCCGCTGCGAGGGCGTCACCGCGGGCGAGATCCGGGAGGCCGCCGCGACCGGCTGGAACGACCTGCACGGCACCAAGGCCGCCACCCGCGCCGGCATGGGCCCCTGCCAGGGACGCGAATGCGGCCACATCGTTGCGGCGTTGGCCGGGCGGCGCGAGGGCGGCGCGGAGTGCTTCGCGGCCCGGATGCCGATACGGCCGCTGCCCATGGCCGCGACGGTCGAAGGGCAGGAAGTCCAGTGACCCAGCCCGACGTCGTCGTCATCGGCGCCGGCATCCTCGGCGCCAGTGCCGCCTTCCACCTGGCCGAACGCGGGTACCGGGTCGTGGTGTTGGAGCGCGGGGCACCCAACCGTGAAGGCTCCGGCACCACTGCGGGCAACCTCCACATCCAGGCCATCCACACCCGCCGCCCGGGCCAGGAGGTCCCGGTCGACAGTGCGCGGCTGCTGCCGCTGCAACGCCGGGCGTCCGACCACTGGTCGCAGATCGAGGAACGGCTGGACGCGGACGTGGAGTTGCGGCGCGGCGGCGGCTTCATGGTCGCCGAAACCGCCGTACAGGAAGAGGAGTTGAGGGAGAAGCACGAGTGGGAGCAGCGGGCGGGCATCCCCACCGAGGTGCTCACCGGAGACGAGGCCCGCAAGGAACTGCCGCTGCTCTCCGACCGGGTACGCGCGGCGAGTTGGTGCTCGCTAGACGGCTATGCCAACCCGCTTCTGATCACCCCCGCCTATCTGGCCGCGGCCCGCCGCCTCGGCGTCGAGGTGCACGCCTTCACCCCGGTGACCGGTGTCCAGCGAGTCGGGGACGGCTACAAAGTGCTGTCGGGCGAGCGGAGTTGGACGGCTCCTGTGGTCGTCAACGTGGCCGGGCCGTGGATCACCGAGATCTCCGCACTCGCGGGGGTGGGGATACAGATGTCCCCGGTTGCGATCCAGATGCACGTGACCGTGCGGGTCCCGCCGGTCATGCATCATCTGGTCCAGCACATCGGCGAGGGCATGTCGGTCAAGCAGGTCAGCGCGGGCAACCTGCTGATCGGCGGCGGCTGGCCGGCCGGCGAGTTGAACATGGCGGGCCGCAGCACGGTCAGCGTGCCCAGCATGGCCGGCAACCTCGCGCAGGCCGGGCGCATTCTGCCGTTCCTCGGCGACCTGCGGCTGCTGCGCATGTGGGCCGGACCGCTGGCCGCGACCCCGGACGAGATGCCGGTGATCGGTGAAGTCCCGGGCCACCCCGGGTTCTTCGTCGCGGGCGGCACCTACGCCTTCACCCTCGCCCCGGTGTGGGGCGACACGCTGGCCCGCCAGATCGCCGGGGAACCTCCGGCCGACCCGGTGGACGACCTGGGCCCCGGACGCCTGCTGCACCACGCCACCATTCCCGCACCTCGAAAGGCCACCGCACCATGACCACTCTGAAGATGTTCGTCAACGGACAGGCGATGTCCGGAGGCACCCTCAACCACGCACTGAGTGAGGCCCGTCTACTCGGCCCCGCCCGGACCGCACCCGTGTACCGCTTCTTCTCCGTGCGCGACGAGTTCCCCGGCCTGCACCCGGTAGCGGAGGGCGGCGCGTCGATCAACGGCGAGGTGTACGAGGTCAGTTACGAGGTGCTGCGCGAGCGACTCCTCCCTGAGGAGCCCGCGGAACTCGAACTGGGTGTGATCGCGCTGGCGGACGGCTCCGGTTCCTTCTCGATGCGTATGCGCGCCTCCGCGCTGACGGCCCCCGGTGTCGTCGACATCACCGCCCACGGCGGCTGGCACGCCTACCTCGCCACTCTCTGACACTTCGTCCTCGCTGGAGGTCTGCCATGTCCCACCCCTCATCGACCGAACCCGTCCGACCTGTCGACCTCGTCGTGCGAGGCGGCACCGTGGTCAACGCCGACTGGCAGGGTGCCGCGGACGTCCTGGTGGGCGGTGGCAAGGTGCTCGGAGTGGTGGAGCCGGGCGCGTACCGCACCGTACGGGCCCCTGGCACCACCGAGTTGAACGCTTCCGGGCGCCTCGTGCTGCCCGGCGGTGTGGACCCGCACTGCCATGTCGGCTTCACCTCGGGAGACTTCACCTCCCTCGACGACTACCGCCGGGCCACCACGGCGGCCGTCTTCGGTGGTACGACCACGATCGTGGACTTCGCCATCCCGCGCCCCGGTGAGAACCCGGCAGACGTCGCCGCGATCCAACGCGCCAAGGCGGCACAGGGGTTGTGCGACAGCGCGCTGCACGGGTGCGTGGTCGAGTGGGACGACACCGTGCCGGAGCAGCTGCGGTCGATGGCCTCCGACGGCATCGTCACCGTGAAGATGTTCACCACCTACCGCGGCGAGACCATGGCCGACGAGAAGACCATCCTCAACGTGATGACCACGCTACGGGATCTGGGCGGCATGGTGGTCATCCACTGCGAGGCCGACCACATCATCACGGACACGCAGGAGCGCGGCGAGGCGGCCGGGGCGATCAGCGCGGGCCATCACGCCGGTACCCGGCCGGAGTTGGCCGAGAACGCGTCGGTCGCCGAGATCCTCGCCATCGCCGAGTCGGTGTCGGCACCGGTGTACTTCGTCCACCAGTCGACACCCGAGGCGGTCGACCTGGTGGCCCGTGCCCGGGGCCGTGGAGTGCGGGCGTTCACGGAGACGGTGGCCCATCACCTGGTGCTGGACGACACGGCCTACGCGGGCCCGCACCCCGAACGCTTCGTGTGCTGCCCGCCGTTGCGGGACGCCGGCACGGTCGCCGGGCTGCGCTCACGACTTCTCATGGGCCAGGTCGCGACGATCGGCAGTGACCACTGCTGCTACGACACGGCCCAGAAGGAGTCGGTGAGCCACGACGTACGGGCAATGCCCAACGGCCTGCCCGGAGTTGAGACCCGCATGCCGGTGATCTTCAGCGAGCTGGTGGTCAAGGGCGGCCTGCCGGTGGGCCGCTTCGTCGAGTTGATGTGCGCCAACCCGGCCAGGCTCAACGGCCTCTACCCCCGCAAGGGAGTCATCGCCCCCGGCTCGGACGCGGACCTGGTGATCTGGGACCCCACGGCCGCCCGTACCGTTCGCAGCACCGGTCTGCACATGGCCACGGACTACACGCCGTACGAGGGCATGCCGGTCACCGGCTGGCCGGAGACCGTCGTGGTGGGCGGCCGTCCCCTCGTCGACGCCGGCCGGCTGACGGACGCCGAACCCCGGGGACGGCATCTGCGCTCGGGCCCGCTGAGCCGGTCCCTGGTGTGCTGATCGCGCAGCCCACCGGACGCGATCACGGCGCGGAACCCGTCAGCGCGGCTCGGCTATGGTGCGGCGTACCACCAGATGCGGAGCCAGGACCACCTCTCGGGGCTCGGTACGACCCTGGTCGAGGCGTTCCACGGCCGCGGCCACCGCGTAGCGCGCCTGCTCCTCGGCTCCCTGGCTGACCGTGGTCAGGTCGAAGCAGCTCAGGCGGGAGAGTCGGTCGTCGTCGTATCCGACGACGGACACCTCGCCGGGGACGGAGACACCGGCGCGGGCGAGCGCGGCCAGGACGCCGATCGCGCTCTGGTCGTTGAACGCGACCACGGCGGTGGGCAGTTCGCCCGCGTCGAGGAGGTGCCGGGCGGCGCGCTCACCGGCCGCCTCGGTGTTGTCGCCGCGCAGCACACCGATGTGCGCGTCCAGACCGTGGCGCCGCATGCCGGTGCGGTATCCGCGGCGCCGGTCGGTGGCGATCACGCCCTTGCCGCCGTCGACGTACGTGATCTGGCGGTGCCCGAGTGCCACCAGACGGTCGACGATCTGCCCCACTCCGTCGTCGTCCGCGGTTCGCACGACATCCAGTTCCCCTGCCTCGATGCGCCGGCCCACGACGATGACGGGGGCCTTGCCGTCGAGTGCGGCGAGCGTGTCGACGGGGGCGGTCGGACCGAGCAGGATCAACGCCTCGCTGCGGAAGGCCAGTAGCGTCTCGATGGCGGTGCGCTCGTCGCGGGTGCGGGTCTGGGTGCTCAGGACGAGGTCGTAGCCGACCTCCTCGGCGGCCGAGTGCAGGTGCTCTACCAGGTCTGCGTGGAAGGGGCTGTGGACGTCGACCATGACGCCGAGCATCCTGGTGCGCCTGCTGGCCAGCAGGCTGGCGGTGCGGTCCCGTCGACCAACAGCCTTATCTCCAGGGCTACTTGGCCGTCGACTCGCTGTGGCTCTACAAGAACAACGGCAACT